>CAVUEI010000001.1:0-1112880 GCA_963740535.1 uncultured Acidimicrobiaceae bacterium
GGGCTCCACCGTCGTCGGCGCTGCCGGGACCTTCCTACGGTTGGATGCAGAAGGGATTCGAGTTCTTGATCGTGCTCTCGCCCGTAGCGGCAGATTTCGTGCTCGCCCAGTTGCTCCCGACGTTGGCGACGACCTCGAACCAGTAATTGGTGTTGTTCGAGAGGGAGCCGCTGGTCCACGACGTCGCCGTCACACCACTGGCGACGAGGCTGTAGGTCCCCGTCGCCGAGGTGGTGGTGTCGTACACCGAATAGGTCGTGGCGTGGGTCACGGCGCTCCAACTGACCTTGATGGTCTTGGCCGAGCTCGGGGCGGCACACGCGGCGCTGGCGCCCGTCGGCGCGGCAGGAAGCCCCTGACCTGCGCTTCGCCCGAGCTCCCCGACGCCATGAGGACGAGCCAGTTCCCGACTCCCCACGCCGCATCGACGCCGTTCGTGAGAAGGATCCCGATCAGGGCCGCCGCGGCGGTGAGGACGACGAGGGGGCGAGCAGCTCGGTACACGTCGCGCTCGCCCCCTCGTTCCCTCAGGCGGTCTCCCGCACGGTCAAAGCGTTGTTCAGCTGGTCCAGCTGTCGAGGGCCGGAGAGGTCGTCGACGACGCCGCCCCACCGGTGGCGTTCACCCCGGTCAACGAGGGCATGGAGAAGAACGTGCCGGCACACGCTGCAGGCGTGGTCAACCCCATGCTTGCATCGTTGGTCAAGGACACGACCAGCGGGTTGTTCGCCTGTCCAAATGCCCCGACAGTGACGGGCGTCGTGAGCGTGTGGGAGCTGCCGCTCGTCGAGGTGGAGAAGTTCCACGCGACCAGACTCGTCGTATTGCTGCATCCCGTCTGGGCGGTCGAGAGGTTGCTCCCCTGATATCCGCTCGCGTACGTCGTGTTCGTCGGAAGTTGCACGGCGGTCAACGTCACCGGATAGGGGTTCGGGTTGCTGATGGTCACGACCACGTCACCGTTCCCCCCGGGGTACAGCAGGTTCGTCGCCGACGGTGACGACACCGCCGAGATGGTCAGGTTGGTGATCGTCGCCGACTGCGACTCTCCCGATGAGCCGCTGTTCAATCCGACAACCCAGTTCGTCGCGGCAACGTGCCGGTACCCGCCAACACGATTCCGCACACGGCGGAGACGATCTTCCTCCGTCGTGACATGTTCCCCGTCTTCATCCTCATGGTTCTCGGTCCCCTTCCCGCCGTTTCCGGTCGATTGAATGTGTTGAGTCCCAAGAGCGTCGGAGCCACCGCCGTTGCTCTTGAGCCGCGTCGAGGCTTTTGGACGGTCGCCGCGGCCGACCCGTTGCCGTTGAGGGAATTGGACGGGCCTGTCGCTTCACGAGCCGGCCGCATAGGCCGATGAGAGAGTGGGCTCTCCTCAGCTGCGCAGCGACCCCGCCAATGCCCCGGCGGGGTCGCTGCGCGCCCGCAGGCCGGCACCCGTCCTCCCTTCACCCCCGGATTCGCGTGGGGGGTCCGCCGCGTCAAAAGTCCAGGCCGCATGCCAAGAACCATCTGTCCACCGATTCGACGCCGGCCCGCTGAGATTGAGATGGAAGCACTCAGGAAGGCGCGTGTACCAGCCGATACCCATTCATGCAGCTCCGCGCTTCTGGAAATCACATGCCCCGCTGGCTGCCCTTCGCGGCGGTGGCCGTCGTTGGTCAGATCAGCGCGGGCATGGCCACCCGGGTCCCATGAACCTTCCGGCCTTCTGGATCAGCACTGCCCTGCTCGCCCTCTCGGCCGGAATCATCCTCATCCGTCCGGGTGTCGTCCCCAGCACCTTGTTGGTGCGCGGCGGCATCTACATCGCGTCGGCCACCTTCCTCATGATCGCCACCGGTGGTGTCTCCAGCGGTCTCGGCTCGCTGTTGTTGATACCGGTCGTTGGTGTCGCCCTCTACGGTCGGCGCTGGGAGTCAGCCGTGGTGGTTGGCCTGGTTGTCGCGGCGGTCCTCTGCGTGTCGCTCGCCTCCCCGCATCTGGCTGCGGCGACGGCTCGCCGCCTGCTCCTCTTTGCGAGCATCGCCACCATGTTCTCCGTCTCGATTCACACGCTGCGCGATCGCCTGCTCAAGTCAAACGAGCGCACGGGGAGGCTGTTGCGCCAAGAAGAGGCGGTCAACGCTGCGGCGCGCCAGCTCGCGCTGGCGGTCGATCCGCCGGCCATCACCGCTCTGGGTGCACAGCTCGCGGTACATATGGCCTCGCCGCCCGGATCCGAGGTGCGCCGAGCGTCGTACCTCGTGATCAACGACGGTGTCGTTCGGGTCGAAGCTCAATTCGATGAGTCCGGGTTCCAAATCGATCAGACCTGGCCGCTCGAAGATCATCCGCCCCTGGTGCAGGCTGTTCGGACTCGGTCCCCCACGGCGGCTCGCCTCACAGCCGAGGAGGTCGGGCCCACCTTGAGATCCTTGATCTGCGAGGGCGGCATAACCCACGGCGCCTGGGTGCCCGTGAGCCCTGACGGCAACCTCCACGGAGTTCTTGCCATTTCAACCAGAGGGGTTCCCGTTCCCGACGAGTGCGTGGACCGCTGCGTCGCTGCTGGGCCATCTCCTCGAACTCGCCCTTTCCAATTGGGCGGCACATCAGGAGCTGGAGAAGCAAGCCACCGCTGAAGAACGTCGGCGCATCGCGAGGGAGCTGCACGACGGCTTGGCCCACGAGCTGGCCTTCATTGCTAGTAAGACCCGCAAATCACCGGCGGGACCGAGTGCTTCTCCCGACATGTTGCAACTGGCCGATGCCGCGGACCGGGCTCTCGACGAGGCGCGCCGGGCCATCACGGTCCTGTCGGACGCACGGCCCCAGTCCCTGGCCAGCGCCGTGGCCCAAACGGCCGAGGATCTCGGGGCACGACACGACATGGCCGTGCATCTCGACCTCTCAGATGGAATCGAGATCCCCGGAGACGTGACCGAGAACCTCCTCCGCATCCTGAGAGAGGCGATGACAAACGCCGCGAAGCACGGTGCGTCGCGCGAGGTCACCGTCACCCTGGAACGAACTGACCACCTGCGGCTGGTCGTAGAGGACGACGGATGCGGATTCGAGCCGACGGACTCGCCGCCGGCAAAAGGCTTCGGGCTCTTGAGCATGAAGGAGCGAGCCGAGTCGGTCGGAGGTTCCCTCAGTCTCGAGTCCTCTCCCTCCTGCGGGACCCGGGTCGAGGTGGCTGTCCCATGAGATCTCCGATCAGCGTGCTGCTGGCCGACGACCACGCACGCACGCCGTGCCATGGTCCGCACGGCATTGGAACACAGCGAGGAGTTCCGGGTCTGCGCTGAGGCGGCCGATGCTGAATCAGCCTTCCTCGCCGCCCAGCGTGAGCGCCCGGACGTGTGCCTGCTCGACATCAACATGCCCGGCAGCGGCATCGCCGCCACCGCCCGCATCACGACGGCGCTTCCCGGCACCGCGGTGGTGATGCTCACCGTGTCCCGGCAGGACGAAGACCTCTTCGACGCCCTGCGGGCGGGAGCGTCCGGCTACCTCTTGAAGGGGCTGAACGAGGACGCCATCGGGGACGCCGTGCATCGCGTGCTCAGAGGCGAAGCAAGCCTTCCCGGCAGCCTCGTTGCTCGCCTCATTGAGGAGTTCCGCGATCGTGAGCACCATCGCGTCGCCATCGCGAAGGACCGGCGGCACGTCTCACCGGCCGGGAGTGGGATGTCCTCGAGTTGATGCGCAAGGGCGCGGCAACGGCCGAGATCTCCGAGCGCCTGTTCGTGTCGACGACGACCGTACGCAGCCACGTCTCTGCGATTTTGCGCAAGCTCAACGTCCCCGACCGAGAGGCAGCGATCAGGCTGATGGAAGGATAAGAGCGCCGATCACCAGCACTCGGTCGTGCCTCAGCCCCCGAGGAGGTTGCGCAACCGCTCCATCTGCGCCGGCACCACCCGCCACCACATCCACCGGCCACGCTTCTCGCCTTCGATGAGGCCGGCCTCGGCGAGGACCTTCGTGTGGTGCGAAATCGTCGGCTGGCTCTTCCCCAGCGGTCCCTCGAGGTTGCAGCTGCACACCTCGCCTTCCGTGGCGACGATGGAGAGCAGGCGCAGCCGCACCGGGTCGCCGAGGGCGGCGAAGATGCCGCCGAGCTCCCCGGCCTCGTCGTCGGTGAGCGGGCGTCGGTGATCGCCGGGCAGCAGGCCTCCATCCGTGACGGAGCCTCGGGTTGCCGTGCGGGAGGCCATGACGCTCATCTCCTCGTGATTGTCCTATTGACGACATCGATGTATCGTGCACACTCGATCGCATCGATGTCAATCAATCTACTGGGAGGTGCCCATGGCACGGGTCCAACTGGCACTGAACGTCTCTGACCTGGACGAGGCGATCGACTTCTACTCCAAGCTCTTCCGCACGGCGCCGGCGAAGGTCCGACCGGGCTACGCCAACTTCGCCGTCGCCGATCCCCCGCTGAAGCTGGTGCTGATGGAGCAGCCGGAAACCCGTGGGGCCGGTGTCGAGGGTGCCCTGAACCACCTCGGGGTGGAGGTGAGGACCCCGGTGACGTGGCCGACGCCAGCCGGCGGCTCTCCGGCGAAGGGCTGGCCACGATCGAAGAGCAGCAGGCGACGACCTGCTGCTTCGCCGTGCAGGACAAGGTGTGGGTCGAGGACCCCGATCGCGCGCCCTGGGAGGTCTACACCGTGCTCGCCGATGCGCCGGTCGATCGGGCATCGCCGGCGACGGCGCGCTGTTGCGCCGGCCGAGGGGGACACGGCCGGCGTCCGCCGCCGCCTCGTGCTGCTGACGCCTCCGGCGTGCGACCGCAGCAGTCCGGAGGCCCTTATGCGGAGCGTGGCCCTCTGGCGCCGCTGTGACGGCCGAGTTCATCGGGCAGCGCGTTCCTCGCCGCCATCGTGATCGGCTCGGGCATCGCGGCGCAGCAGCTCTCGCCCGGGAACACCGGCCTCCAGCTCTTCGAGAACGCTGCCGCGACGGCCGCCGGGCTGTTCGCCATCATCTTGATGTTCGGGCCGGTCTCGGGAGGCCACTTCAACCCGATCGTGTCCTTCGTCGACGCGCAGTTCGGAGGCCTGTCGCTGGCGGGACGCCGCCGCATACCTCCCGGCCCAGGTGGCCGGGTGCGTGCTTCGGCGCCGTCGTCGCCAACGTCATGTTCTCCCAGGCGGCGTTCGAGATCTCGACGAAGCACCGGCGCCTCTCCGGCCCACTTCCTCTCGGAGGTCGTGGCCACCCTGGGCCTGCTCCTCGTGATCTTCGCCCTGGCCCGTTCCGGGCGCTCGAGGACGGCACCCCGCCGCGGTCGGCGCCTACATCGGAGCGGCCTACTTCTTCACGAGCTCGACCAGCTTCGCCAACCCCGCCATCACGGTCGGGCCGGATGTTCTCCAACACCTTCGCGGGGATCGCGCCCGTCGTCGGCACCGAGCTTCATCGGGGCGCAGATCGTCGGCGGGGTGCTCGCCGTCGTGCTGATCGCGGTCCTGTACCCGAACATGACGTCGGAGCAGGCCGGCGACATCCTCTTTCCCCACCGATGAAGTGGCGAGCCGGACGACGTGAGCGCCCCGAGCGTGCCGGAGGTGCTCTTCCTGTGCGTGCACAATGCCGGACGGTCGCAGATGGCCGCCGCCATCCTCTCGGCGAGGGCGGGAGATCGCGTGATCGTGCCATTCGGCCGGCTCCGCTCCGGGCGAGGTGCTCAACCCGGCCGTCGTCGCCGCCATGGCGGAGTGGGGCATGGACATCTCGGCGAGAAGCCGAAGAAGCTGACCGACGAGATGGCCCAGCGCGCCGACGTCATCGTCACGATGGGCTGCGGCGACGCATGCCCCGTCTACCCCGGCAAGCGCTACGTGGACTGGGAGCTGCCGGACCCGGCGGGAAGGCCCGTCGAGGACGTCCGTCCCATTCGCGACGACATCGCCGAGCGGGTCGACGCCCTCGTCGCGGACCTCCTGGGGCCCGCCTGATCAGAGTCCGGGGGTGTGGTGCGCCACCAGCTCGATCCAGGTGACGCTCGTCGGCGGACCGGTGATGCCGCCCTTGGCCAGCGCCTCGCCCAGGCGCTCCTCCATGAACCTGGCCTGGTGCTCGGGCGTGTCCCACACCTCGGTCACCACTAGATGGCCGTTCTCGTTCAGTCCGGCCGCGTGGACCAGCAGCCCGTCCGGCCAGTCGCCCTTCCCGGTCGCCTGGTCGATGCCGAGCTCCTTGTTGACGGCCTCGTACTCCTTCGTCGTGATGCCCTCGAACTCCAAGATCACCTGTGCCGGCATGTTCACGCCCCTTTCTGGTCGCCTCAGGACTGCCGACGGCAGCGTAGGTCACGACGGATGCGCTGTCGCCTGGCCGTCGCTCAGGTTCGTCCGCCCTCGCGGTAGGGCTCCAGATCGATGCCCGGGTAGCGGGCGGCGACGCCACGCAGCGTCTCGTCGTCCCAGTAGGGGTCGCCCGGGCGAGGGAAGCCGAACAGGTCTCGCTGCCGCACGCTGCACTGAGGGATGAACTTCGCCCACCGCTCCGGCGACTGTTTCGGCCATGCCATCTTGCCGCCCCATGTCGTCCCGCGAACCTGGAAGTCCGCCAGGATGGAGAAGCGTGACCGCCCCGGGGCGCGGAAGTCCGAGCCGCGGTGGAGGATGTCGGTCCGGTAGATGAGGAGGCTCCCCGCCGGGCCGGTGCACGGCACCTCGGCGTCGGCCAGCGACCCGAAGGGGAGGTACAGCGGCGTGAACGGGACGTCGGCGCCGCGCTCGTAGGGCAGGATCCGGGTGGGCCCGTCGTCCTCGGTGACGTCGGAAAGGTAGATGAACGTCGTGAGCTGCTGGTAGCGGGGCTCCGGCCGCGGCACGACGAGGCTGTGGCTCCCGTAGTCACGGTGCAGCGGCTGGTCGTAGTCGACCGCCCCGGCGTACTTGGCCCACAGCTCCACCTTGTAGAGCTGGAGCTCCGTCGTCTGGAGATAGCGCTCGGCCGCATCGACGAGGTCGGCGTGGACGGGCAGCCGATTCAGGTCCCACGAGCGGTAGGGGAATTCCTCCACCCCGGCGAACTGGCTGGTCGCGTAGCGGGCGAACCGGTCGGGATCTGCGACGTAGTCCTCGGGCCGGGGGAAGTGGAGCCAGAGCGCGTCGCGGGCGGCCGAGAGCTCGTCGGCGCGGAGAAAGCCCTCCATGAGCGAGAACCCCCGCTCGCGCACCTCGGCGAGAGTGGCGTCGGAAACCCGCATCATCGGGCACCTTAGCCAGCTGCCCTCGAGTGAGCCGCCGTCCGGGGCCTACGCTCACGGCGTGCGCGCCGTCGTGTTCGACATGGTGGACCCTGCGTTCCCGGCGTCACTCATGGAGCTTCCCGAGCCCGAGCTCCCCGGTCCCTCGTGGGCCCGGGTCGCGGTCACCACCGGCGGCATCTGCGGCAGCGATCTCCACCTCTTCGCCCACAACACGGGGCCGTCGCCGACGCTGGCCTCCATCGGCACCTTCCCCTTCGTGCTCGGGCACGAGACCGGGGGTCGCATCGTCGAGACCGGAGCCGGGTGTGCGATCCCGATCGGGACCCGGGTGGTCGTCGACCCGTGCATCCCCTGCCTCCCCCGGGGGATTACCCCGCCCTGCGCCAACTGCGCCCGGGGGTGGACGTCGTCGTGCCTCAACCTCGACAGCAGGATCGTCAGCTCGGGACGTTCACTCGGCTTCACCCAGGACCTCGGCGGCGGGTGGGCCGACTCCGTGCTGGCCCACGAGTCCATGCTCCATCCGCTCCCCGACGCGGTCCCGGACCGCGCCGCCAGCCTGTACGAGCCGGTCTCCATCGCCTGCCACGGCCTCATGCGGGCCGAGCCCCACGACGGCGACGCTGTCCTGGTCGTGGGCGCCGGCATCATCGGCCTGGCCGCGCGTCGCCGCGCTCCGGGGCCTGTTCCCGCGCTGTTCCGTCACGGTGCTGGCCCGCCACCCCCACCAGGCGGCGGCCGCCGCGGCCTGCGGAGCGGACCAGGTCGTGCTCGGCGACCCCGACAACGGCCACTGGGAGGAGCTGGCTGCGTTGAGCGGCTCGCGCGTGGTGGGACGCAAGCGGCACCAGATGCTGATGGGCGGCTTCCCCTACGTCGTCGAGGCGGTCGGATCGCCCCAGTCGGTCACCGAGGCGCTGCGCGCCGTGGCCCAGCGCGGCACCGTGCTGCTCCTCGGCGCGGCCGGGATCAGCGAGGTCGATCTGACTCCGATCTGGTACAAGGAGGCGGCCCTCGTCGGGTCCATCGACCACACCGTCGACACGTCTTCGGCGCCGGGGCTGGCGGGCGGGCCGGGACGGCACTCGGTCGACCGTGCGATCGACATCCTGTCCGCGGGCCTTCTGCCCGACGCCGTCGTCGTGACGCACGAATTCCCCCTCGAGGGCTACAGAGAGGCCGTCGGGGCCGCGATCGATCGCCACGAGTCGCACGCCATCAAGGTGGTCTTCCGCCCCTGACCCACGGTCACCCGCACCAATCAGGTCGTGGCGACCACGCGCCACCAGGCTGCGGCGTCCTCCGGGGAGATCGCCGCCAGCAGCCGAGGGTCCCGAAGCACGTCGTCACGACGAAGGTCGGGGATCACCCTGTAGTGGATCGACCCGGGCCGGCAGACGAGCTCGAGCACGCGCCACAGCGAGCGGGCGTAGAACTCCGCCGCCGGCCGCATCGCTCCACTCGTAGAAGCCCCGGTAACGATCCTGTTCGTCGTAGTCGAGCCACAGCTTGGAGACGAGGCCCGGGAACCCGACGAACAGTGGGGTGTTGAGGATGCACTCCCACAGGAACAGCCGGTGCCAACGACCCCGGAGCAGGCGCAGGCGGAACTCGACGACGAGGATGGCCGGGTGGTCGGGCCGGTCGCGGTCGACGACGGTCTCGCGGAACACCCGCGCCGAGGTCTGGTCGGCGAAGGAGAGGCGCTGCCCGACACGTGCGCTCGGGAGATGGGTCTGGCGGCGGGCGAGCAGGACCACGGTGGCGAGCGCGCAGCGGGCGACCGCCCGTGCCGCGACGGCGCGTGGGAGCGGCTCTTGCGCGTTCACCTCGACCTGCGACATTGAGCCGTGGCGGCGGCCATGGGCGGACGCTACCCCGACCCGAGCGCTCAGCCTGCCTGCCGCGCGCGCCCCTCGCTACGATGCCGTGGTGCGCACCCACCGAGGGACGGCCCTGGGCGCGGCCACCCTCGCGCTCGCCGTCGTGCTCGTCCCGCTCGGGCTCGGCTCGCTCGCCCCGCCGCCGGCGACCGGCGCCACTCCCACCCCGGCGCCGACGGCCGCGCCCGGTCCCGCGCCCGCCTACCGCTGCGCCTTCAACGTGAACACCGATGCCTTCACGGGCGCGCGACGGGACCGCGTCGGCTATCGGGTGGCTCGGCGACCACAACAGCGTCATCACCTGCCTGGGCGGCCACCTTCGTGGTCCAGGACGGCCCCGGAGGGCTGTTCCAGCAGTACGGCTTCGGCGTCTACGACGGCCAGCGGGCCACCTGGGGCGACGCAGGCGGCTTCCTGCCCGCGCAAGTGACGAGCTTCGGGGACCACGGCGCCTCCGTCTCCATCACCGAGTTCGCCGACAAGGTCGCGCTCGGCGGCTCTCCCTTCGTCGCCGTGTACAGCCGGGTCCATGTCGCGAACCCGACCGGCCACACCGTGACGGTCGACCCCCTGGCGTCGCCCTCCCTGGTGCCGCTCTCCACCGCATCCGACGCGGTGCCGGCGCACCACGCCGTGGACCACGACTACGCCGCGCTCGCCGACCAGTTCGGCGGCACCGCCCCGTGGCCGAGTGCCCAGACGCTCGCCTCGGCGGGCGGCTTCGACCGCCACTTCGCCCACATGCGCGCGTTCTGGAACAGGCAGCTGGCGGCCATCGCCCAGATCCACGTCCCCGACCCCGCGCTCGTCAATGCCTACAGGAGCGGCTTCATCACCACCCAGATCACCCGGAGCGGCAACGACCTGGACACCGGCGTCAACGGGTACGAGATGGAGTTCAGCCACGACGTGATCGGGATCCTCACCAATCTCTTCACTCAGGGCTACTTCACCGGAGCGCATGCGCTGCTCACCGAGGCCCGCAGTGCCGTCGGACCCCAGGGACAGTACGTCGACGGCCTCTGGTCGTACGCCGTGCCATGGGCGGTGTACCTGATGAAGACGGGCGACAAGAGCTTCGTCGCGCAGAACTTCGCGACCGAGGGTGCCCAGGGCGCCGCCCAGCCCAGCATCGAGGACAGCGCGCACGCCATCGCCGCCGCCCGGACCGGACCGATGGGGACGATGGAGGCAACCAACGACATCGACACCCAGGGGTACTGGACCACCGACGACTACGAGGCGCTGCTCGGCCTCGCCGCCTACCGCTACCTCGCCTCGGCCCTCGGCGACACGACCGAGGCCGCCTGGGCCACCGCGGAGTACAACAGCCTCCTGGCTGCGGTCAACAGCGTGCTCGGCCAGACGATCGGCCGCAACGGGCTCGACTACCTCCCCTGCTCGCTGCTCCAGCCCAACACCGCCAACCGCTGCACGAACCCGAGCGACGCCAACTGGACATCCCCCTTCGGCTTCGGCAGCTGGGCCTGGGAGGGATACCTGCTCGGTGCCCCGCTGAGCGGTCCCGGCCTGAGCATGATCGACGCCACCTACGTCTACGGCTTCGACCGCTTGCACGGCATCCTCCCGCCCGGCACGGCGGGCGGCTTCCCCGGCGAGTACTACTCGAGCGCCTACAACGCGGCCATGGGCCTCGCCGGCCTGGCCGGCACGACCCACAGGGACCAGGGCATCGTGGGCTACGAGTTCATGATCGCCAACAGCCAGAGCGGCCCGCTGTCATGGTGGGAAAGCTCGAGCGCCCCGGACCCCGGCTCGCCCTGGGTGGGGCGGCATCCCGCATCGGGGCAGGGATCGTCCCCGCACGCCTGGGGCATGGCCGGCGCCAACAAGGTCCTTCTCGACTCCCTCGTGGCCCAGAGGGCCGACGGTCAGCTCGTCGTCGGCCGGGGCATCCCTCCGGGCTGGTTGCGCCATGGCACACCGATCACGGTGCGCAACTTCCCCACCACCGCGGGGCGGCGCGCCAGCATCGCCGTCACCTGCTCGGACGCATCCGTCACCCTCACACTGCGGGGCGCCGTGCCCCAGGGTGCTGTCCTGTTCGGACTCCCTTCCTTCATCAGAAACGTGGCCTCCACCTCGAAGGGCACCATCGACCAGGCGACGGGCACGGTGTCGGTGCCCTCACGGGTCCGCCAGGTCACCGTGACCCTGCGCCACGCGCTGCAATGCTCTTGAGCGCCAGCCGGCGCGCTCAGCCGTCGAGCAGACGAACGTGCGAGATCGTCACCCGGGGCGCCTCCTCGGCGGGCGACCGCGTCAGGCGGCGCACTCCGGCGCGACCGGCGGTCAGGTCCGACGTGCCCGCATAGGCCAGGGCGACCATGGCGACGGTCGTCGCGATGATGGCGGGCCACCAGAGCGCAATGGCGTGTTCTCGCCGGTTGCCGAGCGCGATGCAGGCGACAGCCAGGACGGCGCACCACTCGAAGCGCGTCCATCCGGCGCGCATCGTCAGGAGGAGGCAGATGGCGATCACGGGGAAGAAGTAGAAGCCGAGCAGCTCGCTCTCCAACGCGACGCGGATCGTGAACGCCAGGGCCATGACGAACAACACGGTCTGCAGGTCGTGCCGGTGGCGGCAGGCCAGCCACCCGAGGGCCACCGCGGCGATCGTCGCCACCAGCCGCAGAGTCCCGCCGCTGTACATCCCGTGGCCGAGGTCGCGGGCCACATGGCTGAAGGGCGTGCTCGATTCGTCCCTCGGGAGGAAGGGTTGATCGACGATCTGGTGCAGCGTGCGTGCCCGGTCGGCCAGCAGCTCGGGCAGGACGACGATGACGCTGGGTAGGGCGAGGCGGCAGGCCACGCCCGGCAACGCCCGCCAGCCGAAGCGTGCGACGACGGGGGCGACCGCCAGGAGCGCCAGCGGCTGGAGCGCCACGGCGAACCCGAACAGCCACCCGGCGCGCGCCAGGCCGCCGGCCCGTCGCGCTCGACGGCCAACGCGGCCCACAACACGAGCGCGAGCGACAGACAGTCCTCGGGGTGGCCCCAGAAGACCACTGCGCTCCCCACGCCGATGCCCGTCACCATGGAGAGAGCGAGCCGGCGGGCATCGGAGAACCCCCACCGCCGGGCAATCGCATCGAGCGCGAAGAGGACGCTCGACGCCGCGAGCGTCGCGAAGGCGGCCAGGAGGAGCCAGAACCCGAAGTATCCGTGGTGGACCTCGGCCGGGGTCCGCAGACCCAGCCCGTGCCCGAGCGCCATGAACGGTGCGAGCAGGTACTCGAACCCCGGCGGCGAGTCGATCTGTGAGCCGGGGCCGTACACGGCAGCCCAATGGCCGTGCCCGACGGCCAGACCGATTTCTGCGCTGTTCCACAGGTCGCTGACGGACTGCCAGCCGTGACGAGACAGGGCGGTCCACATGACCGTATAGGCCAACCCGGCCGCGACGACGATCGCCGTGGCTGCGACGGGGGCCGACCGCTCGTCGACCCAGGACGACAACCTGCGCATTCCCCCAGCTTTCCGGCGCCACCCGCTGAGCGAGCGCGCCCGAACCCTCCACGATGTCGTGGGCCCGCCGCCGGCGGGCTACTTCCCCTCGCGTCATTGTGCCATTGCTGCCGGTGCTGAACCAGGGTGATGGAGGACAACGCGCGCTGCCGCAACGAAACAGCAACCTAGGGGCCCGTACCGTCCCATTCTGCGAGAGGCGCGCTGTGCCAGCGCCAGCGTCCCTGGTGCGGCCGGCCCTCGAGATCGATGCGCCCGTTGGCCCACAAGAGGATCTGCCACGGGTCGTCGCCGGGACCGACCGTGTGCCAGGGGAACAGGCGCGCCAGGACCTGCGCCGCCAGAGGCGCGTCATGGTCGAACCCGACCCCGAGCCCTCGCGCCGTCGTCGTCGCCGTGCACGAGAAGCTCGTCACAGGCCATGGCCGCGAACCCTGCGGGGTCGGGGGATCCGAACGGATGGAAGCCGCGCGTGCCCGGCGGTGCCGCGTCCACGCCGGACGCCAGCCGCGGGCGGCCGCCAGCAAGCTGGCCAAGAGGTTCTCGTTGGGGGCGTCGGAGTCGACCCTCACCTCGAACGCCGCGTTCTCCCTCCCGCTCCACATGTCGACCGAGTACCACAGGGCCGCCCCCGCCACATGGGCGACGACGCCGGCGACGGTGAACTCCAGACCCGGCACCGGCACCGCCCAGTCGGCGGAGAGCATCGGCTCGAGCAGCTGCCGGCAGCGGTCTGCCGCAGCGACCACGTCGTCACCCGTCACGGCCGGCCACTCCCTCACGGCCGGCCACCCTACCGACGCGGTGCTCGAGGGGCCGGAGACAGAGATCCGTTCCGCCGCGGGCACAAGGGACATAAGGCACTGGTGCTATTTCGCTCCGGCACAGCACACTTGAGTCTGTCGTTGCGTCCCCCCGCGCACCTGGCAGGTGGCTTTCCACCAGACCCGAGAGGGGCACCGAGGAGAGCGAAGTGGCAGCTGGGACAGCGGGCGAACCAGCAGCGGCGGGTGCGATCGGCGTGCGCATGTTCGTTCCCGACCTCACCGGAGCGAAGGACCTTCTCGGTTCCCTCCGTGGCCAGGATTCACAACGGGTGGACAAGTCCCCCGTCCGGCACACCCGCCGCCCCCCTCGTGTGAGCACACGAATACGACCAGGCGTGCGGTGTTGCGATCGACGGGCCCTGAGAAGGCGTCCGTCGGGAAAATGGGGCTTTCGGCCCAGCAAGGGGCACAGGACGGAGGCGTTCCACTAGCAATGGAAGCGAACAAGAAGTCGAAGGACATCTCCAAGGCTCCCCGGCACGGCGGCGTGATCGACTGCGCCACGCTCTACCTCTGCCGGCAGGGTTCCCGCTGGGCCGTCGTGCTCGAGTCGCCCCGCATCCGCGGCGCGTTCAGGTTGCGCCACTCGGGCCGGGATGCCTACGACGCACGCTTCGAGCTCCTGTCCCAGGCACGATTGGCCTGCCCGACCGCGGCGGTCATCAGCACCGACGGTGCCGTCGAGGGCGCCGACTACGAGTGGCGTCTCAGCTCCGTGGCGTCGAGGCGCATGCCGGCGACCTCGGATTGGCGCTGCACGAACAGCTCTCCGCCGAACCCGCGCCGCACCGAAGGCGCCTCTCACAGCGCAGCAGCCTCCGTAACTGCCACTGGGGCCGCTGCCCCGAGGTCTCGGGTCGGCCCCGTTCGTTCTGAGTTCGTTCTGACGGCGCGTCAGGCGCGGTCAACGGGCAATCCAGGCACGATCTTGCAACACGTGACCGTTTGCTCATCACCCCGCCTCGAGTGCGTCGGGTCCTCACAACGAGTGGTCGACCATGTGCGCCAGTTCACGATCTACATGGATCGTGGCACTGGCGTCGGGAAAACGAGTACTGTCGCCCCTGGTCGCACGACGATGCGAACCAGATGCGGACGTCGAGCGCAGATCTGTTGCAAAAACAATGGGACCACTGGCCCGAAATCTCGCGTCCGCACTCGTCGTCCTGAGCACAGATCCGGCGCAAGTGCGTGTTGGGACAGGGCGCGACGACATGGCGAATGACCGTTTGGTAACGGCCATTGTCAAACTGGTCATGTGAGTGCTGAGCCGTCAAGCAACGTGCACCGTTGACAACACCCGAAAAAGATCGTGGCGCTTGCGTCGGGAAATGGCTACTGTCCCCTCTGGTTGCAGGACAACGCCGCGACCAGAGAGATCAGGTGGTAATCAAATATGGCGACTTCATCCGTCCGCTCCCGCGCCTTCATCGGGTGGGATCTTCAGCCTTGCGCTTGTCATGGCGCCGCTCGGGCTCGCACTCGCAACGACACCGTCAGGTGCCGCGGCCCCGCACGCCGTGACCCCGCACGCCGCAAGGCCGTTCCTGGCCCAGCAGCCGCATACGTTCCCGCCAGCGTCGACGACGTTCACGGTGAACACGACCAACGACACTGACGATGCCACGCCAGGCAATGGCACCTGCGCCGACGCGGCCAGCCATTGCTCGTTGCGCGCGGCGATCGAAGAGGCCAACGCCCTGAGCCAGACGGTGACGGTGAACGTCCCGCCCGGCACCTACACCACGACCTTGGGCGCTCTCGAAGTGACCGATGCCGCCGGGGTCCAGATCCTCGGGACCGGCGCTGGCGTCTCGATCACCAACGCCGGAGCATCCTCTGACATCTTCGAGACGCAACACGCAGCAGCATCGGGCGAGACCGGGGCCTTCTTGGATCTCACGAACGTGACGGTCACTGGGAGCGGGAGCTACGCGGTCGACGTCAACGACATCAACGACGTCGTCACCGCAACCAACACCACCTTCTCCAACAATGCAATCCAAACACTGAGGGAGGCGCCGTCTTCGTCGAGGGCCAGTTCTGGGCCACCAACTCGGTGTTCTCGGGCAACTCGACCGCCCAAGAGGGTGGCGCGATCTACGTCTCGGACGGCTCGGTCCGACTCAACGAGGGACACTTTCACCTCGAACACGGCGACCTCGAACAGCACCTTCAGCGAGGGTGGCGCCATCTACAACAGTGACGGTCCTGTCGCGGTGGACAACACCACCTTCACCGGCAACAGCGCCACCACGGGCCCATCGGGCGACGGCTCCGGGGGCGGCGCCATCGGCGCCGACGACGCCATGAGCTACCAACGACACCTTCACCAACAACGCCGCCACGGCCGTCGCATCCGACCGCGGTGGTTTCGGTGGTGCGATCGAGGACGACTACGGGCTGAGCACGATCACGAACTCCACCTTCAGCGGCAACAACGCCAACGGCGACGTCAATGGTGACAGCGAAGGTGGCGCGCTCGCCGACTACAACGGCGGTGGCGATCACGGGCGACCACCTTCACCAACAACACGCGGTCAACGGAGAAGGCGGGGCCATCTACGAAGACGGTGATGGTGGTGCTCAACAACGATTCCCTGACGGGCAACTCGGCCACCGGACACGGGGGGCAGCCAGGGATTCGGTGGAGGGCTCTACTCCAACGACATCACCAACATCAACGCCACCACGATCAGCCACAACCAGCCGACAGTCGGAGGAGGCGGCATCGACGACGACGACGGTGAGTTCCTCACGCAACTCCGCGCATCTCGGACAACACCGTCCAACCTCGGGCGGCGGCATCTACAGCGACTGGAACATCCAGGCGACCAGCGTCGCCATCGTCGACAACGTGGCCATGCGGTGCTCAACAACGCCGGCGGAGGCATCTACCTCCCCGGTAACGGCAGCAACCGCGTCGACTTCAAGGCCACGACGGTCGCGGGCAACGTCGCCGACGCGGGCGCCGGGTTCGCCCTCGACGGCGACGGGCGGCGGCGCGGCGGCGGCACGCTCGCCAACAGCACCGTGGCCGGCAACACGGACGTCGGGCGGGGTCGAGCAGGAGTGCGCCATTCGTCGGCATCCGCCCGCCGCGCCCGGCCATCGGCTCCGGCGGCGGCAACGTGATCGGCGACACGCCTGCTGCGACTTCACCACCACCTCGGACCGCCAGGGCGCCGGCGCCCAGGGCTACTGGATGGACGCCTCCGACGGCGGCATCTTCAACTACAACACCGGCTTCTTCGGCTCCATGGGCGGCAAGCCGCTCAACAAGCCGGTCGTGGGCATGGCGCACACGCCCGGGGAACCAGGGCTACTGGGAGGACGCCTCCGACGGCGGCATCTTCAGCTTCGGTGACGCCACCTTCTTCGGCTCCATGGGCGGCAAGCCGCTCAACATGCCGGTCGTCGGCATGGCCTCGACGCCTGACGGCCAGGGCTACTGACGAGGTGGCCTCCGACGGTGGCCTCTTCGCCTTCGGCGACGCCCACTTCTTCGGCTCCATGGGCGGCACGCCGCTCAACAAGCCGGTCGTGGGCATGGCCGTGACGCCCGACGGGCGCGGGCTACTGGGAGGTGGCATCGGACGGTGGCCTCTTCGCCTTCGGTGACGCCGGGTTCTTCGGCTCCATGGGCGGCAAGCCGCTCAACAAGCCCATCGTCGGCATCGCGGCCGCCACCGACGGCGCCGGCTACGCCGAGGTCGCCTCCGACGGAGGGATCTTCAACTTCGGCTCGGTCGGCTTCTTCGGCTCGGCCGGGAGCCTGCACCTCAACGCACCTGTGGTCGGCATCGCAACGGCACCGGACATGCAGGGCTACTGGACCTTCGCCTCTGACGGCGGGGTGTTCAACTACGGCACCGGGGCGCCGTTCAAGGGCTCGGCCGGCTCGCTCCACCTGAACAAGCCGGTCGTCGGCGGGGCCGCGGACCTGAGCCGACACAGACCGCAGCACGCGGGCGCACCCAGCGCCCGCGTGCTGCGGGGTCGGTGCAGAAATCAGCCCGTCAGCCCACCCCCACGGGTGCGGCGCCCTTGACGCTGGTGCGGTACATCTCGCGGCGTACGCCCGAGTAGTCGTTCAGCGCGTTGTGCATGGTGCAGCGGTTGTCCCAGATGGCGAGCGTGTGGACCGACCAGCGCAAGCGGCAGGTGAAGTTCTCGTTGATGCTGTGCCGGTGCAGGTACGTCAGCAGCGCCTGTGACTCCTCCTTGGTCCACCCCTCGAAGCGCGTGGTGTAGACGGGATTGAGGTACAGCGCCCCGCCGGCCGGTCACCGGATGCACGGTGACGACCGGGTGGACGTGCTCGGCGTAGGCCTCGGCCGAGGGGGCGATGGCCATGGAGGTCAGGTCCTTGACCTGGTCCAACAGGCCACCCGTGCCGTACGCCATTCCGGCCGAGTGCACCGCGTTGAGGCCGTCGAGCGACGCCCGCAAGCCGCCCGAGAGCGACTGGTAGGCGAGGTACTGGTTCGACCACACCGTGTCGCCACCGTGGTCGGGGACGTCCCAGGCGTGCAGCAGCGTGTAGGCGGGGGGTGCCGGCAGGTAGCTCAGGTCGCTGTGCCACGCGTTGGCGAAATTCAGGACGTCGGTCGGCTCCTTGATCACCCGGATGACATAGGGCCTGTCCTCGAGGGGGTCGACGAACGGCGTCACATCGCGTCCGCCCAGGAGGTCGGTCACGCGCTCGAGGTCGTCGAGGCTCAGGTCTTGATCGGGCAGGAAGACCACGAGGTGGTCGGCGAGCGCCCTGCGCAACCCGTCCAGCTCGCGCGGCATCCGTCACGCGGGCCAGGTCGATGCCGGTGACGGTCGCGCCCAACGCGCCCGCCACCGGCTCCACCGTCACGGTTGTCGACCCGGATGTCGTGAGTCCGCCTCCGTCAGCTCAGGCCGAGGAGCTCGGCCCCGTTCCGCCAGAAGAAGCGCTCCCGGGTCGACTCGTCGAAACCTGCCACTGCGTCGCCGAAGGCCTCGAACGGTCGCCTGCCGCCTTCGGGGTGGGGGTAGTCCGTGGAGAACATGAAGAGGTCCGGGTCCGCACTGCTCAATCAGCCACGCCGTGTCCTCGAACGGGAAGGGCGTGAAGCGGACCTGGCGGCGCAGGTATTCCGACGGCAACAGGCTCAGGCTCGCGAGGGCGGGCTCGAACTTGGAGAAGGACCGGAATGCATGGTCGACGTTGCGGAGGAGCCCCGGGACCCAGGTGGCACCGAGCTCTATGGCCGCCCCGCGCAAGGTGGGGTGGCGCTCGAAGACCCCATCGAGCGTCATGCAGGCGAGAAAGCGCTCGGGAGAGTGGTGCAGGACCGGGAAGTCCTTGGACCGGAGGTTCTCGCCCCCACCGAGCCAGTCCTTGGGCCGGGGCAGGCCGTTGTTGTGGAACGCCTTGGGCAGCAGCTTGCCTCCGCCGACATGGAGCACGAAGGGCACGCCGGCCTCGGCCAGCCGGGCCCAGACCGGGTCCAGGTCGAGATGGGTCGGGTGAGAACTGGCCCGGGGCATCCGAGGGCACCCACACGGCGGAGACGCCCGTCCTGAGTGCCTCCTCGAGCGTCGCGCAGGGCCGCGATCGGGTTCGTTGAGCGGCAGGTAGCCCACCGGCTTCAGCCGTGGATCGGGGGCGCAGAAGGCGACCATGGCGCGGTTGAGCGCCTCGGTGCCCCCGTACAGCACGTCGGGCTCCTTGCTGCGGGCGAAATGACCGAGGGCAAAGGTCGGGAAGACGAGCTGGGCGTCGATGTGCAGGGCGTCGAGCACGCGCGAGCGCACCTCGGTGTCGAGGGCCCCGGGGGCCATCCAACCCTTGGGACCCTTCAGGACCTCGGGCCCGATCTCCTGCTGTCGGTGGGACTCCCAGAGACCCGGCAGGCTCGCCATCAGATCGGCCGCACCCGAACCCGCTCCTTCCAGGCCCAAGGGGGCGAGATCGCCGCGGACCGATTCGTCCGCGAATCCTTGGAGCCACTCGGGCGTCTCCATCAGGTGACTGTCGGCGTCGAAAATTGCGGTTTCCATGGGACCCCCCGCTGGCGAACGACCGGGCCAGCGTAGACCCGTCCAGGCCGCCACGGCGCTTCCCCTTGCAGGTGGGACCCTCCGTCGAGTTCTGCCCTCCCCACTCTGGGAGGCTGCCTCATGGTGGCCGCCGGACGCTGTGTCGGATGGTGTTCCAGATGTGCGCTCCGGGTGGGTTCCCACAGACAACATTTATCCGGGTCATATCTTTCTCTGACCTGGCGTACAGATCGATCCATTGAAATGGAACCCGTGACGAGGCCCCGGCTGCCGAGGGCCCAGACGGAGGACACAAAGTGACCGAGGACCAGAACGACCAGACGAACCAGCCGGCGAGCGGATCCGAAGAGGAGACCGCCCCCACACCCGTGCCTGAGGCCACCGGCCAGGCCGTCCCCCTGCCCGAGACGACTCCTGCGCCGACCGCCGAGACCCAGCCGACCGCTGACGCCCCTGCGCCCACGGCCGAGTCTCCCCAGTTGCCCGAGCAGCCCGACACCCCGCCGATGGGACTTCCCCAGAGCCCGGACGTCCCTCAGGGTTCCTACGCGCTGGGAGCACTGGCCGGGAACCCCATGCTCGGTGACCCCGCCACTCCCCCGGCGGGACTTCCGACCGACCCGGGCGCGCCCATGTGGGCCGCACCCGTCGCCGCCGCACCGGTGAGCAGCGGCCACCACGTGCGCAACGGCGTCCTCGCCGGTGTGGCAGCCTTCGCCCTCTTGGCCGGTGGCGTCGCCATCGGGCACGCGGCGACCAACACCAACTCGAACCTCCCCGCCTCCGCCTCCTCGGGAAACTCGCGGGTCCCGTCGGGTTCGGGCAACGGCTCGGGGAACCCCTTCGGGAACGGTTCGCCGTTCGGCGGGGTCTTCGGCAACTCGGGGGACTCCGGCAACTCGGGCAACGGCAACACGGGCAACGGCAACTCCGGCTCGACCGGAGGGTCGGGCCCGAGCGACGTGAGCGCCATTGCGGCCAAGGTCGACCCGGGCCTCGTCGACATCAACACGACGCTCGGCTACTCGCAGGAGCAGGCCGCCGGGACCGGCATCGTGATCAGCTCCAACGGCGTGATCCTGACCAACAACCACGTGATCAACGGCGCGACGAAGATCAGCGTCACCGACGTGGGCAATAACAAGACCTACACCGCCAAGGTGGTCGGCTACGACCGCAGCCACGACATCGCGGTGCTCCAGCTGCAGAACGCCTCGGGGCTCCAGACGGCACCTCTCTCCACCTCGAACCCGTCGGTGGGCGAGAACGTCGTCGGTGTGGGGAATGCCGGCGGCACCGGCGGCACCCCCAGCGCGGCCGGCGGGACGGTGACGGCCCTCAACCAGTCGATCACCGCCAGTGACCAGGGCGACGGGACCTCCGAGCAGCTGAGTGGCCTCATCGAGACCAACGCAAACATCCAGCCGGGCGACTCGGGCGGTGCGCTCGTCAACACCTCGGGTGAAGTCATCGGCGTGGACACCGCCGCCTCGGCGGGGTACTCCTTCCAGTTCAACGGCCAGTCCCAGGGGAACCAGGGCTTCGCCATCCCGATCCACACCGCCCTCTCCATCGCGCACCAGATAGAGGCCGGGAACTCCTCCTCCACCGTGCACATCGGGGCGACCGCATTCCTCGGCGTCGAGATCAGCCCCCAGGGCGGCTCGAGCTCGGGTTCGGGCGACAACGGCGGGTTCGGGGGCTTCTTCGGTGGCAACAGCGGCAACACGGGCACGGGATCGTCGGTCTCCGGCGCCTCGGTGGCCGGCGTGGTCACGAACGAGCCGGCCCAGGAGGCGGGCATCGCCCAGGGCGACGTCATCACCACCCTCGGTGGCAAGACCATCGGTTCGGCCAACGCCCTGACCGGCGCCATGCTCACCTACCACCCGGGCGACAAGGTGTCGATCGGCTGGACGGACAGCTCCGGGCAGACCCACACCGCCACCGTGCAGCTCTCGTCGGGGCCGCCGCAGTAGCCAGCGGCCCCGCCGGGGGTGGTCTCAGGGCTTGCCTGCGGCCACCCAGCTGTTGACCCGGGCGTCGCTGATGCGACGGGCCGTGGCCATGTCCGCCCAAGCCCGGAAGCTCGCCTTCTCCTCGGGGCTGAGCCGGGAATAGAGGGACTTCTCCGCAGGCGGGCCCGTCGGGCGTGTCGCACGGCCCCCACCGGACCCGCCTGCCGCCCGGCCCTTCTCCACGTAAGGCTGCAGAGCCCCCCGGAGCTTGGCGGCGTTGGCCGAGTTCAGGTCGATCTCGTAGGACCGGCCGTCGATGGCGAAGTGCACCGTCTCCTCGGCATCACTGCCGTCGATGTCGTCGGTCAGCTTCACGATCACGGTCTTTGCCATCGCCCCATGGTGGCAGAGCCACTGTCACCCGACCAGATGGGGGCCGGGCCCGTCCTCGGGAACTCCGCTTTCCGACGCCGCGACCCACCTGACCTCCACTTTTGCAATGGGTGGTGCATGGTGCAATTGCCCGGCTCGGCCCGTAAGGTGGGTTAGGTCTCGGCGCGCCGGGTTCGACCCCTTATTCCCCCTCCGTCGAATCCAGAGCGCGCCGGGACCGCTACGTTCCGGGCTCGTTCGGGCCCATGGGCCCCTGAGCCGCCAGAATGGGGCGGTGCCCCGCCGACACGCTGCCCGCTCGACCAGACGCGCCAAGCCCGACGTCCGCCCACCGAGCCTTGGCTCGCACTGGCGGGCCGACGGAGCGCCCAAGACGGCGTACCGGACCCGGAGTGACGCCTTGTCCTCGGCCGAAGAGCGTCGGCGCGACTCGGGCGTGGTCCTCGACGTGTACCAGTGCGACATCTGCTCGGCCTGGCACATGGGCAACCCCGGCGGCCGGGAGCGGTGAGCGGCCGTGCACCCGTGAACCAGGAGGCCCGCGAACCCCAGAGCGGGAGCTGGGAGGTCCCGGCAGGTCCCTGCCCGGAGTGTGCCTTCGACTGGGACGAGACCAGGTACGAGCACCTGGTCGGGCAGTGCGTCCGCAACGTCGCCGTCTTCGGTGCCGTCCTCTCCCGGGTCGACCCCGCAGAGGCCGTCGAGCCCGGGCTGTGGTCGGCCAGCCGGTACGTCTGGCACACGGTGGACGTCCTCCGCTTCGGCACCGAGCGCCTCTGGACGATCAGCGCGGACCCGGCGTTCGGAGTCCCGCTGTGGGACGAGAACGTCGTGGCCGACGTGCGCTCCTACGACGAGCTGTCGCCGGTCGTGGGTCTGATCGCGCTCATCGCAGCGGCGGAGGCCTGGCGCACATCGGCTCTCGAGGCGCCTCACGACGCGTCGACGCCCCATCCGGAGGCCGGGACCATCTGCGCGTTCGACATCGTCCAGCGCAACGCGCACGAAGTCTGCCACCACCTCTGGGACGTCCAGCGGGCGCTCCCCCGCCCGCTCACCCCTCGGGGGCCCTGACGGGCGAGATGTCCGCCGGCCCATGGCGTCTGACACCATGGGTGCATCGAAGACGTCGGTGACGAGCGGTCAACAGAGGACGAGGTCGAGCACGAAGAGGACGCGTCCCGTGTCGGGTTCGACCGCTGGCGCACGGAGTCGACGCTCGGAGGCCTCACGACGGGCGTGGCCCGAGGGCTCAAGGCCGTCTTCGCCCCCGACGTCGATCAACCGGTCATCGTCGCCGCGGTCCCGAGTGAGCCGCCGGATGCCGGCGACCGCGTGCGGGTGATCCTCGACCTCGACGACCCGACGAAGTCGGTGGCCATCGTCCCCGAAGACCCTGCTCAGCCGCCGGATTGACCCTCCGCGCTCCCCCTCCGCCGCTTCGGATTCCTTGACACCCCCGTAGTTTGGACGTAGTTTCCAACGAATCGGACAGTATGTCCGATTCATCAGGGGAGTTGTCCATACATGAGTACGCTTGCCGGTGTCACGCCCGTCGACCTCTCGGATTCCCGGTCCTTCGTGGCCGGCGTCCCCCACGCCTGGCTGGCGCACCTGCGCCGCCACGATCCCGTCCACTGGCAGGAAGAGCCCGGCGGGCCCGGCTTCTGGGCCGTGACCAGGTACGAGGACTGTGTCACGGTCAATCGCGACTGGGAGCGGTTCAGCTCAGCGGCCAGGGGGACGATGCCCTTCGAGCTCTCGGAAGAGGACATCGCCCAGCAGGGCCTGATGATGCTCAACATGGACCCCCCGCTCCACACCCGCTACCGCCGTCTGGTCAACAAGGGCTTCACGCCCCGCATGGTGCGCGACCTCGAGGAGAGCATCCATCGCTCGACCGACCTCATCATCGACCAGGTGATCGAGAAGGGCGAGGCCGACTTCGTGACCCAGATCTCGGCCGAGCTGCCGCTCCAGGTGATCGCCGAGCTGCTCGGCGTCCCCCAGGACGACCGCCACAAGATGTTCGAGTGGTCCAACCGCATGGTGGGCAACGAGGACGCCGAGTACCAGGCCGAGGCGGACCTCGCCGTCATCGCCGCCATGGAGCTCTACGCCTACGCCGCAGAGCTGTTCGCCAAGAAGCGCATCGATCCCCACGCCGACCTCATGAGCGCGCTGACCGGCGTCGAGGTCGAGGGAGAACGGCTGAGCGAACTGGAGCTCGAGTTGTTCTTCCTCTTGTTGACGGTGGCGGGCAACGAGACCACCCGCAACCTGATGTCCGGCGGGATGCACGCCTTCTTCCAGCACCCCGAGCAGTGGCAGCTCCTCCGTCAGGACCGCAGCCTCCTCCCCGGAGCGGTGGACGAGATGCTGCGGTTCGTGTCGCCGGTCATGAACTTCCGGCGCACCGCCATAAGCGACGCCACCCTCAGCGGGACCGCCATCGCCGCGGGTGACAAAGTGGTCTTCTTCCACGTCTCGGCCAACCGGGACGAGGACGTGTTCGCCGACCCCGAGGCCTTCGACATCACACGGAACCCCAATCCCCACATCGCCTTCGGCGGGGGCGGGCCCCATTTCTGCCTCGGCACCAACCTGGCCCGCATGGAGATCCGGGTGATGTTCGAGCACCTCCTCGACCGGCTGCCCGACATCCGTCAGGACGGGGAGGTGCAGCGCCTACAGTCCCAATTCATCAATGGCGTCAAGCACCTTCCCGTGGCCTTCACCCCCTCTGCCGCCGTCGGCTCCTGAGCCGACGGCCTGAGACGGAAGGGCGGACACGTGGCTCGTCGCGCGCCTGACGCCCTCAAGGAGGTCATCCGGGACTTCCGGCGCGACCAGATCATGGACACGGCGCGGCGCCTCTTCGGCGACCGGGGCACGACCGAGGTCTCCATGGACGAGATCGCCGCCTCGGCCGGTGTCTCCCGCTCGACGGTTTACGTGTACTTCGCCAACCGCGACGAGCTCGTCGGGGCCTGCGTGCAGTCCATGTACGACCGTATGGCGGACACCATCGCGCTCGTCGTCGCCGGAGATGCGCCGCCAGGCGAGCGGCTGCGCGCGCTCATCCTCGGCGTGCTGGAGCGGGTCGACGAGAGCCCAGCATTCTTCCGCCTGGCCATGGCCACGCAGGCCACGGCGGATGCCGCGGGGTCTGCGGCCGTCGGTGGCGCGCTGATGATGATCGGGCTCGACATGATTCGGGTGCTGGAGGAGCTCGTGGTTGCGGGCATACGGGAGGGCGGCTTCCGCGCCGACCTCGACCCCGAGCGCGCCGTGGTCCTCGTCGGGCAGCAGATCTTCGGCGCGCTCTCCGTGCGGGCGGGTGAGCCGGACCCGATCCCGGCCGGGCGGGCGGCCGACGAGATCTGCGACTTCGTCCGACGCGGGCTCGGTGGTCCGTGAAGTTCGACCTGTGGCTGCCCACGGCCAGCCCGATGACCACGCCGGAGCTGCTGGATGTTGTCGCCGAGGGAGCCGAGGCTCGCGATATCGGCACCATCTGGGTCGGCGAGCACGTCGTGCTGTTCGAGGAGTACCAGAGTCACTACCCCTATGCGGAGGACGGGCGCATCCCGGCGCCGCCGGGAAGTGGGCTGCTGGAGCCGATGGTGGCCCTGAGTTACCTGGCGGCGCGGACCACGCAGGTGCGCCTCGGCACGGCCATGCTGCTGCTGCCCCAGCGCAACCCGGTGTACGTGGCCAAGGAGGTCTCCTCGCTCGACTGGCTCTCGGGAGGCCGGGTCGACCTCGGCATCGGGGTCGGATGGCTCAAGGAGGAATTCGACGCGCTGAACGTGCCCTGGGCTCGCCGCGGCGTGCGCACCGACGAGTACCTCGAGGTGCTGCGCACCCTCTGGGTCGACAACCCGTCCTCCTACCACGGCGAGACTTACGACCTCCCGCCCTGCGAGATGTTCCCCAAGCCGGTGCAGCAGCCTCACCCTCCGGTGCACATCGGGGGCGAGACGCCGGCCGCGCTCCGGCGGGTGGCCCACCACGGGCAGGGCTGGCACACGTTCAACCGCTCGCCGCAGGAGCTGGCGGCTGGCCTCGCCGAGCTCGACCCAGTCCTCGAGGCGGCGGGACGTGCTCGTGGTGAGGTGCGCATCACGGTCTGCCCCTACTTCCAGCAGCTCACCCCGGACGCGGTCGAGCAGTACGCCGAAGCGGGCGCCGATGCGGTCGCCGCGCTGTTCTTCGCCTTCACGGCCGACGACGTCGAGCGTGCCTTCGACGACCTGGAGACCTGCCGCGAGATGGCGGCACGGAGCACGCGCTGAACGAGGGTGCCCGGGGGCCGGCCACGGGCGACGCGAGGTGCGCTGCGCACTCGGGGCGGAATACGCCCGCTTCCTCGCGCCGCTCGAAGGTTTGACACGTCGAAGGTAAGCCCGGACGCGCCATGCCCGAATCCGTCGGAGGAATGATCCGCCGCAGTGCCTTTTCATCCTTGGGGATGAGCGCTCTGGCGCCCTCCGACAGCGAGGCTGGTGGGGTGCGCAAGGGCGGTCTGCCGGACGGATACCCAGTTCAGGGGGCACTACGATGGTCGTCCCGCCTGGGAACGAAGGATCCGATGGCCCCCAGTTCACGTCACCCTTACCCGCTGTGGCTCCGGCCCTCGAGCGCCGGCGACGCCGGTGTCGCCGGCGGCACGCCGGACCGACAGCTCGACGGGGCCTGGAAGCTCTGGGAGCGGCTGCGTGACGTGGACCGTCGCTACGCCACCTACGTCGACGTGGTGCTCGCCAGCGCGCTGTTCCTCCTCTCCTCGGGCTGGCCGGTCGACGCCGGCCACAACCCGCCCGACCTGTGGCTCGTCGCCGGGCTCACCTTCCCGCTGATCTTCCGGCGCCGGGCCCCCATGGCCGTCTTCTTGACCATCTCCGCCGTGGCGTTGGTCCAGTGGCTCCTCACGGGGCCGGCGCTGGCCGATGCCGCCCTCCTCGTCGCCGTCTACACGGTCGCCCTCGAGTCTGCGTGGCCCCTTGTCGTGGCCGCGGCCGTGATCCTGGAGACCGGCGTCGTCATGGCGACCGTGCGCTGGACCCCGACGGGCAGCGATTTCAAGTCCTTCGTCTTCCTGACCGGTCTGGCCTTCGCCGCGCTTCTGGCCGGCGTGGTCGTCCGGGCGCTGCGCAGCCAGCTCGACTGGCTGGCCGAGCGTACCCAGCGCCTGGAGCTCGAACGCGACCAACAGGCTTCGCTCGCCGCGGCGGCGGAGCGGGCCAGGATCGCCCGCGAGATGCATGACGTCGTCTCGCACAACATCCAGGTGATGGTGACGCTGGCCGACGCCGCCTCTGCCGCGCAGGCCGTCGAGCCGACCCGGGCTGCCGAGGCGATGCACGAGGTGTCGAGCACCGGGCGCCAGGCGCTGAACGACATGCGCCGCATGCTCGGCGTCCTGCGCGACGAGCCAGCGGCGACGGGGAACGGGAGGGCCCAACCGCCCTTCGCTCCGCAGCCCGGGCTGGGCGACCTCACCGCATTGGTCGAGCGCGTGCGGGGCACCGGGCTCCAGGTCACGGTCGCGCAATCGGGCCGGCCCTTCGAGGTCTCGGGTGCCGCCGGCCTGACCGCCTATCGGATCGTCCAGGAGGCGCTGACGAACGCCCTCAAGCACGCCGACGATCCCAGCGCGGTGGAGGTGGAGCTCGACTTCGACGACCCGGACATCGCGGTGCGGATCACCGATGACGGGCATCGAGTCGCGCCCGTACCGGTGACCGGCAACGGGGGCGGGACCGTGAGGGGCGGAAGGCCGGGGGCCGGCGCCGGCGGGCACGGCGTCACCGGGATGGCGGAGCGGGCGGCCGCGTTCGGCGGCACGCTCCGGGCCGGGCCGCGGGAGACCGGAGGCTGGGAGGTCGCCGCACTGCTCCGCGACTGCAAGGCGCCGACGCCCGCATGACAATCCGGCTCGTGCTGGCCGACGATCAGGCGCTGCTGCGCAAGGGCTTCCGGATGATCCTCGAGACCGAGGACGACCTCGAGATCGTCGGCGAGGCCGCGGACGGTGCGGATGCCGTGCGCCTGGTGGGGCTGTACCGGCCGGACGTCGTGCTCATGGACGTGCGCATGCCGGTCCTCGACGGGATCGAGGCCACCCGGGAGATCACCGCGGCGCCGGGCGACGAGACTCGTGTCCTGATCCTCACCACGTTCGACCTCGACGAGTACGCCTTCAGCGCCCTGCGGGCCGGGGCCAGCGGGTTCCTGCTCAAGGACGTGCCGCCCGCCGAGCTCGTCTCGGCCATCCGGACGGTGGCCCGCGGCGACGCCGTGGTGTCACCGCGGATCACCCGGCGGCTCCTGGAGGAGTACGCCCACACGTTGCCCGACCTGGCCGAGGACGGGGCCGAGTCCCACGACGCCGCGACCGAGCATCCGGCGCTGGCGCAATTGACCGAACGCGAGCGCGAGGTGCTGCTGGCCGTGGCGGACGGGCTGTCCAACGCCGAGATCGCCGAGCGGCTCTACGTCTCGGAAGCCACGGTCAAGTCACACGTGGGGCGCCTCCTCGCCAAGCTGGGGCTGCGGGACCGGGTGCAGGCCGTCGTCTTCGCGTTCCAGTGCGGGCTCGTTCGCCCGTCGTCACCCTCATGACGTCGACCTCATAACGTCACTCTCATGACGACACCGGCACCGAGGGCGTCGCCCGACACCACCATCGGCGTCTTCACCGACGACGGGCCCTGGGTGGTCGACCTCGAGGCGCTGCGCTGGCGGGCCGGGCTGGCCGGGCTGCGCGCCGATCTCGGCGTCGCGCTCCCCGAGCTGACCCGCCCCCGGCGCCTCCCGCCGGCCCGGCGGCTGGGCACGACGATCCGGCACCTGGGCGGCGCGCTGGGCCTGTGGTACCTGAAGGAGCGCCGGCGCGGTGGCGGCGCCTCCATCGCCGGGATCTCACGCCGGCTGCGTGTGGCGGCCGAGAACCTCGGGCCGACCTACATCAAGCTGGGCCAGATCATCGCCTCGGGCGACGGGATCTTCCCGCCCGAGCTCGTGGCGGAGTTCAAGTGGTGCCGCGACCAGGTGCCGGCGGAGCCCTGGCCCGTGGTCGAGCGCGTGCTCACCGAGGAGCTCGGTCGCCCCATCGCCTCGGTCTTCGCCTCGGTCGGCCACACCCCCCTCGCCGCGGCCTCCATCGCGCAGGTGCACCCCGCCACGCTTCTCGACGGGACGCCCGTCGTGGTCAAGGTGCAGCGGCCATCGGTGGGGGCCCGGGTGCACCAGGACCTCGCCGTCATGTCCTGGCTGGCCCCGCATCTGGTGGGCCGCATCCCGGTCGCGGCGCTGGCCAACCCGCCGGCCCTCGTCGAGCTCTTCGCCGAGACGATCATGGAGGAGCTCGACTTCCGGCTCGAGGCCGAGAACATGCTCGATATCGCCATGACCTTCGCCGCGCTGGAGCAGCGCGACTTCGTCGTGCCCCGCCCGCATCCGACATTGGTGACGCGGCGGATGCTGGTCATGGAGCGCCTCGACGGCTTCAACTTCGGCGACGTCGCCGGCATGCGCGCCGCGGGCATCGACACCGAGGCCGTCGTGCGGGCCGGGATGGTCGGCTTCCTCGAGGGCGCCATGCTCCACGGCATCTTCCATGGGGACCTCCACGCCGGGAACCTCTTCGTCCTGCCCTCGGGCAGGACCGCGTTGCTCGACTTCGGCATCACCGGCCGTCTCACCGAGCCCAAGCGCCTCGCGTTGCTGTCGCTGCTCGTCGGCGCCTCGAACGGCCACATCCCCTCCCAGGTGGCCGCCCTCCGGGACCTCGGTGCCTTCCCCGACGACGTCGACGTGCAGTCCGTGATCGACCTGCTCGGGCTGGACCGGCCGCCGGTGGACCCGACCGCGTTGACACCCGACGAGCTGGTGGCCGAGATGCAGCGCACCATCAAGACGCTGCTCGGGATCGGAGCCCGGCTCCCGAAGGAACTGATGCTCTTCGTGAAGAACCTGATGTTCCTCGACGGCGCCATCGCCACCCTCGCCCCCGACCTCGACCTGTTCGGCGAGGTCGAGGCCATATCGCTGATGTTCGCCGCCAAGCACGGCGAGCGGATCATGTCCCAACTCGGCCTCGAGCACGACGCGGACTGGGCCCCGGACCTCTCGGGTCTGAAGGCCGGTTTCGGGCTGGACGAGTCGACGGAGAGCCTGACCCACCGCGACATCCAGGCCCGCCGGGCCCAGGTGCGCGAGAAGTTCGAAGGACGCGGCGGCGCACGCGAGCGGCGGCGGAGGCGACGAGCGCAGAATTAGGCCAACATGGCCGGCGGCACAGGGCTGAGGGAAGGTAGCGCCGATGACCGAAGCGGGGCGGGAGGACCGATCGCCTCTGGTGGGACCACTCCCCTCCTACACATCGGGCCCGTCGGCCACTCCCCTGCTGGGCGACACGATCGGGGAGAACCTGCGGCGAACCGCGGCCAAGCTCCCTGGCCACGAGGCCCTCGTGGACGTGCCTTCGGGCCGCCGCTGGAACTACGCCGCCCTGTCGTCCGCCGTCGACCGCCTCGCGTGCGGTCTCCTCAACGGCGGCATCGAGCCCGGCGACAGGGTCGGAATCTGGGCTCCCAACTGCCCCGAGTGGGTCCTGTTGCAGTTCGCCACCGCGTCCATCGGCGCCATCCTCGTGACGATCAACCCGGCGTACCGGACCCACGAGCTCGAGTTCGTGTTGAACCAGGCCGGCATCCGGCACCTGGTCGCCGTCTCGGCCTTCAAGACCTCGGACTACGAGGCCATGCTCGCCGAGGTCCGTCCGCGCTGCCCTCAGCTACGCGAGGTCACGATCATCGGGTCGGCCGGTTGGGACGACGTGGCGGGAGGGGAAGCTGACGGGGTGCGCCTGGCCGAGGTGGCCACGCGTCTCTCGGCCGACGACCCCATCAACATCCAGTACACCTCGGGGACGACCGGCTTCCCGAAGGGCGCCACGCTCAGCCATCACAACATCTTGAACAACGGATTCTTCGTCGGAGAGCTCTGCGGCTACGGCGCCGACGATCGTGTGTGCATCCCGGTGCCCTTCTACCACTGCTTCGGGATGACGATGGGGAACCTCGGCTGCACCACGCACGGTGCCACCATGGTCATCCCTGCCCCGGGCTTCGACCCCGGCGCGACCCTTGCCGCGGTGGCGCAGGAGCGCTGCACCTCGCTCTACGGCGTGCCCACGATGTTCATCGCCGAGCTGGCCGACCCGGACTTCGACGCCTACGACCTCACCAGCCTGCGCACCGGCATCATGGCCGGCTCGCCCTGCCCGGTGGAGATCATGAAGCAGGTCGTGGCGCGCATGGGTATGGAGGAGGTGACGATCTGCTACGGCATGACCGAGACGTCGCCCGTGTCCACGCAGACCGGGGCGGACGACTCGCTGGAGCGCCGGGTCTCCACCGTCGGCACGGTGCACCCCCACGTCGAGGTCAAGATCATCGATCCCGAGACGGGCCAGACCGTGCCCAGGGGCACGCCCGGCGAGCTCTGCACCAGGGGTTACTCGGTCATGCTCGGATACTGGGGCGAGCCCGAGCGCACGGCCGAGGTGATCGATGCCGCACGGTACATGCACACCGGCGACATCGCGGTCATGGACGACGAGGGGTACATCAACATCACGGGGCGGATCAAGGACATGGTCATACGGGGCGGCGAGAACATCTACCCGCGCGAGATCGAGGAGTTCTTGTACTCGCACCCCGACATCGTGGACGCGCAGGTCATCGGGGTCCCCGACGCGCGCTACGGCGAGGAGCTGATGGTGTGGGTGCAGCTACGGCCGGGCGCGGACGATCTGACCGCGGAGTCGCTGCGCCAGTACTGCTCGGGGAGGCTGGCCCACTACAAGATCCCCCGCTACGTGCACGTCGTCGACGAATTCCCGATGACGGTGACGGGCAAGGTGCGCAAGATGCAGATGCGAGAGGAGTCGGTGGTGCTGTTGGGGCTGGGCGGCGCGGCCGCGACCGAGCACGCGTGAACGGGCCGACGGGCCGAGCCCACCGGTCGCCCTCGCTCAGGTGATCGTCGCCGCGTAGTCGGGGACGTAGCGGTACCGGTCGCGGGGCGGCCGGCGGTAGTCCCCGACGGGCGGGCGCGGCGGGAGCTTGACCTTGGGCACCTTGCGCGCCTCGTAGGGGATGACGGAGAGGAGATGGGCGATGCAGTTGAGCCGGGCCCGTTTCTTGTCGTCGGCCTCGACCTCGTACCAGGGCGAGTCCGGCAGGTCGCAATGGGCGAACATCTCGTCCTTGGCCTTGGAGTACGCCACCCAGCGCTGACGGCCCTCGAGGTCCATCTCGCTGAGCTTCCACCGCTTGAGGGGAGCGCTCACACGCTCCTTGAACCGGCGCTCCTGCTCCTCGTCGCTCACGGAGAACCAGTACTTGACCAGGATGATGCCGTCGTCGATCAACATCCGCTCGAAGGCGGGGCACTGACGGAGGAAGCGGTGGTACTCCTCGTCGGTGCAGAAGCCCATGACCCGCTCGACCCCGGCCCGGTTGTACCAGCTGCGGTCGAAGAGGACGATCTCCCCTCCGGCGGGGAGGTGGGCGATGTAGCGCTGGAAGTACCACTGGCCCTCTTCGCGGTCGCTCGGGGCGGGCAGCGCGGCGATCCGGCACCAGCGGGGGTTGAGGTACTCGGTGATGCGCTTGATCACGCCGCCCTTCCCGGCGGCGTCGCGGCCCTCGATCACGATCACGACCCGTTGCCCCTCCTCGCGGAGCCACTGCTGCATCTTCACCAGCTCCTCCTGCAGGTGCAGGAGCGCCTTGTCGTATGTGCCGTTGTCAGCCATGCGAACATCCTGCCAGGCTCGGTTGGCGACGTCGTGGAGGGAACCGGGCGCAGATCGCTACCATCTCGCCCATGCTCGGCGCTGCCTCGATCATGGCGTTCATTCCCGTGCGCGACCTCGCGGCGGCCCGTGCCTTCTACGGCGGGACGCTCGGCCTGCCGGTGACCGACGAGAACCCGTTCGCGGTGGTCCTCGATGCCGAGTGGCACCGTGGTGCGACTCACCCAGGTGGACGACCTGCAGCCGCGGCCGTTCACCATCGCCGGGTGGGTGGTCCCCGACATCGGCGCCACCGTGGACGCCCTCGTCGGCCGCGGTGTCACCTTCACCCGCTACGAAGGCATGGAACAGGACGCGCGGGGCATCTGGACCACCCCGGGCGGTGATCGCGTCGCCTGGTTCGAGGACCCCGACGGCAACACGCTCTCGCTCACCAGCTTCTCGACGTAACGACGTCCGGAGAGCGGGCCTCAGCCCGTCGGTCGCCACATCCGCGGTGCCGGGGAGAACTCCGTGTCCACGACACGGTCGGCGACGAACCCCATGTGCTCGTAGAAGGACAGCGCATGCGGGTTGGCCGTCACCTCGAGTGTCTCGAAGCCGAGCGCCCGCACCCGCTCCGAGACGTCCAGCACCAACGCCTCCCCAATGCGCCGGCGCATCCGGGGTGGGTCCACGAACAGGTCCTCGAGCTCGGCCACCCCGTCGACGATCGCGTAGGTCGCGAAACCCAGCACGGTGTCGCTGCCGTCGACGGCTGCCCGCATCCGGCCTTCCCGCACTCCGGCGTCGGGGAGCGCCAGCCACTGCGGGTTCTCCAGGAGCGGCTGCCGGTCGCCGTCGTTCGAGAGTGAAGCCCGCCGGAAGACGCCTTCGAGCGCCGGCAAATCCCCAGGGACGGCGTCCCGGATGGTGAACGACATGCGCCGCCGTCGTCCCGTTCGGCGGGGTCGCCTCGGCAAGCCGCCGGCTCAGCCGGGAGGCTGCGATGTCGCGGCGACGATCTGATCGAGGATCGACTGGTCGGGCATCGGGGGTGGCTCGAGCGTCGGCAACTGGCGGACGCTCTCGAAGGCGCGGCGCGATGAGCTCGCCCTCGATCACCGGTGTGTGGCAGCCGGCGATCGTCGCGATGTCGAGTCCCTGCGATCCCGTCCACGTAGCGGCCGAATTTGTCGTGATCGAGCAGGGCGATCCACGGGGAGACCGCGCCGAAGGCGAACATCGCCATGCCCTGCACCCAGAACTCGGGGTCGAGGTCGGCGATGCCCATCTGCGCATCCGGGAGCGGTGTGGCAAACGTGTCGACGGCCCAGTAGACGCCGGTGGTCGGGTCGAAGAGGCCGCGCGTCGTCGGCGAGTCGTAGAGCGGCGGCCGCACGGCGTGCAGGGTCCGGTCACCGACCGAGAAGGACTCCTCGTGCATGACCCAACGGCAGCGCTCCAGGGGGAACTCGAAGCAGTTGGTGTGACGCTCGACCATGGCCCAGTTGCAGACGAGATGCGCGTTCGGGCACCTCGTCATGACCTCGTCGAGGTTCCCGCTGTGGTCGACGTCGTCGTGGGACAAGAAGATCCAGCGGACGTCCTCGGGTTCGACGAGCGAGAAGACGTCGGCGAGCCACTGCACCCGGTTCGCCGGCGTGCCGGTGTCGACGATCACCGGCTCACGGCCGAGGATCACCATGGAGTTGATGTACACCGACAGCGGCTGGCCGAGGGCGGGTTGCACCTGGTGCACGACGTAGGTGTCGGCGGCGATCTTCGTCGGCGGGACGTGGGTCGTCGGAGCGACCGGAGCGAACGTCATCTCAACTCATCTCCTCACTGTTCCCCACGGTCAGGCAGCCTACGCAACGCAGGTTGAGGATGCTGGGGCGGCCTACTTCGGCCGGAAGTGCACGAAGATGCGGCCGAAATTGTGCGAGTCCTTCTCCACCCGGTGGTAGAGCGGCTTGATGTCCTTGCGATCGAGGAAGCGCAGCACCCGCTTCTTCAGCTGGCCCGCTCCCCTTGCCCGGGATGATCTCGACCAGCTTGGCCTTCTTGGCCACCGCCTCGTCCATCACGCCCTGCAGCGCGCGGTCGATGTCGTCGCCCCGGTTGTAGATGTCGTGCAGGTCCAGGACGAGCTTCATGCCGGACGGCCGGGCCGCTACTCGGTGATGTCGGCGGGCGACGGCCCGAACACCACCAGGTGGTCGAGCACGGGCGCCGGGTCGCCGGCCCAGTCCAGGCCGGCCAGCTGGGCGCGGCTGCGCCGTCCCATGCGCCAGCGCAGCGCCTCGAAGCGCCCCGTGCGCAAGACAACGGCCGTCTCGCCCTCGGGGCCGAGCTCGTAGGTGTCGTCCTCCACCTCGACGCGCAGCGCCACGGGCGGGCGCATCCAGGTCAGCAGCCGGTCGGCCCCGAGGCGGACCACCTCGGTCCCACGCGCCCCCGGCAGGCGGAGCGCGCCCCGGATGTCGTGCTCGTGGGTGGCGACGTCGAGCACGGCCGGCCACACGTCGAAGGCGTCGATGGCCTCGCCGAACTGCGGGGTCAGCTCGCCCCACCGTGTCAGCACCTCGGCGAAGGGCCGGTCCGCGTAGCGGGCCACCTGGGCCGCGGTCTGCTCGTCCGTGGGCGGCCCCGTCAGCCGGCCCTCCAGCACGTCCTCCCCCACTCCGACCATGTGGCCCACGACGTCGCGCACGCGCCAGCCCGGGCAGGCCGGCACCGGCGCCTCCAGCTGGCCTTCGTCGAGCTCGGTGACCAGCGTGACGACCCGGGCCTGGGTGTGCCCGTAGAGTTCCGAGAGGGCCGGCTCGTCAAAGTCCGGAGGCATGGCCAGCACCTTAGGTCCGAGGCGATATGGGGCCTCGGCCTCGGGGCCCGGCGGGCGGATCCCGCCCCCCGGCGCCGGTCGATGGAAAGCTGAGGGGGTGGGCACCATACGGGGTCTCGAGCCGGCCGACTGGGACGACTGGCGGGCCCTGTGGGGTGGCTACCTGGCCTTCTACCGGGCGCAGCTGTCCGACGAGACCACCCGGGCCACCTTCGAGCGGCTCTGCGCCGGCCGCGACGGGATGTTCGGACTGCTCGCCCTCGACGACGCCGGGCGGGGCATCGGGATGGCCAACTGCGTCGTCCACGCCTCGACCTGGTCCCGGCAGCCCAAGACCTACCTCGAGGACCTCTTCGTGGCGCCGTCGGCCCGGGGGCACGACCTCGGGCGCGCCCTGCTCGAGGCCGTGAAGCGCGCCGGCCGCCGAGCGGGGCGCGACGCGCATCTACTGGCACACCCAGCAGTACAACGGGCGGGCCCGCTCGCTCTACGACAGCGTCGGGAGTCCTACCTCGTTCGTCGTCTACGAGATGTAGCCGTGAGCGCGCCCGTACTGTCACAGCCGTTCCCTACCCTTCGCTCCATGCCCCGGCCCCGCCTCCGACCCCGCCCGCGCCGCACGGCCCCCGCCCGGGCCGGCCGGTAGGGTTCGGCCGAACCATGCCGCCCCGCCGTCGCGCCGCGACCTCCACCTCCAACTTCGGCGTCGGGCGCCGCGAGTCCCACGTGGCGGACGCCTTCTACTCCCGCTTCGAGGCGCCGGAGCTCAGCGCCGACGAGCACGTGAGCCGCCACGACCCCGGCGTGTCGTGCCTGTGCGGTGACGCGCGGCAGATGGACGCGGTGGCCGACGACTCGGTCGCCCTCGTGGTGACCTCGCCGCCCTACTTCGCCGGCAAGCAGTACGAGGAGGAGCTCGACCGCGAAGGGGTGCCCGGGTCCTACATCGAGTACCTCGCGCTGCTGCGCGACGTCTTCGCCGAGTGCAAGCGGGTGCTCGAGCCGGGAGGCCGCATCGCGGTGAACGTGGCCAACCTCGGCCGCAAGCCGTATCGCAGCCTGGCGGCCGACGTCATGGCCATCCTGCAGGACGACCTGCACCTCCTCCCGCGGGGCGAGATCGTGTGGCAGAAGGGCGAGGGAGCCAGCGGCTCGTGCGCCTGGGGCTCCTTCCGCTCCGCCGCCAACCCGGTGTTGCGCGACGTCACCGAGCGGGTCGTCGTGGCGAGCAAGGGCCGCTTCGGCCGGGCCCGCAGCCCCAAGGAGCGCCGGCGCGACGGCCTGCCTCACGAGAGCAGCATCGGGGCCGACGACTTCATGGCCCTGACCCTCGACGTGTGGGACATCCCGCCCGAGAGCGCCGTGCGGGTGCGGCACCCCGCCCCGTTCCCCGTCGAGCTGCCCCAGCGGCTGATGGAGCTCTATACCTACGTGGGCGATCTCGTCGTTGATCCCTTCGCCGGGTCGGGCTCGACGCTGGTGGCTGCGGTGCGCTGCGGGCGCGACGCCGTCGGCTACGACCTCGACCCCGCCTACGTCGAGCTCGCCTCGGCTCGGGTGGCCGGCGAGGTGGAAGAGGGCGGCGCCACCGCTGCCGCGGTCCTGCCCGGTGGTGCGGTTCAGCCCGGTGGTGGCGACGGGGCGTCGGCGGCGACGTTGGCCCGGAGTGCCCTGGAGGAGGCCGGGTTCGCCGACGTCAGGACCAACCGCCGGCTGCGCGGCCTGGGCCTCGCCGTCGACCTCACGGGCGTCGACGCCGCGGGCCGGACCTGGTACTTCGACGTGGCGGGGCCGAACTCGGCCTACCGGGGCGGCATGGTCCGCTCCGACACGGTCTGGCGCACCCTCGGCCGGGCCCACGTCCTCGCCGCCCGCGGCATCGCACCCTTCGTCGTGCTGACGACGCAGCTCCCCCGATCGGGATCCGAGGCCGACCGGGCTCTGCGTGCGCCCGGGCCCGGCGGGATCTTCGACGCCGTCGATCTCTTCTCGGTCGAGCCCCGCGCCCGGCTGGCCGCCTACGCCGCCGGCCGGGCACCCTCGCCCCTGGCCGGGTTCTGGGCGGCGGCGGACGTGGCCCCGGGCGCCGTCTGAATCGTGGGCGCCGTCGTCGCCTGCGCGGTGGTGCGCGACGACCCGCCCCGCGTCTTCGTCGCCGAGGACATCGACACGCTCAACTGGGTGTTGGCCTGCCAGCTGGTGGCGACGACGCCAGGACGCGAACTGCCGCCGGGTGAGCGGGCCGCGCTGCGCCAGGCTCTGCGCGAGGAGCGCTGGGGTGATGCGGTCTTCGCCTTCATCGCCCGCACCGGCACCGCCGTCGACGTCTACGAGAGCACGGAGCTCCACGTGGCCGCGGAGGCCGCAGTCGGCCCGCTGGAGCTGCAGCTGACGCCCCTCTTCAGCGACTGATCACGATCCGTTCAACACGGTCACGTACTTCTTCTGGGCGCTGATCAGCGCCTCGAGCTTCTGCACCGCATGCTCGTTGGCCGACACGTTCCGGTAGTCCGAGATGGTCGGTCCGCCGTTGGCCAAGCCGGCGGTGGCCTGCTCGGTGCTCTGGGCGGCCGCGATGACCTGGTTGACGAGGCCCTGGTCCACCCGCGACGTGTCCGAGCTCTCCATGGCGGTCACGAAGGCGTTCAGCTGTTGCGAGAACACGAGGTTGGCGTGTTCCAGGCAGGCCACGGTCCCACATTGATTCGCCGTCACGCCGAAGGAGTTGATGTCGTCGACGAGTTGGTTGTTCACCCGCACCAGGTTCTGCTTGCTCTCTTGATTGGTGACGCCGTTGCTGGAGACGTTCGCCAGCACCTGCGTCCCGACGAAGGCGGGGACGCCGAGGACGATGGCCAGCACGAGCACGCGCTTCGCTCCGGCGCCCAGGATCAGGCTCCAGGGTTGGCGCGGCGGCGCAGGCAGCCGGAACGGCTGCGGGCTGGCCGGGCGGGGCGAAGGCGGTGGGGTCAGGCGATGCCGGGGCGTCGAACGGCGCGGGGCGCGCGGGGGGCGCGGGGGCCGGCGGCGGCATCAGGGCCGCAGGGTCGCCGAACAACCCGCCCGGATAGGTGGGGACGAGAAGGTAGAAGTAGCCGACGACGCGCGCTTGATAGCGGATGAACGCTCGGTACGCGTCGTGGACGGGCCTGGGCAACCAGCCCGTGATCAGGACCACGAGCCACATGAAGAACGCGAAGACCAAGAGTCCGTACTCGACCACGCTGACGACCACGTTGGCCGGGATCACGAGCACGATCCGGAAGAGCACGGCGGCGCGGTTCATTCTCGTGGCCTCCGGGACCGCGACGCGGGCGGGATACTCGGGCACGTCGACAGTGCTGAACGGAGGGAACACGTCGGTCAGGAGGAAGACGTACGCATTCAGCCGGGTGCTGGTTCGCAACAAGATGGTGACGAGGTTGCGCGTGAACGCCGGGACCCGGCCCGTGAAGACCGCGGCGAACCATCCGATCACCACACAGACGAAGGCTGCGATGGCGATGCCGATGACCACCACACCGAGCGGGATGGCCAGGATCGCCCGCAGCAGCACGGTCCAGCGCCGCTGCTTCGCCCGTTCGGGCAGCTCCACGAGGAGCGGGAGCGGCTCGGTGGGAGGGATGGGTCCCGCCGGACCCGCCGGTCCCGGAGGCGGCCACTGCGGTGACCCCGGTGGTGGCGGCGTCGAGGGGGGTGGCGGTGGCGCCGTCGGCGGTGGCGGTGGCCACGGCGACGGCTGGGCCGGCGTGTCGGAATCAGCTGGAGGAGGAGCAGGAGGCGCCGAAGGTGGCGGCCAGTTCGGCTCAGCCGGTGTGTCGCCGGGCGGCACCGACGGGGGTGGCTGGCCCGCCTGGTCGTCGGGCCCGGTCATCGGTCCACGACCACCCGGCGGCACCGACCTTGGCCGGTCCATCGTGGCAGGCGTCCTGGACAACAGCAGCAACGCACGTGGAATGTCCCCGTCCTCACGAGAACGCCTGGTGTGCCGCTCTCGCCATCGATCATGGCACACCCACTTCGTGCGACCGCTGACCCAGCCCGCCCGTCCGGCGGTGTGCCCGGCCTCCGCCGCGAGTGTCCCGACCGCTCGCGGCACGGGGAAACAGGCGAGGCCGAGAAGGACGATCGGAGCCGTCGCAACGGACCCGCGGGCGGCCTTGCGTGGAAGGATGCGTGCATGCCGAGCCCCCGCACCACGGTGACCGAATTGGGCACTGCGCTCGGCACCCTGGGGTGCGCCGACATCGACGAGGCCATCGGTTCGCAGACCCCGGTGATGCGCAGCATCTCCCCCGAGGTGTGGGAGCACCTGGCCACGCTCCGCACCGGTGCGGCCTACGACACCGAGTTCCACGCCGCCTGGGAGAACGGGCGGGCCTTCCTGGCCGCCGCTGACGGGCTGCGCGGTCGCCTCCCCAACGTCGTGGAGTGGAAGGGCACCGGGCGGGCCCCGGGCGACGAGGTCGCGCCCATCGATCTGCGCATCGACCACGTGTACCTGGTCAGTTGCAAGTACCTCTCCAACATCCTCTTCAACGTCTCGCCGGCGCACATCTTCGACTACCTCCTCATCGCCGGGCAGAGCCGTGCCGGCCGGGCGGCCCGGGAGGTCCTTCCGGGGGGCGGTGACTGGTACGCGCAGGTGGCTCCCTCCGAGTACCAGGCCCTCTACGAGGAGGTCCGGCGGGCGCTGCGGCACATCGAGGAGGGCGACGCGACGGTGATCGCCGGAACGCCGCGGGGACCGGCCCCGGTCCGGCGGGGATCGGTCGGCCCCGCGGGCGGCGCGGTCTCGCTGCCGGGGCTGGGCGAGCACGGCGAGGGCGGCCGCGACACCGGGCCGGATCCCGCCTCCGCTCCCGTTCCCGCTCCCGCCCCGGTTCCCGCGGTGCTCCACCACCTCCCGGAGCGGGCCGTCGACCTCACGTCGGAGCACCGGGACGCACTCGGCCGCTGGCTGGGTCACGGTTGGCCCCCGGGCGCGAAGGACCTGTACGCCCGTCTCTCCGACGCGGTGGCGCGGGCTTCGGCGCGGCGGTGGGAGGCCGCCATGGACGTCGGGGGCGGCGCAGGCGAGGCGATGGTGTGGCGTCTCCTGCGCATCGGCAGCGCCCCCTACTTCGTCCTGGGCACTGCCGCGGCACGCTCGCTGCGGCTGCGCATCGCCACCTCGTGGGACTGGCGGCAGCAGTACCAGCTCGTCTCGGTGGCGATCGAGCCGCAATCAGGCGGCCAGCCCCGTGTGGGCTGGGAGGCCGTCGTGCGCGACCGTGCCTCCCACGAGCTGCACCCGGTGACCGGGCACATCGAGGTGCGCTGGAGCCACGGCCGGTTCGGCGGCCTCCCAGAGGCGAAGGGCTACCTGGACACGCCCCACCATCTCGTGCCGGGGTACTTCACGCTTCGATGAACGCCTTCGACGCCAGCGCCCTCGCACCGCCGCTGCACGTCCCGGTCCTCGCGTCGCCGCCCATCGTGCTCCGGAGCTATGCCGTCGCGGACCTCGGCATGGTTCGCCTGGCCTCCGCGGATCCCTTCATCCCCTCCATCACGTCGGTGCCGCGCACCTACACCGACGACGCCGGACGAGCCTTCATTGAGCGCCAGCACGCGCGGGCGGCCGAGGGCGACGGGTTCTCCTGGGTGATCGCCGACGAAGCGCGGCCGACCTCGGGTATCGGATCAATCGGATTGTGGCTGCAGGAGATTGAGAGCGGACGCGCCTCCATCGGCTACTGGCTCGTCGCGGGGGCGCGAGGCCGGGGACGTGCGGCGGACGCGCTGCGCGCCGTGGTGGCGTTCGCGTTCGGCCAGCTCGCCATCCCGCGCCTCCATCTGTTCGTGGAGCCCTGGAATGTGGCCTCGTCCCGGACGGCAGAGGCGGCCGGCTTCACGCTCGAGGCGACCCTCCGAGGCTGGGAGCGCATCGACGGCGAGCAACGCGACGCCGAGTGCCACGCGCTCTTGTACGACGAATGGCGCGCTCGACCGTCAGGGCCATGACGCGCCGAGGGGTGCGGAGATTGGTGCCAACCGCCACAATGGCCGATCATGAGGACGCATGACGAGGAGGAACCCTTGATGCTGGTGCAGGTGGAGGTCGAAGACCGGGTGGCCACGATCACCCTGAATCGCCCCGAGGCGCGCAATGCGCTCTCGGCCGAGGTGCACCGCTAGCTCGACGACGCCATCACCGGACTCGATGCCGCGGGACGACGTCGGGTGCATGATCCTGACCGGCGCCGACCCGGCCTTCTGCGCCGGCTTCGACCTCAAGTCGCTGTCCACCGAATTGCGTTCGGTGCAGCAGCAGCGCCAGCGGAACCCGGTCAAGCACCTGGGCATGATGCCGCCGCACGAGACGCCCGTCATCGGCGCCATCAACGGGGCGGCGGTGACCGGTGGCCTGGAGCTGGCCATGTGCTGCGACTTCCTGATCGCCTCGGATCGGGCCCGCTTCGCCGACACCCACGCCCGGGTGGGCGTCATGCCCGGCGGCGGCATGACCATCCGCCTGCCCCAGCTCATCGGCATCGACCGGGCCCGGCGGATGAGCTTGACCGGTGACTTCATCGACGCCCACACGGCGCGCGACTGGGGCCTGGTGGTCGAGGTCGTGCCGCACGAGAGCCTGCTGGACCGGGCCCGCGAGATTGCGCGCCACCATCGCCTCCATCCCGGCCGAGAACGTGCGCGAGGTCCGACGAGGTACGCCGAGATCGGCGCCCTGAGCGGGCCGGAGGCGTGGGCGGCCGAGACCCGTGGTCGCGCGACTGGATGGCGCAGCGATTCGACCAGAGCCGCCTGGCCACCGAGCGCGCCGCCATCATCGCCCGCGGCCGGCAGCAGACCACGGGACTCGACGGCGCGCCGGCATGAAGGTCTACGCCGGCATGGACCCGCGGCTCACTCTGGCCGAGGTGATCGCCCATGCCCGACGGGTGGAGCGGCTTGGGCTACGACGGGCTGCACGTGGCCGAGACGGTCCATGACGCGCTGGCCGTCGCGCTGCTGGTCGCTGAGCACACGGAGCGGCTCATGGTTCGCACCAGCGTGGCCCTGGCCTTCACCCGCAGCCCCACCCTGATCGCCTATGCCGCCTGGGACCTGGCGAAATTCAGCGGCGGGCGCTTCGAGCTGGGTCTGGGCACCCAGATCCGCCAGAACATCGAGGATCGCTACGCCATGCCGTTCGGCGATGACCCCTGGGCCGGCTGCGCGACTACGTCGGGGCCGTCCGCGCCGTCTTCGCCGCCTTCGCCTCCGGCGCGGCGCCCGCTACGAGAGCACGCACTACAGCGTCACCCGGATGCAGCCGTACTTCAACCCGGGACCCGACGACGCCGACCGCGGCCCCGCCGATCTATCTCGGCGGGGTGCAGCGGCGGGCCTGCGCCCTGGCCGGCGAGGTGGCCGACGGCTTCGTCACCCACCCCACCAACTCGAACCCGCGCTACCTGCGAGACCTGCCTGCCCGCCCTGGCCGAAGGGGCCCGGGCCGCGGGACGGGACCTGCGAACGGGACGGTTTCGAGCTGGTCATCGGCACCCAGGTCATCACCGGTCGTCTTCCGAGCGGCCGTGCATGGCCGAGCGGGAGCGCCAGCGGCGGCTGCTGGCCTTCTTGTACTCGACGCCGGCCTACGCCCCACCCTGGAGCTCTACGGCTGGGCCGACGCTCGGGCCCCGACTCCGCGACCTGATCCGCCACGAGCAATGGGACGACCTCGGCCGACCGTCCTCTCCGACGAGGTGCTCGACACCCTGGTGCCGACTGCGGGACCTTCGCCGAGCTCCCCGACCTGCTGCTCGGCCGCTTCGCGCGGCTTGGGCCAGGGCATCGTCGTGTCGCCGCCCGCCGACGACGGGCGACGACGACGCGTTCGCCGAAGGTCATCGCCTCCCTGCCATGATCCGCCGGCTGAGGAGCGCCGCCGGCTCAGCGCGGCATGGGGAAGATGAGTCCTCGTCCGCCATGGCGCGATCGCCGCGTGGCGCTCGCGTCGCCCAGCGGGGCGTAGCGGTCGGCCGAGTCCAGGACACGGGGCAGGAGCGCCGATGTCGCCCGGGGTGCAGAACCCGTGGACGCCCGGCGTGGACAGCGCGAAGTGGATGCCGCGGTCGATGTCCTCGTCGGTGGCGGCCGGCTCGTACCACGAGTCGGCCCAGCGCTCGGCGGTGGCGGCGTCGCCCGCGACGGCGTCGGCCACGGACGGCCGTCGGCCCAGGGCCGCTGCGCCACCGCCTTGATGGCCATGACCCCGAGGTCGCGCTCGGCGCAGACGGCCAGCAGCTCCTCGGCCGGCTCGCGGTACTCGGCCGGGCCCACAAGGCGGGATAGACCGGGAACATGACCGTGTCGAGGTCGAAACGGCGCAGCGCCTCGAGGTGGGCCCGCGGCACCTCCAGGTCGTGCCCGGTGATGCCGGCGAAGCGGGTGTGGCCGGCGTCGCGCAACTGCAGGATGCTGTTCGAGCGCCGCCGAGCGGCGGTCCAGTTCTTCGAGGGTGGTGACCGCATGCGCCTGGTAGAGGTCGAGCACGTCGGCGTTGAGCAGGCGCCGGGTGGTGTCGAATTGGTCGTGCACCCCGTCGGGGTTGGCCCGCAGGGTCTTGCCGGCGATGAAGATCTCCTCGCGGTGGGCCGCCAGGTGCGGCCCGACCACCGACTCGGCCGCCCCGTACTGCGGCGCGATATCGAGGTGGTTCACCCCGCGGTCGAGGGCGAGCCGCAGCCAGGCGCCCGCCTCCTCGACGCGTGGCGGCCCAGCAGGCGGCACCGCCGAGGATGGCCACGCTGCTCTCGTGGCCGGTCCGCCCCAGACGACGACGCTCCATCGGCTCGGCCCGCTATCCCTTGAGCGGCAGGACGTTGAACATGGCGCCGACGTTGTCGGCCAGCACGGCGAAGCGGCCGGGCTCGATGTCCATCGGCCCCATGAACACGGCGGCGCCGAGCTCCTGGGCCTTGGCCACGGTGGCGTCGGTGTCGGCCACGGCGAAGTAGACGCCCCAGTAGGGCGGCATCTCGGCCGGCATGTCGGGCGTCTTCTGCCATCATGCCGCCGATGGACTTCCCGCCGAGCTTCCATTCCGTGTAGGCGGGCGGCCCGCCCGGGGGGCCCTGCTCCTCGGCATCCCAGCCGAACACGGCCCTGTAGAAGGCCTTCGACGCGTCCAGGTCGGTCGTGATGAGTTCGCTCCAGCAGTAGGTGCCGGGCTCGTTGGCCAGCTGGGCGCCGGTGTGCTGGTTGGGCTGCCAGAGCCCGATGACCGCCCCGAGCGGGTCGGCGAAGATGGCCATGCGGCCCGGCCTCCATGACGTCCATGGGCGGCATGAAGACCGTGCCGCCGTTGGCTGCGACCTTGGCCACGGTGTCGTCGGCGCTGTCGACGTTGACGTAGGTCATCCACATCGGCGGGCATGTCCGGGTTCATCTGCGGGCCGAGTCCGGCCACCGTCTTCCCCCCCAGGTCGCAGACCGAGTAGCCGCCGGCCTCGGGCGGGCCCTCGGGGCAATTCCAGCCGAAGAGGGCGCCGTAGAACGCCCTGGCCTTGGCCGGTCCGGGCTCCCCAGATCCACCCAGGACGGGACTCCGTCTTCGTAGCGCTCGAACTCCACGGTGCCTCCTCCTGTGCTCGATGCCCGACCCCTCGACGGTACCCGATCGATGCCGCGCCGCGCCTGTCCGGGGTGCCAAGATCACGGCAATGTCACAGTGCCCGCCGGCCCGATGAGCCCGAACCCGATCGGCATCACGGGTGGAGCAGCTGGCCCAGCCGCTGGCCGAGCGCATCGTGCCCCTGGTGGTCGACGCCATCGACATCGACGCCCTGCTCGACAGGGTCGACGTGGAGAAGATCATCGAGCGGGTCGACGTGGAAAAGATCATCGAGCGGGTCGACGTGCAGAAGATCATCGACCGGGTCGACGTCCAGCAGATCATCGAGCGGGTCGACATCAACGCCATCGTCAAGCAGATCGACATCGACTCGCTGGTGGAGCAGACCGAACTCGGGTCGATCATCGCCCGCTCCACCACCGGCATCCTCACCGAGATCCTCGACGTCATCCGGGCCCAGGGGGTCGGGCTGGACGACTTCATCCTGCGCTGGGGCAACCGCCTGATCGGGCGGGGCAAGCGGTCGCCGACTGGCCCGAGGGCCCGCCGCTGCTGGTCGAGCCGAAGGTGCGCGCCGTGACGACCGTGCCCGATGCCCGCCGCCGGAGCTGACCGTCGGCCGACAGGGCCACTACGCCGGCGCGGTCAGCCGGCTGGCTGGCCTTCGCCGCCGACGTCGGGGCCTCGTGGGGCCTGTGCGCACTGGGCCGTCGCCCTCTTGAACGCGGCGGTCAAGCTCGATCACGGCCACTCGTACACCCTGAGCAACCACCAGATCTGGCCGTCGTCACGCTGACGGTCTGGGAGTTCTTCTACTTCGCCTACCAGTGGGCGGTGAGCGGCAAGACCCTGGGCATGGCCATCTTCGGCGCTGCAGGTGGTGAACAGCCAGGGCGGGCCCATCAGCGTTCGCCAGGCCGTCATCCGCACGTTGGGACTCGGGCTCTGCCTCCTGCACCCTGGGCATCGCGTTCCTCGGCATCGTCTTCCAGCGCGAGCGGCGCGCCCTCGACGACTTCATCGCCGGCACCGCCGTCGTCTACGACTGGGACGCCCGGGCGGCCCGGCTGCGCTGGATCGCCCGGACGGAGCGGCACGCTGCACCGCAGCGGCCCGCGCAGAGGCCGCAGCCGGCATAGAGCGAGGCCGATCGTCACGGCCGTCGCTCGGCACTCTACGATGCCGCGCATGTCCTTCACCGAAGTCACCCGCCCACACCCCGCGTCGCCGTCGTCACCCTCAACCGGCCGGAGCGGATGAACGCCATGGCGTTCGACGTCATGATCCCCTTCCGCGACGCGTTGCGCGAGATCGGCAGCGACAACGACGGTCCGGGTCGTCGTCATCACCGGTGCCGGCCGGGGCTTCTGCTCGGGGGCCGACCACGAGAACCCCGGGCACGATGCCCCACATGGACGGCCTGACCCTGCCGACCATCGCCCTGCGGTCGATGGAGATGCTCGACGACGTCATCTCGACCATCCGGCGCCTGCACCAGCCGGTGATCGCCGCCGTCAACGGGGCGGCGATCGGCGGCGGGTTCTGCCTGGCCCTGGCCGCCGACATCCGGATCGCCGCCGACGAGCGCCTACTTCCGGGCGGCGGGCATCAACAACGGACTGACCGCGGCCGAACTCGGGCTCAGCTTCCTGCTGCCGCGGGCGGTCGGCCAGTCGCGGGCCGCCGAGATCATGCTGACCGGGCCGGGACGTCGACGCGGCCGAGGCGGACCGGATCGGGCTGGTCTCGCGGGTCGTCCCCGGCGCCGACGCTGCTCCCGGCCTGCTTCGAGCTGGCCGACCGCATCATCGGCTGGAGCCGGGCCGGCGTCGAGCTGACGAAGCGGCAGCTCTGGAACAGCCTCGACGCCAGCAGCCTGCAGTCGCACATGGACGCCGAGGGCACGGCGCAACTCTTCGTGCGCATCACCACGCGTAACTTCGAGGAGTCGGTCGCGGCCCGCAAGGAGGGCCGCACCCCCGACTTCAAGGACTGACGACCGACCGAGCTCAGGCGGTGTTCACGAGCTGGTGCGCCGCCATGTCGAGGTAGGCGCGCAGCTCGTCGGCGTCGGGCGCAGCGATCCTGTCGCTCGCTCCAGCCCGGCCAGGGCAGCCTGCATGTGGCGCAGCCAGGCGTCGCGCTCGGCCGGCCCGATGACGAACGGGGCGTGGCGCATGCGCAGCCGGGGGTGGCCGCGCTGCTCGTTGTAGGTGCGCGGACCGCCCCAGTACTGCATCAGGAAGAGGGCGAGGTGGCGGGCCGACTCGGCGAGGTCGTCGGGGTAGAGCGGGCGCAGCAAGAGGGTCGCCGGCCACGCCGAGATAGAAGCGATCCACGAGGTCGACGAAGAACTGCTCCCCGCCGACCCGATCGAACAGTGCGTCCACGAGCGTCGAGAGTAGAGGCTTTAGACTGCTGCTCCGATTCGCGGCCGTAGTTCAATGGTAGAACCTCAGCCTTCCAAGCTGATGATGCCAGTTCGATCCTGGTCGGCCGCTCCGGAAGTGCAGCCCATGGAGGTTGTCGTCGAGGGCCGTCCGGCGCACACCGCGGCCGCAAGCTTCAGCAAAAGCCGGGCTAAGAGTGCACCGTCCACGTGAACGAGGTTGCACCCTTGCCGCCGCTGGCGTCGGTGGCCGTCACGGTGGCCGTGGAGGTACCGATCTTCGACGGCTTCCCCGAGATGCGGCCCGACGCGTTGATCGAGAGCCCCTGGGGCAACCCACTCGCCCTCCACGACACCGTCAAGCCGCCCGAGTCCGTGGCGGACATCTGCAGTGTGACCGAGGTGTTGCGCTTGGTCGACTGGCTGCCTGGGTTCTTGACGGTGATGGTGTTGGGGCCGGTGGTCACCGTCCAGCTGAACGCAGCGGTTCCCGAGACGCCGGTGACGGTGTCGGTCGCCGTCACCGTCACGGTGGCCGCCGGCGCCGCTGCTTGGGTCGTGCCCGAAATGGCCCCGGTCGAGGCGTTGATGCTCAACCCCGCTGGGAGCCCGGTCGCTGCCCATTGCAGGGAGGGGCTCGGGCTGGTGTCGGTGGCGTGCATCGCCAGCGAGACCGCGGTGTTGGACTGGGTCGACTGATTGCCGGGGTTGGCGACGGTCACGGCGTTGATTCTCCAGGTGAACGATGCGCTCCCGCTGCCGCCGCTGGTGTCCGCGGCCGTTACCGTGACCGAGGAGGTGCCCCCGGTCGTCGGGGTGCCGGTGATGGCCGCGCTCGTCGCGCCGTTGGAGGTGATGTGCAGCCCAGCGGGAAGCCCGGTCGCCGACCAGCTAACGCTGAGTCCGCCCGAATCCGTTGCGCTGAGCCCCAGGTTCACCGTGGCACCTTGTTCGTGTCCTGGCTGCCCGGGTTGGACACCACAATCGTGTTCGACGGGACGCCGGTCACGACGGGATGCGACAGTTCGCAACCGCCGGCGCCGCCGTTGAAGTCGTTGGCCCACGTCGACTGCACGGCGAAGGCTGCCCGTGCCGAGAGACAGGTCCGGCCGCCGCGCCTTGGCCGGAGCTGATCCACGCGCACTTGTCCCCGTTCTCGTTGCCAGAGGTGTCGATCCACCCCCCGGCCGGGAATTGGTCCGTGAGCGTCTCGGCGTACTCGTGGCCGCCGACGATGGTCACGCCGTCCAGCAGGCCCGCTGCGCCGGGGTTGACGAAGTTCTCCCCGCAGCTCGTGCCCAGGTCGGTGACGTAGGGCAGGTTCGTGAAGGCGACCGGACCACCCGTGGACGCCTGGTTGATGTTCCCCAGGTAAGCGATGTCACCCGTGTAATCGTGCCAAGCGCAGAAGTTGCCGTGGGGACCGAAGCCGTCGGGGTGAGTCCCGGTCGGGGACACGATCACGTACTGCACATCCCGGTTCTCCGAGGCTGTCGAGTTGCCGAAGTGCGCAGCGGCGGACTCGGCCTCCTGCCCCAGCTGCGTGGCGCTGGCGTTCAGCGGAGACGCCACACTCGTGTCCTCCCACACGCCCTTGAGCACGCCGCCGCTCGTGGGGTAGGCCACGTGCGACGACGAGGTCGGGCAGAACACCGTGCCCACGGCCACGCCCTCGCAGTACTGCGTCAACACGCCGCTCCAGAGCTCGTTGGAGGTGCCGAGCCCGCTGTAGAACGCCTGCAGGTCGGGGCCCATGCCGTTGGGGTCACCGCTGAAGGCGGTATAGCCGTTGGCGTTCGTGGACTGCGTGCCCCACTGCGATCCGTAGAAGACGAGGTAGAGCTGCGGTGCGCCACTCGTCACACCGACATTGTCGATACCCCCCTGGTAGGACAGGTCGTTGGAGGTGCCACTGAGCTGTCCGGCGGCCACGTGGGCGGAATTTCCCGAGGTTCCGGTGGCCTGCGCTCCGCGCAGAGGAACCCACCCATGGCGATAGGGCGCGAACCCGGCCGCTGTCGTCGTGGACGAGCCGGTGGGCGCCTGGGACGCCTGGGCTGCAGCACCGGAAAGCACCAGTGTCCCCACGGCGGTGAGCGCCGTGATGGCAATCGTGAGAACGACCGACATCCGCCCGGTCCTCATTATCGGTTCCCCCTTTACCTCGACGCCCCGGCCGGGGCGTCCCTCCGGCGCCAATCGTTGCACAAAAGGCGCCAATTGTTCCCGGACAGCGGCAATTGTCCCACAAAATACGGAGTTCGACCGGTCGGGTGCAGGGCATCGGGAGGTCCTCGATGACGAAATGGCGACAGTTGTTGGGAGGCACGATTCCGGCCAATCACGTTCTCAGACACGCTGACCGACAGGTCGCGGGCGATCGGCCGGCTGCGGCCACGGCTGCACCGCGTCAGCGCCGGCCCTTCGACGCCGGGGTCCGCCGCGTCGGGGCGCTGAGGACGCTGCCCGGCCGACGGCCGTCGTCGATGGTAGAAACTCAGCCTTCCGAGCCGATGACGCCGGTCCGATCCGGTCGGCCGCTCCAAGAACCACGAGGGGAATCCGCATGTTGGGCACGAGACGGCGGGTTCTGCGCGTGGCCAGGGTGAGCACCGTGGTGGCGGCGGGAGCGATGCTCATGGCCCTCCTGGCAGCATCCGCCGGGTCGCCGGGCGCCAGCGCCTCCTCGGTCGTCCGATTGGCAACCGTCGACGCCGTGACGTTCCACAGTGCGGCGACGTTGTCCGGCCCGATCACAACGGGGCAAGTCATTGAGCCAATCTCGGCCCAACCAGTCGATCTGGCCACCTACGGCTACGTCGAGCAGGAGTTCTTCGCGTCGGGAACGGCCACCGCGTTCGCCGCCGCGTCCTACCCGAGCAACGGCGAATGGTCGATCACCCCGACCACGTCGGCCCCCTACGAGACCAGGATCCTGGTCCGCCGCCCGTCCGATCCGGCCCGGTTCAACGGGACCGTGGTCGTCGAATGGATGAACGTCACCGCGGGCGAGTCGGCCCCCGATTGGCAGTACCTGAATCCCCTCCTGGAGCGTGCCGGGTACGCCTGGGTGGGCGTCTCGGCGCAGCACCTTGGCGTCGACGGTGGCAAGGCCTTCGTCGGTGTGCCTGCGGGAGCCGCCCCTGGCAGCGGTGGCCTCGTCGGGTCCGACCCGGCACGGTACGGCTCACTCCACCATCCGGGTGACCAGTACGCCTTGGACATGTTCGACCAGATCGGGCGGGCGCTCCGCGCCCCGAACGAACCGGCGCTCGGGGACCTGAAACTCACGCACGTCGTCGCCGTCGGCGAGTCGCAGTCGGCCGCCTACCTGACGACGTTCGCCGACGCCGTGCAGCCACGGACGCACACCTTCGACGGGATCTTCATCCACAGCCGGTTTGGTTCAGCGGCCTCGTTGGACGGGAACTTCCTGGGGTCGAAGCGCGTGCCCAACGATGTCCGGATCCGCACCGACCTGAAGGCCCCCGTCTTCATGTTCCAAACGCAGACCGACGTTGCCCAATACGGCTATGCGGCGGCGCGGCAACCGAACACGCCCCGGATCCGAACCTGGGAGGTGGCGGGCACGTCACACGCCGACACCTATCAGCTGGGCGGGCACGGCAACATTCTCGGCTGCACCACTCCCCCCAACGACGGCCCGATGCACGAAGTGGCCCAGGCGGCCTTCGGGGCCTTCACCAAGTGGGTCGTCGACGGCCGGCCGCCGCCCACGGCGGCTCCTTTCCGTCTGGCCGGCACCCATCCCGCGACCTTGGCGCTCGACAGCCACGGCAACGTGATCGGGGGCGTACGGACACCGGCAGTCGACGTCCCGATCTCCGCCCTCAGCGGCATAGCGCCCAAGGGGTCGAGCCTCATCTGCTCGTTCTTCGGGTCATCGACCCCGTTCAGCCAGGCTCAGCTCGCCCGCCTGTACCACACCAAGAGCGGCTATCTCGCGGCCTACACCGCCAGTCTGCACAAGGCGATCGCCCAGGGCTTCATTCTCGGAGCCGATAGGGCCTCACTCCTGGCGCGAGCCCAGCAGGTGCAGTTTCCGTCATAGTCGGCCGGTGCCGATTCCTCCCACCCTCCCTATGATCGGCGACACGCGACAGCCGGGGGGCCCATGACGACTGAGACCGAGACCGCCTTCGCCGAACTGCTGGACGTGGTGACCGCCACACACGCCCGGATGGTGGAGCAACTGGCGGACGACCAGACCACACTGCTCGAAGCCCACAAGTGGATCCTCTCCATCCTCCAGGTCGCGGCCGAGGTGCAGCTCTGGGCCGACACGGCTCGACCGCGTTTCGTCGAGATCGTCGGACCGTACAAGAAATGGGGCGGCGACAACGCCGACGCCTTCTACTGCTACGCGCCGATCGATCCGACCCGGACGTACCGCGTGACCGTCGAACCGGGTGACGCGGTCTACCTCTCGCTCACCGTCTACGGCGGTCCCGAACGACGGCCGGTACTCCGAGCGAATCGTGGGTGTGGCCAACAGCCGCGACGCCGGTTGGGCGCCTCATGGAACCTACGACCTCATCCTCTCGCCCGAGCAGCCGTCCGAGGCGGGCGTGGCGTGGATCAAGCTCGAGCCCGACGCCGTCGCGGCGATCACACGGGACTACCTCGAGGAGCCCGCCACCGGGCTCCGCGCCCGGTGGCGCATCGAGGCCGTCGATCCACCCGACACCTTCCGCGAGGATGACGCCGGCCTGGCCCGTCGCCTCCGGGCCATGGCCACCTGGGTACGGGAACAGGCCGGCATCGTCCCCCTGCCGCCCGCCACGCCCAACGTCATCGACCCGCCCTATCCCGTGCCGACCACGACGTTCGGGTGGGCCGCCGGCGACGCCGCCTACGCCATGGGCGCCTTCGCGCTCGACGACGACCAGGCCCTGGTCATCCGCGGCCGCTCGCCCGACTGCGTCTTCTGGAACATGTGCCTGTGGAACCCGCTGCTGCACACCTACAACTACGACTACGAGCGCGTGACGATCAACGGGGCCCAGGTGGAGTACGAGCCCGACGGCTCCTGGACCATCGTGGTGAGCGCGGTGCGCCCCGAGCACCCGAACTGGGTGTCCACGGCCGGGCACGCGAGCGGTCGGATCTGGTTCCGCTGGTTCCTGCCCGCGCACACCCCTGAGGACCCCGTGGTCGAGGTCGTGCCGGTCGCCGGCTTGTGAGCGGGCGCCCCGAGCCGGTCCGGATCGACGACCTGGCCGAGCCCCGCTACACCGACGAGGTCCGGGCCATCCTCGACTTCATGGACGAGGCGGGCTCGCACCTGGTCCTGGAGCCCGGGCCTCTGATGGAGGCGGCCGCGACCGAGACCGGGCTGGACGACTTCGGTGCGGGCGACTTCGAGCGAGCGGCTCGACCTGCTGTGCCGGGCGATGCGGGAGGAGGGCGGCTTCAACGGCGCCGGCATCATGCAGCAGCATGCGTTCATCTCGGGGCTGCTGAAGAACCGCCTCCTCATTGAGGACCTGCTGCGCCGGCATCCTGAGATCCTCGACGAGCGGATCGTCGCCCCGATCGTCATCTGCGGGCTGCCGCGGACGGGGACCACGCACCTGCACAACCTCATGTCCGCCGACCCCGCCCTGCGGTCGTTGCCCTATTGGGAGAGCCTGGAGCCGGTGCTCGCCGAGGCCGAGCGGCCCTCCCCCGGCGCCCCCGATCCCGCGCCAGGAGCGCACCGAGGTGGCGCTGTCGTTCCTCAACGCCGCCCTGCCGTACTTCAAGCGCATGCACGAGATGACGGTCGAGCACACCCACGAGGAGATTCAGCTGCTGGCGATCGACTTCTCGACCATGCTGTTCGAGACGACGGCGCCGATGCCCACGTGGCGCGATCACTACCTGGCGCGTGATCAGCGGCCCAGCTACGCCTACCTGCTCCGGGTGCTCAAGGTGCTGCAGTGGCTGCGGGGCGGGACACGTTGGGTGCTCAAGTCGCCGCAGCACCTCGAGCAGTTCCCGGCTCTGGTGGAGACGTTCCCCGATGCGACATTCGTCGTCACCCACCGCGACCCCGTATCCGTGACGGCGTCGATGGTGACGATGCTCGCCTACAGCGCCCGCCTGACCCGTGACCGGGTCGACGTCGAGGCGATCGGCCAGTACTGGGCCGACCGGCTGGAGCGCATGCTGGGCCGCTGCGCGGCCGAACGCGACCTCCTGCCGGCGGGCCAGACGATCGACGTGCACTTCGACGAGTTCATGGCGGACGACCTGGCCATGGTGGGCCGGGTGTACGACCTGGCGGGCCAGCCCCTCGACGAGCGGGCGCGGGCCTCCATGGCGGGCTTCATGGCCGAGCACCCTCGGGGACGCCACGGTGGCGTCGTCTACGACCTCGGTCAGTTCGGCCTCGACGCTGCTGAGCGCCGCAAGGCGCTCGCGTTCTACACCGAGCGCTTCGGAGTGACGTCCGAGTCGTAGGCCTGCCCCTGCGGCGGCCGAGACGAATCAGCGGATGGCGGAGCGCCGGATGCGGCCCCAGCGGCGCGCCACGTGCACGCACAGGTACACGAGCAGGACGAGCGCGGCGAGCACGTGCCATCCGATGTCGCGGAACGGGATCCCGACGCCGCGCGGGTGGAGGATCACCTGGTAGCCCGCGAGCAGCGTCGTAGGTCCCCGACGCGAGCACGTTGAGGGTCAGCAGGGCCAGGACGAGGTCCGACCACGCCAGCCGCCCCCGGCGGCGAAACCACGTGCGGGCGCGTCCAAGGTTCCCGAGCAACCGCGCGACGGTGTGGCGGCGTTGCGCCAGGTGCACACCGGCCAGTGCCACGAACGCCAGCCCGATGACCAGGTGCGGCCACCCCTCCGTGATCGCCGTCGCGGTGGCCAGGGAGGCGGCGAAGGTGGCCAGCAGGAACAGGTGGACCGCGAACCGGGTCCGTGTCCGGCGGCCTTGCGCCACCGCGCCGCCCGGCGAAGGCGAGGTGGCCTCGCCCGTCACCGAGCCGGCGTCGCTGCGGACGGTCATGACCGCGCTACTCCATCGGCCGGGTGGAGATCCCCGTGGGGTCCCGCCCCGCCAGAACCCAGCCGACGATCATGGCGGCGATCGGCATGGCGATCACGATGAGGAACAGGTTGTTCCACGGGATGTGATCGATGATGTCCGACAGGCCACCCTCCAGCGCGTTCGAGCGGAACCATCCGGCCAGCCCGACGTACGCGGCCACCGTCCCGAGCAGCGCGCCGAGGAAAGCGAGGCCGCCGGCGGTGACCGCCGTCAGGCTGCGCCGGGTACGTGAGCTGGCCCCGGTGGCCGTCAGCGTCCGGAGCTCGCTCGCCGTCTCGCTCCGGATGAGGCCGATGCTCATGGCCAGGATGCCGAGGGCGAGCGCGATGGCGAACACCGTGGCCCAGTTCACGATCTCGGCCGAGCTCGGGTTGTCGTTCTTCGACTCGATGCTCAGGTCGTTCGTGGCCGCCAGCGCTTGGGCGTTCAGGATCTGGGCGGAGGTGATCGGGCTGTTGGCCTGGAGGAGCCAACCGCCGAGGCTGCTGCCGCTCGAGACGTCCAACCGGTGCAGCGCACTCTCGGTGATCACCGTGTTGGGCACATCCGTGCCCGTGGGCAACTGGCCCTCCTCTTGGACGACCGGGTGGGCGAGGCAACTGTCGGGATGGCAGGTGTTCGTGTTGCCCGGACCGGGACCCCCGCCGCCCCCCGCTCCGGGGCCGACGAGCTGGCCGCCGCCCTTCCCGCCACCGCCTCCGTAGGTCAGCTGCACGCCCGAGCCCGAGAGCCCCGGGCGCGAGCTGAGGACGTCCACGTTGGAGGGAATGGACGAGGGGTTGATGCCATAGGCGCGCAGCAGCGCCGGCGTCGCGACGTAGATCGGCCCGTTCCACTGACGACCCGAGCCGCTGGGGCTCTGCAGGGCGACCGAGGGATCGGGATTGTCCAGTTCGATGACGCCGTGGGCGCCGGTGGCGCCGACGGCGGAGGCGATGGAGTGGACGGTGGCCTCCTGCGACGGGATGCTCGGCGGCGCCGTCGTTCCGCTGGCTCCCGGGCCGCTGAGTCCCGGGCCGTTGCCGAAGCCACCCGCCTGGCCGTTCGGGCTGAACACGTTGAGCTGGTTCGACGCCATGTTGGGGCCGACAAAGTCGATAGACGTTGCTGTAGCGGGCGACGGCGACGGCGCAAATGACCACCGCGATCAGCACGCCGACGCTGATGGCCGAGAGGGCCGAGCCCGAGCGGGCCCGGTAGCGCGACAGGTCGCGCAGGGCCAGGCGCATGGCGATGGGTGCCTTGCGGCCAATCCGGGCCAGCAGGGCCAGGAAGAACGGCGCCATCAGGATGATGCCCGCGACGAGCGCGACGAACCCGGGTATCAGCCACTTCACGCCGTTGCCTTCGTGCCCTGCGCCCGAGAGGGAGAAGAAGACGAACCCGATGACGAGCGCGATCACGCCGGGGACGAACGAGCGGCGGATCTGGCGCGGCGGCGCGGGGCGTCCGGCCAGGGCGCTGACCACTGGGACGCGGGTGATGGCGCGGGCAGGGTGGCCGGCGGCGAAGAACGTCGCGACGACCGCGAGAACCATCGAAACGAGGATCACGGTCCACGGCAGCGCGAACGTCGGGATGAGGTGGTGCGCGCTCTGCTCGTTGTGCGGGCGGTAGGCCAACCACGCCAGCAAGCCCAGTGCGAACCCGACCACGGCGCCCACCGCCCCGACGATGACGCCGTTCGCCCGCAGCACGAGCCGGACGTTGCGGTCCGTGGCCCCCATTGACTCGAGCATCCCGAGGGCGCGCAGTCGGCGCTGCGCCAACACGGTGAAGCCGCCGACCGACACCAGCGCGATGAGCAGCATGCCCACGGTCGCCAACGCCAACACGATGGTCTGGGGATTGATCGTGTTGTTCGTGCCGTTGTGGGCGGGCGTGAAAACGTTGGACCCGATGCGGGTCGGGTCCACGCCCGGTGCATCGAAGAGGACGTTCACCTGTGTCGGGTTCGTCAACCGCCCAGGCGGCACCAGCGCGAACTCGTCGAGCAGGCTCTGGGGGTTCTGCACGATGCCGACGACCGTCTTGCCGCCTTGGGGCCAGGTGTCTCCCACGCCGAGGTTGAGCTCGGACGCCACCCCAGGCGTCAGGGCGATCTGGTTCGGCCCGCTGGGGTAGTGCCCCGAGAGCAGCTGGAGCATCGGCCCGCCGAAGGGGCCGTGTGGGTCCTGGGACCGGAGTTGGTACGTCTGGGTGCTGCCGGGGACGGTGGCCGTCTCGTTCTCGATGACCTGGACCGTCCCGAAGCGGTGCTCCAGCGCGGCGATCTGGGCCGTGACGGTCGCCAAGGGCAGACCGGACGCCTTTCTGGGGCTCGTGTTCCCCGTGCTCGTGTTCCCGGCGCTCGTGTTCCCCGAGGTGGTGAAGGTGGCCAGGTCGCCGGCCGAGCCGAACCCGGCGTTGGCGGGCGGCGGGGTGTTGGTGGCGACGGCGGCGCCGACCACGACGGCGGCCACGGCGACGATGACGAGGAGCAGGATGAGCAGCTGTTGGCGCCACTCGCGCCTGAAGAGGCGCCAGGCCCAGCGGATCATCGCCCGGCGGGCCGGGACGCCGCCGGTGGTCGGTTCGGGGCCCGACTGGGTGCCCGGCCGCTCGAGGACGCCGACGCTCATTGGTTCGGGAGGTCGCGCGAGGACGGCTTCCGGGCTCTGGAGCGGGAGCGTCTGGTCGACGACCCTGCCGTCGCGCAGGAAGACCACGCGGTCGGCCCACGAGGCGAGCTGGGCGTCGTGGGTCACGACCACGGCGGCCAGGCCGCGATGGCAGGCGGCGAGGATCAGGCGCATGACGGCCTCGGCGTTGGTGGAGTCGAGCGCGCCAGAGGGCTCGTCGGCCAGGAGGAGCTGGCGGTTGCCCACCACGGCGCGGGCGATGGCGACCCGCTGGCGCTCGCCACCCGACAGCTGGTCGGGGTAGCTCGACGCCCGGTCCTTCAGCCCGAAGTCGTCGAGCGCCTCGAGCGCCGCCGCCTGGGCCTTGCGGGCCGCGACGCCGTCGAGCTCGAGGGGCAGGGACACGTTCTCCACCGCACTGAGCCCGGCCAACAGGTTGTAGTCCTGGAACACGTAGCCGACGGATTGGCGACGCAGGCGGGCCCTGCCGTTGCGTGACAGCGACGACAGGGGCCGGCCGCCGACATAGACCTCGCCGCTGGTGGGTTCTTCGAGGCTGCCAGCGATGGTCAAGAGCGTGCTCTTGCCCGAGCCGCTGGCGCCCATGACGGCCACCAGGGACCCCGCTTCGACCGAGAGATCGATGCGCTGCAGGGCGCGCACCTCTGCGGCCCCTTCCCCGTAGATCTTGGAAATGTCGCGTAGTTCGAGGTAGCTCATTGGGGGGCTCCAGCCTTGCGCCGGGCCTTGGGGAGTGGGAACGGCTGTGGTGCCGGCGCAGTGACACCATCAGCCGCCGCTCGCTTCAGACGGCCGTCCGCCATATCGAGCCAGCGGATCAGCGAGTCGAGCCGGAAGAGCTCGGCGTCGACGACCAGAGCGAAGTTGAGGTCGAAGCGCGCCTCGTCCTCCTTGAGCCGAGTCCACTGCTGCATGAGCTCGACGAGATAGCGCCGGTGGATCTGCACCACCTCGTGCACATCGACGCCCGGGAGCCCGAGGGCGACCAGGACCTTGATCACGAGCTCGTCCCGTGGGGGCGACGAGAAGTCGGGCGGCGTGCGCAACCAGGTGTCCAGCTCGGCGTCGCCCTCGACGGTGATGTGGAAACCCTTCTGCGGGCCCTCGTCGGCCGTGTCGTCGGACTCGATCAGCCCGTCACGCTCGAGGCGTTGCAGCGTCGTGTACACCTGCCCGACGTTCAACGGCCAGACCTCACCGGTCCGGGCCTCGAACTCCTGGCGAAGCTGGAGGCCGTACTTGGGACCCTCACTGAGCAGTGCCAACAGGGCGTGACGGACGCTCATGAACCCTCGTTTCGAAGTAGAATACTCAGTATCCTACGCCGGAAGGGGCGAGTGCGCAAGGGGTGCCAGCCCCCGGATCACGTCCGGGGGCTGGCTGAGGGCTGAATGGGTCCGAGGCGCGGGGTGGAAGCCCGCCGCTCAGGCGCTCGGCAGAGCCGACCCGGTCTCCAGCAGCGTCTTGAGGCTGGCGAGGACGGCCGGCCAGCCGCCCGAGACCCCCTGGAGCACCTGGCTCCCGGGCTGGAATCCGTCGTGGACGACGGTGAGCTTGACCACGCCCTCGGAGGCCTCCTCCAGGTCGAAGGCGACCTTGGACCGGGGCTCGGCCCGCCAGGTGGCGGCCGTGGCCTCCTCGAAGCCGTGCAGGGCGGCCCATTCGGGCGTGAAGGTGTGCCAGGTGTAGGCCAGCCGGCGGTAGGGGTCGGACTCGAGGATCACCTGCTCGGGGTGACGGACGACGAGCTCGGACTCGTCGTAGGCCACGTCGTAGGTCGAGCCCTTCTTCCAGTCCGAGCGGTACGACACCCCACCGGCCAGCGGGTGCCGCCAGTAGCGCTCGGTGAAGGCCGGATCGGTGAGTCCCTGCCAGACCCGCTCGGGCGTGGCGTGGATGTAGGTGGTGTAGACGAAGGTCGTCTGGTCGCTGTTGGTGCTCATGGGGGAAGTGGCCTCCAGTGCCGTCTTGAGATCGGACAGGGCCTCGGCCCGCGCCCGGTCGTAGTGGTGGATCCAGCGCTCGGCGATGTCGTTGATGGGGGCGGCGTTCAGGTAGTGGAGCTTCTCCCGGCCCCGCCGCTGCGTCGTCACGAGGTCGGCGGCCACCAGCACGTCGAGGTGCTTGGACACCGACTGCCGGGTCATGCCCATTCCCTCGCAGAGCTCTGTCAGGGTGAGCCCGTTGCGCTCGTTCAGCCTGTCCAGGAGCCGGCGCCGGGCCGGGTCGCCCAGAGCCTTGAAGGCCGCATCCATATCTCGCATCGTCCGTCCGCTGGTTGTGTCATGCAGTCATTTGGCTGCATGACTTACTTAAGCAGCCGGATGGTTGCATGTCAAGAGGCGGGCGGCGCCGGGGCCGCAGTGGGCCGCACTCACTGGCCGGAGTCGGCCTGGCCCGGGTCCCCGGCCGGCCCCCCGAGGGGTGGGGGGTGGGGCCGGCGGGGTGGTCTTCGCCCTACGCCGCGCTCCAGGCCCGCACCCAGTCGACCTGCGTGGTCGCATTTGTCGGCGTCGATGCCGTCGGGGCGTCGGTCCCCTGTCCGAGCGCCTGGGTCAGCGCGAGGAAGAAGGGTTGGTCGAACGGCACGCTGCCGGTGGTCGGGTGATCGACGAGGCAGGTCCGGCCGTTGTAGAGAACCGTGATCGCGGTGGGCGTCCAGTTCACCTCGTAGGTGTTGAACGTGTTCTGGTTGAACGTGCAGTTGTAGGCGGTGACATTGGGGTCGTTCGCCGAGTTCGAGTAGTGGATGTAGGGGACGTCGTAGCCCCAGTACTCGCTGTAGAACTCCGCGAAGTCGATCTCGCCCGAATTGGGCCAGGCGCCGTAGGTCAGCGTCTGGGGGTAGAGCCAGAAGGTCTCCTGCAAGCCCGTGACCGCCGAGGGCGGGAGCTTCGCGTTGACCTCGAAGGCGCCGTAGGTCTGGTCGAAGAGCCCGTAGCTGGTGACCATGCCGGCGGTGTAGCTGGAGGTGTACCCGTTGACGCAGGTGAACGGTGCGACCTTGTTCACCGACAGGTTCAGGTAGCCGCCCGCGACCGAGATCGTGCTGGGATTGTTCACGTAGCAGTCGGGCCCGGCCGTGTACCCCGACGTCGCCGTCAACTGCGGCCGCCACAGGTTCGTGTTCAGGGACGTGCCGTTGAACTCGTCGTCGAACGTGCAGTTCCAGGCGCCCGAGAGCCCGAGCGGCGACGTCCCCTGGCAGGTCGGACCGGTCGGCTGGTTTGGCTGGTTCGGCTGGGTCGGCTGGGTCGGTGGTTCGGGGTCGGTGGTTCGGTGGGTCGTCGTCGTGGTCGTGGTGGTCGTGGTGGTCGTGGTGGGCGGGGGACCGGGGTGGCGGAATGGCGAGCTCTTGTACGCGCCGCCGGCCGGCGCGGCCACGACGGTGGCGCACACGAGTGCAGCGCTCGCAACTGCGATGAGCGTGCCGACACGTGGGACGTGACGGCGCGACGAAACCAGTCGGCGCATGGTGGTCTTCCCCCTCTGGTACTGCCCTGAAACCGCGTTCCCTCGATGATGATAAGGAACCGGTGCACACCGTTCCAGGTCAATTAGACCTACGCACGCTGGTTTCTGCACAGGGGATGCACAAGTGCGCCCGAAATCATCCGCCGGCAGCGCGCATGGCGCGCCGAGGCGGCGCGACCGTCCTCGCCTACAGGGCGGCGAGGACCTCCTCCACCGAGCTGACGGTCAGTCCCGGGCCGGGCTCGACCGCCAACCAGGTGACGACGCCGTCGTCGAGGATGGCCGCGTAGCGCTGCGAACGGGAGCCCAGGCCGAATCCGCTGCCGTCCATGGTCAGCCCCATCGCCTCAGTGAGCTCGCCGTTGCCGTCGGCGAGCAGCACGACAGAGCTGCCGACCTGCTGGTCCTTGCCCCAGGCGCCCATCACGAACGGATCGTTGACCGACACGCAGACCACCGAGTCCACACCCTTGGCCCGCAGCTCGTCGGCCCTCAGCACGAAGCCCGGCAAGTGGTGGTCCGAGCAGGTGGGCGTGAAGGCGCCCGGCACCCCGAAGACCACGACCTTGCCATGGCCGAGGGCCTCCCCCGAGGTGGTCGCCACGGGGCCCCGCTCCCCGAATGTGAACACCTTCACATCGGGCACCCGGTCGCCGACTGCGATCGTCATCTCCACGTCCTCTCAGCTCGTCTCTGCTCGTCACGGTTCAGTTCGTCGTGGTCAGGGCCCAGGTTGCCATACCCCTCCCGGCCGGCGGCAATCGAGCCAGCGCTGAAATCATTGCGGCTGCCACCCATAATCAGTCATCAAGTTGTAACCTGCCGCAGTCGCACCGCGACGGAGCCGTACTTGGGGAATCGAGACCTTGGGGGGTTGCGATGACGCAGTCTTTTGACCGTCGGTCGTTCATGGCCGGAGGCCTTGCACTGGGAGCCGGAGCCGCCATGGTCGGCGCTCTGGGCGATGCCGGCGAGGCGGGAGCCGCGGGGACCAACGGCCCCGGGAGGAACGGCATCACGACCGCCAAGCCCGTGCGGGGCGGCTCGGTGACGATGGGCATCGACACCGAGGAGAGCGGCTTCGACCCTTCGACGGCGCGCTGGGACGAGGGCGGCTTCCTCTACGGGCGCACAGTGTTCGACCCGATCGCGATCGTGAACGCCTCCGGGCAGCTGGAGCCCTACCTGGCCCAGTCGATCACGTCGAACTCGGACTTCACGGCCTTCACCATCACGCTGCGCCCCGGCATCGTCTTCCACGACGGCACGCCGCTCGACGCCAACGCGCTGCACCTGAACATCGAGAAGTCGGCCACCTCCGTCCTGACGGGACCCGCCTTCGCCGACCAGATCGCCAGTGCCTCGGTAACCGGGCCGCTCGCCGTCACCATCAACATGAAGACGTCGTGGGCCCCGTTCCCCTTCTACCTGGCGCAGGCCCAGACGGGCTACATCGCGGCCCCGTCCATGCTGAACTCCAAGAACGGGACGTCCAACCCGGTCGGCACCGGCCCGTTCGTCTTCTCGGATTGGGTGCCCAACAGCCACATGACGGCGACCAAGAACCCGCACTACTGGCGCAAGGGCTATCCCCTACCTCGACTCCATCACCTACAAGCCGATCATCGACCCCAATGCCGCGCGTCGACGCGCTCGAGACGGGCGAGGTCGACATGATCCACACCAACTCCCCCACCTCGCTCCAGCAGTTCCGGGGCAACAAGAAGTGGGCCTACTACGACAACAGCGGGCAGGTGGTCGGCCAGCCCACCGTGCAGTGCATGATGCTCAACACCGGCGCGGCGCCGTTCAACAACCACACGCTGCGTGTGGCCATGGCCAAGTGCGTCAACCAGGTCCAGTTCTCCAAGGTGATCGACAAGGGCGTCGACGCCCCGATGAAGCGGCCTCTTCCTGCCGGGAAGCCCGTACTACACGCCGACCTCCTACCCGGCCCACGACCCTGCTGGCGCGGCCAGGCTGGTCAAGCAGATTCAGCAGCAGACCGGCAAGCCGGTGTCGTTCACCCTCAACTCGACCAGCAACTCGGACGTCCTGCGGGGCGCCCAGTTCCTGCAGCAGGCCTTTCAGCAGGCCGGCATGCAGGTGAACATCAACATCATCGCCCAGTCGACCCTCATCAACGACGCGCTGGCCGGCACCTACCAGGCCACGCTGTGGCGCCAGTTCGGGGCCGTCGACCCCGACCTGAACTACGTCTGGTGGAGCACGGCAGACGGTCGCGCCGCCCCTGTCGCTCAACATGGCCCGCAACAGCGACAACCGGATTCAGACGGCGCTGCTGACCGGCCGGACCACGAGCGACAAAGCGGTCCGGACCAAGGCCTACCAGCAGGTCAACAAGTACCTCGGCCAGGACATCCCCTACATCTGGTTCGCCCGCGACACCTGGGCCGCCATCGCCAACCCGAAGGTGCAGAACTTCGCCAACCCCACCACCATGAAGGGTTCCAAGGCCATCGCCTTCGACGAGGGTGTGCTCTGGCCGACCCAGATCTGGGTGAAGTAGGGCCCTCGGGGGGCGGTCTGCCCGAGGGGTGTGTCTCCGCCGGGGGCGGTTTCAAAAACTCTAAGCAGACTCGTTTACCGCTAGCGCATCTCGACGTCGTCGAGGTACTCGTCACGCCAGTGCGTGTAGCGCTCCTCGGGGAGGCGGAGGCAATAGCTCGGCCGGAGGGCCTCGACGAAGGCGCGCTCGTGGCTGACGGCGACGATGGTGCCCGGCCAGGCACCCAACATGGCGCCGACGGCGGAGATGGACGACGGGTCCAGGTTGTTGGTGGGTTCGTCGAGCAGCAACAGGTTCGCCTCTCCCGCCGAGAGCATCGCCAACCCGAGCTTTGCTCGCTCTCCCCCCGAGAGCGTGGACGGCATTTGGTCGGCGGCCTTCGACGGCAGACCGAATGATCCCAGGAGCGCCCGCCGTTCCTTCTCCGCCTTGAGCACGGCGTCGCTGACGTTGGCCAGCGCCGTGCGGTCGGGGTCGATCTGTTCGTGCTCCTGTGCGAAGTAGCCCACGTCGACGTTGGCGCCCAGCTCGACGACGCCGTTCGAAGGTTCCTGCACGCCGGCCAGGCAGCGCAGCAGGGAGGACTTCCCGGCGCCGTTGCGGCCGATGATCACGATGTGGTCACCCCGTCCGGCATGGAAGGTCACGTCGGCGAGCACCTCGTTGCTCCCGTAGCGCACACCGAGCTTCGCCACCTCCAAAGGCGTGGCACCCGACCGGCGCGGCGTCGGGAGCCGGAATGAGCTGGCTCGTTCGCGCTTGTCGACGACCGTGCGCTCACCCTGCATCCGCTCGACGCGCTTGTCGAGCGCCTTGGCCTTGCGGGCCCGCTTCTCGGTGCTCGCCCGCATGGAGTTGGCCAGCGTCGAGAGGCGGGTGATCTCACGCTGTTCGAGCAGCGACGCACGCTCGCGTTGGGACATGTCAGCCTCGTGTTGGGCCTGGAATCGCGAGTAGTTGCCCTTCCATTCGGTCAGCCGCTGGTTCGAGATGTGCAGCACCTTGGTGATGGAGTGGTCGAGCAGCTTCAAGTCGTGGCTGACCACGAGCAGCGCGCCTGCGAAGCCGGCCAGCTCGTCGAGCAGCCACCGCTTCGCCGAACGGTCGAGGTGATTGGTGGGCTCGTCGAGGATCATCAACTCCGGATCCTGGAAGAGCACCCGCATGAGGTCGACCCGGCGCCGCTGGCCACCGGACAGCTCCTCGATGTCCTCGAGAAGGAGCTCCTGGCGCAGGCCGAGCCCGTCCGCCAGCCGAGCCATTACCGACTCGGCCTCGTAACCGCCGTTCGACTGGAACTGTTCTTGCAGGTCGGTGAAGAGCTCGATGTTCTCCTCCGACGAATCGTCGGCCATGGCCTTGCGCGCTGCGTCGAGGGCGTCGTCGAGGACGTCGAGGCCCCGCGCCGAGAGGATGTGCGAGAAGCCGGTGGGCTCGAGGCCCAGACCGCCGGGAACCGGTGCCTGCGGCAGGTACCCGAACGAGCCGAGCAGGCGGACGTTGCCCCGGTGGCGCAGTTGAGGGGTCGCCTCGCCCACCAGCACGGAGATGAAGGACGACTTTCCGGTGCCGTTACGGCCGACCAGGCCCACCTTCTCCCCTGCGCCCACCACGAACGACGCGTCGGAGAGGAGGGTGCGGTCACCGATTTCGATGGTCAGTGCGGATCCGACGATCACGGCACATTGTACGAGCAAGAACCCCCGCTCGATACACTCCGCGGATGCCCGTGCTCGACCGCAAGTGGTGGACCCTCATCGCCGTCTGCACGGCGGTGTTCATGCTCCTGCTGGACATCACGGTGGTCAACGTGGCGCTGCCCGACATCCAGCGCTCGCTGAACGCCTCCTTCTCCGACCTGCAGTGGGTGGTCGACGCCTACTCGCTCACACTTGGCTGCCTTCCTGCTGACCGCCGGGGTGCTGGGCGACATCTACGGGCGGCGGACCATTTTCGCCATCGGCCTCGCCGTGTTCTCCATCGCCTCGCTGGTGTGCGGGCTCGCCACCACGCCGCTCATGCTGAACCTCGCCCGCGCCGTGCAGGGCGTCGGCGGCGCGATCATGTTCGCCACCTCGCTGGCGTTGATCGCCACTGCCTTCGTGGGTCGCGACCGGGGGACGGCGTTCGGGCTCTACGGCGCGGTCATCGGGGGCGCGGTCGCCGTCGGGCCGCTGATCGGCGGCGCCATCACCAGTGGCATCGGCTGGCGCTGGATCTTCTTCGTCAACGTGCCCATCGGAGTGTTGGCCATCCTCATCACGTTGACCAAGGTCGCCGAGTCGCGTGACCCGCGGACGCGCCGCATCGACTGGATCGGCTTCGTGACGTTCTCGGCCAGCCTGTTCGCACTGGTGTTCGCCCTCGTGCGGGGCAACGACCTCGGCTGGGGCAGCACCACCATCGTGGGGCTCCTCGTCGCGTCGGGGGTGCTGATGGTCGTCTTCTTCGTCAACGAGTCGCGCACCGGCGATCCGATGCTGGACCTTGGGCTGTTCCGGATCCCCGCCTTCGTCGGACTTTCCGTCGCCGCCTTCACGCTGGCGGCGTCCATCTTCGCCATGTTCTTGTACCTGACCCTCTACATCCAGGACGACCTGGGCTACGGGCCGCTGGCCGCCGGCCTGCGCTTCCTCCCCATGACGCTCATGACCTTCTTCGTCGCCTTCTTCGCCGGGCGGCTCACGGTCCGGGTGCAGTCGCGCCTGCTGCTGGGTGTCGGGATGCTCGTCGTGACGGGGTCGCTGCTCCTCATGGGGACGACCGACCCGGACTCGGCCTGGACCGTCCTCCTGCCCGGGTTCATTCTGGGCGGGATCGGCATCGGCATTGTGAACCCGGTCCTGGCCTCGGGCGCAGTATCGGTGGTCGAGCCGCAGCGTTCGGGCATGGCCTCGGGCGCCAACAACACGTTCCGCCAGGTGGGTATCGCCACCGGTATCGCTGTGCTCGGCGCCGTCTTCCAGAGTCAGATCTTGAGCCACACCAGAACCGAGTTGGCCCGCAGCGACGTCGGGCAGCAAGTGCTGCGCCACGAGACCCCGCAACTCGGGGCCGCACTGTCCGCGGGGGACGTGCACCAGGCGGCGAGCCACCTCCCGGCCGGGACGGCCAGGGACACGCTGCTCAACGCCTACCACGTGGCCTTCTCGGCCTCCCTCAACCACCTCATGGAGATCGGGGCGATCGTCGCCTTCGTCGGCGCACTGGGCGCGTTCGCACTGGTGCGCCAGCGCGATTTCATCGTCCCCACCGCGTCGGTCGGGACTCCGGCCGGCGCTGCTCCGGAAGCGGGTGGTGCCGCTCCGGAAGCGGGTGACGACACCCCCCCGATTGCTGGCGCACCTCCGGAGGCGGGCGTGCCAGCAACGCATGCTTGAGCCGTTCACGCTCGAGGGGGATTTCGTGCGCCTCGAGCCGCTGGCCGAATCGCACATCCCCGCCCTCGTCGAGGCGGCTGCAGAGGACCGCAGCACCTACCAGTGGGCCTACACGCCCGACGGCCCGGAGCAGATGACCGACTACGTCCGCGCTGCGCTGACGAGCGTCGCCTCGGGCGCGCACGTCGCGTTCGCCACGGTGCGCAAGACCGACGGCCGACGGCCGGGGCGATCGGGTGGTGGGTGCCACACGCTTCTGCGAGATCTGCTTCTGGCAGTGGCCCCCGGGCGCCACCCACCAGCGCCACGGCGTGCCCGACGTCGTGGACATCGGCTTCACCTGGTTGGCCGGGTCGGCGCAGCGGAGCCCGGTCAACACGGAGGCCAAGTTGTTGATGATGACCCATGCCTTCGAGGTCTGGCGGGTCCATCGGGTGGCGCTGCAGACCGACGTGCGCAACGCGCGCTCGTGGGCCGCCATTGAGCGCATCGGCGGCACAGCTCGACGGCATCATGCGCGCCGACCGTCCGGGGGCCGACGACACGGTCCGCACCTCGGCCCGCTTCTCCATCGTGAGCTGCGGAATGGCCGGACGTGAAGGAACGGCTGACCGCACGGCTGCGGGAGGGCACGCCCGCCTGACGCCGGTTCCTCGGCTCCCGATCGTTTAGGCGCGGCTCAGGGTCGCCGAGATCTTGCGCCGGTGCAGGGCGTGCACCGCCGCCTCCGCTTCGTCCTTGGGTCGCACGGCCGCCACCGCCTTGCCGGTCCGGTGGATCCTCCAGGCGAGCTGGTCGGCCCGCTCCACCGTATGGCCGAAGATCTCGACGAAGGCCTCGATCACGGTTTGGAACGTGGTCACGTCGTCGTTCCAGACGATGACCGCCCAGAGATCCTCGAAGTCGAAGAAGGCGTCGATGTCCGCGTCGGCGACCTCGGGGAGATTGATGGTGGAGGGATGGGACGTCATCTGGTTCGCAGTATCGGGCCCGAATTTCGACCCATGACAGTCTAGTCCCGCGAGGTAGCGTGCGGGCATGCGTGCAACAGTGCTCGAGGGACCGCGAGACGTCAGGGTCGAAGATGTGCCCGGACCCCGTGCTCCCCGGACCGGAGGGCGTCATCGTCACGGTCGAGCGGACCGCCATCTGTGGCTCCGATCTCCATCTCTTCCACGACGCGCCGACCGGGAGCCGGCATCCGGCTGGGTCACGAGGTGATCGGGACGGTGGCCGAGTGCGGGCCGCACGTCCGCAGCCTCACACCGGGCGATCGCGTCCTGGTCTCGGGCGTGATCGGCTGCGGCATCTGCCGCCCCTGCCTGGCCGGCGAGCCCAACGTCTGCCTCGCCGGCAAATCTGCCGCCTTCGGCACGATCCCCGATCTCCCGGGAGGGCAGGCCGAGGCGATGGCCGTCCCGTTCGCCGACGTCTTCGCCCTGCCGATCCCCGACGGTGTGGCCGACGACGAGGCCGTACTCCTCACCGACATCCTCCCCACCGGCTACCTGGGCGCCCGGCGGGCCGCCATCCGGCCCGGGTCGACCGTGGTCGTCGTCGGGCTGGGGCCGGTCGGCATCATGGCGCTGCAGTGCGCCGGCTTGTTCGGACCCGGCTCGGATCCTGGCCGTGGACATGGTGCCCGAACGGCTCGCCCGGGCCGAGGCGCTCGGAGCCGAGCCGATCGACGCCCGCGACGCACCCGGACCGGCACAGGTGCTCGAGGCCACCGGTGGACGGGGCGCCGACTCGGTGATCGAGGCGGTCGGCGCGGACGCCACCGTCCTGGATGCGCTGTCGTGCGCCGCCACCGGTGGCACCGTCTCGGTCGTCGGCGTCAACCTCACCATGGATCTCCCGTTCCCGATGGGGTTGGTCTTCCTGAAGAGCCTCACGGTGCGCGCCGTCTTTGCTCCGGTCCCCGGGACCTGGCCTGCCCTCGTCCCGTTGCTCCAATCGGGCCGGCTCGATGTGGCCGGGACGTTCACCCATCGCATGGGCCTGAGCCAGGTGGCGCAGGCCTACGAGCTCTTCGACTCCCGGGCCGACGGCGTCTTGAAGATCTTGCTGGACCCGAACGTCTGAGTGCCCTCTGGCTCGTCGGGCGTGCGGTTGAGGATAGCGGGCCACTGCGTCTCGCCGATCTCGGGTTGGGCCACGAACCACGGCGCGGGCGGCGGCGCGATCAGCCGGGTCAACGCGTCGACGATGGGCTCGTAGTTCACCCGCCAGCCCTGGAAGTGGCGCCACGAATCGTCCAGGTCACGCTCCAGCGGGAAGTGGATCTCCTCGAGCCGGCCGGAACCCCTTCTCGAACTCCTGCCTCGTGAGCCGGATAGGTGTCGTCGGCAGCGGGTCGGGGTCGTAGGGGATGTGCAGCGCCCCGGCCATGGAGCGCAGGCAACGGATCCCCATGGACAGGCAGAGCCGAGCCTGGCGCGGCGTCAGCTGCGGGCTGACCGCGTGGTAGAGCGCGGCCGAGTCCATCATGGCGACAAGGCCCACCAGCCAGCTGCGGCGACGACTCCGGTGAGCGGAACCAGATCAGTCCGGGGTAGTTCGCGTGGCTCTCCGACACGGCGGAGGCCCAGCGCTCCCAGTCGGCGTAGAGCGGCGGGAGCTCGTCCATGGTCTGTGAGCAAGTGGTGGCGGGCCAGGATCTCGGGCCCCCACGCCGGGGTGCCGGCACGGGCGCTCAGGAGCGTGACTTCAGTCTCCCGGGTGGCGAACGCGCTGTAGAGCGCCGGGAGGTAGGCGATCTCGAGGGCGACGACGCCGAGGCCGCTGACGGCGCCCAGGATCTCCAGGGTCCGCGCCAGCCCCGCTGGACGCTGCGATGCCCAACGTGGTCACCGACGAGCCGGCGATGCCCACCGCTTCGAGGAAGTTGACGCCGAGGTCCCACCAGATCAACAGGGAGAAGCCGAAGAGGATCAGGCAGATCCAGACCCCGAACAAGGCCACCACCGCGCCCGGGCCGACGAAGGAGAGGACGCGGTCCCTGACCTCGTAATTGGGAAGCCGCGGGGCGAGCCGGCGCGCCGAGCCGCTCAGGAAGCGGGCCAGGCCGCGCATGGTGTGCGACGACGTCGCCCGAGGCAGGACGAGCGACGTGAAGACGCTCCAGAGGGTCAAGACGACGATGGCGATGCCCGCGATGAGTGCGACCAGGCGGGCGATCGACTCCACGGCGCCATCCTGCCAGATGCCGGTGCCCGGGCTCCGCCCCGGGACGTTCAGATGGACGCGTAGCGGGCGGCCGGCCGCCCCGTCGCCAAGAGCGTCGCCGGCACGTCCACCAGTCGCGAGCGCAGGAGCTCACCCAGCCCCTTCGCCTGCGTGTCCAGCCGCAGGTTCGAGGCGACGCCCCAGCCCAGGATGCCGTGGACCACGAAGTTCACGGCCCGCAGGTTCCCGAGCTCGTAGCGGCTCACGGCGAAGGGCTCGACCTCGGGGAGGACCGCCTTGAACGTTTCGGTGGTGAACCGCCGCAAGAGCCACGCCGCGACGACGTCCTCGTCGGCCCAGAGCCCGACGTTGGCGTCCCCACCCTTGTCACCCGAACGGGCCCCGACGAGCACCCACAGGGGGACCCGCATGAGGTCCGCCGGCTCCTGTCCGGCGACGGCGGTCTCCTCTGCCCGAGTGGGCGCCCGTCCGGGCGCCGCTGCCGGCGTCGTGCCGTCGGCAGCCGACAGGGCGACGAGCGGGGTGACCGGAAGAGGTTGGCCGTCGCACTCGACCCGCGGTGTCACTGCGGCGGCCGCGACCGTCGTCGGCCAGTAGCGGGCGACCGCCTGGGCCCCCGACGGGGCCGACGTGAAGAACGTACCCGGGTAGCTCGAGAGGCTGGTCTCGACGACCGCGCCGGAGAAGGCCCGGCCGACGGCCTGCTCGTCGTCGCCCCGCACGGCCAAGCGGAGGTACGCCATGCCGCCGCCCGTCAGGTCCCCGGAGAGATCCTCGGCGGACTCCGCAAAGGCGGCGCGCCCTCCCGGTATGCCAGCCCATACGGCGTCTGCGGCGAAGCGGGACTTTTCGGCCACCTGGGCACCGGTGAGCGCGAGGGTCATGGAATTGCGCCAGCCCGCATTGAGATTCGCGGTGACCTTCAGGGTGGGTGGCGGCGGCTCTCCCCGCACACCCGAGATGTGCACCCGGTCAGGTCCCTCCTGCGAGAGCTCGATGGTGTCGAACCGCGCCACGGCGTCCGGGCTCAGATAACGGGGCCCGCCGATCTCGTAGAGCAGCTGCGCGGTCACCGTCCCGACGGTCACCGTGCCCCCCGTCCCGGGATGCTTGGTGATGACCGACGAGCCGTCAGGATGCACCTCGGCGAGCGGGAAGCCGATGCGCTCCCGGTTGGGCACCTCCTCGAAGAACGCGTAGTTGCCGCCGCAACACTGCGCGCCGCACTCAATGACATGCCCGGCCACCACGGCGCCGGCGATGGCATCATGCGCACTGTCGGTCCACCCGAAGGCGTGCAGCGCGGGCCCGACCACGAGAGCGGCATCGGTCACCCGGCCCGTCACCACCACTTGGGCGCCGGCTCCAAGGGCGTCGGCGATGGGGCGGGCACGCAGGTAGGCGTTCGCCGTGACGACGTCCGCGTCGGACGGGAGCGGCTCGCCGGTGTCGAGGTTGACGAACGTCTCGCCGCTGTGGCGGAGATCGGCGATCCTGGCCGTGATGTCGTCGCCCGAGACGGAGGCCACGTGCACGTCGAGGCCCTGGCGGCGCGCCAGCTCGCCCACCGCGGCCGCCAGCGCCTCGGGTCGGAGGCCACCGGCGTTCGAAACGACGGTGATGCCCCGCTCGATGCAGAGCGGGAGGACGTCTTCGAGCTCGCGGAGGAACGTCCGGGCGTACCCGCCGCTGCGCTCACGGGTCTTGTGGAGGATGTACATCGTGAGCTCCGCCAGCCAGTCGCCCGTCAGCACGTCGATGGGACCTCCCTCGACCATTTCGCGGGCCGCCGACAGCCGATCGCCGAAGAACCCGCTGCAGTTGGCGACCCGCAACATCGTCCTCCCGTCGCCCGGGAGGCTCACGCCGGCTCCACGGAGACGAGGATGTCGTTCACGTCGACCTGCTGCCCGGGCGCGCAGCGCACCTCCGTCACCGTCCCGGCGCCGTTGGCGCGCAAGGTGTGCTCCATCTTCATCGCCTCCAAGACGACGAGGCCGTCACCCTCGGCGACGGCGTCGCCCACGGCAACCAACACCTTGGTGACCGCACCCGGCAACGGGGCACGACACTCGCCGGCGATCCCGCCTCGCTCATCGGGATCGTCCTCGGCGCGCAGGGCGAAGGTCGACTGGCCCTCGGGCCCGCTGACGTCTGCCCGGTGCGCCGAGTGCCGCACGCGGTAGCGCCGCCGGAGCCCGTCTTCCGCAACCAGATCGACGACGCCGCCCCGGGTCGAGGCGGTGCCCACCGTGCGCCACTCGCCCTCGACCTGGACCTCGGCAGCCTCGCCCAGTGTGGTGACGCGCGCCCGAAGCGTGCCGGCGGCGTCCGTGAGCTCGTCGGCGTGGAGCGGGCGGCCCACGTTGCGCCAGCCGGCCGCCGCCAGGGGGACCAGGCTGGCTGCTGCTCGCTCGTCGGTGAGGCAGAACGCCACGGCGGCGGCGTGGCGGAGCCGCACTGCGTCGGGCAGCGCGGCGTCGCGCAGGTCGGGGCGTCCCTCCAGGTAGTGCACGTCCACGTCGCCGCGCCTGAAGGCGGCGTCGTCGAGGACCGCGGCGAGCAGGTCGCGGTTGGTCTCGAGCCCGTCGAGCTCGAGCCCGCGCAGCGCCAGGGACAGTTTGGCGATGGCGGCATCACGATCGTCTCCGAACGCCATGATCTTGGCCACGAGTGAGTCATAGGTCGCGCTCACGGTGCTGCCGGACTCGATGGCGCGGTCGGCGCGGAGACCCGGGCCCTCGGGCCAGCGCACGTGGGTCGCCGTCCCCGGTGTGGGCCGGTACTCCTCGCGTGGTCGCTCGGCGCACAGGCGGACCTCCACCGCGTGCCCCTTTGCCGAAATGGCGGTCTGTTCGAAGGGCAAGGGGCGGCCGGAGGCCACGGACAGCTGCAGGCCGACCAGGTCGAGACCGGTGACCAGTTCGGTGACGCCGTGCTCGACCTGGAGCCGGGTGTTCATCTCCAGGAAGTAGAAGCCGCTCGCATCGACGAGGTACTCCACAGTGCCGACGCCGACGTAGCCGACGGACGTGGCCGCGGCGGTGGCGGCCTCCCACATGGCGCGGCGGGTCGCCTCGGGGACCAGGCTGGCAGGAGCCTCCTCGACCACCTTCTGGTGCCGGCGCTGCACGGAACACTCCCGGTCGAGGAGGTGCACGACGCTGCCCTGGGTGTCCCCGACCACCTGAACCTCGATGTGACGAGGCGCGGCGAGGTAGCGCTCCAAGAAGACCTCGTCGGAGCCGAACGCGGCTTGCGCCTCGCGCTGCGCCGACGCCACGGCTTCGGCCAGCTCGCGGGACGCGCGCGACGAGGCGCATTCCCCGCCCACCGCCCCCCGCCGAGGCCTTGACGAGGAGCGGGAAACCCACGCCGGCCGCGGCGGCATCGAGCGCGTCGACGGACGCGCCGGCGGCCACGACGGCGCTCGGCAGCACGGGGACCCCGGCCTCGGCCACCACCTCCTTCGCCCGCGCCTTATGTCCCATCACCCGCATCGCCTCCGTCGGGGGACCGACCCACACGATGCCGGCGCGCCCGCAGGCCTCGGGCAAGGCCGGGTTCTCGGACAGGAAGCCGTAACCCGGGTGCAGCGCGTCAGCGCCCGCCGCCAGAGCGGCGCGCACGAGTGCCGCCGAATTGAGGTAGGTCTCGCCGAGCGTCGACCCGGGCAACAAGACGGCCGCATCCGCCTCGGCGACGTGCGGGCTCGCGGCGTCGTCGGCCGCGTAGACGGCCACGGCCTCGCAGCCGGCGTCGTGCGCGCCCTTGACGACGCGGCGGGCGATCTCACCACGGTTGGCGACGAGCACGCGACGGATCGGTCGGGGTGCCGTCGCCATCAGTGCCGCACCACCCCGAAGACCGCCGTGCCCTGCACCGCTGCCGAGTGCGCCGCGGTGAGCGCGATGGCCAGCACGGTACGCGTCTCGCGGGGGTCGATGATCCCGTCGTCCCAGAGCCGGCCCGTGGCGTACTGCGCGGTCGACTCCTCCTCAATCTGGCTCTCGGTGGCCTGGCGCAGCTCCTCGTCGGCGGCCTCGTCGAACGGGCGACCCGCCGCCTCGGCGGCGTTGCGCCGCACGATGGAGAGGACTCCCGCCAGCTGCTTGGGGCCCATCACGGCGATGCGGTGGTTGGGCCAGGTGAAGACGAAACGGGGGTCGTAGGCGCGGCCGGCCATGGCGTAGTTGCCGGCCCCGTAGCTGGCGCCGACCATCAAGGTGAGGTGCGGCACCGTGGAATTGGAGACGGCGTTGATGAGCTTGGCGCCGTCCTTGATGATCCCGCCCTGCTCGTAGCGGGTGCCCACCATGAAGCCGGTGATGTTCTGCACGAAGAGGATCGGGGTGTCGGTCCGGTTGCACAGCGCGATGAACTGCGCGCCTTTCTGCGCCTCGGGCGAGAAGAGGATGCCGTTGTTGCCCAGCACCCCGACGGGATAGCCCGCGACCGACGCCCAGCCGCAGACCAGTTGCGGGCCGTAGGACTCCTTGAACTCCTCGAAGCGCGAGCCGTCCACGACGCGCGCCAGGATCTCGCGCACGTCGAAGGGCACCCGCACGTCCACCGACGCGATCCCGAGCAGCTCGTCGGCCGGGTACAGAGGCTGATCGGCCGGGCCGTCCGGTCCAGGCCCGAGGCGCCGCCAGTGCAGGTGGGCCACGATGCCGCGCGCGATGCGGAGCGCCTCCTCCTCGTCACGGGCCAGGTAGTCGCACAGCCCCGAGGTCCGCGCGTGCATCAGGGCACCGCCCAGCTCCTCTTCGTCGGCCTCCTCGCCGATGGCCATCTTCACGAGAGGAGGGCCGCCCAGGAAGACGCGGGCCCGATCCTCCACCATCACCGTGTAGTCGCTCATCCCCGGGAGGTACGCGCCGCCGGCGGTGGAGGAACCGAACACGACGCAGATGGTCGGGATGCCCTGCGCCGAGAGCTGCGTCAGCCGGCGGAATTGCTCGCCACCCGGAACGAACACGTCGGCCTGGCGGGGCAGGTCGGCCCCTCCGGATTCGACCAGGAGCAGCAGCGGGAGGCGGTTCTCCTCGGCCACGTCCATGGCGCGGAGGAGCTTGCGGATCGTCGTAGGGCTGGTGGTACCGCCGCGCACGGTCGGGTCGTTCGCGACGACCAGGCACTGGGTGTGCGCCACCTCGGCCAACGCCACGACGACACCGCCGCCGACCGGGTCCCCCGTGTGCAGTCCGGCCAGAGGGCACAGCTCGAGCACGGGTGTCCCGGGGTCGACGAGCGCCTCGAGCCGCTCGCGCACCATCATCTTGCCGCGGCCGCGATGGCGCTCGACGTACTGCGGACCGCCGCCCGCGAGCACCTCGTCGTGCAGCGCACGGACCTCGTCGGTCAGTGCGCGCATGGCCTCTGCGTTGCCCTTGAACTCCCCACCGTCGGTGGCGAGGTGCGACCTGATGGGCGTGCTCACGGTGTCTGGTCCCACGATGGGCGGCGCTTCTGCAGGAAGGCCTCCATTCCCTCCGCCGCCTCGGGGCCGGCGAAGAGCTCGGCCGACGTGGCGGCGGCCGCGGTCAACCCGTCGGCCCACCCCTGGACGCGCAGCGTCCGCAGCAGAGCCTTGGTGACCCCCACCGCTCCGGGGGCGGATTGCCCGATGGCCTGCGCCCGTGCCGCCGACCCAGGCGTCGAGTGCAGCCTCGTCCTCGGTGACGGCGGAGAGCAGCCCGGCACTGGCGGCCCGGCGGGCGTCGAACCGCTCCCCCGTCAGCACCATGGAGGCCAGGAACCGCGGCTCCACGACCCGCAACGCAGGGACCAAGATCATGGCCGGCGCGACTCCGACCCTCACCTCGGTGAACGCGAACGTGCTCGACTCCGCCGCTGCGGCGAGGTCGCAGGCGGCGATGAGGCCGAGGCCACCCGCCCTGGCGTGCCCGTTGACGCGGGCGATGAACGGCACCGAGCTCTCCACGATGCAGGTGAGGATGTCGGGCATGCGGTTGGGCGCCGCGGCGCCGCGCTCGGAGAGGTCGGCGCCGGAGCAGAACACGGGGCCCGCACCGGTGATGCACGACGACGCGCACACCGGGGTCTGCCGTCGCATCACGCAACCCCTCCTCCAACTGCTCCAGGAGCCGTGCCGAGAGTGCGTTGCGATTGGCCGGGGAGTCCAGGGTCAGGGTGCGCACACCGTCGCTCTGCTGCACGCCGACCAACGCGTCCGTCACGGGCCGAAGTGTAGGGGGGTGCCCGGCGGAGGTCGGAAAATGGCCGGTGGTATCGTTCGCCGGTGATCGAGAGCGTCGAGCACCAGCTTTTCCGCAAGACGCTCCGCGACCTGTTCGAGCGGGAGATCGAGCCCCACGTGGACGAGTGGGAAGCCGCCCGCACGTTCCCCGCTCACGACCTCTTCCCCAAGCTGGCGGCCGTGGGGCTGCTCGGGCTGGAGTACGACGAGGCCTACGGGGGCATGGGCGCGGACCACACCTACACCATGATCGCCGCCGAGGAGATGGGTCGGATCAGCTGTGGGGGCGTGCCCATGGCGATCGCCGTGCAGATGTCGATGGCCACCCCGGCACTGGCGCGCTACGGGTCCCACGAGCTGAAGGAGCAGTATCTCGCGCCGGCCATCAGCGGCGAGGCCGTGACCTCCATCGCGGTCACCGAGGCCGACGCGGGCAGCGACGTCGCGGGCATCCGGACCCGCGCCGTCCGCGACGGCGACGAGTGGGTCATCAACGGCTCCAAGCTCTTCATCACCAATGGCACCCAGGCCGACTGGCTGTGCCTCCTCGCCCGGACCTCGGACGAACCCGGGTACCAGGGCATGTCGCTGATCGTGGTCCCGACCGCGATCGACGGCGTCAGCGTCTCGCGCAAGCTCGAGAAGCTCGGCATGTGGTCGAGCGACACGGCCGAGCTGTCGTTCACCGACGTCCGCGTCCCCGCCTCGAACACGATCGGCGACGTGGGCCGCGGCTTCCAGCAGCAGATGGTGCAGTTCCAGGCCGAGCGCCTGACGACCTTCTACAAGCAGGTCGGCTCGATTGAGCTGGCCCTGGAGCGCACCAAGGCCTACCTGCGCGACCGCCGGGCCTTCGGCGCTCCCCTCCTGGCCAACCAGCACCTTCAGTTCGTGCTGGCCGAGCTCTCGGCGCGCCACGACGTCCTGAAGCACTACGCGCGCACCACGGCCGACGCCGTCGTGCGGGGCGAGGACGCCACCCGCTTCGCCACCATCGGCAAGCTGCTGGGCTCCCGGCTCCAGCGCGAGGTGGCCGACTACGCGGTGCAGTTCCACGGCGGCATGGGGTACATGGACGAGAATTGGACGTCGCGTTACTTCCGTGACACGCGCCTCGATTCCATCGGCGCGGGCGCCGACGAGGTGATGCTGCGCATCCTGGCCCGCATGGACGGTTACACGGCCGAATAGGCATGGACGGTGCACGGCCGAGTGAACGACGGCGACAGGCCGCTGCCGGGCTACGTGTGCCGGAACACGGCCTGGCCACCCCCGCTGGCGACCAGGCGGCGGTCACGCGACCACACCCTTCCGTTCCACGACAGCAGCCCGCCTTGGGCGACCGGGGAATGGGCATCGAGGAGGAGCCACTCAGAAGAGCCACCTCCGTGCTGGAACGACGCGTAGAGGTCGAGACTCGGAGCGATGTACGGCGGGTCGCTGTAGGCGTGCGGTCGCGAGCCCGCGGGCCAGCTCCCGACGTCGAGCACGATCAGCGAGCGCGCCGCGTCGACCCAGGGATCCTCGAAGCTCGCCGACGGCCGGCAGCGCACCCACGTACGCCACGTCGGCGCGAGTGGGCCGGGAGGCGGCCAGGTTTCGTGCACCTCGATCAGCCGTTGGTCGAAGTTCTCCCAGAAGGGGAATCGGGGCCGGTCCGGGTCGGACGGCAACTCGGCCAGCGCCGGCAGCTGCTCGGGGTCCGGCACCCCCGGCGGGTCCACGTCGTCGTGCTCGAGCCCCTCGACCTCGCCGACGGACCAGACCATGGCCTCGAGGATCGGGCGCCCCTCCTGGGACATGGCGACACGCTGGGCCGAGACCGTGCGGCCGACGCGCAACGGGGTGACCACGAGGTCGACCGGCGCGAAGGCGGCGACCGAGAGGTAATGGCAGAAGAAGCTGGCGGGACGGACGAGCCGGCACTCGGCTCCCGCCGCCCGCAGGGCGATGGCGGCCACGTACCCGCCGCAGGGGCCCCAGATCTCCCAGTCGCCGTGCACCGCGGCCACATAGCGGCCGGGCCCGCCGTCGGGCGCCGGCTCGACGGCGGTCTGCTGCGCCACGTCACCCACGGGCCCGGCGCTCCTCCCACTGGATGCGGGTCAGTTCCATCACCGCGACAGGCTCGCCGCGAGGCCCGACCGTGAGCTGGCGTTGTGTGAAGCCGAGCCGCTCCATCACCCGACCGGACGCGACGTTCTCGGGCTCATAGATGCTGACGATGGACTCGAGGCCGCCGGCCGTGAACCCGAACTCCAGCGCGGCCTCGCCGGCCTCCGTCGCCAGGCCCCGCCCCCGGTAGGGGCCCGAGAGCCGCCACCCCACCTCGACAGCCGGGAGGATCTCGGGCAGGAAATGGGGCACGGCGAGGCCGGCCCAGCCGATCATCGTTCCGCTGGCCCGCTCGATCAGCGCCTCGATCCCGAAGCCGTCGACCTCGTAGCGCCCGAGCACGGTGGTCAGGAACGTCGCTGTCTCATCTGTCGTCATGCCCGCCCGTAGCGGGTACCACCAGAACGACTCCTCGGCATGGATCTCGGCCAGCTCCTCGAGGTCCTCGGGCACGAAAGGCCGGAGCACGAGCCGCGGCGTCGTCAGCGTCGGGATGCCCGGATGGCCCATCGGATCACTCCGCCCCGAGCTCGGGCACGTCAAGCGAGCGGGAGTCCGGGAGCGTCGGCCAGCGACAGGTCGCGACCCGGACGGGCGGAGGGTGCATACACCTGGTCGGGCCGGAACGACCGCACCGCGCGGTCGCCGGCACGGCCACCGACGACCTCGACCCATGCCTCGCCGGTCTCGCCGTTGGTGACATGGGCGACGAACGCCCACGACGCACCCCGCAGGCGCGTGCCGTCGACCTGCACGGCATCGCCGGGCACCAGCCCGGCCCACCGGGTGGACCGGCGCAGCTCAGCCATGGGCGCAGGAACACATCGCACCCCTTTCTACCGTCTCGTGGGCATGAGCGGGGCCGATACAGCGCCGCCGTATCCTGAAGCCATGGCGCTCGAGCCACCCCGCACGCTCACCCCCTCGAAGGTCACCGCCTTCACCAACTGCCCCCTCGCGTTTCGCTTCTCTCAGATTGAGCGCCGGCCCGAGCCCCCGTCCCCCAGTTCGGTGAAGGGAACCCTCGTCCACTCCGCGCTCGAGGGCCTCTTCTGGCACCATCCGCCCGGATCACGCTCACCGGAGAGCGCCGCCGCCGAGCTGGGGCGCGCCTGGGACGCGCTGCAGGACGACGACGAGTTCGTGCAGCTCGAGCTCGACTCCGCCACGGCGGATGCCTTCCTGGCCGATGCGCGAACCCTGGTCGACAACTACTTCCGCCTGGAGGACCCCAACGAGGCGCGCACCGTCGGCGTCGAGCTCGGCGTCGAGACGATGGTCGACGGCATGCGCCTGCGCGGCATCATCGACCGGCTCGACGTGGCGCCCGACGGAAGCCTGATCGTCGTGGACTACAAGACGGGTCGTGCCCCATCGGAGCGCTTCGAGCGAGGCAGCATGGGCGGGGTCCAGACCTACGCCTTGCTGTGCGAGAGCCTGCTGGGTCGGGCCCCGGCCGAGGTCCGACTCCTGTACCTGCGGCAACCGATCGCCATCTCCACCGCCGCCTCCGAGCAGACGATCCGGGGCCAGAGGAAGCGGGCGATCGCCGTGTGGACCGCCATTGAGCGGGCCTGCGACGCCGAGGACTTCCGGCCCCACGTGGGGCCGCTGTGCGACTACTGCAGCTTCAAGCCGTCCTGCCCGGCATTCGCCGCGTGATCGCAGCCCGGTGAGCACACTCGACGAGGCGGTCGACGCCGCCTTCGCTCCCCTCCGGGGCCAGCCGGCCGTCGACCGTGGGGCGGCCGCCGTGTCCAACTTGGCCGATTACGGGCTGATCTGGGTCGTGCTCGCCGGTCTCAAGGCGCGGCGCCGCGGCCCGGACCGGCGGCGGGCGGTTGTCGCGCTCGCGGCAGCAGGCTTCTCCTCCTTGATCGTGAGCAGGATCGTCAAGCGCGGGGTCGAGCGGCAGCGCCCCGACGAGCACCTCGACGCCACCGTTCGCACCCCGACGAGCAGCAGTTTCCCGAGCGGGCACACCCTGGCCGCGTTCTGCACCGCGTTCGTGCTGGCCGACTCCGACGCCGAGACGGCGGCCTATGTGGGGTTTGCGACCGCCGTTGCGGCGAGCCGTGTGCACCTGCGGGCCCACCACCCCACCGACGTCCTGGGTGGGGCCGCCATCGGCTCCCTGCTGGGGCTCGGGCTGCGCCCGGTCGTCAACGTCGTCACCCCCGGGACCAAGGGCCGCGGGCGGCGCAGTCGTCGGGCGCGGAGCCGGGGAATGGGCCACGACCAGGTCGTGTTGAAACAGTTGTGAAGCCCTTTGCCGTCACTTGGGACTACCGCTGTCCCTTCGCCCGTAATGCTCATGAGCACCTCGCTGTCGCGCTGGCCGCCGGCGCAGACTGGGACGTGACCTTCCTGCCGTTCTCGCTGAGCCAGGTCCACGTGCCCGAAGGCGGGACGCCGGTCTGGGAAGACCCGGCCAAGGCGCCCGACCTCCTGGCGCTCGGGGCGGGCGTGATCGCCCGCGACCAGTACCCCGATCGCTTCCTGGACGCGCACGTGGCCCTCTTCACCGCCCGTCACGACGAGGGGCTCGACCTCCGGGTTCCCGAGGTGGTGGCCGGCGTGCTGGACGGCGTGGGGCTGCCCGGCGACAAGGTCGTCGCCGAGGTCGCGACCGAGGCCATCGTCGAGGACATGCGCCGGGCCCACGAGCAGGCGGTCGCCCAGTGGGGCGTGTTCGGCGTCCCGACCTTCGTCGTCGACGACCGCGCCGTCTTCGTGCGCCTGATGAGCCGCCCCGAGGGCGATGCCGCGTTGGCGCTCCGGACGGTCGAGGGCGTGCTCGGGCTCTTCGACACCATGCCCGACCTGAACGAGTTCAAGTACACGACGCTGTCGCGCTGAACCGGAGCGGGCTGCACCGCCGGCGATCGCGGTCAGGCGCGGGCGATCTCGCTGATGAGCGCGAACCCGCGGTCGCGTTCGGCGCTGTCTCCCACGATGGCCGCCACGAAGTCGGTCGCGCCAGCGTCGGCGAGCTTTCCGATTGAGCCGGCCACCGCCTCCTCGTCCCCTATGAAACCGATGTCGGCCGCCTGCTCCGCCCCCTCCTTGTCCAGCATCGCCCGGTAGGAGGGGAGGTTCGGGTAGATGGAGAACGCCGCGTTGATGCGCTCCCTGGCCGCCTCGACGTCGCTGGTGACCGAGATGGGCAGGGACACCACGACGCGCGGCTCGGGACGGCCCGCCGCATCGGCGGCCGCACGGATGGTGGGCGCGATGTGGTCTCCGATCGTCTTGGTGCCGGTCATCCAGGTGATGGTGCCGTCGGCGACGGCACCCGCCAGCTTCAACATGATGGAGCCCAGGGCGGCGACGAGGACCGGTGGCGGCGTCGTCCCGGGGATGTCGATGGGCAGGTAGGCGTTGGTGGTGACCCGCTCCCCGGGGGAGTTGACCGTCTCACCGCGCAGGAGCGGCATGAGCGAGGCCAGGTACTCCTTCATGTAGCGGGCCGGCTTGTCGTAGCTCATGCCCCACATGCTCTCCACCACCACCTGGTGGGACAGGCCGATGCCCAGAAGGAGCCGGTTGCCCGTCGCCGCCTGCACGGTGAGGGCCTGCTGCGCCAGCATCATCGGATGGCGCGGGTGCACCGGCACGACGCCCGTGCCGAGGCCGATGCCCGGCACCTGGGCGCCTGCGGCGGCCAGGAGGGTCAGCGCGTCGTGCCCGAAGATCTGCGAGGAGAAGGCGTGGTCGAGCCCGGCGTCTGCGTAGCGCTGGAGCTGGGCCACGGTGTCGGAGAACGACTTGTTGTCGTCGATCATGCTCCCGATACGCAGCGGTTTGGCCATGTCCCTGGTGCTCCTCGCGTAGTCTGCGGGTGTGTCCGCCCCACTGTCTAGGCGAATCCCCCGACGGGGGCGAGCGAGCTGAGCACGCACCAGATCGGGTTCGTGGGGGCAGGCCAGCTGGCACGTATGGCGGGCGAGGCGGCCAGCGCTATCGGCCTGTCGCTCGCTGTCCTGGCCGAGCGGCCCGACGACGCTGCCTGCGGGGTAGCCGCCGAGGTGATGGTGGGCTCGCCCTTCGTGGCCGCCGATCTCCGGGCGTTCGCCGAGCGCTGCGACGTCGTGACCTTCGACCACGAGCAGGTCGACCTCGAAATTGTGGCCGTGCTCGCAGCGGAAGGCGCCGTGTTCCGCCCGGGCCCCGACGTGCTGGAGCTCGCGGTCGACAAGGCCCACATGCGAACGGTGCTCGACGGGGCGGGCGTCCCGGTCCCGTCCTACCTCGTGGTCGACGACGGGCCGGATGCGGCAGAGACCGTGGCGGCCGTTCGCGGCGGCGCACGGCTGGCCCGTCATGCTCAAGGCCGCCCGCGGCGGCTACGACGGCAAGGGCGTCTGGCCCGTCCGCGACCGCGCCGAGGCCGAGGCGGTCCTGGCACAGGTGGCGGCCCGGGTCGTCGTCGAAGAGCTGCTCCCACTGGACGCCGAGCTGGCCGTCATGGTGGCCCGCCGTCCCTCGGGGGCGTCGCAGGCCTGGCCGGCGGTCGAGACGGCCCAGGTCGGCGGGGTCTGCCGGGAGGTCCTGGTGCCCGGGCGGCTCGCTCCCGACGTGGTGGACGCGGCGTCGGCCCTGGGGCAGAAGGTGGCGGAGATCGCGGGCGCGGTCGGCGTCATGGCCGTCGAGCTCTTCTGGACGGGCGACCGGTTGCTGGTCAACGAGGTGGCGACCCGGCCGCACAATTCGGGGCACTGGACCATTGAGGGCGCCGTCACCTCCCAATTCGAGAACCACCTCCGCGCCGTGCTCGACCTGCCCCTCGGGTCGACGGCGCCCCAGCACGCCCACGTGGCCAGCGTCAACGTCTTCGGCGGCCCGTCCGGTGAGGACCCGGCCCGCCTGCTCGGCCGCGCCCTGGCCGTCGAGGGCGCGCACGTCCACCTCTATGGCAAGGGCGCCCGGCCGGGACGCAAACTGGGCCACGTGACCGTGTGCGGGGACGATCCCGACCTGGTGCGGGCGCGCGCCTGGTCGGCGGCAGTCGCCCTCGGGACGCCGGTGCCCGAGGGCATCGACCCCGTGGCCGGGGCGCAGGTGTCCCGGTGACGCCTGCCGCGCCGCTCGTCGCGGTCGTCATGGGCAGCTCGTCGGACCTCCCCGTCATGCAGGGCGCCGTCGAGATGCTCCAACGGTTCTCGATCGCGCACGAGGTGCGTGTCGTCTCGGCCCACCGCACGCCGCACGAGATGATCGCCTTCGGCCAGGAGGCCGCCGGCCGGGGCATCCAGGTCCTGATCGCCGGGGCCGGGGGCGCGGCCCACCTCCCCGGGATGCTGGCCTCGGTCACCACGCTGCCGGTCATCGGTGTCCCGGTCGCCCTGTCGCAGCTGGACGGGCTCGACAGCCTGCTGTCGATCGTGCAGATGCCCAAGGGGGTTCCCGTCGCCACCATGGCGGTGAACGGCTCCCGCAACGCCGGCCTGCTCGCCGTGCGCATCCTCGCCGTGGGAGACCCGGGGCTCACTGCCAGAATGGAGGCCTTCCAGGAGGAGATCGCGTCCGACGCCCGTGCCCAGGATGCCGAGGTGTCAGATGGAGCAGCGTCGGGAGGAGCAAGCGACAATGGCTGAGGCGCACCTGGCCCAGCGGCTCGGCTACCCCGCCGACGCCAAGTTGGTCGTGATCAACGCCGACGACCTCGGCTCGTGCCACTCCGCCAACGTCGGCGTCTTCGAGTGCCTGGCGACCGGGACGGTCACCAGCGCCACTCTGATGGTCCCCTGCCCGTGGGCCCGCGAGGCGAGCAGCCGTTACCGCGGCGAGGACATCGGCGTGCACCTCACCGTCAACGCCGAGTACGAGCTCTACCGGTGGGGCCCGATCACCCACGCGCCTTCACTGCTCGGAGGGGACGGAGGGTTCCCGAGGACGGTCGAGGACGTGTGGGACCACGCCGACCTCGACGAGGTGCGCCGGGAGTGCAGGGCCCAGATTGAGCGCGCCATCCTGTGGGGCTTCGACGTGAGCCACCTGGACTCCCACATGGGCACCATGCAGCTGCGTCCAGAGTTCTTCGACGTCTACCTGGAGTTGGCGGTGGAATTCGGGCTCCCGCTGCGGATGGTCAGCGCCTCCATGGAGCGCTACGTGGGGTTTCCCGCCCGAGCCGTCGCCGCCGAGGCAGGGGCCGTCTTCACCGACCACATGCGCTTCGTGCCCGGCGTCGGCTCGCGCCAGATGTTCGAGAAGGACCTCACGACCCTTCGGCCCGGCGTCACCGAATTCCACCTGCACCCGGCAGTCGACAGCGCAGAGCTGCGCTCCCTCGCGACCGACGACTGGGAGGCCAGGGTCGACGATCACCGGATGATCTGCGAGGAGGACTGGGTCCGCCGGTCCCTCGACGAGGCCGGTGCGACCCTGATCGGCTTCCGTCCGCTACGCGAGCTGGCAAGGGCCGGCGGCTGAGCGCCGGCCCGGTGACCGCCGTGACCCCCACCACGATCCGGGGTGTCTCGCTCCTCACGCCGAAGCGACGCGCCGACGGCGCCACCTTCGACATCGCACTGTCGGCCGAGGGGATCGAGATCATGCGGCCCGGCCGGACCGTCCAGAAGATGAGGTGGGACCGGATCTCCGAGTGGGAGATCGAAGAGCACGACGACTACGTCCTGCTGACCCTGCGCGGTGGCGGCTCGACGACGCCCATCGTGGTGCGCGACTGGACGCTCGACGACCTCGAGGTCGTCATGCGTCAGGTGACAACCGGCACGACCGGCGTCCTCCCCGCCAGCGGGTCCGAGGCCGTCGTGGCACGGGGCCTTGCTCCGGCGGTCGCCCCGGTCCCCGGCCCCGGCTCCAGTCCCAGCTCCGGCCCCGGCCGTCGCCCCGGCCCGCGAGGCTCAGGATGCCCAGGCGGCGCCGGTGGCGGTGGCGGCGCCGGCGGCAGCGGCGACGCACACCGCGCCCGCCACGGAGCCACCCGTCCAGTCCCGATCCGAGCGGCGCCGGCTGCGCCGGGGCCCCCGCAGCGTCCTGCGAGGAGGCTGGAAGGCGGTCGTCACGGTCGCGCTGCTCGGCCTCCTCGTCGCCGCCGTGACGCTGGTGCTGTTGCAGAGCGCGGGCGTGATCAAGTGGGGCTTCCTCGGCCCCGTCGCCTGAGCCCGAGTCAGTCTCGCCGCACCCCGGCGAACAGGTCGTCCTCGGTGACGTCGACCGGGCCGACGCGGCTCTGCGCCAACCTGAACTCGTCGAAGGGGTGGATGTCGCGCATCACCTCGGGCGGCAGGCCGAACCAGAAGGGCGAGTTGGGGTCGACCTGGGTGGCGTGCGCCTTGAGCGCTTCGCCGCGCACCTGGGTGTAGCCGGTCACGTCGATGGTCGTGGTGAACGGCTCGGTGCGCGTCATGCGGGCCAGCCACTTGTCGTCGAAGGGCGACTCCAGCCCGAGCTCTTCGTACTTCTCGTGGATCTGGCGGAAGCGCTCCCCCGACCAGACCGAGTAGTACATCTTGGCCGGCGCGAACGGAGGTCCGGCCTCCGGGAAGCGGTCCGGATCACCGGCGGAGTCGAACGCCAGGACGGAGATCTCGTGGACCCGGAGATGGTCCGGGTGCGGGTATTCGGACTGGTTGTCGCCGTAGGTGACGATGACCTGCGGGCGCTCGCGCCGGATGACGGCGACCAGCCGGCCCACCGCCTCGTCGAGGGGGGCCTGGGCGAAGGAATCCGGCCGGCTGTTGGCCTCGGACTCGGGCATGCCCGAGTCCCGGTACCCGAGGAGGACCGTCTCGTCGTAGCCGATGATGTCGGTGGCGGCCTTGAGCTCGGCCATGCGGATCCGGCCGATGTCGGCCCGGACCTCGGGCGTGTCCATGGCCGGGTTCAAGATGTCGCCCTCCTCGCCCCCGGTGCAGCACACCAGGACCGTTCGGACCCCCTCGGCGTGGTAGCGGGCCACGGTCGGTGCACCCTTGGAGGCCTCGTCGTCGGGGTGCGCGTGGACGCAGAGCAGGCAGAGGCGATCGGGCACGTGCTGACCTTAGCGGCGGCCCTGCGCAGGGCCGCCCGGTGCCACCGCCCCCGTTCTGGGCCTTATGCTCGGTGTCCATGGCAGGGACGTTCAGCCGCATCCGCGACATCTTCCGGTCCAAGGCGAACAAGGCCCTGGACAAGATGGAGGACCCCCGGGACACGCTCGACCTCTCCTACGAGAAGCAGCTGGAGCAGCTGCAGAAGGTCCGGCGGGGCGTGGCCGACGTGGCGACGGCCCGCAAGCGGATCGAGCTGCAGGCCCAGGGGTTGCAGAAGCAGGCCGACAAGCTGCAGGGCCAGGCCAAGGCCGCGCTGCAGCAAGGGAACGAGGACCTCGCCCGCGAGGCGCTGGCGCGCCGGGCCGCGCTGGGCGAGCAGCTGGCCGAGCTCAAGACCCAGCACGACCAGATCAGCGACCAGGAGCAGAAGCTGGTCCAGACCTCGCAAGAGCTCCAGGTCCGGGTCGAGCGCTTCCGCACCCAGAAGGAGACGATGAAGGCCTCCTACACGGCGGCCGAGGCGCAGACCAAGGTGGGCGAGGCGGTGTCGGGGATCTCCGATTCCACCCGGAGTGCCGGGGCGACCATGCAGCGGGCCCAGGACAAGATCGCCAGCATGCAGGCGCGTGCCGGTGCCATCGACGAGCTGCTGGCATCGGGGGCGCTCGACGACCTGACCCAGCCCGTCGACGACATTCAAAAGGAGCTCGACAAGGTGTCGTCGAGCTCACAGGTGGACAACGAGTTGGCCGCCCTCAAGGCCGAGCTCGGGACGGGCGCTGCGGGCGCCGATCCCGCCGCGGCGCTGCCCGCAGCCGATGCGGCGTCGGCCGCCGACCAGAGTGGGACCGGAGGAGAGAACGCCTGATGGCCATCTCGCGCAACATCAAGCCGGACCGGGGTCTCACGTACCGGATGCTCATGACGGGCTTCTTCTTCGTCGTGCTCTACGCCGTGTTCATCGGCGTCCTCTTCTACTTCCTCCACAGCCTCGTCCTCATCCTGATCATCGGGGTGGGGGTCCTGTTCGCCCAGTACTGGTTCAGCGCCAAGATCGCCATGTACGCCATGCACGCCAAGGAGGTCACGCCCGAGCAGGCGCCCCAGCTCCACGGCGTGATCGACCGCCTGGTCGCGCTGGCAGACATGCCCAAGCCCCGCGTCGCCATCGCGCAGACCGACGTCCCCAACGCGTTCGCCACCGGCCGCAGCCCCAAGGCCGCCGTCGTCTGCGTCACGACGGGCCTGCTGCGCCGGCTCGAGGAGCCCGAGATCGAGGCGGTGCTCTCCCACGAGATCTCGCACGTCGCCCACCGCGACGTCGCGGTCATGACGATCGCCAGCGGGCTCGGCCTGCTGGCCGGCCTGCTGACGCGGGTCATGTTCTATTCCGAGATCTTCGGAGGCGGCGGCCGCGACAACAACCAGAGCCAGGCCGCGGGCATTGAGATGATCATCATGCTGGTCTCGGTCGTCGTGTACTTCATCAGCTTCCTCCTGACGATGGCCCTGTCCCGCTACCGCGAGCTGGCGGCGGACCGTTCCGGCGCGCTCCTGATCGGCCGGCCCTCGCTGCTGGCCTCCGCGCTGGTCAAGATCACCGGGGAGATGAGCCGCATCCCCACCAAGGACCTGCGGGCGGCCGAGCCGTTCAACGCCTTCTTCTTCGCCCCGGCGGTGGCGAGCGGGGCCACCCAGGGCGGTGGCGGGGGCTTCAGCTTCGGCAACCTGTTCCGGACCCACCCCACGCTCGAGCGCCGACTCGCCCAGCTCGACGCTCTGGAGCGCCAGCTCGGCCAGGCCAGCTGAGCGGGACCGGGCGGGCACTGGTCGGGCGGAGACGGTAGTGGGCCTCTTCGACACCATCCTGGGCCGCACCAAGCCGGTCCGGGCCAACCTCGATGCGCTGTTCGCGCTGCCGACTGCCGCGCTGACCCTGCAGAGCGCGGGCGGGCTCGTGACCTCGGGCCACGCCGGCGTGTGCTGGAAGCCGCCGCCGGGCCAGGGTGCGGCCGACGCCCGCAAGGAGATCTCCGAGCTGGTCGGCGACGGCTTCCGCTACGCATCGGACTCCTTCGACTACGGCTGGCTGCTGCTCGACGATCCCGACATCGAGGAGCTGGTCACCAAGATCCACATGGCCAACTCGACGCTCCAGGACAACGGCTGGGGTCCCCAGCTGCTGTGCTCGGTGTTCGGCTTCGTACCCGGGCCCGATGCCCCCGACGACGCCAAGGCGTTCCGGTTGGTGTACCTGTTCAAGCGCGGCACGTTCTACCCGTTCGCCCCCGTCGACCCGAAGGGCGAGCGCCGGGACACCGAGCTGGAACTGCGCATCCGCACCATGGTGGGGGCCGACATGCCGGTCGAGCCCGACCTGACCCGCTGGTTCCCCATGTGGGACATGCCCGTCACGTGAGGTGACGTGAGGTGACCGAAGCGGTCGAGCGGCTCATCGCGCTCGAAGGTGCAGTCAATTTCCGCGACCTCGGCGGCTACGCGGCCGGCGTCGGCGCGCGGACTCGCTGGCGGGTGCTGTTCCGGGCCGACGGGCTGGGCGAGCTGACGGAGCCGGACATCGAGGTGATGCGGGCGCTGGGCATCCGGACCGTGATCGACCTGCGCTCCGGCCACGAGCTCGAGCGCGGGCGGTTCGACGTCGACGCGCACCCGGTCGCCTTCCACCACTTTCCCTTCATCGACGAGCTGCCCGATGCGCAGGAGTTCGACCGCCAGCCCGGCCTGCTCGGGTCGCAGTACCTCGAGATGCTCAGCGACGCAGGCGGCCAGATCCTGGCTGCACTCGAGGTGCTCGCCGCGCCCGGAGCGCTCCCCGCCGTGTTCCACTGCACGGCGGGCAAGGACCGCACCGGGGTCCTCTCGGCCATTGTGCTGTCGCTGCTCGGCGTGGACGAGGCGACCGTCGTTGCCGACTACGCGCTCAGCGGCGCCGCGATGGAGCGGCTGCGGGCCAAGCTGATCCTGAAGTATCCCGAAGGCCGGGACACGATTGAGAACATCGACGAGGTGTTCTCGGCCGATCCGGCCCAGATGGAGCAGCTGCTGGACCACCTGCGGGCGGAATACGGCTCGGTGGACGCCTACGTGGCGGCGCTCGGCGCGGGGCCCGGCATGCTGGCCGGCCTGCGCGCGGGGCTGCTCGAACCGGAGGCCTAGTCGTCGCTGCGATCGTCGGGGCGGAGGCGGTCGATCGCCCCGGCCAGCGCCAGGTCGAGCACGGTGATCCCGCCCGAGTCGTGCGTGGTCAGGGCCAGGCGCACGGTGTTCCAGCGGATGTCGATGTCGGGGTGGTGGTTGGCCGCCTCGGCCGCCGCGCCGACGGCATTGACGAATTCCATCGCGGCCGCGAAGTCGTGCAGCTTCACCGTGGTGACGAGCACGTCGTCCTCCCGGGACCAGTGCAGGTGTTGCTCCTCGAGCGCCGCATCGACGTCGGTCTGGGTGAGCACCGGCTCGCTCACGGGTGCGTCATGTCTTCGGGGCGCACCGCGGCATCGAACTGCTCCTCGGTCAGGTAGTCGAGGGCGAGAGCTGCCTCCTTGAGGGTCGAGCCCTCCTTGTGCGCCTTCTTGGCCACCTCGGCCGCCTTGTCGTAGCCGATGATGGGAGCCAGCGCAGTGACCAGCATGAGCGAGTTGGTGAGGTGTCGCTGAATCTGCGCCAGGTCGGCCGTGAGTCCCTCGACGCAGAAGGTGCGGAAGCTGCGACAGGCGTCGGTCATGAGCCCGATCGACTGCATCACGTTGTAGGCGATCACCGGTTTGCACACGTTGAGCTCGAGATTGCCCCTGCTGGCCGCCGTCGTCACCGCCATGTCGTTCCCGATGACCTGGATGCCGACCATGATCATCGCCTCGCTCTGGGTCGGATTCACCTTGCCCGGCATGATCGACGATCCGGGCTCGTTCTCCGGCAGCACCAGCTCGCCCAGGCCGCTGCGGGGGCCCGAGCCCAGCCAGCGGAGGTCGTCGGCGATCTTCATGAGTGAGACCGCCAGGGTCCGCAAGGCCCCGTGGGTGAAGAGGAGGGCGTCGTGGGCGGCGAGCGCGGCGAACTTGTTGGGCGCCGTGACGAACGGGAGTCCCGTCGCCTCGGCGATGGCCTGCGCCACGCGACGGCCGAACTCGGGGTGCGTGTTCAGCCCCGTCCCCACCGCAGTGCCGCCGGCCGCCAGCTCGTAGAGACCCGGGAGCGTCCGCTCTATCCGGTCGAGGTCCGCCGTCAGCTGTGCCACGTAGCCGGAGAACTCCTGGCCCAGGGTGAGCGGCACCGCATCCATGAGGTGGGTCCGACCGATTTTGGTCACGCCGGCGTACTCGAGCTCCTTGTCCAGGAGCGCATCGCGCAGTGCCACGACGGAAGGGAGGAGCCGGTGCACGATCTCCTCGACCGCCGCGATGTGCATGGCGGTGGGGAACGTGTCGTTGGAGGACTGCGACATGTTGACGTGGTCGTTGGGGTGGATGGGCGTCTTGGAGCCCATGACGCCGCCCGCGAGCTGGATGGCCCGATTGGCGATGACCTCGTTGGCGTTCATGTTGGTCTGGGTGCCACTTCCCGTCTGCCAGATGCGCAGGGGGAACTGGTCGTCGAGGGCGCCCTTGGCCACCTCCCCCGCCGCCTGCTCGATGAGGCCGGCCAGCGCGTCGTCGAGCTTGCCGAGATCGCGGTTCACCGAGGCCGACGCGCCTTTGAGGATCCCGAAGGCCCTGATCAGCGGCTTGGGCATCGTCTCGGACCCGATGTCGAAGTGGTGCAGGGAACGCTGCGTCTGCGCCCCCCAGTACCGGTCGGCGGGGACCTCGATCTCCCCCATGCTGTCGCTCTCCACCCGCGTGCTGGTCACGCACGCCAGCTTAGGACCGCCATGGCGGGCCGGTCCCGGCCGGCTCAGGCCCCCGGGGGATGGTCGTCGGGGCAGGCCCCGGGGGGGTCGTTGAAGTTGGGGTCCGACGTCCAGGGCCCCTGGGACCAGTTCCCCTGGGCCGGGGCGAGTCCCATGACGCTGGTCAGGTCCGCCAGCAACGCGTCGGCGTAGCGCGCGCTGCCCTCGGGGCAGAGGTGGACGTCGTCGAGCTTGCGGACGCGGATCCACTCGGCGCTCGGTGCATGCGCCTTGCCCTCGGGCGGCAGCCAGGCGAAGGGCCGGCCGTGGAGGAGCACGGAGCTCGCCAGTGGGAGGTACATGACCCGACCCGGGAACTCGGTGCTCATCTGGGCGGCGATGCGGTTCCAGGCCTTGACGCCGTTCCAGCGCGCCGCGTTGTAGGCCGCCTGGTCGGCCGGGTTGGCGGCGCGAATGGCGCCCGACTGCGGGAACTGGGTGAAGACCACCCCTTCGACGCCGTTGCCGGGTGTGAGCATGGTCGAGACCGCCGAGCGGAGCAGTGCCGCATAGCGCGCCGGCTGGTGCAGCGCATTGGGCGTGGTCGGGCCGTACTGGTCCCAGCTCCACGAGGCCACGATGAGCTGGGCCCTGGTCTGGCGGATGAGGGCGGGGATGGAGGTGGGCCAGTTCGTGGCCGTCGTGAGACCGAAGCCGTCGATCGTGCGGGTGGCCACCGAGACCTCACCCGTCGCCTGGAGCGCCGCGGTGATCCCGTAGGAGGCATCGTGCATGACCGAGTCCCCCAGGAGCATGACGCGCAGTGGGTCGGCCGGCGACGGCGTCGTCGTCAGGCGGATCGGCTGCTGCCCTGCGTAACCGCCCGCACCGGGCACGCCCGCTGCCGTCCCGGCGGCCAGGTGCGAGGTGCCGACCACCTTCGACGGGTCGGCGACGGCCGGGAACGTCGCGGCCACGATGACCACTGCGGCCGCGACACCGGCCAGGGGCGCTCCCCACCACCGCACCGAACCCCTCGGCTGGGCCCGGCGGATCGGCCGCTCGACGAGGTAATAGCTCGCCGTGGAGAGGGCCAACGTGACGGCGACACGCAGGAGGTCGAGCGGCCAGGCCGAGAGGCCCGTCCGGGCCCCGCTGAGGTAGACGATCACGGGCCAGTGCCACAGGTAGATGCCGTAGGAGATGGTCCCGATGAAGTGCAGGGGGGCCCATGCGAGCGCGCGGGAGAACCGGCCCGGCTCGGCGAGCCGTGCGTCGGACACCACCAGCGCGCCGAGCGCCGCACAGATCAGGAAGCCCCCCTCGAACATGAAGTTGGTGGGCAACCCGCGGGGCGTGCCGGCGGTGACCCAGAACACGGCGAGGACCACGGCTGCGGCCGGGCCCACGAAGTGCAGCGTGCGACACGCGCGGGGGTCGGGCTGGGGCCGCGACGCAGCGACGAAGGCGAGGGTCGCGCCCGCCATGAGGTCGAAGAGGCGGGTGTCGGTCCCGTAGTAGGCCCGAGTCGGATCCGCGCCGGGCGTGAAGAGGATGGCCATGAGGAGCGACGACGCAAGTCCCAGGCAGACCGTCAAGACCAGTCCGGTCGACCGCCAGGCGCGCCGCGCGAAGCGGAACAGGAGCAGGACCACGATCGGCCAGACGAGGTAGAACTGCTCCTCGATCGCGAGCGACCAGGTGTGCTGCAGCGGCGAGGGCGCCGAGAACTGGGCGAAGTAGGACTGGTGGGCGAAGATGGAGTGCCAGTTGTTCACGTAGAGCAGCGTGGAGATCGCATCGCCGCGCAGGCCCGAGAGGTCGACCAGGCCGTTCGCCCCGGGGCCGCCGAACGCTCCGTTGAGCACCAGGTAGAGGCCGAGCGCCCCGACGACGAGGAACAGCGCCGGCAGCAGCCGCCGGGCTCGCCGCCCCCAGAAGGCGGCCAGGCTGATGCGCCCCGCACCCGCCCACTCCTCGAGCAGCAGGGTGGTGATGAGGAAGCCCGACAGCACGAAGAAGAGGTCGACGCCCAGATAGCCACCCGACGCCCAGCCCAACTGGAGGTGGTAGGCCACGACGCCCAGCACCGCCACGCCGCGCAGCCCGTTGAGAGCCGGGAGGTGGCGGCCGCTGACTGCGGTCGTCTGCACCTGTGTGCCGGGCAGCTCGTGGACGAGCGTCGCGTCCGTCACACGCGCTCCACGCGGCACACCGATGCATCGCCGGTCGGGTGAAACAGCAGGTCGACCGCGCCGGCGACTGCGCTCGGTGGCTGGTCGCCGCTGGTCAGGTCCAGCGCGAGCAGGGGGCTGCCCGGGCCGGCCGGGCCGGGCCGGTTGGCGGCGGCCGTCACGGGGAAGTGCGGTCCCTCGCTGGACGCCTCGCCGTCGCGCCACATGGCCCGGCAGAGCGCAATGGCCTCGGCGAGCCGATCGTCGAAAGGGGGCGCGAAGCAGAGGACGCTCCGGCCGCCGCAGACGAGGTCGAGACTGGTCAGTTCGCGGGCGATCAACGCCGGATGGCGCCCGGCGGCCGAAAGTGTGAGACGGACGCCCAAGAGGATGTCCGGAACCAACGGGCCGAGGCCGGCCGCCAGCACGATGGGGTCCCCCAGCGGGCCTTCCCCCAGGAGCACGACGCCTGCGCCCTCCGCCCGGGCCCGGGCGGCCTCTTCCCCCAATCCGGCCACGTCGTCAGCCTGAAGCAGCCTTCCTTCCACGGCGACGCAGGTTAGGACGCCTGGCCCCGCTCCCAGGTTCGCGCCGGGAGCGCATGCCCCGGGACGCGTTCTTCAGGAGGAGACCGTGGCCAGGCGGCGCGCCCCTCGCAAGGCCCGGTCCTCCCACCAGGACAGCTCGTCGCCCGGGCCCCCGAGCGCCTTCTCCCACCCGAACTGCACCATGCAGCCCAGCAGCTCGAGGTCCAGGGCAGCGTCCCACCAGCCGGCGGTGTCGATGGTGCGCTCGAGGGCGCCCCGGTACGTCTGGAGCACCGCGTCCCTGGGTTCGGGCAAAAGCGCTGCATTGAGGGCCAGGTACCAGGCCAGATCGGCCAACGGGGACGCCTCGCCGGGGACCTCTCCGAAGTCGAGCAGCACGGTCCTGCCGTCCGGGTGGATGCCCAGGTTCGCGGCCTTCCAGTCCCCGTGGACCAAGGTGTGCGGCACGCCGGCCAAGGCTCTGAGCAGCGGACCCGGGTCCACCAGCAGGGGCATGACGACCCGGGCCATGGCGGGCGAGACCTCAGGGAGCAGTCCCCAGCCCTCGGCCATCGCCAGAGGGACGGCAGCGGGAGTGCTGCGGGCGGCCTCGGCGGCAGCGACGTCGGGCGAGAACATCCGGTAGCGCCGTTCCATCGGCAACAGGCCGACGTCGTCGGTCCAGCCCCAGAACGTGGTGTGCAGCGCCGCCATGTGCTCCAGCAGCAGGGTGTGCTGCGAGGAGGTAAACGCGACGTCGCCGCCGAGCAGCGCCGCGCTCACATCGCGGAGCAGGACCATCCCCACGCTGCCGTCGAATGCCGCGGCGACGACCGCGTGGTCGATGACGGGCGGAAGGCGGTCGAGGAGGCCGCTCTCCCACAACCGGACGTAGACGTGTCCCGGGTCGCCGGTCGCCCGGAGGATCCAGTCGTCCTGCGGGTCTTGGTACTTGAGGACGAAGTCGCTCGCCGCCGATGACGACCCGCTCGAACCGGGCGCCCGACTTGGTGTCGTCGGGGAACCACGGCTCCCGGTGCTCGGCGCCAGCAGCTCGCGCAGCGAGTGACGCCTGCCAGGCCGGCCTCTGCCACGCCTCAGCCATGTCGCCGACCTTCAACGTGATCTCCATGGTGCCTCCTCCATGTTGCCGGAAGCTTGCCACCAACGCGGCGAACCGATGGCAAACCCACGAATTTCCACGATCGGCCGGCGAGCCGGAAGTCGCCTGCGTGACTTCTCAGCTCAGGTGCGCTCCCACCACCCGCCGACGTCGCGTGCCACACCGGCGCTGGCGAGGCGTTCCAGCCCGCCGCAGAGGGTGGGGAGGTCGAGCCCGCTGAGCCGCGCCAGTTCCTCCAGCGAGGTGGGTTCGCTGGTCAACAGCGCGTAGAGGGCCTCGTCCTCCCCCCGGTACGCCGGCGTCCGGACCGGCGCCCCGAAGTGGGCGGCTGGGGGCGACACGGCGTCGGCGCCGACGAGCGAGAGGGCGACCAATATGTCGGTGACCGAGCACACCGGGAAGGCGCCGTCGCACAGCAGTGCGTTGGTCCCCTCCGACGTCGGGCTGCGGATGGATCCCGGCACGGCGCCGAGTGGGATTCCCAGCGCCGAGCGCTGCCTCGACGGTGTGGCGCGAGCCGCCGTGGTGCCGGCTCTCGACGACGACGACCACGTCGCTCAGTGCGGCCAACAGGCGGTTGCGCACGGGGAAGCGCCACCGCTCGGTGCGGATCCCGGCCGGCGACTCCGAGACGATGGCCCCGTGCTCGGCCACCCGCGCCCACAGCCGCTCGTGGCGCCTGGGGTACGGGGAGTCGAGACCGCCGGCGACGACGGCCAGCGGCGGCGCACCGACAGCGCACGCGCCCTCGTGGGCTGCTCCGTCGATCCCGAGCGCGAGCCCGGAAACGACGCTGACCCCGGCGGCCGCGAGGTCAGCGCCGAGCTGTGCGGCCACGCCGATGCCGTAGCGGGTCGGGGCCCGCGTGCCGACCAGGGCCACGGTGGGCGCCGCGCCGAGCACGTCCGGACTCCCGAGGCAGAACAGGAGCGCCGGCGCTCGCGGGTCGCCGTCGAGCCGGGAGGGCCAGGAGGGGTCACCCGGCATCAGTACGTCGATGCCGAGCTCGGCATGGCGTTCCCAGATGCGCCGCGACATCCCGTTCCCGCGCCCCGCCCGCGCCACGGGTGCGAGCCCACGCCTCTGACGGACGGCCCGAGGCCAGCAGGCCGCGCAGGGTGGCGGGACCGACTGACGGCGCCGACGCCAGCGCGACCGCGTACGCCTCCTCGGGAAGGCTCATGCCATGACCACCGTCCGTCCGGCCCGGAGCGCGAGAGCCTCGGACACGTGCGGGAAGGACACCACGTCGACGCCGGCGAGGTCGGCCACGGTGCGAGCCACCCGGGCGACCTTGTGCAGGCCTCGGGCGCTGAGCGCGCCCGAGCGGAGCCTGGAGGCGAGGAGCGCCTCGGCGTCGGTCGTCAGTGGAGGCCCGGCCGAGTCGTCGGGACGACGATCGGCACACTGACGCGCCGCGGCGACGCGGGCGGCGACTGCGGCGGTCGGCTCGCCCGCCGCCCCGGCCAGGAGCTCATCGGGGTCGGGCCGACCGAGCGGGACGACGAGATCGAAGCGGTCGAGCAGCGGCGCCGAGATCCGTCGCCGGTAGCGGGCCCGGGTGACAGCTGTGCAGGTGCAGGCGCCCTCGTAGACCCCCTCGCCGCATGGGCACGGGTTCATCGCTGCGACGAGGAGGAACGCCGCTGGGAACGTGACCGTCCCGCCGGCCCGGCTGACCCGGATCACCCCTTCCTCGAGCGGTTGGCGCAGCGCCTCCAACGCGGCCACCGGGAACTCGCCCAGCTCGTCGAGGAAGAGGACGCCATGGGTGGCCAAGCTCACCTCACCGGGCCGCAGCGACCAACTCCCCCCGCCGACGAGGGAGACGATGGAGGACTGGTGGTGCGGGGCGCGGAAAGGCGGGTGGTCGACCAGCACGCCATCGGGGAGTGCGCAGCCCGCTGCCGAATGGATGCGCGTCACCGTGAGCGCCTCGGCCGGTGTGAGCGGCGGGAGAAGCCCGGCGAGGCGCTCGGCCAGCATCGTCTTGCCCGAGCCCGGCGGGCCGATCATGAGGAGGTGGTGCCGTCCGGCCGCGGCGACTTCGAGGGCCCGCCGGCCGACCGCTTGACCCCGGACGTCGGACAGGTCGGGGGCGGCGGGCGTGGCCGGCACCCGGGGCGGGGCCGGCGCCTCGGGCCACTCTGCCTGACCGCGCAACACCCGGATCAGATCGCCCAGCGTCGCCACACCGTGGACGTCCTTGCCCCGCACGAGCGCCGCCTCCCGCACGTCGCATAGCGGCACGACCAGGCCCAGCGGCGCCGTCGCGTCGGCCAGGGCGATCATGCCCGGGACATGGCGGAGCGAGCCGTTGAGGCCGAGCTCCCCGCAGAAGGCGAGTCCCTCGGTGCAGCCGGGGGCGAGCTCGCCGGTCGCAACGAGAAGACCGACCGCGATCGCCAGGTCCAACCCGGCACCACCTTTGCGTACACCTGATGGCGCCAGGTTCGCGGTGATCCTGCGCATGGGCCACGCCAGCCCGCTCGAAAGGATGGCGGCACGCACCCGGTCACGTGCCTCACGCACCGCAGCGTCGGGCAGGCCGACGATGGTGAAGCCGGGCAGGCCATTGGAAACCTGAACCTCAACGCTGACGGAACGGCCCGACGGCGCCGTGCAGCGTCGCGGACTGTACGCAGGCCAGCATGGCCAGAGAACGGTCGCGGGCCCCCGGCAATCAACCCGTGAACTTCGCCGTGCCCCTCGCGCCGGTTAGATGCCTGGTTCGGCACGAGTGGGGAACCCTGTCAGACGCCTAAGTGATCCTCAGTACGGCTAGCGTCAAGGCTGAGGACAGCTGCATTTTGGGGGTGGTTGTTGTGATGCGCAACAACATCGATCCGTCCGATGGAGCCGGTCCACAGGGACCGGCTGGCGAGCTGGGCGAAGGCCCTGGCGTGGGTCGCTCTCGCTGCCGTCGTGGTCATGGCACTGGTTGTCGCCACCGCCGGGATATCCGCGGAATGGTTCAATGGAAGTCCTCGATATAGCGCGATTGGCGGCCACTTCAACCTGAATATCGTGCCGGTGAAGCATCCAGTGCCTGACGCCGGGTTTTACTCCGCGGGCATCAGCTGGTTGTCTGCGCCCTTGCCGGATCCGCAATTGGTAGCTGCTGAAGTCAATGCCGCACCCAATGCAGCAGTGCATAGAGCAGCGTTGAAGTTCTACAAAGACCTCGTCGACGGTGGCTCGATGACAAATGATCTCGCAGCGGTGGGCACGGCCTATGCCTGCCCGAATGGAGGGTGACCCAGAACGCCGGGACGGAGTGCTGTACCGCAGGTAGGAAACCCAGCGAAACGGTTCCCGAGACGATGAGCTCCGAGATGGCGCCAATGAGCGCTAGCTACAGCCCGACGCCCACCAACCGCGGCTGCGTTTGGGATCACGTAGATCCCGTTCACGCCTGACCAGAATCCGGAGAGGTCGTCTCCCACGCTTGCAGCGACCGGATTCACGGCGCCCTCGAGCTGCGCCAGCGTTTCACCAATCGGTCCAGAACGCTGGCAGGGAGCCGGGAGCGGCGATGCGGACGCCTCGGAGGACGTGAGAGCGAGAGTTACTGGCACCAACGTCCCGCCTGCCACCAACAGGCGGCAACGCTCGCTCGAAACCCCCGTACTTTTCAAAATTGCCGCTCGTACACCATTCCCACCACCCCTTCTTGATGATCCGCCAGTTGCGTGCCCTGTCGTCGCCGACGGGCGCTCGATGGCCTTTCGGCCCCAGAGTCCTGCAGGCTGTGCCCCAACGGCGACGACAGCATCATCGATAGCTGGACGATACGGCTTCGTGCGTATTGCGGGCTGAGTGCCCCGTTCACAGCCGCCGGTAGGGTGGGGCACTCCGGTACTTCGGGTTTAGAGCAAGCGGCACTGTGTCGGTCCTAAATTTGGAGCGTGAGCATCGACGGGGTGCCTACCGGACCGCCGCCACATCGCAGAGCTTGGGTTGTCTACTGGCGAGTTATCAATCCATTCGGAAGATTCATGGCCGGGTATCTGCCGTGGTGGGTTGTCATCGAGACCACCGGCAGGAATCGCTTCAACCTAGACGGACACCGCTGGCGCTTGGTCCGAAAGACCCCGGCGAAGTGTGGGTAGTCAGGTTCACGGGCGACATTCCGCCTGGGTCCGCAACATCGAAGCAGAGCCTGAAGTCAGGGTGCGGCACCGGGGCAGCGCAACGCGGAACGGCATCCATCGAGGCCGCCGACGAACAAAGCCTCTCTAGGTTCAGTACCACGCGGAGCGCATTGCGGATTACGGGGTACGAGCCCGTCCTGGTAAAAGTTCGGCTCTCCAGATAGTCGACGACTGCCCCCTTACGCCGTCAGATTGGTGCGGTGAATCCGAACCCTTCGATGGGCCCTCAGGCTCACTAGTGTGACCTTGCGGCTCTGTCCTTTCGATCCAACGCCGGTTCAGCGTCCCCTATGCCAGCGGGGCGCTGGCGGGCGTTGGGTGTCGGGTGGAAGGAAACCGCGACTCGGGGAGGGATCAGACATGGCTCACTCGACGGGTGACCCTCCAGCGGATTCGACAACGTCGATCTCGGAACACGAGCGGTTTCTCCAACGCGTACCTCTGTTCGGCGACCTGGATGCCGAAGAATTGCGGGCGCTCGCCGAAATCGCCCAGCCTGTCCGGTTCCCGGACTCAGCACTTATCTTCCGCGAGGGCGAGGCCGGCGACTGCGTCTATGTCATCCTTCGCGGTTCCGTTCAGGTGTTCGCCACAGATCGGAATGGTGACGAAATCGTCTTGGCGCAACTCAATGAGTTCGAACACGTCGGCGAGCAGTCGTTGTTGAACGACGATTCCGGCCGTCGCAACGCTAGCCTTCGTGCTTGTCGAGGAAACGACTCTCCTGCGGATCCCGATGGAGGAGTTCCGGCGGTCCTCTCGGAACGCCACACGCTGCGAGGTCTGCTGGACGAGACGGGGCGGCAGCAGCAACTTAGCGGAACGCGATCCGCACAGCCAGGTTGTCGCGGATGTGGCGCTCTTCATGTTCGTCAACGGCTTCATCAGCATCGCTATCCTCACGGGCCTGGCGAGGCTTTTCCAGACGCCATTCATCTTTTCCGACGCTCGGAGCCGTGGCGTTCCTCGTGTTCTTCACGCCCACCACGCCACCTGCCAGCCCCGGAACGCGCTGTGCGGTAACGCAGTCGCGATCGCATGTGGGTACGGTGCACTCTTGGTGACAGGGCTCCAGCACGCAGGGGCCGCGACCGATGCCGAGCTGAGCTGGACGAGGATTCTGGCCGTATCACTGGCTCTCGCGACGAGCTCAGCGTTGATGATCCTCCTGAACGTCCCCCATCCCCCAGCCGCTGGTACGGCGATTTTCGTGGCCCTCGGCGTCGTCACCAAACCCGCATACCTCGTCGTCCTCGAGGCCGCTGTCGCCCTACTCGTAGTACAGGCGATCGTCATCAATCGACTAACCGGAGTGCGATACCCGCTCTGGAGCCACGTCCCGACACCGCAGATCGGCAAGCGGGCCGGGCGTGTCGCGGCCCATACGCGTGGCACATCTGTTCGGGCGCATCGGCCCTGTCCGGCGTCACCCGCGCTGAGGGCGCGGCCGCCTCACTTCCTCCACTCTTTGGGGTTCGCTGCGAAGAATCTGGGAATGACAGTGCCCAAAGAACTGGACGGAGCTAACGCAGAGTTCACCCCTGGTCTCGTCAAGTTCCTCAGGCAGGTCTGCTCGGCTCTACCCTGGGCTGCAGCCGAACGAGGCGACACCGTGAGGACTGCCCATAACGCTGGCAAAAACCTTGAAGATCGCTCTTCCTTAAACACTCCGCTCTTGAACTTACGGCATTTCGGAGGTCGGGCGGCCCACTTTCCCACTCTTGCGGTGCATGGTCGGTCTCGCCTCAGTCGGCCGGTTCGACGGTCCCGAAGAGCGCACGTTTCGGGCGACCCAGGGGTGCGACGGTGGCGGACTCCGATCCGGACACCTTCGCTCGAAGTCGCGAATGTCGCTGGGGACTCAGCTGTCGGGCGTGACCGCATCCAATCGGCGCCGAACCTCCGACGTGTTCACGCCCAGAGCACCCAGGAGCACCGCCGCAGGATCTGGTGGTTGGAGAGTAAGGATCTGGGCCAGCACCTGCTGGGCCGTGACCTTGAGCCTCCGGCGGTTGGGCTTGACGCTTCCTCAAGCACTTTCTTTGCCGCGGGCGTGATGCGGAGGCGATCCTTTTGCGCGACGTCTCTGAGCCTCGGCTTCTTCGGCACGGCGCGCATCCGCAGTTCGGGAGCGTCGGCGCCAGACCCCAGGCCCAAGGTGCTCAGGGCTTCGTGATCGAGCGAGTCAAGAGCCTGGCGAGCTTGCTGCAGGCTCACGCCCAACACGGCTTCGATCGAGGGATCCTCGAACAAGGCGAGCAGGATGTGATCGGTGCCATATCGGCGATCACCTCGGCGACGAGCCTCCTCACCGGCCTGCAGACAGATGGCCCAGGCGTGAAGCGTCTCTGGCGCAACGTATTCGGTAGTCATGACGACTCCTTGTTGTATTTGGTGTGGACGGATTGGCGGGTGACGCCCAAGGCGTCTCCGATCTGCTGCCATGACCAGCCCTTTTCCCGGGCCGATGCAACGTGGTTCGCTTCGACCCTCTCGGCCAAGCGATGGAGCGCCAACGAGGCGCGAAGCCCAATTGCCGGGTCATCCGACGAGAGATTCACACGGAGTTCCTCGATGTCCATGCCTGTCAGTATAAACTGACAGACCCGCTTCGTCAACCTAAACTGACAAAGGGTCGCTCACACCGTGACCGCTGACTCGCCCCTGTTTGGGCATCTACCTACACGCCAAGGAGTGCCCCTGTCCGCGGGTCGGTGGCCCTAGGACAACAGGTAAGGAACGATCAACCCCAGACCTGACGCCGTGTCGGAGGAAACTTTGGATGAGCCGAGCGTGAGAACCCAGATCAGCACGTAGATCGAGAGGGCGGTGACACCGAGAAGCATTGCTGTCGCACGCGGGTCAAAACCTCCCGGTCCGAATACGAATCGCCATCGTCGTGACCACGAGCACCAAAAGCACTCCGACATCCAACGGCGGAATCACAACGATGAGGGCAGCCGTGGAAGCCAGGCCGACTAGATATCCCACGGCCGTAAGAAGTCAAGCGGCCAAATCAGAAACCTCCGGCCAGGCGATCAGTTCGTCATAGAGGACTCCGCGATCCAAGCAGGTGTGGAGGAGCCCGACGAGGCGGTTGGCCAGCTGTCGGAGCGCTTGACGATGGGTCTTGCCACGGGCCCGGAGCTGGTCGTAGTAGTTCCTTGCTCCCGCCGACCTCGTGAGCGAGCAAAAGGCCCACTGGTCACAGGCGTCGCCGAGGCGGCGGTTGCGGGCGTAGCGGGCCAGGACCACCCGGCTGTGGCCCGATGCCTTGGTCACAGGTGACGTGCCGGCGTAGTTCTTGCGAGACTTGGGACCCGAGAAACGGGTTCGGTCATCACCGAACTCGCCCAGCACCCGGGCACCGAGGACCGTCCCTAGTCCTGGCAGGGAGAGGACGACCTTGGCGTCCGGGTGCTGCTCAAAATGCTCCGACGAGCGCCGCTTCGAGCTCGGCGATCTGGGCGTTGAACGTAACGATGAGCGCCAATGCTGATCGGGTGACAAGAACCATGGGCGTTAGCGACCACGATCGGCGCCTCGAGGTGCTCGGCGCGGAGCGCCTCTTGGATCTCTTCTGCTCGTCGTCTCGACGTTGCGCTGGGCGGGCCGCCCTTGCGCAGTGCCGAGGCGACCTTCGAGAGCGACAGCACCCGGCCGAGCTCGGGGGTCGGGGCAATGGCCAAGACGGCGAGGGCGTCGGTGCTGCCAAGATCGGTGCCAAAGGCTATCGAGAACTCCGGGGTAGTACTCGCGCAACGACGAACGCAGCGCATTGAGCTGGCGCTGGCGGCTCCAAATTGCGTTCTGGTGGGCACGGGCTAAAACCTTGACCCCTTCGGCGAGGTCGGAGTCACCGGCGATCGGGCGGTGGTTGTGCCTATCGGTCCGGACCAGATCGGCCAGCACCTTGGCATCGCCCGGGTCGGACTTCGCTCCCGAAGTCGCGTGGCGATCTCGATACGCGAGCTGATGCCATCGGGTTGATCGCGTAGACCTCGTAGCCGGCCGCCAAGAAGTGACCAGACCACCAGGCCGCGGTCGATCTCGATGCCGACGACCACCGCCTCGTCGTTTTCGACCAGCTCGGCGACGAGCCCATGGAGATCACCGAGGCCAACAACGCTGTCGGGCACGCGGCGTTTTGCCGAGGACCATGCCGTCCTCAGCCATCACGCAGACGTCATGATGGTCCTCGGCCCAGTCCACTCCGACAAAGAGCACTGCTCCTCCTGCTCGCTCATCGAGCCAGAGGAGATGCGCAGCGACCTAATGGATCAGTGCTCGAGGCACGACATCCCACCAGCTGTCCGTCTCCCCACTAGCCCGACGGGGCACGATCTAGTCCTAGGATTCAAGACCCGGGAACCAACAGTGCTCCCGTCAGGTAGCTCGGAGACCAGCTTGCCTCTCGCAAGCCGGTCCAGTCCCATTAGGAACCACTGGACGGCGCGCATGATCGGTACGGCACGGCCGATCTGTTACCGCTCGAGGCGGCAATCAAGAATCCAACGAGCGGGAGAGGTGCACCGTCACGGTCCATTGCCCGGCCACCTGGTCGTGCAGGGCGACGTCTTCGCCCAGCCAACCGGCTCGTGGGCATGGCAGCGCTTCTCGCAACAATTTTGGTTGACCACTGCGTCCCGGGTGGGTCTCACCCATCGCGAGCCGGTGGTTCAATCGCTGGGCGTGAGCGGGCGAACGTCGTAGCGCAGTTCCCCGGTCGACACGTCGATGTCGTAATACTCGACGCCCGTCTCGACCTGCGGGTCGTCCACGTCGAAGGCGACGGCGATCTTATTTGCGGCGTTGCGGACGATATCGAGGGTCAGTTCGGTTGCGGCGGCAGGACCCAGAGCGTCCACGACATCCTCGCCAAGCCCGGGTGGCCACTGGATCGGCTGCCACACGAAGGCATCAACGACCTGGAGAGCCAGGGCCTGCGCGTCGGAGATCGCGCTCGGATCCCTTTCATCGAACAGATCACTCCCACCTGCCAGGTCGATGGCACTCACGCTCCTGCGGGACTGGCAGAGACGGCAGTCGTGGGCTCTCGCCCCGCGGAGCCTGACCAGTTCGGAGGTAACCGGATCGAGGGCCGGCAGTTTGGCCACCTCGAGCAGAAATCTTTTGTGGGCCACCCAGGGATCGGTCTCGGCAGAAGTCGGAATCGGAAGCCATTCTTCGCCGAACATCTCACGCCAAGCGGTATCGGCGCGAATCATCATGTCCTCCGTCCATACCGCAAGGACGAAGGCTGCGGCACCGGCACCGAGTTCGGCGAGCCCCGCTGCCCGAACATCGGTGGTCATGGATGCCACATCGACGACCATCTGTTCGGCGAAGGCCATCACGTCAGATCTCGGAAGCGCAGGAACCGTCGGGTCGAGGCTGGCCCGAGCGACGACACGGGCCAGCTCCGTCAACTCGGTCGGCGTGTTCGAGGCGACTGCGTCGATCAATTCGTCCCATGCCGTGAAGGCCACGGGCGCCTGATCTCGGGCGATCACACTTGGACCCTACTGGTCATTTGACGCGTCACAAGAGCCTTGCGCCGGGTTGGCGAGGCCGTGGATGCCCCATGTGCTTTCTCCCGTTCACCTGAAATCGAAGGCAGTGGATGCGATCGGCCGCCGCGGTAGGTGACGTCGTTTGCCGACGACATCGCAGCTTGTAAGCACCGGTAGGGCAGATCGATTCAGGTGCGGGTTTGGGACGTGTCCACGATCAACACGCTCGCAGAACAATTATGTGCCACTTTGTTTGGAACGCTGCCCAGCACGAAGCGGCGCATTCCGGTCATCCCCCGGTTTCCGACCACGACCAGGTCGGCGCCGGCCGCCGAAGCGACTCGCAGCAGTTCCTCACTCGCATGCCCACCAACACAGTGTGACTCTGCCTGCACCCCGGCACGATCGGCACGCGCGATCGCCTGGTCGCAGATCCGTTGGCCCTCGTCATGAATCGACTCGTTCACTTCGATGATGTCAACCACCGGCGCTCCAAGCTCGCCGCCGGTCGCGGTCGCGACCCTGTGTGCGTGCACAACGTGCAAGCGAGCGCCGGTCAGACGCGCGAGCTCAATTGCCCGCATCGACCGCGACATTCGCGCCCGCCGACCCGTCAGTCCCGACCACGATCTGCTGGTACATGGCCATTCCTCCTCCCCTACTCTCCACGCGACGCCGCCTCTGCGGGCGCAGTGGTTCTCGCTACAGAGTTCCCTACTCGTCATACACGGACAACACCGCACGTTACCGAACGGCACCCGACGGCTGCCGAAGACCAGATCGACAGTGCGAAATCAGTTCCAGCCCCATGCACCGTAACCCCTCATGTTCAGAGTGCCGTACGTCGCCGGCTGGAGCCTATTTCAGGGTTCAGGATTTGGATCTGACGAACGCACATCCACGTGTTGTTATGAAGAACGTTGCTCCCACAGTACTGAGGGGGACCCTGCTCCTGGAGGAGGAATCATGACCAGTGCGGACTTATCGGCATATCCATTGCCGAAGAAGGTATCGAGGTATGTGGTGCCGCCTGGTGCGATCGCGATTCCATTTGGAGAGAAGCCGGTGATGCCGAGATAGCTGACCTTGTCGGTCGTCGGGAACCTGAGGAGGGTCTTGAAGCCCTCCGGCGAGAGTCCGACGACTCCAGTTCGTCCATTGCCACGACCGAGCCATCGGGAGCTGTGACCAAGCCGCTCGGTCCCCGGGGGTAGAGGTCCCCGAGATAGTGCACGATGCCCTGCGGGTCGACTATCAGGATGGCCTTGTTGTCGGATCCCGCCACATAGATGTTTCCGAACGAGTCGATCGCCACCCCGTTGGCGCCGTCGGCCGAAGCGCTTCGTGCTGGTTCACCGATGCCGTAGACACCGGCGTACTCGTTCGTGTTCTCGCCGAGCACCCTGGTGAAGGTCCCGTTCGGCTCGAGTCTGAGGACTTCCCGATCGTCGGCCACATACATAAGCGCCTCTGGCCCGAACGCCATGGCGAACGGACTGAGCGATGCCTGGAGCGCCGGGGTTCCGTCGGCCACCCACGAACTCTGACCGCCGTTGCCGGCGATCGTCGTGATGATGCCTGCCGAAGAGACGGCACGGATGCGTCCGTTGCCGTAGTCGGCGATGTACAGCGTGCCGTCGGGGCCAAAGGTAATCCCAGACGGATAGTTCAGCTGGCCGCTCGTGGCTGGGCCGCCATCGCCCGAGAAGCCAATGGTGCCGTTGCCGGCCACGGGCTCGAAGGTTCCATCGGGTAGTCGCTCGAGGACCTGGTCGCGCACGTCGTCGGTGATGTAGAGGTTCCTGTTGGCCCGATGGCCAGCGAAGTCGGGCGCTGCGGACTGACGCCTATGGTCGTCGGCGCGACCGGCATGACCTTGTGGGTCAGCGGGGTTCGAGCCGTGGGGTGTTTGGGGGTCGCGCCTCGGCCGCTCAACCTCACGATCGCTGCCGCAAGACAGGCCGCCACGATGACGACAGCGATCATGAGCCACCGCTTGCGTTGACGCCGACGCGCTTCGCGGACGACCAGCTCGTGATCGCCGAGGTCGGTAGTTGGTGGAGCCTCCTCCAAAGCGGTTCTGGTGCTGGGCACTATGGTGCACACTATCCTTGTCACCATGCGTCATGTCAAGGTTGACAGAAACGACAGCATGGCCCTGCATGACCAGGTCGCAGCCGAGCTCCGTCGTGACATCGCATGCGGCGATGTTCTTCCCGGTGCGCGCCTGTCCTCCCGCCCACGACATGGCAGCTGTCCTAGGCGTCCACACCAACACTGTCCTGCGGGCTCTTCGCACCCTCCGAGACGAGGGCGTCCTCGAGTTCCGCCGAGGACGCGGTGTGACCGTTTCGGGCGCACCCGAGCGCGGTGTCATCTGGGCGCAAGCTCAAGAACTGCTGGCTCAAGCTCGGCGACTCGGACTCCAGCGCGAGGACGTTGTTTCGATCATTAAGAGCCTCTCTTAAGGCGTGCGATGGTCTTTTGACAACCATCGCAACCGGCATAGACAGGTGAGGGCAACCGAGTCGACGGAGGACGAGTGGCGGACCGGGTGGAACACAGACTTGTCAACGTCACTTCTCACGTTGTCAGCTTCGAGGGCAGCGTGGGTGCCATCGGCCTGTGCGTTTGTGGTGAGCTCGTCTCGGCTGAGGGGTACCGCACCCATGAGGTGACCGATGCGCTCAGGGATGCATGGAGGAGGCACATCACCGCTGCCATGACTGAAGCTTCAGAGTGAGCTGACCGTCTTCACCATCGTCGGCTTGCCCGATGCTGCCGTGCGGGGGCCCCTTGGAGACGTGGACCTCGACTGAGACAGGGCGCCCGACTGCGCCGCCGAGGCGGCGGAGGCCGTGCCTCCGGCCAGGCTCAGACGCCTCGTCGCAATTTGGCGTCGGCGATGTCCCGCAGGCGAGCCTGGGCGCTGAGCCACTCACCCGATTGGCTCACTCGGCCGCTTTGCAGGACATGGTGCATCCCGGTGGGGCCGTCGGTACGTGCGCCACACCGTCTGCACACCGCGATGCGCCCGTTTGTCTCGGGCGCATGGTGCTCGTCGAGCTGAGCCGCCACGTGCGCACATTCGGTCGAAGTCATGATCCTCGCTCCCACCCTACGCCTTGGGGGGCACGATGTTGCTCCGGCCACGCCTCAGCCGTCCTGCGGAGGCAGCTCCTTGCTCGGCGGCCGGGCCGGAGTGGCAGCGGGGGCTGCCGTTGCGCCATTGGTGCTGGCATCGCCCAGGTTCTCGTTGCGCAGCGTGGAGAGCAGCACCTCGGCCGCGCCCATGAGACTCGTTGCCTCGTAGGGGACGACGATCTTGGCGTTCTCGGAGGCCGCGATGTCCTGGAGCGCCTTGAGCTGGAGGACCGCGAGGGTGTGCGGGTTGATGGTCGCCGTGTCGATGGACGTGAGGCGGGACGCCTCTCCCTGCCCGCGCAGCTCCAAGGCCTTCTTCTCACCCTCGGCCTGGAGCTCCAGCACCTTCATCTGCGCCTCTGCCCGCAGGATGGCCGACTGCTTGGCGCCCTCCGCCTCGAGCACGGCGGCCTGCTTGCGCCCGCCCGCGCTGTTGATCGCGGCCTGCTGCTCCCCCTCCGACTTGAGGATGGCGGCCCGCTTGTGCTGCTCCGCCTCCTTCTGCTCTGACATCGCCTGCACCACGTTCAGGGGCGGCGTGATGTCGAGGATCTCAATCCGGTTGAGCCGGACGCCCCACTTCGCCGTGGCGTCGGCCATGTGGTCCTGCATCCGGCTGTTGATGGTCTCGCGCTCGCTCAAGGCCTGGTCGAGGGAGAGCTCGCCGAACACGGCTCGCAATGCGGTGCGCGACAGCTGGTCGACCGCGAGCTGGAAGTCGTTGATCTCGAAGAGGGCGGACCGGACGTCGATCACCTGGCAGAAGATGGTGGCGCTGACCTGGAGGGACACGTTGTCCTTCGTGATGACGGCCTGCTGGTCACCCGTCATGGGGAACTCGCGCACGTCGACCTTCTCCATCCTGTCGATGAAGGGGGCGAGGATGTGCAGTCCCGGCTGGTCCACCGTCTTGAACTCACCCAGGCGCTTGACGACCCCCACGCTGCCCTGCTGGACGATCTTGATGAAGCGGGATGCGAACAGCGAGACCACCCCGATCACCGCCAGTCCGGCGATGATCAGGATCCCCACGACTTCTCCGGCCGATGCGAACATGGCGGTACCTCTTCTCTCGAGTCGAGCCCTCTAGGTCTCGGTGGCGTAGACGACGAGCAGGCCACGCTCCACGTCGGCGACGACGACATCTGTCCCGATAGGGATACGAGCGTCGGGGTCCAGAGGGATTGCCAGCCACTCCTCACCCCGGGCGCGGATCCGTCCCGGGTTGTGTGCCCCCTCGATCGCCTTGGTCACCAACGCCGTGTCACCGATCATTCCCTGCACACCACTACGCACGATGGTTACGCTACTAGCGGCCGATGAAGACGGGCTCTCGCTTCTCGGCGAACGCAGCCATCGCCTCTGCGGTGTCCTTGGTCGAGAAGGTGAGCGCCTGGCAGCGGGCCTCGTCCTCCACCGCCTGCTCCATGGACGACATGGACGAGCCGTTGAGCATCGTCTTGGTCATCGACAGCGCCAGCGGCGGGCCGGCGGCCAGGGTGCTGGCCCAGTCGTCGACGAAGGCGTCGAGCTCGTCGGGCGGGAGGGCCCGGTTCACCAGGCCGATGGCTGCCGCCTCCTCGCCGCTCCACATCCCCCCGAAGAGTGCGATCTCCTTGGCCCGGGCCAGTCCGACGAGCCGGGGCAGCAGCCAGGAGGCTCCGTTGTCGAGCGCCAGGCCGCGCTTGGCGAAGATCATCGACAGCCGGGCCCGGTCGCTGCACACGATGAGGTCGCAGCCGAGAGCGAGCGAGAGACCGGCCCCGACGGCGACCCCGTCGACCTTCGCGATGGTCGGCTTGGTGACCCGGTGCAGCCCGAGGGCGACGTCGCCGAGGCGGCGCATGCGGGCCAGGCCCGAGCGGGAGCGGTCGGTGGCGGGACCGTCAGGGTCTGACAGGTCGGCACCGGAGCAGAACGCCCCGCCCGCGCCGGTCAGGACCAGCACGCGGTCCTCGTCGCTGTCCTCGACCTCGGCGAAGATCTGCTTGAGCTCCGTCAGCATCTTGTTGTTGGCGGCGTTCTTGCGCTCGGGACGGTTCATCGTGACGGTGACGACGCCGTCCTTGCGCTCGACAATGAGGGTCTCCATGGCCCTCGACCCTATGCCGCGTCCTTTCAGAACGCACTTTCCATGATGTGGAGGGCGTGCTGCGTGGCCGCCGCCACGTCGAAGCGGATGTGGTCGTAGCGCCGGCTCTGGCCGTCCAGGTAGGCGACGGCCAGCCGGCGCAGGCGGCGCTGCTTGGCGGGCGTCACCGCCTCGAGGGGGTGGCCATGGGAGTTCGACGAACGCGCCTTGACCTCGCAGACCACCAGCGTGGTGCAGCCCGGAGGGTTGACCCTGGAGCAGAGCAGGTCGATCTCACCCTGGGCACAGCGCCAGTTCCTGGCGACCACCTGGTACCCGTTGTCTGCGTACCACTCCGCCGCCGCGTCCTCGGCCTTGTGCCCCAGCGTCATCCTGCGGTTGGTCACCGCGGAGAACGGTCGGCGGTGATGCGGTGGTGCCCTCAGAGCTCCTGTTCGGGCAGCCGCTCGATGTTGACGTCGCGGAAGGTGACGACCCGCACCTCCGGCACGAAGCGGGCGGGCCGGTACATGTCCCACACCCACGCGTCGCGGAGCTCGAGCTCGATGCAGGCGGGCGTCGTGTCCGCCCGCACGTTCAGCGACACCTCATTGGCCAGATAGAAGCGTCGTTCCGTCTCGATCACATAGGTGAAGACCGGCAGGACGGCCCTGTACTCCTGGACGAGGCCGAGCTCAATCTCGGACTCGTAGCGCTCGAGGTCTTCCTCGCTCACTCGGCGCCGGTCCTACTCGTCGGCGGCCTCCTCGACCTGATCGTCCTCGGCCACCTCGACCTCGACGTCGTCGACCGACTCGATCGCGTCGACCGGTTCCATCTCTTCGACCTCGTCGAGCTCCTCGACCTCGTCGACGGATGCGTCGACCGCCTCGGCGGCCGCCGCCTTCCCGCCCCGGGGAACCCGGCGCTCCTTGATCTTGGCCGCCTTCCCGTGGCGCTCGCGCAGGTAGTACAGCTTGGCGCGCCGAACGTCGCCCAGCGTCGCCACTTCGATCTTGGCGATGGTGGGCGAGTGCACGGGGAAGGTGCGCTCGACGCCCACGCCGAAGCTGACCTTGCGCACGGTGAACGTCTCCTGCACGCCGCCGCCCTGGCGCCGCATGACGGCGCCCTGGAACACCTGCACCCGCTCCCGGTTCCCCTCGACCACCCGCACGTGGACCTTGACGGTGTCGCCCGGGCGGAACTCGGGGATGTCGTCGCGCAGGCTGTCGCGATCGATCGTTTCTGTGGGGTGCATGGGAGGCGTCCTTCGGTCACTCCGGCTCAGTGCCGGACGGAACATCGTAGCCGTGCTCGGCCAGGGCCCGCACGTCGCCGGGAAGGAGTGCCGACGCCCTGACCAGGCGCTCGATGAGATCCGGCCGCCGCTCGGCCGTCCGCAGCAGGGCCTGCGTGCGACGCCAGGTCGCCACAGCGCCGTGATCACCCGACCGCAGGACCTCGGGCACCTCCCATCCCCTGAAGTCGGCCGGCCTCGTGTAGTGGGGGTACTCCAGCAGCCCGTCCGAGAAGCTCTCGTCCCGTGCGGAGTCGTCGTTCCCCAGTACCTCGGGCAGCAGGCGGGCCACTGCCTCCACCACCACGAGGGCGGCGAGCTCCCCGCCGGCCAGCACGTAATCGCCCACCGACAACTCGCCGTCGACCAGGTGGTCGGCCACCCGCTGGTCCACGCCCTCGTAGCGGCCGCAGAGGAGCGAGAACCCGCCGGGCGCCGCCGCGAGCTCGGCCGCCGTGCCCTGGTCGAAGCGCCGCCCACCGGGCGCGAGCAGGTACAGCGGCCGCGGCAGGTCCGGCACGGCCTCGACGCAACGGAAGAGCGGCTCGGCCATGAGCACCATGCCGGCGCCGCCGCCGAACGGGCTGTCGTCCACCGAGCGCCGGGGGTCATCGGCACCGTCGCGCAAGTCATGCACCCGCACATCGAGCGCGCCGGTCTCGGAGGCCCGCCCGAGGATGGACGCTCCGCAGTAGCCGGAGACGACCTCGGGAAAGATCGTGAAGACGTCGATCCTCATGGCCCCATCCTCATGACACAGCCCTCACAGGTCGAGCAGCCCTTCGGGAATGTCGACCTCCACCGTCCGCGCGGCAGCGTCGTGACGGGTGACGAAGCGGACCGGGATGAGGCCACCGGACTCGAGCACGATCAGGTCGCTGGCCGGATTGGGTTCGACCGCCCCGATCCGGCCCAGCTCGGTTCCGGCGGCGTCGAGCACCGTGGCCCCCACGAGCTCGTGCACCCACAGTGCGCCGGGCACCTCGACCGGCTCCGCCTCGAGCTCCACGCCGCGCAAGCGATCGGCTGCCGTGCGGTCCCAGACGTCCGCGAACTGCACGATGAAGCGGTCGTCGCCGAAGGGCTTCGAGGACTCCACGCGGAGAGCGCCGCGGGAGGAGGCGAACACCGAACCCGGGCTCAGCCGCTGTGTCTGGTCGGTCCAGAGCTGGACGACCACCTCACCCCGCAGGCCGTGGGCCTTGGTGACCCGGCCGACTTTGAGCAGATCAGTCGTCGACGATGTCCACGCTGGCCTGGACGCCGTCCTTCGCGCCCGCCACGTTGACCAGGGTCCGGATGGCCTGTGCGGTACGGCCCCGGCGGCCGATGACGCGGCCCATGTCGTCGGGGGCGACGTGCAGGCTGAGGCGCAACCCGTTGCGGCGCTCATCGGTGTCGATCACGACCGCGTCGGGATCGTTGGAGAGCGAACGGGCCAGGTAGGTCAGGACCGTCAGCGGCGCTCCCCCGTCGACGGAGGTGAGCTGGTTGCCTTCCTCCGCGCCCTCGTCGGTCTCGTCCTCGATGTCGTCGTCCGTCGTCGACGTCGTCTTCGATCTCGTCGTCGATGTCGTCGTCGATGTCGTCGCTCGGGCCGTCGGTCTGGTTGATGTCGCCCGCTTCGTAGAGGTCCGTCACTTGGCCCTCGCCGCCGCGAATTCGTCCCAGGCGCCAGAGGTCTTGAGCAGGCGCTCGACCCGCTCCGTCGGCTTGGCCCCGTTGACCAACCACTTGACGGCCTTTGCGTTGTCGATCTGGATCACGGCATCCGGCTCGGCCGTGGAGGCGCCCCGGGGCGCGTACGTGCCCACGATCTCGAGGAATCGGCCGTCACGCGGTGACCGGCTGTCAGCGGCGACGACCCGGTAGGTCGGCTGCTTCTTCTTACCCATCCGCACGAGGCGGAGCTTGACTGCCACGAACTGGTTCCTCCATCTGGACGTCTTTGGGCGTCCATTCTGGCAGATGGCGGGGCTACCGGCCTTTCGGCGGGGTCACCCGTCCGCCCTTCTTCTTCTTTTTGGTTCCCTTGTTGCCGCTGACCACAGGCTTGACCGGGGCCGGCGATGGCAGCCCGGGGAACCCTGATGGCAGCTCACCTCCGTCACCCATCAACTGGGACAGCATGTCGAAATCGGGCTGGCCTGCGGCTCCGGCCTGTCCGGGGAGACCGGCTCCGGCTGCCTGCTGGGCCAGCTTGCGGGCGGCCCGACCGCTCATCCCGGCCATGTTGGGCATCCCGGGGAGGTTGGGCATGTTGCCCGAGGCCATCCCCTTCATCATCTTCTGCATCTCCTTGAACTGTTTCAGCAGGGCGTTGACGTCCTGGATGGTGGTCCCCGATCCCCGGGCCACCCGGCTGCGGCGCGAGCCGTCCATGACGGAGGTGTCGTTGCGCTCGACCGGGGTCATGGAGCAGACGATGGCCTCGACCTTCGCCACCTCCCCGTCGTCGATCTGGCCGGCGGCCTGCCGCATCTCCTTGGACATGCCCGGCATCAGTCGCATGAGGCCGCCGAGCGACCCCATCTTCTTGACCTGGCGCAACTGGGAGAGGAAGTCGTCCAGCGTGAACTCGCCCTGCATGAGGCGGCTGGCGCTCTTCGCCACCTCGTCGGAGTCCATGGTGCGCTCGGCCTGCTCAATGAGGCTGAGCATGTCGCCCATCCCGAGGATGCGGTCAGCCATGCGGTCCGGGTGGAAGAGGTCGAAGTCGCCGAGACGCTCGCCCGTGCTGGCGAACGCGATCGGCTTGCCGACCACGCCCTTGACGGACAGCGCGGCACCGCCCCGAGCGTCGCCGTCGAGCTTGGTGAGGATCACACCGCTGAGCTCAAGGGCGTCGTGGAAGGCCTTGGCGGTCGCCACCGCGTCCTGGCCGATCATGGCGTCAATGACGAGGAACGTGTAGTGGGGCTGGGTGGCCGCCGAAATGTCCCGGATCTGCTGCATCAGCTCGGCGTCAATGGTCAGTCGGCCGGCGGTGTCGATGATGCAGATGTCCCGGCCGAGACGACGGGCCTCCTCCAGCCCGGCCTTGGCGCAGGCGACGGGGTCGGTGGGCTCGCTGAAGACGGTGACCCCGGCCTGCTGGCCGAGGACACGCAGCTGCTCCACCGCGGCAGGACGCTGGAGGTCCGCGCCGACGAGCAGGGGGTTGCGCCCCTGCTGCTTCCACCACAGGGCGAGCTTGGCCGAGTTGGTGGTCTTGCCCGAGCCCTGGAGGCCGGCCATGAGGACGACGGTCGGTGGGCGAGAGGCGTAGCTGAGCTTCAGCGTCTCCCCACCGAGGACGCTGATCAGCTCCTCATGGACGGCCCGCACGACCTGTTGGCCCGGGGTGAGGCTCTTGGAGAGCGACTCGGTGCTGACCCGGAGCCGGATCCCGTCACAGAAGCGGCGGGCGACCGTGAGCTCGACGTCGGCTTCGAGGAGAGCGGTGCGGATCTCCTTGATCGCGTCGTCGAGATCGGCGTCGCTGATGCGCCCCTTGCTCCGCAGGCGCGTCGAGATCCGCTCAAGGCGGTCGGAGAGGGCGTCGAACATCGGCCCCTCAGGTTAGCCAGGGCGGTCGTCGGCACGTGCCGCGGTCGAGGAGCACCTGCGCACCGCGCCGCCGGCGTGGAATCCCTACGACATCACCCGCTGAAGGGTCCCCACAGGCCCGGGCCCGCCCCGGCGGGGCGGCAGCGAACGGCTACCGTCTGCGCCCATGTCTTCTGCCCGCCTCCGTGCGCCGCTGCTCGTCCTCGCACTCGGCGCAGCCGCCGCCCTCAGCCTGGCTGCGTGCAGCTCCTCGCCGTCGAAGTCGGCGGGCACGGCGATCACGTCGTACAACACGGGCAGTGGCCCCTCGGCGACGACACCGCCGACCGTGGGTCCCAGCGGCACCATCGCTGCCGCCGACCTCTCCCCTGCAGGAACCGCGGGCAGCGAGCCGCACGTCACGGTCCCTTCGGACGCGCCGCCGAACGGATTGCGGAGCACCGACCTCATCGCCGGCACCGGCGCGGCCGCGACCGCGGGCAACACGGTGACGGTGCAGTACGTGCTGGCCACGTACTCGAGCCACAAGGTGATCCAGTCGTCGTGGTCGAGCCAGCCCTTCACGTTCGTGCTCGGCGTGCACCAGGTGATCCCGGGCTGGGACGAAGGTGTGATGGGGATGAAGGTGGGCGGGCGGCGCGAGCTGATCATCCCGTCGACGCTCGGCTACGGCGGACGATCCCCGGGGCCCGGCATCGCAGCGAACGACACCCTCGTCTTCGTGATCGACCTCCTGAAGATCAACTGAGCCGCCGGGTTCGCATGGAGAGCGCCACCCATGTCGAAGCGCTGCGGACCGAGGGCGCGCTGATGGCGTCCGCCACGGCAGCCAGCGATCCGGACGCGCCCGTTCCCACCTGCCCCGAGTGGGTGGTGCGCGACCTGGTGCGACACCTTGGTGGCGTGCACCGCTGGGCAACCGGCTACGTCGCCGGCGCGCGCACCGAGGTCTGGGACGTGGACTTGGACGACGTGGTGGGCACCTGGCCGGACGACGTCGACCTCGCCGCCTGGCTCGCCCAGGGCTGTGAGGCATTGGCGTCCGCCCTGGCGGCCGCTCCCGCCGACCTCGAGTGCTGGACGTTCCTGCCGGCTCCGTCGCCGCGCGCCATGTGGGCCCGCCGGCAGGCGCACGAGACGGCGATCCACCGCGTCGATGCCGAGTCTGCGGCCGGTATCGCCTCTGGCCCGATGGACGCGGCATTCGCCGCCGACGGCGTCGGCGAGCTCCTGGAGTGCTTCGTGCCCCGGCGCTCGACCAAGCTGCGCGCCGAGGAGCCCGCCTCACTCCTCGTCGGCTGCACCGACGAGGAGGCGGCGTGGTTGCTGCGCATCGGGTCCGACGGCGTCACCACCGAAGTGCTGCCAGGCGTCGAGGCCGGGGCGGACTGCACGGTGCGCGGCGCCGCGAACGACCTCTACCTGGCGTTGTGGAACCGGGCCGGCGCCGAGGCGCTCGGCATCGAGGGCGACCGGCGCGTGCTGGGCCTGTTCCTCGACAGCGTGCACGTCCGCTGGAGCTGACTGGCCCCCAGGCCGGTACCGCCTCGGCTACTCCGCCGGCAGCGCTTCGTCGAGCCGACGCCGGCCGAAGAGCCAGTAGGCCAGCGAGCCCGACGTGTTCAGGGTCGCCGCGAAGCGCCAGAGACCCTTCGGGCCGCGCACGGCGGAGTCGGGACGCGCGCGCAGGTCGCGCCAGGTCAGCCTGATCATGATCAGGTGGATCACCAGTGCGACGACAAGGACCTTCTTCTGCTGATCCGTGAGCGGCTTCATCGGCCCTCCCCTCAGTCGGTGGCCAGCAACGCGTCGACGAACTCGTCGGGGTCGAATTCGACGAGGTCGTCGACCCCCTCCCCGAGACCGACGAGCTTGACCGGGACGAAGAGCTCGCGCTGGACGGCGATGACGATCCCACCCTTCGCGGTGCCATCGAGCTTGGTCAGCACGATGCCCGTCACGTCCACCGCATCGGCGAACTGGCGCGCCTGGGCCAGGCCGTTCTGACCGGTCGTCGCGTCCAGGACGAGGAGGACCTCCGTCACGTTGCCGGGGTCGCGGTCGGCCACCCTCCGGATCTTCTTGAGCTCCTCGACCAGGTTCACCTTCGTGTGCAGGCGTCCCGCCGTGTCGGCGAGCACCAGGTCGTTGCCCCGGGCCGCGGCCCGCTGGACGGCGTCGTAGACGATGGCGCTGGGGTCGCTCCCCTCGGCGCCGCGGACGATCTCGGCGCTGCTGCGCTCGGCCCACATGGCCAGCTGGTCGGCCGCGGCGGCCCGGAACGTGTCGCCCGCGGCCAGCAGGACCGAACGCCCGGCGGCCGTCTCGCGCCGGGCCAGCTTCCCGATCGTGGTCGTCTTGCCGACCCCGTTGACCCCGACGAAGAGCCACACGTCGGGTGAGCCGGCCCTGCCGTCAATGCGCAGCGACCGCGAGCCGGCATGGGCCAGGAGATCGCGGATGGACGCACCCAGCGCGGCCAGGAGGTCGTCGCCACCGCTGATCTCCTTGGATTCGACCTTGGCCCGCAGCTCCTCCAACAGCGCGTTCGTCGTGGCGACCCCGACGTCGGCCCGGATCAGCGCCTCTTCCAGCGCGTCCCAGGTCGTGGCGTCGATGCGGCCGGAGCGCAGGGCCGAGACCGCGCCGCTGAACAGCCCGCGCACGCCGCCGAGGCGGCTCCGGTACGACGGGGGGGCCGATGGCGCGGGAGCGGCCGGCGCGGGACCTGCCGGCGCCGGTGCCGGAGCCGGCAGCCGGTGCGCGCCGCCTCCGTCCGGGCGCGGCGCGGTCGGTGGCGCCGCAGGCGGCGCAGTCGGTCCGGCGGCACCCCCTCCCCTCCGCCGGGACCGGGTCAGTGCGATCCCCCCGGCGGCCAGGGCCAACACGGCCACCACGATGATGAGGATGATGTAGACGCCGACCTCGACTGCGATCATGCGTTCGAGGGCTCCTTCTCCAGCTTCTGGCTGACCACCTGCGAGGAGCCGCCCGGTGCCATCGTCACCCCGTAGAGCGCGTCGCCGGTCTCCATGGTCCGCTTCTGGTGACTCACGATGAGCAGCTGCGCCTCGTCGCGGAACTCGTGCACCAGCGCGAGGAAGCGGCTGAGGTTGACGTCATCGAGCGCGGCCTCGACCTCGTCCATCATGTAGAAGGGCGAGGGCCGGCTGCGGAAGACCGCGAAGAGGAAGGCCAGCGCGGCCATGGAGCGCTCGCCGCCCGAGAGCAGCGACACCCGGCGGACGTTGCGCCCGGCCGGCCGTACCTCGATCTCGACCCCCGTGTTCAGCAGGTCGTCGGGCTCGAGCAGGACGAGGCGGCCGGTGCCGCCCGGGAAGAGCATCGCGACGAGCGCGGAGAAGTGCTCGTTGACGTCGGCCGCCGCGGCGGCGAACGAGGTCATGATCTCGTGGTCGAGGGTGCGCACCACCTCGTGCAGCTCCCGGCGCGCGCCCCGGACGTCGTCGACCTGCGCCTCGAGCTCCTTGTGGCGCTCCTCCAGCGTGGAGAGCTCCTCGAGCGCCAGCGGGTTCACCGGTCCCAGCGCGACCAGCTTCCGCTCCAGCTCCTCGCCGTGCTGGACGAGCGAGGTGCCCTCGGGCGCCTCGGGCTCGGGCAGGCCCACCAGGTCCTCGGCGACGGCGCCGAGGTCGCGCTGCACGTGCTCGTGGAGCGCTTCGGTCCGCAGGTCGACCTCGTTCGCCTCCAGGTCGAGGGCGCGGGTGCGCGTGCGGACCGCATCGAGCCGCTGCTCGGTGGTGTGGCGATCCTGGCGCAGCTGCTCCAGGCGCTCGCCGCCGGCCCGGACCGCGTCGACCTGGTCCTGGTAATCGTGGCGCAGCGCCTCGAAGATGGCATCGAGCCGCGCGTGCTCCAGCTCGACCAGCGCCTCCAGGCGGGCCACCGCGGTGCCCTCGGCCTCCAGCCGCCGGCGGCGCGAGGCGGCCGTGGCCCGCTCCTCTGCGTGGCCCTGCAGGCGGCGCTCCACCTCGGCCTGGCGCTCGGCGAGGACGCGTCGCCGCTCGGCGACGCCGGCGACGCGCACCTGGAGCTCCTGGCGCCGTCCCGACAGTTGGGCCCGCTGCTCCTCCAACGACCGCCAGCCTTCCAGCGCCTCCTCGAGCTCGGGGAGGGACCGCGCCAGCTGCACCTGCTCGGCCGTCACCTCGGAGAGCACCCGCTGCGCCTCGGTCACCGCGGCGCGGGCGTCGTCGAGCTCGCCCGCCAGGCGCCGCTGCTCCTCCATGGCGCGGGCCAGGTCGGCCCGTCCCGCCTCGCAGGACGAGGCGTGGCGGTCGGCGGCCCGCTCCGCCGCGGCGCGGGCGTCCCGGGCGCGGGCGAGCGCGATGCGCGACTCGGTGAGTTGGGCGCGGGCCAGCTCGGCCGCGGCTGCTGCGTCGGCCGCCCGGCTCCGTGCCTCCTCGGCCGCGGCGGCGGTCACCACGCCCGTGGCCGAGCGCACCCTCCAGCCCGTGGCGGCGAAGCGGTCACCCTCGGGCGTCACGACGACCAGGTCGTCGCGGGCGAGCGAGAGGTCGATCGCCTCCTCCCAGCCGTCGACGCGGACGGCCCGCCCGACCAACGTGTCCAGCACGGACTCGGCCGCCGCCCCGCCGCGGCGCGCCCGGACGTGGCCGCGCACCGGCTCGGCGCTGCTGCCCGGCGGGAGCCCGTCCCGCATCTCGGAGGCCCCGGCCCCGGCGCCGGCCCGGGGCGCCAGGACCGCGCCGGTGACACCGCGCTCGCGCAGCGTGGCGAGCGCGGCCTGCGCCGAGCGGCGGCCGTCGACGACGACCGTGGCCACGCCGGCGCCCGCGGCGGCCTCGAACGCCGCCTCCCAGCCGTCGTCGATCTCGACGAGATCGACCAGCGAGCCCACGACCCCGTCCACGTCGCGCAGGAGCTCGCGCCCGCCGGCGCCCTGCAGGTCCGCCAGTGCGCGCTCGAGCGCCTCTGCCCGCGCCGCCGTGCGGTGGCGAGCCCCCTCCGCCTCGTCGGCCGACACCTGGGCCGCCTCCGCGGCGTGGGCGGCCGACTCCAGCTCCGCCGTGCGCCCGGCCACCTCGGCCTCCACGCTCGCGGTGGCCTGCTCGAGCGCCTCCGACGCCGTCGTGCAGCAGGTCGGCCCGCACCGCGGCTCCGGCGGCGCGCTCGGCCAGCGACCCCACCCGGACGCCCAGCCCGTCGATGTCCTGTTGCTCGCGCGCGGCGGATCGGGCCACCAGCTCGGTCCGGGCCCGGACCCGGGCGAAGGCCTCGTCGGGCGCGTCGTCGCCGAGGACGTCCGACCAGCGCTCCCGCAGCCGTGCCTCCTCGGCGTCGAGCGCCGCGAGCGCCGCCTCCAGCTCCGTGCGCTCGGGGGCCCCGCCGGCGTCCTCGTCCGCCGCCGCGGCGGCCAGCTCGTTGGCCAGGCGGGCGCCCTCGGCCTCGAGCGTCGAGACGACGTCGACGTCGGCGGCGGCGTCCAGGGCGGCCACGACGCCGCGGGCGCGCTCGCGCAGGACGGCTGAGGTGCCACGGGCCCGCTCGACGAGGCCCTGGACCCGCCCGAGCGCGTTGGCCAGGTCCTCCTCCCGGCGTGACGACAGCTGGGCGGTGGTGGAGGTGGCCTCGGCGTCCAGCTGCTCGAGGGACTCGTGCAGCTCGGTCTCCTCGTCCCGGCAGACGGCGAGGCTCTGGGCGGCCGTCCTGCGGCGGGCGGTCAGCTCGGCCAGCTCTGCGCCGGCGAGGTAGCGCCGGACGGCGAGCAGCTCGGAGGCGACCGTGTCGTGGGAGCGGGCGGCCGCAGCCTGGCGCTCCAGCGGTCGGATCTGGCGCCGGACCTCGCGTACGAGGTCGCCCAGGCGCTCGAGGTTCTCCGCCGTGGCGGCGAGGCGGCGCTCGGCCCGCTCCCGGCGGCGGCGGTGCTTGAGCACCCCGGCGGCCTCCTCGATGATGGCCCGGCGGTCCTCGGGCCGGGCGTTGAGCACGGTGTCGAGCTGGCCCTGGCCGATGATCATGTGCTGCTGGCGTCCCACGCCCGAATCGCTCAGCAGCTCGGTGATGTCGAGCAGGCGGCAGGGTGCCCCGTTGATGGCGTACTCGCTGTCACCGGAGCGGAACAGCGTGCGCGTGATGGTCACCTCGGCGAGGTCGATCGGCAGCTTGCCCGAGGAGTTGTCGATGGTGAGCGACACCTCGGCGCGGCCCAGCTGCGGGCGCGACGAGGTCCCCGCGAAAATGACGTCCTCCATTTTGGCCGACCGGAGGGAGCGCGGGCCCTGGGCGCCGAGCACCCAGGTCACGGCGTCGACGACGTTCGACTTGCCGCTCCCGTTCGGGCCGACGACCACGGTGATGCCGGGCTCGAACTCCAACACAGTCGGGTCGGCGAAGGACTTGAAACCCTTCATGCTGAGCGACTTCAGGAACATTCAGGGCGACCCTATCGGGTGCCTACGCGCGGCGTGGGCCCGTTCGGGCACCAGTTTCGCCGGCGGGGCTACACCTGACAGTGTTCGCAGAGGAAGGTGGAGCGGCCGCCGGTCTTGACGCGGACGATCAAGTTGCGGCAGCGCCGGCAGGGCTGGCCCTCGCGGTCGTAGACCTGGTGCGACCCCTGGAAGTCGCCGAGCTCGCCGAAGAGGTCGCGGTACTGCTCGTCGGCCAGCGAGGAGCCCCGGTGCTTGATGGCGTCGGCCAGCGTCTCGACGATGGCCCGGTAGAGGCGGCGCACCTCGGTCGCCGAGAGCGAGTCGGCGGCCCGGTCGTAGCGCAGGCCCGCCTGGTAGAGCATCTCGTCGGAGTAGAGGTTCCCGATACCGGCCGTGAAGCTCTGGTCCATGAGGAGGGACTTGATCCCTCCCTTGTGCTGGTGCAGGAGCATGCCGAAGCGGTCCCAGCTCATGAGGTCCTCGATGGGGTCGAAACCCAGGTGCGCCAGCTCGGGGATGGCCTTGCGGATGGCCGCGCCGTCGCCGCCCGCGGTGCCCGAGACGGGGCTCAGCGGCGTGCCGTCGGCCTTGAGGGGCGGCGTCGAGACGAACAGCTCGCCGAAGGTCCGCGGGTCCACGTAGCGCAGCTCGCCGCCCTGGGTGAACGTGATGACGACATGGGTGTGCTTGGGCTTGGGGTCCTTCGCCGACTTGACCCGCAGCAGCTGGCCGCTCATGCCCAGGTGGACGACCAGGGTGTCGCCGCTGTCGAGGTTGAGCAGCAGGTACTTGCCCAGCCTCCCGACCGACTTGATCGACCGCCCCTCGAGCAGGGCGCGGAAGTGCTTGGCCGAGGGGTGGCGGCGCACCGAGCGCCCGTTGGCCACGGCGACGGCCTTGATCTTGCGGCCGACCACCTCGCGCGCCAGGTCCTGGCGCAGGGTCTCGACCTCGGGTAGCTCAGGCACCTGTCAGCTCCTCCCAGGCCGCTCGGGCGGCCTGCTGCTCGGCGTCCTTCTTGGAGCTGCCCTCGCCGGTGCCCCAGAGCGTCCCCCCGAGGAACACCTCTGCCACGTAGGCCCGGTCGTGATCCGGCCCCGAGCCGACCACCACGTAGCGCGGCGTCCCGTCGCCGTCGCGTACGGCCTTCTCCTGCAGCCGGCTCTTGTGGTCGAAGTCGTCCGGCTCCTCGCCCGCCCGCTCAATGGCCTCTGCCAGCTCCCGGAGGACCAGCTGCCGGGCCGCCTCCCACCCGGCGTCCAGGTACACCGCCCCCAAGATGGCCTCGAACGCGTCGGCCAGGATGGAGGCCTTGGTGCGACCGCCCGACGCCTCCTCCCCCCGGCCCAGGAGGAGGACCTCGCCGACGTCCAGCCGACCGGCCACCTCGGCCAGCACCCGGGCGTTCACGACGGCGGAGCGGACCTTGGCGAGCTTGCCCTCGGCGAAGTCGGGGAAGCGCTCGTAGGTGTAGCCGGCCACGATCAGGCCGAGCACGGCGTCGCCCAGGAACTCGAGGCGCTCGTTGGACGGCGCGCCGCCCTCCTGCTCCCCGCACCAGCTCCGGTGCGCCAGGGCGTGCTGCAAGAGACTCAGGTCGCCGAAATTGTGGCCAAGTCGCTCGGCCAGTTCGGCCGCCCCCTCAGCACCGGCGTCAACCCGCCTCGAGCTTGGCGTAGACGTAGTCAACTGCATCACGGACCGTGCGCAGGTCCTCGAGATCCTCGTCGTCGATACGGAATCCGACCGTCCGCTCCCCCAGCTCCTCTTCTAGGGCTTCGACCAGCTCAATCAGGGCCAGGGAGTCGGCGTCGAGGTCCTCGACGAAGGAGGCTCCCTCGGTGATCGACGACGGGTCCGTCTCCAAGATGTCGGCCAGCTGGTCCCTGATCAGCTGGAACACCCCGTTGCGGTCGAGAGGGCCCTGGTTGGTGTGGGTTTCTGCCGGCACGCGCACCAGTGTACGCGTTGAATCGGCGCAACCGCCCGTTTGTAGTGTCTGAGCTGGGCTTTTCAGCTATTCGGGTCGGGGCGCACGGCGGCCGCGACATGGTCGACCAGGCCCCGGGTGGCGCACTCGTAGGCCACCAGCACGGCGTTCATCATGGCCGTTGCATTGGAGGAGCCGTGGCTGATCACACAGACGCCGTCGGTGCCCAGCAGCATGGCCCCACCCGTGTTCTCGGGCTCGAACTGGGCCGCCAGCGGCAGGAGATGCGGCAGGAGCACCCCCGACGCCTCCCTGGTGGCGTCGTCGGTCCCGAAGACGCCCAGCATGGTGTCGAAGAGGAAGCGGAGCGAGCCCTCCAGGGTCTTGAGGGTGACGTTGCCCGTGAAGCCGTCGGTGACGATCACGTCGGCCGGCGACGGCAGCAGGTCCCGGCCCTCGAGGTTCCCGACGAACTCGAAGAGCCCGTCCCCCGCCGCCCCGGCCAGGAGGCCGTGGGTCTCCTTGACCAGCGGGGTGCCCTTGGTGGGCTCCTCGCCGATGGACAGCAGCCCCACCGTGGGGGACTCGGTGCCGAAGCGGGCGGACACGTAGGCGGCGCCCATCTGCGCGAATTGCACCAGCATGGCGGGCGTGCACTCGGCATTGGCGCCGGCGTCGACCAGGACGGCCGGCGTCCGGCCCAGCCGGGGCAGCGGCGTCGCGATGCACGGCCGCACCACACCGGGCAGGCGACCCATGCGCAGGAGCGCGGCCGCCATCGTCGCCCCCGTGTTGCCCGCCGAGACCATGGCGGAGGCCTTCCCGTCCCGCACGAGCTCTGCGACCCGCACCAGGGAGGAGTCCTTCTTGCGGCGGACCCCGCCGGCGGGGTCCTCGTCCATACCGATGACCTCGGTACAAGCGATCAGGTCCAGCTCGCCGACGTCCCCCACCTGCTCGGGCGGTCCGACCAGCACGATGCCCACACCGTGGTGCTCGTGGGCCCGGCGGGCACCCTCGACGACTTCGCCGGGGGCCTTGTCGCCGCCCATGGCATCCACTGCGACGGGGAGCGTGGCCAGCGTCTCAGGGGTGGGACGCTCGCCCCGACGGCTCAAGTCAGTCGACCTCGACCGCTTGGCGGCCCTTGTACCAGCCACAACTGGGGCACACGACGTGCGGGGTCTTGGACGCCTGGCAGTGCGGGCACACGCTGCGGGGCGGCCGGCCCAGCCGCCACGCTGCAGCTTGGTGGCTGCGGCCCTTGGCCTTGGACTTCTTCTTCTTCGGGACAGCCATGCGGGGTCTCCAACTTCGAATCGGGGCGCTCTCGCCTCAGAGGCGGCCGTCCCGTGGGGACGGGCTACCGGAGCACGTCGAGGTTAGCCCACCGGGGATCGCGGGGGGCAACGCATCCGCAGGGGCCCTCGTTGCGGTTGGCCCCGCACTGGGGGCACAGCCCGGCGCAGTCCTCCCGGCACAGCGGCGCCATGGGCAGCTCGAGCACGACGGCGTCCCGCACCAGGAGTCCGAGATCGATGGCGTCGTCGACGATCGGGTAGATCTCCTCGTCGGAGGGCCCGGACAGCGGGGCGTCGGCGAACTGCTCGTGCACGCCGATGCGCAACTCGCCCGACACCGGCTCGGCGCAGCGCCGGCAGGTCCCGGACCAGGGCGCGGTCACCGTCCCCTGGACGTCGATCCCGCCCTCGAAGGGGACCAGCGTGACGTCGCACTCGGCCTCGGCGCCCGGGGGCACCACGCTGCGACCGGGGTCGATCCCAACCTCCTCGAGGGGCCCGGCCAGCGCCACCTCGCCCCGGCGCACCTCGTGCGCAGCCTGCCCCGGCGAGCGGCGCAGCCGCGCCACGCGGACGACGAAGGGGTCTGCGGCCATCAGCGCCGGCCCACTACGTCTGGTCCTGGTCGAAGAAGCCGTCCTCCTCCGTCCCAGGTCCCTCGTCTTCGGTCGCCGCTTCGACCAGCGGGGCGGCCAGCTTGGCCCGGCCCGCCTGCACCGTCCGCGTCAGGCGGTCCAGCACGATCTCCATCCCCGCCAGCTTGGTGTCCACGAAGTCCTCCGCCTGGTGGCGCAGCGCGCGCGCCTCCTCGTTGGCGTCGTCGAGGATGCGCTGCGCCACCGAGTTGGCCTGGCGCACGATCTCGGTCCGCTGCACCATGTGCTCGGCCTGCGCCCGGACGTCGTCGAGGAGCGCGTCGGCCTCGCGGCTCCGCTCCGCCATGAACTCCTCGCGCTCGCGCAAGAGCCAGCGCGCCTGTCGGAGCTCGTCGGGAAGGCTCTCGAGCGCGGACTGCAGCAACGAGGTCACCTCCTCGCGCGAGACCATCACCGAGGAGGACAGGGGCATCGACTTGGCGCCGGCCATGAGGTCGAGCAGCTGATGGAGGATGGATTCGATCCCCACCTCCTCGACCGGCTGCTCCTCGTCGACGTCCAGAAACTGGTCGCTCATCTGCCCGCGCCCTCCTGGCGTCCGGCCTCGAACTTGGCCACGAGGTGCTTGGCCACCACCGGGGGGACGAAGGCCGAGACATCACCGCCGAAGCGCGCCACCTCGCGGACGAGCTTGGAGGCGACGAACGAGTACTTCGAGCTGGTGGGGATGAAGATGGTCTCCACACCGGAGAGGTGGTTGTTCATCTGGGCCATCTGCATCTCGGTCTCGAAGTCCGACACGGCACGCAGCCCCCGCACGATGGCGGAGGCACCCACGTCGCGCGCCACGTTGACCAGCAGCGTCGACACCGAGACGATGCGCACGGACGGCAGGTGCGCCACGACCTCTTCCAACATGGCCTGGCGTTCCTCGAGGTCGAAGAGCGGGGTGCCCTTCTGGGGGTTGCGCAACGCCGCCACGACGACCTCGTCGAAGAGGCGGTTGGCCCGCTCGACGATCTCCAGGTGCCCGTTGTGGAAGGGGTCGAAGGACCCCGGGAAGAGGCCGACCTTCACGAGCCGGCACCATTGCGATGAGCCACGGTGACGAGCGTACCGCCGTACCGGCGTTCTCTCGTGACCACCCAGCCCTCGGCGAGGGGTACCGGCGATGACGATTCCATGACGACGACCTCGGCACGCAACGCGCCCAGGAGGTCCGGCCAGTCCTCGAAGTCGTAGGGCGGGTCGCAGAGCGCGAGGTCGAACCCGCCGGCGGCCGCGCCCAGGAGCCACCCCGGCAACGAGGCGCGCACGAGCGTGGCCGGTTCAGTGCCCAGACCCACGGCGTCGAGGTTCACCCGCACGGCGGCGAGCGCATCGGGGTCGAGGTCGACGAAGGTGGCCGAGGCGGCCCCCCGCGAAAGTGCTTCCAGGCCGAGCGCACCGCTCCCGCAGAACAGGTCCAGCACCCGCAGGCCGTCGACCCCGCCCTGGGAGCCCAGGATGTCGAAGATCGACTCGCGGACCCGGTCCGACGTCGGCCGCACCGACCGGGGCAGCTTGGCAGCCAGCCGTCGGCCGCGACTCCGGCCTCCGATGACTCGCATCCGCCCCACCATACGGGCGGGGGTGTGCGGTCCCTGCCCACCCCCGGGGTGCCCGTCGCCATCGTGCGTCCTCGGGCATGTCTCTCCCAGAACTATCCACAAATATGTTTATAGTTCTGGAAAACGCCCGGCCCGGACGGGTCTCGCGCCGCCGACGCCCACGCCGCCGCCGCCGCCCACGCCCACGCCGACGCCGCTGCAGCTGCGCAGTCCGCCGCGCCTAACTCTTGAAGAGGTACTCCCCCTCGTCTTCACTGAGGAGGAGGCGGACCTCGTCGGCCAGCTCGGGGTGCGCATCGAGCTGCGGGTCCTCTTCGACCAGCGTGTCGGCCACCCGCCGGGCCTCGTCGAGGAGCGTCAGGTCGCCCACGTCGGTGAGCGACGCCAGGCGCAGGTCGCTCTGCCCCTTCTGGCGGGCGCCGAGCAGCGTCCCTTCGCCGCGTACCCGCAGGTCGGCCTCGGCCAGTTCGAACCCGTCGGTCGACCCCGCCACGGCGGCCAGCCGCTCGTTCCCCTCCTCGCCGCCGAGCAGGTAGCACCAGCTCGGCGTGCCGCCTCGGCCGACCCGGCCCCGCAGCTGATGCAGCTGGGCGATGCCGAAGCGGTCGGCGCTCTCGACGACCATAACGGTGGCCTCGGGCACGTCCACCCCCACCTCAATCACCGTGGTGGCGACGAGGACCTCGAGCTCGCCGGCTCGGAAGCGCTCCATCGTCTCCTCGCGGGCGGCCGGCGCCATCTGCCCGTGCAGCAGCCCGACCCGGAGCCCGGACAGCTCGCCGGCGGAGAGTCGCTCGTACTCCTCGGTGGCCGACTTCGCCTCGACGCGCAGCGACTCGCCGACGAGCGGGCAGACCACGAAGCCGCGGTGCCCCGACGCCACCTCGTCGCGCACCTTGGCCCAGGCGCGCTCCTCGCCTCGGTGGCCCTCGCCTGGCAGCCACTCGGTCGTGACGGGGATGCGGCCCGGGGGCATCTCGTCGAGCGTGGTCAGGTCGAGGTCGCCGAAGATCACCATGGCGGCCGTGCGCGGGATCGGCGTCGCGGTCATGACCAGAAGGTCCGGGTCGCCGTCGGTCCCCTTGGCCCGCAGCGTGGCCCGCTGCTCCACCCCGAAGCGGTGCTGCTCGTCTATGACCACGGCCCCGAGCGAGCCGAACACGACCTCCTCGGTGAGCAGCGCGTGGGTGCCGACGACGATGCCGATCTCCCCCGCGGCCAGGCCTTCGAGCACCGCGGTACGCGCCTTGCCCTTGACCCGGCTCGTGAGCAGCTCCACCCGGACCTCGCCGCCGGCCATGCCCCCCGGACCCTCGAGGTCGCCCAGCAGCGCGCGCACGGCGGCGATGTGCTGCTCGGCCAGCACCTCGGTCGGCACCATCAGCGCGCCCTGGTGCCCGCTCTGCACGGCCGCCAGTAGGGCGGCCAGCGCAACGACGGTCTTGCCCGAGCCGACGTCGCCCTGGAGGAGGCGGTGCATGGGGAACGGCCCCGCCATGTCGGCCACGATCACGGCCAGGGCGCGGCGCTGGGCCTTGGTCAGCTCGTAGGGGAGGGAGGAGAGGAAGCGCGCCATCAGCGTGTCGGACACGCCGCCGGTGACCTCGCGGGGCGACACGTCGTGGTGCAGCGCCCGGGCGTTCACCTCGAAGGCGCGGCGCCGCAGCACCAGGGCGAGCTGGAGGCGGAACAGCTCGTCGAAGACGAGCCGGCGCCGGGCGGCGTCCTTGGCCTCGAAGGACTCGGGCTCGTGAATGGCGCCGAAGGCCTCGGTCCGCTCCCACAGGTCGAGCGAGGCGCGCCACTCGTCGGGAAGGGGATCGGCGAATTCACCTGCCCGCTCCAGCGCCTCCTTGACGAAGGAGCCGATCTCCCAGCTCGTCAACCCGGCCTTGGCCGACGCCGGGTACACGGGGAGAATCCGCAGCGTGCGGCGCCCGGGCGTGACACCGGCGACCACGTCGACGACGGGGTTGGCCATCTGGCGGCTGCCCCGGTACTCAGTCACCTTCCCGAAGAAGATCGCCTCGGTGCCGGCCTCGAGCTGCTTGGCCCGCCACGGTTGGTTGAAGAAAACGATCTTGAGGCGGCCGGTGTCGTCGCGCACCACGACGTCGACGACGGCCCGCCCGGTCCGGGCGCGCCGGACGTGGGCCGATTGCACCGAGGCCAGCACCGCCGCCTCGTCACCGACCACCAGGTCGGAGACGTCGGCCTGGCGGGTGCGGTCGATGTAGCGCCGCGGGTAGGTGGTGATGAGATCGAGCACGGACTCGATCCCGAGCTCGGCCAGCTGAGCCGTGCGCCGCTCGGACACGCCGTGCAGCCGCGACACCTCGATGTCGCGCAGCGTCGCCGAGTGTGCGGCCGTTACTCAATCCCCAGAAGGTACGGGTAGAGGGGCTGGCCGCCCTGGTGCACCTCGAGCGCCACGTCGGGGTACTCCTCGGAGAGCCATTCCTCGATCCGCCTCGTGTCGGCCACCCGCGCGCCCTCGCCCTCAATCAGGGTGACCAGCTCGTGCGACTTGTCGAGCAGCCGGCTGAGCAGCAGGCGCGTGCACACGACGGGATTGTCGGCGATGGCCACCACGCCGTCGCGCGAGATCCCGATGAAGTCGCCGTCGTGCACCTCGCCGGCATCGGTCACCGAGTCGCGCACCGCCCGGGTGACCTCGGCCGGCACCACCCGGGCGGCCGACTCGGTCATGGAGTCCACGTTGGCCTCGGCGTCCGACGCCGGGTCGTAGGCCAGCAGCGCGGCGAACCCCTCCACGATCGACCCGGTGGCAACGACGCGCACCGTCTTGCCGGTCAGCGAGTCGACCTGCTCGGCCACGGGCCGGATGTTCTTGTTGTTGGGCAGGATCACGACCTCGTCGGAGGGCACGGACTCGACCGCCTTCACCAGGTCGGCGGTGGCCGGGTTCATCGTCTGGCCGCCCACGACCAGATGGTGCACGCCGAGTGAGCGGAAGATGCGCCCGATGCCGTCGCCCGAGACGACGGCGACGACGCCCGTCGTGGGAGGCGGGCCCGTCCCCTCGACGCTCGGCCCCGCGCCGGGGGCGCCGACGCTCTCGCGCACCCAACGCTCCTCCTCGACCTGCTCGTCGAGGTCGGTGACGCGGATCCGGCGCGGCCGCCCCGCGTCGACCCCGGCCTCGACGGCCGCCCCCACGTCGTTGGTGTGGATGTGGCAGTTCCACAGGCCGTCGCCCCCGACCACCACGATGGAGTCGCCGATGCCCGCCCACACCTCCTTGAAGGCCTCGATGGAGTCGTCGGGCGCGGACAGCAGGTACATCACCTCGTAGCGCAGCTCGTCCACGGCGTGCGTGATCCCGCCCCGCGGACGCCGTCCCCGTTCCCGCCGTCAGCCCGCCGGCGGCCCCTCCGGCCCCCCAGCTCCCGTTGAGCGAGGACAGGTCCGGCGCCTCGATCCCGGACGGCTCGGGCAGCGGCCGGCCGTCGAGCACGAACAAGAACGCATCGAGGAGGAGCACGAAGCCGCTCCCGCCCGCGTCCACGACGCCCGCCTGGGCCAGGACCGGGAGCATCTCGGGCGTCCACGCCAACGCGTCGGCCGCCTGCTCCCGGGCGCTCTCGACGACGCCGACCAGTCCGGAGCCGCCCGCGGCACCCTCGGCGGCCGCCGAGGCGACGGTGAGGATCGTGCCCTCCACCGGCCGCACGACGGCGCGGCGGGCCAGGTCCGAGGCGTGGCTCATGGCCTCGACCAGGAGCTCGGGGCCCACGCCGCCCTCCCCCGCCGAGGCCATCCGCTCGCTCATCCCCCGCAGCAGCTGCGACAGGATCACCCCCGAGTTGCCCCTCGCCCCCATCAACGACCCGTGCCCGATCGCCTTGCAGACCTCCTCCAGCGGGGCCCCCGGGTCCACGCCTTCCAGCTCGCTGACCACGGCCTCCAGCGTGAGCGCCATGTTCGTCCCGGTGTCCCCGTCGGGCACGGGGTAGACGTTGAGCCGGTTGATGTCGGTCTGGTGCGATCGCAGGGCGTCCCGGTACCCCCCCATCACGGCGCGCAGGTCGTCGGCGCCGAGAGTCGCCCGGGAGGTCATGGCAGGTGATGCTAACCTTTGGGCCGTTCGTGAAGGCCTGCGTGCTCCGTCGACCGCGGCCTCCCTCAGGAAGGTTCACCCCATGGCATCTGTGTGCGAGATCTGCGGCAAGAAGCCCTCGTTCGGCATGAACGTGAGCCACTCGCACCGGCGTACCAAGCGCCGGTGGAACCCCAACGTCCAGCGGGTGCGGGCCATGGTGGACGGCGCGCCGAAGCGGCTGCACGTGTGCACCTCGTGCATCCGGGCCGGCAAGGTGACCAAGCCGCCGCGGCGCACCCACGAGGCGAGCCCCACGGCCTGAACCTGGCCTGCGGGCGCGGCCCTGCGGCCCTGCGGCTCGGCCGACTAGCCGAGTCGGTGCTGCCAGCCCAGCCGCTCGAGCGCCGCGTCGCCGAGCGTCCGTCGCGCGGGATCGGCCGTGCAGGTCCCCATCCGTATCGGCTCCCGGAGGCCCGCCGCCGCGAAGTCGCCGAGCAGGCCCGCGACGTCGGCCTCGCCGGCGGCGATGACCAGCTCGTAGTCCTCCCCACCCCCGAGGGCGTCGGCCAGGGTCGCCCCCGAGGCGACCGGCACGTCGCCCAGCGCGAACCCGACTCCGGACGCGTCGGCCAGGCGGTGCAGGTCGAGGGCGAGGCCGTCGGACACGTCGATCATGGCGTGCGCGCCCGCCATCCGGGCCACCTGCCCCTCCCCGAGGCGCGCCACCGGGCGCCGGTACGCCAGGCCCCCCGAGGCCGAGCCCCCGGCGCGCAGCTCGCGCAGCCCGGCCGCGGAACCGCCGCAGGCCCCGGTCACCAGCACCGCGTCACCCGGGAGCGCCCCCGACCGCGCCACCGGCGCGCCGCGCCCGGCCTCGACCGTCCCCAGCACCGTGACGGCCGCCACCAGCTCCCCCGCCCCCGACAGGTCGCCGCCGAGCAGCGGGCACCCGCTCGCCGCCGACGCCTCGGCCATGCCGGCCATCACACCGAGGGCCAGCGCGCCGTCGCCCGAGCCGCCCGGGAGGCACAGCGCGACCAGCGCCCCCAGCGGCAGCGCGCCCATGGCCGCCAGGTCGCTCAGCGCGCCCATCAGCGCCTTCCAGCCCACGTCACCGGGGGTGCAGACAGACAGGTCGACGTGCACGCCCGCCACCACGCTGTCGACCGACACCACGATCTGCCCGCCGCCGGGCACGTCGACCAGCGCGGCGTCGTCGCGCAATCCGAATGGCTCGATTCCGTTTCCCAGCATGCCTCGGATACGCTCTAAGACCTCGTCTTCCCTGGCGAGTGGTGTCGTGTGCCGAGGTTTGGGGGATCCCACGTCACATGCCTAGCATTGGACCCCGCCGAAACCGGCCGGACGAAGGAGCAGATCCCCCCCAAATGGCGCCCACGAAGAACGCGAAACTCCTGGCTTGGGTCGACGAGGTGGCCGCACTGACCACCCCCGATTCGGTCCATTGGTGCGACGGCTCGGCCGACGAGTACGACCGGATGTGCCAGGAGCTGGTCGACTCCGGCACGTTCACCCGGTTGAGCGACGCCAAGCGCCCCAACAGCTACTGGTCCCACTCCGATCCCGCTGACGTGGCCCGGGTGGAGGACCGCACCTTCATCTGCTCCGAGAAGGAGATCGACGCCGGCCCGACCAACAACTGGTGTGACCCGGCCGAGATGCGCCAGAAGCTCGACGGCCTCTTCGAGGGCGCCATGAAGGGCCGCACCATGTACGTGGTGCCCTTCTCCATGGGCCCGCTCGGCTCGGACATCGCGCACATCGGCGTGCAGCTGACCGACTCGGCCTACGTGGCGGTCTCCATGCGCATCATGACCCGCATGGGTACCGGCGCCCTGGAGGTCCTGGGCGACGACGGCACCTTCGTCCCCTGCCTGCATTCGGTCGGAGCTCCGCTCCAGCCCGGTGAGGCCGACGTCTCGTGGCCCTGCAACGCGGACAACAAGTACATCGTCCACTTCCCCGAGACCCGCGAGATCATCTCGTACGGCTCGGGCTACGGCGGGAACGCGCTGCTCGGCAAGAAGTGCTTCGCGCTGCGCATCGCCTCGGTCATGGCCCGGGACGACGGCTGGCTGGCCGAGCACATGCTCATCCTCAAGCTCACCTCGCCCGAGGGCGAGACCCGGTACGTCTCCGGTGCCTTCCCGTCCGCCTGCGGCAAGACGAACCTGGCCATGCTCATCCCGTCGATCGAGGGGTGGAAGGTCGAGACGGTCGGCGACGACATCTGCTGGATGAAGTTCGGCGCCGACGGCCGCCTCTATGCCATCAATCCCGAGGCCGGCTTCTTCGGCGTGGCTCCGGGCACCAACACGCACACCAACCTCAACGCCATCCTGACCCTCGACGGCAACTGCATCTTCACCAACACGGCGCTGACCGACGACGGCGACATCTGGTGGGAGGGCATGACGGACGAGCCGCCGGCCCACCTGACCGACTGGAAGGGCGAGGACTGGACGCCGGAGAAGGGCACGCCGGCGGCCCACCCCAACGCCCGCTTCACCGCCCCCGCCGCCCAGGACCCGGCCATCGCCCCCGAATGGGAGGACCCGAAGGGCGTGCCCATCAGCGCCATCCTCCTCGGTGGCCGCCGCGGCTCGGTCGTCCCGCTCGTGTTCCAGTCCCACGACTGGGAGCACGGCGTGTTCCTCGGCTCCATCATGGCGTCCGAGACGACGGCCGCTGCCGCCGGTGCCGTGGGCAATCTGCGCCGCGACCCCTTCGCCATGCTGCCGTTCTGCGGCTACAACATGGCGGACTACTTCGACCACTGGCTGCGCATCGGCGCGGAAGCACCCGACCGCGACGCCCTGCCGAAGATCTTCTACGTGAACTGGTTCCGCAAGGACGCTGACGGCAAGTTCCTCTGGCCCGGCTACGGCGAGAACTCGCCGCGTGCTGGAGTGGATCTTCAACCGCGTGACGGACAAGGCTCCGGCCACAGAGACGCCCATCGGCTCGGTCCCCACGGTCGAAGCGATCGACACCACGGGCCTCGAGGTCACGGGTGCGCAGATGGAAGAGCTGCTGCGCGTCGACATCGAGGGCTGGCGGGCCGAGGTGCCTCTGATCAAGGAGTACTACGCGCGGTTCGGCGACCGGCTCCCGCAGGCGCTCACCGACCAGGTCGACACGCTGGAGAAGCGGCTCGGCTGACCGCCCGGGGCGGGGAGGCGATCAGCCCCCGGCCTCGCCCATCTCGCGCAGGTCGCCGATGTCGCGGACGCCCCGCACCGTGCGCGGCGCGTGCACGGCCCGGCGGCCCGAGACGTAGGAGAGCCCGCCGAGCGCAGCCAGCACCGCCATGGTCGCGTCACCCTGGGGGAGGGAGAAGGCGATGATCACCGGGATCAGCGAGCCGACCACCCAGACCAGTTGCTGGCGCATGCCGAACCGCGCGAACGCGCGCCCCTGCGCGGACAGGGGGATGTAGCGCTGCGTCATGGCGTCGAAGGAGGGCTGCGCCACGGCACCGCACAGGCCGACCATGAAGGCCAGCACCACCTGGGCGAAGAGCGTCCCCCAGACGGCACACCCGGCGGCGGTCGCTGCGATGAGCCACAGCGAGCTCAACAACAGCTGCTGCTCGCTCATGCGCTTGCGCAGGCGCCCCACCAGGACCAGCCCGATGATCGCCCCGACGCCGCTGCTGGCCAGGACGAGGCCGTACCAGTAGAGGCCGACGCCGTGCATGCGGCGAAGCCCGAACGCGAGCATGAAGGTCATGAAGCCGGTGAGCCCACGCACGATGCACATGGCGGACAGCCCGAGCATCACCTCGGGGTTGCCGATCGGCTGCAGCCGCATCAGGTCCTGCTCGCGGGCATGCGCTTCGCCGGCCTGGCCGTACTCGCGTACCCGGGTCGCGTCGTCGGTCCACAGCCGTTCGGCCGCGCGCCCCGAGAGGACCGGCAGCCGGGCGCCCGCGACGGCCGCCGCGACGAAGACGATCGTGGCCAGGACGAGCACGGCCGGTGAGCCGCCCAGCTTGTAGAGGATCACCGCCGGGCACCGAGATGACGAAGCCGGCCAGGGTCCCGAGCAGCGTCAGCCGGGCGTTGATCGGCGCGTAGCCCGCCTGCTCGCCGTGCTCGTCGGGCGCGGTGAGCGCGGCCATCTCGGGAACGAGGGCGCCCTTGGTCACCAGGTAGAGCTTCTGGCACACGAGCACGAGAAAGGCGAGCGGGAACAGCAGCAGGCTGTGGATGTGGGTCGCCATGAGGGGGCAGAGCACCACCTGCCCGATGGCCGAGGACACGACCATCAGGCGCCGAGCGCCGCGGCTGCGATCGATGAGCGGGCCGAGCAGGGGCGACACGATGGCGAAGGGCGCCAGCGTGAAGAGCAGGTAGAGCAGCACCTTGTGATCGGCGGCGTCGGGCGAGATGGAGAAGAACAGCGACCCCGCCAGCGAGATGGTCACTGCGGTGCCGCCGGCGAGCATCGCGGATTGCACCAGCGACAGGCGGCCGATCGGATGGGTCTGGTCGAACAGGTCCCGTTGGGCCTGCCGGGCCATGACCTTGAACTGCTCGATCCTCGGCGACATCGCCACCACGCCAATGTACGGTGTGCCGTGACCGTCCATGCGTACGTCCTGATCCAGACCGACGTCGGCCGGGCGGCCCAGGTGGCCCACCAGGTGGGCGCCGTCGAGGGCGTCGTCCAGGCCGACGGTGTGACCGGGCCCTACGACGTCATTGCCCGCGCCGAGGCGGCGTCCATGAACGAGCTCGGCCGCATGGTCGTGCGCGACATCCAGCAGATCGAGGGCATCACCCGCACCATCACCTGCCCGGTCGTCAAGATCTGACCGCGCTCCCGCGTGCGCGCGGGGGGCCTAGCTCAGCGCGCCCGACTCCTGCAGCTTGGCGATCGCCGCCTTCGTCCACGCCCCACTCGACCAGCCCCGACACCGTGTCGGCCCCAGGAGGCGAGGGCGGGCGGCTGACCACCGACGGCGTCCGGCTGAACCGCGGCGCGGGCGCCGGCTGCACGGCCCCGTCCACCTCGATGAAGGTCGACCGCGCCACGTTGTGGGGGTGGCGGTGCGCCTCCCACGCCGAGAGCACCGGTGCCACGCAGGCATCGGTGCCGTCGAAGACCGCCGTCCACTCGTCGCGCGTCTTGGTGCGGAACTCCGCGGCGAAGCGGGCCTTGAGGGCCGGCCACTCGTCGCGTGCCATCTGCGCCGGCAACGACGCGTCCTCGGCCAGGCCCAGGCCCTGGAGCAGCGCGGCATAGAACTGCGACTCGATCGCCCCCACGGCCATCCACTGCCCGTCCGCGGTCTCGTAGACCTCGTAGAAGGGGGCGCCGGTGTCGAGCATGTTGGCGCCGCGCTCGTCGTTCCAGATGCCGTACTGGTGGAAGGCATGGATCATCGTCATCAGGGATGCCGTCCCGTCGACCATGGCCGCGTCCACGACCTGGCCCTCCCCGGACCGGGCGGCCTCGAGGAGCGCGGCCACCATGCCGAAGGCCAGGTACATGCCGCCGCCGCCGAAGTCGCCCACCAGGTTCAGCGGCGGCACGGGGGCCGAGTCGGCGCGGCCGAGCGACCACAGGGCACCCCCGATCGCGATGTAGTCGATGTCGTGCCCCGCCATCGGGGCCATCGGCCCCTCCTGGCCCCACCCGGTCATGCGGCCGTAGACGAGGCGCCGGTTGCGAGCGGAGCAGGCCTCGGGCCCGACGCCGAGCCGCTCGGCCACCCCGGGCCGGAAGCCCTCGATCAACCCGTCCGCCTGCTCGACCAGCCCGAGGACGAGCTCGACGGCGTCGGGGTTCTTGAGGTCGATCCCGACCGACGGCCGAGAACGGTTCAACAGGTCCCAGTACGGCCCGGCCCCCGAGGCGCGGATCTCCTCACCCCGCGCCACCGCACCGGGCGCCGCCCGCTCCAGTCGCAGCACCTGCGCGCCGGCGTCGGCCAGCATCATGCAGGTGAAGGGCGCGGGCCCGATACCCGCCAGCTCAATGATCTTGATCCCGCTCAGCGGTCCACTCCGGTCGGCCATCGCAGGATCGTGACCCGCGCCGCCCACGACGGTCAAGCCGGCCCGCTCTGGGTCAAGCTGGGTCCGTGCCGACCGCCCACGCCCCCGGACGAGTGACCATCATCGGCGACCACACCGACTACAACGGCGGCCTTTCGCTGCCCATGGCAATCGAGCTGGCGACCGAGGTCGCGTTCACGCCGAAGCCGGGCAGCTTCCTCTTCGGCATCCGCTCGGACCAGTTCCCCGACGAGCCCTTCGAGATCGCGTTGGGCAGCACCGCCCAGGTTCCGCCCCATGCCCTCCTGGCGGCCGGGCTCCTCCGACTGCAGCCGCCGCCCAGCGGGGGCGGCGCCCGGGTCACCAGCACCGTCCCGGTGGGGGCGGGCCTGTCTTCCAGCGCCGCCTTCGCGGTCGCACTCCTCCTCGCCGTCGGCCACGACCCCGATCCGCTGGCGCTCGCCCGAACGTGCCAGGAAGCCGAGCGCAGCGCGGGGTCGCATGTGGGCCTGCTCGATCCGCTCACCATCGCCGCCGCCCGCGCCGGTCACGCGCTGCAGGTCGACTTCGCCACGCTCCAGATGCGCCAGGTGCGCGTCCCCGACGACGCCGCCTTCGTCATCGTGCACAGCGAAGCCCCGCGCCTTCTCAGCGCGACCCCCTACGCCACGAGACGTGCCGAATGCGAGCGCGCCGCCCACATCCTCGGGCGCCCGCTCGGCACCTGTGAGCTCGGCGACCTCAGCGCACTCACCGACCCCGTGCTGCGCCGGCGGGCCCGCCACGTGATCACCGAGTGCGCCAGGGTGCGCGAGGCCGAACGGCTCCTGGCCCGGGGCAACCTGGTCGGCCTCGGAACGATCATGACCGAGGGGCACCGCAGCCTGGCAACCGACTACCGGGTGTCGGTGCCCGAGGTCGACGAGCTGGTCGACGAACTGCTGACGCAGCCCGGCGTCCTCGGCGCCCGCATGACCGGGGGCGGTTTCGGCGGCTGCGTGATCGCGCTGTGCCAGGGTGACTCGCCCGCCCTGGACCCCGCGTCGCACGGGCCCCGCCGCGCCTGGCGCGTCAGTCCGTCTGCCGGCGCAGCGCTTCTTGGGAGGTGACCACCAGGGCGTCGAGCACGCCCGCGGCACGGCCGCTGTCGATCGATCCGGCCGCCACCTCCAAACCGTCTTCGAGGCGCTCGACACGTCCGGCCACCAGCAGCGCCGCCGCGGCGTTGAAGACCCCGATGTCCCGCCGGGCGCCGGTCTCGCCCTGGAGCACCGAGCGGATGGCCGCCGCGTTGAAGGCGGCGTCCCCGCCCCGCAGGTCCGCCATCGTCGCCGGGCGCGAGCCCCAACGCGGCCGGGTCGACCCTCCAGGTGGACGTCTCGAATTCCCCGCTGCCGTCGCCGCGCACTTCGAGCACGCTCGAGGGCGCCGTGACGCTCAACTCGTCCAGCCCGTCGTCGGCGTGCACGATCAAGGTGTGGCGGCTGCCCGTCGCCCCGAAGACGCCGGCCATGATCGGCCCCATCACGGGGTCGCTGACGCCGACCAGCTGGTGCGTGATCCGGGCCGGGTTGACGAGCGGTCCCAGGAAGTTGAAGACGGTGGGCACGCCCAGCTCCTTGCGCACCGGGCCGACGAAGCGCATCGCCGGATGGAAGCGCTGTGCGAAGCAGAACCCCATGCCGGCCTCCGCCACGCAGCGCGCCACCCCCTCGGGTCCGATCTCGATCGCCACCCCCAGCGCCTCGAGCACGTCCGCCGTGCCCACCGACGAGGACGCGGCGCGGTTGCCGTGCTTGCACACCGGCACGCCGCACCCCGCGGTGATGAAGGCCGCCAGGGTCGTCACGTTGATGCTGGCCAGCCGGTCGCCTCCCGTCCCGACGAGGTCCACGGTCACGGCGCCGTCGGGACCGGGTCCCAGGGGGCACGGCACCGCGGCGTCGAGCATGGCCCGGGCCAGCCCGGTCACCTCCTCCGCCGTCTCCCCCTTCGCGTGCAGCAGCGTGAGGAAGGCGCCGATCTGTGCCGGCGTCGCGTCGCCGCGCAGCACGACGCCGAGCGCATCTTCGGCCTCCCTGGCGCTCAGCGACTCCCGATCCGACAGCCGGGCCAGGATGTCGGGCCAGCTCAGTCCCACCACAGGTCCCGGTCCAGCACGCCCCGGGCGATCAGGCCCAGCTGCACCTGCGACGTGCCCTCCACGATGGTGAGCTGCTTGGCGTCGCGGTACCACTGCTCGGTGGGGTGATCCTCCATGTAGCCCGCGGCGCCGAGGAGCTGGACGGCCAACGACGAGGCGCGCACGGCCAGCTCCGTCGCGTGGTACTTGGCCATGGAGAGGAACGGGACGTACTCCTTGGTGAACTTCCCTGCGTCGGCCAGGACCGCCGCCCGGTAGGTCAAGAGGCGCGCCGCCTCGATGTCGACGGCGCACTTGGCGATCTCCCACTGAATGCCCTGGAAGTCGGCGATGGTCTTGCCGAAGGCCGCCCGCTGTTGGACGTACTCGGTGGCGTACATCAGCGCACCCTCGGCCAGGCCGATGCCGCGGGCGGCCACGATCGGGCGCATGGCGTTGAGGCCGAGCATGGCCAGGCGGAACCCGCCGACCTCGCCGATCACGTTCTCGGCCGGCACGTGGACGTCGGTCAGGAGCAGCTCCCCGGTGTCGACCCCTTTCACTCCCATCTTGTGATCGGTCCGCCCGACGTCCACCCCGTCCCAGGCGCGTTCGACGATGAAGGCCGTGACGGAGTCGTGGGACCGGCTCGCCGGATCGCTCGTCTTGGCGAAGACCGTGTACCAGTCCGCCTCCCGCACGCCGGACATCCAGCACTTGGTGCCGTTGAGGACCCAGCCGCCGCGCGGCCCGTCGTCGGGCTCGCCCCGGGTGCGCATCCCCATGACGTCGCTGCCGGCCTGGGGCTCCGAGAGCCCGAAGGCCGCTCGCAGGGTGCCGTCGCAGATCCCCGGCAGGTACCGCCTCCGCTGCTCCTCGGTGCCGGCGATCATGACCGGACCTGTCGGCAGCCGGGTCAGCAGCAGCATCAGGGCGGCGCTGTTGGAGTACTTGGCCACCTCCTCGATCGCGATCGCCAGCCCCAGGATCCCCGCCCCCGACCCGCCGTACTCCTCTGGGATGCACAGGCCGAGGAGGCCGGCGTCCCGGAACGCATCGAAGAGGTCGGTCGGGTAGGCCCCCTCCTTGTCGATCGCCCGCGCCCGGGGCTTCACCTTGTCCTGGGCGAGGCGACGCACGGAGTCGCGCAGCTCGACCAGCTCGTCGGGGAGGTCAAAAAGCACCGGCGAAGGCTACCGGACCGTCCGGCCAGGTATTTTCTACTTCTTGTCCCCCGACGACCCCGAGAAACCTGAGTCGACCGGAGCCGAAGTGGTTCCGGGCGAGTCCTCCCAGTCCCGGGCCGATGTCCAAGCCCAACTCCGCAAGGAGCGGAAGAAGGCGGAACGGCACCGGCACCGGTGGCGGCGGCGCGTCCTGTGGGGCCTGTCCGTCATCATCTTCCTGACGGCCGCCGGCGCCGGCGGGATCTACGTCTACATCAACTACAACTTCGACAGGATCCACAAGGTCCACGCCCAGCACCTGACCGCACCGGCGCCGCCGGGCAAGCCGTTCAACATTTTGTTAGTGGGATCCGACAGCCGGTCGTTCGTGCAGAACGCGACGCAGGTCAAGGCGTTCGGGAGCTCGACAGTCGAGGGCGGGCAGCGCAGCGACGTCACCATGGTGGCCCGCTTCGTGCCGGCCACCAAGTCGGTGACCGTGCTGTCCATCCCCCGTGACCTGTGGGTGGACATCCCCGGCAACGGCAACATCCAGGGCCCGAACCGCATCAACGCGGCGTACGACGTGGGGCCGGACCTGCTGATCCAGACCATTGAGCAGGACCTCAACATCCCCATCAACCACTACGTGTCGATCAATTTCAACGGCTTCCAGAGCATGGTCGACGCGCTGGGCGGGATCACCATGGACTTCCCCACCCCGGTGAAGGACTCCTACAGCGGCCTGAACGTCAGCACCATCGGCTGCCAACTGGTCCCCGGAACCACCGCGCTCGAGCTGGTCCGAGCCCGCCACCTGCAATACAAGAACGCCAACGGCTACTGGGAGTACGACGGCCTGTCGGACTTCAGCCGCATCCAGCGCCAGGATTCCTTCTTCCGCGCCGTGCTGGCCAAGCTCAACACGTCCATCTCCATTACAAACGTCCTCTCCGTCAACAGCTTCATCAACGCCGCCGTCGGGAACATGACCATCGACGACACCCTCAGCCGGGGTGACATCTTCGGCCTGGCCAAAGACTTCAAGGGCCTGCCGTCGTCGCACCTGGTCACCGAGACGCTGCCGACGACCGGCTATGTGACCGACGGCGGGGCGGACGTTCTCAAGGAGGCCCAGCCCTACGCACAGGACATGATCGACGCCTTCAACCTGATCGGGACGCCCGCCGCTCTGCCCGTGACGGCGAAGGGGCATGCGGGCACGACGACGACGGTGCCGACGGAGGCGCACAGCAGCGTCGACGTGAACGTCATGAATGCCTCGAGCGTCAGCGGCATCGCGCACAGCACGGCCAGCCGCGCTCACCGCCCAGGGCTTCAAGGTTGCCCAGATCGCCGACGCGTCGTCGCCCCTCGCCGCCGGCGCGCCCTCGGAGATCCTCTACGGTCCTTCGGGCTTCGGGGCGGCGCTCACCTTGGACTCGGTGCTGAGCGGCCCGGTCACCTACGTGGCCGACTCGAGCCTGAGCGGCCAGACGGTCACCCTCCTCGTCGCCGGGTCCGCGCTCTCCGTGACCGGTGCCTCAGGTGCGGGCACGACCACGACGACGGCACCCGGCGGGTCGACGACCACGACGACGATCCCGTCGGACGTCTACACGAACACCCAGCTCGAGCCCTGGAACCCCTTCCCCTGCTCCACGGTCCCGTCGACGCAGGCGTCGCCGAGCACGACGACCACCCATACGGCGCGCTAGTGGCCCCTGCTCGGGACGCTGCCGTGTGCGCTGGAAGGTGCGCTCAGGCGGACTTGCGGCGCTGCCGCACGATCCGCCTGCGCTCCCGCTCGGTCGTGCCGCCCCAGATCCCCTCACGCTCGCGGTGGGCCAGGGCGTGCTCCAGGCACGCCTGACGGACCGGGCAGACGGCGCAGACAGCCTTGGCCTCGGCCGCGTCGGCCTCGTCCTCGGTCACCGGGTAGAACGCCTCGACGTCCAGGCCCCGGCAGGCGGCTAGCTTGCGCCACGTGGTGGCGATCATTGGAAACACTTCCTCGTAAACGAACATCAGGGTGGATACTTGCTTTCGCCCTGCTCGGGGGCCCTTTCGGCACACAGTCCGACGGCATCCTGCCCGAATTTCGGCGAACGAAGAGTATGGCCTACGACGTGAGCGCCTGTAAAGGCTTGCGCACAGAATTGTCCCTGGTCAGCCAATAGGTAGGGGCTTTGTTGTGCCGACCAGGTCCCCGAGCAGTTCGAGTCGGACCTTCGGGGCCAACACGGTCTGGGCCTCGTAGGCGGGGTGGGTCGCCACCAGGGCCACTTCGCCGGCGGTTCGGAAGGCAGCCACCTGGGCCTCGGTGAAGCCGAAGCGCAGATAGTGGACGGCCGGCGTGACCGTGTCCCGGGTGAGGGCGGCGGCGTGCTGGGCCTCGGGGACGCTAGGCACCACGTCACCGTCGACCGAGACGCCGAGCTGGCGCTCGATCCCCACCAGGCGGGGCAGCCACTCCCGCAGCGCCCCCTCCGACGTCAGCTCAATGAAGAGGGTGGCCGACAGCTCCCGCTCGCCTGGAAGCAGCCGGTTGTAGATGTCGAGCTCGACCTGCATCGCCTCGTCGCTGATGATCTTCTCGACCCGGGCCATCTCTTGCACCTGGAAGCGCACGGTGTCGACACATTCGAAGACCAGGGTCATGATCGGCCCCAGCCCAACGCGGCGGTTGCGCTTGCGCGCAATGACCCGCGCCCGGTAGTCCTCCCGCACCCGCTCGTACGCCCGCAGGTCCAGGACGTCGGCCAGCGTCAGGGGCCCGGTCGGCCCGGCCTGACCGACGACCGGCTCCGTCACCGGTGGCCTGCCTCGTCGAGCCCGTACGCGCGCGCCATCAGCTGCATCGGGTGGACCGGCTGTGTCCCGGTCTCCTGGAGGATCGACCCGTTGGCCAGGTGGCAGTCGCCGCACACGACCTCGTTGCCGGCGGCCTCGACCTCGCGTCCAAGCGGCGCCGCGACCTGGCGCGCCAGCTCGTAGTTCTCGGCGCGGTAGCCCCATGTCCCGTCGATGCCCGAACAGCGTTGGACGATGGAACACTTCACCCCGGCCACTTTCAGGAGATCGCGGCTGCGCAGGCCGGCGTTCTGCGCCTGCAGGTGGCACGCCACGTGGTACGTGACGGCGTCGGGCACCGAGCCGTCGTCGCGGCCGGGGAACTCGTCACGCAATCCGAACGGGTCGTCCGCCGCACGGTGGCGTCGCATCAGGTACTCGGCAGGATCGAAGGTGTGGGAGGCCACCAGGTCGGCATCGGGCCCCTTGGCGTAGATGGGGTAGTCCCTCTTCACGACGTAGGCGCAGGTCGGCTGGGCCACGATGATGTCGCGTCCCGCCCGCACCTCGGCGGCCAGGGCGGTCACGTTACGCCGGGCGGCCTTGGTGAATTCCTCCACGTGCCCCGAGTGCAGCCACGGGGCACCGCAGCACTTGGTGCCCTCGGGGAGGGTGCACTCGACGCCGTTGTGCTCGTACACCTCGACGATGGCGCGGCCGACCTCGGGCTCCATGTACTCGACGAAGCAGGTGGGGAACACCGAGACGGCCCCCGCTCCCCCAGGAGCACCGGCCGGACGCCCCTTTCGCCGCCGGAACCAGGTCGTGAAGCGTTGCTTGGCGTACGGCGGGAGCAGGCGCTCGGAAGCCAGGCCGACCGTCTTCTCCATGACCCGGCGCGGCCACGAGCCAGGCGTGCCAGTGGCCCAATTGACCAGGGGCGCCACCGGAACCGAGGCGCGCCCCAGCAGGTCCGTGCGCGCCAGGAACTGGTCGGTCAGCCGCTCCTTCACCCCGACGAGCTGCCGCTGGCGCACGGCGTGCACCCGGCTCATCAGGCGGGGGAAGTCGAGCTCCCACTCGTGCGGTGGCACGTAGGGGCACTTCACGTAGCAGAGCTTGCACTGGTAGCACTCGTCGACCACCTGGTCCCGCTCCGCGTCGGTCAGCGCCGAGACGTCCCCGTCGTTGGCGTCGACGAAACCGAACAGCGTCGGGAACGACGGGCACAGGTTGAAGCAGAGGCGGCAGCCGTGGCACAGGTCGAAGACGCGGTCGACCTCTTCCCGGAGCGCGCCCGGGTCGAAGTACTTCGGATCGGTGGGGTCGTATGTGGCGGTCACGGTGGCCGCCTCTCCTGCGAGACGGACGGCCTACGAGACGGACTCGAGTCCCTGCGTGAAGCGGCCGGCGTGCGACTTCTCCGCCTTGGCCAACGTCTCGAGCCACTCGGCGATCTCCACGAAGCCCTCGTCTCGGGCCGTCTTGGCGAAGCCGGGGTACATCTCGGTGTACTCGTAGGTCTCGCCCTCAATGGCGGACTTGAGGTTGTCCTCGGTGGCGCCGACGGGCACCCCGGTCACCGGGTCGCCGACTTCCCTGAGGAAGTCGAAGTGCCCGAACGCGTGCCCCGTCTCGCCTTCGGCCACCGAGCGGAACAGTGCGGCAACGTCGGGGTAGCCCTCGACGTCGGCCTTCTGGGCGAAGTAGAGGTAGCGGCGGTTCGCCTGGCTCTCGCCGGCGAAGGCCGTCTTGAGGTTCGACTCGGTCTGGGTCCCCTTCAGTGCTGGCATGGCGTGTGCTTCCCTTTCTTTCGGTTGCTGCTCGTGATCTCTTAGCCTGATCGGACGTTGTGGTTCGGCATCCCGCCCCGGCGCGCGCGTCGCGGCACTCGTCACACAGACCTCGGAAAACCACCTCGGCGCTGTCGACGTCGAAGCCCTGCGCCGCCCGGCGGGGCACGGTGAGGCCGGGGAGGTCCGCCGCCAGGTCGCGCACCTTGCCACAGGAGCGGCACACCAGATGGTGGTGGACCCGCTCGACATTGGGGTCGAAGCGGGCCGAGCCGGTGCCGACGTCGAGGACCGAGATGGCTCCCAACTCGGCCAGGTCGTTCAGTGTCTGGTAGACGGTCTTGAGCGAGACGTTGGGCATCTCGCGGCGGACCCTGTCGTGCACCCGCTCCGCCGACGGATGGGAGACGTCGCCCTCCAGGGCCCGGAAGATGCACTGGCGCTGGGCTGTGATCTTGCGGCCGTGGGCCCGGAACAGATCGGTGAGTGCGTCCGGTGACTGCATCGCCCGGCCACCCTAGCGGGCGACGGTCCCATTTTGACAATGGTTGTCGAAATCTCCTGCCCACCTGCGGCCGGTCGGGTCCATACCCCCCTCCCGGAGGGGCCGAAAGCCCCTAGGCAAACCTGCCAGAGGGAGGGCAGGGTGGGGCCGGGTGCCGGCACGCTCTCAGTGGTGCGCGCCCCAGGAGGAAATGATGACGATGGAACAGACGACGCCACCCCGGGCGAAGACGGCCAAGAAGGTCGTGCACCTGACGCCGCAGGATCGGGCCCTGCTGGGCAAGGAGGCGCGGGCCCGCGTGCCGCGAGCCGCCCATGCTGCTTTCGAGCCCGCCTCGTCTCGTCCCGACCCGGTCAGCCTCTTGGAGCGCCAGGCCGTCACAAGGGTCCCCGAGCTCGTGCCGATCCGTTACGGGCGCATGCTCGTCTCGCCGTTCACCTTCTTCCGCGGCGCCGCCCTGATCATGGCGTCCGACCTGGCCACCACGCCCCGCTCGGGACTGACCGCCCAGATCTGCGGCGACGCCCACCTGAGCAACTTCGGGCTGTTCGCATCACCCGAGCGGGCGATGATGTTCGACGTCAACGACTTCGACGAGACACTGCCGGGACCTTGGGAGTGGGACCTCAAGCGGCTGGCAGCGAGCGTCGTCATCGCGCGGGAGGAACGAGAGCTTCTCCACCAAGGACTGCGCCGCCGCCGCCAGGGCTGTCGGGGCGACGTACCGAAAGGAGATGCGCCGCCTGGCCGAGTTGGGCAACCTCGCCGTGTGGTACGAGCGGGTCGACATCGAGGGGATCATCGCCGGACTCTCCGCCCAGTGCTGCGACCGCGACCAGCAAGGCGAAGTCCAAGCGCGACGAGCAGATGGCGGCCAAGGCGACCTCCATCGTCGCGAAGTCGCGCACCAAGGACTCGCTGCAGGCTCTGGCCAAACTCACCACGCTGGTGGACGGACAGCGCCGGATCATCAGCGATCCCCCGCTGGTCGTCCCCCTCGCCGAGCTCTTGACCGAGAGCGAGGTCGAACGGATGATGCAGGCGTTGCACGGGTTGGTGCGCAGCTACCGCCGCACGCTGCAGAGCGACCGTCGCCACCTCTTGGAGGGCTACGAGCTCGTCGACGTGGCGCGCAAGGTCGTGGGCGTCGGCAGTGTCGGGACCCGGGCCTGGATCCTCCTGCTCCAGGGTCGAGACGGGGACGACCCGCTGTTCCTCCAGGCCAAGGAGGCCGAGGCCTCGGTCCTCGAGGAGTTCGTGGGCAAGAGCAAGTATTCCAACCACGGTGAGCGCGTCGTCACCGGGCAGCACCTGATGCAGGCGGCCAGCGACATCTTCTTGGGTTGGCAACGCGTCGAGGGCTTGGACGGGATTTCGCGGGACTTCTACCTGCGCCAGCTCCGTGACTGGAAGGGGTCGTTCGAGGTCGAAGGCGCTCTCCCGAAGGGCCTCGCCGTCTACTCGGGGGTCTGCGCCCAGGCGCTGGCCCGAGCCCACGCCCGTTCGGGCGACCGCATCGCCATCGCGTCATACCTCGGGAACAGCACCACCTTCGACGATGCGCTCGTCGAGTTCGCCCAGACCTACGCCGACCAGAACGAACGGGACTACGACGCGCTGCAGAAGGCGGTCGCGGACGGCCGGGTCAAAGCCGAGTCCGGGCTGTAGCCGGCCCGCGTCAGCACTGCGCCCCATGTCCTCCCCCAACATCCTGCTCATCATGACCGACGAGGAGCGCTACCCGCCGCCCTACGAGTCCGACGCGGTCACGTCGTTCCGCACGCGCCACCTGACGTCTCGCGAATCGATCCGGTCCGGCGGTCTCGAGTTCCACCGTCATTACGCGGGCTCGACGGCGTGCACGCCCAGCCGGGCCACGCTGTTCACCGGCCAGTACCCGTCGCTGCACGGGGTGACGTCCACCGACGGCGCGGCCAAGCAGGCCACCGACCCCGGCATGCATTGGCTCGACCCCGACTCGGTGCCCACGCTCGGCGACTGGTTCCGCGCCGGCGGATACCAGACGCACTACCGGGGTAAATGGCACGTCTCGCACGCCGACTTGGTCATCCCGGGGACGCACGAGGGGTTGATGGCATCCGACGACGCCGGGAAGCCGATTCCCGAGGCGGTCGAGGCCTACAAGAAGGCCGATCGGCTCGACCCGTTCGGGTTCTCGGGGTGGATCGGCCGGGAGCCGCACGGCGCGGCCAAGTCCGACTGCGGCATGGTGCGCGACGGCGTCTTCGCGGAGCAGGTGGTCGAGTTGTTCGACGAGCTGGCCCGGGCCCGCCGCGATGGCCCGTGGCTGGCGGTGGCATCGTTCGTCAACCCCCACGACATCGCCTTCAACGGCTTCGGGTGGGAGCAGTTGCTCGGGTACGGTCCGCCAGACGACTCGGTGCCCGACATCCCCGAGGCGCCCTCCCAAGGCGACACCTTCGCCGGCCGGCCACCCTGTCAGGAGTCCTTCAAGGCCCTGTGGCCGAAGATGATCTTCGAATCGGACACCGACCTCGCCTACCGGCGCCTCTACTACTACCTGCAGAAGGTGGTCGACGAGTCCATCGGGCGGATCCTCGAGGCTCTCGAGGCTTCGGGCATGTTCGACGACACCATCGTGGTGTTCACCTCCGACCACGGCGACCTGATCGGCGCCCACGGGGGCCTGGTGCAGAAGTGGTTCAACGTCTTCGACGAGGCGACACGCGTCCCGTTGCTGGTGTCGGGGCCGGGCGTCGCGACCGTCGACGGTGGGATCTCGGTGCCGACGAGCCACGTCGACCTCATCCCGACGCTGCTCGGGCTGGCCGGCATCGACCTCGAGCGGGCGACGGCGGGCGTGTCAGCCCACCACGCCGAGGCGCACCCCCTGCCCGGTCGGGACCTGAGCGACGTCGTGACCGGCAAGGCCAGCGCCGCCTCGGCGGCCACACCGGTGTACTTCATGACCGAGGACAACCCCTCGAAGGGCCTCACCCAGACCAATATCCTGAGCGGCGCCGCTTTCGAGCCAGTCGGCCAGCCGTCGAGGATCGAATCGGTCATCGCCACCCTGCCATCGGGTCCAGGTGGGGCGGACGAGCTCTGGAAGCTCAACCACTACTACGAGCGACTGGACGACTGGAACGCCGAGCACGGCATTGCCAAGAACCCCTTTGCCGCCCCGGCGGCAGAGCCACTCTTCGAGCTGCACAACCTGAGCACCGACCCCGAGGAGCGCGACAACCGGGCCGCCGAGGACCGGGAGAACCTCAGCCGGTTGCGCTCGGTCCTGGAGGCACAGCGCGACGCCAAGCGGCGGCTGCCGGCGCACCGCAATCCCGTGCCCTGAGGATTGGGCCGGCCACGAGCCCCGGGCGGTACGGCCTCACCCCGCCGCCTCGAGCTCGGACATCGTGAACAGGGCGTGCAGCGCAATGCCCTCGGCGCCGACGACGTCGGCGCCACCACCCTGGCGGTCGATGACGCAGAGCGCATGCGCGACGATGCCGCCCTCCGAGCGCAGGTCCTGGGCCGACAGGACCACCTGTCCGCCGGTCGTGATGACGTCCTCGACGATCAGGAGTTGGCGGCCCGAGATGTCGCCGCCCTCGCAGATTCGCTCGGTGCCGTACTTCTTGGGCTGCTTGCGGACGAAGAACGCCGGCAACCCCGTCACCGACGACAACATTGTGGCCAGCGGGACGCCACCGAGCTCCAGACCCGCCAACCCGTCGATCCCCGGTGGTACCAGGGGGGCGAGGGCCTCGACGATGTCGGCGAGCAAGGCGGGGTCGGACTCGAAGCGGTACTTGTCGAAGTAGCGATCGGCCGTGCGGCCCGAGCGCAGGACGAACGATCCGCTCAGGTGCGATGCGGCGTAGACACGGGCGGCCAACGTCACGCACCCATTGTGCACGGTTCCTGCGGATCGGGCCCGCACCGGGCGGGCGACGCGCCTACGAGGAACGGCGGGCGCTGCCCCCCTCAATCTGGGCGTGGCCCAAGCGGAACCGGAGATGACCACGGCACAGCGCGGTGGTGGCCAACGCCCAGTTGGCGCTCACGTTCGGGCGCTCGAGCATGGCGCAGTCGGCACAGAGCTCACCGCGGATGCCGCTCACGTCGGTCACGAGCACGGAGAGCTCCAGGAACTCGTCCATGGTGAAGGGCCGGTCCTGACACCCACCCCACAGCTCGGAGAGGCGGATCTCCTTGCAGAGCTCAGCCTCGGCGCCCCGATCGGCGAACAGCAGCGAGTCGGGCTGGAGCTCGTCGCCGGCCACGTCGGTCCACACGCGCTCGGCCCAGAAGCGCTGGCGCTCCTCGTCGGGAATGAGACTGAGGTAGAGCACCTCGGGTGAGCCCGCAGCGAGCTCCCGGTCGAGGTCGGAGTCGATCTCCGAGTCGTACTCCCAGCCCTCGTCGAAGCGATCCATTGCCTCCTCCTCGAGCGCCACCCGCCAGCGCTTCCATCCGGCGCGCCGTGCCCGGGGACCGCGCTGCCGTATGTATCGAATCGGCGCATTGCCCGTCCGCCTAAAGAGGAAATCCCGTCCGCCTGTAGGGGAGTTCACCGGTCCGGGCAGGCGGGCTGATGGGCCCCCGGGCTGGGGGTTCCGAGGTCAGACCGGGGCGCGGCCGGTGCCCAGCACCCGGACCATCCTCGCCGTGCCGGCCAGGGCCAGGACCAGGCCGGCGACCATGAGGAGCCCGGCCGCCAGCAGCCCGGGGGGGACGGTGGAGGAGCTGAAGGGCAGGCCGTTGCCGATGCTCTGCGCCAGGACTCGGGGCGCGTGTGACGCCTCGGCCGCCCACCAGGCCGTGAAGCCGGCGACGACCAGCACCATCAGGCCGCAGAGACCGGACGCCATCAGGCCCAGCGCACGCAGCGAGCGGACGGGGAGGTCGATCCGGCGGGCAACGGCGACGGCCGCAGCCGTGGCACATCCGAGGGCGACGACCGCCGCCAGGCCGACGACGACGAACAGAGAGCTGTAGACGAAGAGCCCCCCGTTGCGATCGTGGCGGCTCAGGTGGTGGGCCCAGGTCACGACTCCCCCGAAGAGCGTCAGGGCCACGGCGGCCGAGGCCACGGCGCGGGACACCGGGCCGCGCACGCTGCTCCAACCCCCGTCCCGGAGCAGGCGCCCGAAGGCGGGCAGTGCGCACAGTGCCGGCGGCCAGGACGAGCACGCATCCCGCGGCGGCTGCCACCCCGACGGCGTCGAAGCCGGACACGGCGACCCAGCGGCCCGAGCGCGGGGTCCCGGTGAGCCAGTTGTCGGTGGCCTTGGCGAAGATGGCCAGAGCGACAAGGAACAGCCCCCACCCGCAGAGCACCAGCACCGACCCGCTCCGCAGCCGCGCGCCGGCATTCTCGTTCGATCCGATCAACCCGGCCGCCCGGGCACGCTCCGCCACGCCGGCACTGACCAGGCCCCAGCGGTCGCGCCGGGGTACGTCGGCCGCGCTGGCGTAGGAGTCCTGGAGCAGCGCGGTCATCTCGTCGCCGTAGCGCTCCCGCCACTGGGGCGGGTACCAGCGCAGGAGGCGCTCGTACGGATCCGCCGTCACGCCGGCGCGCCGATCGCGGACCCGTTGACGCGAATCCGCGGCCCGTTGACGCCGATGCCGAGCCGCGTCGCGCCCTCGTCGGCGAGCGCCCGCATCTCGCGCACCGCGCCCTCGAGCGCCACCCGCCCCGTCCCCGTGATGCGGTAGGGGCGGCGGCGCTCGTCGTCCCCGACCGGCTCGGGCACGATGAGGCCTCGCTCCTCGAGCCGGGCGATGGCGCCGTACAGGGTTCCCGGGCCCAGGGTGACCCCGGTGAACTGCTCGATGTCCTTGGTGAGCGCATAGCCGTGCTTCGGACCGCCGGCCAGGCTGGTCAGGATGAGCACCGAGGGCTCGTTGCTGCGGCCGAGTGCCCCCTTGGACGAGACGTGACGGCGTGGCATGCCGGCACATTACTACGTGAGACGTAGTAATGACAGCGGGTCCCGGGTGGAGAAGGGATCCACCCGGAACTCCACCCCCGCGCCGATGCTGTTTTCGCCTGTTTCACGGACACTGCAGGTATGACCATCACCGAATACCTCCTGAACATCGCACTCGTCGGCCTCGTCGTCCTGCAGGTCCGGGGCCACCGGATCACGGTGGCCCGGATGCTCTTCCCGGTCGTCGTGACCGTGTGGGTGGCGTCCCAGTTCCTGCACACGATCCCCACGGCCGGCAACGACGCGCTCCTCGAGGTCGGGCTGGGACTGGTCGGACTGGGGCTCGGCGTGGCCGCCGGCCTCGTCACCACAGTCCGGAGCGATGGAGCCGGCGCGTTCGCCCAGGCCGGCTTGGTGGCGGCCCTCCTGTGGGTGCTCGGCATCGGGGCCCGTGTCGCCTTCTCCTTGTGGGTCACCCACGGCGGCCAGCCGACGATCGTGAGCTTCAGCACGGCCCACCACATCACGTCGGGGGCCGCGTGGACCTCCGCATTCGTCCTCATGGCGATGGCCGAGGTCGCCAGCCGCACCGGCGTCCTGTACCTGCGGGCGGTCCGTTCCGGCGCCGCCATCCCGCGGGGCGGGCTGCGCAGCCTGCTCGCCTCGGCCTAATCCGTGGACAGCCGCTTCGCCGGGGCCGAACATATGCCTATGGAGGCGCTGCGCGCACGGCTTCGGTCCTGGCAGTCGTCACGCCCGGAGCGGATGCTCTCCGCCGCCCGGGTGCTCGGGCTCGCGGCGCTCCTGTGGGCCGTCGCCGGCCAGGCCTCCCACCAGTACGCCTCCCTGCCATGGCCTGTCCCGCTGCTGATGGTCACCGCGTCCATCGGTTGGGTCGGCTGGCTCGCCGGTCGCAGCCTGCGGGCGCCCAAGCCCGTCGTCTGGTCGTTCCTGGTCTGCATGGCGGCGTCGGGAGGCGCGTTGGCCGGCTATGCACCGGTCGCCGTCACATTCATCGCGGTCGCCGGCCTGGGCGCCGCCATCGCCTTCGACACGATCCCGGCCGCGGCAGTCGCCACGGTCGGTGTCGTCACCTTGGTGGCGACGGTGCTCATCCTCGGGACACCCGCGCCCGGAGAGGTCATCGCCGAGGGTGCGCTCTCGGGCATCGCGGGCCTCATGGTCGGCACCAGCCGGCGCCAGTACCTCGACCGCGCCGCGCAGGCGGAGCAGTTGCTGGCGGAAAGGACGCGCGCCGACACCGAGCGGGACAACGCCGCCGCCTTGGCCGAGCGCAACCGGCTGGGTCGCGAGGTGCACGACGTACTGGCGCACTCCCTTGGCGCACTCTCGGTGCAACTGGACGCGGCGGACGCCCTGCTCGAAGCGGGCGACGATCCCGAGAAAGCCCGGCTGATGGTCCGCCAGGCCCGTCAGCTCGCCGTGCAGGGCCTCGAGGAGACGCGCGAGGCCGTCCATGCCCTGCGCGACGACCCCGTCGAGTTGGCGGAGCGGCTCACCGCGCTGGCCCAGCGAGAAGGGGCGGCCATGACGGTGCACGGCCAACCCCGCCCGCTGGACCCCGACGCCGGCCTGGCGCTCTATCGGGTCGCTCAGGAGGCGCTCACGAACGCGCGCAAGCACGCGCCGGGAGCGCCCGTCACCGTCCGTCTCGACTTCAGCGACGGGGCCACCCGGCTCCGCGTGGCGAACGGGCCATGTCCCGACGGATCCGATGCAGCGATCCGCCCGAACGGGAGCCTCGCTGAGACCGGTGGGGGCTTCGGTCTGCGGGGCATGCGGGAACGCGTCGAGTTGCTCGGCGGCGACCTGCGGGCCGAGCCAACCGGCGCGGGCTGGGCGGTGCAGGCGGCCGTGCCGGCATGAGGGTCGTCGTGGCCGACGACCAGACCGTGGTGCGCGAAGGCCTGGTCACCCTCCTGGGCACCATGAGCGACATCGAGGTGGTGGGGGCCGCGGCCGACGGCGAGGAGGCACTCGCCCTCGTCGCCGACCTCGAACCCGACGTGGTCCTGATGGATCTGCGCATGCCCCGGCTCGACGGAGTCGAGGCGACGAGGCGGATACGGGCGGACCACCCCTCGACGCACGTCGTCGTCCTCACGACGTTCGCCGACGACGCGTCCATCGTGGGAGCGCTGCGCGCGGGCGCCCTGGGTTACCTGACCAAGGACGCCGGTCGCGACCACATCGCCCGGGCCCTCCAGGCGGCTGCGGCCGGTCAGGCAGTGCTCGACCCCGAAGTGCAATCGCGCCTCGTCCAGGCGACGACCCTGCCGTCGGAGGGCGGGGGCGACGCGCTCCCTGACGGGCTCACGGCCCGGGAGGCTGAGGTGTTGCGGCTGATCGCGTCGGGGCTGAGCAACGGGGAGATCGCGGCGAACCTGTTCGTCAGCGAGGCGACGGTGAAGACGCACGTGAATCACATCTTCGCCAAGACCGGCAGCCGCGATCGCTCGCAGGCGGTCACCTACGCCCACCGCCGCGGGATCACCGGGACGGAGTAGGCGGAGCGGCTGGGGCAGCGATAGTCCCCACCTCAGCGGGCGGCGCGATCGACCAGCCCGACGCGAGGCGCCGCTCGCCCCGGCACGCCACGATCGTCCATGCCTCCGGCGTCCACACGAACAGCGCGTCCTGCCGGTAGCGGGCGCCCAGCGCGATCCCGGCCTCCACCGTGATGCCGCAGACCGCCACCCCCTCCTCCCGCCGGCCCGACGATGGATCGGTTCCGACCGCCCGCCACATCCCCGTCGCCAGGGGGTGCAGCTCTGCGTCCAGCGCCCGCTGGCGCTCCCGGTTGATCGCGTCGCCCGGCCGCTCTTCGCCGGGGTCCCATGCGGTCAACACGAGGACCGGCCCCGGTTCGGACCAGGGCCACACCCCGACCTCGCCCGGCGGCGCAGCGCGGACCACCAGGTCGCCCTCGAGGGGTCGGGCGATCTCGACGACCGTCCGCGCGTAACCCGCCCACGGGTCAGCCTGTGCCGGCAGCATGCACCGGACCCTACGCACGAAGGCTGGCGTCGACCCGCCCTGACGCGACACCAGCGATGCCGGTGCGCCCAGATTCCGTCTCGGATCGGATGTGGCAGGCTGGACCGGTGCACCCGTTTCGCCGCGACGACGCGCTGCGCCGCCTCGCCGACGAGGAGTTCGACGTGCTGGTCATCGGCGGCGGGGTCACCGGCGCCGGGGTGGCGCTCGATGCGGCCAGCCGGGGTCTGCGGACGGCCCTGGTCGAGAAGGGTGACTTCGCCTCCGGCACCTCCTCGAAGTCCTCCAAGATGGTCCACGGCGGCATCCGCTACCTCCAGCAACGCGAGTTCCGCCTCGTCTACGAGAACCTGGCCGAGCGGCAGCGCCTGCTCGACAACGCACCGCACCTGGTCTCACCGCTGCCCTTCCTGATCCCGCTGTTCGGTCGCGACGGCGTGGTCTCCAAGACGGTGGCCCGCTCGTACTCCTCGGCCCTCTGGCTCTACGACATCACGGGCGGGTGGCGCATCGGGGAGCGCCACAAGGAGGTGACCAAGGACGAGGCGCTGGCCCACCTCCCGACGCTCAACACCGATCACCTCGTGGCGGGCTTCCTCTACTTCGACGCCCGGGCCGACGATGCACGCCTGACGCTGACGCTGGCCCGCACCGCCGCCTTCGAGTTCGGTGCTGCCATTGCCAACTACACACCCGTCGTCCGCTTGACGACGGCGGCCGGGCGGGCGACCGGCGCGGTGGTGCGACCCGTGCCGGGCGACGAGTCGAGCGAGTTCGCCGTCCGGGCCCGCGCCGTGGTCAACGCCACCGGGGTGTGGGCCGACGCCGTGCGCGCGCTGGACGAGGGCGCGGATCCCCACGCCATCCGGCCGGCCAAGGGGATCCACGTCACCGTGCCGGCGGATCGGCTCCCGTGCGACATCGCGGCGGTGATCCCCGTTCCCAAGGACAAGCGGTCCATTTTCGTGGTGTCGTGGCCGGGCACCGACCTCGTCTACCTCGGCACCACCGACACCGACTACTCGGGACCGCTCGACGACCCCGCGTGCACCCCGGAGGACGTCGACTACCTCCTGGAGGCGGCCAACGCCGTGACGACGTCCCGCCTCACGCGGGCCGACGTGACCGGGGTCTGGGCCGGACTGCGGCCCCTGCTGGCACCGCCGGCGAAGGGCGGGCACGTCTCGGAGCGGACGGCCGACCTCTCGCGCCGCCACACGGTCACCACCTCGCCGCACGGCGTCGTCACGGTCACGGGCGGCAAGCTGACGACCTACCGCAAGATGGCCCAGGACACGGTCGACGCCGTCGTGCGGCACCTCGGCGAGTCGCCGCGGCGCCGGCGCTGCGTCACCAAGACGCTCCCGCTCATCGGCGCGACGGCCAAGATGCGGGACCCGGTCGCGCAGGCCCACCCCCACGCCCGCATCCTCGGCCGCTACGGGACGGAGGCGCCGGCCGTGCTCGCCCTGGCCGACGGTCGGCCCGAGCTGCTGATGCCGGTCGTGGCCGGCCTGCCCTATACCGGCGCCGAGGTGCTCTACGCCGCCCGCGAGGAGATGGCCCGCACCGTCGACGACGTGCTGGCCCGGCGGACGCGGGCCGTCATACAGCGGGCGCAGGCCACGATGGAGGCGGCACCGGCGGTGGCCGCGCTCATTGCGGCGGACATGGGCTGGGACGAGCAGGAGGCGGCCGAGAGCGCGGCCCGGTTCACCGAGTCCTGTCAGAAGGAGCTGCTGACGGCCGGGCTCGACCTGCCGTGACGGCGCCGACGCCCGTCACCCCGATCGACGCCGCCGGAGCAGCGGTGGCGGACCGCCTCGGCGCCACCACCGTCGACGTCCCGGCGGAGGTGCTCGACCGCATCGCCGCCAGCGGCGCGACGGTGCACAGCGACGACGAGGCCCGGGCCGAGGCCGGCCGCGACTGGTGGCCGGTCGCCATCGGCTGGGCCGCCGAGGGCGCCGTGCCGCAGCGCCCGGCGGTGGTGGTGCGGCCGACCTCGACCGCGCAGGTGGCCGCCGTCCTGGCCGCCTGCAACGACGCTGTCGTCCCGGTGACCGCAGCCGCCGGCCGCAGCGGCGTGTGCGGTGGCTCCATCCCCGTCCACGGCGGCGTGGCCCTCGACATGACGGGGCTCGACGGTCTGGTCGGCGTCGACGAGACGTCGCTGACGGCCGACGTCCGGGCCGGCACGTTCGGCCCGGACCTCGAGGAGGCGCTCGGCAAGGTGGGCGACGGCTACACCGTCGGCCACTGGCCCCAGTCGATGGACCTCTCGACGGTCGGCGGCTGGCTCGCCTGCCGCGGGGCCGGCCAGTACTCGACCCGCTACGGGAAGATCGAGGACATGGTGATCGGGTTGGAGGTCGTGCTGGCCGACGGCAGGATCCTGCACACCGAGGGCCACGGCCCGCGCGCCGCGACCGGGCCGAACCTCACCCAGCTCTTCGTGGGCAGCGAGGGAACGCTCGGCGTCATCACCGAGGCCCGCCTCCGGCTCCACCCCCTGCCGCCCGCCCAGGAGCGCCGCGCCTTCGGGTTCTCGACGTTCGCCGCCGGTCTGGAAGCCTGCCGCCGCATCATGCGCCGCGGGGCGACGCCGGCGGTGCTGCGCCTCTACGACGAGACGGAGTCGGGCCGCAACTTCGAGCAGGCTGAGACGAACGTGCTCATCGTCCTCGACGAGGCCGACCCGGCCATCCTGGCCGGAACTCTCGCCGTGGTCGACGACGAGTGCGGCGCCGCGGCCGGCGCGCACCCACTCGACATCTCCCTGGTGGAACGCTGGCTGGGCCACCGCAACGACGTCTCGGCGCTCGCCCCGCTCTGGCGCGCCGGCATCGTCGTCGACACCGCCGAAGTCGCGGGGCCGTGGTCCGCGTTGCCGGGCCTCTTCGACGAGGTCGTCGGCGCGCTCAGCGCCATCGACGGGACCCTCGCCGCCTCGGCCCACCAGTCGCACGCCTACACCGACGGCGCCTGCCTGTACTTCACCTTCGGCGGGCGCGGCCCCGACGGCGACGCCGAATGGCGCGAGCGGTACTACCGCACCGCCTGGGACACCATCACCGACGCCACCTTGGCCCATGGCGCGGCCATCAGCCATCACCATGGCATCGGGCTGAACCGCTCTCGCTTCCTCCCCCGCGCCCTCGGCTCCGGCTTCGACGTCCTGCGCGGCCTCAAGGAGGTGTTCGACCCCGTCGGCATCCTCAACCCGGGCAAGTTCGGGCTGTCCTCCCCCTTCGGCCCACCTCCCTGGACGTGAGCGCGCCCGGGGGGAGCGTCCTCGTCGTCGACGTCGGCACCTCCGGCGTCCGCGCCGCCATCGTGCGGCCCGATGCCACCGTCGAGCACGAGCACCACGTGCCGCGTCCTCCCCGACTCGCCGGCGCCGGGCCTGGTGGAGTTCGACGCGGCGCGGCTGGCCGAGGCGTCGCTGGAGGTCGCGCGGGCTGCCCTCGCCGACGGGGGGCCGGTCCAGGCCGTGGGCATCGCCAACCAGCGGGCCTCGGTCATTGTGTGGGAGCGCGCCACCGGCAGGCCGGTCGCACCGGGCATCGGCTGGCAGGACCTGCGCACCGTGGGGACCTGCCTCGTCCTGCAGGCCGAGGGGATCCGGCTGGCGCCCAACGCGTCGGCCACCAAAGTCATGGCCATCCTCGACGAGGTGGACCCCGAGCGGGCCCGGGCCGAGCGCGGCGAGCTCTGCTTCGGCACCGTGGACACCTGGGTGGCGTGGACACTGTCGGGTGGCGCAGCGGCCGGACCCGACGCGCTGCACGTGACCGACGCCACCAACGCGGCCGTGACCGCGCTCGTCGACCCGGCCACCATCGGCTGGGACGCCTCGCTGCTCGAACGGCTCCGGATCCCCCTCAGCTTGATGCCGACCGTGGTCGACTCCTCGGGCGCCGTCGGCGCCGCCACGGCGCTCTCCGGAGCGCCCCCCATCTGCGGGATCGCCGGCGACCAGCAGGCCTCCCTGGTCGGCCAGGGCTGCACGCTGCCCGGCCTGGCCAAGGCGACGTTCGGCACGGGCGGCATGCTGGACCAGTGCACCGGTGCGGGCGCCGGCCCGGCGAGTGCCGTGCGCGGTGGTGGCGGCACCTTCCCGATCGTCGCCTACCGGATCGCCGGCGAGGCCACCTGGGGGACCGAGGCCGTCATGCTCTCGGCCGGCACCTGCGTCGAATGGCTGCGCGACGACCTCGGGATCCTGTCCAGCTCCGACGAGTCGGAGTCGGTCGCCGCGCAGTGCGAGACGTCCGGGGACGTGTGGTTCGTGCCCGCGCTGCTCGGGCTCGGCACACCGGTGTGGGACTTCGGCGCACGCGGGACGCTCGTCGGGCTCACCCGCGGCTCGGGTCGGCCCGAGATCGTGCGCGCCGTCCTCGAAGGGGTGGCCCACCGCGGCGCGGACCTGGTCGAGGCGTCGGAGGCCGACAGCGGGTACCCGATCGGAGCGTTGCGCATCGACGGCGGGATGTCGCACAACGACGTGTTCGTCGGGGCGCTGGCGGACGCCATCGGCCGCCCGGTCGAGATCTCGCCCGTGCTCGAGGCGACGACGCTCGGCGCCGGGCTCCTGGCCGGGCTCGCCATCGGCACCTACGGCTCCATGGACGACATCGCGGCCACGTTCTCGCCGCGGCGCACCGTCGAGCCCCGGTCCGACGCCGCGACCCGGGCCGCGGGCCGCGAACGCTGGCTGGCGGCGCGGGCGAAGGCGGAGGGGACGATCCCCGAGCTCTCGGGCATCTCGTTCTGACGGCGGTGGCGTTGCGGGTCGCGGTGCGCGCCTACCCAGGCGCACGGCACACCTCGGTCGGGGGCCGCTACGGCAGCGGCGAGCCGCCCGAGCTCATCGTGCGGGTCCGGCCGCCGGCGGTCGACGGGAAGGCGAACGAGGCCGTGCTGCGCGCCCTGGCCGAGGCCTTCGGCGTGCACCGCTCCGACGTGACGCTCGTCTCGGGCGGGTCGGGCCGCCGCAAGCTCGTCGCCCTCGAGGGCGCCGACCTCGAGACGCTCGACCGGCTGCTGGAGGGAGGGTCCTGAGGGCCCGCGCCTCGCTGTGCACCTAGCCGCCGGCGTGGGCCAGTGCGTCGTCCCAGCTGGAGCCGCCCTGGAGCAAGGGGCGGAAACCCATGAGCTGGCGGGGCTTGCCCATCGCCATGACGGCCCGCAGCCGGCCCTTGCGGCCGTAGAGCGCAACGAACTTGCCCTCGTCGAATGAGCCCTCGGTGATGACGACCTCGTCGTCGCCGCCGGGGTTCCCGAGGACCTGGAAGCGGACGCCGTACTGGTCCGACCAGAAGTAGGGCACGGGGGCGAACGCAGGCGCGTCGGGACGTCCGGCCAGGAGGCTGCGTGCCGCGGCCAGCCCGGCCCCCGCCGCCACCTCCCAGTGCTCGATCCGGATCAGCTCCTCGGCGCCGTCGTGCCGCCACATCCAGCGGGCCAGGTCCCCGGCGCACACGATCCCATCCGCCGCGTGCAGCGTGTGGTCGCACACCACTCCGTTCTCGATCGTCAGACCCGAACCTTCGAGCCAGCCGGTCGTGGGCACGACGCCGATCCCCACCACCACGACGTCGGCGTCGAAGGACGCCCCGTCGGCCAGGCGCACGGTCAGCCGGGGGCCGGGACCCTCCAGACGGTCGATGCCCGCCACGGCGACACCCGTGCGGAGCTCCACCCCGTTGGCGCCGTGCAACGTCCCGCAGTACGCGCCGACGAGGGGGCCCAGCACGTTGGTCAACGGGATCTCCATGGCCTCGAGCACGGTCACCGAACAGCCCAGCCCGGCGCAGGTCGACGCCACCTCGGCTCCGATGAACCCGGCGCCGATCACGACGACCCGGGCCGACTCCGTCGCAGTGACTGCGGCGCGCAGCGCCAGGGAGTCGTCGAGCGTGCGCAGCGTGAACAGGCCGTCGGCCTGGCCGAGGGACTCGGTGCCCGGGAGCGTGCGGGGGACGGCGCCGGTCGCGACGACGACGGCGTCACCTTCGAGCACGCTGCCGTCGTCGAGCTCGACCCGCCGCGCCTCGACGTCGAGGGCGACGGCCCGCCGCCCCAGCACCTCGTGCACGCGCAGGTCGCTGGAGCGCCGCTTGTCGGCCAATACCGCCTTCTCGGGTGGCCACTTCCCGGACAGCACCTGCTTGGACAGCGGGGGGCGGTCGTAGGGGAGGTGCCGCTCCTCGCCGACCAGCGAGATGGTGCCCTCGAAGCCCTCGGCGCGCAGCCCCTCGACCGCCCGCCAGCCGGCGAGCGACGCGCCCACGACGAGGACCCCGCTCTCCTGGACCAGCCCTCCCGCCGTCACCGCGACCCTCGTGCTGACCGAAACACACTCGGTGGCCGAGCGCTTTTCACTGGCCGAACCCGTCTCACTGGCCGAACATGGCCATCCACTCCTCGGGGGAGCGGGGCCGGAACACGTAGTTCCACCGTCTGGTGTCACCCATGCTCGCCGAGGGGTCCGCCGAGTAGAGGTGGCCGGGGAAGAGGATGGCGTCGTCGGGGACCCGGGCCAACCGGGTGTGGATGGACTCGTACATGGCGAGGGGGTCCGAGCCCGGGAAGTCGGTGCGCCCGCACCCCTCCAAGAAGAGGGTGTCGCCCGCCACCAGCCGGCCGTCGACGAGGAAGCACTGGCTCCCCGGCGTGTGCCCCGGCGTGTGGATGAGCTCCACCCGGACCTGCCCGACCTCGATGACGTCGCCGCTGTCGTGGCCGACCAGGTCCGAGGAGCCGACACCGGTGGTGCGCTCGACCCAGGGCAGCTCGTCGGTCTGGACGTGCACCGGCACCTGCACCTTCTGGAGCAGGGTGCTGATGCCTTCGAGCGACCACCCGCCCATTTGGCCGCCGAGGTGATCGGGGTGGAAGTGGGTGCCGAGCACGCCCGTCAGCCGCATGCCGTCCGCCTCAACGATGTCGAGCAGGTCCTGGACCGCGTAGGCGGGGTCGACGACGACGGCCTCGCCGGTCTCGCGGTCGCCGATCAGATAGACGAAATTGACCATCTGGCGGGCCATCATGTCGCCGCGGGCGAAGTCGCGACCCGAGAGGAGCTGGCGGAAGTAGAGCCGGTCCGTCCCGGTGGCGTCACTCATCGCCCGCACCTCCCTCGTCAGCGCGTCCGGTTTCGCCGCCGCGTCCGGCCTCGTCGCCTCCTGCGGCCTCGGTGGCCAGCACGTCGAGCCGGGGCACGAGCTCTTCGACCTGGGCCCGGGTGTGGCGCAGGCGGCGATCCAGCTCGTCGATCAACACCGTCGCCCGCTCCAGGCGCGCCACCAGCACGTCGACGTCGACCTCGCGCTGCTCGAAGAAGTCGACGATCGAATCGAGCTCTCGGCTCGCCTCGGTGTAGCTGAGCTGCTCCACGGGAGCGCTGTCGTCCGGGACGCTCACCTCAGTCCTCCTGCTCCTGCTCCATCTGTGTGGCCTCGACCCGGCTGCGCACCGTCCCGTCCGCGAACCTCGTCACGATCTCCTGCCGCTCGGCCAGCTCGGAGGCGCTGCGCACCAGCACCCCGTCCGCGTTCGTGGTCAGGCTGTAGCCGCGTTCGAGCTGGCGGTCCACGTCGTAGGCCGCCAGCAGCCGGCGCCACGAGTGCAGCCGCTCGTCCGCACGGTCGAGATGCCCGATCCCCAGCGGCCCGAGCCGGGCGGCCTGGGCGCGCACCGACGCCTGGCGCGACTCCAGCCGGCTCGGAGCCGAGCGGCCGACGGTGGTCGCCTTTCGCTCCAGGCGCTCCCGGTGCACCCGGAGCTGGTGCCGCGCCGCCGCGGTCAGCCGACCGCGGGCCCGGGTGTCGCGCGTCTGGGCATCGGCGAGGAACGAAGGGACCCGACGCGCCAGCAAGGCGGCCGGCTCTGCGACGCGGGTGACCCACCACCGGCGGGTGGCCACCACGATCTGGTGCCCGCACTCGGTCGGCGTGATGCAGGCGCGCGCGGCTGCGATGTCGGCCACGGTCTCGTCGCCGGTGTGCCCGATGCCGGTGAAGACCGGTTTGGTCGCGCCCGCCACGGCACGAGCGACGATCTCGGTCTCGAACGCGGCGAGATCCGCGCGTGCGCCGCCCCCCCGGACCAGGGCGATGACGTCGCAGTCGCTCCGACTCAGCACCTTGAGCGCGCGGGCCACCGCTGCGGGCGCGTCCGGGCCCCTGGACCTTGACCGGGACGAACGAGATGCGGAAGCCGAGGCCCGAGCCCGTCAGCTGGCCCAGGAAGTCCTGGCACCCCTCGGTGCCGGGGCTGGCGATCAGCCCGACGTGCATGGCGGGCTCGGGCACCGGGAGCGAGGCGTTGCGGCGCAGCAGGCCCTCGGCGTCGAGCGTGCGCAGCAGCCGGGCGCGCTGGGCGGCCATGTGCCCCTGCAGCGCCGTGACGTCGACCTCGACGAGGATGAGGCTGATCTCGCCCTTGGCCCGGTACAGGTCGAGGGTGCCGCGCAGCACCACGACCATCCCCTCGGCGAGCGTGATGCCCTCCTTGGCGAGCCCGTGGCGGAGCGGGGCCCACGAACTGCGCCAGCACTTCACGTGGAGGGTGGGCTCGCCCCCGCGGGCCCGGGGCCGGGAGACGCCGTCCGTCCCCGGGGTCCACCAGGTCCAGGTAGAGATGGCCCGACCGGTGGTCCGAGACATGCTGGATCTCGCCACGCACCCACAGCGGCCGGTTCCGGGGGAAGACGCGGCCCAGCGCGCCCTCGACCTCCTCGTAGAGGCTGCCGATCGTGAGGACTCCGCTGCGGCTTTGCGGACGCGGGGCCGGCGGACTCGGCCCCGCCGGACTCGGCCTGGCGATCCGGCTCGGTGGCCACCCCAGGATCGGCCATCTCCTCGGCGGCCAGCTCAGCAGCGGCGAGCGGTGGGGCCTCGGGATCGAAGAGCTGGTGGGTACCGCCGGACATCCTCGACACCCTATCGACGTGCTGTGCGGTCACCCTCGCCCTCGGAGCGGTGGCAGACTGGGCCCGACGGTGAGTCGGCCAGGTGGCCGCGGCACGGACCGTCCGCGGGACCGTGTCGAGGAAGGTCGGGACTCCACAGAGCAGGGTGCTGGCTAACGGCCAGTCGGGGTGACCCGCAGGACAGTGCCACAGAAAGGAAACCGCCGATGGCGGGCCCTCCGGGCCCGCACAGGTAAGGGTGAAAGGGTGCGGTAAGAGCGCACCAGCATCGAGGGCGACCTCGATGGCTCGGTAAACCCCACCCGGAGCAAGGCCAAGCGTGGGAGACGGGCTGCTCGTCCGGTCCTCGAGAGAGGGCGCTCCCCAGGTAGGCCGCTCAGATGGATGGCCACCCGGGCCTCCTTCGGGAGCCTGGACAGAATCCCGCCTACAGGCCGACTCACCGTCAACACTGATCTTGACCTGGGATTTCGAGCGACGCATCCAACGGTTGTCCGCGAGAAGCCCGCGGGATGTTTGGAAAGTGCTGTTACGAGTGGGGATGGTCGCTCGAGTTGCGGTAACCGGACGGACTATCCGGCAGGCTGTGCGAGGTACTGCTTCAACGCCCGACGAACGACCTGTGCGAGCGTCCGATCCTCTTCCGAGGCACGTTGCTTCGCCTCTTCATGGAGTTCGCGAGGGACGCGAACCAACATCGGAAAGAGCGTTTCTTGCTCGCGCGACAGGTGCGCTTGTTGGCGTCATGTGGGACCTCCTCGGGGCATGCCCAAATTTTTGCATCAGGCGACCCAGAAGGGTGGGATGGTCGAGGCTGTCCCGATATCTGCCGCCCATCCACCAGCGGCGATTAGCAGTCAAGTACCGTGGCTGCTAACCCATCAAAAATGGGCCGACCCCGCAGATCGCGGGGCCGACCGGTCAACCATTGACTTGTCGCCAAGGCAGACACTTACAACCCGCACAATAGCGGGGTTCAGCCCAAACGTCAGATCAGTTCTTGCCGGTTACCTGAGCAGAAAGGAACCGGCAACGTGCCTGTTTCAGGAGAGGAATATCCGTTCACAAAGAAGAACGTGGACGGTTCACCGGACAAGCCCGGCGTGTACGTGCTGCTGAAGAACGGCGGCGTCAGCTACTACGGAATGTCCACGACGAGCATTCGGAGTCGGCTCCAGCGTCATCAGAGCGGCGCCGAGGGAGCATGTACCAAAGCGGCCACGCACTACAAGCGTGAGATCACTTCAGCCAAGGACGCTCCGGTGCGTGAAGCGCAGCTTCTCGCGGCCTACAAGAACCGCTACGGCAAGCTGCCGCAGTGCAACGAGAGGGCTTCTTAGTCGAGAAGCCGCAGTGTGACGGGGCAGGCGTCTACCAGGGAGGTGCCTGCCCCGATCATCTCGCCCTGCGTGGAGAAATGAAGGTCACGATTCCCGAATGGAAGCGCAGCGCCGCTTATCCTGATTCGGCCCTCCCCATCGGGTGTTCGCCAAACCGTGAATGTCAACCCGCTTGCCCCGACATCCTCGATCACTTGTTCCTTCAGGATTACACCGGCTGCTCCCATAACTCCCTCCCTACCCGGTTGGGCACCTCAGAATCAAGGTGACCCAGCTTCATTGGCATTCGAGTGATGCATGGCCAACAACCCAACGTCCCTCCAACGACACCTAGTTATGCAAGCCGTTCGTGTGCCATAGACAGAGCCGGTCCCAGCACCGCATCCACGGCGCCACGCGTTCGGTCCTCGTCATCGGTAACAGGTGCCCATAGACATTGAGCGTCATCGTGTCTGAAGTGTGGCCCAGACGCTTCTGAAGGACCTTCACGCTCTCCCACTGCCCGTATGAGCGTGCTGGCGAGTGGTGGACGGAGCGCATGGAATCCGGTGCCCTTATGGAGTTCCAGGCCACGGTTTCGTTCTCGACAGACCTCATGCCTGGCGGAATCCCGCCTACGGGCCGGCTCACCGTCACTGGCTGCTTGACCTGGGTTTTACGCATCAAACTAACGCGAGTTCGTCGGGTACCCCTCCATAGCGTATGGATTGAGGATTGCGGAGTTCCAGAGGTTGTCACGCTCGACACTGGTCAGGTGAGCGGCGTCTGCGGCTTCGCCGTACTTGGTGTTGATCACCTCAAGCTGGATGTCAATGATCTCCTTGGCGTCGTTAGGGCTAAGAAGATAGATCTCGGAGTACGGGATGCAGCCGGCCAACTGGCTCATCTGATAGCCGTCGCGGCCAATTGCCATCGCTTGGCGCGCCTCACCGCCTGACCGCATGATTGGGGTCAAGTCATATGCGGGCGTCAGTTCCAGCATGTTGCCATCCCAGAAGGCGGAGTGATTCCGTGCGTGGTCGTCAGTGTTGCCGATACAAATGTTGAAAACGATGCGGGAGAACAGCTCGCGCAACGCTGCCTTGGCGTTTACGAACCGCGCTCGTACTACGTCAGCTAGCTCGTAATAGGTGGCGTAACGACCATTCATCTCGTCTAGCTCGAGAATGGTCAACGCCGAGACCATCCCACGGCGCTCGCCGGGAGAGGCGGTTCGGTCGAAGCGCTCAACGACCAAGACATCGCGCCCGAGGCACTCGTGGACTTCGGTCTTGGCGACCGTGAGCCCCGCAAGCCGCGCCAACTCCATTGCAAGCCCCTCCGCCTTGACGACCGGATAGCGATCGTCCACTGACGAGAACTTGGCAATGAACTGCCGACCTCGGTCGGTCAAAGACGCCTTCGGCCGTGCGCCACCCAGCGACGAGCCTCCCATGAGCGCCGCGTCGAGTTCAGGTGATAAGGGCTCTCCGGCATCTAGGAGCTCAGCAGCGGTGAGCATCTCTTCGAGCGTCCCGCCCGATGCCCGGGTCACGTATTCGTCCGGGCTGGTCTGAAAGTCGAGAGCCCCTGTGCGATTTGAAGCTGATTCGAGCAGGTAAGTGAGCAGTCCGAGCTCCACTGGGTCGTCCTCACGGCGTGCCCGACCTAGCAGGCGGTGCATTAGAACGCGCTGGCCCCAGGAATCTGGTCCGGCGTCCTGGATTACGCCAGCAACATGTAGGCCGCCCGGCGGTCTCTGACGTCCCGACCCGAGAGGTAGCTCCGGCAGGTACAGCGGTATCGCGTCGGATCGCTCCAGGTAGCTGCGCCCGTATGTGAACTCGAACACCTCGCCGGCGCGCTCTAGAACGCCAGCGACCACCGGTTCGATGACGCCTGGCAGCCAGGTCCAGACGTAGGCACGGGCGGGTTCAGAAGGCATCATGCACGTCGGCGACAGACTGGCGGATCCGGGAGGGCAGAAGCGCCAGGCGCTCGCGGCCTCTTGTGGTTAGCTCCGAGAGCTCCTCACGAGAGGCGTCGAAGAGGGGGATTCCGAGCAACGTCGCCACCTCGAAAGCGGTGCCTAGCGCGACGCTGGGATCGCCTTGTTCCACCTTGCGCAGTGTCACCAGCGATATCCCGGCGCGCTCAGACAGGTCGGCGGCGGTCCAGCGACGAGCGCGTCGAGCCCGAGCCACCTCGAGCCCGAGGACTCGTGCGGCCTCAAGTGTTGCACGAGAATACGTGTGTGGCCGGCGCATAATTTCCTCCCTTGAATAGTTAATATTATATCTGTTAGAGATCTAAATACTAATTTATTATCTATATTATCTCTCCAGGAGGACCTAGAAATCAGTAGATCTTAATGAATAAATCCGTGTTTCACGTATAATTTCATCATGATATAGTCGGATCTTCCAAGTAAGATAGAGAGATCAGAGGAGACCATGACTGACGAAATCCTGCTCAGAGCCATTGCCGCCGGGGCCAGGGCGTTCGCGGATGCGATCGAGACGTCACTACCGGCGCAGCACAACAAGACCGGCCTTAAGGCGGTGCCGGCGCCCGGCAGCGCCCAGAGCATGCGCATCCTCCTTGAGCGGATTGCCGACGTGAACACCAAGGGCCGCGGAGCGACCGCCGCCGAGGTAAGCCAATTCGCAAGGGAGGCCGGAATGGACCCTCGAGGGACGGCGGGGTACTACGCCGCCGCCAGGCTGCTGGTCAAGAAGGACGACGGCCGCTGGCTCACGGATCCCGGCAAGGCGCGCCTGAAGAACCTCCAGGAGGCCGCCGCCTAAATGCCCACCTCTGCACCGCTTGAAAGAGCCGCCCTTAAGGGCGGCTCTTTTCGCGTCTACTTCGATCTCCCCGAGCGAAACGATGACGCCTCACCGACCCAGGCCAGGACGCAACCTCGCGCCTTGCAGCACCGAGGCCTTCCAACGTCTGCCTGCGCTTACCGCCGCCTCGGTGCCCACTGGTCGCTGCCGCCCAGCGCCCCCGCCGTCACCGGGCGGCACTTGGACTTCGAAGTTGCAGCCCCGCACGCTGCGGTTCGTGGTCGCCCTTTCGACTGTCGTCCTCAACAGGTACTGACAACCTTGGGTAACTCTGGGAGCCGATACATAGTGGTGACCAACGAATTTGCAGGGCATTCGACCTCTGATCCACCGCATCCCAGGCGAGGGGTTTCCCGCTCACAGAATCCCGCCTACAGGCCGGCTCACCGCCACCTTCGGCCATCAGAGCACTAACCCAGATCCGCCCTCCCAGCAGTCCCGAGAGTCGCAAGGCCCAACCTCGAGGAGCTCAGGTGCGGCAGGTCCCGTAGGGGTCGACCGGCGCCTTCAAGACGCCGGTGAGGACCCATGAGTTCGAAGCCTCGTTCATGTAGGCGGCCGGGCAGGGATCGGCGATCACGATGGTCCCGGACTGGCAAGGCAGGGCCGTCCAGCAAATCGTCCGGGCCTGGTGGCCACCGGCGTCACCGGGGCAGCTCGACACGAAAGCCGGTGCCGCGTATGCGGCCAGGTAGGCGAGTGCCGCCGGGCATCCGTACTGGGTCGCATGCCCTGCGGCGGGCAATGCCGACGCCGGTGCGACCGCCAGGGTGACCGCGGGCACTCTGGTGGTGATGCGGGCGGGCGCCGTCGTGGTTGGGATCGGCTGGGGCGGCGGGCTCGGCGGGCTCGTGGTGGTCGTGGGCGCCGCGATCGCCACGCTCGTCACGGTCGTGGGCGCTGCGGCCGGCGCCGCTGCGGGGGCCGCACTCACCGATGAGGTCGCGGACACCTGACTTTCGGGGATGTCGGCCGCGCCGAGTGACGACACCAGCCCCGCGGCCAGCAACCCCGCCACCGCCAGCGCACAGAGCACGCAGGTCAGGAAGAGCAACAGCCCCAACACCCGACCAGCTCGGTGCCGCTTCACTTTCTGGGTGCTCACGAGGCGCCTCCTCGGGCCAGTCCGGTGAGCGTACTGGCCCGGACGTGACGAGCGAATGTCCACGCATCGAGCTCCGATTCGACACGCAAAGTTCATCTGGACTTCGTTCGCGACCTGCTCTTTTTGGATCGATTGCCGCGTGGGCACGACGACGCCACCGGTACGGTCGGCTCAATGCCATCGTCCACTGCCGACCAGGGCCGAGCCGTCGGCGAATCCGACACGGATGGCCAGGTCCACATCGTGGCGCGGTGGGCACGAACGGGCATCGAGGCGATCGCGGTTGGTGCTGGCGTGGCCGCGTTGCCCGTCTCGGTGCCCCTCCTGGTTGCCGCCAAGGTGTTGGCGGGACGGGGCCGCGTTATCGCCGCCACGATGACCGATGGCGCCGTGCCACTGGTCGGACCGCCCATCGCCCGGACACTCGATCGAATACAGGGATACGCGACTCCTGAGCGCTCTCCGGGTGCGGCAGCGTGAACGCCGCAGCCCCAGGTCGACTCGATGGAGCGTCGAGCTCCTCTATCCGCCCGGAGCGGTACACGCGGTGTACCAGGTCAACTTCCCGTCGCTCCTCCGGCTGAGGTGGATCGTCTCGGGTGCGGCCTTGCCCTGCTGCGTAAAGATCACCTGAGCGGTGATCGTGTCAGGGACGATGCGGGTCTTGCCGTCGACCGTGTAGGAGTAGGCGGCCGGGGAGCCGGTGGAGCCAACGCTGAAGGCGGCCGTCGGATCCGTATAGGTGGCGACGGTCTTCTGACATGCGCTCGATCCGTACGCGGCGATGACCGCTGGATTGAGTCGAGTCACCATGAACTGCACGTCACCCGAGCGAATCGCCGAGGCGAGCATGTTCAAGAAGGCCGCCGGCGTCTCCGCAGAACTCGTGCCGCCGCCATTCGTGGCGACGGACCTGGTGACGGTCTGGGTGGTGGTGCCGCCCACCTTGGAGAAGGTCAGGACGAGGCCCAGGACGACAACCAGTGCTCCCAGCGTGGCCAGGATGCGCGGGGCGAGGTTGTCCCGCGCCGACCGGCCCGGACGGGTTGTCGTCGCAGACGGCATGGAAGCCGTCATCCGATCTCCACTCGTGGAGGTTCGTCAGTCGGGCCTTCCGGCGCCGGCGGGCGGGGATCGAAACCCTTCGAGTCGTCGCCCGGCTTCGCACCGGGCCCCGTCGGTTCTGGTTCCGTACCCAACGACGAGATGTAGGCCTTGAAGGCCGCCTCTGCTGCGCTTTCGCACTCCGACCGCCGCTTCTCGGCGATCTCGAGGTTGAGGCGGGCCGCTCCCTGACGGGTCGCGGCATCGGTGACCGCCTGCGAGTGCAGCTTGGTCACGACGTCGTCGGGCGGGACGCCTCCGCCGCCGGACAGCGGATCGTCGCGCGCTCGCTCGGCCTCGTCGAGGGCGGCCCGGGCGTCGTCGAATTCGCGCTGGGCTGCCACGACGGCCTGTTCCTGCGGCACGCACGCGGTGAGGAACTCGCTCCGCCTGAGCTCCCGCCAGAACCCGATGGGGTCGAACATCAGCATGCGGCGATCGAGGGCCCGCTCATCCGCCGCCGGGGATTTGCCCGTCGGCTCGGCTTGCTGCACTCCGTCCCGGCGCGGCTTGGCGAGGAGCAGGCCGACCCCGAGGAGCAGGGCGCCTCCCGCGGCGAGCCAGCTCCACGGTGGCGTCATCGTCGTCGTGGTCGTCGTGGTGGTGGTGGTGATCTTCACGGTGGACGGTGCCGGTGTCGGAGTCGGTGTCGTTGACGGCGCCGGTGCTGAGGCGGCGGGAGTGGGGGTCGAGGCACCAGCGGTGACGCAGGGCTGGGTGTCCGAGCTCACGGTGAACGGGAAGAGGCCGCTCAGGGGGCCGAGTGGGATCGCCTGGCCGCCTGATGTGAGGGTCAGCGGGCCGTAGGTCCCGAACGTGGTGATGGTGAAGGGGAGCGTCCCGATCCCGTTCACGACCTGCGTCGCTCCTGTCAGTGGCGATCCGGCTGCCATCGTCAGCGCCCCAGTGACCGGCGCGTTGACCCCGGTGTTCGACACGAGCCGGACGTTGATGAGACTCGTCGCACCCTGACCCACGACGCACAGGGAGCCCCCGACGATCGACAGAGGAACCGTCGGTGTGGCCGGCGTCGGTGTCGGCGCCGGCGCAGGCGTGGGTGTGGGCGTCGACCGGAGGAAGGACCGGATCGTCGCCGCCGTCGTGGTCGAATTGCCGTGATCGGCGAAGCCGATGCCGAACCCGAGTCCGGCCAGCACGATGACGCCGGCGCCGATGACCCGTAGGCCCCCCGACAGAAATCTGATCCAATACTCCTCCCAGCGGCTCAGGGGCTCGGGAAGATCGACCTCGTCGCCGTCGCCGAACTCGATCACGGTCGAGCCGTCGGCCTCCTCAGTGACGAGCGTCCCGTCCTCGTACTCGGTCTCGGTGGACCCGTCGTCGAAGTAACGGACGCCTTCGACGACCGGGGGCTCGTCGAAGGCCAGCCTGGTCAGGGGGTCGCCGTCGACTGGTGTGCCGGCGTCACCTGCGGCCGAGATGGTGGTCGAGCCGGGGCGCCACGAGACGTGCCCCTTCGGACAATTGGGAACGCTGAAGTAGCTCTCCGCCGTTTGCGCGGGACTGTAGGGAGTGACGACGTCCGTCCCGATGGGGGTACCGCTCGGGACCGCCACCTGCTGTGTCCGTACCATCAGCTGGTAGGTCGCCAACCCCACGCATTCGCTGATCTGGCGGAGGGGATAGTGCAACGCCCAGTAGACATCGCGCCGCACCTGCACCGTGGCGCCCTCCTTGGTCACCTCCGTGTCGGCCTGACGGAAGCGGGCAATTTCTGCCGGATCGAGGGCGCGCAGAGGCGTCGGCGTGTAGGTCTCGATGGAGCCGTCCTCGGTGATCGCGACGGGGTCACCTCCGGGGCAGCGCCGGACGAAGCGAACCGTCGGCGTTCTGGCCTCGACGCTCTCCGCCACCAGGACAGGCTTGCCGTGGAGGATCCAGTAGGTACGCGTGGTATCCGTGCAGGCCCACTGAACCCGCCACACGACGCACCCATTCGCTTCGACCAGGTGCATTTCGGGCCCTGGGTTCCTGAGGTACCCGCATTCGGTCGTCACCTGGGTCCGAAGCACCGACCCGGCCGGGATCTTCCCGTCGACGAGGTCCTCGCTCCGGACGTCACCGCCCGGCCGGGCGAGTTGCTTCAGTGAGACGGCGTTGAAATCGTTGCCGATCGGGGGTGGGTCATACGGCGCCGAGATGGTGGTATCGGGTCCGGGCGGAGCCGTGGTCGAGTCCCGCTTGAAGAAACTCTCCGGGAACCCGCTATCGACCATCGTTCCGCCATCGCAATGTGCCCGGCGCGGACGGGCCGTCCGCCGGCACACGGGAGGCCCCATTCGAAGGTCCGGTCAAGGTGACGCTGCCCCGCAACGACTCCTCCGGGAGACCCATGCGAGTGGCCATTTCGTCCTTCCGGAGTGCGGCCCGGAGCGGGGGATCCGCTTCATGCTCACAGCCCTCGTGAGGTCGTCGGCTTGAAGTGTAACCAGGGATTGCGAAGTTCGAGTGGTAGACACGCGTCGCCGGCTCTGACGCTCGCCCCTACGCATACGAGGCCGAATCCCGCCCACTGGCCGGCGCACCGTCACCGTTCACCACCGCACACCATTCACCCCGACACCTTCACCCCGACACCATGCCCTCCGCCGTCGATCGATCTCCCCACTACGCCCGGCCGACAACGCGCACGGGCGCGCCGTCGGGGCCGGTATCTCGCCGGGGCGTTCGTCGCGTGCGTCGTGCTGACCGCCGCGGCGTGCGGCACCCCCGCGGGGAGGTCGGCGCCATCGGCGCATGGCCAGGCCCGGACGACGACCCCTTCGACCGTTCCCGTGACTGCTCCCCCGGCGACCACGACGACCGCTCCCCCGACGACCACGACGACAGCCGCCCCGACCACGACGACGGGGCCGGTCGCGTCGGGGATTCAGATCGGTCCGGGCCCGCAGGCGGTGTACACCGTGCAACCCCAGCCTGCTCCCGGGTCGTGCCACTACGGGTCCTCTGGCCCCTATCCGCTCCCCGACCCCCGGTGCACCCCGGGCGCCGTCAACCCGCTGGTGACGCAGGCCACCATCTCCTCGACCATCTGCGTCTCGGGGTACACCTCCAGCATCCGCCCGCCGGAGAGCGTCACCGGACGCGAGAAGGCCGGGTCGGCCGCGGCCTACGGCTACACCGGGTCGTTCCACACGGGCGAGTACGACCACCTCATCGCGCTGGAGCTGGGCGGCGACCCCAACGACCCGGCCAACCTGTGGGTGGAGCCGAACGACCGGCCTGGCGCGACCAGCACCTCCAACACGAAGGACGTGCTGGAGAGCAGGCTGCACAGCCTCGTGTGCTCAGGGCAGCTGACGCTGGAGGCGGCCCGCCAGGCGATCGCCACCAACTGGGTGGCCGCCTACCAGCAGTACGGCTAGGGGCGGTGCCCTATCGACCGTCGAGACGGCCGATCTCGCGGAACCACCCGAGGGTCTGCTGCAGACCCTCGTCGAGGCTGATGGGGTCGTAGCCCAGCCGCTTGTACGTCTTGGTGTCGCTCAGGGCCTTGCGCTCCCCGCTCTGCGCTGCGCCGCCTTCTTGGCGATCGCCACCAGCGTCGGCCCGAAGGTCTGCTCCAGCTCGGGGTCGTCGGACGGCTCGATGTCCTCGACCACGCGGTCGAGGCCCGCCATGCCGGCACATCCGCGTGGCCGCGTCCGCGATGCTCACGATGTCCTCGGGCTGGCCGTCGAGCATGTAGCGCTCGCCGGCCACCCCCTTGTCGAGGGCCAGGATGCAGCCACGGGCGATGTCGTCGGCAAAGACCCAACTCACCGGGAACTTCAGGTAGCGGGTGATGCGACCGCGGGCGGCGGACAACAGCACCCGGTTGAAGCTCGTCAGCCCGAGCGCGTTGCTGACGACCGGCGAGGGACCGAAGATCGCCCCCGGGTGCGTACTCACGACGTCGCGGCCCGCCGCAGCGCGTGCCATGGCGTCGAGGAAGGCCGCCATCTTGGTGATGGTGTAGGGATCCTGGCTGGGTTCCTTCGTGACGGGGGCGTCCTCCCGGTCGAGCCCTCCGTCGGTGTCGAAGAAGGTGCCGGTGCTGACGGCGACCACCCGGCGCAGGTCGACGGCCTCCGCCGCATCGAGCACGTTCTTGGTCCCGCGGACGTTGACGGCCTCGAAGTCGGCCAGGTTCTGGCTCGCCCCACCCAGGAGCGCCGCGCAGTGGATGGCGGCGTCGCTGCCTCTGGCGGCCCGCAGCACGGCGTCGGCGTCGGTGACGTCACCGGTCACGATCTCGACGCCGAGCTCGCCCAGCGGCCCGGTGTCCGCCGTCTCCCGGGCGAGCGCCCGCACCGTGTCGCCACGTTCGACGAGCAGCCTGCAGATGTTGGCGCCGGCGAGCCCGGTGGCGCCGGTCACCAGGACCGTCTGGGTCATGTCGAGGCGGGCACCGAGGGATCGGCCATCGCCGAGTCGACCTGGTCGGCGCTGTAGGGGATGACGGGCGCACCGGTCCCGAACAGGTCGAGCGTGTGGAGGAAGCGGTGCAGCCCCATGGAGTTGGCGCAGGCGAAGCCGAGCTCGACGATCTGCGCCGACGTGAAGACCTTGCCCAAGCGCCGGTAGACCTCGTCGTCGATGGCGTGGTGGTCGGCCGAGAGGAGATCGAGGAACTCCACCGCCAGGCGCTCCTGCTCGGTCAGGTCGGAGTGACCGGGCGCGATCAGGCAGGCGACGTCCTCGTCGGAGATGGAGTCGTGCTTCCTCGACTGCATGCACGGCTGGCACTCACCCAGCTGAGCGCTGCGGATCCGCAGCAGCTCCAGGATCCTGCCCCCGAGGAGGGAGTTCTTGCCCGCAGGCGTGGCGGGCGACGTCGGTCATCATGATCTGCGACGTCTTGTAGGCGAAGATCTGCAGGGGGATGGGCGTGGCGTAGGTGCCGTCGGCCACCCCCTCCTCGATGATCCGTCGTGGCTCGGGCGCGAGCTCCTCCATTGGAATGGGCTCGATCCTCGGCATGCGCACCCCCCGAATCTCCCGGCGTGGCCGGCGTCGAACCGCCTCTGCGACGACCTGCCTACTGTACTGTCGCTCTCGTGCCGATCGACCCCTCGTCAGCCCTGCTGACCGACCGCGTGGCCGTGGTGACCGGGGGCGGCTCGGGAATCGGGCGCGGCATCGCCCGCGGATTCGCCGCCTTCGGCGCCAAGGTCGCCATCTGGGAGCGCAACGCGGACACGGCAGCCGAGGCCGCCGCCGAGGTCGGCGGCATCGCCATCACCACCGACGTGCGGGAGTCCGCCGAGGTCGATGCCGCGCTGGAGCGGACGCTGGCCGAGCTGGGTCCGGTGAGCATCCTCGTGAACAACGCGGGCGGCGTCTTCCGCGCGCCCCTCCTCGAAACATCGGAGAACGGCTTCGACGCCCTCTACCGGGCCAACCTCAAGCACGTCATCGTCTGCACGCAACGCGTGGCGCGGGCGATGGTCGACGCCGCGATGCCGGGGAGCATCATGAGCGTCACCTCCATTGAGGGGGTGCGGGCCGCGCCTGGATACGCGGCGTACGCAGCGGCCAAGGCCGGTGTGATCAATTTCACCAAGACGGCGGCGCTGGAGCTGGCGGAGCACCGCATCCGGGTGAACGCGCTGGCACCCGACATCACCATCACCGAGGGCCTGCTGGCGGTGGCGCCGTCGGGTGACGAGGCGAGGTCCGGGATGGAGGCGCGGTTCGGGATGACGGTGCCCATGGGCCGGGCCGGCCACGTCGACGAGATGGCCGGAGCGGCGGTCTTCTTGGCCAGTGACCTCTCGAGCTATGTCACCGGGCAGACCCTGCACGTCGACGGCGGGACCCAGGCATCGAGCGGCTGGTACCACGACCCCGGCGACGGCGAGTACATCCTCGGCCCGCCACGCTGAGCGGGCGCCGGCCTGAGCGGCCAGCCACTCAGCCGTCGGCCCCGAGACCGACGTGGGACGACATCCCGCCGTCGACGGCGATCATCTGCCCCGTGAGGTAGCGGGACTCGTCCGAGGCCAGGAACACGACCACCTCTGCGATGTCGTCGGGCTGTCCGACGTTCGGCGTCAGCGTGGCCCGTCCGAGGCCGGCCAGCATCCGCTCGTCCAGATGGGACCGCACGGCATCGGTGAGGACGAGGCCGGGCAGGATGGCGTTGGCCCGGATGCCCTGCTTCCCGTGGCTCGTGGCGACGTACAGGGTCAGGGCGTTGACCCCCGCCTTCGAGACCCCGTAGGCGGTGCGGGTCCGGTCGCCCTTGAGCGAGGCGCCCGACGACATGTTGATGATCGAACCACCCCCGCCGCGGACCATCTCGGGCACGGCGTGCTTGCAGGTGAGCATCTGGCTGCGGAGGTTCACCGCCAGGGTGCGGTCCCAGACGTCGAGCGCGAGTTCGGTGACCGCAGTGTCCCGGCTCAGGAAGTCCGAGTCGGTCAACGCCGCGTTGTTGTGCAGGACGTCGAGGCGGCCGAACCGCGCCGTGGTCGCTTCGACGACCGAGACCACCTCGCCCTCCTCGGACAGGTCCGCCCGGAGCGCCATCGCCTCGCCCCCGGTGCCGGCGATCTCCGTCGCGACGCGTGTGGCGGCGTCCCCGTCGATGTCGACCACGACGACGGACGCACCCTCGCGGGCCAACGCACGGGCGGTGGCTCCCCCGATGCCGCCCCCGCCTCCGGTGACGATGGCGACCTTGCCGATGAGGCGTTCCATGTGGCTCCGATCCGTATCCGGGTGGGTGGTCCTACGAGCGCTCGAGAATGAGGCCCTCGAAGGGTGCCAGCTCGAGCGCACCGGCGCGCACGTCCTGGAGGTCGCGGGACCGGTCGGTGCAGATCCGAATCGTCCCGGCCAGCTGTCCCAGGACGACGGGGGTGTCGGACATGTTGAGGACGACGACGTGGCGGTCCCCGCGCGCCCAGGCCCACGTCCCGTCGGGCGCCGGCATGGACGCGTAGTCGCCGGTGGCGAAGTCGGGGTGCCGGCGGCGGAACGCGATGACATCCCGGCAGAGGGCGAGGACCGAGCCCGGGTCGCCCCGTTGCTGCTCCACGTTGGCCGCGGCGGTGTCGCCCAGCGGGAGCCACGGCTCGGCGGCGTCGGTGAACCCGCCCCCCGGACCGTCTCGCCACTGCATCGGCGTGCGGCCGGCGTCGCGCCCCTCGTAGTACGGGGCGAAGCGCACACCGAGCGGATCGCGCAGGTCCTCGCGGGCGACCGGGACGTTCGCCATGCCGATCTCGTCGCCCTGGTACAGCACCGGGGTGCCGCGCAGGCAGAGCAGCATCAGGAGGGCGAGCCGCACCCGGCGCGGATCGTCCGCGGCCCAGCGGGTGGGGAAACGGAACATGTCGTGGTTGGAGCCCGTCCACGCCGGCCACGCCCCGGCAGGAAGACGGGCCTCGGTCTCCTCGACGATGGCGCGCATCTCGGCGGCTGACAAGGGGGCGTTGATGAAGTTGAAGTTGAAGGCCAGCCCGAGCTCGTCCCGGCCCGTCGCCGTAGTACTCGACCAGCTTGTCCATCGGGACCGGGGTCTCGCCGATCAGCAGACGGGGCTCGTCGTAGCTGTCGGCCAGGCGCCGCCAGCGTCGGAGCACCTCGTGCACCTCGGGCCGGTTGGCGTTGTACACGGCGCGCTGCCCGAACATCTGCGTCTCGAAGTCGTCGTCCTCGGTGGCCGGCGGGTTGTCGCGGAGCAGGGCGTCCTTGATGATGACGTTGCAGACGTCGATGCGGTACCCGGCCACGCCCCGATCGGACCAGAAGCCGAAGATGCCGTCGAAGGCGTCGCGCACCTCGTCGTTCCACCAGTTGAGGTCCGGCTGTGCCTCCAGGTGGTTGTGCAAGTAGTACTGGCCGGTCGTCTCGTCGAACGTCCACCCCGGGCCGCCGAAGCTGCTGACCCAGTTGTTCGGCGGTGAGCCCTCGGCGGTGCGGTCGGCCCAGACGTACCAGTCGCGGTGCGTCGCCGTGCGTGACGAACGGGAGTCCACGAACCACGGGTGCTGGTCGCTGGTGTGGTTGGGCACGAGGTCCATCAGGATGCGGATGCCCCGTCCGCTGCCGGCCTCGCGATCAGCCCGTCGAAATCGTCGAGCGTGCCGAGCTCGGGGGCGACGGCGCAGAAGTCCGAGACGTCGTAGCCCCAGTCGGCGTTGGGCGAGACGGTGACCGGGCGAGAGCCAGATGCCGTCGACCCCAACCACTCCAGGTGGTCGAGGTGTTCGATGATTCCGCGCGAGGTCACCGATGCCGTCGCCGTTGGAGTCGGCGAACGAGCGCGGGTACACCTGGTAGAGGACGCCGTCCTGCCACCACGGCCCGTCGACCGCCGGCGAGGGCCTCCGCCGCGCTCACGCGTCCGCCGTGCGGCGGCGCTGCGCCAGGGCGTCAGGTCGAGCATCGGGTAGCGGGCGGCCACGCCCGCCAGAGGTCTCCGCCGTCCAGTAGGGATGCCCGGGCGGCGGGAAGCCGAGCACGGTCAGCTGGCGCACGGTGGCGCCCGCGCCACGAAGCGGTGCCACGCCATGTCCTCGCCTGCGCCGGGCAGCCCGAAGGAGCCGAGCCAGTCGGTGGCGGCCGGCTTGTACGAGACGTGCAGCATGAACCGGGCCGAGTCGGGTGCCGTCAGGCGCACGCCGCGGTGGTAGACGTCGGGCCGGTAGGCGAGCACCGAGCCCGCAGGCCCCGAGGCCGGCACCTCGGCCTGCGTAGAGCGTCGGCGTAGTCGTCCAGGCCGAGGTAGGTCCGCTCGGTCGGGATCCCGCCGGTCAGCCGGCGGGGGACGATCCGCGTCGCCGCCGTCTCCGGGGTCACGTCGCTCAGGTAGACGAAGAGCTCGAGGTGCTGGTAGCCCACCTCGTGGCGGGGCACCACCAAGGTGTGGTTGCCGAAGTCGGCGTGGAGGAGCTGCTCGTCGCTGACGGGCGCCCCGGAGTACTTGGCACTGAGCATGCCCTGGTAGAGGCGGAGGTCGACGTCATGGACGCCGAGCAGCGTCCCGGCCAGGTCGATGACCGCCTCGTGGACCACCAGATCGTTGAGTGCGCCGTCCTCGAAGGGGAAGCGCGGCATGACCTGGTGCGAGTCGTCCCGGAAGGGCTCGGTTGACGCTCCGGGTCGGCGTCGGCCGCGAACTCCTCGGCCGTGGGGAACAGCGCCGGCAACGCGGCCTGGGCCGCCGCGACCGCGTCGGCGGGCAGGAGGCCCTCCACCAGGCACCAGCCGTCGCGTCCTCCCAGCTGGGCCCGCTCGGCTCGTCGCGGCGCCGCCGCTCACCGCCCGGCCCCGGGAAGGGGCTTCCAGGAACTGGCACGACGTGCCAGCAGACGCCCTGCGGAGGGAGGGTGCCCATGGGCAGGCGGCACGTGGCCGTCGGTGGGTGGTTGTCGTGCAGGCTGACCACCTGGTACCTGGACCGGCCCGTAGAACTTGTTCGGCCCGTAGCTCAGCACCGGGCGAGTACCCGCCCGCGAAGTTGGTGATCTTCGACATGGCGTCGACGAACGTACGGCGGTTCAGGTCCTTGCCGGCCATGGAGGCCGCCTGCGCGAAGAGACGGATCTCCTGGCACCAACCCTGGACCGGCCCCTGCTCCTCGATGTAGTCGTTCATGTTCCCCTTGGGGATCTCCGGGTACGCCGCGTGCCAGATGGTCCAGCAGCTCCGCACGCCCGGGTCGTAGCCGCCCTGCGCCTGCGGTCGGTCGTCGTCGATCGCCGCCCAGGGTCTCGGTGGTGACGCCCTGCTGCCCGTTGAGCGCCTTCTCGTAGGGGATCGGGAGCAGACCGAGCGACGACTCGATGCGACGACTCGTAGTCGGAGAGGAGGAGACGGGGGAAGTAGTCCTGGCTGGTCTCGGGCGGAGAGGACCGGGAAGAAGGCGTTGAACGGCAGCAGCGGGATGACCGAGGTCACGCCGGCTTGCTTGAAGCTGCTCCACTGATCAGCGGCGCCTGGCTGTCGGTGGTCGCGGTCTCCCCGGGCTCTGCGGGGAGGGTCACGACCAGAGGGGTCACGCCGATCTTCTTGAGGTCGGGCAGCAGGTACTGTTCAGGGCGAGCTGGTCGCTGGTCCGGTCCCCGGCGATCACGCCCACCTTGCGCGACGGGCCGAGCAGGCCGCGGCTCGTGTCCCCAGCTGACGGTGGCCTGGAGGATGGACGCATCGTCGCGACCGGTCCACCACAGGTAGGGCGATCCCGCCGCCGTCCAGTTGGACACGGTCGTCCACTGGCTGAGGAGCGGGGTCATGCCCTCCTGGGTGACGCACAGCTCGTTGTCGCCGGTGTAGGTGCCGAGGCCGTCGAGCACGGCGAAGACGGCGGGGCTCCCCTGGGTCCAGTCCTTGCACACGGCGCGCATGCCCGACTCGCTGGCGGGGTCGAAGGAGGTGACGATCGGGTTGATGGTGCGGCCGTTGATCCCGCCGGAGTGGTTGATCTGGTCCACGAAGAGGTTGATGGCCTTCGACCTGCTCGCCGTACTCGACGTCGCTCGGCGAAACCCGTACGTGCTGCTCAGCGCGTGGAGGTTGACGACCGGGAACGACGACGTTGATGGAATGGGCGGTCACCCCTCGTGTGCTGGTGCTGGCCTGGGTGACCGGCGTCACGGCCGGAGCGCCCGCGGCGGGAGGCGACGAGGCGGACGTGGCGGACACGAGACCGGCGGCGGCCACGGATGCGGCCCCGATCGTGGCGAGCATTCTCACCCTCCCCTGAAGGCGACCCATCCGGTCGCGCAAAGCAGTCGTCACGATACGTGCAGCCCTCCCCGTTCCCCCGATGCGGCGGAAGCTTGCCATACGTCGCTGCGAGGCTGCGCGCGTCTCTGCTGCTACGGGCTGAATGACGCCCGGGCTCAGGGCCCGGCGAGCTCGCCGGTCAGTCCGTCAGACCTCGTCCTGGGAACCGGCGTCGCGCACGATCCGCTGGACGAGCGACTGCATCAGCGCCCAGGCGACGTCGGGATGGTCCTGGACGAAGGGCCGGAACTGCCACGACGCCAGCACGCAGCACTCCAGGTCGGTCTCGGCGGTCACCTCGGCCATCCGCAGCCCGTCGTCGATCAGGGCGATCTCACCGAAGTGGTCGCCGGGATTGAGCGTCCGGGTCTGATTTCCCCCCACCGACACCGTGGCCGAGCCGCTGGCGATGATGAAGAACCCGAGCCCCTTCTTGCCCTTCTCGGTGACGACGCTGCCCGCGGGGAACAGGCGCTCGCTCATGGTCGCCGCGAGCTGCTTGACGTCCTTCTTCGACAGCTCCGAGAACAGCGGCGCGCTCTTGATGGCTTGCTCGATGTCCATGCCGTCGAACCGTACACTCCTGCGCTCCGGGCGGCACCCCCTGGATTTGGATGTCCGGGTGCGGGTGGAGGTCCGGCTGCGGGTGAGGGTCAGGCCCCGACGGGGGCCGGCGCGGCGCGGACCAGTGCGGCAGCGTCACCACGAAGCGCGACCCGCCGCCTTCGGCCACCGGCGACTCGGCCCGCACCGTCCCACCCATGGCGACCGCGAGCTCGGTCACGATCGCCAATCCGAGCCCCGATCCCATGCGGCGCCGGGGGCCCCGATCAGCCTGGTAGAAGCGCTCGAAGACCCGGGCCAGGTCACCCTGGGCAATGCCGGGCCCGTCGTCCACCACCGTGATCACGCCGGCCCCGGACACTGGGTCGTCCGTCAGGGTGATGGTGACCGTGGACCGTGCGAAGGTGAGCGCGTTCTCCAGCAGGTTGGCCAGGAGCTGGGCGAGGCGGTCGGGATCGGCGGCCAGGACGGGTGGTGCCACCGATGGGACGTCCAGCACGATGGCCAGCCCGCCCTTGGCGGCGGCGGGCCGGAACCCCTCGGCCGTCGTCGACACGACCTCGGCGGCGTCGGTGGGGCGCATGGAGATCGACATCTGCCGCGCCTCGAGCTTGGTCAGGTCGAGCAGGTCCCCGACGAGGCGCTCCAGCCGGCGCGACTCGGCGATGATCACGTCCGCGGCCCGGCCGTCGTCCTCTATCGCGCCGTCCTGGATCGCCTCGGCAAAGCCGCGGATGGACGTGAGCGGGGTGCGCAGGTCGTGCGACACCGCGAGGAGGAGATGCCGTTCCCGGGCGCGGCTGTCCTCCAGGCTCTGCGCCATGTCGTTGATGGAGCCGGCCAGGGACGCGAACTCCGCGTAGTCGCTCGATCGGATGGGCACCCGGCCCGAGAGCTCGCCCGACGCGATGCGACCGGTCACCTCCACCGCCTCCTCCAGGGGACGCGCCATGCGGCGGCTCATCTGCCACGCCACGGCCGCGGCGATGAGCAGCGCAGCGCCGCCGGCGGCGATGAAGTAGCCCCAGCTCGGGCCGAGCCCGCTGACATCGCGGGTGAGGAGGACCGCGAGCGTGCCGCCCAGCCGGAGCCGCACACGCTCCGCGCTCGAGACGTTGACCGGCGCCACGGCGAAGACCAGGTTGCCCGTCCGGCCCGACGTCGTCTCGCCCGATTGGACCGCCGGCACGTCGATGTCGTCCTGGGTCAGCCCGTCGGGCAGCGGAGTGACCACGGTGCCGAACCGGTTGATCCGGATGACCCCGGCATTCTCGAGTTTGAGCGTCCTCTGCACGACGCGCAGCACCTGGAGCGACCGCGTCTCGGTGTTGGACGAGGTCAAGGACTTGGCCTCCGACACCAGCTGTTGCTGCGCCTGGTCGCGCGCCGCATTGCGGGTCAGGATGAGGCTGCCGGCGCCGGCGATGACGAGGACGACGGCGACCAGGCCGACCATGGCCAGCATGAGGCGGCGGCGCACGGGTCAGCCGAACCGGTAGCCGACGCCCCACACCGTGACGAGCGGGAGGTCGGGGCCGAATTTCTTGCGCAGCTGGGCCACGTGGACGTCGACGGTGCGCTCGTCGCCGTACCAGTCGGTGCCCCACACCCCGTCGAGCAGCTGCTGGCGCGTGAGCGCGAGGCCGACGTTGTTGGCGAGGAACGCCAGGAGGTCGAACTCCCGGGTGGTCAGGGGAACGGCCTCTCCGGCCCGGCGCGCCTCGCGGCGGCGGAGGTCCACTTCGAGATCGGCCAGGGTCACGACTTCCTGCGGCGCCGGCCCCTCCCGCGTCCGGCGCAGGATCGCCCGCACGCGGGCCACGAGCTCCCGCGGCGAGAAAGGCTTGACGAGGTAGTCGTCGGCTCCGAGCTCCAGGCCGAGGATGCGGTCCACCTCGTCGTCGCGTGCGGTCAGGAAGAGCACGGGGGTGGCGCCACGGGCGCGGATCTCGCGGCAGACGTCGAACCCGTCACGGGCGCCCGGCAGCCCGACGTCGAGAATGACGATGCAGGGGTCCGACTGCGTGAAGACCTGGAGCCCCTTCTCGCCGTCGCCCGCCAGCAGCACCCGGAAGCCTTCGCGGCGGAGGTAGAGGTCCACGAGGTCCGCGATGTGCGGGTCGTCCTCGACGACGACCACCGTCCCGTTCTCCGTGCTCACCCGCCTAGCCTCGCACCTCCCGCACCCGCAATTGCCGGATTGCCACGATCCCTCACAGAACCCTCACGTTTGCCGAACACGCCGCTCACCAGGGGCGCGCACCATGACGGAAGAGCCCTCCGCAGGGGGGCCGCGACGAGAGGAGCACCGATGTCGAGTGCGCGTACCCAACTGATCCGCCTCGGTGCTGCCGTGGCGTCCGCCGCCATCGTCGGGTCCGCCGCGGGCGCGGCCGGAGCGGCCACCACTGCGACGGCAGGGACCGGATCGGCCGGCGCCGGTTCGAACGCCGTCCCCGACACCCTGGCCGGGATCAAGGCCAAGGCACACACCGACATCACGAACCGCGTCGGCGGCCTCCAGTCGGCGATCACCAAGGTCAACGCCGCCAAGCGACTGGGTTCGGGCCAGGCGACCCTGGTGGCCTATCTGGGCACCGACATCACGCCGCTGCAGCAACTCGACCAGACGATTCAGGGTGACGCCACTGTGCAGCAGGCCGCCAAGGACTTCTCCACCATCTTCACCTCCTACCGGGTCTACGCCCTCGTGCTCCCGGCGTCCCGCCTGGCCGCCGACGCGGACCGGGCCACCGCCACCGCGATCCCGGCGCTCAGCGCGGACGCCTCCAAGGCGCAGGGACTCGTGAACCCGCAGAACCAGGCGCAGCTCCAGCCGCTCATCGACGACCTGCAGGCGCAGATCGGTGCGGCCACCAATGCGACCAACGGCCTGGCGGCCACCGTGCTCGCGTTCACACCGGCGCAGTGGGATGCGGACCACACCTTGCTGACGGCACCCAGGTCCGCGGACGCGACGGCCGACGCCGCGCTCGCCAAGGGTCGGTCGGACGTCAAGCAGATACGCCAGGTCCTGAAGGGCGCCTCGACCCCGACGACCTCCTGAACCGGCGACGAGACCGGTCGCCAGTCGCCCTATGACAGCAGCATGGCGGTGTTGAGGTTCAGCCCGTTCTCCGCCTTGGAGCGGTGGACGACCTGGAACTCGGAGAACTCGGCCAGGCCCCAGGGCCCGTTCTCCACCCCGATGCCGCTCCACTTGAAGCCACCGAAGGGTTGCTCCGGCGAAAGGGCCAGATGCGTGTTGACCCAGGCGGTCCCGCACTCCAACTGGGCGGCCACGGAGGCGGCCCGCTCGGGGTCGGCGCCCCAGACGGACCCCGAGAGGCCGAAGTGGGTGGCGTTGGCCCGGTCGATGGCATCGCCGAGGTCTCGATACGAGACCACCGGCAGCGCCGGGCCGAACTGCTCCTCGTCGACGATGCGGGTGCCGTCGGAGAGCCCGGTGAGGATGGTGGGCTCGAAGAAGTACCCGGCTCGGTCCATCGCCTTGCCGCCGGTGACTGCGGTGGCGCCGTGGGACAGTGCGTCGGCCACCAGCTCCTTGACCCGCTCGTACTGGGGCTCGTTGTTGATCGGGCCCGAGCTTTACGCCGTCCTCGGTGCCCTCGCCGACCTTGATGGTGCGGGCGTGCGCCGCCAGCCCCTCGACGACGTCGTCGTAGAGCGCCTCGGGGACGTACACGCGCTTGATGGCCGAGCACACCTGCCCGTTGTTGTTGAACGCGCCGGCGAAGATGGCCGAGGCCACGATGGCCGGGTCGGCGTCGTCGAGGACGATGGCCGGGTCGTTGCCGCCGAGCTCGAGAGTCACGCGCTTGAGATCGGGTGCCGCGGACATGGCCACCTTCTTGCCTGTCTCGACCGAGCCGGTGAAGCTGATCTTGCGCGGCACCGGGTGCGACGTCATCCACGCGCCGAGCTCGTCGCCACCGCTCACGATGTTGACCACACCGGGCGGGAAGACGTCGCGCAGCAGCTCGCCCACCTTGAGCGTCGACAGAGGCGTGTAGGGCGACGGCTTCAGCACCAGGGTGTTGCCGGCCAGCAGCGCGGGCGCGATCTTCCAGAAGGCCAGCGTCAGCGGGAAGTTCCACGGCGTGATGGCGGCCACCACGCCCAGGGGACGGCGTGCCAGCTCCACGTAGGCGGTGTCGTCGTCCTGAATGATCTGGGCCGGCATCTCGAGATTGGCGAAGTACTGGGTCCAGATCGCGGACGCGAACACCTCGATCCCGGCGTCGGCCAAGGGCTTGCCCTGCTCGGCCGTGAGGATGGGCGCCAGGTCTGCCGACGACGCCAGGAGCACGTCGGCGGCACGGAGCAGGATGGCCCGCCGCGCCGCCTCGTCGGCCTTCCAGTCCCGGGCGGCCTTGGCGGCGGCGTCGAAGGCCGCATCGAGCTGCTGGCGGGTGCACTCGGGGGCCTGGGCGAAGACCTCGCCGGTGGCGGGGTTGCGGACGCCGAAGGTCCCTTCCGTCGGTGCGGCTTCCCCTGCGATGGTCATGACGAATTCGGACATGGCGCTCCTCGGTGTGCGTGCGGGGAGAGGTCCCCACCCCTGGCCGGACTTCGGTCCTCTCCAAATCCTCCCACTTGGCCCGCCGGGGCTCAATCGGATCGCGGCGGGCACCGCACCGGGGGAAGGCCTCAGCCGAAGAGCCTGGTGATGAACTCGTCCACCGTGGCGGCGACGCGGCGGCGCAACGCCGTGTCCTCCGGCGCGGCGGCCACGAGGCCCGCCCCCTCGTTCAGGAAGCCGAGCAGAAGGGCCGCGGCCACCTCGGGGTCGCCGGGTACCGCGATCCCCTCGGCGGAGGCCCGGCCGAAGACCTCGGCCAGGAGGGGGGCGCAGGCGACCGCATCGAGGGCCCGGCACGCCTCGATCCCGAGCACCGCCGGAGCGTCGGCGAGGATCCGCGCCATCGTGGGATCCGCGCAGGCCTCCATGTAGGCGCGGCAACCGCGGTGCAGCTGGTCGCGCACCCCGGGCCCTCCCTCGAGTGCAGCGGCGACGACGCGGTCCACCAGCTCGCGCTCGATCTCCTCGACGACGGCTGCGGCCACCTCCGTCTTGGACGCGAAGTGGTGATAGAGCGCGCCCCGGGTCACCCCGGCCCGCTCGGCGATCTCCTCGCGGCCCGTGGCGGCGAACCCCTTCTCGGCGAAGAGCTCGCGCGCGGCCCGCAGCAGGGCCGCCCGGGTGCGGGCCGATCGGGCGGCCTGGCTCTCCCTGGGTTTGCGTGCCTCTGCAGTCGTGTCCACCGCCGTCCTCCTGCCGACATTTACATGCGTGCCGCACGCATGTTACCATCGCCGAGACCGAGGAGGTGGTGCTGATGGGCGCTGAGGCACGAGAGGCCGAGGTCTGCATCGTGGGGGCCGGGCTGGCCGGGCTCACCGCGGCCCGCCGGCTCTCCCAGGCCGGCACGTCGGTGGTCGTCCTGGAGGCACGGGACCGGGTCGGCGGACGGGTGTGGACCCGGACCAGCCGCGACGGCATCCCCGTCGACATGGGCGGCTGCTTCGTCGGCCCGCACCACGAGCGCATGCACGCGCTCACCAAGGAGATGGGCGTCGCCACCTTCTCGACGTACGTCCAGGGAGACAACGTGTTGGCCACCGGGGGCAAAGTGCGCCGCTACAGGGGCGACATCCCGCGCATCAGTCCCGCCGCCTTGCTCAGCGCGGGCCAGGCCATCGCCCGCATGAACGCCATGGCCAAGAAGATCCCGGTCGAGGCGCCCTGGGACGCGCCCAAGGCGGCCGAGTGGGACGCCCTCTCGGTGCGGGCCTGGCTGACGGCGGCGCACGTGCCGACCAGGCTCGCCCGGGACCTGGTGGAGGCGACGGTGCGGGCCTGTTTCGCGGCCGACCTCTCCGAGGTCTCCTTCCTCAATTGGCTGTTCCTCGTCCGGTCGGCCGGGGGCATCGAGTCGCTGATGAACATCGCCGGGGGTTACCAGGACTCGCAGTTCGAAGGCGGCGTGGGCCAGGTCCCCGACGCCATGGCAGCCGAGCTGGGCGACGCCGTCGTGTTGGGCGCCCCGGTGACCGGCGTGCGCCAGAGCGGCTACCGGGTGGAGGTCACCGGGGACGGCGCGACGGTGACGGCGCGGCGCGTCATCCTCGCCCTGCCTCGCGCACTGGCGGCCGGCATCCGCTTCGATCCGGTCCTGCCGGCGGACCACGCCCTGCTCATCCACCAGGTTCCTGCCGGCACCGAGATCAAGATGGTGGCCGTCTACGACGAGCCGTTCTGGCGCCACGACGGCGTGTCGGGCGCGACCGTGGCCACCGACGACGAGATAGAGGTGACACTCGACACGTGCCAACCCGGGCATGCCCAGGGTGTCATCGCCGGCTACTGCGCGGGGCCCCGCGCCCGTGCGCTGGCCGCGTTGCCGCCCGACGAGCGCCGCGCCGTGTTCCTGCGCATGCTCACGCACGCGCCTCGGGCCCAAGGCAGCGTCACCGGTCGAGGTGCTCGAACAGAACTGGGCCGAGGAGCAGTGGACGCGCGGCTGCTCCATGGGGCACTTCCCCACCGGGGTGCTCACCCAGTACGGGCGCCGGCTGCGCGAACCGGTGGGGCGGGTGCACTGGGCCGGCACCGAGACCGCGTCGACGTCGTACGGCGCGATGGACGGCGCGGTGCGCTCGGGCGAGCGGGTGTGCAAGGAGATCCTGCGCGCCGACGCGTGATGGCGCACGTCTGAACCGGAGCTGTCCAGAGCTGTCCGGAGCGTGCGGCGAGCGTCGGGGGATGTGTCCGCCGGGATCCGTTCTGAAAACTCTAATCATCCTCGTTTAGAGTTCTGGAGACCGCCCGGCGAACGCAAGGATCAGCGCCACCGTGCCGGTTCAGGGGTCAGCGCACCCCATCGTGACGGCCCGCCAGGGCCGATCAGGAACCCATCCCGTCGGGCCGCGGCCCGGGACCGGATCCCACGCCGAGCTTCTCGCGAAAGAAGGAGAGCGTCTGGTCGAGCGCGGCACGGGTCGGCGTCCCTTCCTTGTCGACCAGGTGCTCGGTCAGCACGGAGTGCGCCTTCTTCGGGTGGCCGTAGGGGTTTCCCGGCGCCGAGTCGATCTCCACCGCGATGAACGCGTCGCCCAGCTCGCGGCGCAGCGTCTCGAAGCGCTCCTCGAAGCAGAAGGGGTCGTTCGTGAAGCGCAGGCCGAGCAGGCACGTGCCCGTCGCCGTGCGCTCCTTCACCCGGGCCAGGTCGGCGTCGGAGATCCCGATGTCCGCCTTGAACTTCTTGTTGATCGGGAACGGCAGCGAGGGCTGGCTGAGGACCGGGGCGAGGACCACGTCGTCGACCATCATCGCCAGCGCGAAGCCGCCGGTGAAGCACATGCCCACCACGCCGACGCCCGGGCCGCCACAGCGCTCGTGCTCGGCGGCAGCCAGCTTGCGAAGCCACACGGTGATGGGGCTGGTCTTCTTGAGCGCGAAGGCGGAGAACTCGCGCGAGACGCAGGCTGGCCCGATCGACTGCAGGGCGTAGCCGGGCGAAGCCGGCCGGCCGGGATCGCCGAACAGGCAGGGGAGCACCGCGGTGCACCCCGCCGCCGCCACCTGGCGGCCGAAATCGGCCACCAGCGGGGTGATGCCCGGGATCTCGCTGATCACGATCACCGCGGGGCCGGTCCCGATGCGGTACAGGTCGCGCCGCTTGCCGTCGGCCTCGAACGACTCCTTGTCGAATCCTTCGAGCGCGGCCGCCCACCTGCCCTCATCGCCGGTCGCCATGACCGGACCGTAGCATCGACCGTCGTGGCCGGACCCACCCGCTCCCTCGACCCTCACCTGCCCGTACTGGTCGGGCTCGGTACGGCGAACGACAGTGCGCCCGTCACCGATCTCATGACAACGGCGGTGCTCGCCGCCGGCGCCGATGCCGGTGCCCCGGCACTGCTCGGCCGCGGTGGACTGCGTCGCCGTGCCCCAGGGGTCGTGGTCCCTGACCGACCCGGCGCGCACCGTGGCCCGTCGCGTCGGATCGCCCCGGGCGCGCACGCTGCGCTTCGAGATCGGCGTCTCGCAGCAGGAAGTCATCGACCATGCGCTGGCCGCGGTAGCCGCCGGCGAGTGACGACACCGTCGTCGTCGTGGGCGGCGAGGCGCGGCGCTGGGCCCGTCACGGGGGCAGCGAGACCGACGACGAGGGCGAGCCGCCCGACGACGTCGTGCACCGGCCCCCCGACTTCGTGGCGCCCATTGAGAGGGAGGCCGGCATCGTCCTGCCGCCCGTACAGCAGTACGCACTGATTGAGAACGCGTTGGCGGCCGCGACGCACCTGACCCGCGGACGAGCAGCGAGACGAGATCGCCGCACTGTGGGCACGCTTCAACACGGTCGCCGCACGCAATCCCGAGGCCGCGTTCGGCCTCGCCGCGCGACGCCGAGGACGATCGCCACGCTCCGGCCCGCGCAACCGCCCGCTCGCCTCTCCCTACAACTGTGGCACTGCCAGCCAGTGGACCGTGGACCAGTCGTCGGCGCTCCTGATCTGCTCGGCCGAGCGTGCGGCGGCGGCGGGCGTCCCGCCTGACCGGTGGCTCTTCCCGCACGTCGCCCTCCACTCTTCGACCGCCGTCACGCTCACGGCCCGGAGGCGGCTGTCGTCCTGGCCGGCCATGGGCGTGCTGGGCCGCGCCGCCGAACAGCCAGATCGGGCGACCCTTGCGGGACATCGCGCTCGCCGAGGTGTACTCGTGCTTCCCGGCTGCCGTGCGCGTCCAGCAACGCGAACTGGGGCTGGACCCGGCGGGCACCCCCACGCTCAGCGGCGGCATGACCTTTGCCGGCGGGCCGTTCAACCACTACGTCCTGCAGTCGATGGTCGTGCTGGGACGCCGGCTGCGCGCAGACCCGGGTGCGCTCGGTCTCGTCACGACGGTGTCGGGCATGCTGTCCAAACCCGGGCTCGCCGTGTGGTCGTCCGACCCGCCCGCGGGGCCCGGCCGCCGGCCCCTCCTGGCCGACCTGGCGCACGACGCGACCGCCGCCACCGAGGTCGTCCCGGTCGTCGACGCCGGGCCGCGGCATCGCACGGCGGCCAGCGTGGCCTCCTTCACGGTCACCTACGGCGGGGAAGGCGGGCTGGAGCCGGTGCGCACGGCCATCGTGGCGGACCTGCCCGATGGGACCCGCACGGCCGCGGCCTGCGAAGATGCACCCACCGCACGTTTCGCCCTGGCCGAGGGCCTGATCGGCCGGGCGGTCGAGGTGAAGGACACGACATTCAGCCTGTAAGCGAACGACCCCCCCGCCCACGCCGGCCCCGCCTGGTCGACCCGGACCTCGCCGCCCGGGTCCCCGGCCTGCGGCGGGTCGCGGGCATCGCGCTGGCCGTCGGCGTCCTCAGCGCCGTGCTCATCGTCGTGCAGGCGGTCGCCTTGGCGCACGTGGTGGACCGCTCCCTCCTGCACCACGCCCCGCTGGGCGACGTCGTGCCCGCCATCGTCATGGTCGGCCTGGCCGTGGTCGCCCGCGCCGCGCTGCACGGTGCCGGTGATCTCACGGCCCAGGTGCCGCCGACCGCGTCGGTCGCCACCCTCCGGCGCCAGCTCCTCCGCCACGCCCTGACGCTCGGGCCGGGCTGGCTGGCCGGGGAGCGCCCGGGCGAGCTGTCGCTCACGGCGACCCGGGGACTGCGCGCCCTGCACACCTACTTCGCCCGCTACCTGCCCCAGGCCGCCGCCGCCGCCGTCATCCCGATCGTGCTGCTGGCCTGGGTGGCCACGCAGAACTGGCTCTCGTTCGTGGTCGTGATCGCGCTGGTCATCGCCGTGCCGATCACGATGATCTACTTCGGCCGCGAGGCGACCCGGCGCTCGGAGCGCCAGTGGCGGCGGCTGGGGTCGCTGGCCGGCCGGTTCCTCCAGCTCATCGAGGGGCTGCCGACGCTGCGCGCCTTCGGCCGCGAGGAGCAGGGGCGCCGCGAGGTGGCGGCGGCGACCGAGGGGGTGCGTGTCGCCACCATGCGCACCCTGCGCGTGGCCTTCCTCTCCGCCCTCGCCATGGACATGATCGCCGGCTTCGGGATCGGGTTCGTGGCCATGGTCCTCGGGCTCAGCCTGCTCTGGGGCGAGCTCAGCCTGCAGACGGCCATGGCGGTCCTCCTGGTGGCCCCCGAGATCTTCATCCCGTTGCGCCGGGCCGGAGCGGAGTTCCATGCCAGCACCGAGGGGCAGGCGGCGGCGGCACGCGTGCTGGAGGTGCTGGCGACGCCGGGCGCACCTGCGGCCACGGGCGGGGCGGGCCACGGGCAAGCCGAAGCCCGCCGTGGCACCGACCCTCGTCCCGGCCCCGTGCTGCTCACGGTGGACGCGCTCGCGGTGGAGTACGAGCACCGCGATCGCCCCGCACTCTCGTCCTTCACGCTGCAGGCTGCGCCCGGGCCACGGGTGGCGCTGACCGGTCCTTCGGGATCGGGCAAGTCGACGGTGCTGGCCGCACTGCTGCGCTTCGTCGAGCCTGTCGCCGGGGACCTTGCGCTCGACGGCCGGGCCGCCGCCGAGTGGAGCGCCGCCGAGTGGCGCCGCCACTTCTCCTGGTTGCCGCAGCGCCCGCATCTCTTCAACGCCACCCTGGCCGAGAACCTGCGCCTCGGGCGCGCCCGACGCCACCAACGGCGACCTGGTGGACGTGCTCACGGCCGTCGGCCTCGCCGACCTGATGGCCAACCTGCCGGCCGGGTTGGAGGCAGTCCTCGGGCACGACGGCCTCACGCTCAGCTCGGGTGAGCGGCAGCGGGTCGCCCTGGCCCGTGCCCTGCTGTGCCGGGCGCCCATCCTCCTGCTCGACGAGCCGACGGCCTCGCTCGATCCCCCGACCGTGGCGCGTCTGGCTCCGGCCATAGAGCCGTGGCTCGCGGAGCGCACCGTCGTGGTGGCGTCGCACGAGCCGGCGCTGCTCCCCCACTTCGACGCCGTCGTGTCCCTCGCGGCCACGGCGGCGCCCTTGGCGGCCACGCCGTGAGCGGCCGGCGCCGGGGCCCGCTGCGCCGCCTCCTCGCCGAGCCCGGCACGCCCTACGGGCGGCTCGCGGTGGCGGGTCTCCTCGGCCTCGCCGCGGCGGCCGCCACCATCGGCCTGCTGGCCGGATCGGGGTACGTGGTCGGCCGCGCCGCGCTGCGGCCGGGCCTGAACGCCATCGTCGGCATCCTCGCCGCGGTGGAGGTGCTCGCCTTCCTCCGCGGGCCGCTGCGCTACGAGGAGCGCCTCGTCGGTCACGATGCCGCCCTGCGTGCGCTGACCCGGTGGCGCGTCTGGCTCTACGACTGCCTCACCCCCCGCGTGCCCGCCGCCCTCGCCGGCTGGCGCAGCGGCGACCTCCTGGCCCGCGCCATCGACGACGTCGACGCGCTGCAGGACCTCTACCTGCGCACCCTGCTGCCGGTGGCCGTCGCCGTCGGCGCGGCGGTCATCGGCACCGTGGCGGTCGGCCTGATCCTCCCGTGGGCCGCGGCGGCACTCGGCATCCCGCTCGCCCTGGCGCTGACCGTGCCCGCACTGCTCACCTGGCGCCGCAGCGGCGACGACGAGATGGCGGCGCTGTCGGGCACCCTCTCGGCGCAGGTCGTCGACGCCATCGGGGGGGCGCCCGAGCTGTTGGCCTTCGGCGCCGACGACGCCGTACTCGCCGCGGTCGAGGCGCTCGGCGCTCGTTCGGACGCCCACCGAGCGCCGGCACGCGCGCCTGGCCAGCATCACGGGTTTGCTGATCGCGCTGTGCATGGGTGTCGCGCTGACCGTGGTGCTCGCGCTCGGCGTCGCGGCCGTCCATGCGCACACCCTGGGTCAGGTCATGGTGGCGGTGCTGCCCGCTGGCGGTGCTGGGCACGTTCGAGACGATCCCGGGCGTCCCGATCGCGGTGGCCCGGTCGCTCGGCGTGCGCGCCTCGGCCGAGCGCCTCTTCGCCCTCGAGGACGTGGCCGGTCCCCGTGCGGGACCCGGCGGCGCCCGGACCGCGCCCCGGCCGGCGTGCCCGAGGTGGCGTTCGCCGACGCGGCGCTGCGCTACGGGACGGGCCTGCCCCTGCGCTCGACGGAGTGAGCCTCCGGCTCGCCCCCGGCGGCCGGTTGGCCGTCACCGGGTCGAGCGGCGCTGGCAAGTCGAGCCTCGTCGCCGCGCTGTTGCGCTTCTGGCCTCTCGAGTCGGGCGCGCTCGCGCTGGGCGGCGAGGACGTGGAGCGCCTCGCACAGCACGATGTCCGTGCCGCCTGCGCGCTGGCCGACCAGCGGGCCCAGATGTTCGCCGGCACGGTGCGGTCCAACCTCGTGCTCGGCCGGCCCGACGCCGGCGAGGACGAGATCGCCGCCGCCCTGCGCGCCGCCCGCCTCGAGGACTGGGTGGCCGGGTTGCCGGCCGGCCTCGACACCCCTGTCGGCGAGGACGGCGTCGCGCTCTCGGGCGGCGAGCGGCGCCGGCTCGCCGTGGCCCGCGCCCTGCTCGCCCCGGGCCCGATCGTGATCCTCGACGAGCCGACCAGCGGGCTCGATCCCCAGATGGCCGACGAGCTCATGGACGGCGTGCTCGCCGCGGCCGGCGGCCGCAGCGTGCTGGTGATCACCCACCGGGCCGAGGAGGCGGCGCGCTGCGACGACGCCGTCGCTCTCGAGGCGGGCCACGTGGTGACGGCTCAGACCTGAGTCGTCGACAGCCCGGTCGCGCGGAGGTAGCCCTCGGCGGCACCCGACGCCGCCCGGGCCTGGGCGTGACCGTGGCCGCCATGGGCCGGCGGGTTCCCGAGCGACGATCCGCTCGACCCGCCCGACGGGCACCAGGCGTTCGACGGCACGCCGGCGCAGGGGTTGGCCATGGTCGGCAGACCCTGCGGGCAGCGCCTGCAGGTGGACGCCGGTCTGGGGCGGGTAGTTCGCGCCGGCGGGGCAGGGGGCGAGGCGGGAGTCGCACTCCACCTGGGCCGACCAAGGTGTTGTCGGTGTTGGTGGCGGTCGTGGGCACCCCGCAGGTGGGCTGGAGCTGCTCCAGGTTGGCGGGCACGCTGCCGCCGGGCGCCGTGTTGTCGGCGTAGCAGTTGGAGGGCAGGCCGGTGTGCAGCACGATCTGCCCGAAGTCGGCGTTGGTCGGGTTGGCGTAGAACCCGTCGTGCACGAAGGTGTTGCCCTTCAGCGCGTCGCCCTCGGGCTCGAAGACGCAGCCGAGCCCGCTGATCTGGTACCCGCCGTAGTCCGCGCACTTCTGGTTGAGCGACGGCGTGCCGCTGTCGGGGTACGGGACGAAGAGGACGCCCCAGGCGCCGTTGTTCGAGAACGTGTTGTCCATCACGGTGTCGTTGCGGCCCCCCGAGAGCGTCATGCCCGTCCCGATGGGACCGGCGGCGGCGTCGCCGGCCTCGGGGGCGTTGCCGTTGTTGTTGTCGTGCACGTTGTTGTGGATGAAGACCCAGCACGAGTGCGTGTGCGTGATCGGGCTGGTGCCGCCGTTCGGGCAGGCTCCGTTCTGCGGCGGCGGCGGGTCGCCGGCGATCTGGGTGTTGGTGTCGAGGCCGTCCTGGTTGTTGTCGAACTGCGAGTTCTCGATGACGATCGCGCCGCCCGAGTTGGTGCCCGAGTAGCCGAGCGCGTTGTTCTCCATCCAGGCGTGGTCGATCGTGACGTCGCACACCTGGAGGCAGGCGCCGACGTACATGCCGGAGTCGTTCATGTTGCAGCCGTAGATCTGGTTCCAGCTGGCCGGGCCCTGCGGAGTTGGAGGAGAAGATGCCGTACTCCGCCGCGGACGTCTTCGTCGCGGAAGAAGGAGCTGGTGCCGGTCAGGTAGCTGCCGGTGTACCCGGTGAGGCCGACCTTGCCCGACCCGTCGCCGCCGTTCCACCAGATCTCGTTGCCCGAGTCACCCGCGCCGCCCAGGAAGTTGCACGCGGTGAGGTTCTCGATGCTGACGTTGTTGGCCTTCCACACCACGATCCCGTTGCGACCCTGCGCCTTGCCCCCGACGACCGGGCCGAAGTTCTGGAATTGCGGCTCCGCGCTGCAGGCGGACGGCGCCGCCGGCCTTGGTCCCGTCCACGATGACGGTGTCGCGGTTCATGCCGCGGATGGTGCAGGTTCGACGTGTGCACCACGACGCCGCCGTGGTCGCCGGTGCTGAACTGGCTCGCCGGGGTCACGTGGGCGTCGTCGGTCTCGTGGTAGTCGCCCGGGGCGACCAGGATGCAGTCACCGGACTGGGCGGCGTTCACCGCCGCCTGGATGGTGCTGTACTGCCCGGCCTTGCCGTGGTAGGTGCCGACGAGCAGCACGGCGGGAGAGCTGCCTCCCGACGAGCACGACGCCAGGGCCGACCCGGTCAGGAGGGCGACGGCCAGCAACGCCAGCCGGCGCACAAGGACGGTCCGCTCAGCCATGGTGCCTCCGATCGCTCGATCCCCGCCATGGTCCAACTCCTGTTTGACCACCCGCCCCAGGGAACCTAGCCTTTAACGCCGGAACGGGCTTCTGGGACCACGCAAGGGCAGGCGCAAGTATCAAGCGGCCGTTGCATTCTTCCCACACTGACAGGGAGGGCGATCAGTGACTCCCACCTCCTCAGAGGCGGCGGGCGGTGCGGTTGGCGGGGGTGCTGACCCGGACTTCGCACGGCCCGATTCCCAGATTCCGCAGGCGGAACCGTCGGACTTCGATGGCGTCGCCGCGGCGGACGTGCCCGCCACCGACGGCCGGGTGGCCCGGGGACAGCGGACACGGCGCGGTGTGGCCGAGGCACTGATGGAGCTGTTGCGGGCCGGCGACCCGGACCCGACGGCCAAGGCGGTGGCCGAGCAGGCGGGTGTCTCGCTCCGCCTCGTGTTCCACCACTTCACCGACATGGACGAGCTGTACCAGTTCGTCGCCTCCCTCCAGCTCCGCCGCATCTGGTCGGACCTGCCGCAGCGCTCCCCTGCGCTGGCCCGCCAGAGACGGATCGAGTGGATCGTCGACCACCGTGCCGGGCTCTACGAGGAGATCTCCCCCATCCGGCGCGCCCTGGTGCGCCGGGTGCCCGTCTCACCGGGGGTGCGCGACGCCGTCGCCGCGGCCGACGCCCTGCTGCTGGAGAACCTCAAGGCGACCTTCGCTCCCGAGCTCGACCCGCTGCCGGTGGCGCTGAGGATCGAGACCCTCGACGCCATGGACACGGCGTCGTCGTGGGAAGCCTGGGAACGCCTGCGCTCCACGTCGGGCGTGCAGCCTCGGGCGGCCCGACGCGTCATGGCCCGCATGCTGGAGTCGTTGTGCCCGTCGGAGCCCGCCGCCATCGTGAGCGGCGGGGCCGCGGCGACCGCGACCGGGGCCTGACCAACAGGGTCAGCCTTCGGCGTCCGCCGTTGGCGTGTCCGCCATGCGCCGCCGGATCTCGGGCACGGTCGGTGCCGGGTATTCGAGCTTGCCCGGCCGCCAGCCCGAGCGCGACCTTCTGCGGCCCGGGGCCGTCCTCGGCCCAGACGTGGCAGGTGTTGGCCAAGAAGCCGAAGCCGCCCTCGCGCATGGGGTGCTCGCCGCTCCCGTGCTCGACCTCCCAGGCCGCCGACGAGGTGACGCCCTGCACGACGACGGGGCCGATGGCCCGGGCGAGGAACTCGAGGTGGCTGCAGCCGCGCTCGGCGGCCGAAGCGCTCCTGGACGGCACTCGTGTAGCCCCGCGCCACCGACAATCCGACCAGGTCGCGGAAGCTGGGCTCAATGGCGGTGCACTCCGCGTGCGGGTAGGTCGTCATGTCGGCCGCGGCATCCACGATGGTCATGTCGGCTCGCCGGACGACCAGGCCCAGCTCCATGCGGTGCAGGTCGCGGGGGCCGTGCGTGCCGCCCGCCCAGGGACGCTCGTCGTGCAGCGTCCCGACCACCGCGAAATAGTCGTCCGCGCTGGAACACCTCCATGGCGATGGTGCGACGGTGGACCGGGTCCTCGCCCGATCCGGAGGGGTCGGAGCGCAGCACGGCCAGCGTGGGCGGGGGTTCAGGCACCGGGTGATTGTGGCGTCCCGACGGCCCGGGCGCCAACGCCACCTCGTTGAAGCCGTGGAGGATGGGGGCATCGCCGTTCCACCCGATGCGGGTGACCGACGCCGTGCGCAGGTGCAGGCGCCAGTAGAGGTCCGCCGTGCCGAGCGCCCACGCCACGGCCGCCTTGATGGGCGACACATGGCTCACCACCACCACGTCGCCATCACGGCGACGGGCACCTGCCCCGTCGGTGGCGAACAGCTCCTCGCAGGCGGCGGCGATCCGCGCGTCCACCTCGGCCAGCGTCTCGCCGCCCGCCGGGCGGAAGTCGCGGTCGTCCCGCCACGTTGCCACACCTCGGCCGGGATCCCACCGAGGGGCTGGCACTCGAACTCGCCGTAGTCGACCTCGACCCAGCGCTCGTCGACGGTCACGGGCGGCCCGAGCGCGAGCAGCGCCGCAGTGTCGCGGGCCCGGCTGAGCGGGCTGGAGCGCACCTCGGCCACCGGCGCGGTCAGCAGTCCCCGGGCCGCGGCCGCCTGCTCGCGGCCCGACTCCGTCAGCTCGGCGTCGGTCCGGCCGAGAAGGAGGCCCTGCGCGTTGGCCACCGACTCGCCGTGGCGCACCAGGATCAACATGGCGACGGTCAACATGGCGGGATCACCAGCGGCACCTGGCCCCGGTCAGGCGGGGACGAGGATGCGCCCGCACTGCTCGCAGGTCGCCACCTCGCCCGGGGGCAGGGCCCGGATCCTCTCCACCTCGCCCGAGGAGAGCTCAAGATGGCACCCGTCGCACCGGTTCTTGATGAGGCGGGCCGCGCCGGTGCCCTTGAGGCGGGCGCCGCAGCGTCTCGTAGCGGTCGGAGAGCGCCGTCGGGAGGAGCGCCGCCTCCGCCGCTCGCGTGCCGACGGCCGCAGCCAGCTCGGCGTCGATCTCGAGCCTGTCCCGTGCCACCTGCTCGCGCAGCTCGGTGGCCCGGGCCTCCAACGGGCCCATGCGCTCGCGCAGCGCGCGCGAGCTCTGCGTCGACGGGGTCCTGCTCGAGCATGGCCACCAGCTCCAGCTCCTCCAACTCGGCCCGCCGCTCGGTCAGGTGCCGCACCTCGTCGTTCATGGCCTGGAGGTCGCGGCCCGACGAGCTGGTGGCTGCGTACATGCGCTTCTCGATCGCGGTGCGGCGCTCGGTGATGCCCCCGATCTGCTCCTCCAGCGCCTTCTGCGTGGCGGTGAGCGCGGCCGCGGCGCGCCTCGGCCTCGGCTGCGGTCGACCTCCAGCGTCGCCAGCTCGCCCTCGACTGCGGTGAGGCCCGACGTCTCGGGCAGGGCGTCGCGCCGGTGCTGCAGCTGCGTGATGGAGGTGTCGAGATCCTGGACGGCGAGCAGGTGCCCCAGCGTGTCGGTCACGACAGTGCCTCGTACGTCGGCCCGGGCGAGGGTCAGGGCATCGGCCAGCGCGGCGTCGGCCAACGCCGCCGCCTCGTCCCAGTCGCACCAGCGGGCGTCGGGGCTCTCGCCCGGCGGGGGGTGCGGGTCCGCGTCGGCCCCGAGCAGCAGGTAGCGCAGGTCGAGGTGGGTATGCCCGAGGGCCGCCTCGTGGACGTCGACGTGGATGAGGAGCGGACCTGCGGCGGGATGCTCGACGGCGAGGCCGAGCTCCTCGATCGCCTCCCGCTGCGCGGCCGCCGCCGGGGTCTCGCCGGCGTCGATGTGGCCGCCCGGCTGCATCCAGATGCCGAGCCGCTTGTGGAGGTGCAGCACCGTGCCGCGCCGGCCGACCACGATCCCCGACGCGGTGACATGGGTGGTCCCGGCGTGCTCGTCGCAGGGGGACGGGAGGCGGCCCAGCTCGGTGAGGAACCGCTCGCGGGCCGCCGCCTCCCGCGGTGACGTCGGCTCGTGGCCCTCGACCAGGGCTCGCAGTTCCTCCGTGGAGGCGGCCACTCCCGGACTCCCCATGTGCGACTTGCTAGCACAGGTGGCCGGTCAGCACCGTGGTTGCAGACCCGGCGATGCCCACACGGTCGCCGACGACGTGCACGTAGAGGAGGGCGCCGCGGCGCGAGAGCTGCCGGGCGACGAGGTAGTCGCGCCCGAGCCGGCCGGCCCAGAACGGGCCCGGCCGAGCACTGCGCCGACCCGGTCGCCGGGTCCTCGTCGATGCCCACGTTGGGCCCGAACACCCGCAGCACGTAGTCGGCACCCGACCCGGCGCGGCCGCCGCCGTGAGCAGGAGCGCCTGGGCACCGGTGGCCGCAATGGCGCCCAGGTCCGGCACGTAGTCACGCACGGCTTCGGAGGAAGAGAGGGCGACGAAGGTGAAGAAGGCGGTCTCGCCGCTGGCGACGACGGCGCCGGGCCACTCCTCCTTGAGCGGGTCGGGGAGCGGGGCCGGCGTCATCGCGTCGGCCGGGAAGTCGAGCGCGATGCGGTCGCCCTCGAAGGAGGCATGCAGCGGACCGCTCCGCGTGAGGAAGGTGAGCGTGGCGGTGCCCTCGACGTGCCACCCTCGCGCAGGGCGTGCGCCGAGGCCAGGGTGGCGTGGCCGCACAGGTCGATCTCGGTGGCGGGCGAGAACCAGCGCAGGCCGAACGTGGCGGGATCGTCGCCCGGGGTGAGGAAGGCCGTCTCGGCGATGCCGAGCTCGAACGCGATGGACTGCATCCGCTCGTCGTCGAGCGGTTCGGTGAGCAGGCAGACGGCAGCGGGGTTCCCGCCGAAGGCGACGTCGCTGAAGGCGTCCACCCAGGTGATCGGGATTCTCATGGCTCCCATGATGCTAAGCGGGCCAGGGCGTCGTGCAACACGGCGTCGCGCTTGCAGAAGGCCCAGCGCACCAGGGTGCCGCCGGCATCCCGGGTCGGACGGGTCGTAGAAGACCGAGCTCGGGATCGCCACCACCCCGCAGCGCTCCGGCAGAGCCAGGCAGTACTCCAGGGCGCTCACGCCGGGCGCCACGGCGGCGATGTCGGTCGTGGCGAAGTAGGTCGCGGCGGGGCGGTACACCTCGTATCCCAGTTGCTCCAGGCCGTCGCAGAACAGGTCGCGCTTGGCCGGCGAGCTCCGCCGCGAAGGCCCCGAGCGCGGCGGGCGCGTAGCCCAGGCCGTGGGCGATGGCCACCTGGAAGGGGGCCGGACTGGTGTAGGTGAGGAATTGCTTGGCCGCGCGCACCGCGGCGATCAACGGCGCGGCGGCGCTCACCCATCCCACCTTCCACCCGGTGAAGGAGAACGTCTTGCCGCCCGAGGAGATGGTGAGCGTGCGCTCGCGCATGCCGGGCAGCGACGCCAGCGGGACGTGCGCACCGTCGAAGACCAGGTGCTCGTAGACCTCGTCGGTGACCGCCAGGAGGTCGTGGGCGGCGCAGAGCGCGGCCACCTGCCCCAACTCGTCGGCTGAGAACACCTTGCCGGTCGGGTTGTGCGGGGAGTTGAGCAGCAGGATCTTGCAGCGCGGGCGGGCGGCCGCCGCCGCGAGCTCCTCGGGGTCGAAGGACCAGTCGGGCGGGTGCAGTCGCACCAGCCGGGGCACGGCGCCGGCCATGGCCGCGCAGGCGGCATAGGAGTCGTAGGTCGGCTCGAACATCACGACCTCGTCGCCGGGCTCGCACAGCGCGAGCAGGGTGGCGGCGATGGCCTCGGTGGCGCCGACCGTCACGAGCACCTCTGTCTCGGGATTCAGGTCCAGGCCGTACCAGGCGCGCTGGTGCGCGGCCACGGCGTGCGCGCAGCTCGGGGATCCCTGCGCTCGGGGGGTACTGGTTGTGCCCCTCGCGGATGGCCGCGACCGCGAGCTCGCGCAGCTCGTCGGGACCATCGGTGTCGGGGAAGCCCTGGCCCAGGTTGACCGAGCCCGTTGCGGTCGCCAGCTCCGACATGGTGGCGAAGATCGTCGTGGTGAAGGGGCGCAGGCGCCGGGCCAGATAGGAGTCCCCCGCTGCCACCGCGACGATCGTACCCTCGGCGTTCTTGCGCCTATCGTCTGGCGGGACCGTGCTCACCATCGCCAACTACAACATGCACTGCGGGATGGACGGCTGGGGCAGGCCCTACGACTATCTCGGCGTGGTCGCCGGCCTGGACGCCGACGTGATCGTGCTCGAGGAGGCCTGGACCCGCGAGGGGGATGCCGGCGGGGGCCAGGCGGCCGAGGCCGCCCGCACCCTCGGCTACCAGATCGTGGCCCACACCCTCGGGCAGGGGCGTCGCATCAGCCCCCAGCCCGGCGCCCCGGACACCTGGCGGGCCCGCGCCATGTGGGCGGAAAAGAACAAGGCGCTGTACCTCGACGGCGTCCGCCCGCTCCCCGATCGCGTCCGGACGACGGCGCGCTGGGAGGAGGCCGAGCAGGGGACCTTGGGGCATCGCCGTGCTGGTGCGGCCGGAGCTGCCGATCGAGGCGACACGGGTGATCCCCATGAGCGTCGCTGCGGGCGGACCGCGTCCTGCGGGCGGCACTCGTCGTCGACCTCACCGTGGCGGGGACGCCGATCTCGGTGGCGGGCACCCACATGTCGCACCTCCACTTCGGGCTCGCACCGCAACTGGGCCGAGCTGCGGCGACAGATGCGGACCGAGGCCCGGCCCGACGCGGTGCTCGCGGGCGACATGAACACGTGGGGCCCGCTGGTCCACGCCTTCATGCCGGGCTGGAGACGCGGCGGTGATCGGTCCCACCTGGCCGGCCTGGCGGCCCCACAGCCAGATCGACCACATCATCGTGCGCGGTGCGGTGCGCCCCCTGTCCGGCGCGGTGCTCCCCGACTCGGGGTCGGACCACCGGCCGGTGCGGGCGGAGCTGGAGGTGGGCCCGGTGCGCGACCGTGCCCACGACGCCGCTGCCGGGACTGGATGAGCCGTGGCCCCGTGGGCCGCGTCGGTGACGCTCAGGCCGAAGGTGGGGGGCCGGCCGCCAGCGCCGTCACTGCCTCGTCCACGGTCGTGAAGAAGTGGTCCTCCCCGATGCGCGCCGCGAGGCCGGACCGGTGCAGGCTGTCCTGGAGGTGCACGCCCGCACGCGCGATGCCGAAGGCAATGCCCTCACGCTCGAGGAGGTCGAGGACCTCGCGCAGGGCGCGGGTCCCCGTGAAGTCGATGTCCGACATCCCGACGCTGTCGAGGACCAGCACCCGCACCGGGCCGGGACCGTGCCGCACGGCGTCGATGACCTCGTCGCGGAAGCGGATGGCGTTGGCGTACCAGATCGGTGTGGCGAAGAGCACGGCCAGGACGCCCGGCTCCTGCTCCGCGCTGGGATCGAGGGCCCAGCGTTGCCAGCTCGTGGAGCCCGGGATGCGCCCGAGCACATGCAGCTGCGGCCGGGCGCTGAGCCGGATGCGGTCGAGGATGGCGAGGCCGACCGCCACGCCGATGCCCTGCTCCACGCCGACCAGCACCACGGTGAGCAGCGTCACCGCCGCCAGCGCGAACTCGAACCGGTTGAAGCGGGCGATGGCGACCAGGTCGCCCCACTGGAACAGGCGCAGGGCGATATAGATCAGGATGGCGGCCAGCGCGGACAGTGGCACATCCTTCAACACGTCGGCGAACGGGATGAGGACGGCGACGGCGACGGCGGCGCCGAGCGGCCCCGCCTGGGTGCGGCCCCCGGCGGTGACGACCGCGCCGGTCCGGGGCGGGCTGGCGTTGACCGGGAAGGAGCCGACCAGGCCCGCCACGACACTGCCCGCGCCGACCCCGAGGAAGTCCCGACCGGCGTCGACGTCGTAGCCACCGCGCTCGGCGAAGGCGCGGGTGGTGGCCGCGGTCTGCGTCACGATCACCAGCGTCACCACCGCGGCCAGTGGCGCCAGGCTCTCCAGGGTCGACCACGACAGCCCGGTCAGCCCGAAATGGGGCACCCCCGACTTCACCGGGCCCAGCACGGCGACGCCGTGGGCCTGGAGGTCCAGCGCGCCCACGAGCGCAGTGGCGGCGAGCAGGCCGATCAGGGCGCCCGGAATGCGGCGGCCGAGACGCGCGCACACGACCATGACGGCCAGGACCCCGGTGCCGATGGCCAGCGACCAGCCGTTCACTTCGTTGAGATGGGTGAGCACGTACCCGACACGGTGCTGGTTGGAGCCGCCCGTCGCGGGCAGCCCGAAGAAATCGGGTAGCTGGTGGATGATGATGATGACGGCCACGCCGGACAGGAAGCCGGTCACGATCGGCGTCGAGAGGAACTCGGCGATCCACCCGAGGCGCAGGACGGCCACCAGCATCACCATGAGCCCGACCATCACGGCCAGGATCGCCACCAGGTCGACGTAGCGGGGTGATCCCGTGACGGCCAGCGCGGCCACCCCGGCCGCGAACAGCGGGGCGATCGTCGAGTCGGCCCCCACCGACATCTGCGGGTTGGAGCCCAAGAACGCGAAGAGCACGGTGCCCGCGATGAAGGCGTAGAAGCCGGTGATGGGCGGCATTCCGGCCAGTCGGGAGGTCGCCAGCTGCTCGGGCACCGCGATGACGACGAGGGTGAGCCCGGCCGCCAGGTCCGCGCCGGCCCACGAGCGCCGGTACCCGCGCAGCGAGGTCAACACGGGTGGTGGTCCCACGGCGACATCATCGCCCACCCGTGGCTCCGGCCGATTGACCCCATCGAACGGCGAGTGCGTAGTCTCGGTTCCGACGGTCGAGGCCCGCCACGCTCACCGTCCCGTGCCACCCGCCGAAGGAGCCAGCACCAATGAGCGAGTACCCCTACGCCGACCGCTTTGCCATCCACGACTCGCTGCCCGAGAAGGGCATGAGCCGGGAGGAGGTGCTCTCGGAGCTGCACGCCATGGCCACCGAGGAGGATGCGTTCTGGGAGACCGGGAAGTGCTCGGGCACGATGTACTGCGGGGACCACGACCACTACCACTTCATGAACGAGGCGTTCGGGCTCTTCGCCCACGTGAACGTCCTGCAGCGCGACATGTGCCCCAGCGCGACGAAGTTCGAGGCCGAGATCATCGCCATGACGCTCGGCCTCCAGGCCGGCGACGCCGCGGTGGCCGCCGGCGACGACCCGTGCGGGCTGGTGACCACCGGGGGGACCGGCAGCATCTTGCACGCGGTCCTGGCCTACCGCGAGCACGCGGCCCAGACCCGCGGGGTGACCCGGCCCAACGTGATCAAGCCCGAGACCGCACATCCCGCGTTCGACAAGGCATGCCATCTCTTCGGAGTCGAACTGCGGCGGGCGCCCGTCGACCCGGTCACGACCCAGGTCGACGTGGACTGGGTGCGTGACCACGTCGACGACCAGACCGTCGCCCTGATCGGCTCGGCCTGCAACTACGGCTACGGCACCGTCGACCCGATCAGTGACCTGTCCGACGTCGCGCTGGCCCGCGGCGTCGGGTTGCACGTCGACTCCTGCCTGGGCGGATTCATCCTGCCCTTCGGCCGGGAGCTCGGCTACGACATCCCCGCGTTCGACTACTCGGTCCCCGGCGTCACCTCCATGTCCGCCGACACCCACAAGTACGGGTACGCCTTCAAGGGATCGTCCGTCGTCAGCTTCCGCACGAAGGCCCTGCGCAACGCGCAGTACTTCTACCTGACCGACTGGAGCGGCGGGAAGTACACCTCGCCCGGCATGGAGGGCTCGCGTTCGGGCGGCCTCATCGCCGCCACGTGGGCCTCCATGGTCCAGCTGGGCCACGCCGGGTACCTGGGCTACGCGCGCCAGATCTTCGAGACCGCCTTCGCGATGCAGGAGGCGGTGACGTCGCACCCCGAGCTGCGCCTGGTCGGCCGCCCGACGTTCCTCTTCTCGTTCACCTCGGACGAATTCGACATCTACCACGTGAACGACTTCATGCGCACGAGGGGGTGGCGCTTCAACGGGCAGCAGTACCCCAACGCGCTGCACATGGCGGTGACCAGGCCGCAGACCCAACCGCAGGTGGTCCGGGAGTTCGAGGCGGACCTGGCCGACGCCGTGGCCTACGCCAAGGAGCACGCCGGCGAGGCGCCGCGCTCCGGTGCCATTTACGGCGGTGTGGCGGGCGGCATGACCGAGGAGGCGGACGAGTTCATCCGCGCCGTCATGGCCGACATGCTCGACGGGCAGTCCTCCATCCCGACCAAGTGACCTCGCCGGGCAGCGGGCCGCCGCCGGTCCCGTTACTGGGACACGAAGACGTTGCCGACCCGGTCCACTGCGGCGCAATAGGACGTGGTCGGGCACGAGATGGCGGTGAGGGCATGGCCGTTGTCGACGAGGGTGCCCGCGCTCCAGCTCGTCCCGTTCCACCCGAACACCCTCCCGATGGAGTCGACGGCGCGACAGAAGGTGGCGGTGGGGCAGGAGACGCCGGTGAGGCCGGAGGCGTTCTCGCCCGCGATCGGGGGCTCGGTGGCGATGGACGTCGGGGGCGAGAAACCCAGGCCGTTCCAGGTCAGGACGCTGCCACTGCTGTCGGCGAGGACACAGAACGTCGTCGAGGCGCAGGAGACGGCGTTGAGCTGACCCTGGGCGTCGGCGGCGTTGGGCTGGGTCCAGGTGTGGCCGTTCCAGACCGAGGGGCCGCCCTCCGCGGCGATGCAGAAGGACGGTGAGGTGCAGGAGATCTGGTTCGCGGCACCCCACGCTCCGAGGTTGCCCGACCACCCCTGCCCGTTGAACGCGAACGAGTTGCCGTCGCCGTCGATCGTGATGCAGAAGGTGGGTGCGGTGCAGTCGATGGCGGTGATGCCCTGGGCGGCCGGGAGGGTCGTCGGCGGCTGCCAGGCCGACCCGTTGAACAGCGCCACCTGGTTCACGCTCGGCGCCGCGGCGCAGAAGGTCCCGGTCGCGCACGAGAGATAGGCGACCCCCTGCGGCGACGGGGAGGGCAGGGCCGGCCCGAGCGCGGAGGCCTTGTCGAGGAACAGCCGGTAGGTCTGTCCCGCCGTCGAGCCGGCCACGCAGGCTCCCGCCGCGGGGCACGAGACGACCGAGAGGCTCGCACCGGGCGCCATGCGGATCGGCTTGGACCAGGCACCCGCCGGCGGCGGCGTGGTCGACGTCGTCGAGTGCGCGGTCGTCGAGGTCGAGGCCTTGGAGTCCCCGGGGTTCGCGCTGCAACTCGCGGCAAGAACGGACAGCGCGGCGACGGCCACCGACACGGCGAACGGACCGGGCCGGCTGCGCACTAGTGGCTGACCGGCAGGCCGCTCGCCTCCAGTGCGCGGTGGCGCGACCACGTGTCGAGCACGATGAGCGTCTTCGTCCCGGTGACCCGGCCCCGCCGGCGCAGCTGCTCAATGACCTGTCCGAGCCGCTCGACGTCGGGGACCTGGAGCCAGACCAGCGCGTCGGGGTCACCGGCCGTGGTGAACACCGCCTGCACCTCGGAGAGCTGCATCGCGGTCTCCTTGATCTCCCGCAGGTCCGCGGTCCCCGCGAACCGCACCTCGGTGAAGGCCTGGATGGGGCGTCCGGCCTTGCTGTGGTCGACGACCACCGTGTAGCCCGCGATCACTCCGGTGCGCTCCAGGCGCTCGATGCGCCGGGTGACGGCGGAAGCCGACAGCGAGACCTGCTCGCCGATGTCGGCCATCGTCCGGCGGGCATTGTGCGACAGCAGTTCGATGATGTGATGATCGATCGGATCGAGCTCCTCTGTTCCCATGGGCGTAAGCCTAACGAAAGGCGATTCCGCTGCACATTCAGTGCACCGGGGCCGCTCGACCCGTGCCTCCGTTGCGTGTGCGTTGTTCGGGAGATCAGCCGTCCCGCCGGTGGACCGAGACCGCGTAGCGGTCCTGGGGCCCGAACGGCTGGCGGTCCCAGGTCGACCAGCGGTCTTCCAGCACGAGGCCGGAACGGGCCGCCAGGGCGTCGTGCTCGGTTGGCCCGAACCCTCCGGCGACGATGGAGTACCCGGAGACGAGGAACCCCCCGGGTTCGAGCCAGCGCGCCGCGTTGGCGATGACCCGGCCCTCGGTGCCGGTGGGGACGAAGATGAGGACGTTGCCCGCCATCACCACGATGTCGAAGCGACGGCCGAAGTCGACGTCTGGATCCGCCAGGTCGCCCTCGACCCAATTGATGTCGGGGGCCTTCGCCCGGGCCGCGGCGAGCATGGCCGGGTCGACGTCGAAGCCGACGACGAGATGGCCCCGCCGGCTCAGCTCGATGGCGACGCGGCCGGTCCCGCAGCCGGCGTCGAGGACCGAGGACGACCCGTACGAGTCCACCAGTGTCGCCTCGCCGTGCACGTCCACGCCGGCGGACGCCAGGTCCTCGAAGCGTTTGTCGTACGCGGCACCCCGGGGGACGCCGCTCCCCTGCCAGCGCTCGGGCACGTGCGGCCTACGGGATGGAGCCGCCCCCGGGGATGGTCTGGGTGGTGGCCCCGGCGGGAAGGGTGAAGAGGCTCGCCGACGGCTTGGACGAGTACTTCGTCATCTTGAAGACCGACGAACCGTTCGACCCGACGTAGGCCAAGATTCCCTGCTTGGTGACGCAGTACTTGCCAGACTTCCCGCGGACGGTGGCCGAGATGCAGGTCGCAGGTTGCCCGGCGAAGGTCGCCGACGACGTCGTCACCTTGATGCCGTAGGCCCGGGCGATCGCGGACACCTTGGCCTCGTTCAGTACCGCCAGCAGGGGCGCCGCGCTGAACGCACTCTGAAGGCCGAGCAACGGGTTCGCCCCACCCGCGTTGATGCATTGCTCACCCGACGCCTTCGTCGTCGTGGTCGTCGACCCGGAGTTCCCGGAGTTGCCCGGAGTTCCCTGAGTTCCCGCCCGTGCTGCCGCTGTTGGAGCTCGAGTTCGGCGAACAGTAGTAGGTCGCCTTCCCGGTGCTGATCACGCTCGAGCCGTCCGACGTGGAGAAGTTCGACTTGTGCGGCGCCTGGGCGATGGTGATCGTGGACGTCTTTCCATTCTCGGTCGAGGTGTAGGTGACCTGGTACGTCAGCTTCTTCGCGTTGTTGAGGTTGTTCTCCAGTGCCTTGATTTGGGGCTGACTGAGCCCCTTGGCCGACGCGGGAAGGGCGGGCAGCACGACCAGGGCGAGACCCACGGTGGCCGCAAGAGTGAGGGCACGTGTTCGCATGCTCGAACGGTAGCTCGCAACCCACCTTGGTGTATAGGGGGGTTCGCCCCCGAAACGGCGGCTCCCCCGCCATCGGTAGGGTGAGCGGACAGTGTGCCTCCTCGTGGTCGCCTCGCAGCTGGTGCCCGGCGAACCCCTGATCGTCGGGGCCAACCGCGACGAAGTCCTGGACCGCCCGACGACCCCGATCACCCTGCTGGAGCCGGGGCCACCCCGGGTCTTGGGCGGGCGCGACGAGCTCTCCGGGGGCACCTGGCTGGCCGTCAACGAACACGGCGTGTGCGCTGGCCTGACCAACCAACCCCTGGGCGACGCCAAGGACCCAAGCAAGCGCTCGCGTGGCGAACTTCCCCTCGCGCTCGCCCGCCACCGGAGCGCTCCCGAGGCCGTCGACGACCTCCTGGGCACCCACCGGACGGAGGACTACAACGGGTCATGGCTGCTGGTGGGAGACCGCACCTCGCTCTTCTTCGTCGACTTCACCGCGCGGTCCGGCGGGTCCGCCACCGCACTCCCACCGGGGATCCACGTGCTGGAGAACCGAGCCCTGGGCGAGGCGTCGCGCAAGGTCGACCTCGTGCGCGGCGCCCTCGGCGCCCCTGCCGACGGAGACGGAGTGGAGCGGGCCTTCCGCCGCGTCCTGGCCGACCACAGGATCCCCGAAGGCGACGAGCGCCCGAACGCGGGGAACTGCGTGCACCTCGACACCTTCGGGACACGCTCCTCGTGCATCGTGCGGGTTCCCGTTGACGGTGGACTGCCGCGGGTCTGGGTGGCGGACGGACCTCCCTGCTCGACGCCCTACGAGGATGCCGGCGACCTGTGGGGCGACCCCGCGGCCGCCGCCCCGTCTCAGTCGCGGACGAGTGGCTTGTAACGCAGCCGATGCGGCTGATCGGCCTCGCCGCCGAGCCGCCGGTGCCGGTCGACCTCGTAGTCGCTGAAATTCCCCTCCCACCACCGGACCTGCGAGTCGCCCTCGAAGGCGAGGACGTGGGTGGCGATGCGATCGAGGAACCAGCGGTCGTGGCTGATGACCACGGCACATCCCGGAAAGGCGAGCAGCCCGTCCTCGAGGGCGCGCAGGGTGTCGACGTCGAGATCGTTCGTCGGCTCGTCGAGCAGGAGGACGTTGCCTCCGCTACTGAGCACGCGGGCCAGCAGTACCCGGTTGCGCTCGCCACCAGAGAGTTGCCCCACCTTCTTCTGCTGGTCGCTGCCCTTGAAGCCGAACCCGGCCACGTAGGCGCGCCCGTGCATCTCGCGGCCACCCACCACCATCAGGTCCGAGCCCCCCGTGATCTCCTCGAACACCGTCGCGTCGGGCGTGAGCGTCTCCCGCGACTGGTCCACATAGGCCAGTGAGACGGACGGACCGATCGTCAGCGTTCCCGCGTCGGGCTCCTCCTGGCCGACGATCATCCGGAAGAGGGTCGTCTTGCCCGCACCGTTGGGCCCGATGACGCCGACGATGCCTCCCGGCGGCAGGATGAACGTCAGGCCGTCGACGAGGAGGCGGTCGCCGAACCCCTTGACCACTCCGTCGGCCTCGACGACCTGGTCACCGAGGCGCGGCCCGGGCGGGATGACCAGCTCCACCTTGTCCGCCCGCCGTTCGGAGGCCTCGGCCTCCGCGACGAGGTCGTTGTAGGCGGTGATGCGGGCCTTCCCCTTGCTCTGCCGCGCTCTGGGTGACATGCGGATCCATTCGAGCTCTCGCTCCAGCGACGCCTGGCGGGAGCGGTCGGCCTTCTCCTCGGCGGCGAGGCGCGCCTGCTTCTGTTCCAGCCACGAGGAGTAGTTGCCCTCCCAGGGGATGCCGGCGCCGCGGTCGAGCTCGAGGATCCACCCGGCCACATTGTCGAGGAAGTAGCGGTCGTGGGTCACCGCGACGACCGTGCCGGCGTAGTCCTGCAGCGTCCGCTCCAGCCAGGCGACCGACTCCGCGTCGAGATGGTTGGTCGGTTCGTCGAGCAGGAGGAGATCCGGCTTGGACAGGAGCAGCCGGCAGAGGGCGACCCGGCGGCGCTCGCCACCCGAGAGGGTTGCGACCTCGGCGTCGCCCGGCGGGAGGCGAAGTGCGTCCATCGCGATCTCGAAGGTGCGGTCGAGCTCCCAGGCGCCGGCGGCGTCGATCCTGGCCTGGAGGTCGGCCTGCTCCGCCAGCAGGGCGTCGATGTCGGCATCGGGCTCCCCGAAGGCGGCACAGACCCGGTTGTAGCGGTCGACGAGATCCTTGGCCTCGCCGACACCCTCGGCCACGTTGCCGGCGACGTCCTTCGACGGGTCGAGCTGGGGCTCCTGCGGGAGATAGCCGACCGTGAACCCGGGGGTCAGGCGCGCCTCCCCGCTGAACCCGTCGTCCTCGCCGGCCATGATCCGCAGCAACGAGGACTTCCCCGAACCGTTCGACCCGATGACCCCGATCTTCGCCCCGGGGTAGAAGGAGAGGTTGATGCCCTTGAGGACCTCGCGATCGGGTGGGTAGAAGCGGCCAAGGCCGCGCATGGTGTAGATGAACTGGGGCGCCACGGTGTCAGCGGTCCGACGACCAACGGATCCGGCTCAGCCGGCGGTCGCCGACCATTCCAGTGTCGGCGAACCATCGCGCCGAGTCCTCCAGCGCGTTGGACGCCGGCCGCGGGTCGTATCCCAACTCCTCCCGCGCCCGGCTGACGTCGAAGGCCATCTGTGAGGTCGACATGCGCGCCGCCTCGAGAGGGATGGAGGGGTGGCGTCGGAGCAGCCTCCCCTCGACGGCCTCCGAGACGGCGGCCACGGCCAAGGACAGCGATCGGGGGACCTTGAACTTCGGCTCGGGAAGCCCCGTGATCGACGCCAGCTCGTTGAGCAGCCCCTGCAAGGTGAGGTTCTCCCCACCGAGGATGTAGCTGCGCCCGGTGCGGCCCCGCTCGAGGGCGAGCACGTGCCCGGCCGCCACGTCGTCGACGTGCGCGACGTTCAGCACCGTGTTCACGTAGCCGGGCACCCTCCCGTTGAGGAAGTCCAGGACGAGCTTGCCCGTCGGCGTCGGTGCCCGGTCGCCCGGGCCGAGCGGGAAGGTCGGGAGCACGAGGGAGGCCGGGAGGCCCTCGGCGATGGCGCGCAGCACCTCGTGCTCGGCGACGTACTTCGAGCGCTTGTACGAACCGTAGAGGTGCCTGACGTCGGGGAAGGAGCGTTCGTCAGCCGAATCGTCCCCCGTCACGTGCTCCAGCCCGAGGGTCCCCACGGTGCTCGTGTACACCAGCCGTTCGACATCGGCCTCGGCCGCGGCCCCGAGCACGTTCCTCGTCCCGCCGACATTGATGTCGTAGAACGCGTCCGGGTCGCGCGCCCAGAACCGGTAGAGCGCGGCGACGTGGAACACGGCGCGGCACCCGCTGACGGCCTTCTGGACACTCTCGGCGCTCCGCAGGTCGCCCACCACCTGCTTGACGCCCAGGCCGTCGAGGTTCCGCGTGTCGGCGCCCGGCTCCACGAGCGCGACGACCTCCTGCTCCCGCGCCACGAGCTGACGGGTGACGGCGGCGCCGATGAACCCGCTCGCCCCGGTGACCAGGACCCGGTCGCCCGACCCCAGGTTCATCGCCGCACCCGGTGCATCGTCCCCTTGGCCATCGTCTTGCCGAATTCGAAGATCAGTCCCGAGCCCTGCTGCGCGCTGGCCAGCACGTCGTCGAGCGCGTCGGCGAAGAGCTCGACCTCGTCGTCGCCGGCGATGAGCGGAGGGAGCAGCTTCACCACGTTCATGTTGTCGGCGGCCACCTGGGTCAGGATGCGGTGCCGGTGGAAGAGCGGCACCACGACCATCTGGGAGAAGAGGGCGGGGCGCATCGCCTCGATCACGCGGAAACGGCGCCGCAGCCCCGGTGAGGAGGGTTCGCCGAACACCAGCCCGATCATCAGCCCCCTCCCCCGCACCTCGTGGAGGAATTCGTAGCGCTCGACCAGTGGCTGGAGGGCCTTGGTGAAGGCCTTCCCGGTTCGCTGGACGCGGTCGAGGATGTCCTCGTCGTCGAAGGCCTGCAGGGTGGCCAGTCCGGCCACCATCGCGAGCTGGTTGGTGCTGAACGTCGAGGAGTGGACGACGGCCCGGTCCATTGAGCTGTACACGCGGTCGGACACCTCGGCCGAGCAGAGCATGGCTCCGACCGGCACGTAGCCCCCGGAGAGCGCCTTGGAGATGGTGATGATGTCGGGGGTGATGCCGAACTGCTCGTGGCAGAAGAAGGTGCCCGAGCGCCCCAGGCCCGCCTGCACCTCGTCGAGGATCATGAGCGCCTTGTGCCGCCGGCAGAGGGACTGCGCCTCCAACCAGAACTCGTCGGGGGCCAGGTTGACGCCCTTGCCCTGGATCGGCTCCGCGATGAACGCGGCGACGTCGCCCCGCCGCAGCTCGCGAGCGAGGGCGGCGGCGTCGCCGAAGGGGATCATGTCGCATCCCGGCAGCAGGGGCCCGAAGCCCGTGCGGAACTCCCGCCCGCCGTTGAGAGCCAGGGCCCCGGTCGTGAGGCCGTGAAACGCGTGGTCGCAGTAGAGGATGCGGGTCCGCTTCGTTGCCGCCCGCGCGAATTTCGATCGCGCTCTCCACGGCCTCGGAGCCCGAGTTCGTGAAGAAGACGCGTTCGATCCCGGCATGCGAGCGGGCGACGAGCTCCTCGGCGAGGACGCCGGGCAGAAGGGCGCAGTCCATCTGCACGAGGTTCGGCAGGTCGGCGTCCAGCGCGTCGTGGAGCGCCTGGGCGATGCCCGCATGGCCGCGCCCCAGGGCGAAGACCCCGAACCCGGACAGAAAGTCCAGGTAGCGCTCGCCTTTGTCGTCAATGAGGTAGCACCCCTCACCCTTGACGTAGAAGCGGTCGAAGCCGATGGTGCCCAGCACCCGCGGGAGCTGAGGATTGATGTACTTGGAATGAAGGGTGAAGTTCTGCCCCGAGCGCTCCTCCAACACCTTCTTCAAGTCAAACGGCATGCAGATGGGCTCCTAGGGGTCGCTCTCGGGGCGGTGGCGCCAGACTAGTGGTGGCCATTGCACCGTGTTCACGGCGCCCCGTTGGCCCGGCCGCGTTTCATGCCAAGATCGCTCGAGTGGCGAGCGCGTCGACCCGAGCAAGCGATTGAATGAAGGGGACCATCAATTGACGACTCGCGCCCCCAACATCCTTCTCGTCATGTCGGATCAGCATCGGGCCGACCTGATGGGTTGCGCCGGCGATGCCAGCGTGTTCACGCCCTCGCTCGACTCCCTCGCCTCCGAGGGCGTGCGGTTCTCCCGGGTCTCGTGCCAGGGGCCGCTGTGCATGCCGTCACGAGCCTCGTTCATGACGGAGCGCTACGTGCGCGACCACGGCGTCTACACCAACTGGGCGGAGATCGGCGCCGACACCCCGACGTACGCCTGGGCCCTCCGGGAAGCCGGCTACCACACCTCGCTGCTGGGCAAGGCGCACCTGTACCTCGACGAGAACCTGACGGTGCCGCACATTGACGACATGGCCGGGCGTCTGGAGGCACTCGGGTTCGCCGAGGTCTTCGAGACCGGGGACAAGTTCGTCAGCAAGGTCCCCAACCGCTACACCGACTTCCTCTCCGAGCGCGGGCTGCTCGACACGTACAAGAAGCACATCGCCGACCGCAGCTACCAGGGCGAGAACGAGGACGGACAGAACGCGACGAAGTGCGTCCCCATGTGGGACTCGACACCGATGCCGGTCCCGCTCGACGCCTACGTCGACACGTGGCACGGGCACGAGGCGGTGAAGTGGATCGAGAAGTACGACCGGCCGGAGCCCTTCTTCCTCTTCGTCGGCTTCCCCGGGCCGCACGACCCGTGGGACGCGCCCAAAGAGGCCGTCGAGCGCTACCGCGACGTCGACATCTCCATGCCGAGCTCGACCCGCCGGCCCACGGTGGAGGGCACCGGGCGCTACAGCGCGCTCTTGAACTCGTTCCTGTGGGTCTCGGACTCGGACACCATGAGCGACGACGCCATCCGTGGCATGCGCCGGTCGTACGCCGCCGACGTCTCGGTCATCGACCACGCTGTCGGCTGCATGGTCGAGGCGCTCCGGAGCAAGGGGATCCTCGACGACACCTGGATCATCTACACGAGCGACCACGGTGAGATGGCGGGCAGCCACGGGCTGATGTCCAAGTGCGTCCTGTACGAGGGGGCCGTACGCGTCCCCCTGATCGTCCGCCCCCCGGGGGGGCGACCCTCCGGTGTCGTCGACGCGCTGGTGGAGCATCTCGATGTGCCGGCGACCATCAGGGAGATCGCCGGCGCTCCCGACATCCCCCGGGGTGAAGGACGGTCACTCCTGGCGGCGCTGCGCGGCGAGGGCCTTCCCACGGGCCGCGACGTGACCGTCAGCGAGAACTGGGGCTTCGCCGTCTTCGAGACCGATCGGCACAAGCTCGTCATCGACGAGGACGCCGTCACGCCCTGCCAACTGTTCGACCTGCACGATGATCCCGCAGAGGACCATGACCTCCTGGCCGACCCGCTGTCGGCCCCGGTCGTCGAGGAGATCATGGAGCGTCACGTGCGCCCCTTCTTCCGAGAGTCGCCGGCGCGCCCGCACCCAAGCCTCTTCACGGGCGGCTACGACGAATGAGCGCCCGGGCCGAGCAGGCCCGGCCACCCACCGACGTCGGTGTCAGCCCGCCGGAGCCGACGGGACGGCCGTCCCGTCGGCGAAGGATCCGGGCTCGCCGCGGTGTGCGCGCTGTTCGCGGCGCCCTTCGAAATTGGTGATGCGCACGACGCTCACCCGGGTTGACGGTGCTCGCGCGGTGCGGAAGCATGGCTCCGGCCAGGTCAATCGGGGGTCGGTCATGTGGGTGGTACGAGTCGTTCGCGCGCAGTCATGGAGCCTCTCGTGACGAGCGCGTTCGTGAACCCATCCTGGATGCCGCACTCGGTCAGCGAGGCGGCGCGGGCCGGAGACGCCACGGCTGACGACTTGCTGTCGGGGCGTGCGTGGGCGCACCTGCTCGACGCACTGCGCCAGGCGTCCGACATCGTGCAGTCGAATGAGGTCTCCCGGAACCCGGTCGACCTGGCCGCCGGGTTCCGCCATCTGCTGATGTTGCTGGGCACCGGGGTGGACCAGGCCCTGCGGGCGGAGCTCCGACCCGGTGCTGGCCGTGAAGCCCTCAGGTGTCGACGCCGTCTACAAGTGGGGCATGGACTGCCCGGACTGCATCTACACCGGCGCGCCGCTCCGTGGCGGCGAGTCCTATCGCATCTGGGGCCATCGCGGCTCGGCGCGCTACGTGGGGCTCCAGTCGATGGCCGGCATGGCGTCGTCGGCCAACGTGCTCCTGGACGAATTGGACCTCGGACCTGGGGGCGAAGTGGACCTCGTCCTGTCCGGGCAGCGCCACGAGGGCAACTGGCTGCCCATTGCCGAAGACGCAACGCAGCTGGTGATACGGCATTTCTTCTACGACTGGGACACCGAGGTCGCGTCGTCTCTCTTCATCGAACGGCTCAAAGGGGAGAAGAGCCGGCCAGCGGCGCGCTCCGGCCGATCCGAGAGCGGTCATGGCACGACGGCTCGATCGCGCTGGGGGACTTCGTGGTCGGCAACCTCGAATTCTTCCTGCAGTTCTCGCGACCCGAGGTGCCCAACACCTTCCTTCCCCCGCTGGACGGCACGGCCATGGGGGCGGCGGCGGAGAACCGGCCCGTCATCGGCTCCTGGACGCTCGGACCAGAGGAGGCGCTGCTGGTCGAGGTCACGCCGCCGGAGGGTCTCTACTGGAGCATCTCGCTGGGCAACGCCTGGTGGGAGACCATCGACTACGGCGCGCACCAGAGCAGCCTCAATGGCCACCAGGCAATCGTCGACGACGACGGGACACTCCGGGCCGTGATCGCCCACGACGACCCCGGGGTCCCGAACTGGCTCGACACAGCAGGGCACAGCGCCGGCCCCGTGATCCTGCGCTGCGTCCGCACCGAGTCGGCCCCGGTTCCGACCACACGGGTCATCCCCTTCGCCGAAGTCCACGCCGCGCTGCCGGCCGGAACCCGTCGCGTCACCTCGGAGGAGCGGGAGCGCGTCATCGCGGCCCGGCGCCTCGCGGTGAGCAAGCGCTTCTGCCGATGACCCTTGACGCGGACGCGCTCGAGAGCGACGCACAGAAGGAAACGGGCCTGCACGACTTCGGCGACGGCAGCCATCGGGAGGGACTCGAGCGCCTGCTCACATCCCTGAACGAGGAGGCCGACCTGAACGAGGCCGGGGAGGTGATGCTGCGCATCCGCCTGGGCTCGCTGCTGTCGTCCCGTCTCCGGGTGGAGGAGACCTACAGAGCCCACCCGTCGATCGACGACGAACAGGTCGAAGGACCGGTCTTCGTCGTCGGGCTGCCGCGTACCGGTACCACCGCCTTGAGCCAGTTGGTGGCTGCGGACCCGCAGTTCCGCTCGCTCCGCCTGTGGGAGTCCTCGTCGCCGTGCCCACCGCCCGAATCCGCGACCGAACACACGGATCCCCGTATTGCAGAGGCCGAGGCGGGGTTGGCGATGATGAACGAGATGTTCCCGCTGATGCAGACCATGCACCACGAGGAGGCAACGTCGGCGACCGAGTGCCAGGACCTGTTGGGGATGAGCTTCCGGACGGTCCATTTCGACGGGTTCGGCCGTGTGCCCTCCTACATGGAATGGGTCACGGACTGCGACATGCGCGGGACCTATCGGTACCACCGCCGCGTGCTCCGACTTCTCCAGTGGCATTGCCCACCTCGCTTGTGGCACCTCAAGACCCCGGTGCACATGTTCTCCCTGGACGCGCTGCTCGAGGCCTATCCCGACGCAAAGTTCCTCTGGAGCCACCGCGACCCGGCCAAGGTCCTGGGGTCGGTGTGCAGCTTGATCCAGTACGTCCGCAGCTGGGCCAGCGACCGGGACGACGCCGCCGAGCTCGGGGCGGAGCAGCTGAATCGGTGGTGGGAGGCCGTGTCGCGGGGGATGGACTTCCGGGCTCGCGTCGGCGACGACCGCTTTGCGGATCTTTCCTTCGCGGATCTCCAAGTGGATCCCGTCGGCGCGATCCGCACGGCGTACGAGCAGATCGGCATCGAGTTCCCTGCCGCCTCGCGTGACGCCGTGAGCAGCTGGGCTCAGAGCCACGAGCCCGGCGCGCACGGAACGCACGCCTACGACCTGGCCGACTTCGGGCTCGACGCCGATCAGGTGCGAGAGCGGTTCGCGCCCTACCTCGAATCGTACGATGCCATCGCGTGAGCAGAAGATGGACGCGGCCACAGGAGGTTGAGAGGCATGGATCTCGAGATCGCTGACGCGACCGCGGTCGTCACCGGCGGAAGCAAAGGCATGGGGCGGGCCGTCGCGGAGGTGCTCGCCGGAGAGGGTGCGCGCGTGGCGGTCATGGCGCGCGGACGCGAGGCCCTCGACGAGACGGTGACCTCCCTGCGTGCTGCGGGAAGCCCCGATGCCATGGGCATCAGCGTCGATATGACCGACGCGGATTCGATTGGAGAGGGATTCGCCGAAGTGGCGGGCCGGTGGGGCGCTCTGAACATGTTGGTGCACACGATCGGCCCGGGGGCGGGCCGGTTCGAGGAACTCGATGATGCGGGCTGGGACCAAGCCTTCGCACTGGGCACGATGTCAGCCGTCCGCGGCGTGCGTGCCGCCCTCCCCCTCATGCGGGCCGCCGACTGGGGGCGCATGGTCTTCTTCTCGGCACACTCCATTCAGCGCCAGAGCCCGATCCTCGTCGCCTACACCGCGTCCAAGGCGGCGGTGACGAGTGTGGCCAAGAACCTGGCCAAGGCACTCGCCCCCGACGGCATCCTCGTCAACACGGTGTGCCCGGGCTCCATCGTGACGGCCAGCTTCACCGAGAACCTCAAGGACATCTTCGCCGCCGAGGGCCTCGACCCCAGCGACCCGCACGACGTCATGGCATGGATCGACAAGACGTTCCACCAGCCCGCCGATATCGGGCGAGCCGGCCTGCCCGATGAGGTGGCCTCGCTCACGGCGTATCTCGTGTCCCGGCGCAACGGGTACGTCACCGGGGCCTGCGTCAACGTGGACGGAGGATCGGACTTCGTCTGAGCGGGTGGTGTCGCCTACGCGACGAGCTCCGGGTTCGGCCACTCGAAGCCCTCGCCGTCGACCAACTCGACGTCGTCCCATACCTCCGCTGCGGAGACCTCCTGCGCCTCCCGGTCGGGAGCGGGCAGGCGGACCAGGAGCCCGACCAGCACGAAGGCAACCAGGCCGAACAGGGCGGCGACGCCGAAGGTGATGTCGAGACCCCGTACCAATGAAGCGGACGCGGCGACGCCCGTGTGGAGCTGGGCATGCCCCGCAGCGGCGCTCAGGACGGTGACCAGGACCGCCAGACCCAGCGCAGCGCCGACCTGCTGAGTGACATTGACCAGGCCAGAGGCGGCCCCGGCGTCGGATGGTTCGACACCGGAGAGCCCGGCCGTGGTGAGCGGCACCAACGCAGTGCCCGAACCCAGGCCGAGCAGGACGAGTCCGACCACAACCTGCCCGTAGGTGGCACCGGCGTGGAGCTGGCTCGACAGGAGCAGGGCGACGATGGACATCCCGATGCCAGAGAGCATCAGGACCTTGGGCCGGACCCGGTTGACCAAGACCTTGCTGACGAGTTGCGAGGACACGAAGACCGAGAACGGGATGGGAAGGAAGCAGAGGCCCGCCCGAAGGGGCGAGTAACCCTCCACATCCTGCAGGAACTGCCCGATGAAGAAGAACATCCCGTACATGCCGGCGTACATCAGTCCGCGTGACACGTTGGCCGTGGTGCGCGTCCCGCTGGCGAAGAGGCGCAGCGGCAGGATCGGCTCCTCGGCGCGGGTCTCGATGCGGACGAACACCCCGAGCAGAAGGACACCCCCGGCGAGAGCCCCGACCGTGAGCGGGCTCGACCACCCACGGGTGCCGGCCTCGACCAGGCCCAGCACGACACCGACCATGCCGAGCGTGGACGTGAGCGCACCGGCGACGTCGAAGTGGCCGTGCCGGACCTCGGTCTCGTGCAGGGCGATGCGTCCGACTGCCCACACGACCAGGCCGATGGGCACGTTCACGAACATCACCCAACGCCACGAGACCAACTGGGTCAGGACACCGCCAGCCACCAGTCCGATTGCCCCTCCGGCCGCAGACACCGTCGTGAAGAGGCCGATGGCGCGGATCCGCTGGGGCCCGTCCGAGAAGCGGGTCGTGAGCAGGGCCAGGGAGGAGGGGGCGGCCAGGGCCGCGCCAACACCCTGCAGGGCCCGAGCGGCCAGCAGCATCCAGCCGGCAACGGCGAGCCCGCCGAAGAGCGAGCTCACCGAGAAGACGACGATGCCGGCCAGAAAGGTCCGGCGCCGGCCCAGCAGATCGCCTGAGCGGGCCCCGAGCAGCAGGAGGCCCCCGAACGTGAGGAGGTACGCGTTCAGGACCCAGGAGAGCTGGCTCCCGGAGAGTCCCAGGCCCTGCTGCATGTGCGGGAGGGCCACATTGACGATCGTGGTGTCCAAGACCACCATGAGCTGGGCGGACAGGATCACGAACAGGAACACGGTGGGGCTGGTGAGCCGGCGGCGCACGGACCCGGAGGGGCCCGAATTCGGGCTTCGGTCCGGGAGGGGGCGCGACTCGGCAAGGGCAACTGAAGGCATGGCTATCCGATCTGTCCGCTGGTATCGTGTCTTGAAGCGGACGCTTCCTCCGGTTAGTATACGGAGGGTACCTCCGCTTTGCAAGACCGAATTTTGGATCGGGAGAATTGGATCCGGGAGGAAAGCAGGACGATGACGGATCAACCGAGGTCGACGACGGCGACGGTCGATCGCGCGGGGGATGTTGACGAGAGCGCAGATCCGGCGCGCCCCATGCGGGCCGACGCCAAGCGCAATTACGAACGGCTCGTGGCCGCTGCCCGCACGGTCTTCGCCCAGCAGGGGGGCGGTGCGTCCATGGAGTCCATCGCCAAGGAGGCCGGAGTAGGCATCGGCACCCTGTACCGGCACTTCCCCAAGCGGATCGACGTGGTCGAGGCGGTCTACCGCGAGGATGTCGACGAACTGCTCCGGGTGGCCGAATCGGTCACGACGGACATGGAGCCCTGGCCTGCTCTCGTCACATGGCTCGAGGCTTTCGTGCGCTACGCCACAGGCAAGCGACGGTTCCTCAACGAGCTGCACGAGGCTTTTGAGAAGAACCCCGAGCTGCGCATCGTGTCCCGCGAGAGGATCGAGGGAGCGCTGAGCATGGTGCTCACCCCCGCCCAGGAGGCCGGCGAGGTCCGCAGGGATGTCGACGGCCCCGACGTGATGCAGCTGCTGGGCTCCATGTGCATGAGCGCGAGCCTCACCCCCGACCAGAGCGCGCGGCTGCTCGTCATGATCGAGGACGGCCTCCGCCCGCCGAGATAGCGGGAGGGCCGGCAGGCCGCTCGCTTGGGCGGGCCCGCGACAGCTGGTCCATTGTGCCCCGGAGTCACATTCCGGTGTTTTGTTGTGATGATCCTCCGGATTCCGCCGAAACCGGGTGCCTCCGGCCCAGGACGGGGTTGAATTTCGTTGTGGAGCGAATCCCGCAAGACATCGAGGGCACTGAGCAGCTCACCGTGTGTTTCGACCGGGACAGCGCCATGCGAGCGGTGATCGCCATTGACGACACGACCCTGGGTCCCGGCTTGGGTGGGGTCCGCTGGCGCTCCTACCCCGACTCCCAGAGTGCGCAGCGCGAGGCACGTCGGCTGGCGCGGGTGATGACGCTCAAGAACGCCTGTGCCGACCTTCCTTATGGGGGTGCCAAGTCGGTGATCCTCAAGGACGACGGCGTCGACTCGGACCTCGACGCTGCGACACGCGCAACTGCGGGCATTCGGGCGCTTCGTCGACCGGCTCGGCGGGGCCTATCTGCCGGGTGTCGACATGGGCACGTCCGTCGATGACCTGGCCGTGGTCGGCGCCGTCGCCGGCGAGGTGTCGTGTGACCACGAAGATCCGTCTCCTTGGACCGCCCTCGGGGTCTTTGCCGGTATCCGTGCTGCGCTGCAATGTGAAGGGACGGCCCTCGTCGGGTCCCACATCGTGGTCCAAGGAGTCGGGCACGTCGGCGCCGCGCTGGCCCGACAGTTGGCGGAGGCGGGATGTCGGATCTCGGTGGCCGACGTCGACTCTGACCGGGCCCGACGCGTCGCCGCCGAGACGGGGGGCCGGGTCGTGGATCCGGATGCGGCAGTCGCCACGCCCTGCGACGTGCTGGCACCCTGTGCGACCCGCTGGTGGTCACCCGTGCCAACGTCGGTTCCCTCGGGTGCCGCATCGTCGCCGGTGGCGCCAACGACGTGCTGGCCAGCCACGGACATGGCGGACAGGCTCGCCGCACGCGGCATCGTGTACGTCCCCGACTTCGTGGTCAATGCCGGGGGCGTGATCCAGATCCATGCCGTGCGATCGGACTGGGACTCAGAGAAACTGTCGGGGTCGCTCCTTGCCATCGGTGATCGGGTCACGTCGATCATCAACGAGGCGAACCGAAGCCGGCGCACGCCTCTGGCGGTCGCCGAGGAGATGGCGTCGGACCGGCTGGGCCGCCCGATCTCCCTGCCCAGCTGAGCCGGAGCGGTAGCCCTTCTCGACAGGGCAACCGAGAGGCGCTGAGTACGGTCACCGAGCACGGGCCTGGAGCGGACTTAACCTCTCGCCAGGGTCAGGGTCGCTCCGATGTAGTCGAGGATGATCGTGCCGTAGTGACCACGAAGTCGAGGCCCAGTCCCCCGGTGATGCCGACTCGTTGTGGCCCGCTGATCGGCATGGACCGCAAGGTGGACAAGCGTTTGCGACGTGCAGGGCCAGACGCAATGGGCGTCGGAGCCAGCGTGGGCACCTGGCTGGTGCATCCCACGCCCCCAGGAGGATCACCGGTGCCCGTCCTCGCGATGTGCAACGACGAGGTCAGGGCGGAAGACAAGGTCGTGGTGGGCGAACCCGTGTCCACCACGAAGGCATTCGGTCCGTGGCCCATGACCTCGACGTCCGTGTAGGCCGCGATGGTGCCCGGGCCGTAGGCGACCCTCATGGGGACGGTGACCACCGCCTTGGTCGTCAGCAGCGACGCCGGCGGCGTCGTCCCCGGCTGGCCGGTGAAGAGCTGATTGCGCGTCGGCGCCGGGCCCTCGGGCGCGGCCACGGTCAGCTTGCCCTTTTGCAGGTCGAGCTTCACCGCGCCGAACCGCCCCAACACGTCCGAGCCGAGGACGCCGTCCACGCTCTCGCCGGCCCAATTCGACAACGAGGTGCTGACCAGTCTCTGGGCGTCGAGCGGGATGTGGCCCATCGACATGGCTGGCGCGCTGACCAATGTTGCCCGACTCCGCGCAGCCGAGCCCGCCCAGCGCCGCCGTGCCGGCGGCCTTCAAGTGGAGGGTGGAGGCCAGACCCGAGTCGATGATGGAGGTGGTCGACCCGGTGTCGACCACGAAGGGGTAGGGGCCGTTCTTCCCGACGCAGACGCCGACGGTGACGAGCTTGGACCCAGAGAGCGTCCGACACGGTCACCGGGACCACACCCACATGCGCAGCCGTCGTGCCGCAGCTGTGTCCGCCCGGCCACCGAGGGTGTCCCTTGACCAGAGCCGCCCGAGCTGCAACCGGCCAGCCCCGCACTGACGCCAAGAAGCGCCACGAGGCCGATGACGCACCTGCGCAGCCGGCCGATCCGAGGTCCTTCTCCTCCGAGCCAACGACCACGGCCGCCCATGTGACGGTGGCAACTTCTCTCCCGTTCTTGTCGGTCTGAGCGCCAAACGCTACTGGCCCTCCTTACGTAGCTGGTGGACGCGGCAGGCCCCCGGCCGGAGGCCGGGGCCTGTCCCGCTATCAGACGCCGGTGTCGACTGCCGGCTCTTTCCTTCGGCTATACCCCTGTCTCGCCGGTCCTACGGCGACGCCGCGAGAGCACCACCAGCAATCCGCCCAGGCCGAGGAAGGCCAGACCGGCCGTCACCATGCCGGCGATGTCGGCACCCGTGAAGGCAATCGTGGCGGCCTTCACGACGGGCGGGGGCGGCGGCGGGACCGGCGCCGCCGTCACGACTGCCGGAGCGCTCGCAGGCACCGAGACCGTCACGGTCACCGTGTTGGTGTTGCAGGTAGCCGTGGTGCAGCCTGGGGTGCCCACGTTGGTGAAGACGGCGAAGTTCGGAATGACCTCTCCGTTGGTGTCGCTGGCGTTGACCGTCACCTTGAAGCTGAGGGCGACGGCATTCGCCGTTCCAGGATGGACGGTGATGCCGGTCCAGGTCACCGTGTTGTTCGCCTCGGTGACAGTGCAGCCAGGAGCACCACCACAGGTGGCCGACGAGGCCACATACGTGGTGCCGTTGGGGATGGCGTCGGACATGGTGATGCCCGTGGCGTCGGCCGTGCCTGCGTTGGTAAGGGTGAGACCGTAGGTCACCGTTGACCCGAGAGCGACGGTCGAACCGGATGCGGGCGTCGAGCTCTTGACGGCGCTGAGGACCGCCACCGGGTTGTCCACGGTCGACTGGCACGTCACGGTCGTGTCGTGCGCCCTGACTGCGGAAGTGGCCGGGGGCAGTTGGTTGCAAGGGCCGGAGGTGATCGTCGCCGTGTTGATCTCGTCGGTCGTGTCGGTCGCCGCGACCACCGCACTGTACGTGACAGTGGCGGTGTCTCCCGGGGCCAGGGTCACGCTGTAGGTCCACGTCGATCCCGACGGGTTGGCCAGCGTGCAGGCATCGCCGGTCGTGCCCGTCGTGACGCAGGAGGGGGTGCCCGTGATGGTCAGATTCGGCGGCAGCGTGTCGGTGATGACCGCACTGCCGGCCCCGTCACCGACGTTGGTGACGGTCACCGTGTAGGGGATCGTCTGCCCCGGCTCGACCGTCGTCCCATCTCCGGGGCCGTCCACCTTGTGCACACTGAAGTCGGGCACCGGGTTGGTGACCGTCGAGGTGCAGGCGTTCTCCCCGGTACATGTCCCGGTGGTGATGGCCGCCGTGTTGACCACGTCGGCCGTGTCGTTGGCCGAGACCACCGCAGAGAAGGTGGCCGTGAGCGAGCTGGCGGCCGCGATGGTCACGGTGAAGGTCAGGACCTGGCCGTTCACTCCGATCGTGCAGCTCTCGGGCAAGGTGGCCGGACAATGCGGTGGCGGGCTCGACGTCACCAGGGTCAGGTTCGACGGCAAGGTGTCGGTGATGACCGCGCTGCCGGCCCCGTCACCGGTGTTGGAGATCACGACGGTATAGGGGATGGTCGAGCCCGGGACGACCGGGTTCGTGTCGCCGGGCACGTCGGTCTTGTGCACGCTGAAGTTCGGCGTCGGTGACCAAGAAGCACTCGTTGGACTGGACGTCACCCGACGTGTTGTCTGACACACCCAGGTAGTTCCCACCCTGGGCAGCGTGGTAGACGGCGGCGAAGCAGTAGGTGCCAACCGCTTGCGGCGTAAACGTGACCGAGGTCGCCGTCGAGACGTCCCCCTGGCCGGGAATCAAGTCGACTGCTGAATTCCCACCGGTGTGCCGGAAGGACAAACCGCGGGCCCGACTTCCGGTCCACATTCGGTGAACGTCACGTTGCCCATGGGGGAACCGCCAATGGTGTTGCCGGTCACCGTGGCGGTGTCCGTCACGGAACCACCGATGACGATTTCGCCACCCGTCGTCGACTGCTGGGTGCTGTATGTCCGGGGTGGCCGCGGTGATGTCGACGCACTCCTCGGAGTCGACGGCCTGGCCCGTGGTGTTGTGGGCCGAGCCGCTGTAGTTGGCCGTCGTCGGGGTGTAGACGGCGGCGAAGCAGTAGAAGCCCACGCCCGAGGTCGGGGTGAAGGCCGGGGCCGACATGGCCGTGGCCGAGTCACCCGTGCCCGAGAGGGTCACTGTGTTGTAGGGGGTGCCGCTCGAGGCGCAGGTGCTGGCGGCCACGCTGGGCCCGCACTCGAAGAAGGCGACCGAGCCCGAGGGGAACCCGGCGACGGTGTTGCCCGTCACCGTGGCGGTGTCGGTGATCGTCCCACCAGAACCGAGCACAGCCGAGCCGGTCAGCGCAGCGCTGGTCCCGGTGGTCGTGGTGGCCGCGGTGATGTCGACGCACTCCTCGGAGTCGACGGCCTGGCCCGTGGTGTTGTGGGCCGAGCCGCTGTAGTTGGCCGTCGTCGGGGTGTAGACGGCGGCGAAGCAGTAGAAGCCCACGCCCGAGGTCGGGGTGAAGGCCGGGGCCGACATGGCCGTGGCCGAGGTCACCCGTGCCCGAGAGGGTCACCGTGTTGTAGGGGGTGCCGCTCGAGGCGCAGGTGCTGGCGGCCACGCTGGGCCCGCACTCGAAGAAGGCGACCGAGCCCGAGGGGAACCCGGCGACGGTGTTGCCCGTCACCGTGGCGGTGTCGGTGATCGTCCCACCTGCCCCGATGACAGCCGAGCCGGTCAGCGCAGCGCTGGTCCCGGTGCCAGTCGACGCCGCGGTGATGTGGACGCACTCCTCGGAGTCGACGGCCTGGCCCGTGGTGTTGTGGGCCGAGCCGCTGTAGTTGGCCGTCGTCGGGGTGTAGACGGCGGCGAAGCAGTAGAAGCCCACGCCCGAGGTCGGGGTGAAGGCCGGGGCCGACATGGCCGTGGCCGAGTCACCCGTGCCCGAGAGGGTCACTGTGTTGTAGGGGGTGCCGCTCGAGGCGCAGGTGCTGGCGGCCACGCTGGGCCCGCACTCGAAGAAGGCGACCGAGCCCGAGGGGAACCCGGCGACGGTGTTGCCCGTCACCGTGGCGGTGTCGGTGATCGTCCCACCAGAACCGAGCACAGCCGAGCCGGTCAGCGCAGCGCTGGTCCCGGTGGTCGTGGTGGCCGCGGTGATGTCGACGCACTCCTCGGAGTCGACGGCCTGGCCCGTGGTGTTGTGGGCCGAGCCGCTGTAGTTGGCCGTCGTCGGGGTGTAGACGGCGGCGAAGCAGTAGAAGCCCACGCCCGAGGTCGGGGTGAAGGCCGGGGCCGACATGGCCGTGGCCGAGTCACCCGTGCCCGAGAGGGTCACCGTGTTGTAGGGGGTGCCGCTCGAGGCGCAGGTGCTGGCGGCCACGCTGGGCCCGCACTCGAAGAAGGCGACCGAGCCCGAGGGGAACCCGGCGACGGTGTTGCCCGTCACCGTGGCGGTGTCGGTGATCGTCCCACCTGCCCCGATGACAGCCGAGCCGGTCAGCGCAGCGCTGGTCCCGGTGCCAGTCGACGCCGCGGTGATGTGGACGCACTCCTCGGAGTCGACGGCCTGGCCCGTGGTGTTGTGGGCCGAGCCGCTGTAGTTGGCCGTCGTCGGGGTGTAGACGGCGGCGAAGCAGTAGAAGCCCACGCCCGAGGTCGGGGTGAAGGCCGGGGCCGACATGGCCGTGGCCGAGTCACCCGTGCCCGAGAGGGTCACCGTGTTGTAGGGGGTGCCGCTCGAGGCGCAGGTGCTGGCGGCCACGCTGGGCCCGCACTCGAAGAAGGCGACCGAGCCCGAGGGGAACCCGGCGACGGTGTTGCCCGTCACCGTGGCGGTGTCGGTGATCGTCCCACCAGAACCGAGCACAGCCGAGCCGGTCAGCGCAGCGCTGGTCCCGGTGGTCGTGGTGGCCGGGTTCACCGGGAAGCACTCGGCGCCGGGGTCGGACTCGGCCGTGACCGGGTTGTAAGTGTCGTCACCGGCATAACTGGCAAGGAAGCACCACGTCCCTGCCGACGGCGGGGTGAAGGTCCCCACATCACTCAGGTTGTAGGTCGACACTTTCCCCGAAGTCGAGCTCGGGGCCGTCACAGTTCCCACTGGCGTCGTCCGGGGGTGCAAGGGGTCGAAGGGCTGGTCTCCTTGCAGGCGGTGAAGGTGACGTCGCCGGTCGGAGCACCGCCGCTTCCACTGCCGGTGACGGTGGCGGTGTCGGTGGTGGACGATCCCAGTGTGATTCCATTCGCGGCGAGCCCCGCTGGGAGGGTGGTGGACATGGTGGCAGTGAGCCTGGGAATGGTGAGGTTGGTGCAGAACTCACCGACGTCGCCGCCGGTCTTGTTCTGGTCACCGTCGTGAGTCATGACCTGGAAGCGGTAGGTGTGCCCGGGGACGAGCGCAGTTCCCGTGCTATCGGTGAGCCCGCTGACGTTCCAGCCCACGTCGGCGCCGTATCCCTCGGAGGAGCCGAGCGATGCGAACGTCACCAACGGGTTCGAGGCGAAGGTGCCGATCTCGACGCTGTCATTCGTATGTGACCCCGTGGCCGCCGCCGACAAGGTCACGTGCGAGGCGTCGGTGAAGGCAGAGATGGTGGTGCCACTGGGGATGACACCGCTGCCGTGGGCATCGTCGATCAGCATGCCCACGTCGCTTGCCGAGAACTCGTTGTGGGTGGTCGACAGCGCATGCGAGCCGCTGGTCGTGGTGGCGTCCGTGATCTGGCGCCAGGGCGCCTCCGGCGACATGGGCCCGAAGTTCCAGTCGTTCTTGTTCGTGGGCTGGACGTCTGTGTATGTCGATCCCGACTGCGTGGCGGTCGCCCACGAGCCCCCGACGCCGTTGGCGAAGGGCGTACTCCCGGTCAGGTTCCTGGGAACCGGTGCCTTGGAGATCGTGGTGACGTCACCGGTGCCACTGGCCGTGGCGTTGTTGGACATCACCACGTGGCTGGCGTCGGTGAACGTGATGATCGTCGTGCCGGTGGGAATGCCATTCTTGCTCGAGCCGTCCCCGATGAGGCTGCCGACGTCGGCCAGCGTGAACGCGGCGGTGGCCGAGGAGAAGTTGGCCGACCCACTGGTGATGACGCCGTCGCTGACTTGGCGAGCTTGGCTCGTCGACTGCCAGTCACCCACCTTGGAGGTCAGGTTGCTGGTGATGTCGGTGACGAAGAGAGCCGGGTATTGGGGCCGCAAGAAGGCATCGAGCGTGCTGTCACCCAAGGAGGGGTTGGTCACGTCGGTGTAGAAGGGCGCAGTGCTGTTGCCGGTGTCAGCGGACGCGCCGTTGACGCCGAGGAGCATTCCCGTTTCGTCGTTCGTGATCACGTGCACCGAGGACGTGAGCCCAGTGCCCTGGATCAGCGCGGCACGGGTGACCGTGTTCTCGTTGAAGACAGGCGTTGGCAGTAACTGGAGTAGCCGCAACTGTCGGTGGTGGGCGGGGGTTGCCACTGCCACGGGCGTCACGCCCACGAAGGCGAGCGCGGTAAACGCAGAGCCTGCGAGGGTCAACGTGGTGCCCGCGAACACGACGGTGGCCAACGCCGCCTTGACGACGGCGCGCAGGCGCGCTCGAAGAACCTCGCGTCGCCGAAGGGTGGGCGCGCCGCTCGATGCGATCGCGGTGACGTCCCTACCCGAAGAGTTCCAGTGCGCTTTCATCCTCACGACCTTTCGTCGCAACCCGCCATTGCGCTCTGCCTGCCAATGTGCATTCGCTCGCATGCTTCGGGGACGGCCATCGCCAAATGGAACCGCCCCGACACCTGTTGCCTGTTCTCCACCTGCTTTGCTCCACCCCATCGCCAAGTTGGGTCGGTCAATAGGTCTTTAGGCCTACGACCAATGAGGGCACCCTAAACCCCAACCGTGGGCCGGTGCCACAGGTTCTTGCCCACGAGCAGATCTTTCGTCGACTCTCGACATCAGGCGGGTCTGCCGAGCCGCCGCCGGGCGGTCCGATCCGGATTGCGGTCTCCGCGACTCCCGGCGAGGAGTCGTTAACACCATGTCCACCAGGGACAACCGCTGCGCAGCCATCTCCATGGGCAGCGGGCGCCATCGGGACGTGATGCCCCTTTGCCGACTGCGTCGTCCGTCCCGAGTGGTCACTCTGGGCAGCATCGAATTGTGGCCACGTTGCTCAGCGCCCAGGGAGTCTTGGTCGATAAAAGGGCAACCCCGACTGCCGGGTCACGATCAGCTCGACCTCAGGGAAGGCGATCGCCGGCGTCGGCGTAGCTCGACCAGGAGGTTGAGATGGACGCGTGCGGCCCGCGTTCGGCGACGCGGCCTTCTCTGGCGATGCAACGAGCATCCAGCTGAAGTTCAACGGAGCAATGGTGACGCCCGACTGCGCCGGGTATTGGCTCGTCGCGTCGAACGGCAATGTCGTGGCGTTCGGCGACGGTGACGAGCAGGTGAAGGAGCGGCGCGCTTTCGTGTCCCGCGAAGTGGGCGCTGAGGGACTCGAACCCCCGGCCTGCTGGTTGTAAGCCAGCTGCTCTAACCAACTGAGCTAAGCGCCCAAGCGCTCCAGCGCCAGACAGCCATTATGCCCCTGTAGGGAGCGACGACCCGCCCGTGAGTCCTCAGCGGGGCAGCTGCTCCGCGAGGACTCTGCTCCACGGGCGCGCCAGGGACCGCAACTCGGCGCATCCGTCGTCGCCCAAGGCGTCGTACGCCGCCGCGGCCAGCGCGTCGGTGCCGTCCTCGATCTCCCGGCGCTGGGCGTGACCCCACTCGGTGAAACGGAGCTCGTCGCCTGTTTCGATCCAGCCGCGGTCTCGCAGCGCGTCGACTGCTCCCTCCCAGGCTGCCTCCGACCATCCCCGTGTCGAGCGCAGCACGTGGGCCGGCACGTCACCGGCCGCCGCGTGTGTGACCAGAGCCTCAATCCCTGAGAGGCCGTGCACGACGAGAAGGGCGACATGACCGTCGCCCCGGAACTCGCGCAGGATCGACTGCGCGTGCCACAGCTGCAGATGTGGCTCCTCGGGCCACGCCATCTCCGCATGCGCCGCAGCCAAGGGGCGACCCTCCATGCCGGCTCGCGACGCCGCCTCCGCGGCGGACCGGGCGAGGGATGCGGCACGGCCCATCTCCTCGGACTCGACGACCGCGTCGCCCAGCAACCTGCGGAACGCCTCGTCGACCGCGGCGAACCGGGCGGCGACCAGCTGCGTCGGGGTGGCGATCTCCCACGAACCCGGGATCGCGGCGTGCACCAGCTCGGGGTTGAAGTTGAAGAATGTCGACACGACCACGTCAGCGGTGACCGCCCCCATCGGCGCCGCACGCGATGCGAAGTACCCGGCTCGCCCCGTAATGCCGAGTCGTGCGTACGCCTCGGTCGCCTCGGGCACGAAGTAGATCATCCCGTGCAGCGGCTCGAGCGTCCGCCATGTCTTGCGCGCCCGCAGGGCGTCGCTGTCCGCTCCGGTGCCGCTCACAGACCCTCCTCCCCCGCCAGGCGCGCTGCGAGTGACGGTGTCGCCGCAACGATGGGCCGGCGGCTCGACGCGTCACGCACCACGAGGTCCCGATCGTCTCGCTCCGCTTCCGACGCACCCGCCTCCCGGCAGATGAGCAGGCCGGCCAGGTAGTCCCACCCGTACAGTGTGCTCTTCCCGACCACCAGGTAGGCGTCGAGGACCCCCTCCGCCACGGCACAGCACTCGAGCGACGCGGCGCCGAGCGCCCGGTACTGCGCCCATCCGGGGTGGTGACCCGGGAAGCCCGAAATGCCGACGATGGCGCGCCCCAGGTCCGTACACCCCGACGTGGCAAGACGTTGCCCATCCTTGTCCGCTCCCCCGCCGCGTACGGCCGCGTAGCGCGCACCCGTGGCCTGGTTCACGACCACGCCCACCCGGGGGCCCTGCTCGTCGAGCACGCAGATGCTCGTCGCGTAGAAGGGCACGCGACGGTGCGCATTGGTCGAACCGTCCACCGGGTCGATCACCGCCAAGAGCCCCGACGGCCCGTCGCCCGTGACCCCCGACTCCTCGGAGAGCACCGCCAGCCCGGCTCCGTGCAGCACCGGCAGCGCTGCCTGGTCGGCCGCCAGGTCGAGTCGGTACTGGCCGGGCTTGGTCCCGGCGGGTCCCCAGTCCTCCAGCGCGTCCAGAGCGGCGCGCACGGCGCTCACGGCTTCGTCGAGCACCTCCAGCAGCCGAACGTCGTCCACGGGGCACGAACCCTACCGGCCGCGACGCCGTGGCCTGCCCCAACGGACGCCGTGCCGCTCCCATTAGGCTCGCTCCGTTGTGGCTGCCATCGATGTCGCCGGCTACGTCGCGGACCTGAAGGACCATTCCGTCGACCACGGGTTCCACGTCCATGACGAGCGGCACTTCGTCGAGACCTACTCGCTGCGCCAGGTCTGGGAGGTCGACCTGCACCCCGAGGAGGGCTGCGGAGGCCCACTGGACCTGCACCTCGCGCTCGACGTCGACCCGCGTATCCTCCTCTCCTTCGAGGATGCCGTCGTCCTCCTCTCCGAGGACGAGGAACCGCCCGACGAGTTCCATTTCCCGCTCACCTTCACCTGGGCGCTGCCGCCGCTGCCGAGCGGCCCCGACCTCCTCCGCCTGGCCATCGACCTGGCCGGGGTCGGCGGGATCGAGCTCCCCTTGGAGGTCTCGGCCATCGACTCCTTCGCCAACGCCACCGACGGCTCGGAGCGCCGCCTCAGCATCGTGGCCCGGCACCCGGTGTCACTGGCCCGGGTCCTGAGCGGCGAGGAGCTGCTGTGCGACGTGTTCGACCGCGCCCTCGCGGTCAGCCGCTTCCTGCTCGAATCGGCCGAACGGTGGCTCGCCTGACGTGGGGCGGGCCCGGCGCCCCGCTGGAGGTCGGGTCCTTGGAATTGCGCTCGCCGTCGCTCTCGCCCTGGGCCTGAGCGCCTGCGGCAACGGGGGCGGCCAGGACCTCGCCCGGCAGGCCTGCGTCCACGTGCACCGCTCCCTGGACGCCTACCAGCGCTCCATTCGCTCGGGCACATCGCCGGCGACCGCCGCCCGGCTGCAGGTGGTGGCCGATCAGGAGTTGCGGGCGGCGCTCCCGCTGGCCGCCCAGGCCAATTCGGATGATGGCTCGTGGAATGCGCTGATGACCACCATCTCGGAGAGCGCCACCATCGACGAGGGGCACCTCGTCGCCGGTCTCCGGGCGCAGTGTGTCGTGGCCGACGCGGACACCAACGTCAACCCGCAGACACCCGGCACCGGCACACCACGCCGCAGAACGTGAACCCGAAGCCGGCGTCGTCAGCCGGCTGAGGAGCCGACCGCCACGCCACCGGCCGCCTGAGCCCTCCCGGCGGCCACGATCGCCGGTATGAGCTTGGGCACCAGTGCGATGCCGCCGGCTGTCGTGAAGTGGATGCCGTCGGCTCGGCGCATCGCCACGCCCCCGACCGTGGTGGCGAACTTCCCGCCCGGGCACGCTGCTGCGTTGAGATCGACTACCGAGTCCGTCAGCGGGTGCTCGGACGCCACCTCGCGCACGAGCTTGTTGTACGCCGCCAGGCGCGCCGGATCGTCTTCGGGCCACGGGTCCCCATCGGGTTGCTCCCCCTCGTTGGTACAGGGCCCGGTCAGGAAGACCATGCGCGCGCCCGTCGCCGTCACGAGCTGCGATGCCGCCTCGAGTTGCTGCTTCACGTACGCGGCGTAGGCCGGGTGCAGGATGTTCGTCCAGGTGCCCTGGTACTCGCGGTCGACGACCTCCCAGCGGCCGGCCAGGAGCACGGCGACGTTCGGCTTGACCACATTGATGGCGTCCAGCCACTGGTACTGCCACGGCTGGTTGGCCTCGGGCTCGCCGAAGTACCGGGCTGACCCGTTGCACGCCGAAGGCGTCGCGTCACGGGTTCCCATGAGTTGGACCTCGGGACCGTCGACCACGCCGCAGCCGAGAATCCCCTTGTCGGAGAGCACATAGCCGTACTTGGCCTGGTCGGGTGGGTACGACAGCCCGATCCCCAGCGTCAGCGCGACCGAGTCGCCGAAGAGGAGGACGCGCACCGGTGGTCCGGAGGAGGCACCCGGAGTCGACGAAGTCGTCGTCGTGGTCTCCGCAGTGCCCGCGGCCGGAGGCGCGGTGCTCGCCACGGCGGTGGTTCCCGTGGTCGCCGCGACCACCGCCACCAGCACGACCCCCACGCCGACGGGCACCGCCACCCACGCCTTCCACTGGCGGACGAAGGTGCCCATGCGAATCGGGCGCTCGACGAGGTGGAAGGACAGGACAGACACCGCGAAGGTGACCAGCACGCGCACCGCGAAGAGCGGGTAGCCCGTGAGGCCGGTCCGGGCGTGGTCGAGCCAGATGAAGATCGGCCAGTGCCAGATGTAGAGCCCGTAGGAGATCCGCCCCACATACCGCACCGGCGAGAGCGACAGCAGCCGGGGGACGATGCTCTGCGGGGCACCGACCGCGGAGAGGATCACGGACGCGACCGCGAGGCCGATGAGGAAGAACCCGCCCGAGTAGGGAAACGAGGAGGTCGACGTCGTGAGGACCCACAGCGCGACGGCCCCGACTGCTCCTACGACACCGAGGACGCCACAGGCCAGGCGGCCGGTGCTGCCGGCCGGCCGCCACAGCTCCCCTGCCGCCAGCCGGCCCTCCTCGTGCCGCCGTTGCGTGGCGAGCACCAGCGCGACGGCGAGGGCGCACCCGATGAACAGGCACTGGGAGCGGGTGTCCGTGCCCAGGTACGCCCGGTTCGTGTTGAGGCCACCGTCGTAGATCGTGGACATCCAGATCGCCGACCCGATGGCTGCCGCGCAGCACAGCGCGAACAGCGCCCGCAGGCTCCGCGTGAAATGCATGACCGCCAGCACCACCAGTGGCCAGATCACGTAGAACTGCTCCTCCACGGCCAGCGACCAGGTGTGCAGGAGCGGGGAGGACGCCGCCGTCTCGTTGAAGTAGTTGGAGTTGACCAGGATGAAGTGCCAGTTGCTCACATAGAGCAGCGTCGACAGCGCGTCGAGGCGGAGCGCGCCGTACGTCCCCTTGGGGACGATCACGGACGCGAAGAAGGCCACGAAGAGCAGCATCAGGAGGAGCGCGGGAAGCAGGCGGCGGGCCCGGCGGGCCCAGAAAGCGCCGAGCTTGATCGTCAGCGTCTGGCGCCACTCGCCCACCAGGAGCGAAGTGATGAGGAAGCCGGACAGCACGAAGAAGGCATCGACCCCCATGAACCCACCGTCCATGTGCGGGATCCCGCCGTGGAACATCATCACGGCGAGGACGGCGCAGGCGCGCACCCCGTCGAGGGCCGGGAGGTAGGCCAGACGAGTGTGCGAAATCGCGCTCTCGTCGTCCTGCATCGGGCCCATCCCTCCTGTTTCGGCTCATGCCGACACCCGGATCCGGGTGTCGGGGATCAGACATTCTCTCAGACTCCGCCCGCCGCAAAGGTGCACGACCGACTCGCTACCCTGAAGCCTCCTGAGCCCTTCCCGACCATTGGCCGCTCCGCTCCCGCGGCGCCGATCCCCGGCCCGGCGGCGCCGTGTCGTGGCGTCCTTCCTGGTCGTGGCCGCACTCGGTATCGCGAGCGTCGTCGTGATCTCCCATCTGGAGGACGGCCGAGGACTCAGTCCCTTGCGGTCGAGGATTGTCGCCATTGCGCAGGGGCAGGTCGGGTACCGCACTGATCCGGCCCACACGTATTGCAACAAGTTCAGCGAATACTGGGACGCCGGCGCTGACGACTGCGGCAACGGCTCCCGCGACGAGGAGTGGTGCGCCGACTTCGCCGCCTGGGTCTGGCAGCAGGCCGGAGCCGAGGTTGTCTACCGGTTGGCGCCGGGTTCTCTCAACAGCAACTCGGCCAGCTTCTACGTGTGGGGGACCGAGCACGGCACGTGGCACGCCGTTGGCTCCGGCTACAGGCCGCAGCCCGGCGACGTTGCCGTCTACGGGCTGAATGCGGCGGCGGTCACCGCGGTGCACGTCGCGATCGTCACGGGGGATGCGGGCGACGGCGCCCCACCCGACGTCGTCAACGGGGACGGCGACCGCACCGGCTACAGCGTCGTCGAGGTCGGCACGGGCCAGGCGTTCGCCGACGCCACGACGAAGGGCGCGCCGCTGTCGGGCTACGTCTCGCCCTCGCCCGCGCCGCCGTCCACCTCGTCCTGAACCGGCCCGGCGCCGTCCGATCCGTTCGATCCTCGATCCCCGACGAGGCCCCGCCATTCCAGGCCGCGTCGGCCGCCTGTTGGGCCGCCATGGCCATGACCACTGCCTCGAAGACTTTGGCGGCGTCGCGCTCGATGTGGGTCCGCGCCAGCATGAGGCACCCGGCGCCCAGGAACGCGATCGGCAGAATGATGAGGAACGCAATGCGGTAGTTGTTCCCGAACTGCGCCGCAATGGCCGAGGTGACGAGCGGGGCGGCCGCCGCCCCGAAGACGACCGACGCCAGGTTGAAGGCGCCGAAGCCCGCACCTCGTACATTCGCCGGCGCCGCGTCGGACAAGCCCGCCCGCAGGGCCGGGACGCAGGCCGTGGCGGCGAGGAACCCCGCCAGCTGGATCACGAACACGACCCCGAACGGGAGCGTCGGGATGAACGACACCATGAACAGCGCGGCGCTGATGACGATGCACACGGCAGGGATCACAACCCGCGCCCCGAGGAACCGGTTCACCCACCGGTCCGCGATGCGCCCTCCGATGATGGTGCCCGGGATGCCGCCGAGGATGGCCAGGGCGCCGAAGGTGCCGTTCGACGCCTGCTGGGTGAGGTGCAGCTGGTTCTGGTAGAAGGTCGGCATCCAGGTCGCCACGGCGGTGACGACGAAGCCGACCGTCGACACCCCGACGAGCGCGTAGCGCATGGTGGGGATGCGCAAAATGGTCCCGACGTCCTTGCGCAGCCCGTCCATCATGTCGGACAGGAAGTGCCGGAACCCCTGGGGGAACAGTGGTGGCCCGTCGTCGTCGGCCAGCTCCATCTCGTCGCTGTGCGTCACGTGGGCCCGGTCCGCCGTGCCCCGGCTCGGCTCGGGCAATCGCCAGCACAGGTACGCCACCAGGAGACCGGGGAACAACGACACGAAGAAGGCGACCCGCCAGCCGTTGCCGTTGAAGAGCGGCCCGAGCGCTCCCCCGATCGCCAGGCCCATGCCCAGCCCGACATAGCTCAGGCACTGTTGGATCGAGAACGCCCGGCCCCGGCGTTCGGTGCCGTAGTAGTCGGCGATGACACTGCTCCCCGAGGGGTCGGTCACCGCCTGCCCGAAGCCGAGCGAGGCCCGGATCACGACCAGGAGGCCGAAGGCGGCGGTCGGCACCAGGCCGCCCATGGCGCTGATGACCGACCACAACACGATGGTCACGGCCATGGCCCGGGTCCGGTTCCAGCGGTCCGCCAGGTAGCCGGCCGGCATGGTGATGATCCCGTTGACCAGGATGAAGGCCGAGAAGAGCAGTCCGATGGCGGTGTCGCCCACCCCGAACGCCGACTTGATCTGGTCGCTGCTCCCCCGGACGATGTACTGGTCCATCCCGTCGATGAACAGGGTGAACCCGACGACCCACATGGGCCAGTTGCTGACCACCATGCGCCGCGCCGTGGTGGCCGGACCAACCGGTGTCCCAGCCGAGACCGTCGCTTCGACCGCCGCCGCGGCCGCGCCCTCGCCCGTCACCTCGGCGGCCGGCGACCGCTCCGGCGTCGGCCGCGCCTCTGTCCCGCTCACGACCGGTCCGCCCGCCGCTCGCCGGAATCTTTCCGCCGGGCCTCAGTCCCCCGGGGTGTAGCCGGAGGGCAAGGCGATCGACTTCATCTCCAGGAAGCTCTCGAGCCCCTCCGGGCCGAACTCGCGACCCACGCCGGATTCCTTGTAGCCGCCGAACGGGGTCGAGAAGTCGATGGGCACCGGCGCGTTGAGCATGTAGGTGCCGGTCCGGACCTGCCGGGCCACGCCGAGGCCTCGATCGTTGTCCGCGGTCCACACCGAGCCGCAGAGCCCGTAGCTCGAGTCGTTGGCGATGTCCACCGCGTTCTGGTCCCCGTCGTAGGGGATCACCACGAGCACCGGCCCGAAGATCTCCTCCTGGGCGATCTTCATTTTGTTGTCGACGTCGGAGAACACGGTGGGCTCGACGTACCAGCCCTTCGAGAAGCCCGAGCCCGACGGCCGGCCTCCGCCGAGCGCGACGGTGGCGCCCTCCTCACGCCCACTGTCGAGATAGCCCTCGATCCTGGTGCGCTGACGCTCGGCCACCACGGGGCCGACCTCGGTGGCGGGGTCCATCGGGTCGCCCACCTTCATGGCGGACACGCCGGAGACCACGGCGTCGACCACCTCGTCGTAACGCGAGCGCGGGTGCCAGGATGCGGGTCTGCGCGATGCAGGCCTGCCCGTTGTTCATGATCGAGTTGGGCAGCAGCGTCGGGATGGTCGTCGCCAGGTCGGCGTCGTCGAGGATGATCGCGGCCGACTTGCCGCCGAGCTCGAGCGTGCAGCGCTTGAGACGCTCGCCGCACAGGCCGCCGATGCGCTTGCCGCCGACGCCCGAACCGGTGAACGAGATCTTGTCCACGCCCGCGTGCGTGACCAGGTGCTCGCTGACCTCGCGCCCCGCCGGCACGACGGAGAGAACGCCCTTGGGCAGCCCGGCCTCGGCGAAGATCTCGGCCAGCCGGAAGGCGTCGAGCGGCGTCTCGGGTGCGGGCTTGAAGACGACGGTGCAGCCGGCGACCAGCGACGGTGCCAGCTTGGCGGCGGCGATGAACAGCGGGACGTTCCACGGCGCGATGGCGCCGACCACGCCGACGGGCTCCTTGGTCACCAGCACCTGCGGGTTGAGCATGCCGGTGCGCACCTCGTCGAAGGCGTAGGAGCCGGCGAGCTCGGCGTAGTAGTTGAAGATCATCGTGGGCGCCAGGACCTGGCCCAGCCCCGAGAACGAGATGGGCGAGCCCATCTCCGTGGTGATGATCTCCGCCATCTCGCCCATTTCCGCCATGACCTGCGCGGCCACGGCAGAGAGGATGGCGGCCCGCTCGGTGGGGGTCATGCGGGGCCAGGGCCCGTGGTCGAACGCGGTCCTCGCCGCCGCCACGGCCTTGTCGATGTCGGCCTCGGTGCCGTCGGGCACCCGGGCCACGACCTCTTCGGTCGAGGGCGAGATCACGGCGATCGTGTCCGTCCCCTCCGGGGCCACCCAGTCGCCGCCGATGAACAAGCGGTCGTAGTCCCGAATCGCCATGTGTCCTCCCCAAGCTCAGGGGCCCGCGCCCCGCCGCCGGTGGTACCGAGCGGCGTCACAAGGGTAGCTGCGGCCGTCCCGATCGGGACAGTCCGGCCACCACACGCCACCCGTCGCCCGGAGGCCTCAGCCTGGGCCGTCGCGGCGCTCGATATGGGCGACGACGCCGCCATCCGCCTCCACCCAGCCCTTTCCGGCGGCGTACGCGCACATGCCGGCGAAGCCCTCGTCCCACTGGTCGTCGGCGGCGGGCCCCGCCAGCGCACGCAGCGCCACCGGGTCGACCACCACGTGCTCGCCGTCGGGTCGCAGGCGCCCGAGGCCGGACTGGTGCACCACCTCGGCCAGGTCCCCGGCGCCCTCCACGACCACCGAGAAGCGGGTGAAGTCGTCGGCCTGACCGAGGTGCACCCTCGCCTCGGTGAGGTCGATCACGATGATCATGCGGCCGACGCTATCCCCCTGCTCCGCGGCCGCCCGAGGGCGGTTCTCCCGACCCGGCCCTGCCGCGCGGCCTCACGAACCGGCGCGGCCGTCGGTAGAGTGCCGCTCCGTGCCCGACATCAGCCAGAGGGACCCCGAAGAGGTGGCCGCCGTCCTCACCCGGTGGCTCGCCACCAAGTCGGGAGGCACGTCGGGACCCCAGGTCTTCGACATCCACGCGCCCGGCTCCAACGGGTTCTCCAACGAGACGATCCTGTGCCGGACCCGCTCCGACGACGGGGAGGAGCGGCGCCTCGTCGTCCGCGTCGCGCCGACCAAGCACCTGCTCTTCTTGGACGCCGAGTTCTCGACCCAGTACCGGGCGATGCGCGCCCTGGCCGACGGCGGCTCGGCGGTCCCCCTGCCCCGGCTCGGCTGGTACGAGGACGACCCGCAGTACTTCGGCGTGCCCTTCTTCTCCATGGACCACATCGAGGGCCTGGTCCCCTCCGACAACATCCCCTACACCATGGAGGGCTGGGTCATAGAGGCCACGCCCGAGCAGCAGGAGCGGATGTGGTGGAGCGGCGTCGACGCCCTGGCGGCGGTGCACCGCAGCGACTGGCGGGCCCTCGGTTTGGACTGGCTGAGCAAGCCCGGCCGCGGCAAGCCGGGCATTGAGCAGCAGATGTCCTACTACCGGGACTTCCTCGACTGGGCCACCGAGGGCAAGACCGTGCCGGTCATCGAGGCGACCTGGCAGTGGCTGGTGGCCCACCAGCCCGCCGAGGAGGGCGAGGTCGTCATCAGCTGGGGCGACAGCCGCATCGGGAACATGATCTGGGACGACTTCCGCTGCGCCGCGGTGATCGACTGGGAGATGGCCTCCCTGGGCCAGCCGGAGATGGACCTGGGCTGGTACCTCTACTTCGACCGGCAGTTCTCCGAGGGCTTGGGCGTTCCCCGGCCGGGAGGCTTCGGCTCGCACGAGGACACCATCGAGCGCTACTCCGAGCTCATGGGCCGGCCCATGCGGGACATCTTCTTCTACGAGATCTTCTCCGGCTTCCGCTTCGCCGTGGTCATGTACCGGCTGTCCGACCTCGTGTTCGGGAGGGAGGACATGGCCCAGGAGGCGGACATGGCGACCAACAACATCGCGACGCAGCTCCTGGCCAAGATGCTCGACCTGGAGCCACCCGCCTAGGCGATCACCCGGCCGGTCCTCGCACGCCGGACCCGGCTCTGCCGGATCGGCGCTAGGCCGGATCGGCGCTAGGCAGGGTCGGGCCCGTCATCGGGGATCGGGTCGCCGGCGGGGCCAACCGTGACCCCGGCCACCCGCAGGCGGTCGCCGAGCCAGTCGGCCCCGTTGTCGCCCTGCATGGCGTCCTGCCAGCCGTCGAGGATCTTGTGCACGCTGTCGACCGAGTCGATGTTGGCGATGACGTGCACGGTCATCTTGTCGTCGTAGCCCGGCGGGGCCGAGACGTGCAGGCCTCCGAAGGGGTCCTCGGTCACGTGTGGCGCCGGCTCGCGCAGCACGTAGAGCTCCCCGGTGTCCTCCACGTAGTTGAGCTCGTGCCGCACCCCGTCCTTGTCCATCCACTCGCTGCCCAGCTCCAACTCCGCTGACGGGCGGCGGCGGGGGTCGGCCTCGTAGAACTCGTCGATGTCCATCGGGCGCACACTATCGCCGACCAGGGGGATCACCCGATCTCGCTGCGGCGTGGGCATGTTCTCCCGCCCGGGGGAGCGATCGGGGGAGGTCTGACCGTGACGGTTGTCCCATGTCCACCACAGCGCCCCGCCGACGTGTCGCCCTCATCGACCAGATGACCGCCGAGTGGCAGTCGCTCGGCCGCGCCCGCAGCGCGGTCGCTGCGCTCCAGAGCGTGGCCCGACGGGATCCGGGCCTGTCCCTTCTGGTCCTCGGGACCGGAACCGCACCGCCTCCTTGCCCGACCCCATGTGACGTGGTCGAACACATGCGGAGCGCCTCGGGGCGCGCCCAGCGCGATGAGGCCGCCCGCCTGGTGCGGATCCTCCTCCGGGAGGCGGGAACCGACCCCTTCGTCACCCGGATGCTCGTGCAGGTCCTGCTGCCGGGGCTCGTGGCGGTGGCCGGGAAGCTGCGGTGGGGCCAGGGCGGGGAATGGCAGGACGGAGAGGAATTCTTCGGGGAGCTCCTCTCGACGGCCTGGATGATCCTCCAGGAATGGGCCGGGCAGGACCGGCCCTACGCCGTCCTCGACCTTCTCTCCGCCATCCGCTGCCGCCTCCGACGCCAGCTCTTCCGCGCCAAGGACCAGGGCGGTCGCTCCACCCCTCTCGAGTCCGACTCGGCCGCTGAGGTGTCCGCCAACTCGGAGACCGACCTCGAGGCGCTGGCTCGCATCCTGATCGACCTGCACCGCGAAGGCATGCGCGACGACGAGGCCCAGGTGCTCTACGCGCATCATGTCCTGGGGTACTCCATCGCCGAGTTGGCCGCCCTGACCGGACGCGACCGCCGCGTCCTCTACGCCCGTCGGGACCGTGGTCATCGGCGCCTCTGCGCCTGACCGCTCCGGTGCGGACACGGTGGCGCGTGCGTATGGTGGGGTCGTGGTTGGTGGAAGGTCCGAGACCACTAATGGTGTGCGCGGACGGGTGGCTCGGGGCCGTCCCAACTGGTGGGTGATCCTGGCCGTGTCGCTGGGCCTCATGGCGCTCCTCGTGGCGACGGCAGGGAGCACGCCTCGTCCGAGTGGCCCGGGTCACGGCCTCTCCGACGTCGCGGCGCGCGACAGCGGGCGAACCGCTGCTGCCGGCGCGGCCCGGCCAGGAACCTCCCGCGCGGCTGTGGCACCGTCCGACGGGACCACGACGACGACTGCTCCTGCTTCTGCGCCATCAGGTGCTCCCGCTTCTGGCCCATCGCTGCTCTCCGAGCACCCGCTCGGCACCGCGGCAAACACTGCCCCGACCACGGTGCCGAGCGTCACCACGACGACCACCGTCACCACCATCACCGCGACGACCGTGCCGAGCTCGTCGACTCCGGCCGATCGGATGCAGACGCAGGGATACCTCAACCCGCCGCTCCAGCCATCGAACGGGTACGGCTTCACCGGCACCGGCGCAATGCAGATTTCGGTCGTGTGGTCGGGCGACACCTACCTGACCATGACGGTGAGCTGCCCGAACGGCAGCCAGAACGTCGGAGGGACCTCGGCCATGGCGGCGTCACTCCCCGACGCGAGCGGCAGTTGCCGCGCCACGGTGAGCGAACCGACGTCGGAGTCGACGTCACTCACCTACACGATCACGATCGGTCCCGCCGGTGGATAGGCCGGACGCCCCGACGTTCCGGCAGAGGGCCCTCGACATCGCGGCCGCCGCGGTGACCGCCCTCCTCGCCTTCACTGCCGTGCCGGCGGTCCTCGTGTTGGTGGTCGGGAACCCCCTCTCCGACGGGCTCGGGCACACCTGGCACCCACTTCCCCGCGACGCCCTCTGTGTGCTCGCGGCCGCCGCCTGGGTGGCCTGGGTCGCCTGCTGCGCGCAACTGGTCCGTAGCGTCCTCGGCGCATGTCCGCAATGGCGGCGCAGGAGCGCCACGTGGCGGAACGGTCATGGACCGGCTCGCGTCGCGCATCGCCGTCGGCGTGCTGGCGCTGACGACGATCGGGGCTCCCGCTGGCATTTTCCTCGAGCGCCGGCGCGAGCTCGCCACCGGCCATGCAGGTCGCGGACGGGGTCACCCCCCTCACGCAAACGGTCGTCGGCGGCGGTATCCGCCCGTGCCACGACGACGCACGTCGTACGACGCGGCGACACGCTGTGGAGCATCGCGGACGATCACATGGCCGACGGCGCCGACTGGACCGCGATCGCCGCACTCAACCTCGGGCGCGACATGGCCGACGGCACGCGGTTCGTCGATCCTGACCACATCCGGCCGGGATGGCACCTCCGTGTTCCGCTCGCCTCCGCGACGCCGGGCCGAGAGGCGAGCGACCACCTCCGTACCGGAGGATCGGCTCCATCCGACGACCACCTGCCGGAGTTGATCGCGCTGGGCCTCGGATCGATCGCCTGCGCCGCACTGGCCCGTCGTGCGAGAAGGCGTCGGGTCGACCCGTTCACCGGCGAGCTCGACCTCGGCCGGACGCTGTCGGAGGAGGCCGTCGACGCAGCTGCCCTCCTGCACCGCTTCGACGGGGTCCCGGCACTGCACTCGTTCGAGGTGGCCAACCGCCTCCTGGGCTGGTCCCTGCAGGACGAACCCGCCGGAGCGCTGACCAGGGCGATCTGCGTCTCCCCCTCTGGGGTCGACGTTCTGGCTCAGGGAGCCGCGGACCGACGCGCCCCACGGCTTCGGGCCCTGGCAGAGGGCATGGCGTGGCACGTTGCCCATGGCGCCGTGCCCGACCATGTCGCCCATTCCCCGCATGTCCCCCGTTGCGCTCCCGATCGGCGACGACGAGGAAGGCACCTGGCTCGTCGCTCTCGGGCCAGGCGACGTGCTGCCCCTGCTCGGCGAGTCGGCGCCCTCGTTGCTCCGGGCGGCACGATCGGCGGTCGAGTACGCTGGGACTGGTCCGACATGATCCTGGTGACCGACGAACCCGAGCATCCCGGGCTCCGATCCCCGGCGGGCACCGGCGCGCCCTACCGCCTCTTCTTCGGCGATCCCCGCCGCTTGCCCCGAAGCGGCGCGGCACACCGCCGTCGTCACCACCGAGACGTTGCCGCCAGCGACCTCACCGTCCTCGTCGACCGCCAGGGGGCAACGCTGCACCCGATGGGGAGGGTCGTCCGGCCGTGGCTCCAATCAGCCGAGACCGGCCGGCGGATCGCGGAGCTCACGGCGCCGGCGGCCGATCCCGGCCTCGATCCGGGTTCGCCGGCGGTCATTGCGGCGACGCCCGAGGACTCTGGTGGAACGGCTGCTCTGGCTCCGGGGGCCGTCGAGGTGCGGCTGCTGACCATGAGCCCCCGCCTGGAGGGACTGCACGAGGACCTCCCCCGAACCGGGCCCGACGGGCCGTCGAGCTCGTCGCCTACCTGGCCCTGCACCAACCCGACGTCATCACCGAGTGACCGGCTCCGGACCCGCGTGCTCGGGTCGTCCGATTCGGATGCGGCGTCGAAGACGCTGTTCAACACGGCCCACGCGGCCCGGCGGGCGATGGGGGTCGACGAGTAGGGTGAACCGCTCTTCCCCGCCGGCTCGCGCAGCGGGCTCTACCAGGTCTCGCCCCAGGTGACGGTCGATGTCCGCCGGGCCATGGCCCTCGCCGCGCGGGGCAGCGTCCGTGGACGATCCTGCATTGGCGATCGCCCACTACCGAGCCGCCCTCGAACTGGTCGAGGGCGAGCCGCTGGCCAACGCGCTGTCGGGATACTCCTGGTGGGAAGCCGAAGGGCACGGGGGGCGCATCGCGGCGGTGCTGGTCGACGCCGCATGCTCCATGGCGACTTGGCGGCCGAGGCGGGGCACTTCGAGCTCGCCCACTGGGGCCTCGAGCGCGCCCGCCTGCTGGAGCCCTACAGCGAGACACTCTCCCGCGCCGCCATGCAGCTCGCCGCAGCCCAGGGCGATGCAGACCGGCTCCGCCTCGAGTGGCGCGAATGCCAGCGGAGGGTCGATGCGCTCGACCCCGGCAGCACGCCGTCGCTGCGCACAGAGTCCCTCTACGGCGAGCTCAGCCGTCGCGTCCTCGTCGACAGCGGGCGGCCGCGTGCGCAGACGGCGCGCTACGCCCCCGCGTCGAGCGACTGAGCTCCGAGCGCCGATCCGTACGCCGCGCACGACGTCTTCCAGGCGCACCACCCGGCTGCCCTTCACCAACACCGCGTCGGCTGGCCCCATCGTCCGCAGGAGGGCGACGGCTTCGTCGACGCCGTCCACCTCGGCCGGCCCGTACAGAGCGGTCTGGAACCCGATGACCTCTATCCCGAGGTCCTCGGCCACCCGGGTCATCCGCCGGTGCTCCGACTCGGTTGCAACCCCCAGCTCGGCCATCAGGCCCGAGCAGCGCCAGTCTTCTTCCGGTCCCGAGCGCGGCGAGGGCGCGCAACGCGGCCTCGGTGGAGGCGGGGTTGGCGTTGTAGCAGTCCACGACCAGGGCCGGGCCGTCGTGCCACCCGGTGCACCTCCATGCGCAGTGGGGAGCCGGTGACCGCCGAGAGCGCGCCGACGACGCCGTCGAACGAGACGCCGCACCACAGCGCCGCGGTCGCGGCCGCCAGCGCGTTCGGGACCTGCTGCGCCCCCCGCAGGGCCAACGTGACGTCTCCTGCGCCCCACGGTGAGGTGAGACGGAAGCTGGGACGGAGGTCACCGTCGAGGACCAGGTTCTCCGCCCGCACTTCGGCGTCGCCCTCGACCGCGTAGCCGAGAACCGGGCAAGGGCTGGCCGAGGCCATCGCGGCGACACGCGGGTCGTCGAAGTTCAAGACCGCGACACCTGACTCCGGCAGCGCCGCCACGAGCTCGCTCTTGGCGCGCGCCACGCCCGCCAGGTCACCGAAGTACTCCACATGGGCCATGGCGACGCTGGTCACGATGCCGACGTTGGGCCGGGCCACCTCGGCGAGGCGCCGGATGTGACCGACGCCGCGGGCTCCCATCTCCAGCACCACCCACTGCACCTCGTCGGGGGCGTTGAGAAGCGTGAGCGGGAGGCCCAGTTCGTTGTTGAAGGACCGCTCGCTCGCCGCCGTCGCGAAGGCACGCGGCAAGGCAGTGCGACAGGAGATCCTTGGTCGTGGTCTTTCCCACGGACCCGGTGATCCCGACGACGCCATCGACACGACTCGCGCGCCACCATCCCGAGGTTCATCAGCGCCGACGCGGTGTCGGCGACCGAGATGCAGGTACCGCCCACGGGCTCGCGCATGGTCAGGTAGGCGGAGGCGCCGGCATCGAGGGCTGCCGCGATGAAGTCGTGCCCGTCGCGTTCGGCCACGATCGGGACATAGAGCTGCGCGGGCTGCGCCGTTCTTGAATCGATGCTGGCTCCGTCGACGGTGACGTCGGGACCGACCAGCTCCCCGCCGATCCGGGCTGCGAGCTCAGATGTGAAGAATCGCACGCATTGCCCTCGGCGGGCGATTGTATAGCCTCGGTCGATGCCAGATCCGGGAGCGTTGGCGGTCATTTACGGCGGCCCTTCGGCCGAGCACGAGATCTCGTGCATCTCGGCGCGTCGGATCGTCCAGACGGCACGCGACGCCGGCTTCGTCGTGCGGGTGATCGGGCTGACGCACGACAAGCGATGGGTCGATGCCGACCAGGTCCTCTCCGACGTCGAGGAGGTCGCGGCCCTCGCGTCCCCCGACGACCTCTTGCACGATCATCCCGAAACCGCTCTCGAGGCATCTCGACATGGGCCTCCCACCCGGTGCAGTGGTGTTCCCCGCGCTGCACGGCCCGTTCGGTGAGGACGGGGTCATCCAGGGGCACCTCGAGGCGCTGCACGTGCCCTACGTCGGAGCCGGAGTGCTCTCCTCCGCCATCTGCATGGACAAGGGCATCGCCAAGTCGGTGCTGCACGATCATCGCATCCCGGTGGCCGCCTGGCGCCTGGTCGCCCGGTCGTCGTGGTCGGCCGAGGTGCTGGAGGAGGCCATCGCCGCCCTCGGCCTCCCCGTCTTCGTGAAGCCGGCCAACCTCGGGTCGTCCATCGGCGTGTCCAAGGTGTCCGACGCGGCGGCGCTGGGTGACGCGGTGCTCGGCGCATTCGAGTTCGACGACTACGTGATCCTCGAGGAGTTCATCGGTGGCCGCGAGCTGGAGCTGGCGCTCATGGGCAACGAGGACATCCGCGTGTCGCGGGCCGGTGAGATCGTCGCCAGCCGGGATTTCTACGACTACGACGACAAGTACGTGCTCGGCACCGCCGAGACGATCGCCCCCACCGACCTGACCGAGGCACAGCTGGCCCACGCCCAACGGGTGGCCACGGCCGCCTATCGGGCCCTCCGGGTGGAAGGGCTGGCCCGCGTCGACCTCTTCCTCGCCGACGACGAGCGAGATCGTCGTCAACGAGGTCAACACCATGCCCGGATTCACCCCCATCTCCATGTTCCCCATGCTGTGGGAGGCCGAGGGTGTGGCCTTCCGGGCCGTCGTGGAGGACCTGGTCACCCTGGCCCGGTCCCGGTACGCACGGCGGGGCGGGCTGCGCACCCAGCGGGCCCTCTGACGCCGGCTCACCGTGGGTGCTGCGCGCACCCCTTCGGTACCCTGCGGAGGTGGTCATGACGTTCGAGGGCTTCGAGAGCGAGACCTGGGAGGCCCTCCCCGGCGCCAACCGCCTCACCCTCGCCCAGCGGGAGGCGATCGAGTCGGACGAGCCGATGCTGTGCGTCGTGGCCGGGGCGGGGGCAGGCAAGACCAGGGTCCTCACGCTCCGGGTGGCGCGCCGGGTGCGCGAGGGCTCCATCGAGGCGGATCGCACCCTGGTCACCACGTTCAGCCGCAAGGCGGCCGAAGAGCTGCGGACTCGCCTGTGGTCCCTCGGCGTCTCCGGCGTGAAGGCGGGCACGTTCCACCGCACCGCGCTCGGACTCCTGCGCGAACACCGCGAGCTCAGGGGGCGCCCGGTCCCCCAGCTCCTGCCGGATCGCCGGCGGCTCCTGGCCGACGTCACGACCGGCGATCCGCGCCGGACCCGGGCCCTCGACGGGGAGATCGGCTGGGCCAAGGCGCGCCTCGTGAGCCCGGAGCAGTACGAGGCCGAGGCGCGGCGGCACCGTCGGCGCAGCGGTGTCAGCGCCGACCAGGTGGCGGACGCCTACACGCGCTACGAAGCCGAACGGGTCCGCCGCAGGCTGCTCGACTTCGACGACCTGATCGTGGCCTGCGCGGACGCACTGGCCGGCGACCGCGAGTTCGCCGACTCCGTCCGCTGGCGCACCCGGCATCTCTTCGTCGACGAGATGCAGGATGTGAACCCGGCCCAGTTCCGGCTCCTCACGGCGATGCTCGCCGACGAGCCCGACCTCTTCGTGGTGGGGGACCCCAACCAGTCCGTCTACGGGTTCAACGGCGCCGATCCCACCCTCTTGGACCGGCTGCCCGAGATCCTGCGCGGCACCAAGGTCATCCGCCTCGACGAGAACCATCGCTGCACGCCGCAGATCGTGGCAGTGGCGACCGCCGTGCTGCGCGACGGTGGTCGCGGAGGGCGGGGCTCAGGTGGTCGCTCCCGCGGACGACCCGGGTCGACGGACCGGTGCCCTCCGTGGTGGCACACGACACCGAGGACGGCGAGGCGGCCTGGGCGGCGAAGCAGGCCAAGATGTCGCGCACGCCGGGCCGACGCTGGTCGAGCATCGCCATCTTGACGAGGACGAACGCCCAGCTGTCCAAGGTGCAGGCCGCCATGGACGCGGCCCGGGTGCCGAACATGATCGCCGGCGCGGACCTGGGGCCCGCGTCGGACCTGCGCGGCGGCGGCGGCCGGGGCGGGAACCGGGACGACGAAGGTTCGGCGACGCCCGAGAGCCCCGAAGACCGCGACCGGGTCGTCCTCACGACGTTCCACCGAGCCAAGGGCCTGCAGTGGCCGACTGTCCTCGTCCTGGGATTGAGCACTGGGCTCATGCCCATCGCATCCGCCCAGACGCCCGCCGCCATCGACGAGGAGCGCAGACTCCTGTACGTGGCGCTGACCCGCGCCGAGGAAGACCTGTGGTGCAGCTGGTTCGAGCGCTCGGGCGGAGAGGCGGCATCGGCCTCGGGCCGGGGGCGAGCCCGTGGCTGGCGCCGATCGAGCGGGCGATCGCCCAGCTCCAGAAGGAGGCCGCGCCGACGGCGGCAGCGGAGGTGACCGCCCGGGTGGCGGAACTGCGGCGTCGGCTGGCCGACGCGGCCGGCGACGACGCCGGGCAATAGGCGACGGTAAGGTCGGTTCGCCCGAGCTGCCGAGGTGGGGGTGGACCGTCACATGTCGCAACTCCTGGAACAGCTGCGCAAGGCCGTGGGTGAGAGCAACGTCGTGGCCGGCGCGGCGGTGCACAGCGATTACACCCACGACGAGGCGCTGAAGCTCGTGCCCGTGGTCCCGCTCGCCCTCGTGCTGCCCGGCTCCACCAGCGAGGTGTCCGAGGTCCTGCAGGTCGCACACGAGCACGGCGTGCCGGTCGTCGCCCGTGGCAGCGGCACCGGACTCTCGGGCGCTGCCGTCCCGGTGGCCGACGGGCTCCTGCTGGCCTTCGACCGCATGAAGCGGATCCGAGAGATCGACACCGAGAACCAGGTCGCGGTGGTGGAGCCGGGAGTGACGCTCGAGCAGCTCAACGCCGAGCTGGCCCCGCTCGGGCTCATCTATCCGGTCTCCCCCGGCGAGCAGAGCGGGTCCCTCGGCGGCAATGTCGCCACCAACGCGGGCGGCATGCGCGCCGTCCGCTACGGCGTGACCCGCCACCACGTGCTCGGCCTCGAGGTGGTGCTGGCCGACGGCAGGGTGCTGCGGACGGGCGGCAAGTACGTCAAGTGCTCCAGCGGATACGACCTGACCCAGCTGCTGATCGGCTCCGAGGGCACGCTGGCCGTGACCACGGAGGTGACGGTGAAGGTCCAGCCCAGATTCACCGCGTCCGTCGACCGTGCTGGCGCCGTTCGGGTCGCTGGCCGAGGTGGCACGCAGGCCGTGCCCCACATCGTGAACAGCGGCATCGACCCGTCCATCCTGGAGTACGTCGACGTGCTGGTCATGGCGGGCATCACCCGGGCCGCAGGCCTGGACCTCGGCATCCCCGAGGAGGTCAAGGCGCGCACGCTCGCCTATCTCGTCGTCGTCCTCGAGGGCATGGAGGCCGAACGCGTCGAGCAGGACGTGGAACGCCTGGGGTCGCTGCTCGAGGACCTCGGCGCGCGCGATGTCTACGTCCTCCCGGCGACCTCGGGCGCACAGCTGATCGCGGCACGTGAGCGCGCCTTCTTCGTCGGCAAGGCTGCCGGGTGCGACGACCTCATTGACGCGGTGCTCCCCCGGGCCGCCATTCCCGACTACCTGGCCCAGGTCGCCGCGTTGGCGCAGGAGCACGACGCGCTCGTGACCGGCTGCGGCCATATCGGCGACGGCAACGTGCACGTCACGGTCTTCCAGCCCGATCGACGCGCGCGCGGCACTCCCTCATGCGAGCGAGCTTCGAGCTGGCACTTGCTGCGGGCGGCGCGATCTCGGGCGAACACGGGATCGGGACCGAGAAGCTGTCGTACTTCCTGGAGATGGAGGACCCGGTGTCAGCTGGAGCTCATGCGATCGATCAAGCAGGTGTTCGATCCCGACGGGATCCTGGGGCCGGACCGGCTGCTCGGCTCGCGGCAGGCGCGAGAGACGACATGAACGGCGCGCGCTCCCTCCTCTCGACGTTGGTGGATGCCCGCGTCGACGTGTGCTTCGCCAACCCCGGCACCTCCGAGATGCACTTCGTGGCGGCGCTCGATGACGTCCCGGCGATGCGCGGTGTCCTCTGCCTCTTCGAGGGTGTGGTGACCGGGGCGGCCGACGGCTACGGACGTGTCGCGGGGCGACCGGCCGCCACCCTGCTCCACCTCGGTCCCGGGCTCGGCAACGGGCTGGCGAACCTGCACAACGCACGACGGGCCCGCACACCTGTGGTCAACATCGTGGGCGACCACGCGACGTACCACGGCCGCTACGACGCACCGCTCCAGTCGGACATCGCCTCCATCGCCGGCGCGGTCTCCGGGTGGTACCGCTCGTCCGCCCGAGCCGACGACGTCGCCGGCGACGCCGCGGATGCCGTGGCGGCCGCGATGGGGCCCCCAGGTTGCGTCGCCACCCTGGTGCTGCCGGCGGACTCGTCGTGGTCCGAGTCGGCGAGTGGGCCGTGCCCGGCGCGGCCACCCGGGCGGGCGACGGTGGTGCCGGCCGACACGGTCGAGGAGGCCGCCAAGGCCCTGCGCTCGGGCGAACGGACCGCCCTCCTCCTGGGCGGCGCCGCACTGCGGGCGTCCGGCCTGCACGCGGCCAGCCGGGTCGCCGTGGCCACGGGCGCCGCGCTCCTGGGCGAGACCTTCCCGGCCAACCTGGAGCGCGGGGCCGGCATCCCGGCCGTGGAGCGGCTGGCCTACCTGGCCGAGATGGCCCAGGCCCAGCTCGACGGTGTGCGCCATCTCGTGCTGGTGGACGCCAAGTCCCCCGTGTCGTTCTTCGCCTACCCCGGCAAGGCGAGCGATCTGGTCCCGGCGGGCTGCACCGTGCACACGCTGGCCCGGCCCGGCGAGGATGCCGCCGGCGCACTCGAGGCGCTGGCCGAGGCAGTCGGCGCTCCCGCCGACGGGAGTGCTCCCGCCCCGGCGTCCCGGCCCGGGCGGCCGACCGGCGCAACCTCCACGGAGACGCTCGCCGCAGCCATCGGAGCGACACTGCCCGAGGGCACCATCGTCGTGGACGAGGGAAACACCGCGGGCCTGTTCGTCACCGGGGCCACTGCGGGTGCACCGCGCCACGACTGGCTGACGCTGACCGGTGGCGCCATCGGCATCGGGCTCCCCATGGCCACGGGAGCGGCCGTGGCGGCGCCCGAACGGCCGGTGCTGTGCCTGCAGGCAGACGGCAGCGCCATGTACACGCTGCAGGCGCTCTGGACCCATGCCCGCGAGGGGCTCAACGTGACGACGGTGGTCCTCTCCAACAGGAGCTACGCCATCTTGAACATGGAGCTGCATCGCGTGGGCGCCGATGGCGGCGGTCCACAGGCCCGCCGCCTGCTCGACCTCACGGATCCCGATCTCGACTTCTGCGACCTGGCCCGCGGCATGGGTGTGCCGGCCCGGCGAGTGGAGAACGCCGACGATCTGGTCACTGCCCTCCAGACGGGCTTCGCCGAGCCCGGGCCCGCGCTCATAGAGGTGCCGCTCTAAGGGGTCCGGCGTCGCCCTTGACCAGGCACGGCCTGGGTCGAGAAACCGACAACCTGCGCAATGGGCGGACAACAACGGGCCTTCGCCCCCGCAATAGGTTCCAACGGCTCTACAGGGGCGACCTGGTGCCCTGTCACCATCACGTTTGCAGGGTCGTGGTCTCCGCGGATGACCGCACGGGACGAGCACCGAGGAGACACCAGATGCAGACAGGGATGGAGATGGACAGCCCCCTATTCGACGCTCGCTCCGTTGACGAAGCGCTCGAGCGGCTTCGTCATGACCTCATGGCCGCTCCGTCTCCTCCGGCCTGCGAAGAGTTCGAAGAGTACGAGCCCATCGATTACGCCGCGCTCGAGCTCGAAGTCGAGCGGATGCGCAAGCGACTGGCCATCTGGGAGATCTTCATGGGGTATGTGCGGAACGGCGCCCGCAGCTGGCCCGCGGTGCGGCGTTCGCTGACCCAAGACGACCTCGACCGGATCACGTCCATCTGCGACGGGGTCCCGCTCCGGGATGTCCTGTTGGACCTGCGGTAGCCGAGGTCGGGTTCCGCGATCGGGACAGAGGACCGCTGTCGCGTGGTGCGCGACCGAGCAGCACCGCTGCTCTTGGCGACGGGCACGCACCACGCGACGGCGAACAGGCGGGGTCGTCAGTGCAACTGCAGCACGTGGTACACGACGAAGGCCGGCCAGACGAGGGATTTCAAGAAGGCCAGCAGAACGAGCCAGAACGAGCCCGAGTGGGTGTGGATGTAATACACCAGGGCCCCGATGAACCCCAGGAACCAGATGCCGCCCGCGGCGCCGTTCCTGGCACTCGATTTGTTCGTGCTCACCGAGCCGGTCTCTGTCATGGCCTCATCCCTCCGTCTTCATTCCTCCGTCTCTCGATCACGGGTCTTCGATCGTGCGTTTTCCTTCGATCACCCGATCGCGCCCGGCGGGTCGGCGAAGTCCACCACGACGGGCGCATGATCGGATGGTTTCTGGCCCTTGCGTGCGTCGCGGTCCCGGAACGCGCCAGTCGCCCGTTCCACGAGGTCGTCGCTGACCAGCACGAGATCGATGCGCATCCCACGGCCCTGATGGAAGTCGCCGGCCCGGTAGTCCCACCACGTGAAGGTGCCGGGCTCGTTGAAGCGCCGGAAGACGTCGTCGAGTCCCCACCCCTCGACCTCCCGCAGCGCGGCGCGCTCGGGCTCGCTCACATGGGTCGCTCCCACGAAGGCGGAGGGGTCCCAGACGTCGCCGTCATCGGGTGCCACGTTGAAGTCGCCGCACACCGCGACGGATGATCCCGGCGGGGACGTCTGGTCGAGGGTCGCCCGCAGCTGCGCCAGCCACGCCAGCTTGACCGCGTAGAACTCGTTGTCGAGAGACCGGCCGTTGGGGACGTAGACGGAGAAGACGCGGGTTCCGCCGCACACCGCCGACATGACCCTGCGCCCGTGTTCGTCATCGGAGGTGCCAAAGCCGCGCGTCACGTCCTCGAGGCCGAGCTTGCTCACTATGGCGACGCCGTTCCAGCGGCCGTCGCCGTGGTGGGCCGACTCGTAGCCGAGTTGGGCAAACTCCTTCTCCGGGAATTTGTCGTCGGCTTGCTTCGTCTCCTGCATGCAGAGCACGTCCGGCTGGTTGGACTCGATCCAATCGGTCACCCGCGGCATGCGGGCCGTCAGCGAGTTCACGTTCCACGTCGCGAGGCGCATCAACCCTCCTCCCCGTCGACGATCACGAAGAGGAGCTCCGCCTCGCATGCCGTTCGTCCGCCCACTGACGCCGTGCCGTGACCCTTCCCGGCCCGGGCGGACAGCCGGTCCATGGACACCTGGAGGTCCAGGGTCTCGCCGGGCACGACCTGGCGCCGGAAGCGGGCCCGCTCGATACCCCCGAAGAGGGGCAGCTTGCCGGCATACCCCGGATGGAGCAGGACGGCGATGCCACCGAGCTGCGCGAGCGACTCGACCATGAGGACGCCGGGCAGGGTGGGACGACCCGGAAAATGCCCCGCAAAGAAGGGCTCCTCTCCGGTCAGCTCCCAGCGGCCCTGCACGGAGACCCCGGGTTCCACTGCGGTGACCTCCGTGACGAAGAGGAAGGGGGGGCGGTGGGGCAGGACGTCGGCAGGCCGGGGAAGCCCGGTCATCGGGGACATGCCGTCATCGTGGCCGCGCCGCCTTGGCCGGTGCCTTCGTGCCCGCGGTGCCAGCCTTCTTCGCCGGAGCCTTCTTCGCCGGAGCCTTCCTCACGGCGGCCTTCTTGCCTGCGGACTTCTTCGCTGCCTTCGTCGCCGGGACCGCCGGCGCCGCACCGTCGGGTGCCCTCTTGGCCGGCGCCGCGGCCTTCTTGGCGGCTCCCTTCTTCCCGCCGGGGCGGCGGCCTTCTTGCCCGCCTTCTTGGCCTCCGTGGCCTTCTTGCCTGCAGACTTCTTCGCGGCCTTCGTCGCGGGGACGGCCGGCGCAGCACCGTCGGGTGCCCTCTTGGCCGGCGCCGCGGCCTTCTTGGCGGCCCCCTTCTTCCCGGCCGGGCGTGCGGGCAGCGCGAGCTCCGCGACCCGACGCGGCGGGTCCAGGCCGGCGAGCACGAACGGCCGAACCTCACCCTTCTTGAGGACCTGGCGCGCCTTGGTCGGAGGCGGCGTGCCCATGGCGGTCAGAGGGATGTAGCAATGCAGCGCCCCTCCACCGGGCAACGCGACGTCGACCATGGCGCCGTGGGAGGTGAACGAGACCACCTCACCCTCAATCGTGCTCCCGACCGTGAACGCGGCGACGAAGTTGATGAAGGCCAGCGGCTCGTTGACCGCCGGGGGTGGGGTGGCGCGTTGCTTCTGGGGCTGGACCCGCTGTGGCCGGGCACGCCGCTCGGTCTCCGAATGCGAGCCCTTGGCGTCGGCGCCCCGGCGCGCCGGGACCTCCTTCTTGGCCTTGGCGCTCTTCTGGGGCGCCGCCTTGGGGGTCGCCGCGTGCTTCTTGGCGGAACCGCGCGACTTGTGGGCCTTCGGCGGATGGAGGGCCTCCTCGACTGCCTCGTCGATCGCGCTCGAGAACACGGGGTCGACCTTGGCCCGCCCGGGGGGCGGAGCGGCGGGCGTGATCGGCCACGACGTGTCGACGGGTGGAGACGCCTTCTTCGCCGTCTTCTTGGCCTTGCCGGCCTTCTTCGCCGCCTTCTTGGCCGCCCGGGCCAGTTCGGCGGCCTTGGCCGGAGCGGAGTCAGGGTCCTTCTTGGACTTCGCCTCCGCAGTGGCCGCTCGGCTCTTGGGGCCCCGGATGGGCAGCCGAGGCGTGAAGATCCACCCCACGCCCGGCACGGGCTTGCCTCCGATGAGGCGGCCGTCGTCGAACAGCCACGGGTGCTCGCCGTGGAACTCCTGGAAGGAGTCGTTGGACAGGACGATGGCCCCGGTCCGCTCCGCAATGCGCAGGACGAAGGCATCCCCGCGTCCGATGGCGCCGGCCGGCGGGGAGATCACCTCGCCATTGAGCATCGCCTCACGGACCTGCTCGCGCTCCGCGTCCGAGACGCGATGCTCGAAGGTGGCGTCGACGACCACGATGATGCTGGAGCCCGGATCCTCCGCGGCGTAGGAACGCACGGCTTCGTCGAGCTGCTTGAGACTGGGGAAGGTTCGCCCTTCGGTGGCCAGGTTCGATCCATCGACCACGACGTGATGTGGTTCAGCCAATGGCACGTCGCAAGAGATCAGCCTGCTCGAGTTGGTGCAGGGCGGCGCTTCCGATGGCGGGACTGGCCGACTCGGGCCGGCTCACGTGGCGAAGGCGGAGGCGCTCGGGCAGGCACGCGTGGAGTCGGGCGTGCACGAAGGACCAGCCTCCCATGTTCTCGGGCTCCTCCTGGAGCCACACCACCTCGTTCGCCTCGCCGTAGCGCCCGAAGACGTCCGTGAGGAGCTGGACGGGCCAGGGATAGAGCTGCTCCACCCACACCAGGGCGATCTGGGACGCCTCGGCGGGCTCGAGCTCCGCCCGCCGCTGCTCGGCTTCGTGGCCGACTTTGCCGCTGCACAGCACGATGCGCCGGACCGTGGACGGGTCCTCCACGGACCCATCGTCAATGACGTGCTGGAAGGAACCCGACTCAAGGTCGGTGAAGGTAGAGCGCGAAGCGTGTGCCCGCAACATCGACTTGGGAGTGACCACGATGAGCGGACGCTTCGGCGTCGACAGCGCCTGGGAGCGCAGCAGGTGGAAGTACTGGGCCGAGGTGGAGGGAATGGTCACCCGCAGGTTGCCCCGGGCGCTCAGCGAGAGGAAGCGTTCGAACCGTGAGGACGAGTGCTCGGGTCCCTGACCTTCGTACCCGTGCGGCAGGAGCATCACGAGCCCCGCGTACTGCCCCCACTTGTTCTCGGCGGCGACGAGGAAGTTGTCGATGATGATCTGGGCCCCGTTGGCGAAGTCGCCGAACTGGGCCTCCCACGCCACGAGAGCCTGCGGGGCCTCGACCGAGTACCCGTACTCGAACCCGACCGCCGCGTACTCCGAGAGCAGGGAGTCGCGCACGGTGAAGTTCCCCATCTCCCCCCGGGGCTCCAGCTCGCCCGCCCCGATGCGACGCAGCCCGTCGCGGATGTGGGCCAGGGGGACGTACTCCTCGCCGTTGGTGTAGTCGACCAGCACGGAGTGGCGGTGGCTGAACGTGCCGCGCCGGGTGTCCTGGCCCGTGAGGCGCACATTGACGCCCTCGTACATCAAAGACCCGATGGCCAGGGCCTCGGCCAGCGCCCAGTCGACCTGGCCACCGGCGACGAGCTCGTCGCGTTCGGCGAATTGGCGCTCCAGCTTGGGGTGGATCGTGAACCCCTCCGGGACCGAGCGCACCACCGAGGACAGGGCGTGCAGCACGTCGGGCGCGACCCCCGTCTCCGCCGACGGCACGTCACCCGGCCCGCTGTCGGGCGCAGGCAGCTGCGTGGGCGCCAGGGAGGGCTCCCCCCGCACCTCGTCCAGGACGGACTGGAGCTTCGCGTTGAAGTCGTCCAACGCCGACTCTGCCTCCTGGAGCGTGATGTCGCCCCGGCGGACCAGCGTCTCGGTGTAGAGCTTGCGCACGGACCGCTTGGCGTCGATCCGCTGGTACATGAGCGGCTGGGTGTAGCTCGGGTCGTCGCCCTCGTTGTGCCCGTACTTGCGGTAGCACACGATGTCGATGACCACGTCCTTGTGGAAGGTCTGGCGGAACGTGAAGGCCAGACGAGCGGCGCGCACGCACGCCTCGGGGTCGTCGCCGTTCACATGGAAGATGGGCGCCTGGACCATCTTGGCGACGTCGGTCGGGTACACCGACGTGCGGGCAGAGGCCGGCGCGGTCGTGAACCCCAGCTGGTTGTTGATGACGACGTGGACCGTGCCGCCGGTGCGGTAGCCCGAGAGGCCCGACAGGTTCAGCGTCTCGGCCACCACGCCCTGGCCGGCGAAGGCGGCGTCCCCATGGACGAGCACGGACATGCAGGGGAACCCGAACGTGCCCTCGGCGGCCGCGGCGGGCGTGCCGTCGGTGGGCGGAGAGAGGCGGTCCTGCTTGGCCCGCGTCATGCCCTCCACCACGGGGTCCACCGCCTCGAGGTGCGACGGGTTCGACGCCAGGGTGATCGGGAGCTCCTCTCCGGCGCTGGCGTGGAACACGCCACGGGCACCCTTGTGGTACTTGACGTCGCCCGATCCCTGGACCGAGTCGGGGTCGAGGTTGCCCTCGAACTCCTCGAAGATCTCCTTGTAGGACTTGCCGACGATGTTGGCCAGGACGTTGAGACGCCCCCGGTGCGCCATCCCCATCACGACCTCGGCCACGCCCGAGCCGGCGGCGGCGTCGAGCAGCGCATCGAGCAGCACGATGGTCGACTCCGCACCCTCGAGGCCGAAGCGCTTCTGCCCCACGTAGCGGGTGTGCAGGAAGCGCTCGAAGACCTCGGCCGCGTTGAGGCGGTCGAGGATGTGGCGCTGCTCCTCCAGGTTGAGGGTGGTCGGCTGGCCCTCGACGTGTTGCTGGATCCAGCGCTTCTGCTCGGGATCCTGGATGTGCATGTACTCGATGCCCAGCGTGCGGCAATAGGCGTCGCGCAGGACATGGAGGATCTCGTCCAGCGTGGCCGTGTCGCGACCGGCCAGGCCGTCTGCGACGAACGGCCGGGGCAGGTCCCAGATCGTGAGTCCGTAGGTGAGCGGGTCGAGCTCGGGATGGATGTGCGGAGGCTCGGCGTCGAGCGGGTCGAGGTGCGCGATCAGGTGCCCGCGTACCCGGTACATGTTGATGAGCGTCTGCACCCGCACCTGCTTGAGCAGTCGCTGGTGCTCACCCTCGTCGGTGCCGGCGCCGGCGTTGTTGTCGGTCTGCCAGCGCACGGGCTCGTAGGGCACCCCCATCGACTCGAAGAGCGCGTCGTAGAAGCCGTCGGCCCCGGTCAACAGCGCGGCGACCCGGGCCAGGAACAGGCCCGACTCTGCGCCCTGGATGATGCGGTGGTCGTAGGTCGAGGTCAGGGTGACGACCTTGCCCAGGCCGAGCTGGGCCAGCACCCGGGGGTCCGCGGCCTCGAAGCCGGCCGGCCAGCCGAGCGCCCCGACGCCGATGATGGCCCCCTGCCCCGGCATCAGGCGCGGCACCGACTGCACGGTCCCCAGGGTCCCGGGATTGGTCAGCGACACGGTCGTCCCGGCAAAGTCGTCCGGCGCGATCTTGTTGGTGTGGATCTTGCGGATGAGTTCCTCGTAGGCCAGCACGAAGGCGCGGAAGTCGAGGGTGTCCGCGTCCTTGATGCACGGCACCAGGAGCGTCCGGCTGCCGTCGCTCTTCTCCTGGTCCACTGCGAGCCCGAGGCCCACGTGCTTGTGATGGACGACCCCGGGCTTCCCGGTGCCGTCGGCGTCCTCGACGAAGGCCGAGTTGAGCGCGGGGACGTCGGTGAGGGCCCGGACGACGGCGTAGCCGATGAGGTGGGTGAAGCTGACCTTGGCCCCCGTGGTCCGCGCCAGCTGGTTGTTGAGGACGAGACGGTTGACCTCGAGCAGGCGGGCCGGGACGGTGCGGACGCTGGTCGCGGTCGGAACGGCCAGGCTGGCCTCCATGTTGGCCACGATGCGCGACGCGGCGCCGCGCAGGACGGTGGCCTGGTCCTCGCCCGCCGGGGAGACTCGGGCCGGAGCCGGGGCGGCGGCCGCCGGGGCGGCGGCCTGGGCTGGGGCCGGCACCGGCTGGGCGGGCGCGGGGACGGGGGCGGGCCGGTAGTCGGCGAAGAACTCCTGCCAGCTGGCGCTGACCGAGGTGGGGTCGGCCAGGAAGCGGTCGTACATGTCGTCGACCAGCCAGGCGTTGGGCCCGAATGAACCCCCCTCGCCACCGAACTGGGTCATGGCCCAACCCTACCGGCGGCGATCGTCTGGGGGGGCGTCCCGGGTAGCGTCTGCCCTGCCCATGAGCTATCCGGCCGCACTCCACGTCCTGTCGCGGGCCGCCCCGGAACCGGGCGCCCCGACGGTGGTGTTCGTCCACGGGTCGCTCGACCGGGGCGAGAGCTTCCGGCGGGTGATGCGCCGGCTGCCCGAGCTCGCGTCGCTCTCCTACGACCGCCGGGGGTATCAGGGATCGCGGGGCGGCGGAGTGGTGGACCTGGGCGGCCACATCGAGGATCTCCTCCTCATTGCCGAGGCGGCGGCAGCGGCCGGGGGCGGCCCGGTCGTCGCGGTGGGCCACAGCCTGGGGGGCGACGTGGTCATGGGGGCGGCCCTGGCGGCGCCGCGGGCGTTCCGCGCCGTCGGTGCGTTCGAGCCGCCCATGCCGTGGCTCGGTTTCCGCCGGAACCGACCCGGCGACGCGGCCCGCGCCTGGCCGGCGCTGGCCGACGATCCGGGTGAGGAGGCCGAGCGCTTCTTCTGCCGGATGGTGAGCCCCTCCGCGTGGGCGCGGCTCACCGAGCAAGGCCGCAACGAGCGTCGCGCCGACGGCCCGGCGCTGGTCGCCGACCTGCGCAGCTTGCGCGGCGAGGGCCCGCCCTTCGACGTCACCGCGCTGGACGTGCCGTCCGTGTTCGGCATGGGTGGGCCGACGACCCAGTCGCACCACCGCGCCAGCGTCGAGTGGCTCGGCGATCACGTCCCCGGTGCTCTCGTCTACGAGATAGAGGGCGCGCAGCACGGCGCGCACCTCTCGCATCCGGACCACTTCGCGGCGATGACCCGCCTCGTCGTGGAGCGGGGCGGCGGGCGAACTCCGGGCTCGTGACCCCCTAGGCCGAGGAGAGCGGCAGGCCGCCGTCCTGCATGGCGTCGGAGTGGTGCTTCAACCGCCGCGACAGCATCTCGTCGTACTCCACGCCCTTGCCCTCGCTCTTCATGCCGGTGACGAGCGGCGAGTTGGACAGGAACACCGCTCCCATGAACATGACCAGGAGCGAGAGAGCCTCGAGCGGCCCGTAGGGCCCCGAGGTGCGCAGGCTGTCGCCGAAGAGGGCGATGCCCAGGCAGATGCTCACCAGCGGGTCGACCAGGACCAGGGTCGACTGGGAGGCGGCCAGGGGGCCGGCGTGGAACGCGTTCTGGGTGAGGAAGAGCCCGAGCAGCCCGAAGGCGATCACGGCGTAGGTCTCCCAGTGCACGAACAGGGTCACCCAGTCGTTCGCCGCGTAGTTGCTGACCGCCTTGATGAGCGCCGCGGTGAAGGCGAACGCGATGGCCGCCGAGCTGCCGAACATCGCCGCCTTCCACCAGCGGGCCCCCCAGCGCGTCGCCACGACGGTGACGACGATGAGGAAGCAGGAGCACCCGCCGACCACGATCCAACCCAGGTTGGTCGGCGTCTCGTTCCCCCCGCCCGGCGCGGCGAAGTAGAGGAACCCCGAGAGGCCGAACGCGATGCCCGACGCCCCGATCCACTCGCGGGCCGAGATGGAGAAGCGGAAGTACGTCCCCAGGATGGCGACCAGGAAGAGCAGCTCCATGGTGAGGATGGGCTGGACGACCGACAGCCGCCCGATGTGCAGCGCGAACGACTGCAACAAGAAGGAGCAGATCATGAAGCCGAAGCCCAGGAGCCAGACGCCCCTCCGGATGGCGTGCGCCATCAGGCTGAGCCGCATGGTCGACTCCTCAGGGGCGTCCTCGACGCCCATGCGCTGGAACACGCTGGTCAACGCATTCGAGAGTGCCGCTGCGACCGCTAGGACATAGACCATCGCCTCGGGCGAATTTTACCTGGATATCGTCACAGAGCACGCAGACGGCTCCCAGCTGGGGCCAAGGTTCGGTCCGCTGCGTCTTGACGCCCCGGTGGCGCGGGATTCATGTGTCACGGCCGCCTACACACCGGATCGGGTCTCTCCCTGGCGCGTTTCTGGTCAAAATCCGGAACACTTGACCAAAAAGAATGTGGCAATTGGGTTACGTTTGGGCAATCTTCCGGCATCAGGGTGGCGGAAGCGGGGGTTATCGGCCGTCACCGGGGCGGCCGGCAAGCAAGGGAGCGTGCATGGGACTCATGGGGTGGTTGAAGAGGTCGGTCTGCGCAGCCATGGCAGTGGGCGCGCTCAGCGCGTCCGTCGTCGCCGCGACGCCGTCCGCGAGCGGCGCGTCGACGAGGGCGTCCTCCTCGGGGGGTACGGCCACGATGGCGCTGGACGAGACGCTGGCCGGGTTCAACATCAACACGTCGGCGGCGTCGGAGTACGTGCTCCAAGAGATCATGAACATGGTCTGGCCCCAGGCCTTCATCATCAACAACAAGCTCCAGCCGGTCCTCAACAACCAGCTCCTCACCAGCGCCGTCCAGACCAGCGCCAGCCCGCAGACGGTCGTCTACAAGCTGAACCCCAAGGCCGTGTGGTCCGACGGCACGCCGATCACGGCGGACGACTTCATCTACAACTGGCAGGCCCAGAGCGGGAACACGACCTACACCGACGTCGGGAACCAGCCCTACGACACGGCCGCGAGCGGCGGGTACAACCAGATCCTGTCCGTCACCGGGTCCAACCCCTCCGGCGGCGCCGCCTGCGCCCCGGGCAGCACGACCGACCGCAACGCCGGCCTGTGCCCGAACGGGCGCACGGTGACGGTGGTGTTCAAGCCGAGCTACGCCGACTGGCGCGCCCTCTACAGCAACGTCGTCCCGGCGCACATCTCGCGGGTGGTCGGCTGGAACACCGGCTTCGTGGGCCCGACCCAGGCCATCTCCGGCAGCTGGTACGTGATGTCGAGCTACAACGAGAACCAGTCCGTCGTCCTGACCCGGAACCCCAAGTACTGGAGCACCCCGGGCAAGCTGAACAAGATCGTCTTCCAGTTCTTCTCCGACGACAGCCAGCTGGTGCCGGCCCTGCAGAACAAGGAAGTCGACCTCATCAACCCGGCGACGGTCAACCTCTCCATCGTGCAGACCGCCAACCAGGTGCCCGGGGCCACCAAGGTGACCATCCCCGGCCTGGAGTTCGAGCACTTCGACTTCAACCAGGCTGACCCGTACCTGGCCAAGACAGCCGTCCGCAACGCCATCGCCCACGGCGTCAACCGGACCTCCATCATCGCCCGCACGGTCGGCGAGATCTCCAAGAACATCAAGCCCCTGGGCAGCCGCATGTACGTGAGCACCCAGCCCCAGTACAAGGCCACCAACTTCGCCTACAGCCCCAGCCAGTCGAACACCTTGCTCAAGGGGCTGGGGTTCAAGAAGGGCTCCGACGGCTACTACCAGCCCAACTACGGGCCGGAGAAGGGCAAGGACCTGACCTTCACCATCCAGTCGACCTCGGGCAACAGCGTCCGGGCCCAGACCGAGGAGCTGTTCCAGTCCCAGATGAAGGCCATCGGCATCAAGATCAACATCCAGAACTACGACGCCCAGACCTTCTTCGGGACCAACCTGGTGCAGGGCGAGTACCAGATCGGCGAGTTCGCCTGGGTGCCCACGCCGTTCGTGTCGGCCAACGAGTCCATCTACTGCTCCTACACCGACGCAGCGAAGTGCGGGCAGAACTGGATCCACTACGCCAACACCTCGACGGACAACCTGATGGCGGCCGGCTCCGCGGCGCCCACCCCGACCCAGGAGACCTCGGACTACAACAAGGCCGACGCCATCCTGTGGAAGGACATGGCGACCCTGCCGCTGTACCAGAAGCCCCAATTCTGGGCCTGGAACAACGGCCTCAAGAACGTCAAGCCGAACACGGCGAGCGTCGGCATCACCTGGAACGCAAATCTCTGGACGGTGGGCTAGGCCCGTCGAGGCACGAGAAGCAGAAGGAGGGGCGGGCCGTGACCGGCTCGTCCCTCCTTCGCCTTCGGCCCGCCGTACACTTCGCTCATGCTCGCCTACATCACTAGGCGCCTGCTGGTCAGCATCGTCGTTCTGTTCTTCGCGACCATCTTCGTCTTCCTCCTGGTGGCGAGCTCGGGGAACCCGCTCGCCCTCCTGAAGTCCAACCCCCACATCCCCCACTCGACCATCGTCGCCCGGGAGAACCTGCTCCACCTCAACGACCCCTTGTGGCAGCGCTACTGGATCTGGTTCTCCGGCGCCATCCGGGGCAACCTGGGGACGACCATCAACGGGCAGAACGTCTGGGCCGAAGCGTCGTCCCACCTGGCCGTCACGCTCCGGATGGTGATCATCGCGACCGTCATCGCCATCTTCCTCGCCATCTTCGTCGGCGTCGTGGCCGCGGTCCGCCAGAACCACTTCGCCGACCATGCCATCACGGTCAGCAACTTCCTCCTGCTGGCCACGCCGGTCTTCGTGCTCGGGCTGGCGCTCAAGGAGTTCGTGGCGATCCCCGTCAACCAGCACCTGAACACGATCGTCTTCTACACGAACGGCGAGCAGAGCCCGACCCTGAGCGGATCCTTCTTCAGCCGGCTGCCCGACTACGCCGCCCACACCGTGCTGCCGGTGCTCACGCTCATCCTCATCTCGTACTCGTCATGGGCGATCTACCAGCGATCGTCCATGATCGAGACGCTGGACGCCGATCACGTGCGGCTGGCCCGGGCCAAGGGGTTGAGCCAGCGCCGGGTCCTGATCCGCCATGTGCTGCGCAACGCCCTCATCCCCGTCGTCACCGTCGTGGCCCTGGACTTCGCCGCGGTGCTCGGTGGCGCCATCATCACCGAGATCGTCTTCGGCTGGCAGGGGCTGGGGCAGTGGTACCTCTCCGGCGTCAGGGACCTGGACGTGAACGTGATGCTGGCCTACCTGCTCATCACGGCGACGTTCGTGATCCTGTTCAACCTGGTGGCCGACATCCTCTACGCCTTCTTGGACCCGAGGATCCGTTATGCCTGAAGAGAACTTCATGCCGACGCAGACCTCCATCGCCACGGTGGAGGCAGGCTCCCACACCCTCGCCAGCGCCGGAGCGGGTCGGGAGCTGGCCCAGCCGGGCGACATGCACGGCCTGGTGGGGGAAGGCAAGAGCCAGCTGCGCATTGTGCTCGGGAGGTTCTTCGACCAGAAGCTGGCCGTGGCAGGACTGGCCACCTTCGCCGCGCTCGGCCTGGCGTCGGTGCTCGTGGGCCACTTCTGGCGGTTCAGCTACACGGACATCACCGACAACCTCAACGACCCGCCGTCGGCGACCAATCCCTTCGGCACCAACGCCATCGGCAACGACATGTTCGCGCAGGTCATGCGCGGCGTGGAGAAGGACATTCAGATCGCGCTGACCGTGGCACTCATGGCCACCATCATCGGGGTGACGGTCGGCGCGATCGCCGGGTTCTACCGGGGCTGGGTGGACGGGTTGCTCATGCGCTTCGTCGACCTCGTGCTCGTCGTGCCGATCCTCGCCGTGCTGATCGTCCTGGCCAACAAGCTCGCCAAGGAGTCGAGCAACTGGCTGGGGCTGGCCATCATCATCGGCGCCCTCTCGTGGACCTACGTGGCGAGGCTCGTGCGCGCCGACTTCCTGACGCTGCGCGAGCGCGACTTCGTCGAGGCGGCCCGGGCGCTGGGCGCCACCAACAAGCGCATCATTGTGAAGCACATGCTCCCCAACGCCATCGGTCCCATCATCGTCAACGCGACGCTGACCGTGGCGCTGAGCATCGTCTTGGAGTCGACCCTCTCGTACCTCGGGCTGGGCGTGCAGCCCCCCGACGTCTCCCTCGGGCTCCTGGTGGCGCAGGGCCAGGACTCGGCGACCACCGAATGGTGGCTCTTCGTCTTCCCCGTCGCCTTCCTGATCATCCTGATCCTCTCCATCTTCCTCATCGGCGACGGCCTGCGCGAGGCCTTCGACCCCAAGAAGAGCCAGGTGAGGGCCTAGGTGGGCGATCCCGCGCTGCAGGTCGAAGGCCTGGAGGTCGAGTTCCGCACGAAGGCGGGGACGGTCCATGCCGTGCGCGGGGTCGACTTCTCCATCGCTCCCGGCGAGGTGCTGGGCATCGTCGGCGAATCGGGCTCGGGCAAGTCGGTCACGGCCCTGGCCACCATGGGGCTGCTCCCGAAGAGTGCCGAGGTCCGCGGTTCGATCCGCTACCAGGGTCGCGAGCTCCTGGACCTCAAGGAGAAGCACCTCACCAAGGTGCGGGGCACCGGCATCGCCATGATCTTCCAGGACCCGATGACCTCGCTGAACCCCGTGTACACGATCGGTTGGCAGATCACCGAGGCCATCCGCGCCCATCAGGACATCACGAAGGAGGCCGCCCAGCAGCGAGCCATTGAGCTCCTGGCCAAGGTCGGCATCCCCAATCCCGCCGAGCGGGTGGGCAACTACCCCCACGAATTCTCCGGCGGGATGCGCCAGCGCGCGGTCATCGCCATCGCCATGGCCAACGACCCCGAGGTGATCCTGGCCGACGAGCCGACGACGGCCCTCGACGTGACCGTGCAGGCCCAGGTGCTCGGGTCGCTGCGGACGGCGTTGACCGAGACGGGCGCCGCGCTCCTCCTGATCACCCACGACCTGGGCGTGATCGCAGGCCTGGCCGACCGCGTCCTGGTCATGTACGCCGGCCGCCCCGTCGAGATCGGCACGGCCGAGGACGTCTTCTACAAGCCGTCCATGCCCTACACGCTCGGGCTGCTGGGCTCGCTGCCCCGGCTCGACAGCGAGGGCAACGAGCGGCTGCGCCAGATCCCGGGCAGCCCACCGTCGATGGTCGGGGACCACAGCGGGTGCCCCTTCGCGCCGCGCTGCCCGCTGGCCGCCGACATCTGCCTCACGACCGAGCCCGACCTGGTGGTCGTGCCGTCGGTCACCTCCGAAGTGGGGGGCCACCGGGCCGCCTGCCACTTCGCCGAGGCCGTGGGCCGGGGGGACCACGGCGGGGTGTTCTCCGACGGCGTCGTCGACAACGTGGTGCCATGACCATCTCCGAGGTCGGCACCGCCGCGTCGTCCCCAGGATCGCGGCCGCCGCTGTTGGAGGTCACGGACCTCGTGAAGGAGTTCCCGCTGCGGGGCGGGGGGCTCGTGAAGCGCCAGGTCGGCGTGGTGCACGCCGTCTCCGGCGTCTCCTTCAGCATCGCTCCGGGCGAGACGCTGGGCCTGGTGGGCGAGTCGGGCTGCGGCAAGACGACCACCGGGCGGTCCGTGCTGCAATTGATCAAGCCGACATCGGGCTCGGTCAAGTTCGAAGGGGCCGAGCTGACGGAGCTCGAGTCGGGTGCGATGCGCCGCATGCGGCGACAGATCCAGGTCGTGTTCCAAGACCCCTTCGCCTCCCTCGACCCGCGTCTCCCCGTCGGTGAGGCCATTGCCGAGCCGCTGCAGATCCACGGGATCAGCGATCGCAAGGCCCAGCAGCGGCGGGTGGCCGAGATGCTCAAGCTCGTCGGCCTGGAGCCCTACCACGCGAACCGCTACCCCAACGAGTTCTCCGGCGGGCAGCGCCAGCGGGTGGGCATCGCCCGGGCCCTGGTGCTGCAGCCGAAGCTGCTCGTCCTGGACGAGCCGGTCTCGGCCCTCGACGTCTCCATCCAGGCGGGCATCGTCAACCTGCTCGAAGACCTGCAGAACGAGCTCGGGCGTGGCGTTCCTCTTCATCGCCCACGACCTCTCCGTGGTCCGGCACATCTCGGACCGCGTCGCCGTCATGTACCTGGGCAAGATCGTCGAGATCGGCGAACGCCAGAGCGTCTACGAGAGGCCCGCTCACCCCTACACGCAGGCGCTCCTCTCCGCGGTACCCATCCCCGACCCCAAGCGGGAGCGCGCCCGCACGCACATCGTCCTGGAAGGTGACGTGCCGAGCCCGCAGTCACCCCCGTCGGGCTGCCGCTTCCGCACCCGCTGCTGGAAGGCCCAGGAGATCTGCGCCACCGAAGAGCCGGCCCTCGTCGACCGGGGCCAGGGCCATCCCGTCGCCTGTCACTTCGCCGAGGTCGCCGCGGTCCTCTGAGCGCACCCCGGACCACGCCTGCCCGCACCAGGGGAGCTCGCGGACGAAGGCCCAGCTGCGGCGGTGGATGGCGGACGGCCCGTAGCCGCGCAGCGCGGTCTGGTGCACGGGCGAGGGGTAGCCCTTGTTCCGCTCGAAGGCATACGCCGGGAAGTGGTCCGCCTCCTCCCGCATCATGCGGTCCCGCACCACCTTGGCCAGGACCGACGCCGCTGACACCGACGCGCACTTGGCGTCTCCGTCGACGATGGGCCGGACCTCGCCCTCGAAGGGGTCGTCGCGGATGGCGCAACAGGTCGACGGGCCCGTCGACGAGGAGGGCGTCGGGGGCCGGTCCCAATGCCGCGAGCGCCCGCCGCGCCGCGACCCGCAGGGCCTCGGTCATCCCCCAGTCGTCGCACTCGGCCGGGGTGGCATGCCCCACCGCCCAGGCCTGGCACCATGCGCCGACCGACTCGAAGATCTCCTCGCGGCGGGCCTCGCTCAACATCTTCGAGTCCCGGAGCCAGGCCGGCATCGACCGCCGCTGGACGCGCGGCCGCACCACCGCGACGCCGACCGTGAGGGGACCGGCCCAGGCGCCGCGCCCGACCTCGTCGAGGCCCGCCACGCACTCGTAGCCCTGGGCGCGCAAACGGCGCTCCTCCTTGAGATCGGGCGTGCAGACGGTCACGTGGTCACGCGCTGGGCGGTCATACGATGGGGGTGTGAGCGAAGGCGGGGGGGAAGAACCCGATCCGAACGCACGGTCCCCGCTCGACCCGGGAACCAAGGTCGACGTGCGCAACCGGTTCCAGGGCACGTGGGTGCGCGGCTTCGAGATCGCCGAGGCGACGGCGGACGGCTACCGGATCCGCCGGCTCTCCGACGGGAGCACGCTGGGCGAGCTCTTCTCCCGGGACGACGTCCGGCGGGAGCGGACGCGCCAGGGCTTCTGGTGGCACTGAGGCGTCAGTCCTTCCCGGCCTTCAGCACACCCTCGATGTAGTCGTCGATGGGAATGGCCGAGAGCGTGAGCGTCTTGAGGGTCCCCCGCGAGCCCAGCACGAGCGCCACTCTCGCCATGGTCGTCTCGTCGGGGGCGTCCAGGACGGTGCAGAAGTCGTACTGCCCCAGCAAGGCCCATTGGGCGACCACCCGCACCCCCATGGCCTCCACCTCGGCGTTGACCGCCTTGAGGCGGTCGGGATTCTCGGTGAGGGTCGCCGCCCCGTCCGGCCCCACCGTGGAGAGCATGAGGAACGTCGGCACGGGAATCACGCTACCGCAGGGGCGACCCCGCACCGTGGCCCCTCCTCTTCTGCCCGCCCCTAGCGCAGCTCGCCCCGCACGACCTTGCCCAGCGCGTTGCGCGGCAGCGCGTCGACCAGGCGCACCTCCCGCGGGCACTTGAAGGCGGCCAGCTCCGCCGCCGCCAGCTCGTCGAGCGACGCCAGGTCCGGCGTGCCCACCACGAAGGCGACCACGGTCTCCCCCCACTCCGCCGAGGGCACGCCCACCACGGCCACCTCGACCACGTCGGGGTGGCGGGACAAGACGGCCTCGACCTCGGCGGGGTACACGTTGTGGCCCCCCGTGATGATCAGCTCGGTCCTGCGCCCGCGCACGGTGACGTACCCGTCGCCGGACACCGACACGAGGTCGCCCGTCGCGAACCACCCGTCGGTCGACGGCGCCGCGCGCCCCCAGTAGCCGCGACAGAGCGACGCGCCGCGCACGTGCAGCTCGCCGATGCCGTGCTCGTCCGCGTCGTCGACGGCCGCCTCGATCCCGGGCAGCGGCACCCCGACCGAGCCGGGGCGGCGCTCACCCTCCAGAGGGTTGGACAGCGTGAGCAGCGTCTCGGTCATCCCGTAGCGCTCCAGGATGGAGACGCCCTCGCCGTCCAGGTGCCGCCACAGGTCGGCGGCGAGCGGCGCCGAGCCCGAGACGCAGAGGCGGAGCCCCGCCAGCTCGTGCGCCCGGCCCGTGGCGGCGAGCCGGTGGTACATCGTCGGGACCCCGAACAGCAACGTGGCTATCCGCGGCGGCGTCGAGCACGGCGGACTCCTCGAAGCGGTCGAAGACCAGGGCGGACGCTCCGGCGGCGAGCGTGCCGAAGAGGCCGGCGCAGAGCCCGTGGACGTGGAACAGGGGCAGGCAGAGGACGAGGCGGTCCTCAGGGCCCCACGCCCACGCGGCGTGCAGCGCCGAGATGCCGGCGACGAGCGACGCGTGCGTGTGCACCGCGCCCTTGGGCTTGCCCGTGGTGCCCGAGGTGTAGACGATGAGGGCGTCCTCGCCCGGTTCGCGCCGAAGGGTGGAGCGGGTCGGGCGTCCTCTGCGTCGCGCCCGAGCCGGTCCACACCGAGCACCGGGAGCCCGGCTCCGAACCGATCGGCCACCTCCGCGTCCGCGGCGATCGCCAGCACGGGGCCGGCGTCGGTGACCACGTGGTCCACCTCCGCGGCGGGGGCGGACGGGTTCAGCGGCACGAGCACCGCGCCGGCGCGCAGCACCGCCAGCAGCGCGCTCACGGAACCGAGCGTGGCGCGCGCACTCCACAGGACCCTGTCGCCGGGGCCGACGCCGCACCCGGCGAGCACGGACGCCATCCGGGCGGTGCGCGCCGTGCAGGCGGGCGCCGTCCACGACCTCGCCGCGCTGCCAGCCGTCGACGAGCACAGGGGCGTCCGGGCGCGCCGCCCACCGCGCCTCCCACATCTCGGGCAGCGTCCGCCCGGGCGCCCGAGGGGGGCCGGGCGGCCAGCGCCCCGGGGGCACGAGCGCCCTCACCGCCGGCGACCGCAGGTCATAGTCTGGCGGTCATGACCGCCCGTCGGATTGCCATCGTTCCGCACACGCACTGGGACCGGGAATGGTACAAGTCCTACCAGGACTTCCGCCTCGCCCTCGTCGAGCTCGTCGACACCCTGATCCCCCTCCTCGAGCGCGACGCCAGCTATCCCCACTTCATGCTCGACGGGCAGATGGCGGTGGTCGACGACTACCTCGAGGTGCGGCCCGAGGCCGAGGAGCGGCTCCGGGCACTGGCGGCGGCGGGCCGGCTGAGCATGGGGCCGTGGTACATCCTGATGGACGAGTTCCTCGCCTCCGGTGAGACGATCGTGCGCAACCTGCAGATGGGCATCGGCCGCGGCGCCGCCTTCGGCGGCACCATGGACGTCGGCTACCTGCCCGACATGTTCGGCCACATCGCCCAGATGCCCCAGATCCTGCGCCTGGCCGGCTTCGGCGACGCCGTCGTGTGGCGGGGCGTGCCCGCGGCAGGTGACCAAGAACGCCTTCATCTGGGAGGCGCCTGACGGCTCCTCGGTGCGGGCCGAGTACCTGCCCGTCGGCTACGGCAACGGTGCCGCGCTGCCCGACGACGCCAAGGCGCTCGTGCGCCGCACCGCGCGACCACGTGGACGAGGTGGCCGAGTTCCTTCTCGGGCGACCTGCTGTGCATGAACGGGTCCGACCACCTCATGCCCCAGCCGTGGCTCGGCCGGGTGGTGGCCGAGGCCAACGACCTCCAGGACGAGTTCGACTTCGCGGTCACCTCGCTCCCCCGCTACCTGGCCGGAGCCCCGACCGAGGGATTGCACGCGCGTGGAGGGCGAGCTGCGCTCCGGCTGCACGGGCCAACATGCTCATGGGCGTGACGTCGAACCGCGTCGACGTGAAGCGCCGGGGCGCGCTGGCCGAACGCGAGCTGGAGCGCCGCGCCGAGCCGCTGGCCGCGCTGTTCCAGGCGCCGGCGGACTGACCCCGAGCGACTCCTGGACCTGGCCTGGCTCGAGATGGTGCGCAACTCGGCGCACGACTCCATCTGCGCCTGCTCCGTCGACGACGTCGTCGACGCCGTCCTGCACCGCTACGCCGAGGCGCGGGCCATCGCCGCCGGACTGGCCGACCGCGCCGTCAAGACCTTCACCCGCTCGCTGTCGCAGGCCGGTCCCTCGGTGCTCAACCCGTCGCCCCGGGCCCGCTCCGGCCTCGTGGAGCTGGTCGTGCCGGCCGACGGCCCGGCTCCCTCCGGCGTGCAGGTGCTCTCGGAGCGGTCCGGGTTGCCCGGATCGATGGTGCTCGACGCCGACACGGTGCGCACGGTGCTCGGCATGATGCAGGGCCCACGTATCAGTGACGACGCCTGGATCCACGACGTGCGGATCGAGGACACCGAGGAGGGCATCGACATCACGATCGCCGTGGGCACCGAGGAGAAGCAGGACGTCCCGATCGCGGAAGCCAAGCAGGACGTCTACACCCGGCTGGGGGCACGGCCGGACGCCGTCGTGCGCGTGGCGATGGACCAGCCCGCCACGCGGAGGATCGTCGCCCGTGTCGGCCGAGGTCCCCGGGTACGGATGGACCGCCTTCGAGCCCGCAACGCTGGCGCACCCCGTCGAGGTGTCGGAGGCCGGCGGCGCCGGTGGTCCTGGCCAACGAGCTCGTGCGGGTGGAGATCGACCCGGGGAGCGGCACGTTCGCCCTCAACGGGGTGCCGGGCTACGGCCGCCTGGTCGACGGCGGCGACCTCGGCGACTCCTACAACTACTCCCCGCCCCGCCAGGACTCCTTCGTCGAGGTGCCCGACACCGTGGCCGTGCGGGTCGACGAACGCGGGCCGGTACGGGCGCGGGTCCGCATCACGAGCACCTATACGTGGCCCGATCACGTGGACGGCTCGTCGCAGGCGCGGGTCGGCGGGCACAGCGTCGACGTCGACACCGACGTGGAGCTGCGGGCCGACGAGCCGACCGTGCGGGTCACGACCACCTTCGTCAACCCGAGCGGGGATCACCGCCTGCGCGTGCACCTGCCCCTCGCGGCGCCGGCCGCCGCATCGGAGGCCGAGAGCGCCTTCACCGTCGTCACGCGGGGCCTCACGGCCGAGGGCCGGCCCGACGAGTTCGGGCTGCCCGACCGCGCCGTCCACGCCGCTTCGTCAGCGCCGGGGGCCTGACCGTGGCCCACGAGGGAGTGTGCGAGTACGAGCTCATCGACATCGAGCGGCGATGCGGCCCGCACGCTGGCCCTCACCGTGCTGCGGTCGACGGGAATGCTCTCCCGGCTCGGCATGGCCTACCGGCCCTTCCCGGCCGGCCCGATCACGCCGGTCGAGGGGTTACAGATGCGCGGCAAGCAGGTCGCGCTGCGCTACGCGCTGGCGCTCGACTGCGCCGACCCCTACCGGCTGGCCGACGACGTGCTCCTCCCGCTGGAGACCGTCTCCAGCCTCGGCGGTGGCGCACGCCCGCCCTCGGGGACCGAGTTGACGGTCCTCGGAGCCGAGGTGAGCGCCCTCCATCGGGTCGCCGGTGTGCTCGAGGTACGGGTGTTCAACCCCACGGGCGAGCCGACGGTGGTCTCGTTCCCCGGACGTTCGGGGTGGCTGGTGGACCTGCGCGGCTACCCCCTGGAACCCTTCGAGGGGGCGTTCGACCTACGACCCTTCGGGATCGCCACCGCCCGGCTGCGCGACAACTGAGTCGTCGCCGCGGGTCGAGGTGAGCAGGCGCTCACCGACGCCACGCAGCTCCTCCAGGTCACGCAGGACCTCCGAGAGGCGCTCCCAGCGCACGTTGCGACGCCGGTCGGCGGCCGCACCTGCTCCGTCGGCCTCGCGGCCGGGGTGGCCGCACCACCACAACTGGACGCGGCCGAGATCCTTGAGGAGCCGGGGCCGCAGCGGCTGCGCGGCGAATTCCGCCGGGGCCTCGTTCATCAGGGCCGCGTGGAACTCGTCCGACATGAGGACCGTCCCGGGATTGGCGATGTTGACGATGCGGTGCGCGAGGTTCACCGTGGGGCCGAAGTAGTCGCCGTCGCGCGCAGAGGACCGGGCCGCAGGCCAACCCGACCCGTACGTCGGAGAGGAGGTCGTCGTCGGCGTAGGCATCGGCCAGGCCCAGGCCGATGCGGGCCGCGTCGGCGACGCTGTCGACCACGAACATGACCTCGTCGCCGATCATCTTGACCACCCGACCCCGGGCAGCGATGACGATGTCGTGGGAGATCTCCTCGAATCGGCGCACGACGGCGGCCAGCTCCTCGTCGCTCAGGTGCTGGCTGAGCAGCGTGAAACCGACCATGTCGGCGAACCCCACCCCCAGGACCGGGCTCTCCCCCGGGGCGAGTCCGTGGCTGCGCATCATCATGCTGCGCTGGATCCCCGCCACCACCTGGCGTCGCCACACGAACTCCAGCAGCCTCGCCATGGCCGGGATGGTCTCGTCGGCCACGCTGGCGAAGGCGTCGGCGGACATCACGGGGTCCACCTCCGCGCTGAGCATGATCGCCGGGCACGAGCTCCGCCTGGGCGATGCGCGCCATGGACGAGCCGATGACCCGCGCCATCTGCAACGCGGTGTCGGTATCCGTCGCGCCGAGCGCCTGCATGCCCTGGAAGATGCGGACGGCTTCGAGGTCGAGGTCGGTGAAGGCGCGGTCGTCGTCGTCGACGTTGGCAAAGCCCAGGGCCCGCCAGAATCGCCTGAGCTTCTCCCGGTCCACACCGGTCAGATCGGCCACCTCGGCCCGCGTGTAGCGCCGGCGGGACGGGACGAGCATGCGCTCGGCCACGAAGAGGTCGATCACCCCGTCGGCCACGGCCCGGTCGATCTCCTCCTCGGTGGCCCCGTGCATCAGGATCTCCTTGACGTGGGCCAGTGCGGCGGCCTGGCGGTCCTCGTCGTCGTGATCCTCCGGAAGGCCGTCGTAGCCGTGGAACAGCCCGCTCACCCAGGAAGCCCCCGCAACAGCGCCTCGTCCCATTCGGGACGCGACGGGCGTGCCATGAGATTCATCAGCGCGTCGGGGGGCGAGCACCGGCCCTCGACGATCCCGTGGACCTGCTCGGCGATGGGCATCTCGACCCCGCTGGCCCTCGACAGCCCGACCAGCGGTCCGGCGCTCTTCACGCCCTCGGCCACCATGTGCATCCCGCTGACGATGTCGTCGAGCGATTTCCCCTCGCCCAGGGCGAAACCGACCATCCGGTTCCGGCTCTTCGGGCTGGCGCAGGTCGCCACCAGGTCCCCGACTCCGGCCAGGCCCCCGAAGGTGAGGACCTTGCCGCCCAGGGCAACGCCCAGTCGGCCCAACTCGGCCAGGCCCCGGGTGATGAGCACGGCGCGCGTGTTGTCACCGAGGCCGAGCCCGTCGCCGATGCCCGCGGCGATGGCCATGACGTTCTTGGTGGCGCCGGCGATCTCGCAGCCGACGACGTCGGTTCCCATGTAGGCGCGGAAGGTGCGCGTGTGCACCAGCCCCTGCACGCGCCGCGCCAGGTCCTCGTCCCCGAGCGCCACGACGCAGGCCGCCGGGTTCCCCATCGCGACCTCGCGGGCGAGGTTGGGGCCCGTGAGGACACCGGCGGGGACTCCCGGCAGGACCTCGGCGATCACCTGCGACATGCGGAGGTTGGTCCCGATCTCAATCCCCTTGGCCAGGCTCACGACGGCCTCGACGTGGTCGGCGAACGGACGGATCCCCTCGAGCACGGAGCGGAAGCCGTGCGAGGGCACGGCCATGAAGACGATCCCCGCACCGTCCATCGCCTCTTCGAGGGAAGAGGTCACCGCGAGCCCGTCGGGGATCGTGACCCCGGGGAGGTAGGCCTCGTTCTCGCGCCCCTCGCGCATGGACGCGGCGAGGGCGTCGGAGCGGGCCCACAGTGTGGTGGGATGCGTCGCACCCACGAGGGTGGCTACCGCCGTCCCCCACGACCCCGCACCGACCACAGCCACCCGCTCGTTCATGGCCAAGAGACTACGGCGGCCCCGGAACGCCCCCCGCGTTCACCCGTACACTGGCTCGGTGTCGAGGGCGACCATGCCGAGGGCGCAGGGCGCCGCGGCAGCTGCGGACGCCCCACTGGGCCCCGAGGTCGTTCTCGTCCCCGTCAAGGCGTTCCACCAGGCCAAGCGCCGCCTCGGCGCCACCATGGCCGATCCCGAGCGGGTGCGCCTCGTCCGCGCCATGGCCACGCACGTGGTGGGCGCCTGCGCACCGCTCCCGGTCGCGGTCGTGTGCGACGACGGCGACGTGGCGCGACTGGGCGTCGGAGCTCGGCGCCACGGTCATGTGGGAGCCCGGCCAGGGCCTCAACGGCGCGGTGCGGGGCCGGCGTGGCGCGCCTGGCGCGTGCGGGCACGCAGTGGGTCACCGTCGCCCACGGCGACCTGCCCCGGGCCCGCGGGCTGGGTGCCCTGCCGTGGTTCGACGGCGTGACCCTGGTCCCCGACCGCCGTGACGACGGCACCAATGTGCTGCGGGTGCCCGCCGCGTGCGACTTCCACTTCTCCTACGGCCCCGGATCGTTCCGCGCCCACCGGGCCGAGGCGACCCGCCTCGGCCTGCCGGTGCGCGTCCTGCGGGACCCGGACCTGGCCTACGACGTCGACTGGCCCGCCGACGTCGCCGAACTCGGCCGCGGAGGGTGAGCGACCTCCGGGCGCGGAGCCGGGGGCCCGAAGGCCCCCGGTCTCACACGTTCCAACCGGAACGGAGCGCCTAGCGCCGACGAGCCGCCTTGCGAGCGGGCGCACGACGTGCCGCCTTCTTCGCAGGAGCGCGCTTCTTGGTCGCCTTGCGAGCCGGAGCCCTCTTGGCGGCCTTCTTCGCAGGTGCCCGCTTCTTGGTCGCCTTGCGAGCCGGAGCCCTCTTGACGGCCTTCTTCGCAGGTGCCCGCTTCTTGGTCGCCTTGCGAGCCGGAGCCCTCTTGGCGGCCTTCTTCGCAGCTGCCCGCTTCTTCGCAGGTGCCCGCTTCTTGGTCGCCTTGCGAGCCGGAGCCCTCTTGGCAGCCCTCTTGGCGGGGGACCGCTTCACGGCCTTCCGCGCCGGAGCGCGCTTGACGGCCTTCTTGGCCGCTGTGCGCTTGACTGCCTTCTTTGCTGGAGCCCGCTTTTTCACGGCCTTTCTGGCCGGGGCCCTTCTCTTCGCGGCTACTGCCACAGGTGCACCTCCCTAGGAGCATGGTCACTGAATAGAGGTGAAGCCTGCGCCACGTCGAAGCCCAGAGGCCCACGCCGTGCGCATTGCCGCACCGGATTCATTGTCTTGTTTGGCGATCGACGCTGATGCGGGGGTGTCATCGACACCATCGCACTCACGCCGTACCGCCTTGAATCCCCGAATCGCGACGTCGAACTGACACACGCGGCACGACGCCAGACGCGCAAATAGCGAACCGACAAGCTTCGCTTTGCGCGCCACACATCGTTGTGTCGCAGCACATGTCAACCCTCCCTCACACTTCGGGTACCACACATTCTTCTGTTGTAAACACGCTCAGGTCAAGCATTCTTTATTCGCGCGGTCATTTTGCGTTCGTAGACGACCTTCGATTGACGCCATTGCAGACGAATAATTGACGCGCATGCTGCGCTCGCGCGAGGTGATCGCGGTGCTGTTGTCGACACTTTGCGCAAAATGTCCCATGGACTTATCTGTCTTCCAACGCAAACATCACGTGTGTGGAACAACGCGCTCATGAAGATGTCGACAGGGACGATTCGTGCCTGATTTCCACTGCTGCACTGCGTGAGGTCCACCGTTTCGCGCGCCACAGCATCTATGTTGGAAAGGGAGCACACGGTTGGATGTGGGCGGGCGCGGAGCGCTCGACGCTGGTGCTCGGTCCGCCACGGTCCGGGAAGACATCTTCCCTGGTCATACCCAATATTTTGCTCTCGGAAGGCCCCGTCGTCTCGACGTCGACGAAGCCCGACGTCATGCGCGCCACGGCGCCGTCGCGCCGCGGCGAGGGATGGACGCTCCTCTACGACCCGAGCGGCGAAGTGGAATGCCCACCCGGCGTGGAACGCGTGGGATGGTCGCCGCTGACGACCGCCGCGAGTTGGGACGCCGCCGTCGTGACCGCCGATGCAATGGTCGCGGCGAGCCGCATCGGGGACATCGCGCGCACGGGGGAGCACCACTGGACAGAGCGTGCCGGCGCGCTCCTCTCGACCTTGCTCCATGCCGCTGCGACAGAGCGCCTCCCCATGCCTGAGGTCCTTCATTGGATCGAACGTCACAACGGGGCCCCAGCCCTCGAAATTCTCTCCGCCGCGGGCCGGAGAGGGCGCGGCGGCGACCGATGTGCTCGCCGGGATCGTGGCCACGGACCCCCGGGAGCAGTCGGGCATCTGGTCCACCGCGTCGGGCGTGTTGGGGGCGTACCGCACGAGCGAGGCCCTGGCGTCGACGCTCGCACCTCCCCTCGACCTCGAGACGTTCTGCAGCGGGCCGAACACCTTGTACGTCTGCTCGACGGGCCGCCGCCAGCAGCAGTTCGCTCCGCTCGTGGTGGCGGCGATCGGCGACGTGCGCGACGCCGCCTACGTGCGGGCTCGCGACGGGTGTGCCGGGGCCGCCAACCCTCCTCGCTCTCGACGAGGTGGCCAACATCGCCCCGATCCCCGACCTCCCCGGGATGGTCAGCGAAGGGGCCGGGCAGGGGCTCCTGGTGCTCGCCTGCCTCCAGGACCTCTCCCAGGCACGGGTGCGCTGGGGCTCGGCGGCGGACGGCTTCCTCTCCCTCTTCGGGACCACGGTCGTCCTGCGGGGCATCGCCGACCGGTCGACGCTGCGCGACATCAGCGCGCTCGCGGGCGACCGGGAGGTGCTGACGACGACGGTGAGCCGTTCGGTCGGCCGCTGGGGACGCATCCGCCCCTCCACCTCTGTCGGGCCGGCGCGCCAGTCCCGGCTCCCGGTGGACGCCGTCGCCCGTGGCATCCCCGGCCGTGCCCTCGTCCTCGGCCCCCACAAGGACGTGCAGGAGGTGGCACTGACTCCCGCGCACGAGCACTCGCCGTGGCGCGACCTCGTGCCACCCGGACGCCACCTCGCTCGCTCCGACGGCGCGCAGCTCGGCCGCTGACTCAACGTCCGAGGCCCCGCTCGACCTCGAAGGGCTCGCCGAGGCCGAGCCGAGATCGCGCCGCCTCCAGGTGCCGCGTCGTGCGGAGGTGATCGGCGAGGCGCGACGCCGGCAGGGTCGCCAGTCCGGCCGGGCGGGCCGGCAGGCCGAGCGGGTCCACCGAGCGTTCGAGGCCCCAGCGGGCCCGGTACCGGTCGATCACCGCCGCGGCGCCGACCCAGACCTCGTGGTCGACCGGATCGACAGGGCGCGCGCCCGACGCGCGCGCAGGAGGTGGGCCGCAGGCACCACTTCCCGCCGCTGGTGCAGCGGCTCGGCCACCCCGACGCCCTCCGTCGGCACCCACTGGTCGACGAGCCTGCGCCAGTGCGGGTGCGACGATGCCCTGGGGAGCGGCGGCGGAGAACGCCGTCACGACGTCGCGCCGCCGGGCGCCGCCGTGGGGAGTGAGGCAGATCACGCCGGCAAAGCGGTGCTCGTCCAGCAGGTGACGGACCGCTTCGGGCTCCTCCGGCGGGACCCCCAGCCCCGGGGCCAGCCCGCGCCCGCCTCCGACGGCTCGTGCCCGGCGGGCCCACTCCCGGGCGAGCTCGCCGTACGGCGTCCCCGCTCCCTTGGCCGGGCGGGTCACCGCCCAGGCCACACGGGCCCCCCGGGCCGAGTGTGCGCCCACCTCGTGCATGTGACGTCGGATGTCCGCCCGTCGTGAGGAGAACTCGCCCAGGAGAGCGGCCCCGACGCCCTCGATCTCGGGACGACGGCCGGGCCCTCCCGTCCAGCGCACTGCCCACCCGGCACTGATGCCCGCCCGCAGGTGCGCCTCGTACACCGCCGACGCCGCGTCGCGATGGGCAGATATGCCGCGGCTGTCGCACGCGCTCCAGCGGCCGTCGACACCATGGACGAGGTTCATCACCACGGCGTGGCTGTGGAGGTGCGGGTCGCCGTTGCGGTTCACGCCGTGGGTGAACGTGCCGGCGATGACCCCGTCGGTCGCGAGGACCGTCCGCTCCGGCCCGGCGCGCCGGGCCGCTGCGACACCGTGCCGCTCCAGGTACGCCAGGGCGGCGTGGACGGCGTCGTCGTGGACGGCGACGAGGCGCCGCGCCGCGTCCGCCCCGCCCAGCGCGAACAGCACGCTGGCCGACTTGGGGGCGCTGAAGGTGAGGTCGAACGCGGCGACCGCGGTCCGCCCCGAACCCATCGGCCGCCCGTCGCGCGGATGCGTGCCCAGGAGCAGGGCCCGGAACTCGGCCGGACCGATCGCCCCCTCCAGCCCGAGACGGGCCGCCGCCGCCCCGGTCCAGCGGCCCCCGACGCCAGGTGCGGGCAGTTCGGGGGCGTGGTCGGAGAGGTAGTAGTCCGCCCCGGCCCGACCGACGCCGTGGATCCCGAGCATCCGGCTCCTTCCGCTTCACCCCCGACGGGCGGGAGTGAACGGTCGGATGGCTCGGCCGAACGGCTACGAGGCCGGGCGGGTGAAGCGCAGCAGGACCTTCTGCCGCGTGTAGTAGTCCAACCAGGCGAGGAGGTCACTACGGTGGTCGTGCCCGTGCCGGTGCGCCGAGACCGGGACGAAACCCAGTCTCAGGTTGGCCACGGACACGGAAAAGCCTGCGCTCTCGAAGACACCCGCGACCTCGTCGAGCGAGTAGAGCCGTGGCAGGTCCAGTTCGAGCGCACTTTCCGCGTGCCAGGCCGACATCATCGGGCTCTCCTGGTGCACGCCCATGACCGCGAAGTAGGAAGCGCCGGGCTTGAGGGCGGCAAAGAGACCAGCCGCGTGAGCCACGAGGTCCTTGAGGACGTAGAGGACCTCGTGGCTGAAGGCGACGTCGAACTCGCCCCATCCGTCGGGAACCGTCTGGGCCACCTCGAAGGTCAGCGGCCGGCCGCCGGCGAGGCGACGGGCGTCCGCAATGGCGTCCGAGGCCGGGTCATATCCGTGCCCCTCGGCGATGCCCGCTGTGTCAACGAGCAGACGCAGGAAGCCGCCGCGATTGCAGCCGGCATCGAGCACCCGCTTGCCCGCCAGGTCCTCGTCGACGGTCTCCAGCATCGCCTTCCATATGAAGCCGTGCTCGTCCTGCATGGCCTCGTCCTCGGCGGCGCCCCGCCAGTAGGAGGTACTCAATCGACCGGGCTCACACGCTCGCTACCGCGGCGCCACGCCGTCGCCGTCGCCGCTGGCCGCGTAACGGGCCAGCACGCGGCGGGCGGCATCCGCGGCGAGCCCGGTCAGCTCGGGCGGGCTCACCACGCGCGCCTCGGGCCCGAGCTGGAGCAGCAGCCGTTCGAACCACGCCATTCCCGAGACGTCCAGGACCACGTCGGTCACCCTTCCGCTCTCGTCGCGCCCCAGGGCGCGCACGGGAATGGACTCGGGCACCCATTGCGCCCCAGGCCCCAGCCGCAGATGGACCTCGAGCGCGCCCGGGCCGGGGACGAACATCTCCTCCATCGGCCGGGTCCGGACCGCCGCCGGGCCAAGCGGAGCGTCGAGCGGGCGGACGGCACCGATGCGGTCGACCCGGAAACGGCGCATGTCACCGGCGCGCTGGCAGTAGGCGTCGAGATACCAGTGCCCGTCGATCGTCACCACCTGCACGGGTTCCACCGTCCGCGTCGTCAGCTCGTCGCGCGAGCCCGAGTGGTAGTCGATCTGGAGCGCACGCCCCCCCTCGACCGCCTGGCGCACGGCGGCCAGGTGCTCGGGGGCGTCGACGTCGAGGCCGACCGCCTCGCGCGAGCCCAGCGCGGCGTCCAGCTTGGCCAGAGCGCGCCGCAACGCGCCGTCCTCGGACCCGGGGACCGAGAGCAGCAGCCGGGCCGAGGCGGCGACGGCAAACCCCTCGGCCGGGGTGAGGCGGCGCGGGCGGGCGAATTCAGCGGGCAGAAAGGCCCGGACCGATTGCTCCGACACCTCTATCTCCATGAGCGTGTCGGGCGTGTAAGGCGGGATCCCGCAGCACGCCGCCAGCTCCAGCTCGGCCACCAGCTCCTTCTCGCTCATGCCGAAGCGCTGCGCCGCCTCGGCGATGGGAGCCTCCCCGACCTGGGCCAACCAGCCGATGACCGCCAGCAGCCGACGCAGCCGCCGGCTCGTCTCTGCGCCGGGTGCGCTCCGGGCCGCGGACGCACTGCCCTCGCCATCGTCGTCGGCGGGCTCCGGTGCCGGAGTGCCCGCGCCCGGTGGCGGAGGCGGGGCGGCGGTCGTGAGGTCGGTGAGCCAGGAGATGAGCTCGTCCCGGAAGCCCGGCGGTCCCACGACCGTGGCGTGGTCGAGCAGCCCCAACACCCAGGAGCGTATGGAGGCGAACGAGGACACCCCGAGCGCGAGCTCGACCGACCCGTCGTCGAGCCGGCCCACGACCTTGTCCTGGCCCACCTCGTCGGCCACCCGGCGCGCCTCGAGCGCGTCGACGCGGATGCGCATCTCTATGCCGTCCTCGCCTGCGGCCTCCCAGGGCTCGTCGGGCAGGGCGGCCTCGACGTCGACGCCCTCGGGGACCTCCGCGCCGCCGCTCTCGCCCCGGGCGACCTCCCCCTCTATGCGGTCCACGCGGAACGTGCGCACGGCGGAGCGGTCGATGTCCCACGCCACCAGGTACCAGTGGCCGAAGCGGAACCACAGCCCGACGGGAGCCACCCGGCGCGCCTCGCCCCGGTAGGTGAATTCCGCCGTGGCGCGTGTGCGGACCGCCTCGAAGAGCTCGATCAGCGCGGGTGACGGCAGCATGGACGCGATGGGCCGGACGTCGCCCAGGCCGGCCGCGCCCAGCTTCAACAGCGCATCCCGGCCACTAGGATCGCCCAGGTGGACGCCGGCGACGGCGAGGTGGAGTGCGATCTGCTCGTCGGGCTCGAGATCCAGGTCAGGCAGGTAGAACGACTCACGGTCGATGAGATAGCCGTACTGCTCGTGGCCCGGGAGGCGCTGCGTGAGGACCGGAATCCCCTCGTCGCGCAAGAGGCGCTTGTCCCGCTCGAAGGCCTGGCGCCGCGCCGCGTGCTCGACGGGGTAGCCGGGGACCTGGTGCGCAATGGCATCGAGCGTCAAGGGCTGCCGGGTATCGAGCAGTACCAGGACGAGGTCCGTGACGCGCTCCAGCCGGTCGAGCTTCGTGGGCGCCTCCATCGCACAGAGCCTACGGCGACGGCTGCGCCGTGACGGCCGTGGGGCCTCCCTTCGGCTGGCATTTCCACCTGTTCTGGCTGCTCGCCCTCGTGGGCCTCGTCGCCGCCTACTGGTGGGCCACGCGGCAGGAGGGCGCCGCGGCGAGCGGACGACAAAAGGTCCTCTTCGTCGCCGGCGTCGTCCTCCTCGCCCTCGCCGTGACGTGGCCGCTGGGCGACCTGGCCGCCCACTGGCTCTTGATGGCGCTCGTGCTGCAGCGCCTCCTGTTGACGTTGGCCGTCCCCCCGCTCCTCGTTCTGGGCACGCCGCGCCCGGTGATCGCCCGCCTGACCCGCCCTCCCGCGGTCGACGCCGTCCTGCGCGTGGTGGTACGGCCTTTCCCCGCCGTCGCCATCGTGACCATCGTGGCGGTGGGCACCTTGACCATCGGGGCGGTGAACCTGGCGGCGCACTCGGACCCCGCCCGGGTCGTGATCGAGCTCGTCGTGCTCGCGTCGGGCTTCGTCCTGTGGGCACCGGTGCTGACCGAGCTCCCCGGCGCTCCACGCCTGTCGGCACTCGGACGGGGCGGGTATCTCATTGTGCAGTCGATCGTGCCCAGCTTCCTCTCGATCGTGTGGATCTTCGCCCGCCGCTCCCTCTACCCGACGTTCTCGCACGACGGCACCGTGGCGGGGATGTCACCACTGCTCGATCAGCAACTGGCCGGGTTCCTCGCCAAGCTGAGCACCATCGCGGTGCTGTGGACGGTGGCCTTCGTGATCATGACGCGGGCGCAGTCCGCCGAGGACACCGGCGCGGACGCGGAGCCCCTCATGTGGTCCGACGTCGAACGCGAGATCGAGCGCGCCGACCGCCGCCAGCGGCGGCAGGGACGGCCCGGCCCGCCGGCGACGCGCTGACCGGGTCGTCCTTCGTGCGGTGCCAATGGAAGTAGCGTCTCCTGCTCGTATGGAGGAGGCGTGGTCCGTGCCCGACGTCTATCTCCTCACCCAGGGAGCGGAAGGGCGGGTCGCCGTCCCGCAATTGACCCTGAACTTCCTGCCCTCGGGGATAGAGCTGGAGAAGGCGGACGGGGAGCTGGTCTGGAGCTGCCCCTGGGACGAGCTGGAGGCGATGGCCCCGGTGGAGCGCTCGGTCCTGCCCGACGGGCGGGACGGTGTGCTCATCGTCGTCACCGAGCGCGGTCGGCGGCGGCGGCACCGTTTCGTGCTGGCGGCGGACGACGCGACCGCGACCGAGACGTCGATCAGGAATCGGGCCGCCGCGCACGGACTGCGCACGAACGCAGCCCGCCCCGCCGTGTCACGCCGACTGACCGCCTTGATCGTGATCGCCGCCGCGGCGACGCTCACCGTGCTCTTGCTGTCGGCCGCCCACGTGATCCACTTCTAGGTCCCGGGGGGCCGGGGCGTCAGGCCAGCGACGCGCTCCGCAACTCGTCAAGCGAGAGCTCGGCCGTCTGGTTGCCGCCGCACTGGGGGCAGTGCTCCACGTGGCGCCACGACCGCAGCAGCCTCGTGCCCTCCGGATTGAGCAGGACCACGAAGGATTCGGAGATCGGGTCGATCTCCAGGCCGTAGTAGCCGCGCCACGCCGTGGTCGCCGCATGGACGTCGAGTGCGAGGCCCTTGAGGACGCGCCGGAAGCGCATGCGGTCCGTGTCGAAGATCCAGGTGCTGTGACACGACTCCAGGATGAAAAGGGGGTCGTCAGTGGTGGGGGGGACCACGTCGCTCATCATGCCGGAATCCTTTCCCTGGATCAGCGTCGAATCCACCTCAGGCTCGTTACGAATCGGTGACAATCTCTGTTGTCCCAGGTCGAATCCCTATTGTGGACCTGCGTCGTGTTTCCGGCCCACCACCAGCTCCCGTTTCGTGCAGAGCTGGCGCAGCACCGAGCAGAGGACGGTCCGGCTGTCCGCCGGGTCGATGACCTGGTCTACCAGCCCGCGCTCGGAGGCCGGCCAGGGGTTGAGGTAGGCCTCCTCGTACTCGGCCTCGCGATCGGACCTCGCGCCCGGCTCAATGCCCCGGTGCAGGATCTGCACCGCGCCCGACGCCCCCATGACGGCCACCTCGGCCCCCGGCCAGGCCAGGCAGACGTCGTTGCCGATCCCGCGGGAGTCCATCACGATGTACGCGCCGCCGAACGCCTTGCGCAAGATGAGGCACAACCGCGGCACGGTCGCCTGCGCGTAGGCGAAGGCCAGCTCGGCGCCGTGACGGATCATCCCTCGCCACTCGAGGTCCTTGCCCGGCAGGAAGCCGGGCGTGTCCACCAGGCTGACCAGGGGCAGGTTGAAGGCGTCGCAGAGACGCACGAAGCGGGCGGCCTTCTGCGAGGCGGCGATGTCGAGGGTGCCGGCGAGGATGCGGGGCTGGTTGGCCACGAACCCCACCGGCATCCCGCCCAACCGCGCGAACGCGGTCACGATCTGCCCCGCCCACCGGGGCCAGAGCTCCCGGAATTCGCCGTCGTCGCACAAGGCGCGGATCACGTCGCGGGCGTCATACGTGGCCGACTTGCGGTCGGGGATCACCGTGCGCAGCTCGGGTGTGGAACGCAGCACCGAGTCGCTCATGGGCGCCAGCGGGGGCACCTCGTCGGTGTTCGACGGCAGGTACTCGAGCAGCTCGGCCACGGCGCCGTCGACGTCGTCGGACTCCACCGCGCACAACCCGCTCGACCTGGCGTGCCTGGACGTCCCGCCCAGCTCGCTGATCCCGATCTCAATGCCGGTGAACTCGGCCACCATCTGCGGTCCCGACACGAAGGCGACCGCCTCCGAGCTCATGACGACGAGGTCGGAGAGGCCGAGGAGGAGGGCGGGCCCGGAGACGACGGGCCCGGTGGCGGCGGCGATCACGGGCACCTGCCCGCTGCAGCGCGAGATGGCGGCGGCCGCCTGTCCCCACCCGTGGAGGGCCGCGACACCGTCGAGGACGTCGGCGCCGCTGGAGGCGACGAAGAACACGAGGGGGATCCCGAGCTGGACCGCCTGATCGGCCGCCTCGGCCAACCGCACCCCGTCCGCGTGGGTGATCGCGCCCCGCCGCATGGTCCCGAGCGACCGGGCGATGACGACGTTGCGCCCGCCGATCCGCCCCACCACCGATGTGATGGCGCCGACGATCCCCTTGCCGACGTCGGGTGCCTCCTCGATGCTGCTCGTGACGGTCACCATGGCCGAAATTAGACCAGGCCCCCGGGTGCTGCGGCCAGAGGCGGTCCAGCCGTCGCCCGGCGACTGATGGCCCGGCGGCAATTCAATTGCATGTGGGTCAATTAGGTGTGGTTCGCCTCGGCCCGCCGCCACGGCCCCGAGCGCCCACCCGACTTCTCCCACAGCGCCAGGTGCTCAATGGTCATGGTGCGATCGGAGGACTTGCACATGTCGTAGACGGTCAGTGCGGCGACGGCGCAGGCGGTCATCGCCTCCATCTCCACGCCGGTGCGGTCCACGGTCTCGACCTGGGCCTCCACCTCCACGTAGTCGTCGCCGATGGAGAAGTTGACCCCGATCGACCCCACCAGGACGGGGTGGCACATGGGGATGAGCTCGGCCGTGCGCTTGGCCGCCTGGATCCCCGCGATCCTCGCCGCGGCCAGCACATCGCCCTTCGTGATGGCGTTGTTGGCCACCTTGGTGGTCGTCTCGGGCAGCATCGAGACCCGGCAACGGGCCAGGGCCCGGCGGTGCGTGGGCTCACGGGGCGTGACGTCGACCATGCGGGCGCCGCCCAGCGGGTCGAGATTGGCCAGCATGCGGTCGGACACGAAGGAGGAGTCTACGACCTGGCCCGACTGCGGACCGACGCCGCCGGGACACCCTGGCGGGTAGACTTTGGCAGTCGCAGGCAGCGAGTGCCAACGGAGGAGTCCATTGCCGACCTATGAATACGCATGCAACGCGTGCGGCCACCGGCTCGAAGCCGTCCAGAGCTTCTCGGACGAGCCCTTGACCGAGTGCCCCGAGTGCGGGAGCGCGCTGCGCAAGGTCTACGGGGCGGTCGGGATCGTCCTGAAGGGCAGTGGGTTCTACAAGACCGATTCGCGGGCCGCCGCCCGCGCCGGCAACGGCTCGGGGTCGAAGAAGACCGATGACGCCTCGGGCGGGTCGAGCACCGAGTCCACGCCCAAGAAGGAGGCCGCGACGTCGGGCGCGGACGCCGCCGGCAACGGCAATGGCAATGGCAAGGGGACCGGCGACGGCAAGGGCGCCGCGGCCACACCCGCCGCCACCACCGCCAGCTAGGGGCCGCGTCAGTCGCCGCTCAGCGCCATCTCGGCGACGGCGAGCGTCTGACCTGCCGCGGTGCCGGGGAGCCAGCGCAGGTCGCCGCCGATCTCGACGACGCCCTGGAGCATGCGCTGGAGCGTCGAGGCGACCGTCACCTCCCGCACCGGCTCGGCCAGCGTCCCGCCCCGGATCATGAGCCCCTCCGCCCCCACCGAGAAGTCGCCGCTCACGGTGTTCACCCCGGAGTGGATGCCGCTCACCGTCTGCACGTAGAGCCCGTCGCCGACCGCGGCCAGGATCTGCTCGAGCCCCTTGTCTCCGGGCGCCAGGACGAGAGCACGGCAGCCGGCCGACGGCGTGCCGGCGAAGCCCCCGCGCACCGCGGAGCCGGTCGACGCCGTGCCGGCACGGCGGCCCGACACGGTGTCGTAGACGAACATGCGCAACACGCCGTCGGCAATGAGGACGTTGCGCCTGCAGGCCAGGCCCTCCCCGTCGTGCGACGCGGCACCGTAGGCCCGGGCATCGGTCGGGTCGTCCACCAGGGTCACGCCCGGGAACCGCCACGCTCTCGCCGGTGCGCCCGGCGAAGAAGGAGCGACCCTTCACCACGGCCTCGCCCGACAGCGCGGAGGCGACGACCCCCAGCAAGGTCGAGACGACCCGCGGATCGAAGACCACGGTGCAGTGCGCCGAACGCGCCTTCTGCGCGCCGAGCATCCGGATGGCCCGCTGGACGGCGTCGTCCATCGCGTCGGCGGGCACGAGCTCACCGGGCCCGCGGCCCACGCTGAAGCCGGTCCCCGTCTGGGTCTCGCTGCCCTCTCCCGCGATGGCGTCGACGGAGAGGAAGGCGTTCGTGCGCTGCCGGACCGAGGAGATGCCGGTGGTCGAGACGAGCGCCACCTCGACCCGGCTGTCGGCATAGTCGGCCGACGAGACCTGCCGGACCCGGGCGTCCGCGGCGCGCGTCGCCCGCTCGAGCTCCAGCGCCAGCTCGACCTTCTTCTCCATCGGCGTCGAGGCCACCCCGTCGTCCCACAGGTCGAGCTCGGCGGCCGCCACGCCGTCCGGCTCGGCCAGGACGACGTCGGGATCGGGGGTGGCGAAGCGCGCATTGTCCCGGGCGTCGGCCAGCGTGGCGGCGATGACCGCCGGATCGAGTGACCCGGCCCAGGCGAAGCCGACCTGGCTCCCGCTGCCGGACCCGGGAAGGAGGACTCGGATCCCCACGCCGGACGAATCCGCGGAGGTGAGCGACTCGACCTCGCCCTCGTAGGCACGGACCTCGGTGTCGGTGCCGCGGCTGACGTAGACCTCCAGCCCCTCCTCGGGTCGCGCCTGCCGCGACGACCGAGGTCGCGAGCTCCAGGAGCTCGCCGCTCATGCGGTCCCTCCGAGCGTGACGCCGGTGATGCGCAGCGTCGCCTGGCCGCACCCCACGGGGACGCTCTGCCCGTCCTTGCCACAGGTGCCGGGGGTCATGTCGAAGTCGGTGGCCACCGCATCAATGCGCCGCAGCACTTCGGGACCGTTCCCGATCAGGTTGGCGTCCCGCAGCGGCTCGGTGATCCGCCCGTCCTCAATCAGGTACGCCTCGGTGGTGCCGAACACGAAGTCGCCGGTGGCGGTGTTGACCTGGCCGCCACCGAGCTTCTTCACGTAGACGCCCGAGGGAGTCTGGGCGATGATCTCGTCCGGATCCTCGGTGCCGGCGAGGAGGTACGTGTTCGTCATGCGCACCATGGGCAGGTGCTGATAGCTCTGGCGGCGCCCGTTGCCCGACGAGGTGCGGCCCTCCTTGCGCGCCCGCAGCCAGTCCCACATGTAGTCGGTGAGGATCCCGTTCTCGATCAGCACGTTGCGCGCCGGCGCGCACCCTTCGTCGTCGACCGCGAAGTTGCCCCACTCCCCCGCCACCGTGCCGTCGTCGACCAGCGTGACCAGCGGGCTGGCGACGAGCTGGCCCACCTGGCCCGCGTAGACCGACGCGTCCTTCACGATGTGGTCCGCCTCGAGCCCGTGCCCGCAGGCCTCGTGGAACAGGATGCCCCCGCTCCCGCCCGCCAGCACGATGGGCACCTCACCGGAGGGGGCCGGCCGCGCCGAGAGCTTGGCCAGCGCGCGGACGGCCGCCTTGTGCGCGATGTCCTCCACGCGGTGGCGCTCGAAGATCTCGAAGCCCTCGGTGCGCGCGATGGACTCGTACCCCGTCTGCATGCCGGTGTCCCCGTTGGCGACGCAGACGACGCTGAAGCGCGTGCGGATCTGGTCGTCGTGGGCCAGCAGCCCGTCCGAGTTGGCGATCAGCACCCGCCGCCTGCTGTCGCCACAACCCACCTGCACCTGGGTGATGGCATCGCCGGCGGCCCGGGCGGCCTCGTCCGCGCGGGTCAACAGCTCGAGCTTGTGCGCCTTGTCCACCGACTCCGGGGGAGTGCGGTCGTGGCGCCGGTGGACCGACGGCGGGTCGAGCGCAACCGTCCGCGCCTCGCCGCCGCCCCGGCGGGCGACCGCGGAGGCCGCCCGCGCCGCGGCCAGCAGGCCGGACTCGCTCAGGTCCGCCGTGTGGGCGAAGCCGGTGGTCTCACCGTCGACCACGCGGATCCCGGCGCCGCGGGAGCGACCCGACGAGAGCTCCTCCACCTTGCGGTCGTCCAGCATGGCGCTGGCGGTCACCGCATCCTCGGCGAACACCTCGGCCATGTCACCGCCCCCCAGGAGAGCGGCTGAGAGGACGCGTTCGAGCACGTCAGGGTCGATGAGAGCGGCTTCGGTCACGGCGGTATCGTAACGGTCGTGCCCGACGGCCCAACCGACACAGGAACGCCGGCCGGGCACGGTCCCCACTCCGGGCTGAGCGCCCAGCTGGAGCTGACGGTGGGTGCCGAGGACACGGCCGAGCACTTCCGCTCCGGCGACGTCCCCGTGCTGGCCACGCCCCGCCTCATCGCGTTGTGCGAGGAGGCCACGTGCCGCGCCACCGACGGGCATCTGCTCCGGACGCAGTCCAGTGTGGCCACCCGGGTGCAATTCGACCACCTCGCACCCGTGGCCGTGGGCTCGGTGGTCCTGGCCGAGGCCACCCTGGTCAAGGTCGAGGGCCGTCGCCTCGTCTTCACCGTGTCCGCCGCCCGGCTGGAGGGCGAGGGGGGAGGCCTGGTCGGCGCGGGCCGGGTCACGCGGGTCGTGGTGGAGCGCCCCGCCTTCCTCGCCAAGGCCGGCGTCTCGGACCCACCCTGAGCGCGACCCCGGCCGCCGTTGACCCCCCGTGGGTCCTGGCGGGGGCCGGTCCGGTGGTGGCGGCCTTCGGCACGCTCGGCCTGTTCTGGGGCAGCTGGGCGGTGATGCTCTTCGACATCCAGCACGCCTTCTCGCTCAGCGATGCGCAGCTGGGCGTCCTGCTCGCCATCGCCATCGCCGTGGCGGGCGCCTCGAGCGTGTTCACGTCCCACCTCGCCGACCGGGTCGGTGCCCGGCGGCTGCTCTGGATCGCGCTGTTCGCCTGGGCCGTGCTCCTCTGCGTGCTGGCGCTCACGCGGACGCGGTGGGAGTTCACCGCGGTGCTCGTGCTGGTCGAGGTCGCCGGCGGCTCCATCGACACCGCCATGAACGCGGAGGCGTCCCACCGCCTCGTGGCGAGCCCGTCCGCGCTGGTCCGCCTGCACTCGCTCTTCAACGCTGGCGCGCTCACCGGGGCGGCGGTGGCGGGGTTGGTGATCCACGCCGGCGTCTCCTGGCGCTGGGTGTGGCCGGCGATCGCGGTGGTGGCCGCGGTCGTCGGCGTCTGGGCCCTCGTGACCGATCCGGGCACGGCGCTCGTCTCCGCCCAGACCGGCGACCATCCGGAGCGGCCGGTGACGACCCATCCCGTGCGGCGCCTCCGCCAAGACGGCCTTCTCATCCTGCTGGCCGTCTTCGCTCTGGCCGAGGTCACCGAGGGTGGCGTCGACACCTGGGGCGTGCTGTACCTGCGCAATCACCTGGCCACCGGCGTCCTGCTCGGCGCGGGGGCCTACGTCGTCGGCCAGCTCGTGGCCTTCACCACCCGCGGCGCCGGTGGGTCCGTGCTCGGCCGGATGACCACCCGGCGCGCCCTGATCATCGGCGGCTGCGTCGCCGGCGCCGGCATCCTTCTCGAATCCGTCTCTCCCGTGGCCGGCGTCGCTGCGCTCGGGCTCGCCATCGGCGCGGGCGGGGCCTCGCTGTTCTGGCCGCTCGTCATGAGCACCGTCAGCCGGCGGGCCACCCAGGTCGTCAGCGCGGTGGGCACCTTCACCGCCGCCGGCTACGTCGGGTGGGTGGCCGGCGCCCCGATCGTCGGCTGGGTGTCCCAGACACTCGGTCCCGCCCGCGGCCTGCAGGTCCTGGCCCTGGCCTCGTTCGGCGTCGCCGTGTGCACCTTGCTGAGCCCCGAGCGCACGTTCGCACACGGTGCCAGCAGGTAGCGTGGGAGGACCGCCATGATCCTGCAAAGCATCGAGACGCCCGCCGACATCAAGGGCCTGAACCACGACGAACTGGCCGAACTCTCCGAGGAGATCAGGGCGTTCATCGTCGACACGGTGACCACGACCGGCGGCCACCTCGGGTCCAACCTGGGGGCCGTGGAGCTCACCCTGGCCCTGCATCGGGTGTTCGACTCCCCGCGCGACGTCATCTTGTGGGACACCGGCCACCAGGCCTACGTCCACAAGCTGCTGACCGGCCGGCGCTACGGGTTCAAGGCGCTGAAGCAGGCCGGGGGCATGTCGGGGTATCCCAACCGGGCCGAGTCGGAGCACGACTGGATTGAGAACAGCCACGCCTCGACGGCGCTGTCCTATGCCCACGGCATTGCCAGCGGGTTCAACCTGCGGGGCATCGACGGCCAACGCAAGGTCATCGCGGTGGTCGGCGACGGCGCACTGACCGGAGGCATGGCCTACGAGGCGCTGAACAACCTCGGGCACTCGCGTCGCCGGGTCGTGATCGTCCTCAACGACAACGGCCGCTCGTACGCGCCCACCGTGTCGCAGCTCTCCCAGAGCCTCACGACACTGCGGCTCAATCCGACCTACACCGCGGCGCGGGAGCGACTGCGGCTCCGCCTGCGCGAGCTTCCCGCGCTGGGCGAGCTGGCCTACTCCAGCGTGCACTCACTCACCAGCGCGTTGCGCGAGATGGTGGCGCCGCACACCTTCTTCGAAGCCCTGGGGGTCCGCTACGCCGGGCCGATCGACGGGCACGACATCGAGCACATGGAGCAGGCCTTCACCAACGCGGCCGAGTGGGACGGGCCCATCGTGGTCCATGTGCTCACGCAGAAGGGCCGGGGCTACGCCCCGGCGGAGGAAGACGAGATCCAGCGCCTGCACGACGTCAAGGCGACGAAGCCGATCACGATGGAGAACGCGGTGGGCAGCTCGGCCGGCCTGGCCGTGGGCGGATCGGCCGGATCCGACGGCGGCGGCGTGGCCTCGCCGGGCTCGGTCGCCGAGAACGGGAAGGGCGAGGAATTGCCCTGGCGGGCCGCCACCTACACCGATGCCTTCTCACGCGCGCTCCTCGAGTCGGCGGAGCAGGACTCTCGAATCGTCGCTCTGACCGCCGCCATGCCGGGGCCGACGGGCCTGTTGGCCTTCCAGGCGAGATTCCCCGACCGCTTCTTCGACGTCGGCATCGCCGAGCAGCACGAGGCGACCGCCGCGGCGGGAATGGCGATGGCCGGGCTGCGCCCCGTGGTCGCCGTGTACTCGACGTTCTGGAGCCGGGCCTTCGACCAGGCCAACCTCGATGTGGGCCTGCATGCCTGTCCGGTCGTCTTCGTCTTCGACCGGGCCGGCATCACCGGCGACGACGGACCGAGCCACCACGGCATCCTCGACCTGGCGCTCTCGCTCTCCATTCCCGGCATGACCGTCTTCGCCCCGTCGGCCGCCGAGGAGGTGGGCCCGATGCTGCGGACCGCGCTCGAGCTGCAGGGACCCTCCACCATCCGCTTTCCCAAGAGCGCCCCCAGGCACATCGCACCCGAGGACGTCGGGAGCGGTCTGCAGGCGAAGCTGCTGCGCGCCGGTGACGGGTCCGTCTGCCTGCTCGGCGTGGGCAAGGCCGTCGGTGCCTGCGTCGACGCCGCCGACGAGCTGGCCGCCGAGGGGACCGATGCGACGGTCTGGGACGTGCGCGTGGTCACGCCGACCGATGGGCGCATGCTCGCCGACGCAGCCCGCCACCAGCTCGTGGTGACCGTGGAGGACGGCGTGCGCCATGGCGGCGCCGGCGCCTTCCTGGTCGACGCGATCGCGGCGCAGGTCGATTCGGCCGGTACGCCGCTGCCGACCACCCGGGTGCTGGGTGTCCCGCGCCAGTTCCTGGCCCAGGGCAGGGCCGACGACATCCTCGCCAGTCTCGGTCTCGACGGTGCCGGAATCGCGGAGAGCGTGCGCCGGGTCAAGCTGGAGGTCCCGGCCACCGAACCCCCGACCTGACCGTCGTCGGGGCGGTGGACGACTACCCGATGTTGGCGCCGTTCTGGCGCACGAAGTCGTTGACGGCGTAGTACGCCTCGATCGACTCGCCGGCGTCGCCCCAGAAGCCCTCCTGGATGTCGTGCGCCATCTGACCCAGCGCGACGTAGTGGTTGTTGACGTCGGTGATCTCGAGCTCGCCGCGGCCCGAGGGGACGAGGTCGCCGATGACGTCGAACACGCCGGCTTCGTAGCAGTAGATGCCGGTGACGCAGTACTCGGAGGCGGGATGCTCGGGCTTCTCGTCAATATGAGTGACCCGCCCGTCCGCACCGAAGACGGGCACGCCGAGGTGACGCAGGTGCTCCGGCTCGTCCACCTTCGACAGCAGGATGCGCGCACCCACCGGGTCGCGCCGGAACGCGTCCACCATCGGAGCGATGGAACCCTCCACGAGGTTGTCGGCCAGCATCACCAGGACCGGCCCGCCCTCCGCGAAGTGCGCCGCCAGCCCGAGCGCCTCCGCGATGCCGCCGGCGTTCTCCTGGTAGGCGTAGGAGAGCTGGTCGATGCCGTACTCGTGCCCGTTGCCGAGGAGCCGCAGGAACTCGCCGGCGTGCGTCCCGCCGGTGACGAGCATGATCTCGTCGATACCGCTCGAGACCACGGCCTCGATCGCCCAGGCGATCATCGGGCGGTCGTAAATGGGAAGGAGGTGCTTGTTCGTGATGCGCGTCAGCGGGTACAGACGCGAGCCGGTGCCTCCTGCGAGGATGACGCCCTTCATGGCCGCGATCCCGCAAGGCGCAACGATCGCATGGCGCGTTTCTAGTCGAACGTGAGCACGCCCCGCGCCACGCGGCCCGCATGCATCTCGTCGATCACGTCGCCGAAGCGTTCGAGGGGCCGGGTCAGCGACACCAGCTCGTCGAGCATCAGGAGGCCCGAGCGGTAGAGGTCGACCATGAGGGGGATGTCGTGGTGCGGGCGCGCCGAGCCGTAGCGGCAGCCGAGCAGCCCGCGGTCCACGTAGGCCAGCGCGTTGACGTCGACCGACACCTCGGTCCCCCGGGGCGGGATGCCGATGGCCACGGCTGCGCCGCCCCAGTCCAGACAGTCGAGCGCGCTGCGCAGGACGGCCGGGTGGCCGACGCAGTCGAAGGCCCAGGTGACCCCCCCGAGGGGGAAGAGGGCGCCCGCCGCGGACTCCTTGTTGGCCGGCACGAGCTCGCGCACCGCGGCGGCAGCGTCGCCCGCCGTGGCGTCGACGAAGTGGGTCGCCCCGAACTGGCGCCCGAGACCCTCCTTCTCGGCCACCGTGTCCACCGCCACGATCCTGGTGGCCCCGGCGATGCGCAGCCCCTGGATCACGTTGAGCCCGACCCCGCCGACACCGAAGACGGCGGCGGTGTCTCCGGGCCGCACCTTGGCCCGGTTCAACACGGCACCGACGCCGGTCAGCACGCCGCACGCGATGAGGCAGGCCGACGAGAGCGGGATGTCCTTCGGGATCCGCACCGCCTGCACCTCGCTCACGATCGTCGTCTCCGCGAAGACTGACGCCGCGGCGAAGTTGGACGCCGGCTGGCCCTTGAAGGTGAACGGCGTCGAGATGTTCCCGAGCGAGCTCTTGCACCAGGTGGGGTGACCCGTGCTGCACGCCCGGCAGGCCCCGCAACTGGCCAGGGTGGCGATGACCACGTGGTCACCCGGCTTGACCGAGCGCACCGCATCGCCCACGGCTTCCACGACGCCGGCGCCCTCGTGGCCGAGCACTGCCGGCGCGGGGAACGGGATGGTCCCGTTGATGACCGACAGGTCGGAGTGACACACCCCCGCCGCCTGTATCCGCACCTGCACCTCGTTGGGGCCCGGAGCCCGCACCTCGAGCTCGTCGGTGACCTCGACCCCTTCTCCCGTGTAGACGATGCCTCGCACTTACTCGCTCCTCTCGTTGGTGACGACGTGGTCGGCGCCCGCCGCGTGGCGCTGGCGGAGCTCACGCTTGAGCACCTTCCCGCCAGCATTGGTGGGCAGCGTGTCGACCAGGACCACGCCGCGGGGCACTTTGTAGTTGGCCATGGCCCCGCGTGACCAACTCAGGATGGCGCGGCCCAGCTCATCGGGGTCGTCGGCGCAGCCCTGGACGGGGACGACGTAGGCGCAGCCCACCTCTCCCATCCTCTCGTCGGGCACGCCGACGACGGCGACCTGGGCCACCGCGTCGTGGCCGCGCAGGATGCTCTCGACCTCGGCCGGGTACGCGTTGAACCCGCCCACGACGTACATGTCCTTGACCCGGTCGGTGATCGGTGACGTTGCCGGCAACGTCCATGACCCCGATGTCACCGGTGTGCAGCCAGCCCTCGGCGTCGATCGCCTCGGCCGTGGCCTCGTCGTTGCCCCAGTAGCCGGCCATGACGGTGTAGCCCCGCACGACGATCTCGCCCGGTTCACCCGGGGCGACCTCCCTGCCCTCCGCCACGGCGCGCACCTCCAGCGCGGGGATGGCCCGGCCGGAGGTGGCCGACACCACTTCAGGCGGGTCGTCGCGCCGGCACATCGTGACGGTGCCACAGGACTCGGTCAGACCGTAGGCGGTCAGGACCGTGTCGAAGCCGAGCTCGTCGCGCATCGCCTCGACGAGCTCGACGGGTACGACAGCGGCTCCCGTCACGCCGAGACGGAGCGAGGACAGGTCGTGCTCGGCCCGGCGGGGATCGGCGAGGAGCGTCTGGTAGAGCGTGGGGGGTCCGGGCAAGACGGTGATGCGCTCCGAGGCGATGCGCGCCATGACCGCGTCGGCGTCGAAGACCGGCTCGGGCACCACGGTGGCGCCCGCCATGATGCAGGCCAGGATCCCGGCCTTGTAGCCGAACGTGTGGAAGAAGGGGTTCACCACCAGGTAGCGGTCGCCGGCGTCGAGACCGACGATCGACGACCACGTCCCGAAGGTCCGCAGCGTCTGGGCGTGGGTCGTCGCCGCGCCCTTGGGATGACCGGTGGTGCCCGACGTGAAGATGAGATCCGACACGTCCCCGGCCTCCAACGCGTCGGCTCGGGCCGCGGTCACGGACGGCTCCACCCGCGCCCCCGCGGCGAGGAACTCGGCCAGCCCGAGGGCGGGGACCCCCGCCGGGCCGGCGCCGTCGCCGTCGCCGCGCAGCAGGACGATCCGCGCCAAGGGAGCCGTGTCCTCTCCGGCCAGCATGGCGGGATAGTCGGCACCGAGGAACCCGCGCACCGTGGCCAGGGTGGTGGCGCCGGCATTGCGCACGATGTAGGAGGCCTCACCACCCTTGAAGCGGGTGTTCAAGGGCACGAGCACTGCGCCGGCCCGCAGTGCGCCCAGCGCGGCGAGCATCCACTCGGCGCAGTTGGGTGCCCAGATCGCCACACGGTCTCCGGCGGCGACCCCGGTGGCCACGAAGCCGCGCGCGTAACGGTCCACCTCGGTCGCCAGCTGCGCGTAGGTCAGGCGGACCTCGCCGTCGACCAGCGCCTCCGTCGGGCCGTGCCGCCGCGCGGCGTCCTCGACCAGCCGGGGCACGGTGCCCCAGATCAGGTCGGCCCGCGGGTCCTCCTGCTCGGCGGGAGCTCCTCCGATGCCCGTCGCCTCTTGGCGGGTGGTCATGGTGCGGCTCCCCTCGGACCTCTGTGTCGGCGCACGGGCCATTGCTCCGGAAGCTCTAAACCTACATGCTTATAGTTTTCAAAACACACCCCGGCGGACGAAGACCCCGACCCCGGGCGAAGGCGGCTCATGGGTGCTGGCTGCTCACGGAGATGACCTCGCCCGACAGGTAGGACGAATAGTCGCTGGCCAGGAAGACGATGACGTTGGCCACCTCCCACGTCTCGGCCCCCCGCCCGAAGAGCTCGCGCCGGCGCAGGACGGCCAGGTCCTCGTCGGGGATGGCCCGGTTCAAGAAGGGATGCTCGGCCAGGCTGGGCGAGACGGCGTTGACCCGCACCCCGGCCGGGGCCGCCTCCGCCGCGGCGCACCGGGTCAGCGCCATCACCCCGGCCTTGGCGGCGGCGTAGTGGGCCTGGCCGGGCTGGGCCCGCCACCCGAGCACCGAGGCGTTGTTGACGATGACGCCCCCCTTCTGTGGCACCAGCTTCTTGAGCGCCGCCCGGGTGCAACGGAACGTCCCGGTGAGCGTGATGTCGAGCACGGTCGACCACTGCTCGTCGGTCATCTCCACCAGCGGCACGGTGCCGCCGAGTCCCGCATTGTGCACGGCGACGTCGATGCGCCCGAAGCGGGTCACCGCGCCGTCGTAGAGCGCGCCCACCTGCCCCTCGTCGCGCACGTCGCAGGCCAGCGCGTGCACCCGGTCCGGTCCGCCGGCCTCCGAGGCCAGCTGCTCGGCCGTCTCGCCCAGACGACGCTCGTGGGCGTCGGACACGACCACCGACGCCCCCTCCTCCAGGCAGCGTCGTGCCGTGGCCGAGCCGATGCCGGTGCCCGCCGCCGCGGTGACCAGCACGACCTTGCCCTCCAGGAGCCCGTGACCGGCCGGTGGTGGTGGAGGTGGAGGCGGTTCGAAGGACGCGTCCAGGCTCGTGCTCACGCCACCCCTTTCGGTTCCGGCGGGAGGCCCAGGACCCGCTCGCCGATGATGTTGCGCTGAATCTGGTTCGACCCACCGTAAATGGTCTCCGACCGGGCGAACAGAAAGGAGCGCTGCAGCTCGCCCAGCCCGTAGCCGCCGTTCTCGGGGAGCGCCTCCCCGTCGAGCACCGTGGCGGCCGGGCCCAGCACGCCCATGGCCAGCTCCCCCAGCCTGCGGTGCCAGCTCCCCCAGAACAGCTTGGCGATGGACGCCTCGGGTGGGGCGACCGGACCGTCGACACCCGAGAGGCTGCGCAGCGTGTTGTAGCGCATGATCGTGAGCTCAATGTGGGCCTGGGCCAGCTGCTGGCGCAGCACGGGGTCGCGCGACCGGCCGTTGGCCTCGGCCAACGCCACAATGCCGTCCAGCTCGCGCCGGAAGCCGAGCTGGTGCCCGAGCAGCGCCACGCCGCGCTCGAAGGCGAGGGTGGCCAGCGCCACCCGCCAGCCGTCGCCGACGTCGCCCACCACGTTGTCCACGTGGGTGCGGGCCCCGTCGAAGAACACCTCGTTGAACTCGCTGGTCCGGGTGAGCTGGGTGATCGGGCGCACCTCGATCCCCTCCTGGTCCATCGGCACGAGCAGATAGGACAGCCCCTTGTGACGCGCCGAGCCCGGATCGGTCCGGCAGACGACGAAGCACCAGTCCGCCTGGTGGGCCAGCGACGTCCACACCTTCTGCCCCGTGACCACCCACTCGTCGCCGTCGCGCACGGCGCGGGTCGCCACGTTGGCCAGGTCGCTGCCCGCATCGGGCTCGGAGTAGCCCTGGCACCACAGCTCCGAGCCCTCCCTGATCGGCGGGAGGAAGCGCGCCTTCTGCTCGGGGGTCCCGTAGTGGATGAGCGTCGGCCCGAGCAGCCCTTCGCCCATGACGTTCACCCGCCCCGGTGCGGCCGCCCGCGTGTACTCCTCGTTGAAGATGACCTGCTCGGTCATGGAGGCCCCCCGGCCGCCGTGCTCCGCCGGCCATCCGAGGCAGGTCCAGCCGCCCCCGGCCAGGACCTTCTCCCAGCGCCGGCGCACCTCGAAGCCGAAGGTCTCGTCACCCGAACCGCCCCGGCCGCCCAGCTCGGCGAACTCGCCCACCAGGTGCTCGTCGAGGAACCGGCGCACCTCCCGCCGGAACGCGACGTCCTCGGGGCGATCTCGCAGATCCATCGCCCGGGAGCGTAGCCAAGGCGGGGCGGCGGACCTGACGGGGCGTCAGATGTGGTGAGGCGGGCGCCCGCCCGGCGCGGGATACTCCTGGAGTACCCGCGGGCGCACGACGCCCGCACGGAAGCGACAAAGGGGGTGACGACGATGCCCTACTCCCAAGGCCGGGTCGTCCACGACGCGGACGCCCACCTCATGGAGACGCCCACCTGGCTGCGCGACCATGCGGAGGCCGCGTACCGCGACCGCCTCCCGGTGCTGAGCTATCCGGGCGGCAACGAGCTGCGCCAGACCGGCGACCCGGCGGAGCAGCAGCGCGACCTGCTGGCCTCCTTCGAGAAGCTGCGGGCCAGGCACGCGTCGGCCGAGTACCGGGACCAGGAGGAGGCGGAGATCATGGCGCGCAAGAACTTCGCCGCCACCGGCTCCTTCATCGCCGAGGACCGGCCGCGCGCCCTCGACCTGCTCGGCTTCTCCAGCCAGCTCGTCTTCAACACCTTCCACAACGGGCGCCTCCACGACCTGGAGCACGCCGGCGACACCGACCTCGCCTACGCCGCCGCCCGCGCCCACAACCGGGCCATGCTGGAGTTCTGCTCGGTCGACTCCCGGCTGCTCCCCTCGCTCTACGTCCCGCTGGTCGACCCCGACAAGGCCGTCGCCGCCACCCGCGACGCGCTCGACCAGGGCGCGGCGGCGCTGCTCATCGCCTCGGGGTGCCCACCGGGATTCTCGCCGAGCCACACCGACCTCTTCGGCGTCTGGGCCCAGGCGGAGGAGGCGGGCATCCCCGTCGTCTTCCACGTCGGTGGGACCGGCGACCTCGTCGACCCCAACTACTTCGTCAACGGGAAGCCGGTGCCGCCCGACTTCCACGGCGGCGAGGAGAATTTCCGCTCGGTCGACTACATGGGGATCCCCGTCCCGCCGGCCCAGACGCTGGCCACGCTGATCTTCGACGGCGTGCTGGAGCGCTTCGCCGACCTGCACATCGGGGTGATCGAGCAGGGAGCGATCTGGGTCCCCTCGTGGCTGCGCCAGATGGAGTCGGCGTTCGAGGCCTTCCACCGGCACGAGGAGCGGCTGCAGGCACTGACACTGCGGCCGAGCGACTACGTGCACCGCCAGATCCGCTTCACGCCCTATCCGACCGAGGACGTCGGCTGGATTGTGGCGCAGGCCGGACCGGACCTCGTGCTGTTCTCCTCCGACTACCCGCACGTCGAGGGCGGCCGCAAGCCGCTGGAGCGCTTCGAGGCGTCGCTGGGCGACGCGAGCGAGGACGTGCGCCGGCAGTTCTACACCGACAACTTCCTCTTCCTCATGGGCAGTGCGGCGGCCGGGTTGGCCGCCTGAACGAGAGAGGCCGCCATGTTCACACGCAGGTCACGCAAGGACGACGAGACGACGTACGAGGTGACCAAGACCGACGAGGAGTGGCGCGGCGAGCTGGCGCCCGATCGTTACGCCGTGTTGCGCCGGGCCGGCACCGAGCCCGCGTGGTCCGGAGCCCTGCTCCACGTGGACGGCGAGGGCGTGTTCCGCTGTGCGGGCTGCGGTGCCGAACTGTTCGACACGGACGCCAAGTTCGAATCCGGGACCGGCTGGCCCAGCTTCGACCGGGCCCGCTCGGCCGGCACCGTCGTCGAGCGGGCTGACCGGGGCTTCGGCGTGACCCGGACCGAGATCCTCTGCGCCCGCTGCGGGGGCCATTTGGGACACGTGTTCCGCGACGGGCCCACCGACACCGGGCTGCGCTACTGCGTCAACTCGCTCTCGCTGACCTACGAGCCCGAGGCCGAGGGGCGCACGTCGACGGACTGAGCGCCGTCAGGGCCGCGCCAACGCGGGAACGGCCCTTCACGAGGTCGATCGGCGGACCTGGCGGGTGCGCAGCACGACCAGCACTGCGCACCCGAGGGCCAGCGCGGAGACGGCTGCGAGCGCGTCGACCGCAGGGTGCACGGCCATCCGGGCGGCCAGTCCGGCCGCCGCGCCCGCCACCGGGCCCCAGCCGAAGGTGACGATCAGCCAGGGCGACATCTCAGGCCTCGACCGGCAGTGCGTCGGGCGCGTCTTCGACTTCGGCGTCGGACACGGTGGCGGCTCCCCGTCGCTCCACTTTCTGGACGTCGGCGGTGGCGAACCGGAGGCTCGGTCCGACCTCGTCGGCCGTGATCTCGACCTTGGACCGGTGCTCGCCCTCCTCTGTCTCCCAGGTGCGCTGCTCCAGCCGGCCCGTGACGACGACGCGCATGCCCTTGGTCAGGCTCAACGCGACGTTCTCGGCCAGGTCACGCCAACAGATGACGTCGAAGAAGGAGGTCGACTCCTTCCATTCCTGAGTGGCCCGGTCCAGCCAGCGGCGGTTGACCGCCACCCCCAGCTGGGCCGTCGCCTGCCCCTCCCTGGTGTAGCGGATCTCCGGCTCGCGGGTCAGGTTCCCCGTGATCGTGGTGGTGTTGGCCATCGGGCTCCTCGCTTTCGTCGCGCCACCCGTCCGGGGGGCGTGACGCAGCGTGCAGACCGCTCCTTGCCGCGAACCTTGCCGGCCACCTTGCCGGGAGCGGATCCCTGCGGCTCACCCCGCCCGGTTGGCCCGGTCCCGGCCGCCGGCCGCGTAGGCAACGGCGGCGATCACCACCGAGCCCAGGATGATCCAGCGAATGACCGCTGTCTCGAGCGACGTGGGAGAGCCGTTGGAGCTGATCTCGGCGAACCCGCCGCCGATCACCAGCGCGGCGACGGCGAGGGCGAGGAAGGCGAGCGAGACCTTGCGGGGCAGGTTGCAGAAGAAGCGCGACTGCGACCGGTCGGGCGCCGGAAGGTTGGGCACGCGGCAACGCTACCGTTCACCGCTCCCGCAACCGATTGGCACCCTGACGAACCCCCTCGCGGGGTAGGTTGCGCTCCATATGGCGGATCGTCGTCGGGGGGCCCACGCTCCAGCCACCGGTAGTGGCCGCCGACGTCCCGCCCGGCGCAGCACCTGCGCCCGCGAGTGCACCCGCGCCGCGCTCGGACCGCTGGCGCTTCTGGCGCTCGCCCCCCGATCAACCCGCATGGGCCCGGCCCGCGCTCCTTCTCGTCGCCGCCCTGGCCGCGCTCTCGTACTCCTGGGGGAGCAACAGCGTCATCATCGAGACCTTCTACGCCGCGGCCGCGCGCAGCATGTCGCAGAGCTGGCACAACTTCTTCTTCGGTGCCTTCGATCCGTGGGGCACCGTGTCGGTCGACAAACTGCCGGGGGCCTTCTGGGTGCAGGGGCTCTCACTACGCCTGTTCGGCTTCCACACCTGGGCCATCGCACTGCCCCAGGCCGTCGAGGGCACGCTGACCGTGCTCGTGCTGTACCGGGTCGTGCGCCGGGTCGCCGGCGCCGGCGCCGGCCTCACCGCGGCCGTGGTGCTGGCCGCGACGCCCGTGACCGTCCTGTTGAACCGGGCCAACGTCTCGGACACCCTCCTCATACTCGTGCTCGTCCTGGCCGCCGACGCCGCCACCCGCGCGTTCTTGACCGGGCGGCTCGCCCCGCTCCTCCTCGCCGGCGTCTGGGTCGGACTGGGCTTCCAGGCCAAGATGCTCCAGGCCTGGCTCGTCCTCCCGGCGCTCTTCCTCACCTACCTGCTCGCCGCCCCGATCGCCTCCCTCGGTCGTCGCCTGGGGCACCTGGCGCTCGCCACCTTGGTGGTGCTCGTGGTCTCGGTGAGCTGGATGAGCGTCGTCACGCTCGTGCCGTCCCACGACCGCCCCTATGCCGACGGCAGCTGCAACAACTCCGTGTTCAGCCAGGTCTTCCTCTACAACGGGGCCGACCGGATCACCGGCCACGTGCTGGACCAGCCGGGCTGCAGCCCGCCCAGCGCGGCCGCGACCTCGGCCTTCACGGCGCACACCGTCCCCTTGAGCCGGGGTCCGGGCCGGTTCCTGAGCGGCCCCTTCGGGCTCGACGCGGCCTGGATGCTCGTGCCGGCAGTCGTCTCGCTGGCCGGCATCCTCTTCGTCCGGCGGCGAGAGCCGCGGACCGACCCGCTGCGGGCCGCCGCGGTCCTGTGGCTGCTCTGGCTGTTCTTCACCTGGTCCTTCTTCGCCGACGCCAAGTTCCTGAACGCCTACTACCTGGCCGCGCTGGCGCCCCCGCTGGCCGCCCTGTGCGGCATGGGACTCTCCCTGGCCTGGCACGCCCGCCCGCCGTCACGCGCGCCCGACGATCGTGGTCATGGCCACGGTGATCGGCGGGGTGGCCTACGCCCTCGACCTGCTGCCAGCCACCGTCGGTGTGCGGCCCTGGGTCATCGCCACGACGGTGCTCGCCGCGGCGGCGGCCGTCGGTCTGTTGGCGCTCTCCCTGCGCCGCGGGAGAGCGAGCGGAGCGGGCCACGCCGGACTGGTGCTCTCCGCCGTCGCGCTGCTGCTCGGACCGGCCTGGGCCTGCGCCACGGTGGTCTCGTCCGAATTGAGCGTGTTCGACAACGTCTACCAGTCGGCGGCCTACACGGCGCAGGAGCACGCGGCCAATGCGCACGGCGCCACGTGGCCCGCCCTCGAGGCCGCGGCGGCGCGGGTCCCCGTTGGCACGAGCGTCGTCACCGAGGAGTCGTCGGCCGACGTTGCGCTCGGCGTGCTCGCCACCGGGCGCGAATTCCTGCCCGTCGGAGGCTTCACCGGCCGGGTCCCCAGCGTGACCCTGTCCCGCCTCCAGGCCGACGTGCGCGCCGGCCGGGTGCGGTCGGTGCTCGTGACGACCCGGCCCGCGACGCGCAATCCCGACCTGCAGTGGGTGCGCGCCCACTGCGCCGCCGGGTCGCGCGTCGTCCGCAACGGCAGCGCGACACAGCTCTACCGCTGCACGCCGGCCGACGCCGGCGGTTAGGTGTAAGAGGCGATCCGGCCGGGCGGCCGGGCGCTACACGTCGAGGAAGCGCCGGATGGCGATGGCGGAGCCGATGGAGCCGATCGCCATCCCGACGATGACGACGACCACGTTGGTCAGCAGGACCTCCGAGCCCGTCATGTGCATCGCGGTGAAGATGTTGCTCGTCGTGCGCCCGCTCCCCTCATGGTTGATGAAGAGATAGAGGAAGTAGACGACGACGGCCGCCAGGACGGAACCGATGAACCCCTGCAGCAGGCCTTCCGACATGAACGGCACCCGGATGAACCAGTTGGTGGCGCCGACCAATTTCATCACCGACACCTCCCGGCGGCGGGCGAAGATGGCCATGCGGATGGTGTTGAGGATGAGCACGGCGGCCGAGATGATGAGCACGATGGCGATGGCCAGGCACACCCATTTCGAGATGTTGATGACCGTCTCCTCGTTGTGGATGGTCTGTTGGGGCTCGGTGACCGACAGGACGCCCGCCGTGCCCTGGAAGGTGTGCACCACCTGGGCGGCATCGGCGAGTGCAACCGGGGTGCACCAGTAGGAGGTGGGCATCTCGTCGACGGTGGTGGCCTGGAAGACGTCGTTGGGCAGCAGCCGCCGGGCCTCGGAGAAGTTGCGCGCCTTGTCCCAGTAGGCGCAGGGCTGGACGACGTAGTTCAGCTGCGCCAGCTGGGTCTTGACCGCTGCGATCTCCTGAGGGTTGGCGGTGGGCTGCATCCACACCGTCACCTGGGTCCCCCGCTCCAGGGTGCCGGTGGCGTTGGCCGACCCCTGGCGCAGCAGGAGCGCGGCGCCGACGAGGGACAGCGACACGGCCACCGTGAGCACGGCGGCGATGGTCATGAGGCGGTTGCGCCACAGGTTCGACGCCGTCTCGCGCACGACGTAGTCAACAGAGACCGGCACTCAGCCCATGCCCCCCGCAGCGATTTCGATCGCCTGCTGTCCCGAGCCGTCGAACCCGTACACACCGCGCGCCTGGTCCCGCACCATCGCGCCGTTGCTGAGCTCGATGACGCGCCGGCGCATCTTGTCGACCAGCACCTCGTCGTGCGTCGCCACCACCACCGTGGTGCCGGTCCGATTGATGCGGTCCAGGAGCTGCATGATCCCCTGGCTGGTCTGGGGGTCGAGGTTCCCGGTCGGCTCGTCGGCCAGGAGGATGAGCGGGCGGTTCACGAAGGCGCGGGCCACCGCGACGCGCTGCTGTTCACCACCGGAGAGCTCGTTGGGCAGGTTGTCCCGCTTGCCGGCCAGGCCGACGAGGTCGAGGACCTGGGGCACCTGGTTGGCCACGACGTGCCGCGGGCGGCCGATCACCTCGAGCGCGAAGGCCACGTTCTCGAACACGTTCTTGTTGGGCAGGAGGCGGAAGTCCTGGAAGACGCAGCCGATGTTGCGGCGCAGGTAGGGCACCCGCCACTTGGGCAGCTCCACGATGTTCCGCCCCGCCTCGAGGATCTGGCCCGAGTCGGGGAGCTCCTCGCGCAGGAGCAGCCGGATGAACGTCGTCTTGCCCGAGCCGGACGCGCCGACCAGGAAGACGAACTCGCCCTTCTCGATCTCGACGGTGACGTCGCGCAGGGCGACGGTCGAACCCTTGTACGACTTGGTGACGTTTTGGAATTGGATCATCAGCGAAGAGGGGTGCCGCCGCGACAGAGGCGGCGCACCGGGAAGATCCTACTTTCTCCGTATTGCGGTTTCGGGTCAGCGGCTCCGGCGCAGGTCACAGGTCCCCGCGGCCACCGGGGTTCCGCCTCAGGAGCTGCCCTCGCGCTGGCGGCGCAGCTCGGCCTCCATGAAGGCGTCCAGGTCGCCGTCGAGGACGGCGTCGACGTTGCCCGTCTCGTAACCGGTGCGCAGGTCCTTGACGAGCTGGTACGGGGCCATGACGTAGGAGAGGATCTGGTTGCCCCACGCGTTGTCGACGCGCTCTCCGCTCAAGGCGTCGAGCTCGGCCCGGCGCTCCATGCGAGCCCGCTCGGCCAGCTTGGCCCCGAGGATCTGCAGCGCCTTGGCCTTGTTCTGGTGCTGGCTGCGCTCGTTCTGGCACGACACCACGAGCCCGGTCGGCAGGTGGGTGAGGCGCACCGCAGAGTCGGTCTTGTTCACGTGCTGGCCGCCGGCACCCGACGACCGGTAGGTGTCGATGCGCAGGTCCTTCTCGTCGATCTCGACCTCGGACGACACGTCTTCGAGGAAGGGCGTGACGTCCATGGACGCGAAGCTGGTCTGGCGCCGGTGCTGTGAGTCGAAGGGCGACATGCGGACGAGGCGGTGCACGCCGCGCATGGTGGCCAGCAGCCCGTAGGCGAACCGGCCGTGGACGATGAACGTGGCCGAGAGCAATCCCGCCTCCTGCCCCTCGGTCGCCTCGTCGACTTCGACCGTGAAGCCGCGCCGCTCGGCCCAGCGCTGGAACATCCGGAGGAGCACCTCGGTCCAATCCTGCGCGTCCGTACCTCCGGCGCCGGCGTGCACCTCGCACACCGCGTCGAACTCGTCGTACTCACCGGAGAACAGCGACTGCAGTTCCAGCGCGCCGAGCCGCGTGCCCAGGGCGTCGACCGTCTCGACCAGCTCGGCCTCGAGCGAGGCGTCGCTCGATCCCTCGGCCGCCGACTCCTGGGTCAGCTCGAGCAGGGCCCGGGCGTCCCCTAGCGCGCTGCGGAGGGCGTCGAGCTGCTCCAGGTCGGCCGAGACCCGGCCCAGCTCCTTGGTGATGGACCGCGCGTTGTCGGCGTCGTTCCAGAGATCCGGGCGGGCCACCTCGGCCTGGAGCTCGGCCCGGCGCAGCTCGAGCTTCTCGCGCCCGAGGTAGCGCTCGGCCTCGGCCAGCCGGTCCCCCAGCGCTTCGAGCTCTGCTGTGAAGTCGCGGGGAAGGTCGGCCGCCGGCCCGTCAGGCGGCGCCATGGCAGAACTTGAACTTCTTGCCGCTCCCGCACCAGCAGGGATCGTTGCGGCCCACCTTCTCGTGCTGCTCCTTCACGATGGGCACGAGGGCGTTGGGGTCCACGGGGTTGGGCCGCTTGATCTGCGCCTTGCCGGCGGGCGCCGGCCCCCCGCTGCCGTTGCCCGTCCCGGGCCCGCCGAGGACGGCCGCCTGGGGGGCGACGTTGGCGCCCTGCTCGGCCAGGAGCGCGGAGGCCAGGGCGCCGGTCTCGGCCACCGGGTCCTCGGCCGCGGCGTAGACGGCCCGGTCCAGGTCCGGCTCGGCGGCGGGCGCCTGCACGGCCTCGACGTGGAGGATGTAGCGCAGGTAGTCGTTGTCGATGACCTCCAAGAGCTGGCCGAACATGGAGTAGCCCTCCTGCTGCCACGCGTTGAGCGGGTCGGCCTGCACGGTCCAGCGCAGGTGGATGCCGTCCTTGAGGTTGTCCATCTCGGACAGGTGGTCACGCCAGCGGGCGTCCATGATCTGGAGGTACACGTCGCGCTCGATCTGGCGCATGGTCTCGGCGCCGCCCGGCATGGCCTCGGAGTGCTGCTCGTAGAACTCGAGCGCCTCCTCGACGATGGACTCGACGAGATCCTCGGTGGTGGCCGCCTGCTCCAGGTCGGCCACGGCGAACTTCGTCGGGTAGAACAGCATCAGCGCGTCAATGAGCGACTTGAGGTCCCAGTCCTCGGCGAACTCGGTCGGGCAGTGCTCGGCGACGAGCTTCTCCGCCGCGCCGGCCAGCAGGTCCTCGGTGTGCTCCTCGAGGTCGTCGCCGTCGATGATCTGCAGGCGCCGCTCGTAGATGACCTTGCGCTGCTGGTCCATCACCTCGTCGTACTTGAGGGCGTCCTTGCGGATCTCCGCGTTGCGGGCTTCGACGGTGTTCTGCGCGCGCTCGATCGCCTTGGCCACCGTCTTCGACTCGATCGGCACCTCCTCGGGCAGCGTGCGCCCCATGACCCAGCTCATGGCACCGGTCGCGAAGAGGCGGAGCAGCTCGTCGTCGAGGCTCAGGTAGAAGCGGCTCTCGCCCGGGTCACCCTGGCGGCCCGAGCGGCCGCGCAGCTGGTTGTCGATCCGGCGGCTCTCGTGGCGCTCGCTGCCCAGGACGTAGAGCCCGCCGAGCTTGCGCACCTCCTCGCCCTCGGCCCGACAGCGCGCCTCGATGGCGGACTGGCGGCGCTCCAGCTCGGCCTGGCCCTCGTCGCTGGCGAGTTCGACCCCCTCGGCCGCCAGCTCGTGCTGGGCCAGCAGCTCGGCGTTGCCGCCCAGGATGATGTCCACGCCGCGGCCGGCCATGTTGGTGGCGACGGTCACGCCGCCGCGCCGGCCCGCCTGGGCGACGACCTCGGCCTCCCGGAAGTGCTGCTTGGCGTTGAGGACGTTGTGCTTGACGCCCTGCTTCTCCAGCAGGCGCGACAGCAGCTCGGACTTGGCCACCGACGCCGTGCCGACGAGGATCGGCTGGCCCAACTCGTTGCGCTCCATGATGTCCTCGACGACCGCGTTGAACTTCGCCTCCTCGCTCTTGAAGACGAGGTCGGGCTGATCGCCGCGGACCATCTCCTTGTTGGTGGGGATGGGCACCACCGACAGCCCGTAGGTGGCGGCGAACTCGCCGGCCTCGGTCTCGGCCGTTCCGGTCATGCCGGACAACTTCTCGTACATGCGGAAGTAGTTCTGGAGCGTCACCGTGGCCCAGGTGTGGTTCTCCTCCTTGATGGCCACGCGCTCCTTCGCCTCGACCGCCTGGTGGAGACCGTCGGACCAGCGCCGGCCCTCCAGCGTGCGGCCGGTGAACTCGTCGATGATCTTCACCTCGCCGTCGGCGACCAGGTAGTCCTTGTCCTTGCGGTAGAGGTCCTTGGCCGTCAGCGCCTTGGTCAGCTGGTGCACGTAGTTGACCGACACGGCGTCGTAGATGTTGTCGACCCCGACGGCCTTCTCCACCTTCTCGATCCCCGACTCGAGGGGGACGACGGTCTTCTTCTCCTCGTCGACCTCGTAGTCGACGTCCCGGCTCAGCGTCCTCGCGATGGAAGCGAACTGGTAGTAGAGCTGCGCGGCCTCGTCGGCCGGGCCCGAGATGATGAGGGGCGTGCGGGCCTCGTCGATGAGGATGGAGTCGACCTCGTCGACGATGGCGAAGACGTGGCCCCGCTGGGCCATGGTCTCGCGGGAGCGGGCCATGTTGTCGCGCAGGTAGTCGAAGCCGAACTCGTTGTTGGTGCCGTAGGTGATGTCCGACCCGTAGGCGGCCCGCTTGCGGAACGGGTCGTCGATGTCCGCCCCGATGCGGCCGACCGAGAGCCCGAGCCAGCGGTGCACGCGGCCCATCCACTCGGCGTCGCGGGCGGCCAGGTACTCGTTCACGGTCACCATGTGCACGCCCCGGCCGTCGAGGGCGTTCAGGTAGGCCGGGAGCGTGGAGACGAGCGTCTTGCCCTCGCCGGTCTTCATCTCGGCGATCCAGCCGAAGTGCAGCGCCATGCCCCCCATGAGCTGCACGTCGAAGTGGCGCTGGCCGAGGACGCGCCAGGCCGCCTCGCGGACGACCGCGTAGGCCTCGACGAGCAGGTCGTCGAGGGTCTCCCCCGCGTCGAGCCGCTCCTTGAAGTCCACCGTCTTGTGGGCCAGCGCCTCGTCGCTCAGGCCCTGCATCTCGGGCTCGAGGGCGCCGATGAGGGGCACCAGCTCGGCCAGCCGCCTGACCTTCTTGCCCTCGCCGGCGCGCAGGACCTTGGTGAACACGCTCATGGGGCATCGATCCTACCGGTCCGAGGCGGTGGGGATCCGACAGGCGCGCCGCGCCATGAAGTCGGGCTGCGTGCGGCTGACCTGGTCTTTGACCCCACACTCGCCTGCCGCGAGGGTGACGCGCCGGCACCGGCGGCCCGGCGTCGCCGCCGTGCCCTACGGCGCCTCGGTGGCGCGCATCGCCTCGTCTCCGCCCGCCCCCGACAGCCGGGGACGCAGCGGGCAGGTCTTACCTCTAAGCCGCACCATGCTCAGCGACCACAAGTCGCCTTACGTGGGTCGTTTCGCCTGCGGCTGGCCTCGACTTTCAACCACAGACCCGCACGCAGCCCGGGGCCATGGTAGGCCCCCCGGGAGCGCGACCGCCCCGGGACGCCGGAGCCCTACTGCCCGGGGACGCTGGAGCCCTGCGAGCCCGACGAGCTGCCGGCGCTGGCCGGCGTGGCCCCCTCGAGCACCGTGACGTTCGAGATCTTCCACACCCCGCCCACCTGCTGCAGGTCGGCGACGAGCCGGACCACGTCGGCCTGGGGCGAGGAGATCTTGTTGTTCACGTACGTCTGGTCGACCACGGCGTAGACCGAAGCCGTCCCCGCCGCCTGGTTCTCGGTCTGCACGGCCAGGTAGCGCACCTGCCCGCGCGACTCGGCCAGGGCCTGCTCCAGCGCCTTGCGGATGGAGGTGTTGAAGAACTGCTTGGCCTGGTTCGAGAAGGCGCCGGTGGCCATCGCGGTCACGGCGTTGAAGTCGGCGTCCACCGTCTTCGCGTTGAAATTGAAGAAGTCGGTCAGGAAGGCGCGGCGCACGCGCTCAGCACGGCCGGGTCCTGGGACGGGCCGCTGCTGCTGCTCTCCGTGGCGTAGAGGATCCCGAAGGTCAGGGTGCCCAACAGGCCCACCACCGCCAGGAGGCTCGCCACCTTGAAGGCGCGGCGGCTCGGGGCGGGCCGGTCCGTTCCGCCGGCACGACGCTTGGTCTGCCGGGGCGGCGGGCTGCCCGCAGCGGGCTCGTCGTGGTCCGGCGCCGTCGCACCGACGACCTTGACCCCGCGTCGTCGGGTCCTCCGTTGTCGACTGCTCAGTCGTCGTCATGTCCTTCTGTTCTCCCTCCATAGGTGTAATTCTGCCCCGGGCGCCGGGTGGCAGCCGCGGGATGTCTCTCAGGCCCGGCGCCTCCTGCGCCGGCGCGATGGGCGTGCGCCCCAGGCCAGGAACAGCGCCGGGACGAGGAAACCCCCCAGGGCCAGCAGGACGCCCCGGCTGGTCGGGGGCACCCGGTAGGCCGCGCTGGTCAACGGCACCTGGGTGCCCGAGCCGAGCTCGACATTGGCCTCCTGTGCGGTCGGCGCCACGAGGTGGCCGCCCGCGGCGGGCGTGAAGCCGGGCTGGCTGGCCGGGCCGACGCCGTTGCCGAACACGGTCACGCAGCCCGCCCCGGGCAGCGTGTCGGGGATGGTGCTGTGCGTCGAGTACGCCGAGCCCTGCTCGGAGAGGACGGGCGGGATGAGCAGGCGCGTGCGCAGGAACGTCTGGTTCTTGGCGGTGCCGCTCGTCGTCGTGGGCTTGGCGATGCCGTCCACGGCGATGTTGTCGACCGCACCGAAGAAGTACTGGTTGTAGGCCAGCCCCTGCGAGAGGTTGGTCAGGTTGGTGGGCTCGGCGATGTTGGAGACGATCGACGCGGTGTCGTGCAGGAAGCAGCCCAGGTTGGCCGACTGCGTGGTGAGGAGGTTGTTGACCTGGCCGAAGGCGGAGGTGCCCGAGGCGAAGAGGTTGTGCAGCCCGGCGGTCTTCTGCTCGGCCAGGATCTGCACGAGGGCGGCCGTGTTGGCCAGGTCCTGGCGTAACTCGGGCGCGATCGCCGTCACCGCATCGAGCGCGGGCGGGGAGTTGGCCAACAGCTCGGTGAACTGCTGCTGGTAGGCGACGAACTCCTTGGAGAAGGTGGTGCCCGCGCTGACGAGGGTGCGCAGGTTGCCCGCCTGGCCCCGCAGCGACGTGGCCAGCTCGCCGATCAGCTTGTTGAGGTCGTTGGCCGGGATGGCCCGCAGCAGCCGGGTGGCCGAGGCGACCACGGCGCCCACGTCGGCCGGGATCTGGTTGGGCGCGGCGGGCACGTTGGCGCCGCTGGTGAGGGCGGGCGCGCTCCCGGCGCGGGTGGGCACCAGGTCGACGACCTGCTCGCCCAGGTCGTTGGCGATCTGCACCGACGACTGCACGTCGTTCGGCACGCTCGTGCCGGGGTTGATGGTCATGGTGACCTTGGTCGCCGTCGTGGTCAGCGTGGTCGAGCTGACCGTGCCGACCGGCACGCCGTTGAGCTCCACCTCGAAGCCCGGGTAGAGGCCGGACGCGTCGGCGAACTCGGTCGTGAGCACCGTCGGGCTCTGCAGCGGGTTGCCGAGGAGGTTGACGATGCCGTAGCCGACGAGCGCGAAGCTCGCGACGAAGAACACGATGAGGTTGACGATGAGGCGGCGCGAGATCACTTGCTCGCCCCCGCCGAGTGCGGCGCGCAGGTGAAGGCGGGCGTGGAGTCCTCACCGAGGCCCGGGATGCCGCACACGATGATGTTCTCGTAGAGCTGCACGTACCCGTTGCGCACGGCCTGGGGCAGCGCGTTGTCCGCCACCGGGATCTCGGAGAGGAGGCCGGCGAGATCGGCCTGGTGCTGGGCCAGCTGGCTGCTCACCGCCTGCAGCGTCTGCAGCTGGGTGACGATCTGGGGGTAGTAGTTCTCGAGGATGCTGCGGCCCTGGGTGGACACGTTGTCGAGCGACTGCAGCAGCGTCTCGAACTGCGACGAGTTCCGGGCCAGGATGGCGACCGTCTGCGCCAGGTTGTCCAGCGCCGTCGCGCTGGCGCTGCTCGTCGGGGCGAGGGACGCGCTCAGGCTGTTGAGCCCGTTGACGGCCTGGGTGATCTGGTCGGTGTGCTGGGCGTAGCCGGCGGTCACTGCGCTCAGGTCGGTCAGGAAGGCCTTGAGCGACGCCTCCTGTCCGCTGAATCCCTCACCACCGGCGGCAATGATCTGCTCCAGCTGGGTGGTCGAGATGGCGCCGAAGACCTGCGACCCCGCCTGCACGAATTGCTCGACGTCGGGGACCGTCGAGGTGTGCGCGATGACCGCACCGTCGGCCAGCTGCGGTGCGTTCGCCGCTCCGGCCCCCTTCTCGGACTTGGGCACGACGAGCTGCACGAACTGATCGCCCAGGATGGTCGTGCGGGCGATGGCGGCGTGCACGTCGGCCGGGATGCGCACGTCGTTGTCGAAGGTGAGGGTCACCTTCGCCTTGTCGCCGTCGAGCGCGATGGAGCTGACCGACCCGACGGGCACGTCGGCCATCTGCACCTGCGCGCCGTTGGCCAGGTCGCCCACGTCGCCGAAGACGGCGGTGGCGGTGCGCGCCGGCGTGCCGCCGGACATGGAGCAGCCGGTGAGCCCCAGCACCAGGGCGGCCAGCACGGGCGCGGCGAGCAGGCGGCTGCGGCGGGTCAGGTGCGCGCGCATCAGAACCAGCTCGCGACGTCGTGCAGCCAGCCCGAGACGAGGCCACGGTGCGCCCGCGCGTGGCGGCCGGTCCCGGAGATGGCGGTGCGGTCCTGAGGCAGCGGCGGCAGCAGGCGGGCGGCGGGCGCGGTCAGCGTCGGCGCGGCGGAGGCGGTGGCCAGCGTCGCGGTGACCTGGCTCCCGCTGCCCGGCGCCGTCGTGACGTCGTGCGAGAGGAGGCCGCCGAGCGACCCCTGTGACGAGCTCGAGCTCCCCGACCCCGACGAGCCGGAGCTCTGCCCGGCCGGGCAGCCGAGGAGCACACTGAGGAGCCCGCACGGGGCCGTCGTGGTCGTGGTCGAGGGCGGCGCCGTCGTGGTCGTGGTGGTCGGCGCGGGGGCCGGGCTCGCCGGTGACGCCGAGGGCGACTGCGTCGAGCTCGGGGTACGGGCCCCGCTGTTCTCCGCCGCGGCGATCTGGGCCAGACCCTTCTGGAGCAGGGCCTGGGCCGTGCTCGAGCTGTTCCCGCCGCTCAGGGTGTCGAGGATCGTCGGGATCTCGTTGAGCAGCGGGTCGAAGAAGCCCGAGGCGGGGTTGCCGCACTGGGTCAGGGTGGCGAGGACCGAGGCGGACAGGCCCGACGAGTGGTCGGCCACGATGCGCCGGCAGATCCCCGACAGCCGGTCGCGCAGGAGCCCCGCGATGTAGGCGCCGGTCACGCCGGGTGCCGTAGCGAGGTTGAGGTCGAGCCAGTTGTAGTTCGGGTCGTAGGCCCGCTTGGCGCCCTGGAACAGGTTGTTGCCGCTCTGGAGGATCTCGTCGACCGAGGCGAGGTTGCGATTGAGCGTGCGCCCCACCGTCGTCACCGTCCCGACGTCGGCCTCCAGCGGCTGCAGGTTGGGCACCAGCAGGGTCACGAGGCTGGAGCTGGCGCCGGCCAGCTGGGTGATGGCGTCGTTGAGCTGCCCCGAGTGCTGGGCGAGAGTGCTCGACACCGTGTCGTACTGCAGGACGAGGTGCTGAATCTGGGCGGTGTCGGTGTCGAGCGTCCCGGTCAGCTGGGCCAGCGTGCCGTTGAGCCGGCCGAGGTCGTTGCCCTTGTCGGCCAGCAGCTGCACGGTGCCGGCCGCCGAGGCGATCAGCTTGTTCAGGTTGGTCCCCTGGCCGTCGAGGTCGGTGGCCAGGTTCGATCACCAGCTCGCCCACCGCGTTGGGGTTGATGGCGTTCAGGGTGCGCTGCAGCTCCTTCAGCACCTCGTCGGTGGAGACGGGCACGGCCGTGTGGCTCTCGGCGATGGTGGCGCCCGCCGGCAGGGAGGGGCCGCCGGTGTAGCCGGGGTTGAGGTCGACATCGGGTGAGCCGAGCAGCTGCGGCGAGACGAGGGAGGCGAAGACCGACGAAGGGATCTTCGTCCCCTGGTTCACCGAGAGGGTCACGTCGACCTTGTCGCCTACGTTCTCGACGTTGGTGACGGTGCCGACCTTGACGCCGAGGACGTCGACGGCGGCGCCGGTGAAGAGCCCCGGCGCGCTCGGAGTAGACCACGTTGATCGGGTAGGTGGGCTTGCCCTTGGTCACCTCGACGCCGACGACGACGCCGGCGACGATCACCACGCCCGCGACGGCGAAGCGGAACGCCTTGGACGAGAGCACGGTGCGCAGCACGCCCATCAGCCGATCCCCTTCAGCAGGGGGGCGATCAGCTGCGACAGCCCGCCCAGGCCCGAGTTCGGCCCCGAGGCGGCGCCGGCGGCCGGCGAGGCGGCGGCCGACCCGGACGACGAGGACGTCGACGGCGCGGCGGAGCCCGACGACGATGATCCCGCGCCGGACGCCTCCGGCGTGGACCCCGCGCCCGGCAAGGGGCCGGTCTGGTTGTTGCAACCCGCCGGGTCGGGGCCGAGCACCTGGTTCAGCACCTGGTCGAAGGTCCCGCAGGGCCCGATGACGCCGAACGTGTTGGTCAGCGAGGCCGGGTTCACGAAGATGTTGCCCCAGGGCACCGGCGTGCTGCCGCTGTAGGCGATGGACTGGAAGCCCTTGAGCGATGCGCCCAGGTAGCTCACGCCCTGGGCCAGGTCGTCCTGGTGCTGGCCCACGACGGCCAGGTCGGCATGCAGGCTCTGCAGCAGCGAGTTGAGCGCGGGCGAGTCCTGGCTCACGAGGCTGTTGGTCTGGCTCGCCATGGAGTCGAGGTTGGTGATCAGGTCGGACAGGTCCTGGTTGTGGGCGGCCAGCCCGGTGGAGACCGTGTCGAGGTTGTTGACGATGGAGAGGAGCTGCTGGTCCCGCGCCGCCAGCGTCGACGACAGCGTGTTGGCCGAGTCGATCAGGCCGGACACCTGGCCGCTGCGCTGGTCGACGGTCTGGGTGAGCGCACCGAGCCCGTCGATGATCTGGGCCACCTGGGTCTGCTTGTCCTTGGTGATGGTGGCCAGCGAGGTCACCAGGTCGTTGAGCGCCTTCGCGTTGGACTTCGAGAGGAGGGAGTGAGCGGTGTTCTGCAGTTGGTAGAACTCGGTGGGCACCGTGGTGTCGGTGATCAGCGTGCCGGGCTTGAGGGGGTCGTCCCAGCCGCTGACGGGCTTGAGCGTGACGTCGACGACGCCCAGGAGCGTCTCGACCTCGACCGCCGCGGTGGTGTCGTGCGGGAGCTGCACCGAGTTGTTCACCGACAGCGTGGCGTCGACCGAGTTGCCGTGCACCTGGACCGAGGTCACCGAACCGACGTTCACTCCGGCGACCATCACCACGGTGCCCTTCGAGATCCCCGCCGCGTTCACGAAGCGGGCGTCGACGGTGTAGCCGGAGCTGAACAGGCTGCGGTTGAGGAACAGGATGGCCAGGATGCCGACCGCCATCACGGTGACCGCGACGAGGCCGACGACCTTGGGGTTCCGCTCGGTGACGGCCTTCACTTCGATCCTCCCGAGGCCGCGGCGCCGGCGCCGCTGACCGCCTGGAGGTCGAGCCCGAGGTTCGATGCCGCCACGGGGCCCGCGCCCGCGGCGGTCGACCCATTCGCGGTGGAGGCCGACGACGACCCCGACCCCGAGGTCGCGTTCGGATCGGGCAGGCCCGGAGTCGTGACCCCGCTGAGCGGGGCCGGCAGCGGTGGGCTGCCGAACGGGCCCGAGCCGGGCAGCGGGTTGCTGGGCTGGTAGTAGGGGCAGATGCTCTGTCCCGCCAGGCAGGTGTAGATCGTCTCGACCGCGAACCACTGCCCCCATTGCGAGATCTGGATGTAGGGCGCCAGCCCGGCGCCGAGCGTGGACAGGCTCTTGGCCAGGTTGTCCTTGTTGTTCTGGACGTCGGCGGCCACCGCCTGCAGGTTGTCGATGGTGCTCGTGATGGTGTTGTGGTTGTTGCCGATCAGGCTGGCCAGGTCCGTGGCCACCTGCGACAGGTTCCCGACGACTCCATCGAGCAGCGTGTTCTTCGACGCCAGCGAGGACGACACGGTCTGCAGGTTGGTGACCAGGCTGTCGATGTCGCCCGTGCGCGAGGCCAGCGCGGTCAGCACCTGGTCGAGGTTGCCGATGACCTGACCCACCTGCGTGTCGAGCGCCTTGACGGTGGTCGACACCGCGGCGCCGCTGTTGATCAGCTGGTTGATCTGGGCCGTGTCGCCCTCCAGTGCACCCGAGACGTTCTCGACGAAGGCGTTGGCCTGGGTGGGGTTGATGGAGGCGAGGACCGGGCCCAGCGAATTCAAGAAGGTGTCGATGCTGGCGTCAGTGACGTCGTGTGTGAGGGGGATGGTGGCGCCGGGCGCGAGGACGGCGCCGCTGTGGCCGGGGTAGAGCTCTATCTCCTTCTGTCCGATGACGTTGTGCCAGCGCATCCCTACGTCGGTGGACTGGCGCAGGGTGACCGTGTTGTTGACGCTCATGGAGATCACCGCGTACCCGTGCTGCACGCCGATGCTCTTGACCTGCCCGACCTGGACGCCGGCGATGTTGACCGTGTCACCGTTGGCCAGCCCGGTGACGTCGCTCAGCTGCGCGTCGACCGTGTGGCGGCTGTCGAAGAGAGAGATGTTGCCGATCTTCACCGCGAGCCCCACCAGCAAGACGAGGCACACGAGGGCGAAGGCGGCGAACTTGAACGCCGAGGGCGGGAAGTGCCGGAAGAACCTCACGACGCGCCCCCCAGCAGCTGGCTGATGATCCCCCCGAGGCTGGTCGGCTTGGACTGGTCGGGCTGGCCGGCCAGGCCGTAGGCCTGGTTGGCGGCGGCCGCGCCCGCGCTGTCGGCGCCCGAGGTCACGGACGCCGGCTGCTGGCCGGCCGCGACCGTCGGTGCCGTTGTCGGCGCGGCGCCCTGCAGGGCGTTGAACGTCGCCAGCTCGGACGAGCAATTGAACGCGGAGCCGGCGCCGGCCAGCGCCTGCTGGATCGGTGTGAGGAACGACATGCCGCCCGTCGGCGGCGCAATGAGGTTGCACACGAGGCTGTTCACGTCGCTGAAGAGGATGAAGGTGTTGAAGTAGGCGTACGTGCTCCCGTCGGGCAGCTTGTTGAGACCCGCGGCACCCTGCGCGATCTTCTGGAAGTAGTGGTAGGCCCCGTTGACCACCTGCCCGATCGTGTCCTGCTGCGCCAGCAGCACACGCGACACGTTGTCGCCCGACACCAGGATGGTGGCGATGTCGGGGTGATAGGTCGAGAGCAGCGCGGCCAGCCGGTTCGAGAACGGGATGAGCGTGTTCAGCAGGTTCTGGTAGTCGGCCTCCTCGGCGTTGAACGACGGGAGGCCGGCGTTGATCTCGGCGTTGAGGTTGTTGAGGTCGGCGGCGGCCGGTGCGACGGCCTGGGTGAAGCGTGCGAAGGAGTCGAGGGCCAGGAGCTGCGCGTTGAGGGTCCGGTCCAGCAGGCCGGCCAGCTGGGTGCCGGCGCGGATGGAGGCGGCGATCTTGGGGCCCTCGCCCTGGGAGGCCTGCGCCAGCTCGCCCAGCACCGTGGACAGGTTGGTGGTGTCGATCTTGTTCAGCAGCGGGGTGGCGGCGGCGAACAGGTCGCCGAGCTCGCTGCTGCTCCCGGCCTTGGCGAAGCTGGCCCCCGGGGCCAGGTAGGGCCCGGCCTCGGAGTTGCCGTCCGGCGTGGTGATGGAGACCTGCTCGGCGCCGAACAGGTTGACGGGCTGGATCGTCGCCGTCGCGGCCGCCGGCACCTTGAACGAGGGCTCGATGAGAAGGGTGACCTGGGCCTGGTTCTCGTAGAGCGAGATGGTCGAGACCCGGCCGACCTGCACCCCGCGGAACACCACGGCCGAGCCCGGGTGCAGACCCTCGCCGGCGCGGGGGAAGGTCCCGCTGAGCTTGTAGTCCCCGGCGAAGTCCCCGTTGGCCAGGCGCACGAGCGTGACCGTCCCGAACACGAGGCCGAAGAGCACCACGAGGCTGATGACGACGTTGGCCAGCCGTCTCATCCGACCAACCGGGCCGTTGCGTTGACGCCGCCGAACAGGATCAGCGACATGAAGAGGTTGACGACGACGACGAGGATGATGGAGAGGCGGATGGCCCGACCCGCGGCCACGCCCACGCCGGCGGGCCCACCCGAGGCGTTGTAGCCGTAGAAGCAGTGGACGAACGTCACGAGGAGGGCGAAGACCATCGCCTTGAGGAACGAGTAGAAGATGTCGAGCGGCGGCAGGTACAGCCGGAAGTAGTGGGTGTAGGTGCCCGGCGAGAGCCCGAAGAACTTGGTCACGACCAGCTCCGAGGCCAGGTAGCTGGCGAAGAGGGCGGCCAGGTAGAGCGGGATCATGGTGATGAGCGCCGCCCAGACGCGGGTGCCGACCAGGTACACGATGCTGTTGACGCCCATCACCTCGAGCGCGTCGATCTCGTCGCTGATGCGCATGGCGCCGAGCTGGGCCGTGAACCCGGCGCCGACCTGTGCCGCCAGTGCCACCCCGGCCACCAACGGCGTGATCTCGCGCGTGTTGGCCAGCGACGTGATGACACCCGTGAAGGCCTCGGCGCCGATCTGTTGCAGGCCGTTGAAGCCCTCGAGGCCGACCTCGGTCCCGGTGAAGAAGGCGATGGAGACGACCACGAAGAACATGCCGCCGCCGACGACGAGCGCGCCCGACCCGAGGGAGATGTCCGACATCAGGACGAGGATCTCCTTGGGGTACTTCAGGGCGCGGGGAAGCGAGCGGCGCGATCCGGACGTAGAACCACAGCTGGGCGGAGAGCGAGTCGAAGACGCCGAGCGCGGCGTCGCCCGTGCCGACGGCCTTCCCGCCGAGCGTCTTGCCGGCCGACGCGATCTTGCCGGGCCCCGGGCGCGCCGGTGTGTCGATCGCCATCAGATGCCCTTCTGGGGGATGAAGTTGAAGTAGAAGACGGTCAGGAGGAAGTTCACGAAGAAGGACAGGATGAAGGTCACGACCACGGCCTGGTTCACGGCGTCGCCCACGCCCTTCGGCCCGCTCTTGCAGTAGAGGCCCTTGTAGCAGGCGACCATGGCCGCGATGAAGCCGAAGATGCCGGCCTTGAGGAGGGCGATGCCCAGGTCGGCCAGCTGGCTCAGCTCGCCGAAGGTGGCGAAGAAGCTGCTCGCCGTGATGTGGATGGCGTGGGTGCCGAACCACAGGCCGCCGGCGATCCCGGCGACGCTGACGACGGCATCGAGCAGGATGGCGACCAGCGTGGCCGCGAGCAGCCGGGGCAGCACGAGCCGGTGCAGGGGGTTGACGCCCATCACCTCCATGGCGCTGATTTCGTCGCGGATGCGGCGCGATCCGAGGTCGGCACACATGGCCGACCCGCCCGCGCCGGCGATGAGCAGCGCGGTGGCCACCGGCGCCTGCTCCCGCACGACGGCCAGCACCATGGCGGCCCCGAGCTGTGACTGCGCGCCGATCTGCTGGAGGAGCGAGCCGACCTCGAGCGCGATCACCATGCCGAAGGGGATGGAGAGGAGGATCAGCGGCAGCGTGGTGACGCGGGCGAGGAACCAGCACTGGTCGAAGAACTCGGCGACCGGGACGCCCTTGAGGGGTGCCTGGCGGAGCGCCTCGAAGGCGGTGGCGAACATGTTGCCCGTCTCCCGCACGGCGGTGGCGAGCTTCCCGTCGTCGGTGAGCGGCCTGCTCGGCCGCGGGAGCACGAGGGCCGGATCGGGACGACCGCTCGGCGAACCGAGCCGGCGCGCCATCTCGGCACGGCTCAGTGGCTCGGTCGGGTGCGCGGCCTGCTCGGACGTGACGCCTGTGATGTCACCCGCTTCAGCCAACGTCGTCCCCCCTTCCGAGGCCTCCTCGTGCACGTGGTGGGACAACATGCCCATTCCCCCGTCCATTCCTTCCGCTCAGAAAAACGGCAGGCCGGGAGCAACCTTGCGGGTCGCCGCCCCGAGGCCCGCCGGCGCTCCGGGACCGGGCGTCCGTGCCTGGGGACGTTGCGTGCGCGCGGGGGCGACATCGGCCCGTCGCGCGCAGCTTTCCCAACGCCCGTTGAAGATTTCGTCAACTTTGTTGATCAAAATTTTTTCCACGCCCGTTCGTGAATTCTTGGTTGCGGCTATTTCACATACCCGTTAGTTCCGGACATAATGTGACCAACCTCCTGTCGAGAGGCCCAACGGAGGGGGAGGAACGGGACATTGGCTCTACGCCAAGACGAACTCACGAGTCTCTGCGACGACGTCGACCTCGACCGCGACCGCGCGCTCGTGGAACGGTGCCAGGCGGGTGACTCGGCGGCGTTCGGAAACCTCTACGCGCGCTACTACGAGCGGCTGCTGCGCTTCTGCCTGCGGCGGCTGAACGATCGCCATGAGGCCGAGGACGCGGCGCAAGAAGCCTTTGCCCGCGCCTGGAAGGCACTCCCCCGTTTCGCCGGTGAGCGCCGCTTCTACCCGTGGCTGACCGTGATCGCGGGCAACATCTGCACGGACATGCTGCGCCGCCGTTCGCGCAGCACGCCCACGGAGGACATGGAGCTCACCGCGCAGCATCCCGTCGGCGTCGTCGGCGAGGACACCTCCGAGGAGCTCGTCCTGGCCGCCGTCGACGGCGAGCTGGTCAACCGCGCCCTCGGGCGTCTCTCGACTCGCCACCGGCACGTGCTCGCCATGCGCGAGGGCTCGGGCTGGACCTATCAGCAGATCGCCGACCACGAGGGTGTCGAGATCGGAACGATCGAGACGCTGCTGTGGCGCGCCCGCCAGGCCCTCAAGCGCGAGTTCGCCGTCGTCTCCGAGTCGAAGGAAGCGCTGGCCGGTTTCCTCATCGCGACGGGCGCCGTGCTGCGCCGGTCCGTCTTCCGGGTGGCGCACCGCGGTGCCACCGTGCAGCAGCAGGGCGCGGGCACCGGTGGGTTGCGCAACGCCATGACCGGCGTGGCGTTCACCGGGGCTGCCGTCGCCGCGGCGTTCATCGCCCCGCACGCGTTCAGCACCAACCCGTCGCTGCCCGGCGCCGCGGGCTCCGCACTCGCCGCGCCGCCACTCGCCCTGGGCGGGCCCGTGGCGGCCGCCGGGGCTCCGGGAACCGCCGTGACCGGTGCGAGCCCGACGCTCGCGGGCGGGACCGACGCCGGTTCGTCCGCGACGTCGTCGTCGTCCGGCTCCGCATCGGGGTCCGGTGCACCCGGTGGCACGACCGGGGGCGCCTCCTCACTCGTCGGCGGCGCGTTGCCCGCAGGCACGTCGGGCTCCGGCGGGAGCGTGAGCGGTGGCCTGAACCAGGCGACCAACGGGCTGAACTCCACCGTCAACGGTGTGGCCGGCGGACTCGGGAGCACCGTGAACGGAGTGACCGGTGGGGCTGCCTCCACCACGGTGAACGGCGTGACCAACGGGGTCACCAACGCCGTCGGCGGCCTGACCAACGGAGTGACCGGCACGGTGAACGACCTGACCCAGTCCCTGGGCCTGGGCAGCGTGCTCGGCGGGTCCGGGTCGACGACCACCCCGACGACCACGCCGGCGCCCACCACCACGACGACGTCGTCGGGGCTCCTGGGCGGCCTGGGCAACACCGTGAACTCGCTGCTCGGGGGCGGTTGAGCCCGACTCCTCTGAGGCCCGGGTAGGCGCAAGCCTGGACCCGGGTATGGGTTCTCCTCGTATGGACACGCAGCAGCAGGAGGCCGTGCAGCCGTGGATCGCTCCCGGCGAGCCCATCATCTCCCTCCGGGGCGTCACCAAGTCCTTCGGCTCCCACACCGTGCTCGAGGACATCACCTTCGACGTCCCCAAGGGCCGCATCACGGCCATCCTCGGCCCCTCGGGCACCGGGAAGTCCGTGTTGCTCAAGAACATCCTCGGGCTGCTCCGGCCGGAGCGGGGGGAGATCTGGGTCGACGGCGACCAGATCGTGGGCCTCAGAGAGAAGCGCCTCTACGAGGTGCGCAAGAAGTTCGGCGTCCTCTTCCAGGACGGCGCGCTGTTCGGCTCCATGAACCTCTACGACAACATCGCCTTCCCGCTGCGCGAGCACACCCGAAAGAACGAGGCGGAGATCCGTGAGCTCGTCCACCGCAACGCCGAGCTCGTCGGACTCATGGACCACCTGAAGAAGCTGCCGGGCGAGGTCTCGGGGGGAATGAAGAAGCGGGCCGGTCTGGCCCGGGCCATGGTGACGGAGCCCGAGATCGTGCTCTTCGACGAACCCGACTCGGGACTCGACCCCGTGCGGGTGGCCTACCTCGACGAGCTGGTCGTCACGGCCCAGAGGGAGACCGGAGCGACCTTCTTCATCATCACGCACAACATCCAGTCCGTCATGCGGACCGCGGATTTCATGGGCGTGCTGTTCCGCTCGAACCTGGTGAAGTTCTCCAGCAAGGCCGACATGGTGGCGACGGAGAACCCGATCATCAAGCAGTTCCTGGCCGGCGAGCCCGACGGCCCCATCGGCATGGACGAGATGGCGGATGCGGGCGGCGACGCCAGCCGCTACATCGAGGGCGACACCGCGGCGCTCCAGTTCGGGCCGTTGCCCCGCCCGGGCGAGGTCGCCATGGCCGCCCAGACGCCGAGCGACCAGCCCGTCCCACCGGCCTGAGCCGGCCGCCCACCGGGCGCCACAACGAGGAACGCCGCCTGCTCCGGGTGGTGCGGCCCGAAGCGCGGCGGCGTTCCCGATCCTCTGTGGGTCAGTCGCCGGCGGCGGCTCCGCACACGGTCTCGACCAGCAGCCTGCTCACGACGTAGGGGTCCATGTTGGCGTTGGGCCGGCGGTCCTCGATCCACCCCTTCTTGTTCTGTGCGGTCTGCCACGGGATGCGGATGGACGCCCCCCGGTCGGACGTGCCGTAGGTGAACTGGGTGTAGTGCGCGGTCTCGTGCGCGCCGGTGAGACGGCTCTCGATGCCGATGCCGTAGTTGGCGACGTGCTCGTCGACGCGCTTCCCGAGTGCCTCGCAGCCCGCGATGATGGCGTCCCAGCCGCCGTCCTCGCGCATGGCCTTGGTGGAGAAGTTGGTGTGCGCCCCGGCGCCGTTCCAGTCGCCGAGGACCGGCTTGGGCTCCAGAGTGGCGTAGACGTCGAACTCCTCGGCGATGCGGAAGAGCAACCAGCGGGCGGTCCACAGCTGGTCAGCGACGAGGGGCGGCGGCAGGACCCCGATCTGGAACTCCCACTGGCCCATCATCACCTCGGCGTTGGTGCCCTCGATGCCCAGCCCGGCCTTCATGCAGGCCGCAGTGTGGCGCTCGACGATCTGGCGCCCCGGCATTTTGTCGCCCCCGACGCCGCAGTAATAGGGGCCCTGCGGCGCAGGGAAGCCGGCTTCGGGCCAGCCCAGCGGTCGGCCGTACTGGAAGAAGGTGTACTCCTGCTCAATCCCGAACCAGGGCTCGAAGGAGGCGTACTTCTCGGCGGCCTCCAGACAGGCCCGGCGTGTGTTGGTGGGATGGGGCGACATGTCGGTCAACAGGACCTCGCACATGACGAGCTTGTCGCCCTCCGCCCGCAGCGGGTCCGGGCAGACGAACACCGGCTGCAGGACGCAGTCCGAATCGCTCCCCTCGGCCTGGTTCGTGCTGGAGCCGTCGAAGCCCCAGATCGGGGGCTCCTTGCCGTCCTCGACGATCTTCGTCTTGCTGCGGAGCAGCGGGCTGGGCTCCGTCCCGTCGATCCAGATGTACTCGGCCTGGTAGCTCATGGATTCTCCTGTGTACCCCTTCTTCTCCGTGGTCACGACGCTGCGGCGACGGGCCGGTGCCGGGCGCGCCCTAGGGCGCGGCACTCCCGCTCGCCTCCTCAGTCTCGTGGGACCCTATTTCACCGCCGTATCGGTTGTGTGAACCGACGATGAAATCGCCCTCTCCGGCGGCGGCGGGTGACGACATCCCTGGTCACCGGCCCGGGCGCCCAGGTCACGTGCCGGGGCCCAGGGCCCAGCCCCGCCCCGGGCACGGCCGGCCCCTGCGGTGACCCCACCCCGGACGCGACGGAGGGCTGGACCTGAGTCCAGCCCTCCCCGTTGCCCCCCGGCAACATGGCCACCTCGGAAGGCGGCGTCGTTCTACGTGAGCGGCCTCAGGCCGCCGTGCGTCCTAGCAGCTGGTGGCGTTCAGTCCACCGACGCAGGTGTTGGCGCTGCCGAACAGGCCGGAGATACCCGTGCCCAGTGCAGCGACGGCCACGACGGCCACGACGGCGATGAGGCCGACGAGCAGCGCGTACTCCACCATGGAGGCGCCACGCTCAGTCCGGGCCCGCTCAAGCAGCGTGCCATGTGCGCCCCGGACTGCGACGAACGCGTTCATGAAGATTCCCAACATTGATGTTCCCCTCTTTCCCCTCTGGCAAGCCTGCCCCTTGGTGACTTGCTCCACGTAAAGCATCGGATACTTGATGGTCGCTTTCCATAGGCCTTTTAGACCTATTACACAGCGGTTATTAACAAATTCCGGTGGCACTGCATTGACGCATTGCCGCCCTTCGAGCATCCCCAGAAACGACAGTGGGCTGGGCCGGCGAGTGCCGACCCAGCCCAACCGTCATCCCATTGGGGAAGGGGGAATATTCCCTTAGGGAAGCATTGCGTTTGCTGCATGCGGCGAAGGCCGCTCCTGCTAGCAGCTTGTGGCGTTCAGGCCACCGACGCAGGTGTTGGCGCTGCCGAACAGGCCTTTGATGCCCGTTCCGAGCGCTGCCACCGCAACGACGGCAACAACGGCGATGAGACCGACCAGCAGCGCGTACTCCACCATGGAGGCGCCACGCTCAGTCCGAGCCCGCTCAAGCAGATTGCCGTGGAAGCCACGGACCGCGAAGAACGCGTTAAGAAACAGCTCACTCATTTGATTCATTCCCCTCTCTCGCCCCAATGGTTCCGAACTTTTGCCCGACCCCATTTGGAGTTCCCACCGACATTCTCGGCGCTCTCTCAGGTCCACTCCATAGGCCATATGGACCAAATACGAAGCTCCGTTGTGCCGCTGTTTTTATTCGATCGTGACGAGTCCCATGACAACGGCGCGCACCAGCGCGTGTGTACGGTTCGTCACGTCGAGCTTCTGGAAGATGGCCGCCAGGTGGTTCTTGGTGGTCTTCGGGCTGATGTAGAGACGCTGCGAGATCTCGCCGTTCGTGGCACCCTCAGCCAGCAGCTGCAGCACCTCGAGCTCGCGCTGGGTCAGCGACCATGGCCCCCACTGCCGCTCTTCCTGGCGCCGCTGCACCGAGAGGTCCCGATCGCGGGTGACGGCGGGCCTGGTGTCGACCTCGAGCTCGTCCCGGGTGAGGGTCGCCCGGGCCACGGGCCGGCTCTCACCACGGTGCACGGTCGTGCTGACCGCTGGTCCCGACACCGACACCTGCGAGTAGAACGTCCATTCGGGCCGCTCTCCCACCTCGACGGCAGGCTCCGCACTCGGCCACAGGATTGCCGAAGCTGTATTCGCCATTGGTCCCCCTCCATGCCACTCGGACCGAGATCCGGAGCGGCTCTCCTCCACCGGAACCGGTGGAAATCCCCTGGTCATTGTACGACGCGGGTGTCAAACGGCAGTCGCAGCCAGATTGCAGCCCGGGTGCAGTGACGGGATTTCGCCGGGCTCTTGGACCCGGTGGAAACGACCGATCCCTTAATGGTGGAAGGCGCCCTTGATGGGTCCGACGAGCGGGCCCAGGACGACGATCATGATCGCGGGCAGGAAGCACAGGGCGAGCGGGAACAGGATCTTCACCGGGACCTTGGCCGCCTTCTCGCGGGCCCGCTGCCGGCGCTTGTCACGCATCTCGTCCGCCTGGGCCTGCAGGACCCGACCGATCGGCAGGCCGAGCATGTCCGCCTGCGACAGCACCACCGAGAACGTGACCAGATCGTCGATGTCGGTGCGGAGCTTCAAGTTCTCCAGCGCGTCGTGGCGCGACAACCCGAGCTCCATCTCCCGCAGCGTCAGGCGCAGCTCGTGGCAGACCGGCGACTCGAAGCGGGCGCACGAGACCTGCATCGCCTGCTCCAGGCCGAGTCCGGCCGCGACCGAGATCGTCATGAGGTCGAGCAGGTCCGGCAGGTCGTTGGTGACCTGCTCGCGGCGGACCTTGATCCTGTGGCGCAGCCAGTAGCTGGGCGCCAGTCCGCCGATCAGGGGCAGGATGAACAGGGCGGCCACGCCGGTCTTGACGCTGAGGAAGCCGCTCACGAGCGAGATGAGGCCGAATGCGATGCCCAGCATGACCGAGCCCACCTGTATGGCGACGAACTCCTCGGCACGCACCGTTCCGGTCAGGCCGGCCTTGAGGAGGTCCGCGTGCACCCGGTCGATGTCACTCGAGGGGTAGAGCCGCGACAGGCTGTGCCGCAGGCCCTGCCCCACCGGTCCGAAGATCCGATTGACCAGCGGCGTCTGCACCCGCTCGACCACGGGAGTGTCGGGCACGGCGGCGTACAACTCGGCCTCCGAACCGAGGGAACGGATGAAGTCGAGCTGGGCCTGCGAGTGGTGCGTACGCCAGGCTGCGGCGCCGACGCCGACCAGGCCGACGACCATCAGCGTGATGCCCACCATCGGAACGATGTATGTGGCGTTCATGTGACCTATCCCCCTGCGTCAGACCTTGATGTTGACCATTTTTCGGACGATCAGGTACCCAAGTCCCATGAGCCCTGCCGTCCCGATGAGGACGACGAGGCCGGCACCGTGCAGCATCGGCTTGAGATAGCCCGGGTCCTTCATTTCGAGCGCGCACACCAGGAAGATCGGGATGGCGAAGAGCACATATCCCGACATGCGACCCTCGGCCGACAGCGTCTGGACCTCCCGTCGCACCTCCTGCCTCGTCCGCATGAATTCGGCCAGCGTGTGGAGGATCGGTGCCAGGCGGCCACCGGTCGACTGCTGGATCCGCACGGCCTCCACGGCCCACTTGAGGTCCTCCACTCCGGAGCGCTCGGCCATGTTCTCGAGGGCGACCACGAGGTCGGACCCCACGGCCACCTCGGCCATCACCCGGTCGAGCTGGTGCGACAGCGGCGCCTTGGCGTCCCGGCGGTACATGTCGATGGAGCGCTGGAACGTCTGGCCTCCCTCGACCGAGGCGGCCATGAGCGCCAGCGCGTCCGGCAGCTGCTCCTGCAGCAGCTTGATCCTCTTGGCGCCCCGGCGCGACGGCAGGTACCAGGCGACGCCGACCACGAGGAAGATTGCGATGACCGAGCCGATCACGGACTTGCTGAGCACGCCGACCACCACCGCCAGCATCATTGCGATGGCGGCGACGACGGCGATGTACTCCCCGGCGCGCAGCGGGATGTCCGCTCGCTCGAGGCGTTGCTCGAGTGCCCCGGTGGTGTCGACGCGTCCGAAGATGCCGGCGATGCGGACGGTGACCGCCGAGAGCTCGCCCCGCTCCGGCGACTCGGAGACCACCTCGACGGGCACGGCCGCCGTGCCCATGGTGTCGTCGAGGATCTCGGCCAGCGTGCGCTGCTTCGTGCGCACGCGCATGATGGCGGCCACGACGGCCAGCGCCAGTCCGGCGCCGACGAGGACGGCGGCCACGAAGGCCTCGACCTGCGTGTTCATCTGCAGAGCCCCGAGCATGATCGGCTCACTTCCCGTCGCGGCGGCGCGCGAGCATTTCGTAGAGCTCCTCCGAGGGCGGTTCCACGACCCGTCCCGGCCGGGCCGGGCGATGATGGCGGCCGCCGGAGCGTCCCGACCCGACGAGCACATCAGACTCGTTGCGGAAGATCTGCGGCGGGACCTCGACTCCCGCGAGGGCCAACTCGTCGAGGATCTTGGGCCGCAGGCCGGTCGGGACGAGGCGTCCCATCCCCTCGGCCGTGTCGACCCGGTGGAAGATGTCCTGGAGCAGGACCGTGTCCCCCTCCATGCCCTGGATCTCGGTGATGGAGTGCACGATGCGGGGGCCCTCGGCGGTCCGCTGCAGCTGGACCAGGATGCCGATCGCCATCACGATCTGCTCCCGGATGGCGCGTTGGGGCAGCTCGACCCCACCCATCATGACCATGGTCTCCAGACGGCCCAGGAGCTCACGGGGCGTGTTGGCGTGCACCGTGGTCATGGAGCCGGCGTGACCGGTGTTCATGGCCTGGAGCATGTCGAGGGTCTCGGAGCCACGGCACTCACCGACGATGATCCGGTCGGGCCGCATACGCAGGGAGTTCCGCACGAGGTCGCGGATGCGCACCTCGCCCGAACCCTCCGCGTTGGAGGGGCGGGTCTCCAGGGTGACGACGTGGGCTCCCTGGATCTGGAGCTCGGCCGACTCCTCAATGGTGATGAGGCGCTCCCCGTCGGGGATGAAGTTCGACAGCACGTTGAGCATCGTCGTCTTCCCGGTGCCGGTACCGCCGACGACGACCATGCTGATCTTGCCCCGGACCAGGGCCTCCAGGAAGACCGCGGAGTCCATGGAGAGCGTCCCGAGCGTGATGAGGTCCTGCATGACGAGGGCGCGCTCGGGGAATTTCCGGATCGTGAACACCGGTCCCCGCAGGGCGAGCGGCGGCACGATGGCATTGATACGGGAGCCGTCGGCCAGGCGGGCGTCCACCATGGGCGACGACTCGTCGACACGGCGGCCCACGGCGTGGACCATGCGGTCGATGATGCGGCGGTACTGGTGCGGCGAGTTGAAGACGACGTCGCTGCGTTGCAGCAGGCCCTGGCGCTCGATCCAGACTTCGTTGTAGTTGTTGCACATGATCTCGGTGATGCTGCCGTCGGCCAGCAACGCCTCGAGCGGCCCGTAGCCGAGGGAGTCTTCGAGCATCTCCTCGACGAAGCGCTGGCGCTCAATCGGCGAGATGCCGATGTCCTCCCGCTCGAGGATCTCGTTCACGGTGGAACGGACCTTCTCCCGGAGCTCGTCCGGCGAGAGGTTGGCCGCGGTCGGTGCGATCTCCGCCAGGACCTTGGTCTGCACCTTCGCCTTGGACTGCTTCCACGCTTCGTCGAGGCCGGCCCGGTCAGCGGACCGCCGCATGGGGTTCTTGCCGGTTGGGCCGGTCCCCCCGTTGGTGCGTCGCTCGGTGGCCGGTCCCGTCGCCTGCTGTCCCGCCGCCGGAGGACCGCCGGTCTCCCGTGGAGGCCCGACGGTCTCCACCACGGGCGCTCTCGTCGGCATCGTCGGCGCGGCGGTTCCGGGGCGGCGTCTCCTCAGCGGACGCCGCCCCGGCGTCGTCGGCTGCAGCGAGCTTCTCGGACAGGTTCATCGTGTTCAGACCCTCTCGAGCTCAGGCACCGTGCTGGTGCGACTCTTCCTCCTCAGCCGCCAGAAACTGCGTGGCTCCTCGATCTCCGCCGTGTTGGAGCTCGTCGCCAGGATCGGGCGTGACGTCACCGGCGAGGAACTGCTGCATGCCTCCGGCCAGCTTCTTGCCGATGTCGGAGCCTGCGGCCGAGACGAGCGCCGGCTTCCCCTTGTTGATCGACCGCATGACCTCCCGCGAGTACGGGAGGATGGAGACGATCTTGTTGTCGAGGACCTCCTGGACGTCGGTGATGTCGATGCCGATGTCCTCCTCCACCTTGTTGAGCACCACGCCGATGGTCTCGCTGTTGATGCGCAGCTTCTCCAACGTGGTCAGGAAGACCCGCATGTTCCGGATGCTCGGCAGGTCGAGCGTGACCATGCACAGGACCCGGGTGGAGTGGTCGAACGCGGCCAGGACGATCTCGGAGAGCTGGGCCGGGGTGTCGACCACGATGTAGTCGAAGTGCCGGCGCAGCGCACCCATCACCTTGTAGACGTCCTTGGGGGCGATCATGTCCGCGTCGGCGGGACTGAACGGCGCCGCCAGCACGGAGAAGCCGAGCTCGTGCTCCTCGAGGTACTCCTCGACGTGCTCGTCGAGGTCGTCCTCGTCCACCGGCTCCCGGGAGAGGAGATCCGAGATCGTGAAGCGCGGCCGCAGGTGCAGGGCGGTCGAGACTTCGCCGAACTGGAGGTCCAGGTCGACCAGGCACACCCGCTGGCCCGTCTGGGCGGCCAGGTAGCAGGCCAGGTTCGTGGCGTAGAACGTCTTGCCACAGCCGCCGCTGGACGACGCCACCGTGAAGACCTCGGCGAACTGCGGCCGGTCCACCACGACGCCGTGCGACACGACGGGCAGCGTCGGGGCGGCGCCGGACTCCGAGACGTCGGCGATGTCGAAGGCACGCTTGAGCGCAGTCGAGAGCTGGCGCTTGCTGGTCGGGTACTCCACCAGCTCCACCGCTCCGGTGCGCACGATGTCACTCAGGTTGGCCTTGGGCTTGGGCCCGAGAGCCAGGACGACGGCCGGCACCGCTGCGGTCGCCCGCAGGTTGGCCAGGCGGGCCATGCCGGCGTGGCTGTCGAAGACCGGCCCGGCCACCAGGACGTCGAAGGGGCCCTGCTCGCGCACTTCCTCGACGACGTCGATGACGTTGGTGCTGGTCACGACCTGGTAGCCCGGGCCGAGCGAGGCCTGGATGGCCCGGCTGAGCGCCGGCGAGCGGCTGATGACGAGAATCCGGCGGGAGATCATGGTGCGCGCCGTCGTCTGGTCGGTGCCGATGCACTGCCCGACGGCGGGGCGAGTTGCCCTTGCTGGGTCTGGACCACGGAGACCGTCTCGTTCTGTGACGAGGAACTGGAGCGTACCTCGGATCCGCGGGGTTGACGGCCAGGAGCAGCGTCTCCGAGCGCCGGGATGGTGCGGCCGGTCGACCGTCGTGGTGGCCGGCGTAGCGACGGGACGGTGCTCTGGACGTCGAGCACCTGGATGTTCGCCATGGCCAGCTCCGTGCAGGGCACCGGGAGCGTCGGCGCTGACGCGCCGACGGCCGAGGAGATCTTCGTGACGTTGGCGTAGACGTCGACGCGGGCGCCGGGCTGCAGGTAGCCGGCGAGCCCGTTCGTCCCGGTGACGGTGACGGTCACGGCGTCCATGCCCGTCGGCAGCGAGATGGAGGAGGTGCTGGCCGTGAGCTGGGTCGCTGCTGATGGCATGGCCCTTGGTGACCGGCGCGGTCAGGACCTCGTTGCTCAAGTCCGGCGAGCGAAGGGCAGATCGGTGGGCACATAGGACTTGGTCGGGATCAGCTCGAGGGCGACGAGCCCGCTGGAGATCATGGCCTGGCCGGTGGTCCCCGCCGGGATGTTCGCCTTGGCCACCACGGCGGAGGTGCTCACCGGCGCCACCACGTTGGGCGACGTCGAGTTCTTGCTGGCGCCCTTCACGCTGGCATACGCGATGGCGCTTCCGGCAATGAAGAGGATCACCCCGATCATGACCAGTATCAGCGTCTGCTTCTTCACTGCAGCTTCCCCCTCTCAGCCCGGCGGACGACGTGCGGTGACCCGTTATGCGGTCACCAGTCCGGCGGTTCCGTTGGAGGGTACGACGAGAAGTGGTCGAGGTACATAGGTCCTTTTGACCATTCTCCAACAGAGCGCCGCAGGTGGGGGGCCTAAATGGTCCATTTGTCCTATGTACCCGCGTGCGCGTGCGGCCCAGAATCAGTTCGACGTAGAACGCGACGACCAATTGTCATGCAGATGTGCCGATTGGCTGCCGCTGCCAGGACATACGAGGAGGGGGCCACGTGGGAACGCGTACGTGGGAATTCCAGAGAGACTGCGGCGGCAGCACAAGGACGAGCACCGGGCCGACGACGAGCGCGGGGCGGAGATGATCGAGTTCGCCATCGTGGTCGTGCTCCTGATCACGCTGCTCTACGGCATCATCACCTACGGCCTGATCCTGGCCGCCCAGTCGACCCTCACCCAGGCCGCTGCCGACGCCGCCCGATCCGGCATCGTCATGTCGACGGCGGCCGCACAGGTCAGCACGGCGCGAGGCCCAGGCGTGCAACGACATCGGTTGGATGAACAAAGCCTGCGGCACACCCACGACCTTCGACTCCACGGCCTGCACCTTCAGCCCCAATCCCGCGGACGCCGTCACAGCCTTTGCGTGCGAAAAGGCCTGCCCGTCGAACGCCAATGCCACGATGCCTCAAGGTCACCCTCTCCTACAACTACGCCTCGACCCCGCTGTTCCCCGAGCTCCCGGGACTCAGCGTCATCACGCCAACCACCTTGACGTCGACCAACGTCCTCCAGGTCCCCCAGTAGGAGCCCGCAATGAAGGTCGCAAGACGTTTCCTCCGTCGCCGGCGCGATGACGAGCGGGGCGCCACGCTGATCCTGACCGCCATCTGCATGGTCGCGCTGCTCGGCACGAGCGCCATGGCGGTCGACCTCGGGTTCACGGTCTACGGCAGCCGGCAGGCGCAGGCGATGGCCGACACGGCCGCGCTCGACATCGTGCAGAACATCAGCACGGCCGACTCGCAGTCGACGTAGTGGCGGTCCAGAGCTACATCAACGGGCTGCTCGCCGGGGTGAAGACCGACAATGGCTCGAACGCCGGGCTCACCGCGACGCCCGGGTGGTACTCCGGCGGCACGTTTACGGCGCAGACCGCTGACCGCCAGCTGCTGCGAACACCGTCTTCTCGACGTCACCCCCGCCCTGTAACGCGGTCCGGGTCTCCGCCACGCAGGTGGTGCCGCAGATCTTCTGGGGCGGCTTCAACACACTCGTCGCCCACGGCGGCGGTGGGCAGCGGAGCAGTGGCGGCGATTGCACCTCGGCGAACGTGTGCACGACAACCGTGTGGACCCCCGAGTCGGGCTTCTCCATCGGTTCGTACCTGCTCAGCATCAACACCCAGCAGTACCGCAGTCCTCAACGTGCTGCTGGGCAAGCTGGGCACCGTCGGCCACCGTGACCATCCTCGGTTACCAGGGTCTGGCCAACACCTACGTCTGGGTCAACCAGCTGATCGCCGCCTCGGGCGGCCTCCTGACGACGTCCAACGTCATGACGACGTCTCTGACGGGCGCCCAGTGGCTCGGCATCTGGCAAACCGCGGTGGCGAACCGGTTGGTTCGAGCACCGATGCGAGATGCCGCACTAAACGGGCTCAGCTTCAGCGGCTCCACCTCGGCCGAGCTCTGCCAGATGGTCTCCATCAGCGGGTCGACCTGCGCCAATGGCGCGCTGTAAGACCTCGGCGCTGTCGGCCAGCCTCGACGCACTCCAGATGCTGACCACCGAGGCCGAGCTGGCCAACGGCACCAGCGCCCTGAACGTCACCACGGCGCTCAACATCCCCGGTGTGAGCGCGCCACCCTGACCCTGACCCTGGTACAGCCCCCCAGCTGTCCAGCCCCTACCCCGGTCCGGCCGGGTCGTACATCTCCTCAGCACAATGCCCGGCCCCCAGCGGAAGACGTCCACCTGTGCCACACGGCGCAGGTCCAGTCGGATATCAACTCACCACGTGCGTCGGCAGTCTCGACATCCCGCTGTCCGCCGCGCAGGGTATCGCCACCTTGTTCGGGTCAATTGCGTCAACAACGTGCTGTCGAGGTGAAGATCAAGTCGGTTGAGCACGACAGCGGCAGCGGGGACTGTGACCCTACGTCCGGCCCCACCGCGACCCAAATCGCGAACCTTTCGGTCCCCGCCGTGACCAACCAGTCGGGGACCTACACCATCGTGCCGTCGCCGAACACCATCCCGCCGTCCCCGGGGAGCGTCAGCGGCCGGAATGAATCCGCAGAACTTCGGGCTCGACTAACCCGGGGCTGAACGCTACAGTTTCTGACTCCGGCACTCCCGACCCGATCTCCGTTCTGCTCGGAAGTCGACCACGGCGTCCTGACCGGTGCTCGGATCCGTCCTGCAGGCCCTGGGCGCCTCCGTCGGCGGGAGCCCAGGTGGCGGACCTCACTACCGGTGCGACGTCGTGTCGTTGTCGGATGAGCGCACCCCTCACTCTGCTCGGCGGCGCCGTCCTCGGCATGGCGGCCGGATCGCTGCTGGTCCCGTTCACCCGACGTGAGCTCGCGGCCTCGGTGGCCCGGTCGTCTGCCGGCTCGTCGGAGACGGTCGCCGTCGCGACAGCCGACGCGCCGCCGCGTATATCCCGAGCGCACTGGGTGGCCCTCGCTGTCGCCTCCGGTCTGTTGCCCGCCTACGTGCTGCATCGCGTCGGCTGGTCGATCATCGCCCTGCCTCCCCTTCTGCTGCTCGTCGGCCTGGTCCAGCTCGCCTACTGCGACCTCACCCGCCGCCTGCTGCCCAAGACGCTCGTCTACGCGCTCACTGTCGCCGTGATCGTCAGCGGCGTGGTGATCGCCGGCGTGATGCACGAGTGGCAACGTCTCCTCGTCGCGTCGCTCGGAGGTGTCGCCTTCTTCGCGCTCTTCTTCGTCATCAACCTGATGAACCCGCGCTGGATGGCCTTCGGCGACGTCCGCCTCTCCCTGGTGGTCGGCTTCGGCCTGGCCTGGGTGAGCCCGGTGGCCCTGCTGGAGGGGTTCTTCTTCGCCAACCTGCTGGCCGCCGTCATCGGGTTCGCGCTGATCGGCTCCCACAAAGCCGAGCGACGGTCCGCCGTGCCCTTCGGCTTCTACCTGGCCCTGGGTACGGCACTGGTGCTCCTGACCTGGAGTTAGGGGAGGAATCCGCCCGGCCTCAGCCGGACGGCGGTCGGAAATGCCGATCGATCTCGTTGGCGTAGGTCCGCCCCAACACCTCCGCGTTGTCCCGGATCCACTCGCTCACGGCGATGGACCCCGTCGCCGGCCCATCGGTGTCGGCGAGCCCGTCCGCCATGGCCCGGGACTCGTCGCGGGTGAGCAGGACGTCATGGAGGAACAGGCCGAGGACCGAGGCCAGCGGCGGCACCAGCGCGGCCGGGACGCGCGCGATCCGGCACCGGCTGCCCACCGCGTCGCGGATGAGCTGGACGAGCTCCATGAAGGTCGGCCGCTCTGGCCCGACGGCGTCGATCACCGTGCTCGTGCGCTCCGCCCCGGCCGTCACCGCCAGGGCCGCCAGGTCGTCGACGTGGATCCCCCTGATGCGGTAGTCGCCGCGACCCCCGACCGCGAAAACGGGAAGATGGCGCAGTAGCCAGGCGATGTTGTTCACCAACACCCCGTCGCCGCCGAACAAGATGGCCGGGCGGAGCACCGCATAGGGAACACCCACCTCGGCGAGCGCCCGCTCCACCTCGGCCTTGCCCCGGAAGTAGCCGTAGGGCGAGGAGGTGCTCGGATGCGTGATGGAGACATGGACGATGCGTTCCACGCCCGCCTGGCGAGCCGCGTGGAAGAGCGTGCGTGAGTTGGCGACCGCCCGATCGAAGTCGTTGCTACCCCGCGGGAAGCGGACCCAGTACGTGTTGTAGAGGGTCGTCGCGCCGTGGAGCGACGAGGTCAGCCCGATGACGTCGTCGAAGTCGAGCGGGCGGATGTCGATGGGTGCGCCGGCGCCACGCCCAGGGTGACCGGTCAAGGTCCTGACCCGGCGCCCGCTGCGGCCGAGCTCGCGGCGATCGCCGACCCGGAGTAACCGAAGGCCCCGGTCACAACGTCGAATCCGTGGGCCGGGAAGTCGAGGGCGGCGACATCCGTCGTGTCCGTTCGCAACTGACTGTTCTCGTGTCATGTCTCTCTCTCCTCGTGCGGCGCGGACTCGGTTGCCGCGGCCGCGCCCATCATCTCCAGGAGGCCGGCGAGCTGGCGGGCCCGGTCGAACAGCGCCAGCGCCGCCGTGCGGTCGCCGTCCAGCCGAGCCAGCATCTCCAGCCCGAGATAGAGCGCGACGACGGCGTGCGACGCAACGTCGGGCTCGATCACACCCGAGAGCGGCGAGCCGGACAACATCCCGCCCAGCGCGTCGGCGGCGAACCCGCGCCAGGGGGCGATCCGAGCCGCGACCTCAGGTGCGAGCCCCGGTGACGCGGATGCGCCGGCGATCATCTCGGCCAGCACGGCGATGTGACCGGCGTCGAGGTCCTCCTCGAAGATGACCTGGGCGGCGTCGACCAGGTCAGCGATCCCGCCCGCGCGGGCGACCACCGCCTGGTAGCGGACGCGCCTCGTCTCGCTCACATGGTCCAGCGCGGCGAGGAGCAGGTTGGCGACCGAGCCGAAGTGGTAGAAGACGAGGCCCTGGTTGCAGCCGGCGCGCCGGGCGATCTCACGGGCGCTGGCCCCGGCGAAGCCGACCTCCTTCAGCGCGGCGACCGCCCCGAGCACCAGGGCCTCCCGAGTGTCACGGGTGCCGGCCGAGGACGGCCGGCCCACCGTCGTGCTGGTCCCCGATTTGGCCATCCGTGCTCCCTCCGCAATTGATTTGAGCAAATGATTTGAGCGATCGCTTAAACCCTACCGCTCGGGCCCGTTCCGGTCAAGGGCCTGGTCCGGGGGTCGCACTAGCCTGCGCCGGGTGTCACCGCAGGTGCTCCCACCCGAGCTCAAAGAGCGCTGGGACACCGACGGGTGGTGCGTCGTCCCGGGCGTCATCCCGCCTGACGAGCTGGCCGCCGCGCAGGATGCCGTGCACCGCTACTTCCCCACACCGGCGGAGATGGTCGGGCAGGGCGGGGCCGAGGCGGGCCAGTGGCACACCTGGGACGCCCCGTGGCCCGAGTTCCCGTTCCACAGCTCACGCCTCAACGCGCTCGTTCTGCACGACAACGTCGTCGATCTCGCGGAAGCGTTCCTCGGCAGCGCCGACCTCGCCTGCTACATGGGCATCGTGACGGCCAAGTACGCCCAGCAGGCGTCGGACTACAACCAGCTCCTCCACGCCGACTACCCCAACCACATGCTGGTCGTGCCGCGTCACGAGGTCGGCTACCAGCAGGTGGAGTTCTTCGTCTACCTGACCGACGTGAGCACCGAGGACGGCGCGACCCGGTTCGTCTCGTGGCAGAAGACCAAGGACGTCCCCGTGGAATGCCACACGCTGAACTACGTGGACTACGCCGAGCTCTACGAGGACCCGTCGGACGCGGCGGCACCGGCCGGCTCCGTCGTGGCCTACCGACCCGACGTCTACCACCGCTCGGTCGACTTCACCGACCCCACCCGCTACCGCATCATGCTCCACGTCTCCTTCCGCCACCGCGACGCCGGCTGGGGCGGCTACCAGGCCTGGCCCTTCAAGGGGTTCTCCGTCGAGTTGAGCAAGTACGTCCAGCAGGCCACCCCCGCCAGTTCGCCCTCCTCGGTGTGCCGCCGCCCGGGCATCCCTACTGGAACGCGGACGACGCTGGCCGGCGTGCAGGCCCGCTACCCGGGTCTCGAGATGAAGCCGTGGCGAGACGGCGCGGGTCGGTAGCCTCCGGGCCGTGAAGACGGCGCACCTGAGAACACCGGCCCTCCTCGTCGACGCGGCCGGGTTGGAGGAGAACCTGCGCACCATGGCACAGGCCCTGCCCGGCAACCGGATGCGGCCGCACGTCAAGGCCCACAAGTGCACGGCGCTCGCAGCGCGCCAGGCGGCGCAGGGGCATACCGCGTTCACCTGCGCCACGGTGGCCGAGATGGAGGGGATGGCGCGGGCCGGCCTCGGGGACGACCTCCTCCTGGCCAACGAGGTGGCCGACGCCACTCGCCTGGGCGCCCTGGCCAGGGCGGGCGCACGCGTGACGGTCGCGGTCGACTCCGAGGCGACCATCGCCGCGGCGGCGAGCGCCGGCGTCGCCGAGGTGCTGATCGATGTCAACGTCGGGCTGCCGCGCTGCGGCTGCCGGCCCGACGACGCCGGACGGCTGGCCGACACGGCTCGTGCGGCCGGCCTGTCGGTCCGCGGCGTCATGGGGTACGAGGGGCACATCGTCGGGCTGGAGGACAGGGGACGCACGGACCGAGATGCTGCGCGACTCCATGGCCGAGCTCGTGCGCGGCGCACGACCTCGTGGGCGGCGAGGTCGTCTCGGCGGGTGGCACCGGCACCTTCGACATCAACACCTGGGCCACGGAGATCCAGGCGGGGTCCTACGCCCTCATGGACACGGCCTACGCCAAGCTCGGGCTGCCCTTCGTCCAGGCGCTCACGGTGCTGGCCACCGTCATCTCGGTGTCGGAGGGCTGGGTGGTCGCCGACTGTGGCCTCAAGGCCCTGGGCATGGACCACGGCGACCCGTCGGTGGATGACGCGGAGGTCTGGTTCTGCTCCGACGAGCACCTGACCTTCGTGCCGCACACGGCGCGGCTCCGCGTCGGTGATCGGATCCGCGTCCTGCCGGCCCACGTCGACCCGACCGTGGCGTACCACGAACACCTGCACGTCGTCGACGGTGACGACGTGGTCGATCGCTGGGATGTGGACCTGCGCGGTTGGTGAGCGCCGTCCTAGGGTTGCCCTGGACAAGGAGGTCGACATGGCAGACGCCACGTTCACGATCGGCGCCGCCGCCGCGTGCAGCGACGGTCCGCTCGGCGAGGTGAGCAGGGTGGTCGTGGACCCGGTCGCCCGCGAGGTGACCCACCTCGTCATTGAGCCCGAGCACCGGAGCGGGCTGGCGCGCCTGGTCCCGCTGAGCCTGGTGGACGCGGGCGAGGGCGACGTCCGCCTGCGCTGCACCCGCGACGAGTTCGAAGCTCTCCCGCCCGCCGAGGAGACCGATTTCCTGCCCGGCGGGAGCGGCTACCAGAGCTACGCGCAGCACGAGGCCTACTACTGGCCCTACTTCGGGCTGGAGGGCGGTGCAGACCCCCTCGTCGCCAATGCCAGCGCGATCGTCACCCGCGACACGCTGCCCCCGGGCGAGGTGGGCGTCCGGCGCGGGGAACGGGTGCACGCCACCGACGGTGAGATCGGCAAGGTCGAGGGGCTCGTCGTCGACCCGGCGCACGGCCACGTCACCCACGTCCTCCTGCAGGAAGGGCACCTCTGGGGGCGCAAGGAGGTCGCCATCCCGATCGACGCCGTCACGCGCCTGGAGGGCGGCATCGCGGTCAGCCTCTCGAAGGGCGACATCGAGGCCCTCCCCGCCGTCGACGTCGCACGGTGAGCGAGTAGCGGCACCGCGTCAGGACGGTTCGCCCCCCGTCGTCACGTCGCCGGGGGTGTCGGGGAAGTCGCGCATGGTGCGCATCGGCGACGCGAGGAGCCAGATCCCCGCCGCCGCCTCTCCCGCGGCGGCGATCCAGAGGGTCGGCCGGAGCCCGGCGACCGAGCCGAGCACGCCGCCGACGAGAGCGCCGATGGGCAGGACACCCCAGACGACGAAGCGCATGGTGGCGTTCATGCGGCCGAGGAGGCGGTCCGGGCACAGGCGCTGGCGGAAGCTCACTTGGTTGACGTTGTAGACGACGGCGGAGAACGAGACGGCGAACATCCCGAAGCCGAAGAAGAGGAGCCCGGCGCCCGGCATGGTGAGGGGGATCAGCAGGGCGCCTGCGTTGCCGGCGATGCCGAGAATGGTCGCACGTGCTCCGCCGAAACGGCGTGCGAGCGGACCGGCGGCGAGCGCCCCCAGGACGCCGCCGACGCCACCCATGGCGAAGAGGAGGCCGATTGCGCCCGGCGAAGCGTGCACGGTGCGCACGAGGAAGACGATCTCGACTGCGGCGGCGATGCCACTGAAGAGGTTCGCCGTGGCCGTCGTGGCCGCGATGGCCCGCAGCAACGCGTTGCCGAACACGAAACGGAGGCCTTCGGCGATGTCGTGGACGAGCTTCGGGTGACCGCTCTCGGGGACCTCAGGCCGGGCCTCGGGAGTTCGGATGGCGGCGACGGCCACCGCCGAGACGAGGAAGCTGACCGAGTCGACAGCCACGGCAGCCGGGGCGCCGATGGCCTGGACCAGTCCGCCGGCGACGCTCGGCCCTGCCACGGCGGCGACCTGCTCGCTCCCGGTCAGCTTCGCGTTGCCCTCGACGAGGTGGTCCCTCCCTACCAGCGCGGGCAGGTACGACTGGTAGGCGACGTCGAAGAAGACGGTGAGGATCCCGCTGGCCAGGGTGACGACGAAGAGCTGGGCCAGGGTCAGCCAGCCGAGGGCATAGGCGATCGGGATGGACCCCAGGGCGATCAGGCGGCCGAGGTCGGCCGCGATCATGACCCGGCGTCGGCGCACGCGGTCGACCCAGACACCGGCCGGGAGCCCCACGATCAAGAAGGCCGCCGTCGATGCTGCCGTCAGCAGCCCCATCTGGAAGGTGGTGGCGTGCAGGGTCCGCACCGCCAGCAGCGGGATGGCGAGCAGGCTGATCTGTGATCCGAGCTCGCTGACCGTCTCGCCGCCCCAGAGCAGCCGGAAGTCGCGGTGCCCCAGCAGCACCCCCTTGGCCATCGGCGGACCCTAACGCGGGGTCACACGACCTCATCACGAGGGCGCGCCCGTTGCAAGAGAGCCGCGCTCCCCCGCATGGATGGTCATGCCCGCCTGCCGACCTGGGGGTATACCGGTTGCCGTGCGTGGTCACCACCTGCTCTACGGCGTCGCCGCGGTGGCCCTCTGTGCGTGGTGCGGTTGGGTGAGCGCCTACCACCGAACGACGGTGGCCGCAGAGGTCACCTGGGTGCTCTCACTGGGCGCGGTGCTCGTTGTCGACGTCGCTCTGTGGAGGGGCAAGAACCGGCGGCGGTTCGGCTGGCACCTCGAACCGGTCGACGACCCGTGGCCGCGGCCGGGTCGGGAAGGTGGCCGTCTGGCCCTTCGAGGCGTTGCGCCGTGGATACTGCTGTTCGCACTCGCGCTCGCCTGGGACGTACTCGCCCTCGACACGGGCCCGCACGAGTACCACCTGACGATCAGCGCGTTGGCGCAGGCGTACCGGCCGTTGAATGCCGCCCTCCTGCTGGTGTGGATCGCGGCGGGGATCGGCTATGTCGTCGCCCGCGTCAGAGCGCCGGTGCACAGTCAGAACACCTCGGGTTCCCTGGTCGAGACGGATCCGGACACCCCAGCACCATCCGCCCTGGGCGCGGGCATGCTGAGCGGCGGAGGCCATCCATTCGCCCCGGCGCTGTTCCTACCCTCGAGCCCACCGGTCGGCCTCGCCTTCTGGGTCGCCCTTCCGATCCTCGTCATCGTGGTGGATCAGTCGGCCCGACGCTCGCACGGCCGGGTAGCGAACGGCGAGGAGCTCATCCGCTTCATCTCGAAACCGACGGTGGCGAATGTCGTGCTCATCGGCCTCTGGGTTCTCGCGGGGTATCACCTCTTCGCGCGCTGAGACAGACCTGCAGTGCCGGGTGGAGGTTCTCACCTCCGCCCAGGGTCGCGCTGCTACCAGCGACTCGTCATTCGCTGACCACCACCCGGACCCGGCTGAGGTTCTCCGATCGGGCGAATGGGGTGCTGGAATCGCCCTCACGTTGGCTGGCGACGCGTAGCGCCGGGAAGTAGGTGCCCGGTTCGGAGAAGGCGTGGGTGGCGGTCACCTGGACGGGCTCCGAGGTCGGATCGCCGAGATCAGCGGCGTCCGGATACGCGCCCACGCCCTCGAAGTCCCACTTCGCCGACACCACTTGGCCCGGGGCCGGCGGCACCTCGATCTGTGCGGTGAAGGTGACGGCTTCGCCCGCCGCGACCTCGGCGCGCTCGCCGCCGTTCACCTCGAGACGGACGACGGGTTGGATGCCCTTGCGTTCTGCAGCGGACGCCGGCACGTGCACTTGGCCGTCCTGCACCCAGTATTCGCTGGTGGGTGGCGGGACGATGCCTTGCTCGACCCATGCGCTCAGCTCGCGAAGCGCGTACTGCACGGTGCCCGAATAGGCGACGGCGTGGGTCTCGAGCGTCTCAGTCGTCGGGTCGGTGTGGTTCGCGTTGTCGACGTACCACAGCCGATACTTCTCGTCGATCTGTGGCCCTTCGACGGCGTCGACCTTCTTTCGGTACCAGTCGGCCTGCCACGGCAGAGCGTCGCCATCGTGCAGGCACTCCACCACGATCATCTTCCCATTGAAGCGACCGGTGGGGATCTGGCCGGTGGCGCCGAGGGTGCCAGCCGCGCCGATGTCGACGCTTCGCTGGGGGTACTTCGGCGTGCCGTCGGGGTTCCGGAAGTAGTCGTAGACGTCCGGGTAGTCGAAGTCGGGATTGGCCGGCGGGAATTGGTGACGGTGGTAGGTCTGCAGCGCGAGGAACCTGGAGTTGTCGATCCGGACCTCGTCACCGGCTTGGATGCCTTCGAGGACAGCGGGATCGGCCATGACGTCGACCGTGTCACCGACCGGGTCGAACACGAGGCCGATGTGCCCCTTGCCGTCCGAGTCGATGCGGCCGAGTGGGACGGTCTTGCCCGCGGCTGGGCCGCTGATGATGACGACGTCGGCAGCCGTGAGATCGCCGGTGGGGACGCTCGACAGTTTGAGCTGTTGGCGTGGAGCGGAATTCACCTCGACGACGGTCGCCTCATGTTGGACGCGCGCGGCGCTGACCGACGACGTCGGATCGGTGCCGAGGTAGCCCGGCTTGCTCCAGAAATCGTCGAGATAGGTCGGGTCGAGCACCGGCACATAGCCGGCGACCAGCACGAGCGGCCCTCCGCCCTGGGGGACGTAGTTGAACCACGCCCCGGGCGGGAATCCGGTCCGGGTGGCTTCCTCGAGCGCGCCGCGCTCCTCGTCGTTCAGCCCGGCGTAGGGGTCACCGCTCCCGCCCGGCTCGATCGCATCGATGATCGTCGGCCACTTGTCCTTCAGTACCCGGAGGGCGTTCACCCGCACGGTGAAACAATTGGGGATGGACTGCGGCGAGCCCATGACGTAGGGCACAACCCATCCCACACGCCGGTGGTCATTTCCGCACTGGTGACCGTCTGGTAGGCGCCGCCGCTGCCGCCGTAGAGATAGCCGTAGGTGCGGTGGGGGCCGAAGAGCTCGGCCGCCACCACGCGAGAGAACTTCGCGGCCTCGGCGTTGACCCGGTAGCCCCGAATCGTCGTGTCGGACTGGCCATGGGCCGACCCCTCCGCACTACGAGGGTTGTCGGTCCCGCCCATGTTCGTCTGCACCGAATAGCCGCCACTCGCCAGGGCGAACGCAACGTTGCGCGGCGTGGCCTCCTCGCCGGCGAGCAACTGATGGGTCGCCTGGAAGAAACGTCCCTGGTACTCCTCTTCGGGCGGGAAGCAGAACGAGAACTTGGCGTCGGTGCCCGTGAACCCTCCGTGGACATAGAGGTGGCGGGCCTTGAGGGGCGCGGCGCCGCCGACCTGCGTGGTGACGTCGCCGGGGAACACCGGGGCGTCGGCCGGCTCATCGCGCCACTCCCGGACATCTATGTACGGCTGGTTGAAGCGCGGGTCCTCCGATTCCGCGGTCACGAACAAGGCGCCGCGTTCGTCGGTGTTCACGTCCGTCATCGTCATCCCCTTCGGTTGTGGCGACCCTACCGGGCGACCATCCAAGCGGCAGAAGGGGGGTCCCTCGAGGGTCAGGAGCTGCGCCCCGCGTGGAGAAGTCGTGCATGTTCTCGTAGATGAACTGCGAACGATCTTCTCCGCTGGAGCCACAGAGCGCATCGTCGAACTTCCGTCCAGAAGCGCGTGATTTTGAGGTGCGTCCCGGGCTCCGCCCATGGCGTGCCCCGAACCAGGCGAAAGACTGGGGATCCCACTTCAGGCCTCTGAATTGGGCCTTTGGTGGAGGTGAAGGGACTTGCGAATGTCTGGTTCTCGGTGTTTTGACCAGGGTCATTCCGAGGACTTCCCTGGCAGCGGCGTTTCGATCCCCTCAGGTTCCCTCACGATCCCTCTGCTTCCCGCACCGTAAAGACACGTAAAGACACGCTCGGCCAGGCCCTTGGCCGGCCCGTTCACGAATCGGTACTCATCTCCGATCGGCAGGTTCTCGCAACGCGAGGCCACCGGCTCGGTCAACTGCCAGTACTCGAAGCCGGCAGCACATCTCGGTGGCGACTGTTCGGGCGCTATCGCAACAGAAGCCGTCGGCGAGCACGGTATTCGAGAAGGGCGGCAGGTACCCGGACGACGGGAGAGCCCTCAGCTTCTTGGCCAATACGTGTCACGTGTTCATCGACGACGGACCCGGTTCCCAGTAGATCGAAGCGGGCGGGCGGCCCGGGATGTTCGGGCTCTATCCGGCGCCGACGGTGGCGGAGATCCGTCGCCGCATGGCGCAGGGAGACTCCGGGGTGCCGCCCTCCAGTCCGCCGAGCTAGCCGGTCAACGCAAGGGCAGCCCGACGAAGGCGGCGAGGGTGCCGATCCCGAGCATCATGAAGGCGATGTAGTCACCCACGTGGCCCGAGTGCACCCGATGGAGTGCGTCGACCGGCTTGCCCAGGGCGCGGATCGAGGGCAGGCGTTTGACCACGGTGCCGCCGTAGAGCCCCACCGCTGCGACGACGCAGGCGCAACCGGCTGAGAGGAAGCCCAGGGCGAGGCCCGAACCGGTCCAATTCGATGCCGTCGGTGCGGAAATCGCCACATGGACTTGGTGCAGGGCTTGGCCGGCGTAGCCCGCCGAGTCGATGAAGGAGGCGGCGGCGCGGTTGGCCACGCTGTGGATCCCGGGCAGCAGGCCCACGACCAAGGCGCCGACGAGGAGGATGCCGATCGCCAGCGCCATGGTGAGCGGGAAGCCTTGCAGACGGGTTTCGGGCTCGAGAGTGCTGCCGCTCGTCCGCACGTGGCTCCATTCGACCGGCTTGGGGCCGAGGCCGCCGTATACCCGGGCGGTCACGCGCAGGACGGCGCCCGCGGTCAGCGCCGAGATCGCCACGAAGAGGACGGGCACCCATCCGTAGCCCGCCGCGCTGCCGGCATCCTCCGAGATCGCCTTGCCGAGCGCCGTGCCGAACGGCGGGAGGCCGGAGAGGGCGAACGCGGCGACGGCGAGGACCACGCCGAGGGTCTTTTCCCTTCGGCCGGCCCCGTAGAGCACGAACTCGTCCACACTGCCGTAGCGACTGAGCATCACGCCAGCGATCAGGAACAGCGCTCCCTTCACGGCGGCGTGGCCGGTGACATAGAGGAGCGCCCCGGCCGTGCCCTCGACTGTCAGGCAGGCGAGCGCGACCACGAAGAGACCGACGTGGGCGATCGTCGAATAGGCGAGCAGGCGTTTGAAGTGGCGTTGGGTCAGGCACATCACAGCGCCGACGATCGCGGTGAGCGCGCCGAGGACGACGAAGGTGCGACGAACATCGCCGAGCGGCAGCACCGGCGCGAACACGGCCCAGTAGATGCGGAACGCCACGTAGATCCCGAGCGGGACCATCACCCCCGAGAACAGGACGCAGACCGGCGCGGGCGCGACGGCGTGGGCGTCGGCGAGCCAGAAGTGGAACGGCACCAGGGCGCCCTTGACGAGGAATCCCGTCAGCACGAGCACGAATGCCGCGATGACCAGTGCGTCGGGTCGGTGGTCGGCGAGCTCGACCTGGAGCTGGGGGAGCCCCACGCTGCCCGTGCGGGCGTAGAGAAGGCCGAGCCCTGTCAGCGTCAGGTACGCCCCCAGGCTGTTGACGATGCCGAAGTTGAGGCCGCCGTGCAGCGCCGTCTCGTCCTCGATCTGCACTGCGGTGAGGCCGTAGGCGGCCGCGCCCATCAGCTCGAAGAAGACGAACATGTTGAAGAGATCGCCTGTCAGGGCGAGCCCGACCATGCCCGCGAGGAACAGCAGCATCAGCGCGTGGTAGTGCGCCTCGAGGGACTCGAAGTAGCCGGCGCCGAAGAGGAGCGCGACTGCCATGAGACAGGCGGCCATGAGCGCGATGCCGGCGCCGAGGGGGTCGACGACGAGCACGATGCCGACGCTGTAGCCGTGGTGCGGTGCCCAGCCCGCGACCCAGGTGACGAGGCGGCCGCCCACGGACTGGCTCAGCAGATAGGCAAGGAAGCCGGCCTCGGCGAGCGCGACGGCGATTGCAGTGCAGTCGACCGCCGCACGCGGAAGGATGCGTCCGGCGATGAGCAGGACACATGCAGCGACGATGGGCCCTGCGACCGCCAGCGGCACCGCCGCGGCAGCGCCGCCGTCGAAGGTCACCATGAGGAGCGATCAGCCCCGCAGGTCGTTCAGTTCGTCGGGGTCGATCGTGCCGGCACGCTTGTGGATCTGGATGGCGAGGGCCAACAGCATCGAGGTGACGGTCGCGGAGACCACGATGTCGGTCAGGGTCATAGCCTGAACGAGCGGGTCGACCACGTGGAGCGTGGGCTTGGCGGCGGGCTCGCCGAAGATGGGCGGTGCGGCGCCCCACTGGTAGCCCAGCGACAGCAGCAGCACATAGGTGCCCGACTGTGCGACGGCGAGGCACACCACCGACTGGACGAGATCGTGGCTGCGCACGATGCCGACGGCGCCGATGACGATGAGCCAGCCAGCCACGAAGAACGCGTAGTGGCTCAACGATCTTCCCCCGAGGACTTCGTTCCGCCGCACTGTGCGGGGCGCACCGTAATGGCCTGCTCGAAGAACTTCGACAGCAGCACGATGACGCCCGAGGCGACCTCGACGCCGACCACGCCGTTGAGCAGCGGCACCGTGCCGGCGGAGAAGAGCGTGCCGATGCTGCCGACCGGGATGACGTTGGCCAGGAAGGAGGCGCCCAGCAGCATGGCGCTGATGCCGAGGCACGCGAAGGCTCCGGCTCCGATCGCCTCGGTCCATTCGAATGGCCGGACCGGGCGGACCCGTTGGAGCAGGCGATAGGTGCCGGCGACGTAGAGCAGGTGGATGCCGGTGCCGAGGATCACACCGCCCTGGAAGCCACCGCCCGCCGTGAGATGCCCGTGCGTCACGACGTCGAGTCCGATGATGGCGATGATCGGGAACATCAGGAGGCCGCCGAAGACGGTCGAGTCGAGGGGACGGCCGAGACGTATCTTGCGCTCTTCGGATTCGTCGGACGCCGGGCGCAGGACGACGGCGATCACCACCACCGAGGCGAGGAAGATCGTCTCCTCGCCGAGCGTGTCGAACCCGCGCATGTCGAAGTTGACGCTCGAGACCACGTTGGACGTGCCGTGTCCGGCGGCGGCGGGAATGGCGGCGTCGCGGTAGTGGTGGTTCGACCCGCCGAAGGCAGGCATGCCGAGAAGGGCGAGGACGCCGAGAGCCACGACCGCGGCCGTGCCGATGCCGAAGACGACGTAGCGAGCCGTTCTCGTCACGGGACGATCTCGGACCTCAGATCCCGCGCGCCGCGGTGATTGCATCCGGCGGACCGTGGAGCATGACCACCAGCGGGACGATGGCCGTGCCGACCCCGATCTGACTCAGGGCGACGTCGGGGGCGCTGAGGGTCAAGAACAGGACGCCGAGGAGGCCGCCATAGATGGAGAGCATCACCGCCTGCTGGGCCGCGTTCGGGGCCAGGACGGTGGCGGTGGCGCCCAGCAGCACGAGAGTCGAGCGCGACCGCGATGAACGGTGTCATTCCGGCGACTCCGAGCGGACGGTGCCGTCGGACTGCGCGAACAGGCGGCCGGTGGCGGCGCTGGCTACGGGACCCGAGACGGCGAGCAGCCCGACGACGAGCAGGATCTGGCCCGACGTGATGCCCCATCCGCTCTCGATGGTGAGGCCGACGCCCACGAGCGGGCCGGCCAGCGACGTGATCGGGGTCACGTAGTGCAGGCGCAGGTAGTGGTCGCGTCCGGCCGCGACGGCCCCGAGCGCCGAGAGGACGGCCACGACGACGCCGGCGGTCACGAACCCGAGGGCGATGCCATGGCCCATCAGCGGTCGGTGTCCTTCAGCAGGCGGGTGAAGACCAGAGTGCCGGCCAAGGCCAGCGGGGCGAGCACGAGCGGCACGATCAGCTCGTAGGTCTGGCCGGATAGCTCGACGAACACCAGGAGGAACAGTGTGATGAGCGCACCGCCGATCTCGAGCGCGACCAGACGGTTGAGGGCGGTGCCGAAAGCGCCCATCAGGAGCACCGGCACGAGGCCACCCCGAGGAGGGCGATGGCGAGTACGCCGTAGCCGCTCACCGCCGCTCCACCACGTCTTCGGGGTGCGGACCGGCGGTTTGGAGCGAGTGGAGCGTCAGTCGCCCGCTCTCGGCGTCGAGGTCGAGGACGACGCTGCCCGGTGCAGACGTGACCGCCAGTGCCGCCACCACCCGGCGCGTCGTGGCCTCGGCGGAGTCCCCGCGCTGGCGCAGGTCGTGAGCGACCACCTTCGCCGAGCGGCCGACGCCCGGAAGCGGGCGTACCAACACCTGCACCGCGTCACCGAGGACGGCAAGCGGCACGCGCAGGAGGGGGCGCACGGAAATGGCGCGCACCGACCATTGGGCCTTCGAAGCGCGCTTGACGGCGACGGCGACGCATCCGGTGGCGAGCGAGGAGAGGGTCCCGACCAAGAGCTCTTCGCCCGAGACCGACGACAACGTCAGCAACCAGATCCCGAGACAGCCGGCGGCAACGATCACGACGCTCGAGACGGTCTTAAGCCTGGGCGCCGCCCTCCCTCTCCGGCGGGCTCTTTCGCTACGCACCATTCCCTACCCCCGGCGACTCAGGCGTTAACCGCGGCCGGCCGTGTGCTCGAGGATCGGTTGTACGTCATGCACGAATGGGCGAACGCGGCGTGACGCTCCGCAGGTTCTCTCATCCGCAGGATCGAGGCGGGGTGCGCAGTGACCAAGACGGGCTCCCCGTCCGGCACCTCGACGACCTGCCCACGTTGGCGAAGGACCCGCACACCGGGCCCGAGGAGCGCCCGCGCCGCGGTCGCGCCGAGGCCGACGACGAGTGCGGGGTGGACGAGATGCATCTCGGCCACCAGCCATGGACGGCACGCTGCGACCTCGCGGGCGGAGGGGTTGTTGTGGAGACGAGCCTTGCCGCGCCGTTCCCATTTGAAGTGCTTGACAGCGTTGGTCACGTAGAGCGACCGCGGTCTAGGCCGAGCGTTTCGAGGGCGTCGTCAAGCACGGAACCGGCCGGTCCCACGAAGGGGCGGCCCACTTTGTCCTCGGCGTCGCCCGGCTGTTCGCCCACGACGAGAATTTGAAGGCTTGCGGCTGCAGCCCTCACCGAAGACCCTCTGCGTGGCTCGTCGGTAGAGGTCGCAGCGCCGGCAGTCTTTTGCGGCCACGCTGAGTCCGGCGATGCCCCGAATGTGCTCCGGCAGGTAGCTCTCCGCACACACACACGACAGATACCCCCGTAGCCCGCCGGAATGGCCTGTCCGCCGCTGGCCGTACCGTTTGCGCCTTCTGGGGTATGGAGAACGGGTGACCACGACCCGGCCCACCCGGGTCCCAGGACGACGCGACGAGCACGAGCCCGTGGACGAGGCCGGGGAAAAACCCGACCCGCGGCCGCTCGCCGGCTACGCCACGTTGCTCGCCGTGTACGGAGTCGCGGCGGGCGGACTGGCGCTGGTTGCGGAAGCGTGCCGACCGGCTGCGAGGCATCCACGCGCTGGACTTCTGCGTTGTACGGGCTCACGACGGAACACCTGAGCCGGCTCATCACGAAGGACTCGGTGACCGCCGTGCTGGGTGCCCCGTTCACCGAGTTAAGGAGCCGGCCGGCGAGGGAGAGGTCAACGAAGAGGTGACCAGCCACGGCACCCGTCACTCCGTGGGCGAGCTGGCGACCTGTCCGTTCTGTATCGCGCAGTGGGTCACAACCGGGCTGGTGGCAGGGAGTCTGGGCGGCGCCCAACCTGGCCAAGGCGATCGTGACCATCAGCGCCACGGCCCGGCTGAGCGACTACCTCCAGCTGCTGTACGCCTACTGCCGCCAGAAGGTCGACTCGTAGGCTGACGGCGCCGAGGTCACCGTGACCGCGCCGCCGCCTTGCCACCTTTGCGGCCGGCGGCCTTGTGCTGCGCGGTTGTGCCGCCCTGGTTCGAAATTGCCGTCCCGAGCCGGACTTCTTGTCCGGCGTGCTTGAAGGCTGCGGGGGAGTTGGCTATGCTTGGCGGCGCGAGACTTGGACATGCCCTTGTCCTTGAGGGCCTCGTACTGCTTCTCGTTCTTGACGTGAGCTGACTTACCAGGCATGGTTAATGCTCCTTTCCTTGATCGCGGCCGTCTCAATGACCCTTCACCGCGTCGCGGATCTTGTCTGCGAAGGCAGCGACGGGACCGAGGACCTGTTGCCCGGAGGGGTGTCGGGGGCGTTGGGGTGGGGGTCAGTCGGAGCGCTGGCCTTAGCCTTCTCATCAGCGCGCCCCGAGTTGCGCTCGCTCTTCCTCGTGCTCGAGAGCCCGGAGGAGCGGAAGATGTTCTGCTCCTCCGCCTGGGCGTGCTCGAGTACGTCGTCGCGGAGCTGGCTCAGCTTCTGCCGAATTCGTCGCTCTCCGGGTCGAGGTCCTCCATGGAGGCGAGCATCTCTTGGGCCTGTTGCTGTTCCTTGAGGCGCGGCTCGACTTCGGCCTCACCGTCGGGGGCTTCCGAGCGGATCGTCGGGTACACGACGACCTCTTCGGCCACCTCGTGGCGCACGAGGGCGGCAACGAGCTCCCAGAACAGGTCCTTCCTGGCTCCGGGCGGCGCGCTTAGTGATCTTTTCAAGCAGTTGCTTCGCTTCCTCGTGGTCTGGGACAACAGGTTGACGATGTCGCTGGTGCGGGTCTCGGTCATGGGAGCTCCTTCCGTGTCGGGTTGTTGCTGTTTCACGATGGGACACGGTGCCGACGGCCTCAGCCGGCAGCGCCGGATGGCGATGCGGTGCTGCCGACAGCCCCCGATCGGAATCCGGGGACGAGTGAGCCAGCGCGCTGGCGAGGCGAGTACTCGGAACGACTCGCCGCCCCGACATCGTGCTCACCCACGCCAGCCCGCAACCGAGCGTGACGGGATCGGTGATCAGCATGACCGGGTGCCACCAGGCCCCGGACACGTGACCACGCCTATCCCGCGGCTCCGCGAACACGGGGCGGCAAGGCCCCCTCCGTCGGGAACACGGGGGCGGGGTGTCGGTCCACAGCCACGGGAAGTGTGTTGTGCGAGTGCATTGAGTTCGTCCACGGAATGTCCACACCGTGTCAACCGAGTGTCATGCCTGCTCACACTTCTCAAAAACGTAAAAATTCGCCGAGCGACAGAACCGCCAACACCACGCGCAATGCCTGCGGCGCGGGGCGCTCAGGACACCAGGCCGCGGGCGGAGTTCCTTGGCGTAGAAGTCGAAGAAACCCTCTTGCTCGGGCCCGATCTGGTTCACGTAGATTCTGTCGAATCCCGCTTCGGCGAACTTCTCGATCGCCTTGACGTGACGTTCGGGATCCGGCCCGCACGGGATCATCGCCGCGACCATGTCTTGGGTCACGTGCGCCGCGGCCGCCACGAAATGGGATGGCAGCGAAAGCTCCTGACTGAGCTGACCTTCCACGCCTTCGGTCGGCCACAGCTGGTGGGCCAACTTCCGGGCTCGGCCCTCAGCACGGTCCCAGCACACTTTCAGAGCTCCGACGGATTCGCCGGTCCCCCCCTGTTTGCGGTACTGCTGGAGGAGGTCCCCGTCGGGCTGGACGCGTGCAGTACCCGTCGCCGATCTCGGCGGCCAGCTCTCGTGGCCTTGGGACCGAATCCGGAGATCGAGGATCGGCGGCGTCTGCTCGGGCAGGTCGTAAAGGCGGGCGTTCTCGACCCGATAGTGACGTCCACGGTGGCTTTGCATGCCGCCCTGCCAGAGCAAGCGGATCACGTCGACCGCCTCCTCGAGCATCTCCAGCCGCTCGTCGGCCTGCGGCCAGCGGTCGCCGAGGATGTGCTCGTTGAGCGCCTCGCCGCTGCCGACCCCGAGCGCGAAGCGGCCTTCGAGCAGCGACCGCGGAGGTCGCGGCGGCCTGCGCGACGACGCCGGATGGATGCGCACGGTCGGGCAGGTGACGGCGGTCGTGATCTTCATCCTCGAGTCGCCTGCGGCGATGCGCGCCGATCATCGACCACACAAAGCCGCTGTGGCCCTGCTCGTCGTTCCAGGGGTGAAAGTGGTCTGAGATGAACACGCCACGCATGTTCGCTGCCTCTGCCATCTGTGCTTCCGCGAGCAAGGCACGTGGCCCGTGTTCTTCACTTGACAGGAAGGCGCCGATGTCTGGCACTGCAATCACCTCCTGACAGATAAGGCTTCCCCGCTCCGTGTCTCGCAAACGAGAGCGCCAGCGGATCCCAGGCTCGGTGCGCCATCATCCACGCGGGTTTCGGCGTATGCCGAGCGGGCATGGAACTGCGCACCGGTCCGTACCGAATGCGGTGGAGGACCGGCCGAAAGGACTTTCATGGAGCCGAATCTGCTGCGTTTTGAAACGATCGCTTTGGCGGACCGTGTCCGCTTGTCACTCATCGGGGAGCTGGACCTGTCGACGTCCTCGGAGCTGATCGAACAGCTCACCGGGATCGTGCAACAGCGGCCTTCGTGCCTCGACCTCGACCTCTCGCAGCTCTCCTATGCGGACTCCGTGGGCTTCTCGGTCTTCGTCACCGCCCACTTCCAGTGCCTGGATGCCGGCATCGAGCTCCGGTTCCTCAACCCGAACATCTTTCTCACGCAGCTCCTGGCGACGACGGGCCTCGACCAGGTTCTGCGGATCTTCTCCACCGATGTCCTCATCGGAGCCTGAGAACCCGACCCGCAGCGGCCGGACCGTCGTCGTCACCGGGGCCTCCGCGGGGCTGGGCCGGGCGATCGCGCTGGAGTTCGCCCGGCAGGGCGATGGGGTCACCCTGTTGGCTCGCGACCCCGGGCGGCTAAAAGAGGCCGCCGACGACGTCGAGCGGGCCAGCGGGGCCACGCTCGCCCTGCCGACCGACGTGGCGGACTGGCACACGGTCGAAGAGGCGGCTGCCGCGTGGGGCGGGAATACGGACCCGTGGACGTGTGGGTCAACAACGCCATGGCTTCCGTTTTCGGACCCTTCAGCTGCTCTCCGTGCCGGAGTTCACCCGAGCCACGGCCGTGACCTACCTCGGCTTCGTGCACGGCACGAAGGCGGCGCTGGGATCGATGCTCGGGCGTGACCGTGGGGTAATCGTCCAGGTCGGCAGCGCCTGGCGATCGTGGGATTGCGCTGCAATCGGCCGTACTGCGGCAGGGAACACGCCATCGTCGGTTTCACCTCGTCGTTGCGCACCGAATTGCGCCACCAGGGAAGCCAGGTCCAGGTGACGATGGTTCACATGCCGGCGCTGAACACGCCGCAGTTCGATTGGGTCCGCTCCTATCTCGGTCGCCAGCCGCAGCCGGTGGCCCCCGTCTGCGAGCCCGAGTTGGGTGCCCGGGCCGTGCGCTACGCGGCCGAGCTACCGTGGCGCAGGGCCTACTACGTGGGTACTTTCCACATCGCTCACGGTGACGGCGAACAAGTTCGTGCCTGGCCTCCTCGACCGCGACCTCGCCCGGACGGGCTACGACTCCCAGCAGAGCAACGAAGCGGACGAGCGTGGAACGTCCGGACAACCTCTACGAGCCCGTGCCGGGGGACTTCGCCGCCCACGGGCGCTTCGACGATCGCGCCCATGGGCGCTCGCCCTGGTCGTCGTTCAGGCGCCACACCGGTCCATAGACGCCTGACCCCGCAGGCGCGGTCCGAGTACACCTAGGTCCGAAAGCGCTCCGCGTCGGACTCCTTGAGCACCATGCCGTGTCCCGGCTCGCCGCGGCGCGGGGTGAGCATGCCTCCGGAGGGATCGAGCAGCCCGTCGAAGAGCAGTGCGTCCACCCGCTGATGGTCGTGGAAGTACTCCACGTGACGGAGGTGGGGCACGGCGGTGCCGACGTGCGCATGCAGATTGGGGGCACAGTGCGCGAGACCTCGACTGCCCGCCGGCGGCCAGGCCTGCGCTGCGGAGCCAAGACGTCAACCTTCCGCAGCGGGTGACGTCGATCTGGAGGCAGTCGACCGCTCTCGCCCCGCAGCATGCGGGCGAAATAGACCTCGTCATAGCCGTATTCGCCGGCGGCGACGTCCAGGGACAGCTGGTCCTTGACCTCCCGCAGGCCTTCGAGGTCGTCGGACGAGACCGGTTCTTCGAACCAGGTGACCGATGAGGCGTCGACCAGTCGGCGTCCGACGCGCACGGCCTGCCTGCGGGAGTAGGCCCCGTTGGCGTCGGTGAACAACTCGACCTGGTCGCCGATGACGCGGCGGGCGAAGGCGACACGTTCGAGATCTCTCTCGACGCAGCGGCCCCACGACTCGCCGATCTTGATCTTGACCCGAGGTATCGCCCACTCCCCGGTCCAACGCTCGAGCTGGGCCCGGGCGGTGGCGTCGTCGTAGGTGGTGAAACCGCCGCTCCCGTAGAGGGCAACGCCCTCGGTGGGCGCGCCCGATGAGGTCCGCCAGCGCCACCCCGACGAGCCTGGCCTTGCAGTCCCACAGGGCGATGTCGACGGCCGAGATGGCCGAGCTGACGACACCGGGGCGTCCCAGGTTCCGGCAGGCCCGCACCATGGCCTCGTGCGAGGCCGGAACGTCGAGCACGCTGCGCCCACACACGGCTCGGCGCAGCTCCGCCTCGATGACCGAGCAGCCGGCGCCCGACGTGTAGGACCAACCCAGGCCGGCCACGCCACCCCCCGTCACCTCCGCCACCACCACGGTCGTCGAGTCCCATGCAAGCGTGCCGTCGGCTTCCGGCTGATCGGTCGGGATCGTGTAGGACCGAGCGGTGACGGAGGTCACCGTCGGTTCGTCGCGGTCAGACAGCTCGCCGAAAGCGCCCTGCCGTCTCGATGAGCAACGTGTGCACAAAGGCCTGCGGCAGATTGCCCCGGAGCTGTCGCTGCGCCACGTCGTACTCCTCGGAGAAGAGTCCGCTGCCACCACACGACGCCCGCGTCCGCTCGAACCACCCCGAACCCCGCCGGGCGTCACCGTCGCCGAGATAAGCGAGAGCCATCCAGAAGTTGCAGACCAGGAACGCCCCCTCGGCTTCGCCGAGGGGCTGGCCCCCCTCAGCGAAGCGGTACAGGAAGTCGTCGTCACACAGGTCTTCGAGGATCGCGGCCCGGGTCGCGACCGAACGTGGGTCGCCCGGCGGGAGGGCACCCCTGACTTCGGCAAGCAGGAGCGATGCGTCCACCCGGGGGTCGTCCGGCGCGCGTTGCCAGCGGCCCGATGCGTGCAGGGACGTGGCATCCGCCTGGCTGAGAAGGTGGTCGGCGAGACCGAGCGCCCGGGTCCGCCAGCGCAACGGCGCCGACTGCTCGACGATCGCCTTGAGGCCGGCGACGCAGATCAGCCGGCTGTGCGTCCAGAGGCGGCCGGGCTCGATCTCCCAGATACCGGCGTCCGGCGTTTCGGCCTTCGCCTCGATGGCGCCGAGCGCGACCTCGGCCGCCCGCCACCCGTCGGCGTCCAGCATGTCCTTCTGTGCCGCCAAGGCCAGGATGAGCAACGCCTCGCCGAAGAGATCGAGCTGGAACTGTTTCGAGGCCACGTTGCCGATCACGTCCGATCCACCCGGATAGCCCGGCAGGCCGAGGTGCTCGGGTTCGGGCACCGGCCGCCCGTCGCAGCAGTACGCCGGTCGGGTCTCGGGTCCGTCCTCGAGCAGCCGGGCGCTGACCCACCGCACCACGTCCGCCAGCATGACCTCGGCACCGGGTACGGCCGCACCGGCGTGGCCGATGTAGGCGACGTCACGGACCCAGGCGAAGCGGTAGTCGTAGTTCCGGCCTGCTTCCGCCCGTTCCGGCAAGGCGGTCGTCGCGGCGGCGACGGAGCCACCGCCGCCGGGGTCGGTCATCCCGCGCAGCACGGCGATGGACTGGCGCACGTCGCGCCGTGCGGGCATGTCGACGCAGCGAGGCACCGCCTCATTCCAGGCGGCACGGGTCCGCTGCCACAGCCGATCGGGCTCGGGCGGAGGTGGAAGTTCGCGAAGCGGGCTGCAGTTCGAGGACCAGGTCGATCGTGGACCCTGCGACAAGGCGGAGCTCCATGTCGAGAACGCTCTCGGCGGCTCGCGCCCGGTCCGCCGCTCCGCTCAGCCGGGCCGTCAGCTCCCCCGTGTCGAGAAGCCACCCACCGCCCGCGCGACGCCAGGAGCCACCGGGGCGCCGGCCGTAGTCGGGTGCCACCTCTAATGTGCATTCGAGGGTCGAATCGGTCTCGAGCGCCTGGATCCGCCGCAGCAGGACGCAGCGGCCCTTCTCGCCCGGATAGGCCAAGGCGTCGCACGACTCGACGATCCCGTCGTCGGTGACCCAGCGCTGATGCCAGATGAGCGTTCCGTCCTCGTAGTACCCGCCGGCGACGTGCCGCGCCGACGGCGCAAGCTGATACGTCCCGCGTCCGCCCAGCAGCCCGGAGAAGACCGCATCACCCGAGTAGGTCGGGAAGCACAGCCACGCGACTCCACCGTCGGCGTCGAGCAGGGCCCCGCGCAAACCGTCGGCCAGGAATGTGTAGTCGCGCAATGCCTGAGGGCGGCGCGCGGGCGTCTCCCACTCAGCGGCGAGACGCAGCGGCTCGACGCTGTTCATCGTGAACAACATTCCCGCTCGCAACTGGGCCAAACGGCCGCTGCCGATTGCGCGTCAGGGTTGTGCGTGAATGATTCGGGTACATCCACTTCGTCAGCTGTTTGGGCCGATTGTGAGGTGACCGTGAAGCAAGATCGCGTCCGAAGTACTCATCGAGCGTCTCGCCGATTGGGGGGTCGACACCATCTTCGGGCTCCCCGGCGACGGCATCAACGGGATCATGGAGGGGTTGCGCCGCCATCAGGACCGCGTGCGGTTCGTGCTCGTCCACCACGAGGAGGCGGCCGCGTTCATGGCCACCGGCTACGCGAAGTCGACCGGCAAGCTCGGCGTGTGCCTCGCCACCTCTGGTCCCGGCGCGATCCACCTCCTGAACGGCCTCTACGACGCCAAGCTCGATCACCAACCCGTGCTCGCCATCACGGGCATGCAGGAAACGCAGATGCTCGGCACCGGCTACCAGCAAGAGGTGGCGCTCGAGAAGCTCTTCATCGACGTCGCCGAGTACAACGAGATGATCCACGTGCCGGCGCAGCTCCCGACCCTGGTGGACATCGCCATCCGGCACGCGCTCTCCGGCGCGGCGTGGCGCACCTCACGATTCCCGACCGACATCCAGGTCGCCGACGGCCGGCGCCAATCCCTGGAGCGCGCCCGCCCCGGCGGTCAACCAGCCGACCGCGCCCATCTACCTGCGCCGCCTCGGGGCTGCCGCGTCCGACGGACGTCGCCAGCCGCCGCCGAGGTGCTGAACGCCGGCTCCAAGGTCGGTCATGCTGGTCGGCGCCGGGGCTCTCGCACGCCCGCCACGAGGTCCTCGAGGTCGGCCGAACGCCTCGCCAGCCCCATCATCAAGACCCTGTCGGGCAAGGCCGTCGTGCCCGACGACCATCCGCTTGCGCTGGGCGGCCTCGGCCTGCTCGGAACCGCCCCCGCCGAAGAGGCCATCGAGAGCTGCGACACGCTGTTCATGGTGGGCACCAACTTCCCGTACACGAAGCACCTGCCCGAGCCCGGGCAGTGCAAGGTCGTGCAGATCGAGGCCGATCCCAGCCGTGCCGGCAACCGCATCGCCGACCGACGTCCCGATGGTCGGCGACGCCGTTGAAGGCCTCCGGCCCTGCTGCCGCATCTCGACGCAGCGACCGACCGCAGCTTCCTGGAGGCAGGCGCAAGCGAGATGGACGACTGGCGGGAAGAAGATGCGCGCTCGAGTCCATCGAGGCCGATCCGATCCAACCGCAGTACCTGATGGCCGTCATCGACCGGCTCGCCGACGACGACGCCATCTTGACGTCGGACTCGGGCACCATCGCCACCTGGGCGGCCCGCAACTTCACCATCCGGGCGGAACGAAAGTTCTTCCTGTCGGGGAACCTGGCCACGATGGCCCCCGGCCTCCCGTACACCATCGCCAACCAGATCGCCTACCCGCGCCGGCAGTGCATCGCCTTCGTCGGCGACGGCGGGTTCGCCATGCTCATGGCCGAGTTCGACACGGCATGCCGGTACCAGCTCCCGATCAAGGTGGTCATCAACAACAACTCTTCGCTCGGCCAGATCCTCTGGGAGCAGATGGTGCTCGGGTATCCCGAGCACGGCGTGCGCTTCGAGCGTGAGGCGAACTTCGCGCCGTGGGCCGAGGCGTGCGGCGGCCTCGGGATCAAGGTGGAGAAGTCGGGCGACGTCGAGGCGGCCATCAGCGAAGCCTTCCGCCACCCAGGGCCCGCGCTCGTCGACGTCTCCGTCAATCCGGACGAGCCCCCGATGCCCGCGAAGGTCCAGTACGAGCAGGCGAAGGGATTCGTGAAGGCGTTCCTCGCCGGCCAGCCGCGCAAGGCCACCATCGCCAGCACGCTGTGGCGCGACAAGCTCACCGAGCTGCGGGCATGAAGCGGCCACAGCGGCGCCGGAGCAACAAGGAGGCGCAGCCGGCGCAAGCCGCACTGATCGGCGTGGACCGGCTGCTGCGCAACATCCGCCACGGTCGCTTCGAGCGCAGCCTCGCCGCGCTCACCTCGGCCGGTGCGGTCATCACGGGCCTCGAGATCTGGCTCGAACACGACCGGGCCAGCTTCTCCAATCGGATGATGTGGCTGCCGGTGGCCCTGACGCCGGGGATCGCCGTCGCCGGGGCCGCGGGGGTGGTGTCGCGCCGCGTCGCCAAGACCGTCCTGCCCGTGGCGTCGGCGGTTGTCCTCGTCAACAGCCTGCAGGGTCAGTACCTCCACCTGCGGGGCATCGCGCAGCGGCCCGGCGGCTGGCGCATGGTGCGGTACAACGCGGAGATGGGCCCGCCGACCTTCGCTCCGCTGCTGTTCGGCCTCGTGGGCGGTATGGGGCTCGTGGCGTCGATTCTTCGACGTGAAGACTGAACGCAGCGGCACGACACCGGGCACGGCGGAGCAACGCTTCGCCGGCTATGACGTCCTGGCCGCGTCCGACAAGTGGGACGGCACCACGACGGCGGTCGTCCTCGGCCGCCTGGAGCCTCCGGCCCCGGCGAAGTTCTTCGACGCCGCGGAGGAGGCGATCGTCCGCGCCCTCCTCGACCGGCTCCTCGCCCAGGACGACGAACCGCGGGTGCCAGTTTTCGAGATGGTCGACCGGCGCCTCGCGGGCCGAGACGGTGACGGCTACCGCTACGACGACCTCCCCGAGGACCCCGAAGCCTGGCGGCTCTCGGTTGCTGCGCTCGATGCGGACGCACTGGCGAGTGCCGGCGAGGGCTTCGCCTCGCTCGACCACCTGGCCCAGCGCGACATCATCGAGCGGGTCCGGCTGTGCGATGGGCAGTGGCAGGACCTCCCGGCCGACCACGTGTTCTCGCTCTGGATGCGGTACGCCTGCAGCGCGTACCACGCCCACCCCTGGGCGTGGAACGAAATCGGCTTCGGCGGCCCGGCCTACCCGACGGGTTACAAGAATCTCGGGTTCGACGGCCGCGAGCACTGGGAGGTCCGTGAACGCGACGCCCACGACCCGGTGCCCTGGGCGCGGCGACCGAGGAGGCCAAGAAGCGCCACGCGGCCGGACTCTCGAGCACACAGAGGAGTCCGGTTGAACCGGGTGCGGCGCCGGAACGAGTCGGCGTGGCTGCTGCCGAACGACGGCTCCCGGACGAATCACGGCCTGCGCCGTGACATGCGCCGTTACGACCCCGACGACGAGGTCGACGTGGCCATCGTCGGTTGCGGGGCGGGTGGCGGCGTCCTGGCCCAGCGCCTGGCCCGCCGCGGCTGGCGTGTCGTCGTCTTCGATGCAGGGCCCTTCTGGGACCCCGACCGCGACTGGGTGAGCGACGAGGCCGGCTCGCACGACCTGTACTGGAACGAGCCCCGGGTCATTTCCGGGAGCGACCCGGTCGCACTCGGGAACAACAACTCCGGCAGGGGGGTCGGCGGGTCGATGGTGCACTTCGCCGGCTACGCCCCGCGCTTCCATCCGTCCGACTTCAACACGCTGACCGCGGACGGCGTCGGCGCCGACTGGCCGATCGACTACGCGGACCTCAAGCCTTACTACGAGCAGATGGAAGAGGAACTGCCGGTGGCCGGCCAGAGCTGGCCCTGGGGCGATCCTCATCGTTACCCGCAGAGCCCGCACCCGATGGGCGGCAACGGGCTCGCTTTCGTGCGCGGCTGTCATGCCGCCGGCATCGATGTGCGGGTCGGGCCGGTCGCCACTGTGAACGGTCGCTTCGGCAACCGGTCCCACTGCATCTATCGTGGCTTCTGCCTGCAGGGGTGCAAGGTCAACGCCAAGGCGTCGCCACTGATCACCCACGTGCCGGACGCGCTGGCGCACGGGGCCGAGATCCGCGCCGACTCCATGGTGGCGCGGATCGAGGTGGACGGTGGCCGGGCCCGGGGCGTGACCTACTTCCACGGGGGCACCGAGTACCGCCAGCGGGCTCGCCTCGTGGTCGTCGCCGGCTATTCGATCGAGACCCCCCGCCTGCTGCTCAACTCGTCGTGCGCGGAGTTCCCCGATGGGCTGTGCAACGACTTCGACCAGGTCGGTCGCTACGTGATGGTGCAGGGTGCGCCACAGACCTCGGGGCGCTATGACGAGGAGATCCGTTCCTACAAGGCGCCGCCGCCGGAAGCGTCATCCGAGGCCTTCTACGAGACGGATCCCACCAAGCCGTACAAGCGCGGCTTCTCGTTGCAGTGCATCTCGCCGCTGCCGATCGTGTTCGCCGAACACGTCGTGGCGCAGGGCTTCTGGGGCGAGACTCTGCGCGAGTACATGCGTGACTACGTGCACTGGGCCACATTCGGTGCTCTGTGTGAGTTCCTTCCCCGACCGGAGAACCGGGTCACCCTCGACGACGAAGTCGACCAGCACGGCCTGCCCGTCGCCAACTTCAGCTATTCGATGTGCGACAACGACCGAGCGCTCGTCGAAGGCGGCGCGATCGGTGATGGAGCAGATGCACGAAGCGGCGGGCGCGGCGGAGGCGATCACGATCGACCGCTATGCCCACCTCATCGGCGGGTGCCGCATGGCCGCCGACGAGTCAGCAGGGGTGGTGGACGCCAATCTGCGATCGTTCGCGATCCCGAACCTGTTCGTGGTCGACGGCAGTGTGTGCCCGACTCAGGGAAGCGCAAATCCGGCGCTCACGATCATGGCGCTGGCCGCACGGGCGGCCGACTACCTCGCCGTCGCGGCTCCCCGCATAGACCACGACAGGACCCGAGTCCGGTGCTCGCCGGGCGCGGGCAGGCTCACCTGGCTCGAAGTCTGACCGGGACCGCCAGTGGACCGAGCCAGGCGTAGGAGCAGACAAGACCATTCAGGCGGCCGATACCACCTACGCGGCTGCCCGACTCGGGCTGATCGCCGTCACCGACCACGCCGCATCGCTCGGCCGGCTCATCATCGATCCTGAGCTCACTGGCTGCCTCGCCGTCGAAGCCGTCGCACCGACGGCGGTCGAGACGGCGGCCCGTTCCGGGTGGATTGTCGAACCAAGGCTTACGGCCCGCCAACGGGTGGCCCGGTTCCTGGCCACCCAATTGTTCAGCGCCTAACAGGCCGAGGACATGGCTCGCAGGATGATGTGGCCTACCGGGGTAGCCGGCATCTCGAGTGGGATATGACCCCATCGTGCGAACATGCGTAGGGGCTGCGCTACCGCCAGGGTGTCCAGATCGGGCCGTTCCGGGCGCACGCAATTCTCGCAAGCGCTGGTGCCGTGGGAGATGAAGCCATCGATCCCGTCGGTACGGATCATTCAGCGAGACATGGGCCATCCCCCGCAGGGCACCGCTTTGATCCCGGGATTGGAGAGTATTCAGTAAATTTACTGCCAGAGCGTCCCACCTCTAGCCGGCGGTAGGTGACGGCACCCTGATCCTCTTCGTCGTCAACGACCATGGAACGCTTCGGAGCTACCGAGTCGACCGCATCGCAGACATTGGTCCAACGACGGCGACCTTCCAGCCCAAGGTCCGAGTCGAATTCTGAGTATCTGCCCCGAGAATCGACCGCACCATTCCTGCGAATGTGCCCACTGCACGGGGCCTCGAATTCGCATGCGGCGTGACCAGTAAAGACACGTAAAGACACGCCAGAGAATCTGAGTTTCTTGGGGATTCCACCTTGGCTCTCTGACCTGGGCCTTTTGGTGGAGGTGAAGGGACTCGAACCCTCGGCCTCTACATTGCGAACGTAGCGCTCTACCAGCTGAGCTACACCCCCGACGCCGCCCAGGATAGTCGGCCGTTCGGGGCTCTCCCGGAGCGAGGGCGGCCCGCGGTGAACGGGAAAACTGGCACGACCAAGTCAGCGAGCTGCGGCCCTGGGCTCCTCCAGATCCTCGTCATCCCAGGCGCCGGGGTAGCCCGCCGTCGCGAGGTCCGCGGCATTCGGCGCCTCGGGCGAGAGCCATGCACCCTCACGACCTGACCGGCGGCGGCGCTGCGCGTCCTGGAGCTCCCTGGCGTAGGCCATCAGCCCGACGAGACCGAGCGCGGCGACTCCGGCCAGGCCGGTGAAGACCCAGGCGAGATGCATCCCGGGCCACATGCCGATGATCGCCGTCGAGACCGCCACGCCGCAGAGGCAACGCAGGAGCATGGTGCAACGATGGCGTGCGTGCTCACGGCGGAAGACCTGCAGGTCCGCACTCGCCTCGGGGACGCAGACGGGCTCGGGCCGGTCGAGGATACCGACCCGCTCGTAGTGTCCGCCCTCTCCGTCGTCCACGTCGGCCGCAGCCGCGTCGTCCGTCGGCCGCAGCAGCACCAGCTTGGGACGGGAGCTGTCGAGAGGTGCCGCCGACGTTTCGGCGGGTGCGGCACCGGGCATGGCCGTGTGCAGCCGGTACGCGGGCGCCACGGTCTTGGGGCCGGCGTGCTCCAGAAGTTGCAGGTGATGGTGAAAATGGTCGATGGAGCCCACGCCCTGGCGCTCCCCGAAACGCCGCCAAGCGCTCGGAGCCAGGACCGCCACCCATAGAAGCACCACGAGCACCAGCAAGATCACAATCGTCACTCCCCGACGACCTACCTTCGCTCTCCGCTGAAAAGCCTATTGAACAGGCTGTTCCAAATGGTGGATGGTGGGGAAATGCCACAGCGCCGACCTTGTCGGCACTTCTCCGCTTAGCTCAGTTTGTACCCGCGCTGACGTGCCGAATCAAGGCCCTTCTTTGGGTCACTTCCCCCACTCTCGGAGCCCGACCCCTCAAGTGGCGCGGCTCCACCAGCGCCCCTCCGAACATCCCACCGTCACGGGGACGTCGAAGCACGCGGACACCTGCGCCGATGTGATCACGTCGCCCAGCCGTCCGGCCGCCCTGAGCACTCCTCCCGCCATGAGCCCGCCGTGGGTGAAGCCGGGAGGTATCTCCTCGCAGTGGTGGGTCACCAGGATGACGGGTGGCCCGCTCGGGTCGGCCGCCAGCGCACCGAGCTGGACCAGCAGACGCTCGCGAGCGCCGAGGTCGAGGCCCGCGAACGGCTCGTCGAGGAGGACCAGCTCGGGGTCGCCCATCAGCGCCCGAGCCAGGAGGACCTGTTGGCGCTCGCCCTCGGAGATCACACCGAAAGGGCGGCCCCCGATCTCCTCCATGCCGCTGCGGGCCAGGAGCCCGTCCGCCTTCGCCCAGTCGTCGTCCGTGTACCGGTTCCACCAGGTCTCGAGGGCGGCGTGGCGGCCGCTCACCACCACGTCCCGCGCCAACAGGTCCGGCCGCAATTGCCGCGTCACGGCGCCGCTGACCAGGGCGACCCGGGGGCGCAGCGTCCGGACGTCGACACGGCCCAGTCGGGCCCCGAGCACCTCGACCGTCCCGCCGGTGGGCCACAGCCGCGCCGAGGCGACCTGGAGCAACGTCGTCTTGCCCGAGCCATTGGGCCCGAGGATGACCCAGCGCTCCCCCGCCTCGACCCGCCAATCGATCTCCGAGAGCACCGATATGCCGTCACGGCGGACGGTGACGCCGCTCAGCATCAGGGCCGGGTGGCTCCGGCCGGCGATCACGCCTCGGAGCGGTCGTGCCCGGCGATGCGCCGGGTGATCCTGCCGATGAGACCCGAACAGCAATGCGACCACGTCCGCTCGCCCGCCAGCCACAGCCAGACCTCGCGCCGGTAGGCGAGGACGATCTCCCGCAGGTCGTCCTCCGCGACGCCCGCAGACGAGAGGAAGCGCCAGCGGGTCCACAGCCAGGCCACGATGCCGTCGGCATCGGTCAGGACCAGCTCAATCGGTGAGCCGTCGAGGACGGCGGCCAGCCACCCTTCCGCCCGGGCCGTGGGCTCGTCGGGCACGTGCAGCACCGGGGTGGCGGTCACCGTCAATGGCGGATGAAGACGGGCCGGCGGTCGGTCCCGTCGTAGGCGCGGACGTGCTCGTCGAAGTCGATGAACAAGGGGGCGTCGGGATCGAGCTTGCGCTGCAGCGATCGGTCGGCGATCTTCTTGTCGAGGGCGTCGAGCCGGAGCAGGGCGGCGGGATCGTCCAGCCCGCGGACGTCGAGCTTCGCCCGGGCGGCCTGGAAGGCCAGGCGGCCGCGCTCGGTCCGGATGATGACGCTCGTCCATCCGTTCATGGAGCCGACGCTGCCGACCGAGATGTCGGCGGATCGGCCCAGGAAGTCGGCGCACTCGTCGCAGCCCTTCAGCGCCGCGCCGTGGAAGTCCTTGACGGGCTCGTCCACGGCCAGCTCACCGTCGCGGTATTCGACGATCATCCGCCCGCGGATCACGTCCATCTTGGACACCCGGTCCAGGTCGACGCCGCGCTTGTCCCGGAGCTCCTTGAGCGTCAGCGCCTCGTAGTCGAAGTTCTTGGTGCACATCAGGGCGATCGTCAACACGACGGCGTCGACTCGGTGGCCGCCGGTCGGCCAGCGGCGCGCCTGCATCGCACGGAGGCCCTGCACCTCGCACGGGGTGCCGACCACGGCGATGCGCGGCTTGGGAGGCAGCGAGTAGCGCGACAGGTCGAGCTCGGCCAGCGCCATCGTCTGGTTGTAGAAGCTGCCCGAGGCCGCACGGATCTCGTCGGCCGTCGTCGCAACGGTGGCGATCCCCTTCCACTGCTCGTCGGGGTCACTGCTCGGCTTGGACACCAGGGCGCCGTCGATCTCTCCCGCCGCGAGGAGCCCGATCAGGAGCGCGCTGACCGCGCCGCCGTCCTGCACGTCGTCCAGCTGTGCCGAGGCCCGGACGGCATAGGAGTCGACGACCGCCCCGAGCCCCTCCGCCGGCGGGCCGCCGCTGATCTTCCAGTACGTGTCCGAGGAGTCGGAGCGGACCTGGGCAGGTTGCACCTCGGCGTCCTCTCCCGTAGCGAGCGTCGACGGCGGCCACAGTGCCTCGTAGCGGAGGCCGCCCCGGGGACAGAAGTCCCAGCACAACGAGCAACCCGTGCACATCTTGACCAGCTCGGGCAGGTTCGTGTCCTCGTCGATGCCGATGGAATTCGAAGGGCAGACGGCCACGCAGGTGCCGCACTGGATGCAGCGGTCGGCGTGGATCACTCCGGCCTCGAGCTCCCAGAACCACACCTTGCCCGGAGGCTCGGTGATCCCGTTCATCTGCTCCCGGATCCGGTAGCGCTTCACGGCGCCACCGCCCCGGCCGTGCCGGCGAGCGTGGACCGGAGCTCGTCCGCCGTCCGGCGCCGGGCCCACAGATGGAAGGGCTCGCCCGGGCGGTGCTCGTCGCGGTACCGGGTGACGATGCGGATCAGCGCGTCGGGCACTTGGTCGACCGGCAGCGCGCCCTCGACCCAGTCGATGAACGCGGCGTCGGGTCCCGAGCGACCCGCCGAAGCCGATGTCGACGGCTTCTTCGATGTGCTCGCCGACGTGCGCGATGTCTCCCCGGAAGCCGATGTCGGCGATCTGCGGTTGGGCACAGGAGGCGGAACAGCCCGAGAAGTGCATGCGGATGACTCCGGCATCGCTGCGCGCACCATCGCCGGCCATCCGACGACAGCCGCGTCGTCCAGGCCGCGCGCCCACTTCACCGCCCGCTCCTTGGTCTCGACCACGGCGAAGCGGCAGAACTCCGAGCCGGTGCAGGCGACCACGCCCCGCTCGAAGGGGCCGGGGAAGGGCGAGTAGGTCGTCATCAGCGGCTCGGCCAGGAGGTCGTCCAACCGCTCCTCGGGCACGCCGGAGACGATGAAGTTCTGGTCGGTGCCGATGCGCACGCCCCCGTCGCCGTAGGTCTCCGCCAGCCGGGCGAGCTCGACCAGCTCAAGGCCGTGCATGCGCCCCACCGGGACGGAGCAGCCCACGTACACCAGGCCGGGCTGCCGCTGGGGGTGGACGCCGACGTGATCGCCGCGGAACGCGGTGGTCAGCTCCCTCCCGGCTGGCTCGAGGTGGAAGTTCGTGCGTTCGTCGAGAGCGGCGCGGAAGCCCTCCGGGCCGAGCTCCTGGGCGAGGTAGCGCATCCGGGCCAGCCCCCGGTTCTCCCGATTCCCCAGCTCGCCGAAGACCTGTGCGACGCCACGGCAGAGCTCGACCGCCTGGTCGGGCCGGATGAACACGTCGACGTCAGACGCCATGCGCTCGCCGTCGGAGAGGCCACCGCCGATGAGCACGTTGAAGCCCACGCGTGCCGTCCGCGAGCTCGGCCGGCCACAGGCCGATGTCGTTGATCTCCACCCGGGCACAGTCCTCGGTGCAGCCGGTGACGGCGATCTTGAACTTGCGGGGCAGGTTCGCGTACTCGCGGTTGCCCGTGAAGAACGCGGAGACCGCCTGGGCGACGGGAAGGGCATCGACGACCTCTTTGCTCGTCGATGCCCGACACCGGGCACGAGCACACGTTGCGGGCCGAGTCGCCGCAGGCCTGCACGGTCGTCAAGCCCGACCTCCCAGAAGCGCTGCCAGATGCGGGGCACGTCGGCGATGCGGATCCAGTGCAGCTGAATGTCCTGACGCGTGGTGAGGTCGGCGTAGCGATTCCCGAAGACGGGGCTGTCCTCGGGGCCCTCGGCGAACGCGTCGGCCGCCACACCGATCTCCCGGACCTGGGCGGCGGTCATGACCCCACCGGGCACCTTGATCCGCATCATGAAGGCGTCACCGCCCTGGCGCTGCGGGTACATCCCGACCCACTTCAGCCGCTCCTGCTCGCCCGGCACCTTGGCGATGGATTCGGGGCCCTGCTTGGAGTACGTGTCGATGACCGCCTGGGCGACCTCGAAGGGGTGCCGGGAGAGCTTCAGCTGCTCGACGGAATTGAGCTCGCCGATGTTGCGGTAGGGCCGGACGAACTTGAGCCGCGGTCCCGCCGTCCCCGGAACTCCATCCCATAGGGATTGTCGAGGTCACGTGGCACTAGACGTGCAGGCCGCACTCGGACTTGTCGAGTCCGGACCAGCGGCCGGCGCGGGGGTCCTCGCCCTCGGCCGTGGGCCGCGTGGTCGGGGCGCACCCGATCGACCGGTAGCCGCGCGCCACGAGGGGGTGCGCCGGCAGATCGTGGTCGGCCAGATACGAGGTGATGTCGTGGTCGGTCCACGTCACCAGCGGGTTGACCTTCACCAGATCGAAGGAGGCGTCCCAGCTCACGATCGGCGCGTCGGCCCGCGTGGGCCCGTCGGAGCGGCGCAGCGAGGTCAGCCAGGCGCGTTGCCGGCCAGGGCGCGGCGCAGGGGCGCCACCTTGCGGAATTGGCAGCACTGCTCGGAGCCACAGGGGTACGCGGCCGCATCGGGCCCGGGCTTGGTCACGGTGAGGTTCAACCCGTACCGCTCCTTCACCTCGTCGACGAAGTCCAGGGTCTCGGGGAAGTGCGCCTCGGTGTCCAAGAAGACGACCTCGATACCCGGGGCGACCTTGGTCACCAGGTCGATGAGCACGATGTCCTCGAACGATGCCGCCAGGACGAGGGAGTCGCCGAACGTCTCGACGGCCCAGCGGATGACCGCACTGGCCGGAGAGGCCTCGAAACCCTCGCTGACCTCGGCCAGGGCCTCTGCGCTCAATGGATGGTCGCTCACATAGGTCTCGGCCACCGATCCTCACCTTCTTCCCAGGGCGACGGCCGGTTCAGGGGACCCGACACCGGCTCTTGACGCACGTCCGAATGCAGGCTTTAGTATACATGACCAAAATGGTCATGATTTGAAGAGGTCCCATGGACACCGTTGCCGCTCTCCGCACCCCACATGAAAGCCCCGTCGCAGGCCCGGCCGCGGCCCCTGTCACCACGGGTGCCGGCGGATCGGTGACGGCGCTGGTCAGGCCGGTCGAGCACCCCCTGGGCCACCTCGACCTGTTGGAGTCGCTCGCCATCTTCATCATCCGTGAGGTGGCCGCCGAGTCCGAGCGTCCCGTCCTCCTCTTCAGCGGGGGCAAGGACTCAGCCGTGCTGCTCCACCTCGCCTCCAAGGCTTTCAAGCCCGGGCGCATCCCCTTCCCCGTCCTCCACGTCGACACGGGGCACAACTTCAGCGAGGTGCTCGCCTACCGGGACGCCCAGGTCGAAGCCGAGGGGGCGCGCCTCCTCGTGGCCCGGGTCCAGGACTCCATCGACCAGGGTCGCGTCGCGGACCCCGGGCCGGTGGCGTCGCGCAACCGACTGCAGACGACGACACTCCTCGACGCCATCAACTCCAACGGGTTCGACGCCGCCTTCGGCGGAGCTCGTCGCGACGAGGACAAGGCACGGGCCAAGGAGCGCGTTCTGTCGTTCCGCGATTCCTTCGGGCAGTGGGACCCCAAGCGGCAGCGCCCCGAGCTGTGGCAGCTGTACCAGGGCAGCGTGCGGCCCGGCGAGCACCTGCGGGCGTTCCCGCTGTCGGACTGGACCGAGCTCGACATCTGGCAGTACATCCGGCGCGAGAGGATCGAGCTCCCCTCCATCTACTACGCGCACCAGCGTGAGGTCGTCGAACGCGACGGCATGCTGTTGGCCCTCAGCGAGTGGGTCACCCCGCAGGACGGCGAAGAGGTCCACAAGGAGATGGTCCGCTTCCGCACCGTCGGCGACGCGACCTGCACGGGCGCCGTGCGCTCCGACGCCGACACGGTGGAGGAGATCATCCGCGAGGTCTCGGCGTCGCGCATCTCCGAGCGGGGAGCGACCCGAGCCGACGACCGCTTCTCGGAGACCGCCATGGAGGACCGAAAGCGCGAGGGGTACTTCTAGGCCGATGACCACGTTGCCCGGCGCGCCGCCGGCCGGCGGCCCCGAGCTCGGCGCGGACACAATGGACCTGCTCCGCTTCGCCACGATCGGATCGGTCGACGACGGAAAGAGCACCCTCATCGGCCGCCTGCTCTTCGACACGCGGCAGCTCTTCGACGATCAGCTCACCGCCATTGAGACCGCGTCGGAACGGCGGGGCCTCGGCGAGGTCGACCTCTCGTTCGTCACCGACGGCCTGCGGGCCGAGCGGGAGCAGGGCATCACGATCGACGTCGCCTACCGCTACGCGGCGACACCCCACCGCAAGTTCGTGATCGCCGACTGCCCCGGCCACATCCAGTACACGAGCAACATGGCGACGGGGGCGTCCACCGCCGACCTGGCGCTGGTCCTCGTCGACGCCACGTCGGGGCTGCGCGAGCAGTCACGCCGCCACATCTGCATCGCCGCACTCCTCGGCGTGGACCAGCTCATCGTCTGCGCGAACAAGATGGACCTCGTCGAATGGGACCGGTCGGCCTATCAGCGCATCGCGGACGAGATGGAGGCGTTGGCCCACCGGCTCGGGATCTCCTCGTGCACGGTGATCCCGCTCTCCGCACTCCACGGCGACAACGTGGTGACGCGCTCGGACGCCGCTCCGTGGTACGACGGCCCCACCGTGCTCGACGCCCTGGAGTCGGCTCAGGCCGGCGGGTGGGCAGCCCAGCACGGTCTGAGCCCCGGCAGCGGGGCCCGGCTTCCCGTGCAGTGGGTGCTCCGCCAGCCCGGGGGCGGCCGGAGCTACGCCGGAATGGTCAACGGCGGTCCGTTCCGCGTCGGCGACGCCGTCGTGGTCCTGCCCCAGGGTGCCCGGACCTCCGTGCGCGCCATCGAGACAGCCGATGGTCCGCTGCAACGAGCCGAGGTCGGCTTGTCCGTGTCGCTCCGCCTCGCGGACCACCTCGACGTGTCACGGGGCGACCTCATCGCCGCCGCCGAGGGACCCCCCGAGGTGACCGACTCCTTCGAGGCGACGGTGTGCTGGTTCCAGGAGCGCCCGCTCGCCGCCGGGGACCGCCTGCGCATCAAGCACACCACCCGGGTCACGCCGGTCGTGGTGGAGAGCGTGACGGGCATCTTCGACGTCAACGAACTGCGGATCACCGAGGCGACCGAGCTGCGCGAGAACGACATCGGCATCGTGCGGCTGCGGACCGCGACCCCGTTGGCCGTCGACCCGTACCGGGACGATCGCATCACGGGGAGCTTCGTGCTGATCGACGAGCTCACGTTCGCCACCATCGCGGCCGGCATGGTCGGGTCACCCCGACTTCATGACTGAGCACGCGCTGCCGCACGCCTTCTACCCAGCGTCATTCGATGTTACGGGTCGCCCGTGCCTCGTCGTGGGCGGGGGGCCGGTGGCCGCCCGCAAGGCCCGGGCCCTCCTGGAGTGTGGCGCCTCGGTGACGGTGGTGGCACCGACGCTGAGCAGCGAGATGGAGACCCTGGCCCCTGAATTGTCCCAGGTCGAACGCCGCCCGTACCGAGATGGAGAAGCTGCGGCGTACCGGCTCGTCGTGTCCGCCACCGGCCTTCCCGACGTCGACGGGGCCGTGTACGCGGACGCCGAGGCGGCCGGCGTGTGGGTGAACAGTGCCGACGACCCATCGCACTGCTCATTCATCCTCCCGGCGGTGTACCGCGACGGCGCCGTCACCGTGTCGGTGTCGACCAGCGGGCTGAGCCCGGCGCTCGCCTCGTGGCTGCGGGACCGGCTTGCCGCGTCATTGGGGACGGGCCTGGGAGAGCTGGCCTCGCTGCTCGCCGAGGCTCGCGCTCGGCTGCGCAGCGAGGGAGCGCGGAGCGACGCGATCGATTGGCAGGCGCTGCTGGACGGCCCGCTGCCCGAGCTCGTCCGTTCGGGCGATTTCGACAACGCTCGGGCAACGATTCACGATGCCACGACAACGTCGGAGCAATTGTGACGCTGTTCACGAGGCCTTAGTCCTTTCGGCCCTTCCGAGCCCTCCCAGCCCAGGCTCATATTTGCACTGACTCAAGTCGTGCCTTCAGGGTGACGATGGTGTCCTGCAGAGGCGGGGCACATTGCTCCGATCTCACGGCGGTGCCTTCTTCAGGCATGCACATTGAAACCGCGGCGTTCGGAAGCCGTGGACAGTTCCGAGGGGGGACAGATGAGATTGTCGGTCGAGGGAACGTCAGGCGGGCCCCACGGCGTTGCGGCACGGAGCACAGGCATCCGTCACCACGTGGCGGCAGTCATGGCCACGCTCATCCTGCTCGCAACGATGGGCGCAGCCTTCGCCACGTTCGCCAAGCCGGCCCGCGCCGACACCGTGTTCACGTCGGGGAAGCTGTTCGTCTCCTACGGGTTCGGCGACGTCGACGTCTACGACACTGGTTCGGACGGTCTGCTCACGTCTCTGGTCGACAGCACGGGCAGCCAGTTCACCGCCGGTAGCGCCTTCGCCCCGAGTACGTCGGCCGACGCCGGCAACATCTTCGTCGCCGACGGCTCGACCGGCGACATCAGCGAGTTCGATTCCCTCGGGAACCCGCTCCCCACCTTCGCCAGCGGGCTGGCCAACCCGGCCGCCCTCGTGTTCGACAACGCCGGCAACCTGTACGTGGGCCAGGTGCGCAGCCCCTACATCGCCGAATTCTCGCCGACGGGGCAGCGGATGCCCGACATCGGTCCGTTGAAGACCGAGCTCTTCGGAGCCGACTGGATCGACCTCTCGAGCGACCAGTGCACCTTCTACTACACCAGCGAGCGCACCGACATCATGCGCTACAACATGTGCACCAACACGCAGCTGCCGGACTTCAACGTGGCCCCGCTCACCGGTGCCGCTGCATTCGAACTTCGGATTCTCCCGAGCGGGAACGTGCTCGTCGCGGACTCGAGCGCGGTGGTGGAGCTCGACCCCAACGGGAACGTCATCCAGACCTATCAGTGCTCGGACCTTCCCGGCTGCTCGGCCCGACCGGCGGCCAGCTCTTCGCCCTCGCCATCGACCCGAGCGGCGACGTCGTTCTGGACCGGCGACGTCAATACAGGTGACGTCTGGCAGGTCGACATCGCGACCGGGCAGGTCATGCAGACGATGTACAACGTGTCGGCATACCTCTACGGGTTGTCCGTCGACGGCGAGGCAACCGCGGCAACCTCTGACACCACCGTCCCAGCCACTCCGACCAGCCTGGTGATCCAACCGGTCTCGGGCAACTTCTCGTCGCCCACGCCGGTCTCCGCGGTGCTGACCGACTCCTCCACCGACACACCGATCCCGGGAGAGCCGATCACCTTCACCCTCAACGGGACCGACAGCTGCACCAGCGCCCCCACCGACAGCAGCGGGATCGCGACGTGCGTCATCACGCCCGGTGAGCCGTCGGGCAGCTACACGCTGACCGCGTCGTTCCCCGGGGACACGTCGCAACCGACGGAGATCGCCACCACCACCGCGAGCACCACCTTCACCGTGAGCCCGGACGACACCGTGCTGACCTACACCGGACCGACGACCGCGGTCAACGGCGAGCCCACCACGCTCTCTGGCACCCTCACCACGGACACGCCCACGCCGGGCACCCCGGTGACCAACCAGGTCGTGACCTTCACCATCGGCTCGCAATCGTGCGACAACACGACCCAAGCCGACGGGACCGTGAGCTGCACCATCCCGGTCGTCGACCAGCCGGTCAGCAACGTCACCGTGACGTCGACCTTCACCAGTGACAACGTCTACGACAGCTCGACATCGTCGACGACACCCATGACCGTCACCCAGCCCACGACACTCACGGTCCACAGCGCCACGAGCGACTACGCCGACGTGACGCAGGTCTCGGGCACGCTGACAGACCCCGTCCACAACAACGCCCCCATCTCGGGCGAAACGGTGACGCTGAGCCTCGACGGCAATGAGAGCTGCAGCGCGCAGACGAACGCCTCGGGCCTTGCGTCCTGCCCGCTCACGCCGAGCGAGGCGGCGGGCACCTACCCGCTGACGGGCAACTTTGCTGGGAACCCGAACCTGCCACTGCAGCTCACGGGCAGCACCGGTGCGTCGCAGTTCGTGGTCACCCCGGAGGAGACGGCGCTGACCTACACGGGCGCCACGATCGCGCAGAACGGCCAGCCGCTCCACGTCTCGGGCGTGCTGACGACCGACGACCCGGGCGCCGGGGCGCCGATCAGCGGCAAGCCGGTCACCTTCACGCTGGGCTCGGGCAGCACCGCGCAGACCTGCACCGCCACGACCGACGCCACGGGCCTCGCCTCCTGCAACATCGCCTCGGTGAGCCAGTCGCCGGGCCCGATCCCGGTCACCGACCTCTTCGCCGGCGACGGCTTCTACCAGACCGCCAGCGCGGCCTCGACGGTCAACCTGCCCGAGGGCACGAAGGTGACGGTGACCCAGAGCGGACCGGGGACCTACGACGTCCCCACGACCGTCTCGGCGACACTCGACAACACCTACACCAACCTGCCGGTCCCGGGCGAGCCGGTGACACTGTTGGTCAACGGGACGACGCAGTCGTGCACCGCCGTCACCGATGCGTCCGGCGTGGCGACCTGCAGCATCACGCCGAACGAGCCGGCAGGGACCTACTCCTTGACCACGTCGTTCCCTGGTGACTCGACCTCCATGCCACAACTCACACCCAGCACGACCTCGAGCACCTTCACGGTGCTGCCGGCGCCGACGACGGTCACAGTCACACCCCCGCCGTCGGTCACCAACGGCCAGCCGACCACGCTCTCGGGCGTGCTCACCGAGACTGACACCGGGACGGACGTGCCGGGCCGGACGGTGACGTTCACGATCGGTTCGCAGAGCTGCACCGGCACCACGAACGCCAGCGGAGCGGCGAGTTGCACCATCCCCTCGGTCAACCAGACCGCGGGCACGGTCGTGGTCGTCCCCAGCTTCGGCGGTGACAACTTCTACACCACCTCGACGAACACGTCCCCGCCGATCCCGGTCTACACCCCGACCCGGCTGACGGTGAACCCGGGCAGCAGCGACTTCTCCGACACGGGCACCGTCTCTGCCGTGCTCACCAATGCCACCAACGGTGCCGCCATCGCGGGTGAGACGGTGACGCTGACCCTCTACGGGACGCAGACCTGCACGGCGGTGACGAACGCCCTCGGCGTGGCGTCGTGCTCGGTCACGCCGAACGAGCCGGCGGGGACCTACGCGCTCGACGGCGACGTTCGGCGGCGACACGTCGAAGGCGCCCGGGCTGCCGGTCCTGCTGTCGACCAACGGATCGGGCACCTACACCGTGGCGCTCGAGGAGACCACCATCACCTACACCGGGCCGTCACTCGCGGTGACCGGCCTGCCGTTCACCATGTCGGCCAACCTCACCCGCGGTTACACAGCGGGTGAGACCCCCGACGGCATCCCGTTGGGCGGCAAGACGGTCCTGATGACGCTGGGCTCGGGCGCCACGGCCCAGAGCTGCACCGGGACGACCAACGCCGCGGGGACAGCCACCTGCGCCATCGCCAACGTGAGCCAGATCTCGGGCACGGTCCCGATTGCGGTCCATTTCGTCGGTGACGCCTACTACCTGCCGGCCAGCGCTCCCTCCACGGGGACGGGGGGAGGCACCAACGGGGGCGGAACGGGTGGGCGCCGCCCACCGCGATCATCGCGTCGCCGCCGTCCACCGGAGGCTTCGTGGTCGGCGACGTGTCGGCGGGTCTGCCGACGCCGATCAACGGCAACACGGTGAACTTCTGGGGCAGCCAGCTGTGGAAGAAGAACGTCTTCAGCGGTGTCAACAACTCGCCGGCGCAGATGAAGGGGTACATCGACAACGTCCCGACCTACGCCTGCAATGCCAGCTGGACGTCGAACCCGGGGAACAGCTCGAACCCGCCGGCGACCATCCCGGCATACATGCTGGTGGTGGTCTCCACCGCGATCTATGCGTCCGGATCGACCATCTCGGGCACCATCAAGCACCTCGTCGTCGTCCACGTATCCCCCGGATACGGGCCCGCTCCGGGCCACGACGGCTACGGAACGATCATCGCAACGATCTGCTGAGCCATGCGGGTCCGCGCAGCGCACCGGCCGGTTCTGGCGGTGCGCTGCGCGGGACCCCGGCCGCTGCCCTCAGGGCTGGGCGACCATGACGACGGTACCGAGCGAGCAGCAACACCACCGCGGCCCTGGCCGCCCACGCCATCCTCGACGCGTCGGCCAGCACGTGCTCCGTGTCGGGCACCGGACCGGGGACCGTCCCCACCGCGGCGACGGCGGTCTGGAGCCGCCGCTCCGCCGGCCACAGCAGCCATTCGGCCACGATGGCCACCGCGACGAAGAGGCCGAGTCCGGCCAGCACCCAGCCGTCGCCGAGCGCGTAGGCCCCCTGGCTCATCGCGATGAGCGCGAAGCCGAACACCGGGATCCCGTAGATCGTCCGCCCCGCCCAGTTGACACCGGGGCGGAAGTAGCGCTGCAGCGGTTCGGGCAGGGGGGCCGACGCCCGCAGGAGCCGCCGCAGCCGGGTTGCGGTCGCCGCGGCGGCCACCGTGGAGACGAGGCCGACCACCACGCAGGCCACGTGGAGCAGGAGGACGACGTCGAAGGCCGCCCCGTCCGGCTGGTGGTGCATGGCCGACATGTTCTCCCATGGGTGCCGGTCCCGGGTGACGGGACCGGCGACGATGATGCCTGAGCCCGCAGTGGAGCCTGTACCGTAGAGGTGGAGGGAAGACGATGAGGTCATTTGCGATGTGTGCCGGTCAGGCCACGCACGAGAGAGTCCACCGATGAACCAGTTACGCCTCGATCCGTTGTCGGGACGCTGGGTCGTCGTGAGCCCGGGCCGCTCGGAGCGGCCCTACTCCTTCGTGACCCGCTCCCCCTGGTTGCCGGACGAGCTCGGCCGGCCCTGCCCGTTCTGCCCCGGGAACGAGGAGGACACGCCTCCCGCCCTCGAGACCTACGGCCCGACGGGGCGCTGGCTCGTCCGCGTCGTGCCCAACCTCTACCCGGCCTTCGAGGGCGACGAGCCCTTCGTGGTGGCCAACCGGGGCCCGGTCTTCACACAGGCCTCCGCCGGCGGCATCCACGAGATCCTGATCTTCTCCCCCGAGCACGACGCCACCTTGGGCATGCTGAGCCAGGAGCAGGTCGAGCTGGTGATGGCCGCCCTGCGCGACCGCCTGGAGGAGCACGCCTCCCAGCCCAACCTCCGCTACACCCAGGCCATCGTGAACTCGGGGCGGGAGGCCGGTGCCTCGCTCGAGCACCCGCACGGCCAGTTGCTCGGCATGTCCTTCATCCCACGCGAGCTCGCGGAGGAGCAGGCCCGCTTCGCCCGCTTCGTCGGCTCGTGCCTCCTGTGCACCACGATCGAAGCCGAGGAGGACTCCACCGAGCGGGTGATCTACGCCAACGACCGCGTCGTGGTGGTCTGCCCCTTCTGGAGCGCCGTCCCCTACGAAATGCTGGTGATGCCACGGGAGCACCACCCCCATCTGCACCGGAGCTCGACCGAGGACCTCATCGCCGTCGGCGAGGCCATCCGGCGCTCGCTCCAGCAGTTGGCCGAGACGGTCGGCGACGTGGCCTACAACATCGTCTTCCACTCGGCGCCCTATCGCGTCGGCGAGCCGTACCACTGGCACGCCCACATCTGGCCCAAGGCGACGACGACGGCCGGCTTCGAGCTGGGCACCGGCGTGGCGATCAACGTGATCTCGCCCGAGGAGGCTGCCGAGACCCTCAGGGTCTCCGCCCTGGCGAGGTAGCCGGTCAGAGGACCTTCGAGAGGAAGGCCCGGGTGCGCTCGTGCTGGGGATCGCCGAGCACCTGGTCGGGCGTCCCGGCCTCCACCACCGCCCCGTCGTCCATGAAGACCACGGCGTGCCCCACCTCACGGGCGAAGCCCATCTCGTGGGTCACCACCACCATGGTGCGCCCCTCGTGGGCCAGGTCCTGCATCACGGCGAGCACGTCCCCCACCAGCTCGGGGTCGAGGGCCGACGTCGGCTCGTCGAAGAGCATCAGCTTGGGCTCCATGGCGAGGGCACGGGCAATGGCCACCCGCTGCTGTTGGCCGCCCGACAGCTCGTTGGGGTACGCGTTCACCTTGTCCGTCAGCCCGACCCGCTCGAGCAGGGCGCGCGCCTGCTCCTGCGCTTCGGCGGCCGGGATCCCCTTCACCCGGATGGGCCCGATGGTGACGTTGTTGAGCACCTTCATGTGCGGAAACAGGTTGAAGCGCTGGAAGACCATGCCGATCGCGGACCGTGTGTGGCAGACCTCTCGTTCGGGCAGCTCGTAGAGCTTGTCGCCCTTCCGGCGGTAGCCGACCAGCTCGCCGTCCACGTACAGCGCGCCGGCGTCAATCTTCTCCAGGTGGTTGATGCAGCGCAGGAACGTGCTCTTGCCCGAACCGGACGGCCCGATCAGGCACAGCACCTCGCCGGTGTGCACCGTGAGGTCGATTCCCTTCAGCGCCTGGACCCGGCCGAAGGACTTGCGCACACCCTCGGCACGCACCATGTCGGGTTGCCCGTCCGCGAATGCGGTCACGACTGGGCCACCGGGGAGGGCGTCTCGGAGCGAGGGCGGACGTAGCGCAGGTTCTGGCCCAGCTTGCGCCAGATCCACGGGAGGCGCGGCCGGGCCGCTCCACGCGAGTAGCGGCGTTCGACGAAGAACTGGCCCACCGTGAGGACCGAGGTCACGGCGAGGTACCAGATGCTGGCCACCATCAACAACGGAACGGTCTCGTAGTTGGTGGCGTAGATCTGCTGCACCGCGTAGAGCAGCTCGGTCAGGGCGATGGCGGAGGCCAACGACGAGGTCTTGAGCATGGAGATGATCTCGTTGCCGGTGGGCGGGATGATGAGCCGCATGGCCTGTGGGAGGACCACCAGGCGCAGGGTCTGGAGCCGTCGCATCCCCACCGACTGGGCGGCCTCGACCTGCCCCTGGTCGACCGAGATGATGCCCGCCCGGACGATCTCGGCCATGTACGCGCCCTCGTTGAGGCCGAGGCCGATCCCGGCGATGAGAAAGACCGAGATGGTGTTCAGGTCCACCGTGGCGAACGACGGTCCGAAGGGGATGCCCAGGCGTGAACTGGGGGAAGATGTAGGCGATGTTGTACCAGAACAGCAGCTGGACCAGCACCGGTGTGCCGCGGAAGAACCAGATGTAGACCCAGCTCACGGTCGTCATGATCGGGTTGGGCGACAGCCGCATGACGGCGAGGACGATGCCCAGCACGATCCCGATGGCCATGGCCACCGCGGTCAGCTCGAGCGTCACCTCGAGTCCGCGCAGGACACGAGACGAGAACAGGTACTGGCCCACCACGTCCCACTGGAAGCGCGGCTCCCGCTTACCGCCCCGCTCGACCGTGGAGAACGCGAGCGAGTGGACCAGCATGGCGGCGAGCACCAGCAGGACCGCCGCGCTCACCCACCGACCGGGGTGGCGGAGCGGCACCGCCGTCAGCGTCTCGCTCGGGTGTGTCGCCGGCATCGGCCCGCTCTCGTGGGAGGGGGCGGGCGGAGGCGTAGCCATCGTTCCTGCTACGCCGGCGGGGAGACGGCCGGGGCCCTAGCTGGTGGCCCCGTTGATCTCGGGCCGGGAGAGGGCGCCACCCGAAATGCCCCACTTCTTCAGGATCTTGAGATAGATCCCGTCCTTCATCAGCTTGCCTACCGCGCCGTCCACGGGCCGCGTGAGGCCGAGGCCCTTCGGGAGGGCCAGCCCGTACGGCGCCACGCCGAACGCGGTGCCCGAGTTCTTGAACTGCCCGTTCGACTGGGCGACGACGTACTCGGCGATCTGCGAGTCGGCGAAGCCCACCTGGGCCCGCCCGCTCGACACGGCCAGGTTGGCGGAGTTCTGGTCGGCGAAGGTGAGCACCTTCACCCCCTTCTTGTGCGACTTGATGCACTTCTTGTTCTGCGCCTGCGCGTCGGTCTGCTCCACGGTGCCGGTCTCGACCGCGACGGTGTGCCCGCAGAGCGCAGCGAGGCCATTCGGCTTGTAGGAGCTGCCGGCCTTGACGTAGTAGCCCTCTCCCGCCTGGAAGTAGTCGACGAAGTCCACCTGCTTCTGGCGGGCCTTCGTGTCCGTGAACGACGACGTGCCCAGGTTGAACTTCCCCGACTGCAACGCTGGGATGATCGTGTCGAAGGTGGCGTTGCTGATGGCCACCTTGAGGCCGAGCACCTGGCCGATGGCGTTGGCCAGGTCGGCGTCCATGCCCACGACGGTCGTGCCGTCCGAGCCGATGAACTCGTCGGGCGCGTAGGTGGCGTCGGCCGCCACCAGCAGTCCCGCGGTCTTCACCGGGGCGGGCACCGTCGCCGCCAGGGTCGAGTCCTCCGGGGCCTTGGGCACACTGCTCGACCCGCTGGCGCCCGCTGGGGCGCTCAGTGCGCCGGCGAACGTCACCCCGGCGAGACAGAGCACGCCGGCACCGGCCAGGATCCTGCTCTTCGCGTTCACTCGCACGATTGGACCTCCCATGGGGGTTGTGGTGGGCGAGAGTGTGCCACTCGGGCGTCCCCCGGGCGAGTCAGCCCCCGAATCGAGCCCGGTCGCTGTTCAGGCCCGGACCGAGCGGGCCAGCTCCAGGAACGACACCAGGCGCCGGACGAGGTCACGGTCGGGCCCGACCAGGCCCCCGATCCCCGGAGTGCTCAGGTAGCCCGAGACGAAGGCACGCCGGTTCCTCGTCTCCCAGGCCTGCCCGAGCACGGTGAGCCCGAGCCTGCCCGTCGGGTCCCGCTCCGCCGCCGCCACGGCGCTGGCCTGGTGCATCGACCACAGCAGGTCGGCCACGTCGGCCAGGGGGCTCCGCCGCCCCGGTGTGGACTCGCCGGCCAGCACACCCCCGGGGCGCAGTCGCTGACCACCCATCCCTGATCGGTCCGGGCGGTGCGCCCGAGGTGGAAGTCACCGTGGGTGCGGATGACCGGGAGCCGGGCACCGGACTCGCGGATCCACTTGAGCAGGTCGGCGACGCCCGGTGCCTCCAGCAACGACACGTCGGCGGCCGCGATCCCCGCCTCCGCCACGTCGACCCAGTCCGCCACCGGTTCGTGGTGGCGCAGGAAGGCGCGATCCAGTGCGAGGTGCAGCCGCGCCGTCATGGTGCCGAGCGCCCGGGCTTCGCCCCCGAAGTCGCCGCCCGCCGCCTCAGGTGACCCGCCGGAGGCGTAGAAGTCCCGCAGCGACGTCAGGGCCAGGGCCCAACCCCCGGAACGATCGGCCAGCGGCTCCTGGACCACGCCGAGATCGCGCCCCTCCCAGACCCAGCGCACCAGCGGGGCGGCGACGTGGTTGAAGCCCACCTCGTCCAGCGCGACCATCAGGTCCACGTCGGGGCGCGGCCCGTCGGCCAGCCACGGGAAGACCATGAGGTCCCCACGGTCGCCGCAGTCGATCACGGTGGCGTCGTCGTCGTCGCGCAGGACCGCTACCGGCCCCGGACGGGTCGCCACGCCCCGCACCGTGGCGAGCAGCAGCGGCGCCAGCTGCGCGTCGCGCAGCGCATCGGTGCAGACTGCAAGGCCGTCGTCGTCGTCGAACAGCCCCAGCGCGGCCTCCTCGCTCGGCGCGCATGAAGTGCGGCGCATCGGCGACCCCGCGCAGGCCCGCCACGATGTGTGCCCGCCGCTCCCCCACCTGCGCCACGATGTCGAGAAGCCCGGGCCGCCCCGCCCGCACGACCTCCGCCCGCACGATGCTGATGGCACCGCCCGGCGCGACCCGGCGCAGGCCGAGCCATGCCTCGGTCAGCGTGCGCAGCGCCTGGTCACGCTCGGTCGTCATTCGGGCACCCGCTCCTCGGGTGCGAGGTCGAACCAGAGGAACCCGTAGGGCGGCAGCGTGATCGTGTAGGGCTCCTCGGTGATGATGGGGAAGGGGACCCGGCCCAGCACCTCGTAGGGCGTGCAACCCGCCCACTTGGCCAGGGCGAGCTCGGCCGGCTGGGCGAAGCGGCTCAGGTTGTGCACGCACAGCACGGCCTGGTGGCGGTGGACCGCCTCGTCGCCCTCGCTCTCGTTGCCGGCCGGCACAGTCCGGGCGAGCACGGTGGAGCGGCCCCAGTCGAGCGCGCCGTCCACCGACGGGCTGACCGAGGGCCCCGTCGAGACCGAGCTGGTCAGGATGTCGGCGACGTCGCCCGATCGCATGTAGGCCAGCACGGAGGGGTTGGCGCAGGGGAGCACCTCCATCTCGCCGACGCCCATCACCGGGAGCGCGCGCCGTTCGGTCAGCATGCGCCGCAGCCAGTGCAGGAACGACCCCTGGTTCCGCAGCTGTGCCTCGACGTTGAGCGCGCTGAAGCCGTAGACCGGGTCCATGAGCGGAGGAAGGTAGAGCTGCGCGAAGTCGGCCTGGGAGAACCCGCCATTGCGGTCGGGCGACCACTGCATCGGTGTGCGCACCGAGTCCCGGTCACCGAGGTAGATGTTGTCACCCATCAGCAGCTCGTCGCCGTAGTAGATCACCGGGCTCCCGGGCAGGGAGAGGATCAGGGCGTACAGGAGCTCGGCGGTCCGGCGGTCGTTGTCGAGCAGCGGGGCCAGCCGCCGCCCGATGCCCATGTGGCGCTTCATCCTCGGGTCCTTGGCGTATTCCGCCATGAGGTAGTCCCGGTCCTCGTCGCTCACCTGCTCGAGCGTGAGCTCGTCGTGGTTGCGCAGGAAGATGGCCCACTGGCACGCGTCATGGATGACCGGCGTCTGGGCGAGGATCTCGGTGATCGGGTAGCGCTGTTCCCGGCGGACGGCCATGAACAGGCGCGGCATGAGCGGGAAGTGGAAGCACAGGTGGCACTCGTCGCCGTCGCCGAAGTAGTCCGCCACGTCGCTCGGCCACCCGTTCGCCTCGGCGAGGAGGATGCGTCCCGGATAGTCCGCCTCTATCTGCTTGCGGATGCGCTTGATGAAGGTGTGGGTCTCGGGCAGGTGCTCCCCCGACGTGCCGTCGCGCTGGTACAGGTACGGCACGGCGTCGAGCCGGAATCCGTCGAACCCGAGATCGAGCCAGAAGCGGACGAGGTCGATCATCGTGTCGGCCACTTCGGGGTTGTCGTAGTTGAGGTCGGGCTGGTGGTGGTAGAAGCGGTGCCAGTAGTACTGCTGGCGGGTGTCGTCCCAGGTCCAGTTGGACCGCTCCACGTCGGTGAAGACCACGCGGGCATCGGGCCACTTCTGGTCGTCGTCGTTCCACACGTACCAGTCCGCCTTGGCGTTGTCCCTGGACGAGCGCGACTCGACGAACCAGGGATGCTCGTCGCTGGTGTGGTTCATCACCAGGTCCGCGATGACCCGGATGCCGCGCCGGTGGGCGTCCTCCAGGAAGGCCACCAGGTCACCGATGCTGCCGTAGTCGGGATGGACGTTGAAGAAGTCGCTGATGTCGTAGCCGCCGTCGCGGAAGGGTGAGGGGTAGAAGGGCAGCATCCAGATGCAGTCGATGCCCAGCCACTCCATGTAGTCGAGCTTCTCGCGCAGGCCACGGAGGTCGCCGGTGCCGTCGTTGTTGGCGTCGTGGTAGCCCCTGATGAGCACCTCGTAGAAGACGGCGTGCTGGAACCACCGTGCCGAGGGATCGAAGGCCGCCTCGCCGCTGCTGATCGGGATGGGCGGTGAGCTCATGGGGTCACCGCCCGACAAATGTCGCCTTGCCGGGGCCGTTCTCGAGGAACGACCTGATCCCCCGGGCGGCGTCCTCGGTCTGCGCCACGGCGGCGAACGCCTCCTGCTCGAGCGCTCAGACCGGCGGCCAGCGTGCCCTCGAGGCCCCGGTCGACCGCGCCCTTGGCCAGGCCGTGGGCCACCACGGGGCCGCTGGCCAGCTCCGCCGCCCAGGAAAGGGCGGCGTCGAGGACGTAGTCGGGCGCCACGGCACGGTTGACCAGGCCGATCGCCAGCGCCTCGGGGGCCCGCACCTGGCGGCCGGTGAAGATCAGCTCCTTGGCCCGCGACGGGCCGATGAGACGGGGCAGGCGTTGCGTGCCCCCACCGCCCGGGATGACCCCGAGGAGGACCTCGGGCAGCCCGAAGCGGGCGTCCTCGGAGCAGACACGGAAGTCGCAGGCCAGGGCCAGCTCCAACCCGCCACCGAGGGCGTAGCCGTTGACGGCGGCGATCGTGACCCGCGGCACCGCGGCCAGCGCGCCGAGGGCGGCGGCGAAGTTCGCGCCGACCGCCTCTGCACCGCTGTCCTCCAGGTCGACGATGTCGGCGCCGGCCGCGAAGATCTTGCGCCCGCCCCACAGCACCACCGCCCCGGGAGGGTCGTCGATCAGCTGGGTCGCGGCGGCGTGCAGCTGCCCGAGCACCGTGGGGGAGAGCGCGTTGGCCTTGGGCCGGTCCAGCCTGACGAGCGCGACGTTGTCGGGCCGCCGTTCCACGGTGACGAAAGCTTCAGCCATCGTGGCACCGTACCGGACCCTGCCGGTCACGGCTCACACGCCCAGCAGGCGGTCGGCGGCCCGGTAGGGGTCGAGCTCGCCGGCCACCAGGGCCTTGACGGCCGTGGTGAACTCCTCTCCCGCCACCAGCTCGTCGACCCCGGTCTCGGCCCGTGCGAGCAGCACCCGCCGGAGCTCCTGCGCCAGGCGGTCCGCCCGCCGGGTCACGAGCTGGCCCGAGCTGCGCAGGTGGTCGCGGTGCCGGGCCACTGCGCCCCAGAGCTCGGCCACCCCCTCCGCCCGCGGTCGCCGTCGTGTCGACGATCTCGGGCCGCCACCCGCCCGGCCGCGCCAGGTCCAGCATCTGCTCCAGGTCGCGGCGGGCTTCACGTGCGCCGGGTCGGTCCGCCTTGTTGATCACGAACACGTCGGCGACCTCCAGGAGGCCGGCCTTGTTGGCCTGCATGGAGTCGCCCCAGCCCGGCGTGACGACGACGACGGACGTATCGGCGGCTGAGGCGATCTCGACCTCCATCTGGCCGACGCCCACGGTCTCGACGATGACCACGCCGATTCCGGCTGCGCCGAGCAGGCGCACGGCATCGGGCACGGCCAAGGAGAGCCCGCCGAGGTGGCCCCGGGTCGCCATGGACCGGATGAACACCGTCGGGTCGAGCGCATGCCGGCTCATCCGCACCCGGTCGCCCAGGATCGCCCCACCGCTGAAGGGCGATGTCGGGTCGACGGCCAGGACGCCCACCTGGGGCACTTGCTCGGGGTCAGGCCCGGGCCAGCCGGCCCGGGCCTGGCTGATGATCCCGTCGGTGAGCGTGGACTTGCCGGCCCCCGGCGCCCCGGTCAGACCGAGGGTGTAGGGCACTTCGGAGCGGTAGGCCAGCCGCGCGACCGCCATCGCGTTCTCACCGCCGCGCTCGATGTAGGACAGCAGGCGGGCCAGTGCGACGCGGTCGGCCTGCCCGGCCGCGCTCGAAGAGGGCCGTCGGGTCGCTGGAGGGCCGGGCGCTCACCGGCTCGTCACCGTGGCGCCCGAGGGAGCGCAGCGCACCGGCCAGGTCCTCGTAGCCGCGGCCGATATGGTGCGCCCCGCTCACCACGGTCTCGCCGTCGGCGACGAGCCCGGCCAGCACCAGCGCGACGCCGGCCCGGATGTCGGGCGCGCGCACGGGGGCGGCGGAGAGCCGGGGCACGCCGCGCACGACGGCGTGGTGACCCTCGGTCCGGATGTCGGCCCCCATCCGCCGCAACTCCTCGACGTAGCGGAACCGGCCCGAGAACAGGTTCTCGGTCAGGATCCCGACTCCGTCCGCCACCGTCAGCATGGCCACCAGCAGCGGGCTGTAGTCGGTCGCCACCCCCGGGTAGGGCAATGTCGCCACGTCCGCCGCCACCAGCCGCTCGCCCGAGGTGGCCCGCAGCCCGTGCGGGCCCATGTCGGTCGCGACCCCCATCTGGTTGACCTTGCGCAGGACCATCTCCATGTGGTCGGGGCGTGCGTCGGCGATCGTGACCTCGCCGCCGGCCATGCCGACGGCGGCCAGGTAGGTGGCCGCCACGACGCGATCGGGGACGACGGCATGGCGCGCCGGGCGGAGCTCGTCGACGCCCTCGACCTCAATGCGCGACGTGCCCGCGCCGCGCACCATGGCGCCCATGGTGCCGAGCATCTCGGCCAGGTCGGCCACCTCGGGCTCCTTGGCGGCGTTCTCTATGACCGTGGTGCCCTTGGCCAGCACGGCCGCCATGAGCAGGTTGTCGGTCGCGGTGTGGCTGGGGTACTCCAGGACGACCCGGGTCCCGACCAGCCGGCCTCCGGGCACCGAGCCGCGGACCTCGCCGTGCGCGGACTCGAAGCGGGCACCCATGGCGCTGAGCCCGTTGATGTGGAAGTCGATGGGCCGGTCGCCGAAGTCGTCACCGCCGGGCAGCGGCATGCGCACCGACCCGCACCGGGCGAGCAGGAGCCCGAGGACGACCACCGATGCCCGCATGCGTTCGAAGAGCTCGTAGGGGCCCGCCGGGACGAGCTCGCCGGCCGGTGGCGTGGTCACCGTGACGTCGCCGTTGTCCAACCGGTCGACCTGCGCGCCCAACGCTCGAAGGACATTGGCCATGGTGTCGACGTCGTCGATCCGGGGCACGTTGGACAGCACACTGCAACCCTCGCTGAGCAGGCAGGCCACCATCAGCTTGAGCGCCGAGTTCTTCGCGCCGCCCGCCCGGACGGTGCCCCGGAGCGGCCCGCTGGGCTCGACCACGATCTGATCCACGACCCCAAGTATCGCCGCTCGCGGGTGTCCGGACCGGCAGGTGGCGATCGTCGACCAACTATGGTCGGGGCCCGTGGTGACGACCCGCCAGGCCCCCGACCGGAACCTCGCGATGGACCTGGTGCGGACGACCGAGGCGGCGGCCATGGCCGCCAGCCGGTGGATGGGACGGGGCGACAAGCTGGGCGCCGACGGGGCGGCCGTCGAGGCCATGCGGACGGTGCTCTCGACCGTCCCCATGGACGGGATCGTCGTCATCGGCGAGGGAGAGAAGGACAACGCGCCCATGCTCTTCAACGGCGAGAAGATCGGCGACGGCACCCCGCCGCTCACCGACATCGCCGTGGACCCCATCGACGGCACGACCCTGACGGCGCAGGGACGCGGTGGCGCCCTGGCCGTGATCGCGGTCGCCGAGCGCGGCGCCATGTTCGACCCGGGCCCGTGCGTCTACATGGAGAAGCTCGCCGTCGGGCCCCGCGCCAAGGGCGCCTGCGACATCCGCCGCACCCCCACCGAGAACCTGCACGCGCTGTCGGAGGCACTGGGGCGCCCGGTGCGTGACCTGACCGCCGTGATCCTCGACCGCCCCCGGCACGCGGACCTGATCGCGGAGGTGCGGGCCACGGGGGCCCGCATCCGGCTCATCACCGACGGGGACGTCGCCGGCGCCATCGCGACGGGGTGGCCGGGGGCGGGGACCGACATCCTCTTCGGCATCGGCGGGACGCCGGAGGGGGTCCTGGCCGCCGCCGCCCTCAAGTGCATGGGGGCGGAGATCCAGGGTCGGCTCTACCCGCGCAGCGAGGCGGAGCGCACCGCGGCCATCGAGGCCGGCTACGCGCTCGATGCGGTGCTCACGACGGACGATCTCGTGCAGGGCAACAACTGCTTCTTCGCCGCCACGGGGATCACCGACGGCGAGCTCCTCCAGGGCGTGCAGTACCACGAGTTCGGCGCCACGACCCAGTCGCTGGTCATGCGGTCCAAGTCGGGAACGCTGCGGAAGATCGACGCCAGCCACGCCCTGGCCAAGCTGGCCGAGTTCAGCTCGATCTCGTTCGGCTGATCCGGCCTGCCGCCACCGGCCCCGGTTCGGGTCAGGCCGTGCCGGCGGCCACCGCGACCCGCAGCTCGGCCCGGGCCAGTGCCTGCTCAGCCTGTTGGAGGTCCAGGTCCGGCTGGTCGTCGCCCGAGGAGGACGTGTGTGCCGCCTGGAGCTCCGACACCTTCTGGGTCGACTCCTCCTTGGCACGCTCGGCCCGCGCCAAGTCGATCTCCTCAGCGAGCTCTGCCACGCCCGCCAGCATCGTGACCCGGGTCGTCATGCCTGCGAGCGGACCGGCGGGCTGCGCCGACTCGAGCAGGTCGTCCGCCGCTCCGGGTGCAGTCTCGACCTGGATGAACCCACCGTGCACGGCGACCCGCTGGATCGTGCCGTCGACTCGTTCGATGCGCACGAGACCGAGGACGACGTCACCGACCAGGGCCGTGTGCCCGTTGAGGACGGTCATCTCGCCCGTCGAGGTCCGGAGCACGACCTCGGTGGCCTCGCCCGTGAGCAACGCCCTCTCTGGCGTCACGATCTCGACACCGAAGACCCCTTCGGGCACTAGCCGGCCTCCTCTTCGAGGGTCTTGGCCTTGGCCAGCACGGTTTCGACCCCACCGACGTTCAGGAATGCCTGCTCGGGGATGTCGTCCAGATCGCCGTTGACGAGGGCCTCGAACGACTCCACCGTCTCGTCGATCGGCACGAAGATCCCGGGCACGCCCGTGAACACCTCGGCGACGAAGAAAGGCTGGGAGAGAAAGCGCTGGATCTTGCGCGCCCGGCTCACCGTCACGCGGTCCTCCTCGGACAGCTCGTCCATCCCGAGGATGGCGATGATGTCCTGCAGCTCCTTGTAGCGCTGGAGCACCTCCTGCACCCGGCGGGCCACGGCGTAGTGCCGGTCGCCGACGATCTCGGGGGCCAGGATGTTCGACGTCGACGCCAGCGGGTCGACCGCGGGGTAGATGCCGAGCGCGGCAATCTGGCGGGAGAGCTCGGTCGTGGCGTCCAGGTGGGTGAACGTCGTGAACGGCGCCGGGTCGGTGTAGTCGTCTGCCGGGACGTAGACCGCCTGCAACGAGGTGATCGACTTCCCCTTGGTCGAGGTGATGCGCTCCTGCAGCTCGCCCATCTCGTCGGCCAGGGTCGGCTGGTAGCCCACGGCCGAGGGCATGCGTCCGAGCAGGGTGGACACCTCGGAACCCGCCTGCACGAAACGGAAGATGTTGTCGATGAAGAGCAGCACGTCCTGGTTCTGCACGTCGCGGAAGTACTCGGCCATCGTGAGTGCGGCCAATCCGACCCGGAGCCGCACACCGGGAGGCTCGTCCATCTGGCCGTACACCAGCGCGGCCTTGTCGATGACGCCGGACTCCTGCATCTCGATCCACATGTCGGTGCCCTCGCGGGTGCGCTCCCCGACACCGGCGAAGACCGACACGCCGCCGTGCTGCTGGGCCACCCGGTGGATCATCTCCTGGATGATGACGGTCTTGCCCACGCCGGCCCCGCCGAAGAGGCCGATCTTGCCGCCCTGCACGTAGGGCTCCAGGAGGTCGATGACCTTGATCCCGGTCTCGAACATGAGCGACCTGGGCTCCAGCTGATCGAAGGCGGGCGCGCTGCGGTGGATCTCCCAGCGCTCCTCGATCCCGTCGATGTGATCGGTGTCGAGTGGCTCGCCCAGCACGTTGAACACGTGGCCGAGCACGGCATTGCCGACCGGCACCGTGATGCCGCGGCCGAGGTTGCGCACGGCGGCGCCGCGCACGAGACCGTCGGTCTGCTGCATGCAGATGCAACGCACACGGCCTTCGCCGATCTGCTGCGCCACCTCGGCGGCGACGACGTGCGTCTCGCCATCGAGCGAGATGTCGAACTCCACGGCATGGTTGATCTCGGGCAGCGCGTGGGGAGGGAACTCGACGTCGATCACCGGACCGGCGATGGCGACGACGCGGCCTTCCTCGAGGTGGCGCGCAGCGGTGTCCTGGGTTGCGGTGCTGGTCATTCGGTCAAGCTCCCTTCGATTGGCGGAGCGCCTCGGCTCCACCAACGATCTCCATGATCTCGGTCGTGATGGCGTCCTGACGGGCCCGGTTCATCACCCTGGTCAGGCTGCGGACGAGCTCGTCCGCGTTGTCGGTCGCAGCCGCCATGGCCCGTTGCTGGGCGGTGAAGAAGGCGGCCGATCCCTCCAGCAACGCCGCGAAAATCTCGGCCTCTGTCGCCTGCGGCATGAGCGCCGTCAGCAGCGTCTCCGCATCCGGTTCGAACTCTGTGAAGCCGCTGGCGGTCGGGTTCGACGGCAGCGCGTCAATTTCGGCCACGTCCAGCGACGATGAGTCGTCACCCGGAAGGGGGATCGGCAGGAGCTGGCGCACCTCGACCCGCTGCGTCCCGGCGGAGATGAACCGCGTCGAGACGAGCTGGACCAGGTCGAGTTCGCCGGCGACGAATGCCGCCAGAATCGGCGCAGCGATGTCCCGCGCGTCCGAGAACTCGGGCCGGTCCGCCATGCCCACGAAGGATCGGCCCACCGCAACACGGCGGTAGCGGAAGTACCCGGGCGCCTTCTTCCCGACGGTCCACAGCGCCGTCTCGACACCGTCTGCGGCATAGCCGGCGAGCAGCCGCTCGGTCGTCCTGAGCACGCCCGAGTTGTACGAGCCGGCGAGGCCGCGATCACCGACGATGGCAAGGACACCAATGCGCTGGGGCGACTCAGGCGTCCCGAGCATCTTCTCTGCCACCGTCGGGTCCTCGGCAACGACCTGCCGCACAATCCGGACCATGCCGTCGCGGAACGGGCGGTTGGCCGAGATGCGCGCCTGGGCGCGCACGATGCGCGACGCCGCGATGAGCTCCATCGCCTTGGTGATCTTCCTCGTGGACTGCACGCTGCGGATGCGCCGCTTCAGGACGCGCTCTTGGCCTCCGGCCATCGGTCAGTCGACCTTCCCCGTGTCGAAGCCCTCGAGGAAGGAGGTCAGGCCCTTGTCGAGCTCGTCACCGTCGGGCAGCGCGCCGGTGTCCCGGATCGTCTGGAGCACGGCCGGGTGGTTCCCCTTGAAGTACTCGACGAGCTCGCCCTCGAACCGCCGGACCTCGCTGACCGGAACGGAGTCAGCCCAGCCCTTGGTGCCGGCGTAGACGGCCAGCACCTGCTCTTCGACCGGGACCGGCTTGTTCTGCGACTGCTTGAGCAGCTCGGTCAGGCGGTAGCCCCGGTCGAGCTGGGCCTGGGAGACCTTGTCGAGCTCCGAACCGAACGTGGCGAAGGCCTCGAGCTCGCGGAACTGGGCCAGGTCGAGCTTCAGCGTCCCCGACACCTGCTTCATCGCCTTGACCTGCGCGGCGCTGCCGACCCGGCTCACCGAGTTGCCGACGTTGATGGCGGGGCGGATGCCGGAGTTGAACAGGTCCGTCTCGAGGAACACCTGACCGTCGGTGATGGAGATCACGTTGGTCGGGATGTAGGCCGAGATGTCTCCGGCCTTGGTCTCGATGATCGGTAGCGCGGTGAGCGAGCCCCCGCCGCGTGCGTCGGACAGCTTGGCCGCCCGTTCGAGCAGCCGGGAGTGCAGGTAGAAGACGTCGCCGGGGTACGCCTCGCGGCCCGGTGGCCGCCGCAGGAGCAGCGAGACGGACCGGTAGGCCTCGGCTTGCTTGGAGAGGTCGTCGTAGATGATGAGCGCGTGCTCGCCGTTCTCCATCCAGTGCTGGCCCATGGCGCAGCCCGCGTAGGGTGCCAGGTACTTGAACGGCGCCGGGTCACCCGCCGAGGCCACGACCACCACGGTGTACTCCAGGGCGTTGTGCTCCTCCAGTGTCGCCACCGTCTGGGCCACGGAGGAGTTCTTCTGCCCGATGGCGACGTAGATGCACTTCACACCCTGGCCGGCCTGGTTGATGATCGTGTCGATGGCCACCGTGGTCTTCCCGGTCTTGCGGTCACCGATGATCAGCTCCCGCTGGCCCCGGCCGATCGGCGTCATGGAGTCGATGGCCTTGATGCCGGTCTGCAGCGGCTCGCTCACGGGCTGGCGGCCGACGATGCCGGGGGCCTGGACCTCCATGCGCCGGGTCTCGGTGGTGGCCACGGGGCCGCGCCCGTCGAGCGGCTCGCCCAGGGCGTTCACCACACGGCCCAGGAGCGCGTCGCCGACCGGGATCGTCTGAATGCGACCGGTCGCCTTGACGGTCTGCTCCTCCTCGAGGCTGTCGACGGAGCCGAGGACCACTGCGCCGATCGTGTCCTCGTCGAGGTTCAGGGCCAGGCCCAGCGTGCCGTCCTCGAATTCGAGGAGTTCGTTGACGGCGGCACCCGGGAGTCCCGACACCCGGGCGATGCCGTCGCCGACCTCGACGATGCGTCCGATCTGCTCCGTCCCGACGGCGGGGGTGTACTCCTCGACGTGGCGTTCCAGCGCTTGGGTGATCTCACTGGCGTCGATCGTCAGCTCTGCCATCAGTTTGCTCCCTCTGTCTGTGCTGTCGTTCTCGTTCCGCGGCCGAAGCCCGAGGGCTCCCATCCGCCGGGCGTCAGGTGCTCGCGCAGCGCGTCGATCCGCCCGCGGGCCGTTGCATCAACCTGCAGGTCGCCGATCTGGATGCGCGCACCGCTCAGCAGCGACTCGTCGACGATGACGTGCAGCTCAACGGGCGCGCCGACCAGCGCGTGCATCGAATCGGAGAGCGCTGCTCTCTGGGTGTCGTCGATCTCGGCGGCGGCACGGACGTGGGCGATGCGCCAGCCCCGCGCCTTGGCGGTGAAGTCGACGAGGAAATCAAGCGTGCCGACGAAGTCCCGGGCCCGACCGCCGGTGACGACGTACTGGACGAGCTCCACCGTCGTGGCCGGTACCTTTCCCTGGAGCAACCCGCTGACGAGTCCCTGGCGCGCCTCCAGCGGCACGTCGCGGTCCACCAGGGCCGAGCGCAGCGCCGGGGTGGCCGAGACGATGCGGGAGAAGCGGAAGAGGTCGTCCTCGAGCGATTCCAGGCCCGACTCCGACAGGTCCTCGTTGATCATGGTGGCGAAGCCGCTCACCCGCTCCCGCGCCCGGATCAGGCTCAGCGGCGGCTCCTCGAGGGTGCGCCCCTCTGCCGCGTGACGGACACGCGGTCGCCAGCCAGGAGAGGGCGGCGGGCACGTCGGGGGCGGGGACGATCATGGCGCCGTAGGCCGCCAGGCGGCGGGCCTCGTGGGACACCTTCCCCTCGAGCAGGTCGAGCAATACGGCGCGGCGCGCCTGCCCCGTGACCGCAGTGTCGGTCAGGGCGGCCCGCAAGGGGGCGCTGCTCATCACGAGGCGCTCAATCGCTTCGAGGTCCGCGGCAATGACATCGAGCGCGGACGGCTCCGCGAACCCGATCACCGCCGCCGAGTACCCCTGAAGCATGGGATTCACGGCCGCGCCCCGCGTTGGCGGCGGCGCCGCCGGTCGTGTCGGCGCGCAGTGCGGCGACGGCCTCATCGATCAGGTCGCGGTGCGCCTCGAAATTGACCTCGCGCCCAATGACCTGCTCGACGACGTCCATCACGATCTCGCCCATCCGCGTGGCGGCCTCCTCGACGGCGCGCTGGCGCGCCAGTCCGACCTCGACGTCGGCGTTGGCCAGGATGCGCTGGTATTCCGCTTGCGCGTCCCGCTGGGAGTCCGTCTTGACCTGCTCCGCCGTCCGGTTCGCCTGCGCGACGATCTCGCGCGCCTGGTGACGAGCCTCTTCCAGCGCGGCCCGACGATCGTCGTCGGCCTTGGAGGCGTCGGCCTTCGCCTCGTCGGCCGCCTCGAGCTGCCCCTTGATCTGCGCAGCCCGGTTGTCGAGCGCGTCGGCCAAGCGCGGCAACACGTACTTGCGGATAACCGCCAGGACGATGAGGAACGCGATCAGTTCGACGATCAGCGTCGAATTCGGGATCAGGAAGTTACTTGTCGCGATGAGCATTGCGGTCGATGCCTTTGCCTATCTCTTCGGTAGCCCTCTGGGGCCTTCGGCCGGCAGGTGCATCTGGCACCCGACGGGAACTACTTCTTGTACAGCGAGAAAATGAAGAGTGCCGTGAAGGCCAGGTTGATGAAGTACATGGCCTCGACGAGACCGACGGTGAGGAACATGATCGTGAACAGGCGGCTCTGGGCTTCCGGCTGACGAGCGACGCCGTTGATGGTCGCACTTCCGGCCAGACCGTCGCCGACGGCTGCACCAATGGCGCCACCGCCGAGCAACAGACCGCCTCCGATCATGGCTCCGGCCAACTGTGTGGCCTGAGCTGCGTTGTCTGACATTGGTGTCTCTCCTTTTTCTCTTGTCTGAGATTCTTGGTTCTACGCGGCCAGGTCCAGCACGTCTATGCGCGCCTCCGGGTCGACCTCGTGCAGCAGCTCATCCTTGTGTTCGCCGTGATCGGTTGACATGGCGACGTCGAAGTAGAGGATGGTGAGAAGCGTGAAGATGAAGGCCTGAATCGTGCCGATGAGGAGCCCGTCGAAGAGCTTCCAGACGACGTTCATGGGCAGGACCAGGATGTTGCCGATGGGAATCGCGCCGAGCTTCCAGGCGCCCAACGCCGCAATGAGGGTCAACATCAGCGTGCCCGACAACAGGTTCCCGAAGAGCCGAAGGGCCAGCGTGAGCGGCTTCGAGATCTCCTCGACAAAGTTGATGAAGATGTTGAACGGCAGGAGGTACATGGGGAACGGCTGCATGGCGTAGTGGGCGAAGTAGCCCCTCACGCCACGGGCGCGTATCGATGCGGTGTGCACCAGCACGATCACGTACAACGCCATCGCCAGCGGCAGGTTGATGTCCGCGTTCGGCACGAGGAGGAACGCGTACTTGCTGCCGAGGTCGACAAGGCTGAAGAGGTTGCACGTGAGGATGAACACGAAGAGGGTCGTCGCCAACGGGATGATCTTCATCCCGGCCTCGCCGATGCTCCCCTCCACCTGTTGGGTGACCGCACCCACGCCGATCTCCCAGGCAGCCTGGAGGCGTCCGGGGGTGCCGCTCGTGACCTGCCGCCGCAACTTCAGGCCCAGAGAGATGACGATGATGGCGGCGACGGCTGTCGCCCATATCGTGTCCCAGTTGAAGGTGAGGCCGCCCACGGCTTTCTCGACATGGTCGCCGACCGAGATGTCGGTGGACCAGGGGCGTGAGAGCGAAAAGACCCATCAGTCGTTGTCTCCGTCGTCGCCCAGCGTGAAGGAAGCGCTGGCCGCATCGAGCATTCCGCCGACGCCGCCACTTCCCATCTTGAACATGGAGCGGGCCATGTTGGCGAGCAAGACGACCTGGAAGATGCCCAGACCCGCCAGGACACCGAGGCCCAGGGGCATTTCGAGGAAGCACAGCCCGAGTGCGATCACCGTGATGGCGCCGAGGCGCGCCGAGGGTGTTGGCGGCGAGCGGGCGTCGGTGGTTCTCCCCCTCCTGCGCACCCACCTTCACCACTGACTTCACGATCAAGCGGAAGTTTCCGATGCCGATGGCGACGCCCACCGCAATGCCGAGACCGACCAACGGGGCCCCGAGGGCGATGGCACCGACGAGACCCAGGATGCCGACGATCAGCGCGGAGACCATGGTGTGCCGTGAAACCCGTGCGAGGTCGCGGGGCGAGAAGTACTCGTACATCAGCGCCCGCCTCGCCCGTGCGCGTGAGTATGCGTTACACGAACTTTCGGAAGTTCGAGTACGCCAAGAGGACCGCCGAGGTGATCCCGAAGACGAGGCCGGCGAAAATGAACCATGGCGTCGTGCCGAGCCACGTGTCCAGCAGATACCCGAGGGCGCCTGCCCCGACCACGCTGACGGCACACGCCGTTCCCACGAAGAAGAAGTCCCCCATTGTCGGAGACTTCGGCGTTGTGGGCGCTCCCCTCGGGTTTGTCGGGTTCGGGCTCGGCCGGCGGCGGGACGTCGCCGGCGGGTGGCGTCACTGCCGGGGCGCGCACGACGAGACTCACTTGACCACGCATGCGACTTCTGCCCCCTTATGCGGTGCGTGGCGCGCCGGAGTCCGTCGTCCGCAGGGCCGCGACGGCAGCACGGGACGAGGCGAGGTGGACGGGGTACACAGGCCTCATCTTCGCATCCCGGTCCAGATCCCGTCCAAACGGTCACGAGGGGAACCGGACCACCTCGCTGACCCGGCCGGCCTGCTCCGGAGGGGCCTCGAGCCCCTGGTCCTGCCGCTCGTCCTCGTCGTCCCCGTTGCCCCGGCGCAGGCCGGGGTGGAAGAAGGTGTACAGGCCGACGCCCAGGGCGGCCGCCCCGATCGGGATGAACGCGTTGACCTGGTGCACGAAGAGCGGGAAGAGGAGGAAGCTCGAGAGGATCGCCGTCCAGGCCCACAGGATGATGACGCTGCGGCGGGGCCCGTGGCCGAGGCGGAGCAGGCGGTGGTGGATGTGCTCCTTGTCGGGGGTGTCGAACCCCGTGCCCCTCGCCGTCCGCCGGACGAAGGCGAAGGCCATGTCGACCAGGGGCACGCCGAGGATCAGCAGCGGGATGAAGAGGGGGGCGAAGAAGAAGTAGGTCACCCCGCTGATCGGAACGGCCGTGGGGACCCGGCCACCGATGACCATCGTCGACGCGGCCATCAAGAGCCCCAGGAAGTGCGCGCCGGCGTCGCCCATGAAGATGCGCGCCGGGTTGAAGTTGAAGGGGAGGAAGCCGAGGCAGATCCCGCACGCGATCACCGCCACCAACGGCCCGACGTTGTCGCTCGGGAGCAGCCCCAGTCCCATCAGTCGGATCCCGTAGAGCGCCAGGGCGCCGCCGCCGATGGCCACCACGCCGGCCGCGAGGCCGTCGAGCCCGTCAATGAGGTTCACGGCGTTGGTCAAGGCGATGACCCATACCGCCGTGATGAGCGGGATGATCCCGGGCGTGAGCACGAAGAAACCGGCCAGCGGGATCTTGAGCTCGTACATGGTGACGCCGCTGAAGTACAAGATGCTGGCCGCCAGCACCTGGCCGGCGATCTTGGCCGGAGCCGACATGTCGCGGACGTCATCGATGAGGCCGACGGCGAACATCGCACCGGCGGCCAGCACGACGCCGGTCATCTCCGGGGAGTCCTGGAAGATGGGTCGCAGTTGGGGCACGGCGGCCGAGGCCAGGACCGCGGCCAGGAAGCCCATGAACATGGCGGCGCCCCCGCCGTAGGGGATCGTCTTGGTGTGCACCGAGCGCTCGCCCGGGTGGGCGACGTAGCCGACTCGGATCGCGATCCGCTTGGCGGGAACGGTCAGCGCCGCCGTCGCGGCCGCGGCAATGGCCAGGACCAGGCCGTACCAGCCGATGTCAGGCATGCATTAGCCCAAGAGGTCGCGATACGGCGGGAAGGCCGCGCACAGTGCCGCGACGTCGGCCCGCACGGCGGCGATCTCCCCCTCGTCGGTGCGGGCCTTGAGGGTCCGCACGATCAGGTCGGCGACCACCCGCATCTCGTCCGCGCCCATGCCCGCCGTGGTCTCGGCCGCGCTTCCGAGGCGGAGGCCCGAGGTGAGGAAGGGCGAGCGCGGATCGTCGGGGATGGTGTTGCGGTTGCACGTGATGCCGGCCCGGTCGAGGACCTCCTGCGCCTCCTTGCCCGTCAGGTCCGCATCGAAGGGCCGCAGGTCCACGAGCAGCATGTGGTTGTCCGTGCCCCCCGACACCAGGCGGAAGCCGTGCCCGCCCAGCGCGTCGGCCAGGGCGGCCGCGTTGAGGACGACCTGCTCGGCGTAGCGGCGGAACTCCGGCTTCGCCGCCTCGGCGAAGGCGACCGCCTTGGCGGCGATGACGTGCTCCAGCGGGCCGCCCTGCAGGCCCGGGAACACGGCGCTGTCGATCTTCTTGGCCAGGTCCTCGCCGCACAGGATGGCGCCACCCCGCGGACCGCGCAGCGTCTTGTGCGTGGTGAGGGTGACCACGTCGGCCACGCCCACCGGGCTCGGGTGGGCGCCGCCCGCGATGAGCCCCGCCGGGTGCGCGGCGTCGAACATGAAGAGCGCCCCGACCGAGTCGGCGATCTCGCGGAAGGGCTGGGGGTCGATGACGCGGGCGTAGGCCGTCGAGCCGGCGACGATCAGCGCCGGCTTCTCGGTCTTGGCCAGGTGGGCCACCTGGTCGAAGTCGATGACCTCGCCCGGGCTGGCCTCGTCGTGCGATTCGGGCGTCACGCCGTAGGACACGAAGCGCCAGAACTTCGAGACGATCGAGGCGGGCGACCCGTGCGTGAGATGCCCTCCGTGGTCCAGGCGCATGGCGAGGATGGTCGCCCCCGGCTCAAGAAGTGCCTGGTAGGCGGCCAAATTGGCGTTGGCGCCGGCGTGGGGCTGCACGTTGGCGTGCCCGGCGCCGAAGAGCGCCTTGGCGCGCTCGCGGGCGAGGTCCTCGATCTCGTCGATGATCTGGTTGCCCCCGTAGTACCGCCGGCCGGGATAGCCCTCGCTGTACTTGTTGGTGAGCACCGAGCCCGACGCGGCGAGGACGGCCGGCGAGGTGAAGTTCTCCGACGCGATCAGCTGCAGGGTGGTCTGCTGGCGGTCCAGCTCCTGCGCGATGAGACCGGCCACCTCGGGATCGGCAGCCAGTGCGGTCTCGTACGTGCTCATGGAGTCCCTTCGGCCGGGGAATGGTGGACGAGCTCGCGGTCGAGGCCCGCCAGCTTCTCTATGCGGATGTCGTGGCGACCGTGCTCCTCCGGCGCCGAAAGGAAGGCCGTCAGCGCCTCCACGGCCACCGTGGTCCCGGTGATGCGCGCACCCATGCAGACCACGTTGGCGTGGCCGTGCCGCCGGGCGAGTGCCGCCGTGGTGACGTCGTGGATCAGTGCCGCCCGGACGCCGGCCACCTTGTTCGCCGCCATGGCGATGCCGTTTCCGGTGCCGCAGACGCAGACGCCCAGGTCCGCCTGCCCGTCGGCCACGGCCCGGCCCACCGCCGCGCCGAAGTCGGGGTAGTCCACGGAGACGGAGGCCTCGTAGGTGCCGTGATCGGCGACGTCGTGGCCCAGCGCCTCCAATTCGGCCCGCAGGATCTCCTTGAGGTCGAACCCGGCGTGATCCGAGCCGACGGCGACGCGCATGGACATCGAGTCTACCGGTGCGCCGGGGAGCCTCCTGGGCCCGGCCCGGTACGCTGCCCGGTCCATGGCACTCGACCCGCGCACCCCGGTCGTGGTCGGCGTGGGCCAGGTCGTCACGCCGCCCGACGCCGGCCTCGACCCGTCGGAGCGGCCCGAACCGCTGGAGCTGATGACCATGGCCCTGCGGGCGGCGGCCGAGGACTGCGACGGAGCGCCCACCGGAGGCGCCGCGCCCTCGGGCGCCGCGCTGATCGAGCGGGCCGACAGCATCCGCGTCGTGGTGCCGCTCGGTTGGCGCTGCGTCAACCCCGCACTGCTGCTGGCGTCGCGTCTGGGCTTCGAAGAGGGCCGCGAGCCCGCGCAGCTCGTGGTGTCGGCCATCGGGGGCAACGCCCCGCAGGCCCTCATGCACGACGCGTGCGGGGCCATCAGCCGCGGTGACCTCGACGTCGTCCTGGTCGCCGGGGCCGAGGCCATGTACGCCCGCTCCCTGGCGCGACGCGACCCGAGTGGACCCCACCTCGCCTGGGCCAGCCAGCCGGTCGAGGGGACGCCCCCACCGGTGCTGTTCGGCACGGACAAGGCGGGCGCCACCGATCTCGAGATGCAGCGCGGCGTGGTGCTGCCGGTGCACGCCTACCCGCTGTTCGAGAACGCCCTGCGGGCGGCCCACGGGTGGACCCTCGACGAGCACGCCGCCCGCATCGGCGCCCTGTGGTCGCGCTTCAGCGAGGTCGCCGCCGGCAACCCCCACGCCTGGATCCGCACCCCCCGCACGGCCGCCGAGATCGTCACCCCCTCGCCGGGCAACCGGATGGTGTCCTTCCCCTACCCCAAGCTGTGCACGGCCAACATGCAGGTCGACCAGGGCGCCGGCTACATCGTGTGCTCGGCCGGGGCGGCCCGCGCCGCCGGTGTGCCCGAGGACCGCTGGGTCTTCCCACTCGCCGGTGCCGACGCCCACGACCACTGGTTCATCTCCCAGCGCGCCGAACTGCACCGCTCCCCCGCCATCCGGCTGGCCGGGGCCGCCGCACTCGAGCTGGCGGGGATCGGGATCGACGACGTCGCGTCCGTCGACCTCTATTCGTGCTTCCCCGTCGTGGTGCAGATGGCCGCAGCCGAGCTCGGGCTCTCCCTCGACGACCCGGGCCGGCCCCTCACGCTCACCGGCGGCCTGACCTTCGGGGGCGGGCCCGGCAACAACTACACCTCACACGGCATCGCCCGCGCCGTGGGCGCCCTGCGCGCGGACCCCGGCGCGGCGGCGCTCGTGACGGGCCTGGGCTGGTACGCGACGAAGCACTCCATCGGGATCTACGCGTCGCGCCCCCGGCGCACGGCGGCAGCGAGCCCTTCGCCTGGCGCGACGTCCAGCCCGAGGTGGACGCCCTGCCCCAGCGCCGGGTCGACTCCGACGCGACCGGGCCGGTGCAGGTCGAGACCTACACCGTCACCTTCGACCGCGACGGCGCAGCCGAGCGGGGCATCCTCGCCTGCACGACGCCCGACGGCAGCCGCGCCTGGGCCAACGTCGACGACCCTGACGCGCTGGCCCTCCTCTGCGCCGAGGAGGGCATCGGCCGCACCGGCACCCTGGCCGCCGACGGGATGCTCGCGCTCGACGGGTAGGGCGGGCCTGGCCCGGCGCAGCGCGCCCGCGGAACCTATGGTGGGCAGGGCCGCGGCGACGAACGATCGGGCTCCCGCTCCGCGGAGCCCGGGGGAGGCTGGGGGCAGGCAGGCATGGCAAGGACTGCGCACCAACTGGTGATCCGGGGTGGCCACGTGGCCGACGGGCGGGGCGGCGAGCCGGTGGCGGCCGACGTGGCGGTGGACGGCGCCACCATCACCGCCGTCGGGTCGGTGGCCGGCGCGGGTCGCCAGGAGATTGACGCTGCGGGCCTGCTGGTCACGCCCGGCTTCGTCGACATCCACACCCACTACGACGGGCAGGCGACCTGGGACTCGCGGATCACGCCGAGCAGCTGGCACGGCGTGACGACCGCGGTGATGGGCAACTGCGGCGTCGGCTTCGCGCCGGTGCGGCCCGACGCGCACGACCGCCTCATTTCGCTCATGGAGGGCGTCGAGGACATCCCAGGGGCCGTGCTCGAGGAGGGGATCGACTGGACGTGGGAGAGCTTCGGTGAGTACCTCGACGCGGTCGGGCGCCGGCCGCACGACATCGACCTGTGCGCGCAGCTCCCCCACGGGGCACTGCGGCTCTTCGTCATGGGCGAGCGCGCCGCCCGCCTGGAGGACGCGACGGAGGAGGACACCGCCGCCATGCGCGCGCTGGCCACCGAGGCCCTGCGGGCGGGGGCGATCGGGTTCTCGACGTCGCGCACGCTGAACCACCGCACCGCGTCGGGCGACCCGACGCCGTCCCTGCGGGCGCGGGCCGACGAGCTCGAGGCGATCGCGCTGGGCGTGGCCGACGCCGGCCACGGGGTGGTCGAGCTGATCTCGGACTTCTGGCCCGACCCCGACGCCGAGTTCGCCATGATCAGGCGCCTGGTGGAGCTCACCGGCTGCCCGCTGTCCGTCTCGCTCGCCCAGAGCCACCAGCGGCCCGAGGCGTGGCGCGACCTGCTGGAGAAGATTGCGCAGGCTGCGCCGACGGCCTGCCCATCCGGGCCCAGGTGGCCCCCCGGCCGGTCGGGCTGCTGCTGGGGCTGCAGTCCTCGTTCCACCCCTTCTCGGGCCATCCGGCGTTCCGCGCGCTCGCCGGCCAGCCCCTCGAGGCCCAGGTGGCCGCCTTGCGCGATCCCGACTTCCGCCGCCAACTGCTCGAGGGCGAGCGACCGGACGGGCCCGGGCGCCGGCTGGTCGACTACCGCCGCATGTACCCGCTGGGCGATGTGCCCGACTACGAGCCCGCGCCCGAGACGAGCGTGCAGCGGATGGCCGACTCCCGGGGCGTCGACCCCGCCGAGCTCACCATGGACCTGCTGGCCGAGAACGGCGGCCACAATTTCCTCTTCGTCCCGTTCTCCAACTACGCCGACGGGGACCTCGACGCCTGCGGCGAGATGCTGGCCCATCCCGACACGGTCTTCGGGCTGGGCGACGGCGGCGCCCACGTGGGCATCATCGCCGACGCCAGCTTTCCGACCTACGCACTCTCGCACTGGGCCCGCGACCGCTCCCACGGGCGCATGCCCGTGGGTTGGGTGGTCGAGCAGCTGACCAGCTCGACGGCCCGGGCCGTCGGGCTGCGCGACCGCGGCGTCGTGGCCGAGGGCTGGCGCGCCGACCTCAACGTCATCGACTTCGACCAGCTGCGCTGCGAGGTCCCGGTCATGGCCTACGACCTGCCCGCCGGGGGGAAGCGGCTCCTGCAGAGAGCACGGGGGTATCGCGCCACGGTCGTCGCAGGGGAGATCACCTATGTCGACGGGGAAGCGACGGGCGCGCTGCCCGGGCGGCTCGTTCGGGCCGCGAGCTGAGTGGAGAGGAGCGGCCATGAAGGCCAGTGAGCTGACCGAGCTGGAGCCGGCGGCCGAGTGGCGGGCAGCCGACGTCGCCGACCCGGCGGCGTGGACGTTGCGGCTCGACGAGGCGGACCACGCCGAGCTCGACGCTGCGCTGCAGACGGCGAAGAAGAAGAGCACCGATCCCCTGGAGCTCACCCGCGACGACTTCCCGCTCGGCAACCTTGCCGGCAAGCTCGACGACGTGGTCACGGTCCTCCTCGACGGCCGCGGCTTCGCCCGCATCGCGACGCTGGACACCACCCGTTACGGCGACGACGACCTCACGCTCCTCTACTGGGGCATCGGGCTGCACCTGGGCGAGCCCTGGGCACAGAACAAGCACGGCCACGTGCTGGGCGACGTCACCGACCAGGGCAAGACGATCGACGACCCGACGGTGCGCGGCAACGAGCTCGGCGGGGTCGAGCTGGACTACCACACCGACGGATCCGACCTGGTGGGCCTGCTCTGCCTGCGCACCGCCCGCACCGGCGGACTCTCCTGCGTCGCCAACGCCGTGGCGATCCACAACCATCTGGTGCGCGAGTCCCCCGACCTGGCCGCCGCGCTCTACGAGCCACTGCCCTACGACACCCGGGGCGAGCAGGCCGAGGGCGCATCGGCCTTCTACTCGGTGCCGGGGTTCACCGAGCACGCGGGGCGGCTCTTCGTGCGCTTCATCCCCCAGTACATCCTCGCCTCGCAGCGCCACCCCGACGCGCCGCGGCTCAGCCCGACGGCGCGGGCGGCCATCGCCGAGATGTCCGCGCTGGCCAACGACGCCGACTTCAACGTGTACATGGACCTGCAGCCCGGCGAGATGCAGTTCATCAACAACTACCACGTGCTCCACGGCCGCACCGCCTACGAGGACGACGTCGCGCACGGCTACAAGCGGCACCTCAAGCGGCTGTGGTTGGCCACCTACGCGCTGTCCGAGCGGCCGTCCCACTTCGCCGCCCTGGGACGGCGCGGCCACTGGGAGGCGCGGCGGTCGATCAGCACTCTCCCGGCGGTGGAGCGGACACCGGCGGGCTGAGCAACTCCCTCAGGGCAGGCTCGTCAGGCCGACCCGCCCTCGTTCCGCCCCCGGCGGAGCAGGCTGAAGCGCCGGCGCGTGCTCATGAGCATCGTCCCCTCGATGAAGTGCGCCGGCAGCGCGCCGTCGCGCAGCACCCGGATGGGCGAGACCGTCGCGTCCACCAGCGTCGCCAGGAGCCCGTCGCGCCGTCCCCCGTCGACGACCAGCGCCACGTCCGCGGCATCGAAGGCCTGGGCGACCTCGCCCGCCTCGGTGAAGCTCAGCGGCACCGTGCGCCAGGGTCCACTCTCACGGCAGAGCCGGCGGAGCACCCGGCCGTCCGGCATGCCCACCACGACCGCCCACCCACCGGTGTCCGGGCCGGTGTCGACGGGGTCGAGGTCCGAGGCCTGATCCGCCGGGCCGTCGACCGGCCCCGTGCCCACAGCGGCCCGCGGCACGAACACCTCCAGCGGGCCGGGCCAACAGCGCTCCAGCAGCGTCCCCAACTCGTCGGTCCAGCCGGACGTGAGCGCGCGCAGCTCCTCGGTGCGGCCGACCGCGTAGTGGGGACCCTCGGGGTCGGCGGCGAGCTGCACCAGCTTGGACTCGACCTCGGGTGTGCCCGCGCGCACCGCGAGGCAATAGCCACCGACCGAGGGCACCGCGATGACGGAGCCCGCGGCCAGGGCCTCCGCCGCGGCCGCCGTCGTCCCGCTCACCACGGGCGGGTGCGCCACATCGCCGCCGTCCCCGTCGTCGTCGGCGCCGTCTCCCACGCCTCCCCCGTCGCTCATATCTCCCGGCCCCGGCCCGTCAACCACGTCGACGCACCGCCACGACCGCCCGCGCCACCAGCGCCCGCGCCCGCCCGGCCAGGTCGGGCTCCACCCGCACCTCGTCGTAGCCGAGGCGGCGGGCCAGGTCCGCCGCGGCGCCGGCCTGCTGCGGCGCCAGCTCCACCACGACGGTGCCGGGCCGCGCCAGCCAGGCCCTCGACTCGGCGAGCACCGCCTCGACGTCGGCCAGCCCGGGCGTGCCGTCGCTGCCGGGCCCGGCGACCAGCGCCCGCCGCGGCTCGGCTCGCACCTCCGGAGCCAGCCCGGCCCACTCGTCTTCGGACACGTAGGGCGGGTTGGACACGACCAGGCCGACCTCCCCCCGCAGCCGCGCCGGGAGCGGCTCGAGCCAGCTCCCCAGCGCGAGTTCCACCCGCGGGAGGTCGTCGCCGAGGCGGCCTCGCACCGCGGCGACGTTCGCCGCCGCCACGTCCAGGGCGTCGCTGCTGGCGTCGGTGGCCCACACCTCGCGCAGGAGGCCGGACCCCAGCCCGCTGGCGAGCGCCAGGGCGATGGCGCCGGTTCCGGTCCCCGCGTCCACGGCGACGAGGGCGGCGCGCCCCGGCGCCGACTGCTCGCGCCCGAGTCGCCGGGCCTCGGCCAGTGCCACCTCCACCACCTGCTCGGTCTCGGGGCGCGGGATCAGCACCCGCGGGTCCACCAGGAGGTCCAGCTCGCGGAAGGACCAGTGCCCGAAGACGTACTGCAGGGGCTCGCCATCCGCCCGGCGCGCCGCCAGCCGGCGGGCCTCCTCAGCCGCAGCGCTCGGCACCGGCGCCGACCATCCGGCGCGGCCGGCATCGGCGCCGAGCACCTCGTCGAGGACGAAGCGGGCCTCGTGGGCGGACCCGCCGAGCATCGCCGTGATCTCGTCGAGCAGCGCGCGCCGGGTGGGTGCCACCGCGCCCCGCACCGCCCCCGTCCCGACGGCGGCCCCCGGCCCGGGCGTCACCGCGCGTCGGCTTCCTCGCCGGCCAGCTGCCGGGCCCGCTTGTCGGCCATGAGCGCGTCGGTCAGGTCCGTCAGGTCGCCGGCCAGCACCTGGTCCAGCTTGTAGAGCGTCAGGTTGATGCGGTGGTCGGTGACGCGGTTCTCCTTGAAGTTGTAGGTGCGGATCTTGTCCGTGCGGTTCCCCGCCCCGACCTGCCCGCGCCGCTGCGCCGACATCTCGGCGGCCTGCTTGTCCTGCTCGGCCTTGAGGAGCCGGGACCGCAGCACCACCATGGCCTTGGCCCGGTTCTGGATCTGGCTCTTCTCGTCCTGCATCGCCACGACCGTGCCGGTGGGCAGGTGGGTGATGCGCACGGCCGAGTCGGTCGTGTTCACCGACTGCCCGCCCGGGCCGGTGGAGCGGTAGACGTCGATCTTGAGGTCGTTGGGGTCGATGGCGATCTCGACCTCGTCCGCCTCGGGCAGCACCGTCACCGTGGCGGTGGAGGTGTGGATCCTCCCCTTGGCCTCGGTCACGGGGACCCGCTGCACCCGGTGGGTGCCGCCCTCGTGCTCCAGGCGGATGTAGGCATCGGGGCCCTTGACGAGGAAGACGGCCTCGTTGATCCCGTCCTTGTCCGACGCGTCCTCCGAGAGCACCTCGACCTTCCACTTCTGCATGGCGGCGTAGCGCAGGTACATGTCGTAGAGCACACGGGCGAACAGGTTCGCCTCGTCGCCCCCGACGGCGCCCCGGATCTCCATGATCACGTTGCGCCCCTCGTTGGGGTCCTTGGGCAGCAGCAGCGTCTGGATGCGCTCCTCGAGCGCCGTGACGCCGGCCTCGTCGTCGTCGACCTCCTGGCGCATGAGCTCGCGCTCGTCTCCCGACGTCTCGGTCAGCATCTCGCGGGCGGTGCTGACGTCCTCGCGGGCCGCGCTGAGGTCGTGCCAGGTGCGCACGATCTCGCCGAGCTCCTTGTGGCGGCGCGACAGGTCGCGCAGGCGGTCAGGGTCGGTGAGGGTCGCCGGGTCGGCCAGGTCGGCCTCGACGGCGTCGTACTCCGCCTCGAGCGCGGCCATCCGGTCGTCGAACATGCTGCGTGAGGGTGCTCCGCTCTCGGGCGGCGGCGCCATGGCGGCGCGGCCCCCGGCGGAGTCAGTCCTGCGCCGCCGCCGGGCTGGGCTTCGCCTTGGCCTTGCCCTTGCGCTCGCCGTAGCGGCGCTGGAAGCGCTCCACCCGTCCCCCGGAGTCGACGAGCTTCTGCTTGCCGGTGAAGAAGGGGTGGCACTCGTTGCACAGCTCGACGTGGAGATCGGCCTTGGTCGAGTGCGTCACGTACGTGTTGCCGCACGAGCACTTGACCGTCGCCTCTACATAGTTGGGGTGGATGTCGGGCTTCATGGTGTCTCCAGTGTCGATTTGGTGAGCCATTCTAGGGGCGGAGCCGGGCCACTCGTCCGGCGCCGCGCCGCGAAGGGCGGATCAGGTGGCCGGGCCCTTGGCGATCTCGGCCAGGAACTCGTCGTTGCTCGCTCGTGGTGCGGATCTTGTCCATGAGCAGCTCCAGGCCGGCGGCGTCCTTGCCGTCGCTGGCCAGGGCGTTGAGGACCCTCCGCAGCTTCCAGACCTGCTGGAGCTGGCCCCGCTCGAAGAGGAGCTCCTCGTGGCGGGTCGAGCTGGCGTTGACGTCGATGGCCGGGTACAGGCGGCGCTCGGACAGCCGGCGGTCGAGCCGGAGCTCCATGTTGCCGGTGCCCTTGAACTCCTCGAAGATGACCTCGTCCATCTTGGAGCCGGTCTCCACCAGCGCCGAGGCGAGGATGGTCAGTGAGCCGCCCTCCTCGACGTTGCGCGGCGGCGCCGAAGAACTTCTTGGGCGGGTACAGCGCGCCGGAGTCGACCCCACCGGACATGATGCGGCCGGTGGCCGGGGCCGCGAGGTTGTAGGCCCGGGCCAGCCGCGTGATGCCGTCGAGGATGATCACGACGTCGCGGCCCAACTCGACCAGCCGCTTGGCCCGCTCAATGGCGAGCTCGGCCACCTGGGTGTGCTCGTCGGCCGGGCGGTCGAAGGTGGAGGCGATGACCTCGCCCCGCACCGAGCGCCGCATGTCGGTCACCTCTTCGGGCCGCTCGTCGACGAGGAGGACCATGAGGTGGACGTCGGGATTGTTGGCCTCGATGGAGTGGGCGATCTGCTTCATCACCGTCGTCTTGCCCGCCTTCGGGGGCGAGACGATCATGCCGCGCTGCCCCTTGCCGATGGGCGAGATCAGGTCCACGATGCGGGCCGTGAGGTTGTCCTTGTCCCCCTCCATCTCGAGGTTGAGGCGGGAGTCGGGGAACAGCGGGGTCAGATCCTCGAAGCGGGGACGGTTCCGCGCCTCTTCGGGGTCGAGCTGCGAGATGGTGTCGATGCGCAGCAGGGCCGGGTACTTCTCGTTGTTCGATGCCGGCCGGCAGGCGCCCTCGATGTAGTCGCCGCGGCGCAGCGCGAAGCGCCGGGCCTGGCTGATGGAGACGTAGACGTCCTTGGACGAGGGCAGGTAGCCGTCGCAGCGCAGGAAGCCGTACCCCTCGTCGCGCAGGTCCAGCATGCCCTTCACCTCGACCAGCTCGCCCGAGTAGGGCTGCTCCTGCCGCCGCCGCCCTGGAGCTCGCCGCCCTGGCCGCGGTCACGGCCCCGGCGGCGCCGGCTGCGCCGGTTGCCCACATCGCCGTCGGACTGGTTGCCCTGGTTGCCGCTGGTGCCTGGTTGCCGCGGTTCTGGTTGCCCTGGTTGCCCTGGTTCTGGCGGTTGCGGTTGCCGGGTCTGCCCCTGGCCACGCGACTGCCCCTGCCCCTGGCCGTTCTGGCGCGGGCCGGGATCGGCTCCGTCCGCCAGCTCCGGCGGCTCGACGAACACGGCCGGTCCGGAGTCGCCGTCCGGTGCCGCCGCGGTGGCCGTGGTGCTCTCCGGGGCGGCGGCCTCGGCCTCGGCGGGTGCCGCGGTGCCGGTGCTCTCGGCCCCGTCGTCGCCGCTCGCGCCGTCGCCGTCGACCGCAGCGGCGGCCACCGAGCGGGTGCGGCGGGCCGGCTTGGTGCCGTTGGCACCGTCGTGCTCGCCATCGCCGTTGCTCGATGCCGCCGAGGTCACACCCGTGGCGTCGAGGATCTGGTCAATGATGTCGGCCTTCTTCGTCCGGCTGGTCGTCTTGAGCGACATGGCCTGGGCGATGGCATTGAGCTCGTCGCGCTCTTTGCCTTCGAGAACCGATCGTTCGAGCTGCTGTTCCGCAGTCATCGGGCTCCTCGTCTATGAGGGTTGTCGCCTGCCCGGGTCTTTCGTCCGCGCGAGGCGAGGGAATTTAAGGGAGGAGAAGGGATTCGCGTGTGAATGCCCTCCCCCGGATCACCTCTGCGTGATGCTCTCCCGGGACCGCTTGTACCCGCGGAGAGCGCTTTGTAGCGCAGTGGGGATGTCTCCACTGTAGTCGGACGGGACCGGTGATGCCAACACACCCCGACTTCACGCAGGTCAGATCGGGTGTCGGGGCCCTCAGGCCGATCCCCGTCACAGCGAGATCTCGGCCAGGACCGAGTCCAGATCGAGGTCGATGACCGAGGGCACCGAGATGGCCTTGATGGCCAGGTCGGGGTCCTTCAGCCCGTGCCCCGTCAGGACGCACACCACCGTTGACCCCTCCGGCACGCCCTCCTTGATCAGGCCGGCCACCGAGGCCGAGGACGCCGCCTCGCAGAAGATCGACTCGTTCTGGGCGAGGAAGGTGTACGCGTCCATGATCTCGTCGTCGCTGACCGCCGTGATGGATCCGCCGGACTCGGACGCGGCGGCCGTGGCCGAGTACCAGCTGGCCGGGTTCCCGATGCGGATCGCCGTGGCGATCGTCTCGGGGTTCTCGACGGGGTGGCCGAGGACGATCGGTGCGGCGCCGGCGGCCTGGAAGCCGAGCATGCGCGGCAATTTGGTCGAGCGCCCCGCCTCCTTGTACTGCAGATAACCCCGCCAGTAGGCCGAGATATTCCCGGCGTTGCCCACCGGGATGCAGTGCACGTCGGGGGCGTCGCCGAGGACGTCGACGATCTCGAAGGCGCCCGTCTTCTGCCCCTCGATCCGGTGCGGGTTGACCGAGTTGACCACCGTGATCGGCGCGTGGTTGGGCAGGTCGCGCACGATCGTGAGCAGCTGGTCGAAGTTGCCCCGCACCTGCAGCACGCGGGCGCCGTGCATCAGGGCCTGGGCCAGCTTGCCCAGCGCGATGTGCCCCTCGGGGATGAGCACCACGCAGCCGAGTCCCGCCCGCGACGCATAGGCCGCCGCGGAGGCGGACGTGTTCCCCGTGGACGCGCAGACGACCGCCTTGGCGCCCTCGTCGACCGCCATGGAGATGGCCATCGTCATGCCGCGGTCCTTGAAGCTCCCGGTGGGGTTGGCCCCCTCGACCTTCAGCCACACCTCCGCGTTGACGCGCTCGGAGAGGCGCGGTGCCGGCAGCAGCGGTGTGCCGCCCTCCAGGAGCGTGACGACGGGCGTCCGCTCGGTGATGGAGAGGAAGGGGCGGTACTCCTCCATCACGCCGCGCCAGCCCGCGGTCGGGGCGCGCTCGCTCACGCGCCCTCCTCGCCGATGACGCGCAGCACCCCGCTCACCCGGTCGACGGCCTGGTGCTGGCGCAGCTTGTCGATGGTGGCGAGCAGGTCGCCCTCGCGCGCCACATGGGTCAGGAAGATCAGCCGGGCCTCCTCGGCCAGGCCGACCTGCTCCATGGCGCGGATGGAGACGTCGTGGTCCCCGAAGATCTTGGCCACCGCGGCCAGCACGCCCGGTCGGTCGGCCACGTCCATGCTCAGGTAGAAGGCCGAGTGCATGTCGTTCTGGGAGCGCAGCGTCGTGCTCGTGCGCTTGGGCGCCGGGGCCGGCGCACCGGCCAGGAGGTTGCGCGAGGCGTCGACCAGGTCGCCCAACATCGCGCTGGCGGTCGGCCCACCCCCGGCGCCGCGGCCGTAGAGCATGAGCTCGCCGCTGACCGCGCCCTCGACGAACACCGCGTTGAAGGCCCCGCGCACCGAGGCCAGCGGGTGCGTCCTCGGGACCATGGCCGGGTGCACGCGGACCGAGATCTCGGGCCCGCCGTCGAGCAGCTCGGCGATGGCGAGGAGCTTGACCGAGTATCCCAGCCGGCTGGCGTAGGCGACGTCGGCCGCGCTGATCCCCGTGATGCCCTCGCGGTGCACGTCGGCGTCGACGACGTCCGACCCGAACGCGAGCGCGGCGAGGATGGCCGCCTTGGCGGCGGCATCGTGCCCCTCGACGTCCGCCGTCGGGTCGCGCTCGGCCAGGCCCAGACCCTGCGCCTCGCGCAGCACGTCGTCGTAGTCGGCGCCCTCCTCCTCCATGCGGGTGAGGATGTAGTTGGTCGTCCCGTTGACGATCCCCATGACGCGCACGATCTGCTCGCCGGCGAGCGACTCGCGCAGCGGCCGGATGACCGGGATGGCGCCCGCCACGGCCGCCTCGTAGAGGAGGTCGACGCCGGCGCGAGGCGGCCGCCTCGGCCAGCTCGGCACCGGAGGTGGCCAGGAGCGCCTTGTTGGCGGTGACCACGGGCTTGCCGCTGCGCAGGGCGGACTCGACCAGCTCGTGGGCGGGGTGCAGCCCGCCGATCACCTCGACCACCACATCGACGTCGTCGCGGGCCACGAGCGCGGCGGCGTCGGTCGAGACGAGGTCGGGGCGGATGGCGGCCGAGCGCGGCTTGTCCGGGTCGGCCACGGCGATGCCGACCAGCTCCAGGCGGATGCCGGTGCGGGCGGCGACGTCGTCGGCGCGGGTCAGGAGGATCTCGGCCAGCGCCCCCCCGACGTTGCCGCAGCCGAGCAACGCCACGCGCACGGTCGGCGCGGGTGCGCCTGGGGGTGGGCGGGGGCGCCCGCCCGGGTCTTCGACCCAATTTGGCCTTGTCGGCGGTCACCTCCAAACGGTACAGGCTGCCCGCGTCACCCAATGGCCGTTCGACGGCGGCGCGCGCCGGCGCTCAGGCGTCCAGGCTCGTGAGGTCGTCGAACGTCTCCCGCCGGACGGCCACGCGCGCCGTGCCGTCGGAGACGAAGACCACCGCCGGGCGGGGCACCTTGTTGTAGTTGGAGGCCATGGCGTAGCCGTAGGCGCCGGTGACCGGCGTGGCCAGGACGTCGCCCACCTCCAGATCGTCGGGCACGTTGGCCTCGGGCACGACCAGGTCCCCGCTCTCGCAGTGCTTGCCGACGACGCGCACCGGGCGCGGACGGTGCGCCGCCGCGGAACGCGGGCAGGAAGGCCTCGTAGCCGCTGCCGTAGAGCACGGGCCGCGGGTTGTCGCTCATCCCACCGTCGACGCTCACGTAGGTGCGGATCCCCGGCAGGTGCTTGACCGTGCCCACGGTGTAGAGCGTGATGCCGGCGGTGGCGACGATGGAGCGCCCCGGCTCGGCCGAGATCCGGGTGGCCGGATCGACGCCGGCCCTGGCGCACGCACCCAGCGTGGCCTCCGCCCATTGGGCCTGGGTGGGCGCGGACTCGCCGTTGACGTAGGCGACGCCGAGCCCGCCGCCGACCACGAGCTCGGGCAAGCCGAGCGGCGCGAAGAACGCGCCCAGCACCTCGGCCGCCTGCTCGAAGGAGGAGGCGTCGAAGACCTGGCTGCCGATGTGGGCGTGCACCCCGACCAGCTCGACACCGGGCAGCAACTCCAGGGCGGCCACCGCTTCTGCGGCGGCGCCCGAGGAGACGGAGAACCCGAACTTGGAGTCCTCCTGGCCCGTGCGCACGAACTCGTGCGTGTGCGCCTCGACGCCCGGCGTCACCCGGACGAGGACCCTGGGTCGCGCTCGGCGTCGGCGGCGAGGATTCGAGCAGGCCTCCGAGGCGGGCGATCTCGTCGAAGGAGTCCACGACGATGCGGCCGACCCCATGGGTGAGCGCGTCGGCCAGCTCGGCGGTCGACTTGTTGTTGCCGTGCAGGACGAGGCGGTCGGCGGGCACGCCGGCCGAGCAGCGCGACATGGAGCTCGCCGCCGGACGCGACGTCGAGGTGCATGCCTTCCTCGTGGGCCAGCCGGGCCATGGCGCGGCACAGGAAGGCCTTGGTGGCGTAGGCGACGCCCTCGCCCCAGGCCGCGACGGCTTCCCGGCAGGCGTGGCGCAGGTGGTCCTCGTCGTAGACGAAGAGCGGGGTGCCGAACTCCTGGGCCAGCTCCAAGAGGTCGATCCCGCCGACGCGGAGGTGTCCCTTCTCGTCCACGACGGCGGTGCGCGGCAGGAGATGCCGCTCCAGGGGTGCGGTCGCCACATCGTGGTCCGTCGACATGGACGTGCAGGATACGGCAGCTGCCCTGCACGCCGAGGAGCCGGGGATCGGGTGCAGCGCATCAGGACTACGATCGTCCCCTGCCCGTGCGTCGGCATTGGCACTACCCCGCCCCCGTAGCTCAGCGGATAGAGCACCGGCCTCCGGAGCCGGTGGCGCAGGTTCGAGTCCTGCCGGGGGCGCCATGTGACACTGCCGGGGGCGCTCTTCAGGACATTGCCGGGGGCGCTTTTCATTGCACCTAGTCAGATGGCGAGCGACGTAGGTTCAATGCGAGGAGTGCCGATGGCCTGGAGCTCAACCAAGGCGGATTCCTGCCAGTTGCGTGCCTTGAGCCACGAGACGGCCAGTACTGTCCCAGATATAGCAGACCTCATCAACGTGCCCAGCTTCGATCAGCTGGGCGCGTTGGATGATCTGCATCGCCCCGGGGGCCGGTAGAGCTCGGACGTAGACGGTCAGCTCCAACGTGGGAACCCAGCCCACGAACTCGACGTCGAAGGTAGCCGGGGGGAAGGCGTCGACCGCGAAAAAGAAGTGAGTTCGGGTCGAACCCTTCGTCGGCCGGCAGGGCCAGCCACCCTCGCAACTCCCCACGGCCGCTCGGCTGGCCCTTGGTAAACCCGCGCGTGGCCGGGTCTAGGCGAACTTCGATCTGTTCCATGATCGCCACCGGCTGTCCCGTCGGCAGGATCGGGAGGAGGCGTTCGCATTCCTCCCAGCCGACCGAACTCACCTTGGGCAGCCCGGCGTCCCAGTACGAGCGGGTGTCCGGTTCCAGGCGTGAGGTGGTGAGAACTGCCTCGACGCAAACGACCTCACCCTGGGCCATTCGAGCCCGCACCTGAGTGGCCGAACGGCCGGTGCGCAGCGTCTCGGTCTCGATGGCGATCGGGCCCGGTTGCGGGGAGTGGAGGTAATGGGCGCTGGCAGCGATGACGTGCGGATGAGTGCTGTTCCACGTTGCCGCCCGTCCCAGCATGGCGAGGAGATAGCCGCCGTTGGGTTTCCCGCCGATGGTCCATGCCGGGTGGACATCGGCATCAAAACGGTCCGGCCCGACGGGCTGCAACTCGCTCACTTCGCTGAATGCGCGCCGGTCGGCGCGGGAACAGCCACCGTCATGGCTTCGCCGTTCCGACGAGAGGCTCGACCGCTCCTGGGCCGGGAGCGGCGCGGACGTCTCCGGCTTCTAGGCGCTCGCCACACACAGAGCACGACAAGACGGCGTTGGAGATCTGGCCGCAGGCTTTGTGGGTCACCTCGAGAGGTGGCCCGTCGGGTGCGGCGTAGCGGTCGCCCCACTGGCGCATGGCGGTGAGGACCGGCCACAGGTCACGGCCCTTGTCGGTGAGCCGATAGTCGTAGCGGGGCGGGTGATCGCTGTAGCGCACCTTCGTCAAGACGCCGGTTTCGACAAGGTGATTAAGCCGCTGGTTCAAGATGTTGCGGGAGATTCCCAGGCGCTCTTGGAAGTCGTCGAAGCGGGTCACACCCAAGAACACGTCTCGCAAGATCAGCATCGACCACCACTCGCCCACGACCTCGAGGCACTGGGCCACCGAGCAGTGCATGTCGGCGAAGCTCTTGCGTTCCACGAAATCCAGAATAGTGGGTTGCATCATAGAACGCAATCTCTTAGAGTGAGTCTTATGACGGAACCCACTACGCGGCCAGAGCGTCTCGGGCCATCTTCCGCATCGTTCCAACGCCCTCAGCCTCCTCCCTACCCGCCACCAGTCACAACCACAACCTGACCAGCACATCCGAAACATAAGGAGACGTCATGGATATAGCCCGATCGACCGCTCTCGTCACTGGAGCCAACCGAGGGTTCGGCCGCCACCTCGCTACCGAGCTGCTCAGCTCGGGGCGCCACCGTGTACGCCGGCGCGCGCAACCCCGACGCTGTCGACCTGCCCGGCGCCAAGGTGGTAGCTCTCGACATCACCGACCCGGCGTCGGTAGCCAGCGCCGTCGAGATCGCCGGTGACGTCACCCTCTTGATCAACAACGCCGGCTCAAACACGCGGTCAAGACCTCCTCAACGGAGACGAAGCGCAGATCCGCTTCGAGATGGACACCCACTTCTTCGGGACACTGTCGGTGATCAGAGCCTTCGCCCCGAAGATCTCGACGAACGGCGGAGGGTCGATCCTCAACATCCTTTCCGGGCTCTCGTGGGTCAGCTTCCCCAGCATTGGCGCCTACTGCGCCGCGAAGTCTGCGGAATGGTCGATGACCAACGCACTGCGCGTGCAGCTGGCAGAGCAGAACATCCGGGTGGCCGGGCTGCATGTGGGTTACATGGATACGGACATGACCGCTTCGATCACCGCACCCAAGTCGAACCCCGCGGATATCGCCAAGATCGCCATCGAAGGTATCGAGCAGGATCTCTTCGAAATCGTCGCAGACGATGTCAGCCGTCAGCTACAGACCGCACTTTCTGCGGCGTTCCCGCCCTCTATCCACAGCTCCAAACGACTCCTCGCTAGTCCGCTCACTTGCCGCGACCTTCGGGTTCTTGACCCGAGGTTTCCTCCGCCACTGGCCGGAACTTGCCTGGCAGTGGCGCCTCCACCCGGCAGGTGGCAGATGCGGTGGGCGCAGGTTCGAGCTCCTGCCGGGGGCGCCGTTTTGGAATCGCAGGCCCTCCTCATTCGGCGGTCGTCGATGTCGTGACACATCCGCCGCCGAAGGTCCTCGAAGGGGCGGCCCTTGTCGCTTCTGGACTACGGCGATCCCGTCTCCGGTGATGACCCGGTGGGCAGATCCTCTCCCTGCGCTATTGGCGTCGACGCGGTCGCCTTCCAGAGCTCGACAATCACCACCTGGAGCGAGGCGGCAATGGGGACGGCGAGGAGCACAGCCACGAAGCCACCGAACAGTCCGCCGACGAATTCCCATATCCGCACCAACCAGGACGGCTGCGAAGACGAGAAGTGGATTGATCTTGACGGTCCGGGACATGACGACCGGGTTCAAGATGTGGTTCTCCACGAACGTGTAGGCCAGGAAGACGACGAGCGTGACGACCCCGGCGGTGAACGAATGCGCCAGGGCAAAGAGCACCGTCGGGATGCCCGCCAGCGCGCCACCGATTTGGGGAAGGAAGTCGACCAGGGCAACCCAGAGCCCGAAGAGGAGGGCGTAGGGCACGCCGAGAATGGCGAGGGTTATGAAGATCACCGTGCCCGCGATCAGCGAGGTGAGGAAGTCCCCCAAGACGAACCCAGAGATCGAGGTACTGACCTTCGAGCCGACCTCCGCGTACCTGGAGGCTCGTTCGGGAGACATCATGTTCAGAAGACCGGCACGGATCTTCGGAGCTTCGACGAGGAGCATGATCACGAAGGCAAAGGTCGCCGCCAGCTCCGCCAGGATCGCAAAGGCGCCCTTGCCCAGGGACAAGGCCGGCTTGCCCAGGCTCTCGGCGAAGCTGACGAGCTTCGGTGAGTTCCTGTGCACCCAGGCCTCGACGTGGTACTTGCGAACGAGGTGACCGATCGAGCCCTTCCCGTGCTGCGCCTTGTGCACATAGACCGGCAGCGCATTGGCGAAGTGGGTGAGGCTGTTGACGAGGGGGTAGCCAAACGCGAAGGCCAGACCGACGAAGAGAAGGAGGGCCGAGATCGTCACGATGGCGACCGCACTCCCCCGCGCACCTTCCACCGCTTGCAATGCCACGACCGCAGGGTTCAGGACGAGCGCCACGAACGACCCGACTACCACGAGCAACACGACGTCGCGGAGTCGGTAGAGGAGTTGGCCCGCCAAGTAGACGAGGACGACGACTCCCACCGTGATGAGGATCGTACGCAAGGAACCGCTTTGACGTCGGCCCAACGGAGCACACGCACCCATCTGGAACCTGAAGCTGCACCTTGCTCTTCGACTGGCATCGTCACGTCATTCCAGGCGAAGGCCGACACCCTGCCAGAACGTGGATCCTGCCGCCTGACGATGCAAGATCTCGATGCAAGTCAGAGCTTCTGCGTGATCGCTCCTCGGTGCTTGCTCACCCCGGGTCGCCTCCAAAGAGAATTTGCCTCCAAAGGCTAACGCCCGCCCCGTCGTGGCTGAGGGACCCGCTGCTCCCGCTGAGCAGCACCCGGCCGCTCAGTGACATCGTGTCCGCCGAAACGTGTCAGGGAACACAACTTCACGTGATGCCGGCGCGGAATGCCGCTCCCACCTCAACCGCCGCTCGGGCTCGTGCCACTCGCGTCCGGATTCTGTCGCCTTTCCTGGACGATCGTGTGAATCTCCTGTGTTATCGCATGAATTGTGTGTGTGAGGTCCGTGTTCACCTTTTAGCTCTGTTTCCGCCGTGTGGAAGTCATGATCGGCCTTCCCCTGTTGGAACGCAGCCTGCCGGTTCTGTCCGATCATGACGAACGTCAAAAGAAAGATCGCTTCGAGCGACACGAGGAACGTCAAGAATTGGAATGGGTAGGGGTCCTTGCCGAAAAAGCCTGTCGCCACCCACAGTGCGAAGATTGCGAGATGCACCCAGACAAACGCCATTGAGCCGGCAAACGTTGTAATCCGGTCCGCCAGATGCAGCTGCCAGTCTTGAGACCGCTTCTCCAACTGGTACAGGACCACTGGCGAGTGCTGCTGGTCGTGCGGGGTGTAGGTCGACGGGGGTTCGTTGGTTCCGGTGACGGTTGTGGACATTTGACAGGGCCTCCGGTGGGTCGAGGGTTCACCCACAGTTTTGCTTCCCAACCTCGGATCCCGCTCTGCCTCGCTCGTCGGCCGATCGGGAGCATGCCGAAGGGGCTTGCCCTGTACCGACCGCCTCAGGGCACTACGACGATGACCGGACTCTGCCGGTTGAGTACGAGGCGGCGGCTGACCGATCCTGCCAGTCGATGCAGCATCTTCGCCGAGCGGCCCACGACCATCATGTCCGCATGCTCCGAATGCGCCACTTCGGTGAGGACGTGCACAGCGTCGCCCATCCCGCGGACAAAACTCACCTCGACGCCGAGCATGTCGGCACGCCGTACCACTTCGGCCGCGAGCTCTTCGGCGAGCTGGTCCCTGGCCTCCACCGCGACGGCGTAGCCGAGTGGCGCCGTACTTCCAAGTGCCTCCTCCGGCTCAATGAGCGACGTCACGAACACGGCGACGATTCGTCCGTCGCCTCGCCGCGCCTCGCCTGCGGCCCACGCGAACGCGTCCCCAACTCGGCGCTGAGCCATCGACACCCACAACGAGAACGGATCCACCGGCGTGGTCAGCCGCTGCGTTTTCTCCCGCCTCTCTTTCGGTTACTGGCATAGCTGTCATGTCGCACTCCCTTCTGACGCGAAGTCATCATCGGCGAGCTCGAGCATTCGACCGAATGTCGGGACCGCGGCGCGCAACGAGGCGGCCTCATTGGGGGTGAGCTTGCCGATGAGGACGTCGAACACCGATGCTCCGACCTGGCGCAGCGTGTTCAAGTGCTCCAGACCTGCCGATGTGATGGAGACCCGGACCACGCGGCCGTCGTGCGCGTCTGACTGACGTTCGACGAAGCCGAGTCGCTCCAGCTGGCTGACGAGGGCGGACATGGAGGGCTGGGTGACTCCCTCACCGACAGCCAGATCCGTCAACCGGCGGGGACCGGTCCGCTCGATAGTGGAAAGCGACGACAGCGCCGTCAGACTCAGGTCCCGGGGACGTTGGCGAATGCCGAGGGTGCCCAATGCAAACAGGACCTCTCCGATGGACTGTCGCTCTTCCCTCATGCCCCCAGTATAGACCCATCTATATAGTTGATTCAATATATTTTTCACCGCACCGCGCTCGGCCATCCGCCACGACCTGAGCGGCGCGTCCCGGCCTGAGAAAACGGACCGAAAACGTGGGATGCTTCGCGCCGAGGACACGCACTGGGCCGGTCCGTTGTGTGTCCGGCAACGAGGAAAGGGCCACTGCGAGGGGCACTACCGAGGACATTTTGGAGATGGCCGATCTCTCGACGGCCTCGGGCCCCCGAACCCGAGAGCGTCGAGGGGACCGACGCAAAGGCTCCCTGACGGGGAGGTGACAGATGGCGATCACCGAGGCACTGGCGGCGTGGGGTTCGTACGATCTCGACGACCCGTTCCCGGTGTTCGCGCGGGTCCGCGACCTCGGCCCGGTGCACGCCGTGACCTTGGCCGACGGGCATGGTGCCTGGCTCGTCGTCGGCTACGAAGAGGCACGCGCCGCCCTCAACGAATCGCGGCTCTCCAAGGACATGCACGCGGCCTTGGCAACGGGCTCCGGTGTCGTGGCCGAAGGCCTACCGGGACCGGCCTTCGCTCGGCACATGTTGACGGTCGACCCGCCCGATCACACCCGGCTGCGGCGGCTCGTCTCAGCCGCCTTTTCGGTGCGACGAGTGGAGGCGTTGCGCCTCGCGAATTCAGGACATCACGGACGACCTCCTCGATGACATCGCGCGGCACGGACCCGATAGCCCGATCGATCTGGTCGGAGCCTTCGCCTTCCCACTTCCCTTCACGGTCATCTGTGAGCTTCTCGGCGTGCCTCAACGCGACCGGACCCCGCTCGGTGAAGGGTTCGCCAAGCTGCTCGTCCCCACATCAACTCCGGCCGAGTATGCGGCGGCCAAGGAGGCGTCCGACGCCGTCGTGGCCATGTTGCGAGCTCTCGTCGAGGCCAAGCAGGTCGACCCCGGCGAGGACCTCATCTCCGGTCTCGTCAACGCCCGCGATGGCGACGAGAGCCTCGACAGCCAAGAGCTGCTCTCGACGATCTTTCAGCTGATCGTCGCCGGTCACGACACGACCGCGAGTCTCATCGGCAACAGCGTCGTCGCGCTGTTGCGCAACCCGGATCAACTCGCTCAGCTCCGCTCCGATCCCGCGAGGATCCCCAAGGCCGTGGAGGAGTTCCTCCGCTACGACGCACCGGTCCCACATTCGACGTTTCGATATACGGCGGCGCCACTGACGCTCGGTGGTGTGGCGATCCCCGCCGGTGAACAGGTCATCATCTGCCTGGCCGCGGCGAACCGGGACGCGGACCGATACGCCAACCCCGAGGAGCTCGACCTCGACAGGGACGAGGCCCGTCACCTCGCGTTCGGGCACGGCATCCATCACTGTCTCGGTGCGCCGCTGGCCCGACTCGAGGGCCACATCGCCCTCGAGTCGCTCCTGCGCAGGTTCCCGGAGATCTCGCTCCCGGTACCGACGCCGGACCTGCACTGGGGACATGGCGACGGCCTCGTCCTTCGTGGGCTGACGGAGCTGCCGGTCATCCCGGGTCCGGCCCTCGCCGAGGTCCCGACCGTGACCGAGGATCCGGCGGTCCCGGACCGGCTCCATGGGAGCTGGCGCGGGGTCGACGAGGGCTGGGGCCGGCGGGCCGTGGACTTCTCCACCCTCAGCGAACCATCCAACTGCCGGGAGTACGTCGCTCTGCACCACCGGCTGCGCGTCGAGCGCGGGCGACACGCTTGGTGGACATCGCCTGCGGGGCTGGTCTCGCGATTGAACTGGCCGGTCTGCGCGGCGCCCGGTGCGCGGGCATCGATGCGTCGGCGCGCCTGATCGCCGTGGCTCGGGACCGCAACCCCGGCGCCGACCTGCGGGTCGGGGACATGCACGCCCTGCCATGGGAGGACGGGGCGTTCAACGTCGTGACCAGCTTCCGGGGTATCTGGGGCACGACCCCCGGAGCAATGAGCGAGGTACACCGCGTCCTGGTCCCCGGGGGCCGGGTGGGGCTCACGGTATGGGGGCACATCAAGGCATCACCAGGCGCGTGGGCCCTGTCACCGTTCTCCCTCGCCGCGGCCCCAAAGGTGGAGAACCAAGCCGCCATGGTGGCGCTCGGCCGGCCGGGCGCCGGCGAGAGACTTCCTTCAGGAGGCCGGCTTCACCGACATCGAACGCATCGACATCCCCTTCGTGTTCGAGTTCGCCGATCCGGAGCTGTATGCACGAGCCTTGGCGTCCACCGGTCCGGGCTTTGAGGCGATGGAGGCGGTGGGTGAGGTGGCGTTCCTCCAAGCGGCAGCCGAGGTGGCTCGTGAGAAGGTCCGCGCCGGCCTTCCCCTCCGAGCGCCCGTTGCGCTGGTGGGCTTCGTCGCCACAAAATCGTCTCCACAGGACCGTCTCGGCAACCACGCGGCGAACGTGCCGGCTGACGAGTTGGGCGCAGGCTTCCTCGGCAGCGCCGATGCGCACGCCTGAGGTCACAACGCCTCTTCGACGACGATCGAGAAGGGGTCGGCTACGTGACGAACGTCTCACGACTGTGGGCGTACATGCCGGCGGCTCTCGAAGGCTTGTCCGACCTCATGGGCCAAGCGACAGAGGCCGGGGCGCTCACCCTCCGGCAGCGGGCTGTGCTGGTGACGGCCGCTGCGTCAACCCTGGGAGACTCCTACTGCTCGCTGGCCTGGGGCAAGAAGCTCGCAGCGGAAGCGGGGCCGGAGGTCGCCGCCGCGGTCATTCGGGGTGCAGACGACGGTCTGGACCCGAGCGAACGGGCGCTGGCCCAATGGGCTCGGGCCGTCGCCACCGACCCGAACGCCATCGAGGCCAGGGACGTCCAGAGTCTGCGCGACGCCGGCTTCGACGAGGCGCAGATCTTCGCCATCACCACCTTCGTCGCACTGCGCCTCGCGTTCTCGACCATCAATGACGCGCTGGGGGCGCCCCAGACTCCCAACTGGGAACGTCGACGCCAGCGCCGGTTCTTTCCGCCGTCACCTTCGGCCGCCCACTCGGGTCTGACCATGAGTAGGCAGACGCCCGGCCGGTCCACGGTCGGACCGAGGAGCTTCGCGACGAGGGCCTCTGCGATCCGGATCAGCAGTGGGGGCAAGACTCGTGATCATCGGGCGTGCGTGCGCGCCGCAAGCAGGTGTCGTAACCCCGCGGGACAGCCCCGCGGGTAATGGAGAAGGAGCAAGCCGATGACGGCTACGGATACACCAGTCAACAACGGCGTCAACGTCGAGGCCCTGTTGGGCGCCCGGGTTGCGCTCACCGAGGCACCCCAGGCGGCGCAGTTCCAGTGGCGGGCAACCTGTGAGTGGCAGAACGGCACCCACAGCCGCTCGACGGTCGAAGGCTTCTTCGGACTCGGCGAGGAACAGAGCCACCGCACCCGGTACCTCTTCGACGTCGATCACCCAGAGATCTTCGCCTCTGAGGACAACGGCGCGACCCCGGTCGAGTACGTGCTCGTGGCCCTCGCCAGCTGCCTCACGGCCGGCGTCGCTGCGGTGGCACAGAACCGGGAGATCCAGTTGCGCAGTGTCTCGGCGACGATCGAAGGCGGGATGGACGTTCGTGGCATCCTCGGCATGGACAGCGATGTCCGCAATGGCTTCAGCGACATCAAGGTGACCTACGACATTGACGCGGACGCATCGGCCGACGACATCAAGGCACTCGTGGCACAATCGCAGAAGCGCTCTGCCGTGTACGACATCATCACGAACCCCACCAACGTGAGCGTTCACGTTCGCTGACGGCACCGGGTTCGGACGAGTAGAGCGACTCGATGCGCACCACGACCGTCGTGATCGGGGCCGGTCACAGTGGGCTGGCAATGAGCAGGTGCCTCTCCGAGCGCTCAATCGACCATGTCGTCCTCGAACGACACGAGGTCGCCAACTCATGGAGGAACGAGCGCTGGGATTCTCTACGCTTGCTCACGCCGAACTGGCAATGCCGTCTTCCCGGGTACTCATACGACGGCAGCGACCCCGACGGCTTCATGACGATGCCCGAGGTCGTCGACTTCATCACGGGCTACGCGACGCTGATCGCCGCCCCCGTGCAGTCCGGCACCCTGGTCTCGTCGGTGTGTCGTAGCCAATGGCGAGTACCGGGTGACCACGAACCAGGGCGAGTGGCGGTCCGAAACGGTCGTTGTCGCCACGGGGGCGTTCAACGTGCCCCATGTGCCGCCGTTCTCGGACGCGGTGCCATCGTCGGTGACGACGTTGAACCCGCTGGAGTACCGGAACCCGGAGCAACTCGGCGAAGGAGGCGTGCTCGTCGTCGGCGCATCGGCGACCGGAGTGCAGATCGCGTGCGAAATCCAGCACTCCGGTCGCCAGGTGACTCTCGCGGTGGGCGAGCATGTACGTGGGCCGCGCGATGTACCGGGGTCGGGATATTCAGTGGTGGATGGAGGCGGCCGGCGTGCTCGATGAGCGCTACGACGAGGTCGATGACATCGTCCGGGCGAGGCGCGTGCCATCCATGCAACTCGCAGGCTCGCCCGAACGAGCGACGTTCGACCTCAACGCGCTCACGAGCATCGGCGTGAAGCTTGTCGGCCGGCTCGCTGGCATTCGGGACGGCCGGGCCCAGTTCTCCGGATCCCTGCGCAACAAGTGCGAACTGGCAGACCTCAAGCTCGGACGACTGCTCGACACCATTGATGAGTGGGCGTCTGCGAACGGTCTTGACGACTCGGTACCGCCACCTCACCGGTTCTCGCCAACAGAGGTGGACGCTTCACCTCCACTCGGTCTCGATCTCGCCAGCGGCGAGATCGAGACCATCATCTGGGCGACAGGATTTCGCCCGGACTACTCATGGCTCGACGTCGATGTCCTCGACAGCAAGGGGATGATCTGCCACGACGGAGGCGTTGTCGAATCGCCTGGGATGTTCCTGCTCGGAACCCCGTTTCTGCGCCGGCGCAAATCGAGCTTCATCGACGGAGCCCGGGTCGACGCCCAAGAGCTCATCGTTGAACTGACTGCCTACCTGGACGCAAGAGCGTCGTCGGCAAGGGACTGACGGGTCACTCACCCAGACCGTAGAGGGATTCATCGAGGGCGGCCCAGCCCTCATGAGTAATCGGACCGGCTCCCAAGGAGCTACCCACCACAACGGTTATCCGGTCGGGATCAGTGCCGACCACTGCATTCCAGGTGGCATTGTCGGTCAGTCTCCGGACGAGGGATTCCCTTCGAATTAGCGCCTGTTCGATCTCTTCGAGCTCGCTGAGTGAATCCACCTCCAAGACAACCGCTCGTATGCCGATGTGTCGAGCACCCCCGCTGCGGCCGCTCGTTCCAAAGGCCCGCAAAACAATCACCTGAGGTCGCTCGCTCCCAGCCGCACTGACCGCAACGAGTTGATCCCGCCTTGAGAGCACTGTGAAGCCCAACACATCGCGATAGAACTCGATCGACCGGTCGAGATCCGAAACGTTCATCACTACGCTTTGGAAGTTCATGTCAGCTCCGTGAGGCCATCCGACAGCGTCATTTCCCGAAACTTACTGCGCCGTGTTCTCGGCGATCCGAATTGGCAATCAAATCAGCGTCAGCAGCGACACGCCAGCGGACGAACTGGATTGAACGCCCAGTTCACGTGCACTCGGGGGAGGCGAAAGAGTGGGCTTGGACGACTTAGCTGGGCCTCTGGGACGCCGGCGCAGCTTCGGTCCTGCAGGCAGACACGGTCGGGAGCCTCGCAGTCATGTGATCGCCGGCCCACGGGTTGTCGACAAGGAGTCGTGCCGAGCGCCGGAACGCGTTCTGACGGGTTGTCTCGGCTGGTGCATCCGATGGCCCCCATCCCTATGGTGTCCTACGCCATGAACCGCATCGGCGACTACGGAATAATCGGCGATTGCCATTCGCTGGCACTCGTCGGACGCGACGGATCCATCGACTGGGTGTGCTTTCCGCGCTTCGACTCGCCCTCGGTCTTCGGCCGGGCCCTCGGGGCCGATGCCGGCCACTTCAAGCTGGCGCCCACCCAGGCGGTTCATACAGTTCGGCGCACCTACCTGCCTTCGACCAACGTCCTGGCGACGACGTTCGTCACGGCCGAGGGCGAGCTCGAGATCACGGACTGTATGCCGGTGGACCGTTTCGACGCCGAACGACCGACGGCCGTGTCCAACCATTCCTCGGTCCTGCGCCGGGTTCGATGCACGGGAGGACGCGTGACGGCAGAGGTCGACCTGTGCCCACGCTTCGAATACGGCATCGTCCAGCCTCGGGTGACGTCGTCCTCGCCGCATGCTGTCGCTGTCGTCGGTGGGCCCGACGCTCTGTGGGTACGAGCCAGCAGGCCGCTCACCGCCGACGGGACCCACATCATGGCCCGCTGGTCGCTGGCCGCCGGCGAGGAAGCGTGGATCGAGGCCGAGTGGACTCCCGCGACAGGGCAAAGCCCCCATGACGGCGCCGGCGACCAGCAGCTGGACATGGCACGCCGGCTCGAAGACACCGTTGCTTTCTGGGAGGCCTGGTTGGCGCGCTGTACCTACGTGGGCGACCATGAACGCAGCGTGCACCGCTCCGCGCTGGTGCTGAAGGCCTTGACCTACGCGCCCACTGGCGCGGTCGTGGCCGCCGGCACCACATCCTTGCCGGAGTGGGTGGGTGGCCAGCGAAACTGGGACTACCGGTTCACCTGGATCCGTGACGCCACTCTGACGCTGGCTTCTCTGGCGCTGCTCGGGTATCTCGGCGAGGCCGCGGCGTTCAAGGGCTGGCTCGAGCGCACCGGTGCGGGCCGGCCCGAAGACCTGCAGATCATGTACCGCGTCACGGGTGAACGGCTCCTCCCCGAGATCGAGCTCCTGCACCTAGAAGGGCACCGCGCCTCGGCGCCCGTGCGCATCGGCAACGGTGCGGCCGGGCAGGTCCAGCTCGACTCGTTGGGCCAGTTGCTGGACGCGGGCTACCTGTTCGGGAGGGCCGGCGGAGAGCTCACGGTCGACAACGCCGGCTTTTTGCGCCGGGTGGCCGACCTGACCGTGCTGGCCTGGCAGCGTCCTGACCAGGGCATCTGGGAGATCCGCGACGAGCCACGGCATTTCGTGCATTCCAAGCTCAACTGCTGGATGGCCCTCGACCGCGCCGTGCGTCTCGCTGAAGGCGGGCAACTCGACGGCAACGTGGACGTGTGGCGTCGGGAACGAGATGCCGTCGCATCTTGGCTGCGATCGGAGGGATCACCCAACGGGTGGTACATCCAGGCCGCCGGCCATCTGCTGGCCGACGCAGCCGTCCTCCTCGTGCCCGCATCGGGCTTCCTCCCTCCGGCGCATCCCAGCGTGCTGGCGACCATCGACGTCGTCCAACGGGACCTGAGTGACGGCGTCCATGTGCACCGCTACCGCTCTCCCGATGGCCTGCCGGGCGAGGAAGGTGCCTTCTTCTTGTGCTCCTTCTGGTTGCTCGATGCTCTGACCCACGCGGGCCGCCTGGACGAGGCCGAGGCCCTGCTCGATCGCTTGCTCAGTCTGTCGAACGACGTTGGCCTCTACGCCGAGATGGTCGACCCCGCAACCGGCGAGCACCTCGGGAACACCCCGCAGGCCTTCACCCATATGGCAGTGGTCACCTCGTGCAGTGCCATGTCGGCCGCACGACGGGGCCAGCTGCCGCCGGCCGACACCGCCTTCTCGTTCATTGAGGCCGCGCTCGACCGGCGGATGTCGGCCTTCGACTCATGACCGGAAGAGGCTGCACTCGTCGCACCTCGCACCTCGTGGTTGGACCCGTCCACGAACTGGTCCTAAGGGTCCGACTCGGCCCGATCGACGAGCAATCGAACCAACTGGTGGTCAACGGCACCGTTTGGCGATCATTTCCCCAGCGCCGTCCGCCACGGTCCGAGGTCGAGCGCGGGGTACCGCTTCTGTGTCTGCTCAATCAGCCCCTCGTTCCAGACCGGGTGACCCGGCGGCGGCCAACCGAAGAGTGCCAGCTCTCGAGGAGTCGAGCCCTCGACGAAGACGGTCCACTCGATGCTCGTCGACACGGATTGCTGGGTGTTGTAGCCGATCCATTCGACTTCTGCGTTCTTGAAAGCGATCGAGGCCACGAACCGGGCTCCCGAGGCCGAGCCGAAGGGAGCGCCGCGGTGCCAACAGTCGGACCGGTAGGCCAGGTACGAGCCGCGGAGCCCCGGAGCGCGTCGCTCGGCCTCATAGACACCCGGTTCCATGTTGGGCATGACGACGCCGTAGGGAGAGTCGATGTGGTTCGAGTCGCGCACCGAGACGAGACGGGTTGGGTTGTCGGCGTCAGAGATGTCGGAGAGGTAGAGGAACCCCTCCAGGTTCCACCAGGGGGATTCGCTGCCCGGGGGAAGCCAGGAGTGGTTGCGGTCGATGTGCATCGGCTGCTCATAGTTGGTGACCCCGGCGTACTTCGCACTGGCGCCGGCCTGGTACAGCCGGATGTCGGTGCTGCCGAGAGCGCGCTCGGCGAAGTTGACGATGGACGGGTGGACGCACATCCGGTTGAGGGCACCGGTGCCCGGAAAGGGGAAGGTGGCTGACCATCGTTGCTGCTCGGGGCGGAACCCCGGACCCTCGTCGGGCCACTCGAACACTTCCTTGGGTTCAACCGGGTGGCCCTTCCACCGTTCGGTCACGCCCTCTGGATCTGCATGGAGCTCCTCGGCCGCTCGGAAAGATCTCCCCGAGGTCCTCGGCCACGGCGTCGATCTCCTCCGTGTCCACCAAGCCCTCGATGAGGATCCATCCCTCTTCTCGCCACGTGGTGACTTCGGCATCAGTCGCGAGTCGTGAAGTCACGATCGTGCCATCCCCTTCCGTCTGCCCCACCGGCAGATGTGATCGCCGGTCGCCCCATTGTTATACGAGGTCGGCGAGCACGAGAGGGAGGACGCCGCCCCGAGGGCGGAGGCCTTCGGTCGTCTCAGACCGGAGCATCCCCCTTGATCGTGACCCGCTGGATCACTCGATGCTCGTCGCCGAAATCGCCGACCACAGAATGCTGCGTGACCCGGTTGTCCCAGAAGCCCAGGTCCCCGCTCGTCCAGTGGTACCGAACGACGAACTCAGGGCGCACCGAGTGCGCGTAGAGGAACGAAAGGAGCGCGTCGCTCTCGGAGCGGGTGAGTTCCACGATGTGCGATGTGAAGCCCCGATTCACAAAGAGCACCTTTGCGCCAGTCTCGGGATGCGTCCGGACCACGGGGTGGACCACCGGCTTGATCTCCGGAATCTCTTCGCCTTCCCACCGGCCGCTGCCCACGTGCTCGAGGGCGGCCTTGAACGCCGCGCTTCCGTCGTGCACGGCGTGCAGTGTCGACAGGAATACCCTGGAGGGCCGGGCTGAGGGCTTCAAATGCTGCTTGCTGGTTGGAGAATGCCGTGTCGCCCCCGGCAACAGGCACGACGACCGCCCGGAGGATCGAACCGGCGGGAGGCCGCGGCATGAAGGTGACGTCGGTGTGCCAATCCAAGCCTTGGGTCCTCGAGGCCACGTCACCGTAATTCGCGTAGAGCTCTCGGGCGTCCGAGTAGTCGATCTCGAAGACGTTTGGGAACCCTTCGACGCCCGGGATGACGGGGTGGCCCTCGGTCAGCTCGCCGAATCGAGCGGCAAACGCCTGGTGGGTCGCCTCATTCAGATGTTGGCCGGGGAAGAAGACGACCTTCCGATCGAGCCAAATGCGTCGGATCTCGGCGATCGTCTCGTCATCAACATCGCGGAGGTCGACACCGCGGATGGCGGCGCCGATGGAGCCCGAGAGCGGTGTCACCTCGAGGTCCATGGAGGTAAGGGTATCGGTCATATCAGTCTCTTTTTCTTGGTGTGGAGGTCTGGGCCGGACTGGCCAAGGGAACCGCCTCGTCGACATCGTGGGTCAACAGGAAGGCGAGGCGGTGCCGCTGGAGAGCTGGACCACGGCCTAGGTCGATTTCGAGAGGTACGGACGTCAGCGGATGCGGCGGATGACGCGAGAGGTCGGCACGTCGACCGACCCAGGATGCAAGGTGGCGGCGAGGGCCTCGACACCGTCCACGAGTCGTGGGCCAGGGCGCGAGAAATAGGAGCTTGCGTCCACGGCGTAGATGGCGTCAGCAGTTCGGAGTTCCACCCTGTTGAGAAGACCCTCTGCCTCGAGGGCAGCCTGCTCCAGTCCGTATCCACAGGGCATGAAGACGACTACCGCGGGGGAGGCATCCTCGATCTGCTCCCACGTGACGCGAACGGAGTCGCTGCCGCGGTTGGCGAGCACCGGCTGGCCGCCCGCCATCTCGATCATCTCAGGTACCCAGTGTCCGCCGTTGAAGGGGGGATCGGACCACTCGAGGGCGAAGGTGCGTGGCCTTTGCTTCCCCGCCACGGCCTGTTCGACCCGGGCGAGCCGGGCTTTCAGTCCCCCGACGAGCTCACGAGCCACGGATTCATTTCCCGTGACACGGCCCAGTTCGATGACGCAGTCGAGGACCTCACCGAGCGAGCTCGGGTCCATCGACAAGACCTCCGCCTGACAACCGAGAACTTCGAGTGCCTCATTGACCTTTCCTGACGGCACCGCGCAGACGGCACAGAGGTCCTGGGACAAGACGAGGTCCGGTTGCAGGTCGCGCAGGGCAACCTCGTCAAGCTCGTAGATGGGTTCCCCATCGCCGAGGCTGGCGCTGACCAGTTGATCGACCTCCGCCGGTGTCGACGCCGCCGGCAGCGCGGAGACCGACACGATGGGCTTGAGCCGGGCCGCTTCGGGCCAGTCGCACTCGTGCGTGACCCCGACCAGTTCCTGCTCGAGCCCGAGCGCGTAGACCATCTCGGTCGCCGACGGGAGAAGGGACACGATTCGCATCCTCAGAGTGTGGCGGTCTACCAGGTGATGTTGCGCCAGCACCAACTGACCAGACCAATTGGTCGGGTCGTTCACCTGGACGCCAATGGCGTTCAGGCCGGACTGCGGCGGGACCACCCAGGAGACGGCGTGCCATCCAGGAGCCAGGGTGGTCGGCGCCGCGAAGTGCACTGCCCACGACCCGTCCTGTGTGAACGGGACGATCTGGATCCCAACTCCCGACGGGTTGTCGATCTCGTAGGTGACACTGCGGCCCGGAGTGAGTCCGGTCAGCCCCTGGGTGCCCGAGAAGCCGGGGTACCCCGTGCCGGTCAGCTTCAGGGCGAGGCCCGTCGGGCCCGCGACCACGGCTGCGTTCGTTCCCCAGTTCACGCGCCAGCCGTTGGTGACGCCATTGGTGAAATCGAGACGCGTCCCCGATGGCGACGAGCCCGAGGGTGCGAAGTTAGGTGACACCGCGGCCAGCGCGGCCAGGTGGATCTGGAACCCAGCGCCGTAGGCCGTGGGCGTGCCACCGTAAGAAGAGATCAGCGCCGGCCCGATGTTGCAGTTCGCTGTGTCCCACGCCCAACCCAGATACGAGACGCCGAGGCCGTCAGCCCAGTTCATGTAGGCGTTGATGAATGAGCTCGCACAGTCGTTCTCGCCGATCTCCCCGGTCACCACGGGCACCGACCTGGCGACCGGCGCGATCGTCTGGTTCCAGCACGAGACAGTGTTGCATTGGCTGAAGTTGTAGATGTGTGCCGAGGCCACGAGCTGGTGAAGTGGGTCGGTTGGTTCGTTGGCCAGCCAGCCCGACAGATCTCCGGCCCAGTTCAATCCGGCGACCATCACCGGCTGGGTCGCCCCTGTCTGTCGTACCGCCGTCAGCATCTGCTGCATGCCGGCTGACTTCCATCCGGCCGCGACCGTGCAGCCGTTGCGCCAACAGGACCAGCTGACGTCATGCGGCTCGTTGTACAGATCGAACACCACGCTGGGGTCGGAGCGGAACGCAGTTGCCACCGACGACCAGAAGGTGACCGAATGGTCGGCGTCCGCCATGACCTGCTGGCCGGTTGCCTTTGTCGTTCCCGGTGCATTCCAATGCAGGTCCAGGATGGCCACGATTCCGGCGGCGTTGAGCGTGGTGACGTAGTGCTCGACGGCCTGCTGGTAGGCGATTCCGCCGTCGGCCGGGTTGACTCCGTTGATTCCCAACCAGCAATCCTCGTTGAGGGGTACGCGCACTGCATCGGAGTGCCACGAACGAATGGCAGCCACCGACGTGGAGTCCGAGGGCCCATCGAAGATGCCCCAGCCCTGAATGCAGGCATATTCGGTTCCCGAGCGATCAACGCCGATGAGACGTAACGGATGGCCGGACGCGTCCACCAGCTGGTGACCGACGACCCGTACCGCTGGAGCACTGGCCGAGGCGGGAGCCGACGACGCCCCGACGAGCGCGGCCGCTCCCACAACGATTGCAGCCGCCGAGATGACACCACGATGAAACCGCCTCACCAGTGCAAAACCTATGACACGCGCCTGCTCCCGAATAGAGCTTCGTCCATGATTTCGCATGAAGTTTGTGTGTCAGTCAAACGTCGCTTTCCGCCCATTGCCACCACGCTCGCTGAAGTCACGACCCAGTTCCACCGACTGGTTGTGGTCGCCCGCCACGCCTTCGCCGTGGCATCCACTTCCTGCGACGATGCGGTTCGCTTCGCGATTCGCAATGGCCGTGAAAGAGACCTGCGGGCGTAGACTCCCGAGTCCAGTCAGGGCCGTAAGAGGGAGCCCGGCCGACGGGGTGTCGCCCCGAGAGGGCCCACCTGGAGGGAGACATGAAGATCGGAATCGTCGGGACCGGGTGCATGGGCTCGGTCTATGCGGGCCTCCTCGGCAAAGCCGGGCACGAGGTCTGGGCCATCGACATCTGGCAGGCGCACATCGACGCCATCGCGTCATCCGGGCTCACCGTCACTGGTGCCAGCGGCAACTACGTCGTCGACAACCTTCACGTCGGCCGTTCGCCCGCCGACGCCGGCTCCTGCGACCTGTGGCTGATCGTCACGAAGGCGTCGCAGGTCGACAAGGTGGCCGCGGATATCGCGCCGCTCCTGGAGCCCGAGAGCATCGTCATGCCATTCCAGAACGGTCTCGGTGCCGGCGAGCGTGTGGCACGTCGCATCCCCGAAGAGCAGATCGTGATCGGGATCGCCGAGGGATTCGGGTCGTCGATCCCCCAGCCCGGACACGTCCACCATGAGGGGATGCGACTCATACGGATCGGCGAGATGCACGGTGGCATGACGGAGCGGGTGCAACGGATTGAGCACGCCTGGCGTGACGCCGGCTTCAACGTCCGAGCATTCGCCGACGTCGACGCTGATGATCTGGGAGAAGTTCCTCTGCAACGTGACGTTGAGCGCACCGTGTGCCGTCTTCGACGTCACGGTGGGCGAGTTGATGTCGAATCCCGAAGCCTGGGAGGTCGCTCTCGGCTGTACCGCAGGAGGCCTACCGACTCGGCCTCGCCCAAGGGGTCCAGTTCCCGTTCGACGACCCTCTGCAGTACGTGACCGACTTCGCCGCCACCATTCCCGAATGCCAGCCCATCCATGCGCCTCGACCACCTCGCCGGAGGCTCTCGGAGATCGACGTCATCAACGGGCAGGTCGTCGCACTGAGCCGCGAGCTCGGACTCGAGGCGCCGTACAACGAGACCCTGTCCGCGATCGTGCGCCAGCGGGAGAAATCGTTCGGCTGACGTCGGCGGAGGCCAACGTGACTCTGGGGCCGACGGAACGAACAGCAGGTCGACGCGGTAGAGTGAAGGTCTCGTCCCCTTGGGAGAGTCGCCTCGCTTGGGCAGGACGGCCGTTCCGGCCGATGTCGCCCCGTGCAGGTTCGACGCCTCGACCGAGCCTCCTCGAGGAGCATCTGTGCGCGTCGCCAACTCTGCCCCTCGAAGGCCCTGCCGGCCGCGCCGCTCTCTTCGGGATCCTCAGCACCTATCCCCCGACTGCCTGCGGGCTGGCGACCTTCAGCGCCGCGCTGGCCGCAGGCTGGCGGCCCACGGCGCCGAGGTCGGCGTCGTGCGCGTCGTCGACGCCGACGGACAGTCGCCGCACGCGACGATCGCGTCATCGGTGAGCTGGTCAACGGATCGCCAGCTCCGTCGCCGCCGCGCCGACGCTGCTGAACGTCTGCGACGTGGCGGTGGTCCAGCACGAATACGGCCTCTACGGCGGCGACGACGGCGACGAGGTGCTCGAGATCCTCGGACGGTCTCGACGTCCCGTCCATCGTGATCGCCCACACGATCCTGCGCGATCCGACCCCGCATCAGCGGTCCGTGCTCGACGAGGTCGCAGCGCTGGCCGACCAGGTCGTGGTCATGTCGGAGGCCGCCCGCGTACCGGCTGTGCGACGGCTTCGACGTCGACCCGTCCAAGGTGACCACGATCCCCCACGGAGCCGCCATCCCCGCCGCGACGTCCCGCAGCCCGACCGGCGCGACCGGCCCACTCCTGCTGACCTGGGGCCTCATCGGACCAGGCAAGGGCATCGAGCGGGTCATCGACGCCATGCGAGACCTGCAGGATCTCCCCGACGCGGCCCCGCTACCTGGTGGCCGGGCAGCACCCATCCCAAGGTGCTCGCGGCCGACGGAGAGGCCTACCGGCAACGCCCGCATCGAGCAGGCGTGGCGCCACGGCGATCGCCGTCGTCCGTGCGACTTCGACGCCGACTACCGCGACGTGCGCGTCGCTGACGGCGTTGATCCAGTCCAGCGCCGTCGTCGTGCTGCCCTACGACTCGACGGACCAGGTCACGTCGGGCGTCCTGGTCGACGCCATCGCGGCCGGACGACCGGTGGTCGCGACCGCCTTCCCCCACGCCGTCGAGCTGCTCGCCAGCGGGGCCGGCATCGTGGTCGACCACGATGATCCCGACGCCATGGCGCTGGCCCTGCGCCGGGTCCTCACCGAGCCCGAGCTGGCCGCCAGCATGGCCGCGGAAGCCGCGCGGCTCGCGCCGAGCCTCGGATGGCCGGTCGTGGCGGGCCGAGTACCTGCGAGCTCGCCGACCGCCTCTGCTCGGAGCGACCGGCGCTGGTGTGAGATCCGCCGCTGGCAGGCCCCTACGCCGGACTTCGGCCACCTCCTCGCCATGACCGACCAGCGCGGCACGTTCGAGCACGCCCTGCTTCGCCGAGCCCCGACCCGAGCACGGCTACTGCACCGACGACATGGCCCGCGTGCTCGTCGTCGCGACCCGCGAACCGCGGCCGACGCCCGGCCATGCGCAACCTCGCCGATGCTCAGCCTGCGGTTCCTCAGCGACGCGCAGGACTCGCACGGCAGATGCCGGAACCGGATGGACCGCGATCGGCGCTGGGAGGATGCGCCGGCACTCGAGGACTGCTGGGGACGGAGCATCTGGGCTCGGCACGGCCGCCTCGCACAGCGACGACCACCTGATCCGCCATCTGGCCGCACGCAGCCTCGAGCGAGCCATGCACCAGCGCTCCCCCTGGCCGCGGGCCATGGCGTTCGCAGCCCTGGGTGCGGCCGAGCTGCTCAGCGTCGACCCGCCGACACCGCCGGCCCGCAGCCTGCTCTCCGACGCGGCCGACCGCGATGGACGCCGACCGCCGACGGAGCCGGCTGGCCGTGGCCGGAGCGAGCGCCTGACCTACGCCAACGCCGTCCTCCCCGAAGCGATGATCGCGGCCGGGTCCGCGCTTGGACGTCCGCTCCTGTGGCGCACGGGCCTGCGAACTCTTGGAGTGGCTGCTCGCCCGCGAGACCCGACGACGGCCACCTCTCGGTCACGCCGGTCGGGGGCAGTGGTCCCGACGACGTGGCCCCGGCTTCGACCAGCAGCCGATCGAGGTGGCGGCGCTGGCCGATGCCTGTGCCCGCGCCGCAGGCGTCGACCGGCGACCGGCGGTGGGCGGACGGGATCGACCGCCGCTGCCAACTGGTTCCTCGGCGACAACGACGGCGGGCGTCGTCATGTGGGACCCGCGACACCGGCGGCGGCTTCGACGGTCTCGAAGCGTCGACGGCGCCAACCTCAACCAGGGCACCGAGTCGACCCTGGCTCTGCTCTCGACGCTGCAGCACGCGCGCGTCGCCCGCATGAGCGTCCTGCAGTGACCGGGCACGGACCGGGTCTCGCCGACCGGCAGCCCGGTCCGCATCGCGGCCGACCCGTCCACGGGTCGTCACCCGGCTCTTCGTGCCGGGACAGAGGGCTTCGACCACAGGAGTCGCGCTCCGCCGCGGTGCTGCGACGCGTCCTGGCCCTCGAGCGACGACGAGGTCCAGCGCGAGCTCGACGACGTCATGGCACGCTTCGAGGGCCGGCATCGCGATCTGATCGAGACCTTCCTGCGCCACGCCGACGAGCTCGCCGACCGCCTCGATCCCGACCTGCAGCTCTCGCCGACCCGCCGGCTGCTCCTCGGCGCGACCTTCACCAGCGAGTACGCCATCGAGGGCGCGGCGCTCTGCAATCCGAGCATGGTGCTCCATCCCGATCAGGCGGAGTGCAGGCCGGGCGGCCTCGGTTCGTCATGAGCGTCCGGGCCATCGGCGAGGGCCACCGCTCGTCCATCGGGTTCCGCACCGGGACTCGTCGACGCGGATCGGGCACGCTCACGTTCGATCCCGCCCCGGAGTTCGCCATCGACCGGGCTCCGAGACCCGACATCTTGGAGCCGAGCGTCTTCCGAGGAGAGCTCCGTCGGCTCACGGCGGCGGCGATGACGCCGACTACGTCCTCGGTCGCCTCGGATCACGCTTCACCGCGCGCAGACTGGAGAGTCGGCTCGTCGACTCCTGGAGAACCAGGTCGCCACCCGCAAGCAGGCCAAGAGGACCATCGGCCTCATCCGCAGGATCGCCGAGCGGACCTACGCGTCCGATTCGCGCGGACGCCCCGCTGAGCGAGCGGGTCCTCTTGCCGGCCATGGGCGCCGAGTGCCAACGGCATGGAGGACGCCCGCTTCGTGCGCTTCGTCGAGGACGACGGCAGCGTCGACCTACTTCGCCACCTACACGGCCTACGACGGAACCGACATCGGCCAGCAGCTGCTCGAGACGCACGGACTTCCTGAGCTTCACGTCCTCACCGATGGTCGGAGCGGCCGCCGCCAACAAGGGCCTGGCGCTCTTCCCGCGCCGGATCGGCGGCCGGTTCGTCGCCCTCTCCCGGTCGACCGGGAGTCGAACACCATCGCCTTCTCCGACGAACCCTATCGGCTGGGACGAGCACGTCGCCGTGCCAGGTGCCGACAACGGTCGTGGGAGGTCTCCAGCTCGGCAACTGCGGGTCGCCGATCGAGACCGACGCCGGCTGGCTGGTGCTCACCCACGGCGTCGGGCCCATGCGCACCTACAGCATCGGGGCCATGCTGCTCGACCTCGAGGACCCGACCCGGATCATCGGCCGGCTCGCGCGAGCCGCTGCTCAGCCCGGCTCCCGACGAGCAGGACGGCTACGTGCCGAACGTCGTCTACTCCTGCGGCGCTCTCCTCCACGCCGGCACCCTGGTCATACCGTACGGGATCGGCGACTCCGCCATCGGCGTGGCCACCGTGCTCCTCGACGACTGCTCGACGCCCTCGATCCGTCCCCGATTGAGCAGCTCACGTCACGACGTACGACCTGATGAATGGAGAACAACAATGCCTGATCGATCCCCGCAGAAACCTTCTGGCAAGAAGCCCGGTAAGTCATTGAAGGAGAAGCGAGAGGCCAAGAAGGGGAAGCGAGAGGAGCGAGAGAACAAGGAGCAGCACCGCGGCTGGGACGCTGATCGCCCGGTGCGCATCGCTGTCCTGGCGCCCATCTCGTGGCGTGTGCCGCCGCGCCACTACGGGCCGTGGGAGCTCTTCGCCTCGCTCTTGACCGAGGGGCTGGTCGCCCGGGGGCACGACGTGACGCTCTTCGCCACCGGCGACTCGGTGACGTCCGCCGTCTTGAGCAGCGTGGTGCCGAGGGGGTGGTCAGAAGACCCGAGCCTCGATCCGAAGGTCGCCGAGTGTCTTCACATTTCGCAGGTGTTCGAGCGGGCAGCGGACTTCGACATCATCCACAACAGCTTCGACTTCTTCCCCTCACCTACTCGGGGTTGACCTCGACCCCCGTGATCACGACGATCCACGGCTTCTCCTCGCCACAGATCCTTCCTGTCTACGAAAAGTACGACCGAAGCACGTTCTATGTCGCCATCAGCGAAGCCGACCGGCATCCGTCGCTCGAGTACCTGGCCACGATCCACCACGGCATAGACACGGCGCGCTTCGTCTTCGACCCCACACCCGGCTCCTACCTGGCGTTCTTCGGGCGCATCCACCCGGACAAGGGTCTGGTCGCTGCCATCGACACCGCCGAACAAGACGGGGATGCCCCTGCGGATCGCAGGCATCATCCAAGACGAGCTCTACTTCAAGCGGGAGATCGCACCGCGCCTCGACGGCGACCGTGTGCGAGTTCATCGGTCCTGTCCGCTCAGAGGATCGGTCATCCTTCCTCGGCGGGGCGGCGGCACTGCTCCATTTGATCGACTTCGACGAACCATTCGGGTTCTCCGTGGTCGAAGCCATGGCCTGCGGCACCCCGGTCATCGCCTTCGACCGAGGCTCCATGCCTGAGATCATCAGCGACGGGAGGACGGGTTTCGTCGTCGCTGACGTCAAGGCGGCGGCCGCTGCAGTCACGAGCATCGGGCAGCTCGACCGGCGGGCAGTTCGGGCATGAAGCGGTGCGAACGGTTCAGCAGCGACCGCATGGTCGATGAGTACGTCGCCGTGTATCGGCGTGCGATCGGTGCACACGATGCCAAAGGTCTCCCCGACAACGTGATCGCAGGCCATAGGCCATCACGTCAAGCCGTCTAACCAGGTCGCAACGATCCCGGCCACCTCGTCGTCTCGTTTCCGCAGTGCGTGGTCACCGTCGACGAAGACGAGCGTGACGGCTCCGGGGATGGCCGCCACCGCGCGCTCGAGCTCGGCGGGGGTCCCGAAGGCGTCCCGCCGGCCCGAGACGAAGAGGCACGGCACGTGGAGGTCGGGAAAGTGGGCGACACGGAGGCGCTCGGGGCGCCCGGGCGGGTGGAGCGGGTAGCTGACCAGGACGAGAGCGGCGACGGGCAGGCCCTCGGCGACCGCCATGGAGCACATCCGGCCTCCCATGGAGCGACCACCGATGGCAACCTGGCCCGTGGGGACGTGCAGGCGGTCGGCCAGCGCCTCCGTCGCGACGCGGACGGTCTCGATGCACACCTCCGGGCGATCCGGGCTGCGCCTGCCGGCGGCGCGCCCGGGGAACTCGACTCGCTCCACGGTGATGCCGCGCGCCGTCGCAGCGTGGTCGATCGCCACGAGGGCCGGCTGGTCCCGACCGGCGCTGGCACCGGGGGTCAGCACGAGCCCCGCCGGAGTCGATGCCATCACGGACCCATCATGCTCGAACGCGTCTGAGTGGTCATCCCTCCGGCCTGCGCGGCAGCGCCGAACGAGTGCCACAGTGGTCCGCGTGCCTGACTCGCCCGCGCACTGGCTCGACCGGGTCTCCCAGAGCCGTCGGTCCGCCCGGACCAACCCGACAGCTCGGCGGCGGCGCATGGATGGTGGAGGCAGGCGGACGGACTCTCGTCGCCAAGCTCGGCCCGGGTTGTCTCGAGGAGGCCGACGGGCTGCTGCGCCTGCGTGCGGTACCCGGTGCTCCCCCCGTGCCCGAGGTGGTGATCGCCGAGGCGGACCTTCTCGTCACCGCGGCCGTCGACCAGGTGCCACGAACCCCGCAGCACGAGGAGCTCCTGGGCCGAGCACTCGCCGAGCTGCACACGACCCCCGTACCCCACTGGGGAGGAGGGTCGTCGTGGATCGGGGCCTGTCGGGTCGATCCGTCGCCCCGGGCCGACGGGCCCGACTTCTACGGCGCCCGGCTGACGGACCTGGCGGACCGCTGCGGCTTGGAGGGCCCGGTCAGCGCCGTCGTGTCCAGGCTGCCCGAGCTGCTCCCACCTGGTGGTCCGGCGCTGCTGCACGGCGACCTGTGGTGGGGCAACGTGCTCTTCGGCGCGGACGGCCGGGCCTGGCTCATCGACCCTTCCGTCCACGGGGGCCACCCCGAGGAAGACCTGGCGATGCTGGCACTCTTCGGCGTCGTGCCCGATCGCCTGCTCCGCGCCTACGAGGAGGTCCGGCCGCTGCGCCCGGGCTGGGAGGACCGTGTGGCGCTCTTCCAGTTGTACCCGTTGCTGGTCCACGCCGTCCTGTTCGGCGGTGGCTACCGCGCGCAGGCGCTCGAGGTTGCCCGGCGATACGCGTGACGAGCCCACGGGCGCCGCGGGCCGCGTCAGCTCGTGATCGTCACCGTGGCGCGGGCCAGGTTGTTGGCGAAGTTGGGATCCGGGTTCTCGGACAGGGCCACCGCGAGCACCGAGTCCCGTCCCGGGACCAGGGCCCGGAAGCTCACCGTGAACGCGACCGACGCACCGGGTGCCAGGGTGTGGACAAGCCACAGGCCCGAGTCACCGAACCACAGGCTGCCCGGTGCGGACAGGGGCCAGAGCCGGAACGGCAGGCTGATGCCCGCCCGGACGAGGCGCGCGGTGGCCGGGCCGGCGTTGGCGACCGTGAGCGTGCAGCTCGCAACGGTCCGGACGTGCACCGTCGCCGGGCACGCGAGCGACGCCGAGATATCGGCCTGCGGCGAGGTCACACCGGATGCCACGCTCACGGTGAACGGGCCGGCGGTGGCGTTCCCGACCGCGTTGGTCGCGGTGACCGAGTAGGTGAACGACGTCGTACCCGTTGGCGGGGTGCCCGAGAGCGCGCCTGACGTTGGATCGACACCCAGCCACGACGGCGCGCCCGCGTGAGCGAATAGGTCGGTGCGGGGGCGCCGGTGGCGGCGAAGGTGTACGCGTAGCCCTGGCCCACCGTGCCCGACGTGGGTGGCGAGTCGAGGGTGAAGGTCGGCTTCTGGTCCACCACGATGCTGGCCGTGACCGTGGGCGCCGCTGCGTAGCTGGCATTCCCGGCCTCGTCGGCGTCGATCACACACGTACCCGCCTGGAGGTAACTGAGGATCGTGCCGTTGGGACCCGACACGCTGCACGCTCCGGCGTCGCTCGAGGGATCGACCGAGAACACGACCGGTTTGCCCGATCCTCCTCCCGTCGCCGACAACGTCGTCGATTGTCCCGCAACGCCCATCGACGGCGGCGTGAAGGTGATCGCCTGGGGCGCGCCGATCACCGTGTCCGAGTCGACGGCATTCGAGGCCGTACCCGAGCCGATCTGATCCGGTGACACGGCGCCGTTGACCAGGCCCACGAACGCGCTCCCTGCCGTGAGGCCGCTGGACATCGCTCCCACCAGTTCGAACTCGGCGCTGGCCCCGCTCGGCAGGTCGATCCCGGTCCACGAGAACTGTCCCGCGCCCAGGTCGTCGAAGCTGGTTCCGCCGACGGAGCTCACGGCGCTGAAGGGGGTGAACCCGTCGGTGAAGGTGGTGCTCACCGTGGCGTTGGGGGCCTCGGAGGGCCCGTCGTTGGTCAGCGTGATGGTGTAGGAGTCGATCGAACCGGGCGTGATGGAATCGGTCCCGTCACTGACGCCAATCGTCAGGTTGGCCGCCGGGATGACCACGACCGAGGCCGATGTGGTGCTGCCGGTGGCGTCCTGATCGCTCGTCGCCGTGGCCGCAGTCGCGTTGGACTCGAAGGCAGCCGGGGCATCGGTGGTCTCGGTGTAGGCGAGCGTTTCGGACCCGCCCGGGGCGAGGCTGGCGATGGTCCAGGTGACGACCCCTGCGGCGACCGCTGTCGTTCCCGCGCTCGGCGTGAGCGACCCGTTGTGCAAGGAGAAGTTCGCCGGCAGGGTGATCGGCACCGAAACGTTCGTCTGCGGGGCCGAGCCCGTGTTCGACACCGTGATCTGAGAGGTGACGTCGGTGCCCGCAGGCGCGGACTCGCTCGGCGTCGTGGTCACGCTGTCCCCGTCGTAGAAGGAGAGGGCGACGGCGAGGGGGCGCATGCGGCGGGCTGCCGGTGACCACGTCGGAGTCCGAGGCGGAGGACACGGGGTTGGTGTCGATCTCACCGGGGTACAAGCTGAGGCTCGCGAGGCCCACGAACGCGCTTCCTGCCGTGAGGCCGTGGACATCGCTCCCACCAGTTCGAACTCGGCGCTGGCCCCGCTCGGCAGGTCGATCCCGGTCCACGAGAACTGTCCCGCGCCCAGGTCGTCGAAGCTGGTTCCGCCGACGGAGCTCACGGCGCTGAAGGGGGTGAACCCGTCGGTGAAGGTGGTGCTCACCGTGGCGTTGGGGGCCTCGGAGGGCCCGTCGTTGGTCAGCGTGATGGTGTAGGAGTCGATCGAACCGGGCGTGATGGAATCGGTCCCGTCACTGACGCCGATCGTCAGGTTGGCCGCCGGGATGACCACGACCGAGGCCGATGTGGTGCTGCCGGTGGCGTCCTGATCGCTCGTCGCCGTGGCCGCAGTCGCGTTGGACTCGAAGGCAGCCGGGGCATCGGTGGTCTCGGTGTAGGCGAGCGTTTCGGACCCGCCCGGGGCGAGGCTGGCGATGGTCCAGGTGACGACCCCTGCGGCGACCGCTGTCGTTCCCGCGCTCGGCGTGAGCGACCCGTTGTGCAAGGAGAAGTTCGCCGGCAGGGTGATCGGCACCGAAACGTTCGTCTGCGGGGCCGAGCCCGTGTTCGACACCGTGATCTGAGAGGTGACGTCGGTGCCCGCAGGCGCGGACTCGCTCGGCGTCGTGGTCACGCTGTCCCCGTCGTAGAAGGAGAGGGCGACGGCGAGGGGCGCATGCGGCGGGCTGCCGCCCGCCAGCGGTCCCGCCGCGAGACCGAGGATCTGTCCCCCGCACAGGACGACGGATGCGCAACCGGCGGCCAGGGCCACCCGCGGCTGCAGTCTGCGGCGAGGGCGCCTGTGGACGGTACTGCAGGACGACGACACGGACGGCACAGCACGGCGGCGATCCACGTACGACATGGCGTCCCTCCTCGTGGGCCTTCAGGTCCGCGCCCCCACGGGATTCTTTTGGTCAAGTATGTGGCAGGCCATACGCCGTGTCTCTGGGAAATAAGTCCGGTTGTCCGTTGTCACAACGGTGTGTGAACCGCCCGCGGCAGGCACGATCGGCGCGACGAGTGGTCGCTGTTCCGAGCGGCGCTCGGCACCACCCGGGACAGCGGGGTTAGCGCTCGAGCGCCCCGTTCGGAGAGAGCCGGTGAATGGTGAGCGCCGCCACCACCGCACCGGCCAGGATGAGGCAGCCCGAGACGACCAGCGCCTCGTGCAAACCGGAGCCGAACGCGTCGTACGCGGCCGTGATCACCTTGGTGGCGATGCGGGCAACGGTGGCGTTGTTCGAGTGCTCCGCACTGCTGGCCGCCCCGCCGGACGTGCCGCCCGTCTGGATGGCGTGCTCCACGAGGCTCTGGAAGTTCGGCGGGATCCCTATCGCCTTGAGCCGCGCCGCGAGATCGCCGGTCAGCTTGGCGTTCACGATGGAGCCGAGGACCGCCACGCCGAACACGGCGCCCATCTCCCGGCTCGTGTTGGTCGCCGACGCGGCCATGCCGGAGCGCTCCGGCGGCACCACCGTGAGCGGGACCGACGTCACGGGTACGAGCAGCATGCCGAGGCCGATGCCGGCGATCGGGAGCACCCAGCCCAGTGTCGCGAAGTCGACGTTGGGTCCCAGGACGGCACTGGCGAGCAGGATGCCCCCTCCCGCCAGGAGACAGCCCACCGTCATGGGGATCCTGGGTCCGATGCGTGCGACCAGGGGGCCAGTGAGTCCCGAGACGATGATCAATCCCGCAGCCATGGGGAGGAAGTCGATGGCGGTCTGATACGCCGACGCGCCGACGACGACCTGCAGGTACAACGCCGTGAAGAAGAAGATGGAGAACGTGCCGAAGTAGGCGGCAAAGGCCACGAAGTTCGACCCGGCGAACGGCGGGCGCCGGAACAAGGTGAGGTCGAGCATGGGGCTCTTGACCCGTCGCTCGGTGACGACGAACGCGAGGCCCGACAGGCCACATACGACGAAGAGGGCGACGATCCATGGAGCGGTGTACCCGGCGTCCTCGCCCTGGATCACGGCAAAGGACAGTGAGGACAAGAACGCGGCGGCGAAGAGGAACCCGGCGAAGTCGATGCTGCGGCCCTGGCGGTCCGCGGTCTCGGGCACGGTGACGGCCGCCAGGACGAAGGCGACGCGCGCCGAAGCCGAGGTTGAACCAGAAGATCGCCCGCCAGCTCGAGAACCCGACCAGCACGCCCCCGATCACGGGCCCCAGCGCCAGGGCGAGTCCCGAGACGGCGGCCCACACGCCGATGGCGTCGGCCCGGGTCTCCTCGTCGGGATAGACGTGGCGGATGATCGACAGCGTGCCGGGCTCGCTGGCCGCGGCACCGATGCCCATGATGACCCGGCCGGCGATCAGCCAGTCGACGTTGGTCGCCAGGGCTGCGACGACCGAGCCGGCGCAGAAGACGGCCACCCCGGCCAGCATGATGCGCTTCCGGCCCAGGATGTCGCCCAGCATCCCCGCCGCCAGCATGAAGGCGGCGAAGGTCAGCGCATAGCCGTTGACCACCCACTGCAGCGAGGTGACCCCGGCGTGCAGGTCGCTCTGCACGTTGGCCAGACCGACGCTGACGATCGTGTTGTCGAGAAAGGTGAGGAAGAGGACCGCACAGAGGGTCGCGAGCGCGACGGCCTGGGCCGCCGAGCCGAGCCCGCCCTTCTTGATGTCGAAGCCGGGGGGTGCCCCCTCCCCGGCTCTGGGCATGCCCTGGGTCACCAAGGAACTGCGTCCGGTGGCAATCGGGCTGCGCGTCGATCGGTCACGGAGCTCAGACACGTAGTTTTGCGTACCCACGAGTCGGGTAGGGGAACCCACGACGGGGTGCCGCAAGGTGCGAGTGCCCGAGCGCACTCGACAGCGGCACCCCTCGGACGCGCGGGGCGCGGTGCACGGTTGCTCGGTCCAAGGTTGGAGGTCCGGCGTGGGATTCGGGACTGCGGCTGAATCCCATGGTCTCGTGCACGACTCGCCGGACCTCGAGTCGTTCTTCGGACGGGTCGACTACCCGTACTACGTCGTGACCGTCCGGTCCCCCGATGCCGACATGAGCGGGTGCCTGGTGGGGTTCATGACCCAGTGCAGCATCGACCCGCCGAACTTCCTCGTGTGCATCTCGAAGGCGAACCACACCCTGGCCGTCGCCGAACGCTCGTCGTGCATGGGGATCCACCTGCTGGGAGCCGACCAGGTGGACCTGGCCCGTCTCTTCGGCGAAGAGTCGGGCGACCTCGTCGACAAGTTCGCGTCGGTCGATTGGCGTCTCGGCGCCACCGGGGCGCCCCTCCTGGTCGAGTCCGCCGTCACGATGGAGGGCCGGATCCTCGGCCACTTCCCCGTCGGCGACCACGAAGCCTTCCTCGTCCAAGGGGTGCGCTCGGTCCCGGGCGGGCACGACGGCATCTTCATGCGCCGCAGCGCCCCCCCGCTGCAGCCCGGCCACCCGGCCTGACGCATCAGACGGGGCTCACCCTCCTGGAGCGAGGCCTAGGCGTGCGCCTCCCAGAAGTCCCGGAGCAGGGGGACGAGGTCGGCCGCCCGCTCGTCGGGCCAGAAGAGCATGGCGTCGGGGACGAGGGTCACCCGCTCGGTGCCGGGGATCATCTCGCGCAGGCGCTCGGCCCACGCCGGCTCGAAGAAGAGGTCGGCCGTGCCCCAGGCCACCTGGGCCGGCGCGTCCAGCTGGGCCAGCAAGGGCTCGACGGCGACGAGCTCGGCCGCGGACGAGGCGGTGAGGAAGCGCTCGAGCCCCCTGCCCTGGTCGGCGGCGAACGGTGCGAGATAGCTCGCCAGGAGCTCGTCGGGCAGCCGCTCGGGGTGCGCGTAGCCCTGCGCGAACCCGACCTCGGAGCGCGCGACGGACAGGTCGCCGGCCATGGCGGCCACCATCGGGCCGAGATCGCCCGACTCGGCCAACGCGATGAAGGGTGCGAAGGCCTCGGGCGGGAAGTTGTCGTGCACGTCGCAGTTGGTCAGCGTCAGGGTGCGGACCCGGTGGGGGAATCGGGCGGCGAAGACCTGCGCCACCGCGCCGCCGGTGTCGTTGGCGACGATGTCGACCCGGTCGAGGTCGAGGCGTTGGCACAGCTCGTCCACCATGGCGGCCAGGCCCTCGAGCGACATCGCGGGCGCGCCGGCGTCGGCGTCTCCCGCACGCGTCCCGGGCGCCGCCGGCGAGGCGCCGTGGGCCGGCAGATCGGGGGCGATGCAGCGGCGGACGTCGGCCACGTCCCAGATCACGTTGCGCCACAGGTCGGCGTTGACGAGGACGCCGTGGATGAAGAGGGCGGCGGGTGCTCCGCCGTCCCCCTGGTCGACGTAGGCGATGTCGCCCCGGCTCAGGCTGATGGTCGTGCGGGGCAGGAGCGTCGCCGCGGCCGTGGACGGGTGGGTGGTGGGTGTCTCTGTCGTGGGGGTCATGTCCTTAAGCATACATACCAACTGTCTGTTTGTAAAGACCAAGTAGGATCCCACCATGCCCACGCAGGCCGAACGGACCCAGGCGACCCGGGGACGCCTCATCGCGACGGCCCGCCGCCTCTTCGCCGAGAAGGGCTTCGCCGCCACCTCCACCGAGGAGATCCTCGCCGCGGCCACGGTCAGCCGGGGCGCCTTGTACCACCACTTCGCGTCCAAGACCGATCTCTTCCAGGCGACGTTCGAGGCCGTCGAGGACGACCTCACGGCGCGGATCCTGACGGCTGCCACCGGCGGCGGGGAGACCGACCCCATGCGGATCCTCGAGCTCGGCTTCGACGCCTTCTTGGACCAGTGCGTCGTGAACCCCGAGGTCCAACGGATCGTGATGCTCGACGGCCCCACCGTCCTCGGATGGGACACCTGGCACGAGCTCGATGAGCGCTACGCCTTCGGCACGCTGAAGACCGTCCTCTCGCTGGCGGCGCAGGTGGGGCGGATCGAAGAGTCCGCCGTCGTGCCGCTGTCCCACCTCCTGCTCGGGGCGATCATGCAGGCGGGAATGGTGGTGGCGCGGGCGGACGACGCCGACGCGGCCAAGCGGGCGATGGCGGAGTCGTTCGCACGACTCGTGTCGTCACTTTGAGGGCGCGGCCGCGAACTCCTCCCGCACCCACGCGGGCAGCCCGCTCGGCCGCCCGTTGCGATCCACGCAGCCGTGCACGGTGACCGCGGTGGCGCGCACCTCGCCGCCCACCGCCAGCAGGTAGGCGATCTGGAAGGTGGCACGCGTCACGGCGCCGATCACCAGCGAGACGTCGACCTCGTCATCGAAGTGCAACGGCTTGCGGTACTGCACCGACGCCTCCAGGACCGCGAAGTCCCGTCCCGCCTCGGCCTCGGCGTCCCCGTCGCCGGTCGCGTCGCCGCCCGCCCGCACCTCGTCGTAGGGATGTCCGATCGCGCGGAGATACGCCACCCTTGCCTCTTCGAGGTACGGCAGGTACGCGGCATGGTGGATGATCCCCATGGCGTCGGTCTCGGCGAAACGGGTCCGCACCCGGTGGGTGAAGGCATAGTCCGCTGCGTCGCGCGAGGGCTGCAAGGACTGGCGCGCCACGAACGCCCGCCTACTCCCCCGTCGGCACGACGCCGCCGCCTTCGGCGGTCGCCCCGCCCTGCGACACCACCCCGGCTGCGGGTGCATCCGCTGCTCCGCCGGGCCCGTCCTCGCTCCGGCGCGCCGAGTCGAAGGTCCGCCGGCGGGCCGAGGCCATCCGGTGCACCCCTTCGTGGTTGAAGATGGCGAACTCCCCCTCGGCCTCCACCGTGACGATGCCGCCCTGGACGATGCGCCCCTTGCTGAAGATCCGCCGTTCGTTCGATCCCGTGACCCAGCCCTCGAAGACAGCCTCCTCCTCGGTCAACGTCGGGCGGAGGAAGCGCAGTGCGAGCCGCACGGTCGGTCCGACCGACCCTTCGATCGCGTTCGCCGCGGTGAGGATGATGTCGAAGGTGGCCGCCAGGATGGCGCCGTGCACGCAGCCCGGTGCGCCCTCGTAGGCCACCCCGAAGGAGGCCCGGCCCCGGGCCGTGGGGGGCTCGAAGTCCAGCACGACGGGCAGGGCCAGCGGGTTGAACCGGCCGACGACGACGTCGTAGGGCATCGCTCCGCCGAGGGGCACCTCTTTGGGCGGGCCGTCCTCGTCGGGGGCGATGAAGCGGGGCAGCGGGACCTCGGGCTCGTGCGCCGCGAGCTCGTCGGCCACGGCGGCCAGGAGCGCGGTCAGCCGTGCGGTCTCGGCGGCGGGCGGCGCCGTGCTGACCGAGAGGCGGATCAGGCGGCGCAGGACCTCGGCCAGCTCCTCCGCCTCGGCCTCCCGCCCCCGCAGCCCTGGATGATGGTCGAACGAGTTCGTCGGCGGCCCGTCCGGAGTCGGCACGGCGCGAACAGTACAGCGGCGCCTTCGCGCTCCGACATTCCGCCGTCGGGCCCGCGCGCCGCCCCGATCGCTCGCACGGGTGCGCTCATAACATGGCCGGGTGACCCCCGATCAGACCGAGCACGCCGTCAACTTCACCTCCGGGAGCCCCGAGACGATCCTCGACCCGCTGGCCCCGGAGCTGGCCCGCGCCCTCGACGCGGCCCGGTCCCTCCCGCCGGACCGGCGTCGGGAGGCGGTCGCGGCCGTGGCCGCCCTGGACCCGCGCTGCCTCCAGGCCTGGGCCGACCTGGCCGAGATCGCCACCGACCCGATCGATCGCTACGCCTTCGCCCGCGTCGGCTACCACCGGGGGCTCGACACGCTGCGCGCCGCCGGCTGGCGGGGCTCGGGGTACGTGCGCTGGCGCCACGAGTCCAACCGCGGCTTCCTGCGCTCCCTGCACGCCCTCAAGACCGCCGCGGGTTCAATTGGGGAGACCGACGAGGAGCAGCGCTGCGACCTGTTCCTGCGCCAGCTCGATCCCGAGTGGGGGTCACAGGCGTAGGCCGGCCGGTGCCCGCCTGCACGTAGTTAGCCTCTCTAACTGTAAGATGGTCGAAGTGTCTGTCACCACACCCCCCTCCACCGACGCGTCGCCGCGCGACAAGGCGGCCGGCACGCGGGCGGGCACCAAGTCCTCGAGGTCCTCGGAGAAGCCGCCCCCGGTCCTGGGGACCTACGGCCGCGTCGCGGCCTGGCTGGCCAAGCGGGTCGAGGTGGCCCTGGCCGACATGGACCTCACGCTGCCCCAGTACCGGGTCATGGGGATCCTGGCCGAGGGCTCGGCGGCCGCCTCGGGCCTCGCCGACCGCCTGGCCGTACGACGGCCCTCCATCACGGCCCTCATCGACGGCCTGGTGGCCCGCGGCCTGGTCGACCGCCGCCAGGAGGACGCCGATCGGCGCCGGGTGGAACTGCGCCTCACCGCCGACGGCGCCCGGATACTCGCTGCGGCCGACCGCGCCGTCGACGACTACCTGGTCTCCATCGCCGGCCACCTGTCGGACAAAGACGAGGCGATGGCCCTGCGTTCCCTGGAGCTGTGGGCCCGGGCGATGACCGAGTCCCGCAAGGGGCCCAAGGAGTCGGCGGCGCCGCCGGCGGATGCAGGCGCAGCGGGGGGTGCGCCCCGGTGAGCAAGACCGAGGACAGGCTCGACGGCGCAGCCAGCGACGGCGCGGCCAGCGACGGGGCCGCAGGCGCCGGCGGGATCGCGACCGAGACGGCCGATGCCGTCACACGGCTCCCCCTTGCGGCCTACGTGCCGATGGGGGTCACCAGCCGTTACAGCGCGCCGAAGGCCACCGTCGACCCCGACCGGTCGAAGAAGTGGATCAAGCGGGCCGCACCGATCGTGCTGGCGCACAAGGTGCAGTTCTTCAGCGCGCTCATCTTCTCGTTCCTCGGGCTCATCATCCAGGTGTGGATCCCCAAGATCCTCCAGAACGGAATCACCAACTCACTCATCAACAAGACGCAGCCGCTGCACAACTACGTCGAGCTGATCGCCGTGCTCGGGGTGTTCACCGGGATCTTCGGCTACATCTCGCGCACCAACCTCTTCAAGGTCGCCTACGCCATTGAGTTCGACCTGCGCAACATCATCTACGAGCACTTCACGCGGATGTCGTTCCCCTTCTACGACCGCGTGCAGTCCGGACAGCTGATCTCGCGGGCCAACTCGGACATCCGCTCCGTGCAGATGTACCTCACCTTCGCGCCCATGATCCTCGTGCAGTGCTCCATCGCGGTCGTCGCCTTCGTCTTCATGCTCTCCATCAGCGTGCCGCTGGCCTTCGTGGCCATGGCGTCGATGCCCTTCATCTACATCGTGGGCGTCAAGATGCGGAAGTCCCTGTTCCCGGTCTCGTGGATCATTCAGGCCCGCCTGGCCGAGGTGGCCACGGTGGTGGACGAGAACGTGAACGGCGTGCGCGTGGTGCGGAGCTTCGCCGCCGAGCAGCAGCAGCTGCGCCAGCTGGCCACGGCCGCCGACCGGGTGCAGTGGGCCTACATCAAGGACGCCGACCTGCGCGCCCGCTTCGCCCCGCTGGTGCAGAACCTCTCCCAGGTCGGTCTCGTCCTCGTCCTCCTCGTCGGCGGCTGGATGGTCATCCACGAGAACCTGCCGGTCGCCTCCATCGTCTCGTTCAACCTCTACCTGGTGATGATGCAGGCCCCGTTCATGATGCTGGGGATGCTCATCATGATGGGCCAGCGTGCCTCGGCCTCGGCCGAGAGGATTTACGAGATCCTCGACGAGGTGCCGACCATCGTCGACCGCCCCGACGCCATCGACCTGGTCGACAGCAACGGTGACGTCGAGTTCGACGGCGTGACCTTTGCCTATGCCGACGACAGCCTGCTCTCGAAGGAGGGCGACGGTCCCCGGGAAATCCTGCACGACTTCAACCTGCACCTGCACCCCGGTGAGACCATCGCCCTCGTCGGCCGGACCGGCAGCGGCAAATCCACCGTCGCCCGCGTCCTGGCCCGCTTCTACGACGCCACCGGCGGGACCGTACGGGTCGACGGTCACGACGTGCGCGATCTCACGCTCACGAGCTTGCGGGCCAACATCGGCGTCGTCCTCGACGAGCCCTTCCTCTTCTCCGTGTCGATCCGGGACAACATCGCCTACGGGCGTCCGGACGCCTCCATGGAGGAGGTGGTTGCCGCAGCCGAGGCCGCCGGCGCAGCCGGGTTCATCAACCGTCTTTCCGACGGCTATGACACCGTGGTGGGCGAGCGGGGCTACACGCTCTCGGGCGGCCAGCGCCAGCGCATCGCCATCGCCCGGGCCCTGCTGGTCAACCCGCCCATCCTGATCCTCGACGACGCCACCAGCGCCATCGACGTCAAGGTGGAGCAGCGCATCCACTCCTCGCTGCGCGTCCTCATGGAGGGGCGCACCACGCTCATCATCGCCCACCGGTTGTCGACCATCAGCCTGGCCGACCGGGTGGTGCTGCTCGACGAGGGCCGCATCGTGGCCGACGGCACGCACGCCGAGCTGCTGGCCTCGACCCCGCTGTACTCCGAGGTGCTCGCGCAGGCGGCCAGCGAGGAGCAGACGGACGAGGTGGTCGCGGCCGGCACCGAGGACCTCGGCCTGGACGTGGACGTCCTGGAGCCCGATGGCGTGGCCCTCGCCCCGGAGGACGGACTTCTCGAGACCGACGATGAGGTGCTCGAGCCAGAGAAGGGTGCGGTCTGATGTTCGGCGGCGGAGGAGTCGGACCGCCCATGGGCGGCGGCGGGGCCCCGGGCGCGGCCCAGGCGGGCCTGCCCTTCGGCGGCATCCCGCACGAGCTGCAGGACGGCGTCGACGTGCTGCTGGCCCAGGAGGGCGAACGGGGCGAGTCCGACGCCGTCTTCACCCAGCTGCCTTCGCCGCACGAGGCGAAGAAGCTGACGCTGACCAGCCTCCTCATGGAGTACCCGCTCATGTGCGCGCTGGCCGCGCTCTTGGTGGGGATCATCGCCCTGTTCACCCAGCTCGGTCCGAGCCTGGTCTCCTACGCCATCAACCACGGCCTGACGCCGCCCCACTACGACTACGGGGTCGTCGTCGTCATGGCGCTGCTGTACCTGGTGTCCATCGCCGTCTCGGGGGCGCGCAGTGGGGCCAGGCGCGGGTGACCGGCCGCCTGGCCTCGTGGGTCATGAACGACCTGCGCATCAAGGTGTTCCGGCACCTGCAACGGCTCTCGCTCGACTTCTTCACCGAGGAGAAGGCGGGCGTCGTCATGAGCCGCATGACGAGCGACATCGAGAACCTCCAACAGCTCCTGCAGGACGGGCTGGCGCAGTTCGCCATTCAGGGGCTGACCATGGTGGTGATCACGGTCTTCTTGTTCGCCACGAACGCGACCCTGGCCGCCATCACCGTCTTCGCCGTCCTGCCGCCGCTGGTCATCATGTCGATCTGGTTCAAGCGGGCCTCCGAGCGCGGCTACGACAAGGTGCGCGACGGCATCGCGTTGGTGCTGGCCGACCTCTCCGAGAGCCTGCAGGGCGTGCGCATCGTCACCGCCCACAACCGCCAGCGTTACAACGTCGAGACCCACCGCGACATCGTGGGGTCCTACCGCGACGCCAACAACTACACCGGCCGCATCAACGGCGTCTACGGGCCCGGTTCACAGGTCATCAGCGTCTTCGGCCAGGTCCTCATCCTGGGCATCGGCGGCGCCATGTACCTGCACCACCCCCAGGAGATCAACCTCGGCCAGCTGACCGCGTTCTTCTTGTACGTGAACCGGTTCTTCTCCCCGATTCAGCTCCTGGTGCAGCAGTACAACACCTTCCAGCAGGGCCGGGCGTCGGTCTTCAAGCTGCAGGGGCTGCTCGAGAACGAGCCCTCGGTGCTGGAGGCGCGCGACGCGGTCGAGCTGCCGCAGATCCGGGGCGAGATCCGCTTCGACCACGTGTCGTTCGGCTACGACCCCGCCGTGCCCGTGCTGCACGACGTGGATCTCACCATTTCGCCCGGCGAGACGGTGGCCTTCGTGGGCGCCACCGGCGCGGGCAAGTCGACAATGGCCAAGCTCGTCACGCGCTTCTACGACCCGACCGAGGGCCGGGTGCTCATCGACGGCTACGACCTGGCGCACGTGACGCTCTCCTCGCTGCGCAGCCAGCTGGGCGTCGTGCCTCAGGAACCGTTCCTCTTCGCCGGCACCATCCGGGACAACATCGCCTTCGCCCGGCCCGGCGCGCCGGACGACGAAGTGTGGAACGCGGTGCACCAGGTCGGCCTGGGCGAGCTCGTGCACCGGCTGCCCTACGGCCTCGACACCCCGGTCCACGAGCGGGGCCAGTCGCTGTCCTCGGGGGAGCGCCAGCTCATTGCGCTCGGCCGTGCCTTCATGGCCGAGCCCCGGGTGCTCGTGCTCGACGAGGCCACGTCGAACCTGGACCTCAAGTCCGAGACCATGGTGGAGGCGGCGCTCGACGTGCTGCTCGAGGGGCGGACCGCAGTGTTGATCGCCCACCGTCTCTCCACCGCCATGCGGGCCGACCGCATTGTGGTGGTGGGCGACGGCCGCCTGCTCGAGGTGGGCTCGCACAGCGAGCTGGTGGCGCTCGGCGGGCACTACGCCGAGATGTACCAGACCTGGATCAGCCAGTCGCACGCTGCGTAGCGCCGGTTACCGCGGCTGCGCCGGGCACGTAGTCCCACGGTCGCGCGGCGACCCGGACGGGACTCCTGACAGGATGGCCCGATGCCGGAGAACTTCTTCACGGGCCGGATCGCCGCGGAGTACGAGACGAGGTGGCCGGAGATCCACCAAGCGTCGGTCGTCGAGCCGGCAGTGGACTTCCTCGCCGGACTCGCCGGAACGGGCCCGTCGGCCGCCGCCCTGGAGCTCGGCGTCGGGACCGGCCGCCTGGCGCTGCCCCTGAGCCGGAGGGGGATCCGGGTGCACGGCATAGAGCTGTCGGCCGACATGGTCGAGCAGCTCGAGTCGAAGCCGGGTGCGGACGCCGTCGGCGTCACGCTGGGCGACTTCGCCACGACGGCGGTGGACGGCGGGGCGGGATCGTTCACGCTCGCCTACCTGGTGCGCAACACGATCATGAACCTGACGACACAGGACGAGCAGGTCGCGTGCGTCGCCAACGCGGCGGCGCATCTGCGGCCCGGCGGCTCCTTCGTGATGGAGGTCGTGGTGCCCGAGCTCCGGCGCCTGCCGCCGGGGGACACCGTGCGCGCGTTCACGGTCACGCCGACGCATCTCGGCTTCGACGAATACGACGTCGCGTCCCAGGGCCTCGTCTCACACCACTACTGGATCCTCGACGACGGGCTCGAGACCTTCTCGGCCCCGTTCCGCTACGTGTGGCCCTCCGAACTCGACCTGATGGCTCGCTCGGCCGGGATGACCCTCCGTGAACGCTGGAGCGACTGGGACCGCTCCCCCTTCACGAGCGAGAGCAGGAGCCACGTCTCCGTGTGGGAGAAGACCGCGGGTAGGGCGCGGGGTGACGCCCCGCGGGGGCTCCTAGGTGGCCACCTCGATGATGGCGACCGAGTTGCCGTCGGGGTCGAGCACCGTCGCCTTGCGAGCGGCGTCCCCGACGTCCTCGACGGAGGTCGGGGTGATGCCACGGGTGTCGAGCTCGGCCAGGGTGGCGTCGAGGTCACCGACCGAGAGCGCCGCCAAGCCGTGGCCCGCCCGGGCGGGGTCGACGACGACATAGAGCCACGCTGCATCAGCGAGACGCCACATGACCTCGTGCTCGTTGGGGACGATGTCGACGCTGCGCCCAAGGAGACGCTCGAAGAAGTCGCGCCCGGTCTCGAGGTCGGACACGGGCACCGCGATGAAGGCGACCTCGACGTCCATCGCCTCCCGATTCCGACCTAGTACTTCGTGAAGGGCGGCGTGGCCGAACCGGTGCGCGCGTACTCGTCGAGCGCGGAGAGGATCCGGGCCCAGGTGAAGGTGCAGGCGGCCAGCTCGCCGTCGGCCGACGCCCAGCCCCGGTGCTCGAAGCGGGCGGCGGTGCCCCCTCCGTCGGCCGGCGCGAGGGTCCACACGATGGAGGTCGGCTGCCACTCCGGCGGACCACCGACGCACCTCCACGTCAACGAGCGCGGCCGGTCGATGGAGGTCACCTCGAAGCGGAACTCGGTCTCTGCGTTGGGCCCGAACGAGAAGACGGCGACCGACCCCTCCTCGGGCTCGTACTCGGTCTGGTCGGTCCAGAAGGCCCGGTTGCCCGCCGCGCTGTTGATGGCGTCGAACACGGTCTCGGGCGGCGCGGCGATGACCAGCGCCTGGCAGATGTCGGGCACGGCGTCACGATAGCGAGGGCGCCGCACGCGCGCCGCGGCGCAACGGCGACGCGGGACAACGGCGGCGCGGGACAACGGCGATGCAGGATCAGCCGGCGCGGCTCCAGGCGCGCAGGGTCGATCGGTAGCGGCCGTCCCAGGCGTCGTATCGAGCTCTGCAGCGGTGCCCCGGGCCAACTCGGGGGCAACAGCTCGGCGGGCAGGAGGGGGTCGGCCTGCAGGTGGCGCAGGACGGCGGCCGACAGCTCGAACCCGGGCGCCAGGGCCTCGGGCCCGTCGGGGACGAGCGAGTCGAGTCGCGCCCAGGAGCGAGGCGGCCCGGTCCGACCACGCGGCAAGGTCCCACAGCCGCCCGGCCAGCGCGAGGGGGTCCTCGGGCCGTGCCGTCATCAGTTCGACGTCGGCCTCCAGGGAGTCGGGCAGCCGCACCGCGAGGTTGTCCGGCCGCATCCAGACCCCCTCGCGCAGCTCGGCGAGCCGGGCATAGGCCAGGGCCCGTCGCCGGGCGCCGCGTACCTCCGCCGTGCTGCCGCTCGTCGTCACCACGGCGAGCCACCACCGGCCCTCGTAGGGGGCGGTCGCCCCCGAGCGGCTGGCCGACTGGCGCGACTGGCGTTCGGCAAGGTGTCCGGCCAGCCGGTAGCGCCCCGCACCGTCGGAGGTCGCCTCGCCGGCGGCGACCATGCGGCTGAGGGCCACCCGGGCCCGGTTCTCCCCGATGCCGAAGAGCCCGCTCAGGCGCACGAGCTGGGCCACCGGCAATTCCGGCGGGTCCATGCCGAGCAGCGCGCTGGCCAGGACCGAGCGGGCCGTGAGCGGGGGCGCCGCTTCGGGTGCCGGGGCGGTGGTCACTGGGCGGTCACTGGCGGTGGTCACGGCGGTGGTGGTCACGGGCATTACTCACTTGTGTCACTTGACAAAATATCGTAATATAGGGGCCATGGCCAGCACCATGGTGCCCGAGGCGACCGACCGGCCCGACGTCCTCCCGAGCGAGCGGCTGCTGCCCAACGGCATGGCCATTCCGGCCCTGCGGGCCGACCTGCGCCGCATCGACAACCTGCGCAACGCCCTCTCCGTGACGGCAGTGTGGTTCTGGGTCGCGCTGATCATCGGCGGCGCGGTGTGGATCGACCAGTGGTGGAGCTACGTGATCGCGTTCGTGCTCATGGGCCCGATGTACGCCCGCTTCGCCATCTTGATGCACGAGGCGGCCCACAAGCTCCTCTTCAGCAACAAGCGCTGGAACGACTGGATCGGCAAGTGGGTCGTCGCCTATCCGGTGTTCACGCCGGTGCAGCTCTACCGCCGGGTGCACTTCGCGCACCACAAGGACGAGTTCGGGCCCGACGAACCCGACATCGCCTTCTACGCGCCCTACCCGTGCACGCGGCGGGCGCTGCGGCGCCGGCTCTTCCGCGACGCCGTGGGGATCAGCGGGTGGAAGAACTTCGTGCCGCTGGTGAAGAACACGCGCACCAAGCCGTTCCGGCCGATCGGCCTGTCCATCTTCGGCGTCCAGGCTCTCCTGTGGGGCGCCATGTGGGCTGCGACGGGCCGCTGGTGGATCTACCCGCTCCTGTGGTGGCTGCCCTGGATGACCGAATGGCGCGTCATCAACCGCCTGCGCTCCATCGCGGAGCACGGGGGCATGGAGCGCAGCCCCGACCGCCGCGCCACGACGCACAACGTCCGCCAGTCGCTGCTCGCCCGCTTCTGGGTCGTCCCCTACAACACCGGCTGGCACCTGGCCCACCACGTCGACATGGGCGTGCCCTGGCGCAACCTTCCCGCCTACCACGCGGAGCTGGAGCGGGCGGGCTACATCACCGACGCCATCACGTACCCGAGCTACTGGGCGCTGTGGAAGGCCCTCAGCAGTGCCGACGAAGCGACCGAGGTGCGGCCCGCCGCAGCCTGATCCCGACCCGTCGCTAGGGTGACGCCGTGAGCGACGCACCGGATGCCCGTTGTCTTCGTGGGCCACGGGAACCCGATGAACGCCCTGGAATCCAACCGCTACACGGAGGCGTGGGCCGGGCTCGGCGACATGATCCCGCGGCCGAGGGCCGTCCTCTGCATCTCGGCGCACTGGTACACCAACGCCACCGCCACCACCGCGATGGCGACGCCGCGCACCATCCACGACTTCTTCGGCTTTCCCGACGCGCTGTTCGCGTTCGAGTACGGATGCCCCGGAGCACCCGACGTGGCGGAAGAGGTCGCCGAGGTCGCCGTGCCCGTCTGGGTCGGGCTGGACCAGGACAGCTGGGGCATCGATCACGGCACCTGGTCGGTGCTGGCCCATGTGTACCCCGAGGCCGACGTCCCGGTGGTCCAGCTCGCCATCAACGCGCTGGAGCCCCTGGAGTACCACCTCGACCTCGGGACCCGGCTGGCGCCGCTGCGCGACCTCGGGATCTTGATCGTGGCCAGCGGGAACGTCGTGCACAACCTGGGCCGCATGGAGTGGGCGCAGCCCGACGCCGGATTCGACTGGGCGCAGCGCTTCGACGAGGAGGCCCGGCGCGTCGTGCTCGACGACCCCGGCGACGTGCTCGCGCTGACCCGGCACCCCGACTATCCCCTCGCCGTCCCGACGCCCGACCACTTCCTCCCGCTCGTCTACTTCGCCGGGGTGGCCGCCGCCTCCGGCGGCGCCGCACCCGAGGTCCTCATCGATGGCTACGCCAACGGGTCGCTGTCGATGACCTGCTTCACGGCCTAGACGACCTCGGCGTCCTCCGCCGGACCCACGTGCGCGTGGAGCCATCCGAGTAGCGGGGCCGCAGCGCGGAAGACCTCGACGACCCGTTTCTCCGCCGCCGACGTCGCGAGCCATGACGCCACGGGCCACGACTTCATGGTCACGAGTCCCTTGTAGCGCAGCAGATCCACCCGTGGGTGGTCCTTCGGGTAGCCCCTCGGCGCGGTCTTCAGCGTCTCCATCGCGGCGACCTCCAGGCGAGCCGAGCGCAGCCGGTCGACGACGTCCTGGATCTCGCGGCCCGGGACCTCGGCCGCCACCGCGGCCCGATACCGCACCAGCTGGTCGGGGGACAGGTGGTACATGCCCGCGCCGGCCATCAGGCCGCCGGCTGAGAGCTGCACGTAGCCGTCGCCGATGCGGGCGGCGATGGCCGTCTTGTAGGGGGACTTGTCGCGGCTGAAACGGGTGTCCCGGTAGGGGCGGAACAGCTTGGGCTCACCGAACTCGCCGGCCAGGTCGGCGAGCAGCGCTTCCATCGGCCCCTTCACGTCGCGCTCGTAGACCTCCTTGTGGTCGGTCCAGTAGGCCTTGGAATTGTCCGCCTCGAGGCCGTCGTAGAAGTCGAGTGCGCTCTCCGGCCAGCCCTTGAACGTCACCGAGCCGACGCTACCGGGCCTGCTGGGACGCCGGAGCCGATCCCCACCCGGAGAATCGGCGTGCACCCCGTTTCGGTGGTGCCACGGGGGGCACTGTCGTTACCGTGCGCAGCATGGACACCCGCGAAGGGCAGCGCGCCGTGCCCTCGCTCGAGTGGAGCCTCGGCGCCTTCGGCCTCGCGGCCATGGTCGCGGCGGCCTTGCTGGCGCCGCACCACGCCCGCGCCGCCGCAGCCCAGGACTGGCGGCCGTTCGTCCTGGTCACCGGCTTGCTCCTGGTCGGCCTCGTCGCCAACGAGGACGGGCTGTTCGCCGCGCGGCGGGCACGCCCTCGCCCGCATCGCCCCCAACGGGCTGGCCCTGTACGCAGGGACGGTCGCGCTCGTCGTGTCCGTCACGACGCTCTTGAACCTCGACACGTCGGTGACCTTCCTCACCCCGATCCTCGTCTACGCCGCCCGCAGCCGCGGCGAGAGCGGCGTCCCTGCTCATGTACGCCTGCTTGCTCCTCTCGAACGCGGGGTCGCTGATCCTTCCGGGCTCGAACCTGACGAACCTGATCGTGCTCGGCCACCTCCACCTCTCGGGACGCGAGTACTTCGACCACATGGCACTGGCCGGTCTCGCGGCCGCCATCGTGACCGCGGTCGTCGTCGGGATCGTGCACCACCGCGAGCTGCGGACGACCATCTCCCCAACCTCGGTGCCGGAGCAACCGGTGCTCGGAGTCGGCCTCGTTGCCGTCGTCGCCGTCGTGGGCGTCACGATCTTCGTGGTGGCGCCCCGGTCGCCGGCCATTCCCGTGGCGGCGGTGGGAGTCGGGGCGGTCCTGCTCCGAACGATGCGTCGCCGCGGCAGCGAGTCGACCGGCACCCCCCGCGCCGCGCTGCGCATCCTCGGCCTCCCGGTGCTCGTCGGCTTGTTCGGGCTGGCCGTGGCGTTCGGAACGCTGGGTCGGTCGTGGTCGGGCCCCGCCATGCTGCTCGCGGACCTCGACGCCTGGGGGACGGCGGTGGTGGCCGCCCTCACGAGCGTCCTCATCAACAACCTGCCTGCGGCGTCGCTCCTCGCCGCTCGGAAGCCGCCCCACCCGTTCTCGTTGCTGGTCGGCCTGAACGTCGGCCCCAACCTCTTCGTGACGGGTTCGCTGGCCTGGGTGCTCTGGCTGCGCTCGGCACGGGCGGCGGGAGCCCGTCCCGACATCGCCAAGGCCAGCCTGCTTGGGCTCGTCAGCGTCCCGCTCTCCATCGCCGCCGCGCTGGGGGTGCTCGCCGCGGGAGGGCTGCACTGAGCGAGGGCAGCGACAGGGCCTGCCCTACTTCATCTCTGCGAGCAGGATCTCCCGGATCGACGTCTCGCCGAAGGTGATCCCCCGGGCCAGCGCGGGCGCCCGACGTTCCTCCATGGTCGCGGCAAAGGCGTCCAAGGACGCGCGATCCTCGAAGATCGTGCCGACCACGGCACGACCGGACTCGCGGTCGACCATGTTGCGCAGGGCGCAGAAGCCCGGTGCGGCCTGCATCTGGGGCATCACCTGGTCCTTGAAAAAGGCGATGTTGTCCTCCACCGACGCTGGATCCATGCTGACCCTGGACACGAAGAGCGCGCAACCGGGTCCGGGCGGCTTCGTCACTGCACTGGCTACCTCCTCGAGGTTCTCGACGCTCAGTGACCCCCCGACGAGCTCGAGAGCCTCCTCCCTGGCCTTGCCGAGCGCGCTGTCGCTCGCCGCACGGTCAGCCTCGGTGTCCCACAGGGAGAGGATGCCGAAGCTTGCGCCGGGCCGATCCGCGCTCGCCGTCACGCCCCGGTACCCGCGCTGGGCATTCAGGACGGGAAGTGCCTCCTTGCGGAGGTAGTCGACTCCCGCGTCAATGTTCGTCGCTCCGGTGAATGTCAACAGCCGAGTGTGCATCGTGGCCTCCCACTGTCCGAGTGCCGACCCGAGCCACCGAGCTCACTGATCGGCCCGTCAGGCGGATGGTATACCTCCGCTCCCCGGAGCGGAAGGGTCGTCGCAGCACGTCCGGATGGCGGCCGGTCAGGTCGCGTCGACCCCCAGCGCCCGGCGCAGCACCAAGGCGGACTCGAGCTGGGCGCGCCGGGAGACGGCGGCCGTCGTGACCAGCGCCGAACCGTGGAACGTGCCCGGGAACTGGTGGAGCTCCACGGACACGCCCGCCTGGAGCAGGCCGAGTGCGTAGGCGATCCCCTCGTCGCGCAGGGGATCGTTCTCCGCCGTCGAGATGTAGGCAGGCGGCAGCCCACCAAGATCGGCGGCGCGGGACGGGGCGGCATGGGCGGGCACGTCGGGAGTGCCGTAGCGACGCACCCAGGTAGGCCTTCCAGCTCTCGACCGCCAGAGGCCGGTTCCACAGGGGCGAGTCGACGAACTTCCGCATGGACGGCGTCTCCAAGCGGTCGTCGAGCTCGGGGATCTGGAGCATCTGGAAGCAGAGGGGCGGCCCGCCGAGGTCGCGGGCCAGCAGGGTGAGCGCCGCGGCCAGGCCGCCTCCCGCGCTCGCTCCCGCCACCGCCACCCGTGCGGGATCCACCCCCAGCGCGACCGCGTCGGAATGCAGGTACGACAACGCGGCGTAGCAGTCGTGCAGGGCGGCCGGATACGGATGCTCGGGGGCGAGGCGGTAGTCGACCGACACCACCACCGCGCCGGAATCGGCGGCCATGAGCACCGCGCCCATGTGCTCGGACTCGAGGCTCCCGATGATGAACCCCCCGCCGTGGATCATCAGGATGCCGGGCGACGAGGCCGTGCGTCCGGGACTTCGGCCGGTACACCCGTACCGGGACGTCGGGGTCGCCCTCCCATCCCGGGACGAGCCGGTCGTCGATTTCGAGGGAGTCGAGCCTCGGGCAGCTCAATGCGCATCCCGGCGATCAACTCCTCGAACGCGGCGCGCGTGGCCACCGGGTCGTCGAGGTCGAAGGCCGGCAGAAACTCGATGAACGCGGCCAGCTCCGGGTCGATCACTGTGGTACCCCTCCCCCGAGGTGCATCTCGGCGACGTCGGCTATTTCGGCTGCATGCGAATGCCGGCGTCGATGCGGATCGACTCGGCGTTCATGTACGAGTTGGTCAGCAGCTCCACCGCGAGCGTGGCGAACTCGGTCGAGCGGCCGAGGCGGTGGGGGAAGAGCACGTCCTGGGCCAGCTTGCCCTTGAAGGCCTCGGACCCCTCGCCCGCGCCGTAGATCGGCGTGTCGATGAGCCCCGGCAGGATGGTGTTCACGCGGATCCCGACCACCGCCAGGTCGCGGGCGACCGGGAGCGTCAGGCCGACGACCCCGCCCTTGGAGGACGAGTAGGCGGCCTGACCGATCTGGCCGTCCTCGGCCGCCACCGACGCCGTGTTCACGATGGCCCCCCGGGCGCCGTCCTCGTCGGGCTCGTTGAGGCTCATCTTGGTGGCGGCCAGGCGGATGCAGTTGAAGGTGCCGATGAGGTTGATCTCGATCACCCTCCGGTACAGATCGAGGTCGTGGGCCGACCCGTACTCGCCGTCCCTGCCGATGGTGCGGGTGGCCCACCCGATGCCCGGCGCAGTTGACCAGGGACTTGAGCGGTGCCATCTCGATGGCGGCCTCGACGGCCGCGACCACCTGCTCGGTGTTGGTGACGTCGGTCTGGACGAAGAGGCCACCGATCTCCTTGGCCAGCGGCGCGCCCTTGTCCTCCTCCGGAGGTCGGCGACGACCACATGGGCGCCACGCTCGGCCAACAGGCGCGAGGTGGCCTCACCGAGTCCCGAAGCCCCGCCCGTGACGATCGCCGACGTGCCGTTCAGATCCATCTCTCTTCGACTCCTTCTGACGTGGGGGTGCGGGCCGGAGCAGGCCTGCGGCGCCGACGTGCCCGGCAGAGCGATAGGGGGCGGGCCGGCGGGGTCACATCTGCTCGGGCGCCTCCATGCCCAGGAGCGAGAGCCCGAGCTCCAGCACCCGGGCGGTCAGGTCGCACAGGGCCGAGCCGGGAGGTCCGCACGGCCTCGTCCTCCACCAGGACGCGGCACGCCTCGTAGAACGTGGTGAACACGGTGGCCAGGTCGAAGAGGTAGGTGCACAACTTGGAGGGGCTGTAGGTCTCGGCCGTCGCCTCGACCGCCTCGCCGAAGCGCAGCAGCTGCAGTCGCCAGCGCGCGCTCCTGGGGCTCGTCGAGCAGCGGCGGGGTACCCGGCGCGCGGCGGCGCCACCTCGCCCCGCCGGAAGATGGAGCGGATGCGGGCGTGGGCGTACTGCAGGTAGGGGCCGGTATCGCCCTCGAAGGAGAGCATGCGGTCCCAGTCGAACACGTAGTCGCGGATGCGCTCGGTCGACAGGTCGGCGTACTTGACCGCCCCGATGCCCAGGGCGTGGGCGACCGCCTGCTGGCGCTCGGCGCGAGAGGTCGCTGGAGCGCTCCTTCAGGGCGGCAGCGGCCCGGTCGATCCGCCTCGGCGAGCAGGTCGACCAGGCGGTCCGAGCCGCCGCTGCGGCTGGCCAGCTTCTTGCCGTCGGTGCCGAGCACGAGGCCGAAGCCGACGTGGACGGCCGCCGAGGCATCGGGCAGGTAGCCCGCCAGGGCGGCGACCGCGAAGACGAGCCGCAGGTGCAGCGCCTGCTCGGCGCCGACCACGTAGACGAGCCGGGTGGCGCCGACCGGCGCCCGGTGCGGTCGCGGACGCAGGCCAGGTCGGTGGCGGGGTAGCCGTAGCCGCCGTCGGACTTGCGCACGATGAGCGGGAGGGGGTCGCCCTGCGGTTCGTCGAACCCCTCGGGGAAGACGCACAGCGCACCGTGGTCCTCGACGAGAAGCTCCTTGGCGTCGAGCTCCTCGACCACCACCGGCAGCAGGGGGTTGTAGAAGCTCTCCCCCACCACGTCGTCCGGCGGTGAGCAGCACGCCCAGCAGGTCGTAGACCTCTTCGGCGTGGCGCATGCTCTCCGCCACGAAGATCCGCCACAGCCGCATCGTCTCGGGGTCGCCGCTCTGCAGCAGGACGACGCGGCGCCGGCTGCGCTCGGCGAAGGACGGGTCGCCGTCGAACTGCCGGCGCGCCGCGGTGTAGAACTCGTTGAGGTCCCGCACGCTGAAGGACTCGGCGTCATCGGACCCGCCCACGTCGACCAGGTGCTCGATGAGCATGCCGAACGGCGTGCCCCAGTCCCCGATGTGGTTCTCCCGCCGCACGTCATGCCCGAGGAAGCCGAGCACCCGGGCCAGCGCGTCGCCGATGATGGTGCGTGCGCAGGTGCCCGACGTGCATCTCCTTGGCCATGTTGGGCGACGAGTAGTCGATGACCATCGTCTGGGGGTCGGGCGGACCGGCGCCACGCCCAGCCTGGGGTCGGCCGAGAGCTCCGCCACCTGGCGGGCCACGAAGTCGTCCCGCAGCGTCAGGTTGATGAAGCCCGGCCCGCTGACCTCCACCACGGAGCAGATGTCGTCGAGGTCGGCCGCCGCCACAACCTGCTCGGCCACTTCCTGCGGCCGGCGGCCCACCTGCTTGGCCAGGGCCAGGGCGCCATTGGCCTGGAAGTCGGCGCGGTCGGACACCCGCAGCACGGGGTCGGCGCCGGGCGCCACCGTGTCGAAGGCGGCCTGCAGCCGTTGCAGGAGGACGCTGGAGGCGTCGGGCATCCCTCATTCTCGCATGCCGACCGGCGACCCGAGCCAGGGGAACCCGCGCGTCCCGGGCCGTCGTCGGTCAGTCCGCCGGTGCCCCCATGGCGCCGTCGGTCAGGCCGTAGCGGCGGTACGGGCCGAAGAAGCCGTGCTCCAGGAGGCCGTAGCCGACGTGACCGTCGTAGGAGAACCGGGCGACGTTGTCGACGATGCCGTACTGAGCGAGCCCCTTGACCTCGTCCACGGCGAGCACGAGCCCCTGCGTCACGGGCTCGGGGCCGTGGTACATCCCGTGGCGCCAGTCGGCGTCGATCCCGTACCCGGTCCCGATGGAGACGAAGTTGGCCAGCAGGGGGGTGCACTCGATCTCGAGGCCGGCCTCGGGGAAGCGCACGATCGATCGATCGATGACGCGGGTGCCGGGGATCAGATGGTGCTCGTGGACGGAGGGGCCGAGCTCCTCGATGGCCCGGGCCGGGTCGACCCACACCCGTTCACCCTGCACGAGCGGCCGTTCCCCGTCGTCCCGCTCGTGGCAGATGTACATGACGGCGTGGTCGTCGAACTGCATCGGGAAGTAGTTCCACATCCCGCCGAGGACCAGCTCACCCTGGCGGATGCCGTCGGTCTCGGGCTCGCCGACCGGGCGGACACCCCAGGAGCGATCACGTGTCCCCCAGCAATGGTCCGGCGTCACCGCGATGTCCGTCCCCCCCACGGTCAGCGTCCCTGTCCAGCATCCGGTCTGGGCCAGCCGCTGGGTGTCGAAGACGACCTTGCCCTTGCTGCGCATGTACTGCCGCGGCTCGGCCATGGCCGGGATGTGGCCCTCCCAGGTGACGTCCATGGCCACGCTGTGCTCGGTGGGCTCGACCACGACACGCAGGCGGCGCAGGGGCTCGAGCACCTCAATCCGGAAGGGCCCCACGGAGAGGTCGCCCCGATCCGCCAGGGGGGCCGAGGAGCGCACGACGTGCTGCGACTCGCCGTGGCGCACGTCGATGAAGGCGTCGACCACCCCGAGGTTGGGGTACTGGCCGTAGCCGAAGATAGCGAACCAGTCACCCGAAGAGGGGTGCATGTTGAAGTAGTAGCGGTCGTAGAAGTTGCGGTCGCTCGTGGCGGGGTGCGCGACGAATTCGGCCGCCTGGTGGACCGGATAGTCGTCCCATGAGGAGAGCGTCACGGCGCGTTCAGCAGCACGCACAGCCGCTGCCGCACCCGCCGGCGACGGGCGCACCGCACATTCCCCCGCCCACCGGCTCGGTCGCCAGGCCCGTCGTGGCGAAGACGGGGAGCAGCCGGCGGGCGCCGACGTGGCCGTCGGGGCACGTCGCCGGTGCATCGGCGTCGGCCATGGGCCGGCGCTCGTCGAAGACGGCGTGACAGGTCGAACAGCGGAATTCGTAGACGGGCACGGTGGGCGGACCTCCGGCCCGCCAGCCTACTCAGCCCTTCGCGTAGTCGGACATGCCCTGCCAGTCGATGACCACGCACGGCTCGTCGCCGACGGTCCAGGCGTCGTGCCCCGGAGCCATGGTGGCGAAGTCCCCGGGGCCGTATTCCACTTCCTCGCCGCTGTCCATGACCACCTTCATGCGCCCGGAGACGAAGTAGCCGGTGTGCGCCGCCTGGCAGCTGTCGGTCTTGGCGATGGGCTTCACGTGCTCCGACCACTTCCATCCCGGGAGGAACGTCGCGCGCCCGACGGCTCCTGCGCTGGTGTTGATCAGTTCGAGCTGGCCGGTTCCCCCCTCGAACTTCCGGACCTCGTCCGGCTTGTCGAAGCTGCTGCGGATCAATTCGGCCATGATGCCTCCTCTGTTGTGCTCTCGGTTTCCTGTGCGATCGTCACATCACTTCGGCGCGGTGCACGTCGAGATTGCAGAAGTCCATGGCATCGACTTCGTCCGGCCGAGAAGGTCGCGTACTCAATGCGCTGTTCGAAAGGCATGGCTTCCCCTTCACCGACCGGGAGCCCTCTGGTGCAACCTAACGCCGCCACAGCACCAGTTCAATGGGTGTTTCGCAAACCACGCAGTCTCAGTGGAATCTCAGGAGACGCGGGTGTGGCGGCGGCAGTCGCCTTCGGAGTGATGCCCGTTCGTGACCCTTGGCTACGGCTGCGCGAACGCGTAAATGGGCGTCCCGTTGTAGGCACTCGAGTCGGCCGGGAAGAAGGGGCCGTCGAGCGCGACGGAGAGGTACCCGTCGCGGCCGGGACCCGAATCACCGCCGACCGTCATGACGGCGCCGTCGGGCCACACCTGGGTCACGATCCCGACGTGCACCGACGAGCTGGCGCTCTGCGGACCGGTGCCGTACAGGACGGCGTCGCCCACCGCAGGCGTTGCGGTGGGCGGGAGGATGCCGCCGCGCGCGGCGGCCCAGCTCCAGATGTCCCCGGTGAACCCGTAGCGGGGGATGGGGATGCCCGCCTGCTCCCAGGCCCAGGTGGCGAACAGCGCGCACCACTGCTCGCAGGGACCGTACGGGTTGCACCACGCCCCCTGGGAGGTGGAGGGATCGGGCTGTATCTGCGAGGCCACGGCGGCCGCGATCGCGTCCGACTGGGCGGTCTTGGGCTCGGGCGTGGCCGTCGAGAAGCTGTACAGCCAGGCCTGGGGGTCGAGCAGCCAGTACCCCGTGCCCCGGTTGTTGCCGATGATGGCCGAGATCTGCGTCGCGGTCGGGTCCAGGGAGAGCCCGCCGTAGGCCCGCGCGTTTCCATAAGGCAGCACGACACCGTTGGCGGTCGCCATGAGATAGCCCCCGCCGTCGGGCGAGGCAACCATGCCCACGACCGGGTCGGGCAGGTCCGCGCTGCCGGCCGAGCCGTAGAAGCCGGCGTCGCCGTAGGTGAAGATGCCGCCGTCGGCGGCGACGAGCCAGTAGCCCCTTCCGTCGCGTGTCGACGCCATCCCCACGATGGGCGAGTTCAACACGATGCTCCCGGTGCTCCCGTAGAAGGCGGCGTCGCCGTAGGAGAAGATGCCGCCGTCGGCAGCGACCAACCAGTACCCCTTGCCGTCGGGAGTGGCCGCCATGCCGACGATGGGCTGGTTGAGCGGCGTGGAGCCCATCGACCCGTAGAACTGGGCGTCGCCGTACGCGAAGATCCCTCCGTCGAGCGCACCGAGCCAATAGCCCTTGGCATCGGGGGTCGTCGCCATGGCCACGATGGGGCCCTGGAGCGGGAGCGCACCCGCCGAGCCCTCGAAGGTGGCGTCACCGAACGCGAAGACCCCGCCGTCCCCGCTGGCGATCAGATAGCCGCCGCCGTCCGGCGTCGCCACGCCTGAGAAGACCGGGGAGTTCAGCGGCTGGGGCACCTGAGGGACGCCGACGTTCACGCTGCCGAAGCCGATCATCCCGCCGTCGCTGTACACCGCACCCGCCGGCACCGCCCGCGTCGCCGCGATGCCGGCCGCCACCAGGATCGGGACGAGGAGCCCGGCGCAGGCGACGGCGGCGATCAATGAGACAGCCCGCCGAGGGCGGGAACGACACCAAGGGCGCGACTCGGCAGACCTGTCGGCACCCCTGGTGCCTCCCCGACCGCGCACGACCTCGATTGTGCACCCCTCGACCGTGCCGCGTGTGCGGGTGCGGTTACGAAGCTGTTACGAATCCGCCGGTCAACACGGGTGTGGGCCCAATGGGCGCTCCCGACCGGCCCACGGCAGAATGGGTGCATGAGCACGGACTCCCCCGCCGCAACGCACCCCGACACGTTCGGCGCCAGGACGGCGCTGTCGGTCGGCGATCACAGCTATGAGATCTTCGGCATCAGAGCCCCGTCGCTGGCCGAGCGCCACGATATTGACCGTCTCCCCTATTCCATCAAGGTGATCCTGGAGAACCTGCTCCGCCACGAGGACAGTCCCCACGTCTCCGCCGACGACATCGTGGCGGTCGCCTCCTGGGGGGACAACCCCGAGGGGCACGGGCAGGGCGCCGGGGACTCGGCGCACGAGATCGCACTGACCCCCGAGCGTGTGTTGATGCAGGACTTCACCGGCGTGCCCGGGGTCGTGGACCTGGCCGCCATGCGCGACGCGCTGGCTCGCCTGGGCGGCAACGCGTCCCAGGTCAACCCGCTCGTGCCCGTCGAGCTGGTCATCGACCACTCGGTCATCGTGGAGCGATCCGGCGATCCCTCGGCCTACGACCGCAACGTCTCCATTGAGTACTCGCGCAACATGGAGCGCTACACGCTGCTGCGCTGGGCCCAGGGCGCGTTCCGCGGCTTCCGTGCCGTACCGCCGGGCATGGGCATCTGCCACCAGGTCAACCTCGAGTACCTGTCGCGCCTCGTGTTCGCCACCGACGACGGCCGCGCCTTCTGCGACACCCTCGTCGGCACCGACTCACACACGACGATGGTCAACGGCCTCGGGGTGTTGGGCTGGGGTGTCGGCGGTATCGAAGCCGAGGCCGCCATGCTGGGCCAGCCGCTCTCCATGCTGCTGCCGCCCGTCGTGGGGCTGCGGATCTCCGGGGAACCGAAGCCTGGCATCACCGCGACCGACGTGGTGCTGACGGTGACCGAGCTCCTGCGCGACCACGGCGTCGTCGGCGCGTTCGTCGAGTGCTACGGACCGGGCGTGGCCGCGCTGCCGCTCGAGACGCGGGCGACGATCGGCAACATGAGCCCCGAGTACGGCGCCACCTGCACCATGTTCCCGATCGACCAGGTGACGTTGGACTACATGCGCTTCACGGGCCGTGACGAGGAGCACCTCGCGCTGGTGGAGGCCTACGCCAAGGCGCAGGGCCTGTGGCACGACCCCGATGCTCCCGAGCCGGTGTACTCCGAGCAGGTGACGCTCGACCTGGGGGACGTGGAGCCGTCCCTGGCCGGCCCGGCCCGGCCCCAGGACAGGGTCTCGCTCGCCGCGGCGGCCGACGCCTACCGGGTCGCCCTGGGCCGAGCGCCGCGCCGCGCCCCGACCGAGCCGGCCGCGGCGCCGCACCACCAGCTGTCCGACGGCGACGTGGTGATCGCCGCGATCACGAGCTGCACCAACACGTCCAACCCCCAGGTCATGGTCGGCGCCGGCCTGCTGGCCCGGCAGCGCGGTCGAGCGCGGCCTGCGCGCCAAGCCCTGGGTCAAGACGTCCCTCGCCCCCGGCTCCCGGGTGGTCATGGACTATCTCGAGCGGGCCGGACTGGTGGAACCGCTGGAGCAGCTCGGGTTCTACCTCGTGGGCTACGGCTGCACCACGTGCATCGGCAACTCCGGCCCGCTCCTCGACGGCGTGAGCGACGCCGTCAAGGAGGCCGACCTCTCCGTGGCCGCCGTGCTCTCGGGCAACCGCAACTTCGAGGGCCGCATCCACCCCGACGTGCGGCTGAACTACCTGGCGTCGCCCCCTCTCGTGGTCGCCTACGCGCTGGCCGGAACCATCGGCGTCGACCTCACGACCGAGCCCATCGGCGACGACCCCGACGGCAACCCCGTGTTGCTCTCGGAGCTGTGGCCCACCATGGACGAGGTGAGCCAGACCATCCGCGACTCGCTCACCTCCGACATGTTCCGCACCCGCTACCGCGCCGTCTTCGACGGTGACGAGTACTGGCAGCAGGTCCCGACCGTCGCCGGTGAGACGTTCGCCTGGCAGGACGACTCGACCTACGTGAAGAACCCGCCGTTCTTCGAGGGCATGACGATGACGCCGGCTCCGGTCACCGATATCGGTGAGGCGAGGGTGTTGGCCATGGTGGGAGACAGCGTGACGACGGACCACATCTCCCCGGCCGGCTCCATCGGCCCCACGACGCCGGCCGGCCGCTACCTCACCGAGCACGGCGTGCCGCGCGGGGACTTCAACTCCTACGGGGCGCGGCGGGGCAACCACGAGGTGATGATGCGCGGCACCTTCGCCAACGTGCGCCTGCGGAACCTGCTGGCGCCGGGCACCGAGGGTGGGGTCACGCTGCACCTGCCCGACGGCACCGAGACGTCGATTTACGAGGCCGCCATGCAGTACGCGGACGAGGGCGTGCCCCTCGTCGTGCTGGCCGGTCGCGAGTACGGGACGGGGAGCAGCCGGGACTGGGCCGCCAAGGGCACGGCCCTACTCGGGGTCCGCGCGGTCATCGCACAGAGCTTCGAGCGCATCCACCGCTCCAACCTCATCGGCATGGGGGTGGTGCCCCTCCAGTTCTACAAGGGTGACTCCGCCGTGGGCCTCGGGTTGACGGGGCACGAGCGCTTCACCATCAGCGGCCTCGATGTGCTGAACCGGGGCGAGCTCCCCAAGGAGCTGTCGGTGACGGCGACCGCAGACGACGAGTCGGTCACCGAGTTCCGGGTGATCGTCCGCATCGACACTCCGATGGAGGCCGAGTACTACCGGCACGGTGGGATCCTGCAGTACGTGCTGCGCCAGATGGCGGGCTGAGCGGCCAGCTCCCGCTCAGCCGTCGAAGGCGGCAACCACCTTCTTGGGCGCTTTGTGGCGCCACGACTCGGTGAGCAGCTCGCGCACCAGGGCGGTGTCGGCCCCGCGGAGCACAATGCGGCAGCCGCGCAGCCGTTTGCCCCACCACAGCTCCTCTGTGGCATCGGGGAACTCGGCGCAGTAGGCCGCCGCCTCGTCGTCGGGGAGGAAGATGTGGACACGACCGCCCTCGGGAGGCACGGTGGCGAAGATCTTCCCGGCCACGCGGAACGACGTCATGTCGTGGTGCGGCGCCTCGGCCGACTCGGGCAACGCGAGGGCCAGCCGGCGCACGGCGGCGACCGACACGCCGGCGCCCATCAGCCGGCTGCCAACGCCACGAAGCGGCGCACGATGCCCTCGCCCGCCCGGCTGACGTGGGCCACGTCGGATGCCCGCACGTACACGCCGGGCGGGAGATGCGGACCCCAGTGCGCCACGAGGCTGCCCGTCACCTCGACGTGGAACTGCAGGCCGTAGGCCAGCGCTCCCACCCGGAAGGCCTGGTTCTCGTAGGCGTCGTTGCCGGCCAGGCGCACCGCGCCGTCGGGAAGCGAGAACGTGTCGCCGTGCCAGTGCACGCACGGGAGCGGCGAGGGGGCAGGGCCGAACACAGGGTCGTTGATCGCGTCGGTGGTCAGGTGCACCTCGCCGACGCCGCATTCGAGTGTCGGCCCGGACGTGACCGCGCCGCCGAGCGCAGCGGCCAGCTGCTGGGCGCCCAGGCACACGCCGAGGACGGGCACCCCGGCCGCGACCGCCTCGCGCAACAGCGCCCGCTCGTCGGCGAGCCAGGGGAGGTCGTCGTGCACCCCCATGGGACCCCCCATCACCACCAGCCCCGCCATGCCGTCCACCTCCGCCGGTCGTGGCACGGGCTCGCTGCGGTCGATCCGCACCACGGTGAGGTCGGCTCCCGCGTCGCTCACCGCCGAGGCGATCGCCCCGGGTCCCTCGAACGGCACGTGCTGGAGCACCACCCAGTTGTCGCTGGCGCCCACAGTCGACTCAGGGGATGAGGGTCACACGGAACAGCTCGGCGCTGGACCCCTCGGGCAGCCCCGCCGCTTGTCCGTTGGCCTGGCCCCACTCGCGGACGCGTGCCGAGATCCCTTCGGGGTCGCCGATCTGGCTCTTGTGGGACAAGAGCGCGGCCACCTTGCGATCCACGGTGGCCGACGTGTCCACCGCGATGCCGGCGCCCACGTTGGATGGTCCCATGAGCCACAGCTCGTTCACGGTCCACGGCTCGAGTCCCTCGACGTCGAGGAGCTCGGGGTGTGCGAACGGATTGCGGGCGTCGGGGTAGACCGCGCACACGGCCGCCTCTCCCGCCGCCAGGTGGTCGGGGTGGCTGGCGAAGATGAAGTCCCAGTTGCGCTCCGGCGACTGGGTGATGACACGCTCGGGACGCACCTGGCGGATGACCCGGCTGATGTCACGACGCAGCTCGATGGTGGCCTGCACCATGCCGTCGGGGTGCCCGAGGAAACGCACGTCGCTCACCCCGACCACGGCGGCGGCGGCGCGCTGCTCGTCCTGTCGGAGGGCTGCCATGTCGGCCCGGGACATCTCGCGGTCGGAACCGCCCGCGTCGCCGTTGGTGACGATGCAGTAGGTCACCTCGACGCCGGCCGACGTGAAGGCGGCGACGGCGCCCGCCGTGCCAAAGTCAACGTCGTCGGGGTGGGCGGTCACGACAAGGGCACGGCGAACGCCGTCCTCGGGCGACCAGACCGGCACGGCGGGACCCTGGCTCAGAGCACGCTCTCTTCGGCTTGGGGGATCCAGGCGGCGAGGTCGGCCAGCCGGGGGTCGTTGGAGAACATCTCGACGATGGGAATGCGCAGGCCCAGCCGCCGCTGGATCACCTCCATCTCGACCAACTGGTTCCACAGTGACAGGCTCACCACCACGCCGGCCCTTCCGGCCCGTGCCGTCCGGCCCGACCGGTGCAGGTAGGCCTTGTGGTCCTCGGGAGGGTCGAAGTGGATGACGCCGTCGACCGCTTCGATGTGGAGGCCGCGCGCCGCCACGTCCGTCGCCACGAGCACCGCCAGCGAGCCGTTCGAGAAATCGGCCAGCGCCCGCTCGCGGTTGGCCTGGCGCAGGTCACCGTGGATGGCGGCCGCCTTGACGCCCTCCTTGGCCAGGTTCTCCACCAGCCGGTCGGCGCCGCGCTTGGTGCGCACGAAGAGCAGCGACTTCTCCTGGCTCCGGCAGATGGCCGCGGCCACCTTCACCTTGTCCATCTGGTGCACCTGCAAGAACCGGTGCTCCATCAGCGTGACCGTCTGGGTGGACGACGCGACCTCGTGGAACACCGGGTCGGTCAGGTACCGCTTGACGAGGCGGTCGACGGCGCCGTCGAGCGTGGCGGAGAAGAGCAGTGTCTGGTGGTCCCGGCCCAGGCGGCGCAGCACCCACTCGACCTGGGGCATGAAGCCCATGTCGGCCATGCGGTCGGCCTCATCGAGCACGAGCGTCTCCAGGCCGTCCACCGCGATCTCTCCCCGGTCGCCCAGGTCGATCAGCCGGCCCGGCGTCGCGATCACGACGTCGACCCCCTTGCGGAGCTTGGACACCTGGCGGTCGATGTCGGCGCCCCCGTAGACGGCGACCGCGCGCAGTCCCAGCTTCTTGGCCAGCGGGGCGAGGACGTCGTGCACCTGCACCGCGAGCTCGCGCGGTCGGCAGGAGGATCAGCGCCAGCGGCCGTGCCGGGCGCTCGGCCTGGGCCCGACCGTGCTCGTCACGCGTCGCCTTGGCCCGCTGCAACAGGGGAACGCCGAAGGCGAGGGTCTTGCCCGAACCGGTCTTCGCCTTGCCGCAGACGTCACGGCCGGCCAGGGCGTCGGCGACGGTCAGGGCCTGAATTGGAAAAGCGCTGACGATGCCTTCATCGGCCAGCGCTTGCGTGAGTTCTGGTGAGACCCCGAGGGATTCGAAGGTCCGGGCGGTCTCGTAGGTGTCATCGCCCGAGGCATCACTCTCCCCGTTCGAGGAGGGCCCGGCATGCGCGCCGGTCAAAGCTTCAACGGTCATTGTCCGCTCTCTCTGTTGTTCGGCGGGACCGTGCGCCTTCCAGAGGAGTGAGAGTCGGCCCCGATCCACCAGCCCCCGCCGGTGGTCGCACCCCTATTGTACCAGTCCAGGGCCGTTCTCACGCGGAGCCCTGTGCCAGAGTGTGCCGGCCCCCACGACGACAGAAGGAGACCCGACGATGGCCAAACTCGAGGCGGGCGCAACCGCCCCCGCGTTCACCCTGCCTGACCAGGACGGCAACCCGGTCAAGCTCTCGCAGTTCAAGGGCCAGCGAGTGATCGTCTACTTCTATCCGGCCGACGACACACCGGGCTGCACCAAGGAGGCCTGTCAGTTCAACGACAACCTCCGCGCCTTCGACAAGGCCGGGGTGGCGGTGCTCGGGATTTCGCCGGACAAGGCGGAGAAGCACGTGAAGTTCCGCACCAAGTACAAGCTCAAGTTCCCCCTGCTGACCGACTCCGACAAGAAGGTGATGGAGAAGTACGGGGCATGGGGCGAGAAGACGATGTACGGCAAGAAGACGGTCGGTACCATCCGCTCGACCTTCCTCGTGGGGCCGAACGGGAAGGTGGAGCGGGCGTGGTACCACGTGCGGGCCGACGGCCATGCCGCCAAGGTCCTCGAGGAGATCGCCGCCGGCTGAAGCGCCAACCTGGTACGCCACCTCGTCCGACGCCCATCGTGTGGCGCCAATGGACGATGGAGGGGCGTCGGAGGGAGCAGACATGGGACAGGGGATCAGCGAGGTCCTGACGTTTGCCATCGGGGTGGCCATCAGCCCTCTCCCGATCATCGCGGTGATCGTGATGCTCTTCTCACCGCGGGCCAAGGTCAACGGGCCGGCCTTCCTGGTGGGGTGGGTCCTCGCGCTCGCCGTCGTGAGCACGATCGTCTACGTGCTGTCGCACGACGGCAACGTGGCGACCAGCAGCACGGCCTCCGACTCGGTGTCCTGGGGCAAGATCGTCCTCGGCGTCGCGCTGCTCGCGTTGGCCCGGCGCAACTGGGCGAAGCGACCCGCCGCCGGGACCGAGCCGGCCGAGCCGAAATGGTTGGCAACGGTGGACACGCTGTCGCCGGGCAAGGCCTTCGGGCTGGGCGTCGCGTTGGCCGCCGTGAACCCGAAGAACCTGATCCTGACGGCGGGCGCCGCGGCGGGACTGGCCCAGGTGTCGGGCCTCACGACGACCGATGCGGTCGTGGCCATCGCGGTCTTCGTCGCGGTCGCGAGCCTGACGATCCTCGTCCCCGTCCTCTACTCGCTGCTCGGTGGCGAACGGGCCAGGACCACTCTGGAGTCGGCGAAGGTCTGGCTGTCGGTGCACAACGCCGCGGTCATGGGCGTCCTGTTCCTCGTCTTCGGCGTGGACCTCATCGCCAAGGGGCTCCCGCCGCTGACCAGCTGAGGCGCTCGGACTAGTGCTGATGGGCCGGGCACCAGTAGGTGGTCCGGCCACCCACCGTCTCGCGCCGCAGCTCGGTGCCGTCGAGCGGACAGCGACCGTCGCTCTGGCGCTCCTCCATCAAGTCCCCGGTGTGTGATCCACCCCGGCGGGCCAGCTGCCGCAGCGTCGACCGCATGACCGCGTGCAGGCGGCGGAGCTCGTCGTCGTCGAGCGAGGTCCGTCGTCCAGGCGCCAGCCCGGCGCGCCAGAGGATCTCGTCGGCCAGGAGATTGCCCACGCCGGCCAGGCGCTCCTGGTCCATGAGACGGGCTTTGAGCGGTGCGGCGGACCCGTTCCGGCCCGGCCCGACCGCCAACGCCCCGCGCAGGTCGGCCAATGACGCCCCGAGGGCATCGGGTCCCAGCCGCTCCTCGTCCGGAGCGATCTCGAGCGACCCGAAGCGGCGGGGATCGTGCACGAGGAGGTGCCCGCCATCGGCGAACGAGATGCGGACGCGCACCCATTTCTCGTCGAACACCCCTGGTCCGTAGCGCAGGCGGTCGAGCGCCTGCTCGCCGTCGACCACCAGGCCCCCGGTCATGCCGAAGCGCAGGCCCAGGGTCGGGCCCCCTCCCGTATCGAGCAACAGCAGCTTCCCGCGGCGCCGCGCCGCGGTGAAAGTGCGGTCGACCAGCGCCCTCCGCAGTCGCTGCGGCGTGGTGCCGCCCCGGCCGTAGCGGGCGTCCACCATCCACACCCGGGCGACCGGGCGCTGCAAGCGCCCGCTCCGCAAAGGCCCGGTAGCGCTCGACTTCGAGGATCTCGGGCACCGTTCGACGGTATCGGACGGCCGGCGCCGGGCCGAATATGGTGGACCAATGCCACCCGAGAAGCCCCAGTGGGCCGAGCTGTTCACCGAGGTCGTGACTTCCGGGCTCTGCACCGGGTGCTCCGCATGCGTGATCTCCTGCCCCTACGACGTGCTCGGCTACGACGACACCGAGGGCGTCTACCGGCCCTTCCACGTGGACGCCGACGGCGGGCCCGACAACTGCACCCACGGGTTGAAGGGTTGCACGCTGTGCACCCGGGCCTGCCCTCGGTTCCGAACCTGGGAGCCCGAGATCGAGACGTACCTCTTCGGCCGGCCCCGCACCGACGACGAGGTCTCGGGGATCGCCCGCCGGACCGTGCTGGCGCGGGCGAGCGATCCCGACGTCCGGGGCACCGGACAGGACGGCGGCCTGGTCTCGGCGTTGCTCATCTGGGCCTTCGAGCACGACGTGATCGACGCCGCACTCGTGTCGGGTCTCGAGGGCGACGGGTCCACGTGGAAGGCGGTGCCACGCGTCGCCCGCACCAAGGAGGACGTGCTGGCCACCGCCGGCTCGCGGTACACCTACTCGGCCAATCCGATGGCGTACCCCGAGGCGATCGCCCAGGGGGCGGAGCGCATCGCGCTGGTCGGCATGGGGTGCCAGGCCTCTGCCCCACCCGTGATGGCGGCGCGCAAGGCCGGGAAGATCGCCCGGCGGTTCTCCCTCTCGATCGGCCTGCTGTGCTCGAAGACCTTCGACGACGCCATCTTCCCGGAGCTCTTCGAGGCAGCGCTACGGACTGGCCCGGGCCGACATCGCCAAGATGAACATCAAGGGCGTCTTCCAGGTATGGATGAAGGACGGCAGCTACCACGAGGTGCCCCTGAAGGAGGCGCACGCTTGGACCAGAGAGGGCTGCACCAGCTGTCCCGACTTCGCGGCCGAGCACGCCGACATCTCGACCGGCGGCATCGGCGCCTATGGCGACTGGACACTGACCCTCGTCCGCACCGAGAAGGGCGAAGAGCTGTTCAACGACATGGAGGCGGCGGGCGTGATCGAGACCCGTCCTATTGAGGACGACCCCGGTGCGGTCACCCTGCTGAACAAGCTCAGCCGGATCAGCCGCAAGCGTTGGCCGGCCACCGCCGTGCCGATGCCGGGACGGCTGCCCGCCCCGTCCCCGACACCTTGAGGGTGCGCCGTTGAGCGAGCTCCTGGCGGACGAGTTCGCGGCCCATCTCGGAATCGAGGTGGCAGCGGCGCGGACCGGGCCACACGGTTGCCACCCTCGTCACCGACGGGCGGCATGCCAACCCGCACGGCACGGTGCACGGCGCCGTGTTCTACGCGGTGGCCGGTGCGGCGGTCGCCGCAGCGGCGAACGACGCCGACCACTCGGGCATCATCTCCTCCGTCCTCGTCGAGTACCTGCAGCCGGCCGCCATCGGCGACTCTCTGCATGCCGAGATCACACGGGAAGCCTCGACCGACCGGGAGGACATCTTCACCGGGACCGTCCGCCGCGGCGAGCACGGCGACCTCCTGGCCTGGGTGCGCGCCCGCGGGACACGGCGGTCGCGAGCCGGGCTGAACCGACACGCCGATGGCCGAATCTGTGGGAACTAGGTCATTGACGCCATGACCGGCCGCCCTCAGAGTGGGGGCAATGAAAGAGCGCCACGTCGTGATCGTCGCCTTCGACGGACTGCAACCGCTCGATGCGGTGGGCCCGCACGAGGTCTTCTGCCGGAGCAACCCGGGCCGCCCGGGCGCTCGGCCGCGCCGGGGGCTACCGCTGCACCCTCGCATCGAGGGCCGGCGGCGCGGTGCGGACGGAGAGCGGCCTGGAGCTGGGGACCGCACCCCTGCCCGGCCCCTCCGAGCGCATCGACACCCTCGTCCTGGCCGGCGGTTCGGGGGCAGACGCCGCCGCCGCCGACGAGGCCCTCGTGGCCTGGGTCGCCAGGGCGGCGCCGAGGTGCCGGCGGGTGGCGACAGTCTGCTCGGGCGCCTTCGTGGCGGCTGCGGCCGGACTGTTCCAGGGCCGGCGCGTCACCACGCATTGGGCCCGCGCCGGACAGCTCCGCGAGGCCTACCCCGGCGTGCTCGTCGACCCCGACCCGATCTACATCCGAGACGGGAAGTACTGGTCGAGTGCGGGCGTCACCGCCGGCATCGACCTGTCGCTCGCCCTCGTCCAGGAGGACCTCGGGGTCGACGTCGCCCAGACGATCGCCCGCTGGCTGGTCATGTTCTTGCACCGGCCCGGCGGCCAGACCCAATTCGCCTCGCCGGTGTGGGTCCCCCGCGCCGAGCGCTCGGCCGTCCTGGCGGTGCAGACGCTGGTCGAGGCCGCGCCCGGTGGCGACCACCGCATCCCGACTCTGGCCGCGGCCGCCGCCATGAGCGTGCGGCACTTCACCCGGGTCTTCACAGCAGAGGTCGGTGAGGCTCCCAGCCGCTTCGTCGAGCGCACGCGGCTGGAGGCGGCACGTCACGAGCTGGAGACGACCGGTGACACGCTCGACGTCGTGGCGGCGCGTTGCGGACTCGGCAGCGCGGAGACGCTCCGCCGCGTCTTCCAGCGTCATCTCGGCACCTCCCCCGACGCCTATCGCAGGCGGTTCCGCACCACCCCGATCGAAAGGACCCCCGCATGACCGACCGCGTCCACATGGCCATCCCGCTGTTCCCGAAGTTCACAGCCCTCGACGCCGTGGGGCCCTACGAGGTCCTCCAACGCATCCCCAGCATCGACATCACGTTCGTCGGCCACGAGAGGGGCGAAGTCCGCAGCGAGAACGGCATGCTCGGCCTGACGAGGGACGCCACCTACGAAGAGGTGCCCGAGCCGGACGTGATCGTCTTCCCCGGCGGTGTCGGGACGCGCGCCCTCCAGACCGACGAGCGGGTCCTCAGTTGGGTGCGCCACGCCCATGCGGGCACCCGGTACACCACCTCGGTCTGCACGGGCTCCCTCGTACTCGGGGCGGCCGGATTGCTCGAGGACCTGACGGCGACCACCCACTGGGCCTGCTACCGCGAGCTGGCGGCACATGGCGCCGAGCCCACCGCGCAGCGCGTGGTCGAGCACCTCGATGCGCGCATCATCACCGCCGCCGGCGTGTCGAGCGGCATCGACATGGCACTGCGCCTCACCGAGCTGCTGGTCGACCGGACGGCGGCAGAGGCGGCGCAGCTCATGATCGAATATGACCCGCAGCCCCCGTTCGACGGCGGCTCGGTGGCCAAGTCCGACGACACGATCATGACCCGCGTCATCGAGTACGCCGCGCTGCGCGAGTAGGGCACCGTGGAGACCGGGTCACGAAGGAGCTGCGGCCGGCGCGGTCACCTCGTCGGGGACGGGTCACGCCCCGTATAGGCGAGCAGCTTGTCCTGGGCGGACGAGTCCGGGCCGACCGCGATCTCCGCTTTGAACACGCCTTTGCGCTGCTCGTCGGTGAACCGGCCGTGGATGATGGCGTACGCCGCTTCCGGGAGCCCCTCGGGCATCGTCGTCCCCTGCGCCGTGGACGTGGCCAGATCCCACCCGTGCAGGAGCTGGTCGCTGAATGCGATGCCGAGTGCCGGACCGGTCCGTTCGATCACTCCGGGCTCTTCGAAGGTGCGCAGCGTCTCGGCACGGGCTCTCGCGAAGTCGGTGTTCGGGTCGTCGCTGACGAGATCCGCCGGGGTCGGGGAGGGTGGAGAGACGTCGTCACCTCGTGCCGCCCCCACGAAGTACTTCTGCGTCTCGAGCATGTGGCTCATGAGCGTGCGGACACTCCAACCGTCGCACGAGCTCGGCTCGTCAAGTCTCGATTCAGCACCAGCCACCTTGGTGGAAGTCCACGCGCTGGCGCGGGCATACAGATCAAGCAGGTCGAGGTCCATCCGATTCCTCCTCTCCATTCGGGAGATGAATACCCGTATCCGATTGATTCGATACACCCCGGTCCACCCGCAGCCACCGGACCGCTCGGGTCCGGAGTCTCAGGCGGGCGCCGCCGCCGCGCTGGCACCGGCGAGCCGACCGAACAGCGTGCTGTCCCCGATGGACAGCCCGCTGGCGTAGCCGAACGAGCACACGCCGGCCGTGGTGCGCCCCGCGGCGAAGAGCCCGGGAACGGTGCCGCCCCCGACGGAGCGAACGGCGCCGTCGACCGAGGTGTCCAAGCCGCCGAGGGTGAACGGCGCGTACGGCGCCGGCCCGACACGCAGATCGATGGCCCCGATCGGGGGCACGAGCGGGCGCACCCACGCCGGGCCCTTGTGGAACAGGGGATCCTCGCCCGTCGCAGCGTGACGGTTGTAGAGCTCCACCGTGGACTGGAGCGACCCGGGAGGAAGACCGACCTCGGACTCGAGCTGCGCCGTGGTCTCGCAGACCCAGGTCGCGGCCAGGCCCATCCAGTTCACCTCGTAGGAGGCCTCGTCCACGATCAGGTAGACCTCGCCGTCCTGCTCGTAGAGCGCCGACTGGCCCACCCGGCCCATGTACGTGTCCTCGTTGATGAAGCGCTGCCCCTTGCCGTTGACCAGGATGCCGTGGATCAGCGTGCGGGGCGGCGTGATGGGCAGCGAGACCTCTCCGGCGTACATGTTGCGGACCGCGGCGCCGATGGCCTGGGCCATTCGGATGCCCCGCCCGTCGTCACCCTCGGTGCCGACCTTGTACGTGCCACGCACGAGCGGAGGGCAGTGCCGGCGCAGCATCTCGTCGTTGAAGATGAAGCCGCCGGACGTCAGCACGACGCCACGCCGCGCCCGCAACGAGATGCGCTCGCCGAAGCGCTGCGCCTGGACCCCGACGACGCGGCCGTCGTCGAGGACCAGCCGGTCCACCCGGGTGTCCGCCGCGACTGCTGCGCCGGCACCGGTGGCGGCGGCGGCCAGGTGCTGCATCAGGAGCCACCCGGTGGCACGCGGCGTCTTGGCCAGGTGCCCCCGCGGTGCCGGGCGCGCGATCTCGTTGAACGGGTAGGCGTCCTCTCCGCCCGAGTAGACGAGGCCTTCGGTGCCGGTCGGTGCCATCGACGTCTCGGCGCAGAACGTGGGGTCGAACGGGACCCCGCGCGCCACCAGCCAGTCGAAGTGACCCAGGCTCTCCGCGCAGTAGCGGGCGATCTTGGCCTCGTCGGGATCCGGGCCGCAGGCCGCCATCATGTAGCGGTACATGTCGTCGACGCTGTCCTCGAACCCGCAGGCGGTCTGGACCGGCGTGCCGCCGCCGAGGTAGACGATGCCCTCGGCGAGGGCCGCCGCCCCCCCGGGTCCGCCCGTCCGTTCGAGGACCAGCACCTGAGCCCCCGCCTCTGCTGCGCTGAAGGCGGCCGCCGACCCGGCGGCGCCGAAGCCCACCACGACGACGTCCGCCGTGTCGTCCCAGCTCTTGATGTCGGACGCCGCGACTGGGCGTCACGTCATCGGGCTCGTGCACTCCATCCTCCTCGCGTGGTCGCCGAGACGGTAGCCCGTGGCGCCGTGGCGCCCCTACCCTGCGTCCGTGCCGAACGACACCGACGCGCCAGTGCCGCCGGCGCCGCCCGCGGAGCTGGAGCGCCTCGCGCCGGGCGCCGTCGCCACCCTCGCCTACCGGCTCGCCCCCGGCCTCACGACCTGGCGGCTGACCGCACCCGACGGCTCGGTGCGCTTCGCCAAGGTCGACACGGTGGGCCGCTTCCCCAGCCTGCGCGGCGAGTCGGAGCGGATGATCTGGGCCGCGGCCTACCTCCCGGTCCCCAAGGTGGTGGCGCTGGAGCAACAGGGGGGCACGACGATCCTGCTCACCGAAGGGCTGCCCGGGAGCGACGGGACCGACACCGCCTGGGGTGGTGATCTCCCTGCGCTCGTTGCTGCGCTCGGCCGCGGGCTGCGAGCCTTCCACGACGCCGTCGGGGAGGAGTGGTGCCCCTTCCGTTTCGAGACCGAGCGGGCACTCGACCACGTCGGGCGCAGGGTCGCCGCCGATGACATCGACGCCTCGGGCTTCCACGACGAGCACCGCCACCTGAGCCCTGAGAGGGCCCTTGCCGAGTTGAGAGCGACCGCCCCCGCAGAAGAGGACCTCGTCGTCTGTCACGGCGACTACTGCCCGCCCAACGTTCTGCTGCGCGACCTCGTCGTCACGGGCTACGTCGACCTCGGCGAGCTGGGCGTCGCCGATCGCTGGTGGGACATCGCGGTGGGGGGTTGGAGCACCTGCTGGAACTTCGGCGACCGGTTCGAACCGCTGTTCTACGAGAGCTACGGCGTCACGCCCGACCCGGCACGCATCCGCTTCTTCCGGCTCCTGTACGACCTGGTGTCCTGACCGCGCTCAGGCTCTGCGGGATTCTCCTCACTCTCGCATCACAGTGCTGTCGCGAGGTCAGGGGCAGACGTCAGAACCCCGTCGCCGCAATGATGGACCCGTTGAGTGGGGTCCCCGACATCCCACCGTCGTTGGGCGAATCCCCGAAGTTGAAGACGGCGCCGGCAGCCGATGAGACCCAGTAGCCGGCACCATCGGAGCTCGGGAAGATGGCGGTGGCGGGGTCGAGGCCGTTGAAGTTGGCCGGCGAGGGCGCACCGAGGTTCGGCGCGTCACCGTAACCGAAGACCTCGCCGTCGCTCAGAAGGATCCAGTACCCGTTCCCGTCGGGAGTGGCGACCGCGGAGGCGACCGGGCCGTGACCGGGTGCGCCGAGGTAGGGGGCGTCACCAAAGGCATAGATGTTCCCCGTCGAGGTGACCACCCAGTAGCCGTTGCCACTGCTGTCGGGCATCACCGCAACCGCGGAGCCCGAACAGCCCCCGATGCCGGGGCACGACCCGGCGAATTGCGCGTCGCCAAAGGCAAAGACCCCGCCGTCGGAGGCCACCATGAAGTAGCCGCCATCGTCGCTGGAGGGCACCATTCCCACAATCGGGGCGTTGAGGCTGTTCGGCAGTCCCGAACCCGCTGGGAGGAGCCCGAGACCGGGGATCGAGCCATAGAACGGCGTGTCAAAGCTGAAGACGCCGCCGTCGGAGGCGTCGAGCCAGTACCCGTCATCGTGTTGGGCGGGCACGATGCCGACGACCGGTCTTTGCAGGGCCACGCCGCCCATTGAGCCGTGAAACTGCGCGGAGCCGAAACTGAAGATCCCGCCGTCCGAGCCCACGAGCCAGTAGCCGTACGAAGGAGAGGGGGGCGTGATGCCGCCGCCGAGAGTTGTGACCGGGACCCCGGTGCCGGAGAACGAGACCGACCGCACCCCCGCGCCATCGTCAGCATTGATGGTCCACGAGTCGGTGACGGTACCGACCACGGTGGGTGTGAAGACCACGGTCTCAGTGAGACTGGCTCCCGGTGCCAGCGTGGTCCCCTCAGCGAGGGCGGTCGAGGCGGCGAAGGGTCCGGTCACCGGGGGCTTCGACTTGGTGATGGTGAGGTCCGCGCCACCGGTGTTGCTCACCGTGAACGATTCCGTCGACGTGGAGCCGAGCGGAACGGACCCGTAGTCGAGCGACGTCGCGGAGATGGACATCACCGGGGGCGGCGTCGAGTTGCCGGTGATGGCGACCTCGACGTCCCCTCCATCGCTGTCCACCTCGAGCGACGAGGAATAGCTGCCGTTGACGGTCGGTGCGAAGGTCACATTGACCACCACCTCGTCCCCGGGCTGAAGCACGGCGCCCTGCTCCGGTGCCCCGGACACGCCGAAGGGTTGCTCCGGAACGTCGACCTCCGAGACGGTCAGCGGTTGCGACCCGTCGTTGACGAATCCGACGGTATCGCTGGACTGGTCGCCGGTAGCGATCCCCCCGAAGCTGATCCCAGAGGTCGTCGAGGTCAGGCTGGGCCCGTTGACCTCCCCGGAACCGCTGAGGGAGACCACGAATGTCCCCGAGTCGGAGCCGATGGTGAGACTGCCGCCGGCGAGGCCCGCCTTGGTCGGGGCGAACGTCACCGGCACGCTCATGGATGCCCCGGCGGCGAGTGAGGCGGGAAGCGTCTGACTGGGGGTGCCCCGAGTGAACGGTCCGGTGGCGACGAGCGAGGTGATGGTCACCGCGCTGCTGGCCGTGATGGTCTCGGTCTCGGTGGAGGTCTGTCCGACCACGGTGGCCGGGAAGGTGGGCGTCGGAGCAGTGACCGGAGCGGCCACGGGGGCGCCGAACCCGAGGACGTTGCCGTCGCGGGTGCCCACGTAGAGACGGTTGCCCGCCACACCCGGAGGGTTGAACTTGGAGGCCGTGCCGACAGGACCGCTCCACACCAGCTGCAGGGTCCCGCCGACCGGTACAGGGTTGTACGCCCTGAGTTGCGCACCGGCCCCTGACCCGTCGGGCGACCACACCGTCCACATCAGGGCGGAGCCCGATGTCGTGCCGTTGGAGGTGACCACCGGCGCGCTGGAGCCGAAGCCGAAGTCATCCGCGGATCGACCCACCAGGCTGAGAGTGGGCTTGCCGGAGCCGCTCAGGCCGTACTTGTACGCATCCATCAGCCCGGCGCCGCCGACGGCGGAGACCGACCCCGACGCGGTCGGTATGTAGACGTACCCGCCGTCACCGGGCCAGACGGCCGGGCTGGACCACACGCCGCCGTTGGGGCCGAAGCGGCCGACGACGTTGTCGGTGCCGCTGCGCCCCTCCCCCACACCCCCGAGGTTGTCGCGGTTGAGCAGGTAGACGTAGCCCTCCTTCCCCACTTCGACGGCCAGGTGGGGAATGGCCGCGGTGCCGAAGTAGGCGTCGGGAAGCGCGATGGGACTGCCGGACCCGAAGTCGATGTCGCTCTGGTCGAGGGTGGCGGAGTCGTAGGGCGAGAAGAAGTCGACCGGTTTGAGGGAGCCGTCCGGCTGCACGGCCACGCGGACGACCGCCTCGCCCAGGTCGGGTGGCGGGGTGTCACCGGGGATGGGCCCCGCCCCGTTGGAGGCCCCGTTGCCAGTGGCAAAGAGGATCTGGCCCGGGCCGTCGGAGACCAGGCCGCCGCCGGACATCCAGATTCCCGCCCCCGAGACCGGGGAGGCGTCGGTGCTCGTGGCGGCCGTAGTCCACATGGTCTGCAGGGTCCCTGTTTCGGTGACGCCGGCGATCCACCCCTCCCAGGGTCCGATGTCGCAGTGGGCGGCAAAGGCGGCGTACACCGTGCCGTTCATGAGGAGGAGCCCGGGACGTTGGATCTCGAAGTACGGGTTGAAGGTCAGCGAGGGATCGTTGGCGGCGGTGCCCTGGATCTCCACTGGGAAGCCGGGCTCCTCTGCCCCGTCGTGATCAAGTTCGAGTGCGTGCACGTAGTAGGCGCTCGGGCCCGAGGTTCCCGACACATATTCGTTGTCCACCAGGTACTCGACATCGGTGGCCTGGTCGACAACCGGTGTGGAGGTGACGCCGAGGTTCGGTGTCAGGTCGGCACAGCCGATGGTGGACGCCTGGACCGGCGCACCGAACTGGCGGGTCCACAAGATCGCCCCGCTGACCGGGTCGAGACCGTAGGCATAGTTGTTCTCGGTGTCGACCAACAGCTGCCCGTCGTCGACGAGGGGCTGGCCATAGACCTCACCGTTGACGGGCGTCTTGAACAACTGGCCGAAGGTGCCGCCGCTGACCAGGCCGGGGCTCAGGTTCGTCTGGTCCGGATACCACCCGCTCCGGTCGTTGTCGGCGCCGCGGGTCGCCCCGTCCGCTGCGCTCGTGACCGCGCCGGCCGGGCGAACCGCCGTCACGCTGACCACCAGACCGGACAGGACGGCGAGCAGCGCACACGCTGTCGCGAGGCGTCGGCTGCCATGGGGCCGATCGGCATCCGTCACTCGCCCCCAAGCGACCGCCCACCGGATCATGACCTCTCCTGCCTCCTCTGTGACGCACCACCCCCTCAGGCAAACCACCACCGCCCGTCAAGGACGGGCCGTGTGCTCCTGAACCGCGCTCACACTACTGAAGCCGGAGAGATCAGCCGGCGCGCCCGCGTGAACACGGCGTCGAACATGGGCACGGTCAGCTTGCCGGTGAACGTGTTCTGCTGGCTCGGGTGGTACGAGCCGAGGAGCACCGCCCCGCCCGGCAGGGTGCATTCCGCGAGGTGGCCGAACTTAGGGCGGGGCCGGAGCCCAGCCTCGGACGCGACGGCCTGCCAGGCGAACTGCCCGAGCGCGATCACGACAGCGGGGGCGAGCAGCGACAGTTCCCGGGCCAGGTACGGGGCGCACGCGTCCCGCTCGGCGGGCTCAGGCTTGTTCCCCGGCGGTGCGCAGTGCACGGCGGCGGTGATGTAGGCGCCGCGCAACGTGAGGCCGTCGTCGCGCGAAGTGCTGGTGGGCTGCGAAGCGAAGGCGGCCCGGTGCAGCGCGGCGAAGAGCCAGTCACCCGACCGGTCCCCCGTGAACATCCGGCCCGTCCGGTTGGCACCGTGCGCGGCTGGAGCCAGCCCGACGATGACCAGAGATGCCCCGGGGTCGCCGAACCCGGGCACGCCACGGCCCCAGTACACCTGTCCTGCGAACGAGGCCCGGCCTGTGCGCGCCACCTCCTCACGCCAGCTGACCAGGCGCGGGCACCGTCGGCACGCTGCAACGTCCCGCTGCACTTTGGCCAAGGTGTCCTGCTCGGCCCGGTCGGACGCCACGATGCAGAGCCTACGATGGGCTGCCGTGCCGCCTTCAGCCCGATCCGCCTCGACACGCCCGCCGTCTCGTCGCCGCAGGAAGGCTCCCCCGGCGACCGTCGTACTCCTCGTGCGCCACGGCACCACGCCGACGACGGGCAAGATGCTCCCCGGGCAGGCCGCCGGCCTCCACCTCTCCGAGAAGGGCCACGCGGAGGCCGCGGCGGCCGCCGAGAGGATCGCCGCCCTGACCAAGTCGCCCAGCGCCGTCTACGCGTCGCCGCTGGAGCGGACCCGCGAGACGGCGGCCCCCATCGCCCGCACGCTCGGCCTCCGGGTGCGCACCGCGCCCGGCCTCGTCGAGGTCGACGTGGGCGAGTGGACAGAGCAGCCCCTGACGCGGCTGTACCGGGCCAGGGAGTGGCCCACCGTGCAGCGCTGGCCCGGCGGCTTCCGGTTCCCCGGCGGCGAGTCCTTCGCCGAGATGTCGGTCCGCTCCATGGACGCCGTGCTCGGCCTCGTGGCGGAGCACCCTGGGGAGACGATCGTGGCGGTCTCGCACGCGGACCCGATCAAGGCGATCGTGGCGGCGGCGGCCGGTGTGCCCCTCGACCTGATGCAGCGTCTTGTCGTCTCTCCCTGCTCGATCTCGGCCATCCTCTTCACCGCCGGCGGGCCGGTCGTCCTGTGCATGAACTCGACGGGGACGCTGGAGGAGCTGGCACCGTCATGAATGGTGCCTGTGAATGGTGCCGTCGTGATGTATCGGTCGAGCGGTCCGTCCGCCGGTGGTTGTTCCGCAAACTCTAAACGCGCACGCTTAGAGTTTTCAGAACCATCGCCCGCCCGCCGAACAGCCCGGCACAGCGACCGCCGAACAGCCCGGCACACCGGCCGCCGAACCACCGGCGCGGCCACAGCGCCTCAGGGGGACGCCAGGTGAGCGACGACTTCGACTTCGACGCGCCCGACAACTGCACGGTCGGGGTGACGGGCGAGGTGGGGCAACGCCTCTTTCTCTTCTACTGCCGCCAGGGGCTGACCGAGACGACGGTCAAGGTCGAGAAGCAGCAGGTCGCCGTGTTGGCCGGCTACCTCGGGCGCATCGTCAAGGAGCTGGGCCGTCCGGGACACCTGCCCGACGACCTGGAGTTCTACGGCACCGAGGAGTTCGAGTGGGTCGTGGGAACGATCGGGGTCTCCTACGACGAGGAGCTCGACCGCATCATCGTCGTGCTCGAGGAGCTGGGCGTCGAGGACGAGGAGGACGCCGACGACGACCTGGCGGAGAGCGGGCATGTGCTCCGCGTCGCCCTGACGCGCGAACAGGCCGGCGCGTTCGCGATACGTGCCACGCGACTGGTGGAGGCGGGCCGTCCCCCCTGCCCGCTGTGCGCGCTCCCGCTGGACCCCGCAGGGCACGACTGCCCGCGCACCAACGGGCACCGGCCACCGGTGACCTGACCGCGGTGTCCGACGCCACCGTCGAGCGTGTCCTCACCGAGGGCGAGGTGGATGTGCACGGGCGCATCGCCGGGAGCTCCAACGCCACGCTGCTCGTCACCTGCAGCCTCGACGGCGAGGAGCTGCTCGCCGTGTACAAGCCCTCGCAGGGGGAACGGCCGCTGTGGGACTTCCCGGGCGGGCTCTTCCGGCGCGAGGTCGCCGCCTACGTGCTCTCGGAGTCACTCGGATGGGGGCTCGTGCCCGAGACGGTGGAGCGCGAGGAGGGCCCGTTCGGACCCGGCTCCGTGCAGCGGTTCGTCCACGAGGACGGCACGTCGCACTACTTCACCTTGCGCGACGACCCGAAGTGGCACCCTGACCTCATGCGCCTGTGCGCGTTCGACGTCGTGGCCAACAACGCCGACCGCAAGAGCGGCCATGTCCTGTTGGCCGAGGACCGGCTCTGGGCCATCGACAACGGGCTCTGCTTCAACCGCCACGACAAGTTGCGCACCGTGATCTGGGACTTCGGCGGCGCGCAGCTCGAAGCAGGCGTGCAGGACGACCTAGCCCGGCTGGCCCACGACGGGCCTCCGCCCGAGCTCGGCCGGCTCATCGAGCCGGCCGAGGTGGCCGCCACCCTGGACCGGGTGGCCTGGCTCCTGAGCCTGCGTGCCCTGCCCGAGCTGGTCGACGACGGCGACTGGCCCCCCTACCCCTGGCCGCTGGTCTAGCTGTACCCGGCCCCGACTCGCGGTCGACGGACCGGCCGGCGGGGTGATTGTTGACCTAATCCATAGGTAATATGGCAGCACTATGACGCGCCGGTACCAGACCCCCGGCGCCGCCACCCCCCGGAGCCCTCGTGGCGATTGACCCCTACATCGTCATCGGGAGCGCCATCGTGGGATTCCTGGTCGGCATGACCGGGGCGGGGGGCGGCGCGCTGATGACGCCCATGCTGATCCTGCTCTTCGGCATCAAGCCGTCGACGGCGATTTCGAGCGACCTCGTGGCCGCCGTCCTCATGCGCCCGGTGGGCGCCGCGGTCCACATGGCCAAGAAGACGGTCAACTACGCACTGGTCGGCTGGATGGTGCTCGGCTCGGTCCCCGCGGCCCTGTTCGGCTCCTACGCGCTCCACCTGCTGGGCGAGTCGACCGCGGCCGAGCACGACGTCCAGACGATCCTCGGTGCCGCCCTGCTGCTGGGCGCCGGTGCCATGGTGCTGCGCTACGTCCTCGACCGGCGCTCGGGCCACCGCCGCGCATGCGCTGATCGGCGAGCTGGTCGTCCGCCCGCTCCCCTCCGTCGCCATCGGTGTCGTCGGCGGCTTCATCGTCGGCATGACGTCGGTGGGCTCGGGATCCTTGATGATCGTGCTCCTGCTCTTCCTCTACCCGCTCCTCGGTGCCAACCAGCTCGTCGGCACGGACCTGACCCAGGCCGTGCCCCTGACACTGGCGGCCGCGTTGGGCGCGCTCGCCTTCGGGCACGTCGAGTTCGCCGTGACCGCCTCAATCGTCATCGGCAGCGTGCCGGCCGTCTTCCTCGGCTCCCTCATCTCCTCCCGCGCTCCGGACCGCCTCCTGCGCCCGGTCATCACCTTCGTGGTCTTCGCGTCGGGCCTCAAGTACGTGGGCGTCGGCACCACCGCGTTGGGCTGGATCCTCGGCACGGTGCTGCTGGCGGCCGCCGTCATCTGGCTGGCCTACGTGCGGCCGCGGCGGGCGGGGCTGCCCGCGCTGCAGGACGACCTGCCCGCACCCGAGGCGCTGTTGGAGGGCGCCGCGCCACCCACCTAACGCGGCCCGCCCGACCGGGTTGGTCTGCACGTCGCCGGGTGGTGTCCGAGGGCTTGGTGCCTCAGGGGATGTGGTAGCCGAGCGTCTGCAGCTCGTTGATCACCTGCTGGGCGACGACCTGGCCCCCGCCCGCCGTGAGGTGGGTGCCGTCGGGCGCCCGGACATTGACGATCTGCCCGGCCGCGTTGGTCACGAACGCCGTGTAGCCGCCCTGTGGCGTCCCCAGGGTCTTCTGGGTGCTGACGAAGGTGACCGGCGGGCGGGCCACCGAGGCCTGGTGCTGGGCGAGGGCGTTGAGGTCGTCCATCTGCGCGCTGAGGCCGGGGTTCTGCATGGGCGGCATGCCCACCCACACCACCAAGGCACCCCCGCTCTGGGCGACCTGCATGAATTGGGCCACTCGCTCGCGTACTCGGCGTTCCACTGGGGTGCGCTGTAGGGCACGTCGGGCGGCCCGAGGAAGTCCTGGGCGTCGTTGGCGCCGATCATCACGACCACGACCTGCGGTTGCGCCAACTTGAGGTCCGAGGCGAGCTCGGCCGGCCAGTTGAAGTAGTCGGGCCTGGTCAGGCCCGTGCTCTCGCGTGCGTCCAGGGCGGCGTTGACGACACCCGTGCCGGCCAGGTCCGCCTGCAGCGGTCCGCCCATGTCGAGGCCGATGGAGTCACCCACGACGAGGACCCGCAGCGGGTTGGCGGCGGTGGGGAGCTTCGGGTTCGGCGGCACCGTGGACGGGGTCGTCGTCACGGGCCCGGCCGCGTGCCCCGGAGCAGGCTTGGACCCCGGCCGCGCGCCGCTTCGCGGCACTGCCCGCGGCCCTGACGTCGTGAGCCCTCCGGCGCCACCACGAAGGCCGTTCGACCGCCCCGTGGCCGAGACGATGTGCGAGAGCTGCAGCCCCCGGCTGAGCGCCGCCACCGGCCCCACCAGGTCGAGGCTGACGGTGCGCCGCGTACCGACAGGCGACACCTCCGCGTTGTGCTGCAGGGTGGGCGCGAAGAGGAGGAACCACACGGCGAAGGCAGCGGCGCCCAGCGCGAGGACGCGCGTCCAGCGGGCCCGCACCCTTCCGTCCGTGGGCAGGGCCAGCTCGTTGTGCGGGTCCAGGTCCCAATCCGTCTGGGTCTCCACACTGCACGGTGGGGGGCGGGGTGCGGGCGTCGGTCATCAGAAGCGGTAGTAGATGAAGGGCGCGACGCCCACGGGGCCGAAGGTGGTGATGCCGACCAGGGCCAGGCCGAGCAGGCCGACCTGCACTGCGGAGCGTTGGCGCGAGAAGGCCGCCTGGAGGCGGGCCACGTTCAGGCTCGGCACGTACTGGAGCGCGATCGTGCCGAGGACGGTGACGACCAGCAGGGGCGTGACGAGCGGCGACGGCTGACCCCACCCGCTGAAGAGGCGGCCGAGCACGGCCAGCGCCTGCGAGATGCCCGACGAGTTGAAGAACACCCACCCCAGGCAGACGAACTGGAAGGTGAGGAACCGCTGGACCCACACCCGCAGCGGGCCGTCGGCCACCGCCGGCAGGCCGCGGCGCAGCCGCCAGGACCGGCGGATGTGCCCGTAGCTCTGCCCCAGGCCCTGCAGGGCACCCCAGGCCACGAACGTCCACGCCGCGCCGTGCCACAGACCGCCCAGCATCATGGTGATCATGATGTTGCGCACCGTCTTGGCTTGGCTCCCGGCATTGCCCCCGAGCGGAATGTAGAGGTAGTCGCGCAGCCAGCGCGAGAGCGTCATGTGCCAGCGCCGCCAGAAGTCCTGCAGGTTGCGCGCCGTGTAGGGCGCGTCGAAGTTCTGCGGGAAGCGGAAGCCGAGCAGCAGGGCGAGACCGATGGCGATGTCGGTGTAGCCGCTGAAGTCGCAGTAGATCTGCACTGCGTACCCCCAGGCCGCAAAGACCGCCTCGGGGGCGGAGTGCTGGGTGGGCGACGTGAAGACGGGCGCGACGATGGCGCTCGCGACGTAGGAGGAGATCACGACCTTCTTGAACAGGCCGGCCAGGATCAGCCAGAACGCGCGGGAGTAGTCGATTCCGTCGGGATCGCGGCGGTGCCGGATCTGGGGCAGCAGCTCCGTCCCGCGCACGATCGGACCCGCCAGGAGGTGCGGGAAGAACGAGAGGTACGAGCGCGAAGTCGAGGGGCTTGGCCGGCTCGAGCTTGCGGCGGTAGACGTCGACCACGTAACTGATGGCCATGAACGTGAAGAAGGAGATGGCGATGGGCAGGGCGACCTGGAGGAGCGGGAAGGCGTGGCCCAGCCCGACGGCGTGGCTGACGTTGTCCAGGTTCACCGAGACGAAGCCGTAGTACTTGAACCAGCCCAGGATCCCGAGCAGCGCCACGACGCACACCGACATCGCGATGCGCCGATTGCGCTCGTTGCGCATCGCCGACACCGCAGCTCCGCCGGCGAAGGACACCAGGGTCGTCGCGAGCAAGAGGAGGCAGTAGCTCCACCCCACCCAGCCGTAGAACACGTAGCTCAGGAGGATCATTGCGAGCTTCCACCAGCGCGCATAGGGGTTGAGCAGCCAGTTCACCGTGAACGCGACGGCGAAGAAGAGGGCGAAGTCGATCGTGGGAAAGAGCATCGGCGGAGGTCAGGCGGCTGCGCCGAATGTACCGCCGGTCAGGCCGCACGAACACGCACGCCACGTGGGCGCGAGCCCGATGCGGCCCCGGCACAGCCGGCTCATTGGTTCACACTCTGCCAGTCTGGCAGCCGGCGCCCAAATCCCGGCGGCGGGATGCAGCCGCCGGCTTCAGCGGCAGGGTTCAGTGATCGGGGCGGTACCCGGCGCGCCGGGTCGCGCGCCGTTCAGCTCTTGGCCTTGAGCGCCTCGATCAGCGCCGGCAGGACCTTGTGCACGTCGCCCACGATGCCGAGGTCGGCGACCGAGAAGATCGGCGCCTCGGCGTCCTTGTTGATCGCGATGATGTTCTTCGAGCCCTTCATGCCCACCAGGTGCTGAGTGGCGCCGGAGATCCCGCAGGCCATGTACACGGTGGGCTTGACGGTCTTGCCCGTCTGGCCCACTTGGTGCGAGTAGGGGACCCAGCCGGCGTCGACGATGGCGCGACTCGCTCCGGCGGCACCGTGCAGGAGCTTGGCGAGCTCCTCGATCAACGCGTAGTTCGACGCCTCGCCCAACCCGCGCCCGCCCGAGACCACCACAGCCGCCTCGTCGAGCTTGGGACCGCTGCGCTCCTCGACGTGGCGCTCCACGATCTTGGCCGTGTTGGTGCCGGCGACCTCGGGGACCGGCGCGGCCACCACGGCGGCGGCAGCGCCGCCTGAGGGCTCGGCCGCGAACGACTTGGCCCGGATCACGAAGATGCCCGGGCCCGCGCCGGTGAAGCGCGCGGTCACGGTGTGGCTGCCGCCGAAGATCGGGTGCTGGCTCGACAATCCGCCGTCGCCGTCCACCAGCCCGGTCACGTTGGTCAGCACCGGGCGGTCCAGCTTGGCCGAGAGGCGCCCCGCGACGTCACGACCCTCGTAGGTGGCCGGCATCAAAATGGCACCCGGCGCGTTGCCGCCTTCGATGAGGGCGGCCAGCGCGGCGGCCACCGGTACCCCGGGCAGTGCACCACCGAGGTCGCCGACGTCGTAGACGGTGGTGGCGCCGTACTCGCCCAGCGGGCCGGCCAGGGAGGCCACGTCGGACCCCCACGCCACGGCCTCCACCACCGACGCGAGCGCCCTCGCCTCGGTCAGCAACTCGAGCGTCACGGGGGTCGGGCCGCTGTCGCCCTCCTCGGCGAGCACCCACACCTTGTCGATCGGCATGTCAGACCACCTTCAGTTGCTCGAGGAAGGCGACGACGCGCTGCGCGCCGTCGCCCTCGTCCACCACGATCTCTCCCGCGCCCCGCGCCTCGGCCTCCGAGACGTCGGTGATCTCCTGCCCGGCGCCGGCGGCGCCCACCTGCGACGCATCGATGCCCAGGTCGGCGACGGTCAGGTTGTCGACCGGCTTGGACTTGGCCGCCATGATCCCCTTGAAGGACGGGTACCGCGGCTCGACGACGCCCGCGGTGACGGTGACCAGCGCCGGCATCGGGCACACGACCTCGTCGTAACCCGCTTCGGTCTGGCGCTCGACCTTGACCGAGCCGCCGTCGACGCTGATGGCCTTGGCGAAGGTGACCGACGGCAGGCCCATCAACTCGGCGACCTGCACGGGCAGCGTGCCGGTGTACCCGTCGGTGGACTCGGTGGCCATCACGACCAGGTCGGGGTTGGCCCGTGCGATGGCGGCCGCCAGGACCTTGGCCGTCCCGAGGGCGTCGCTGCCCGCCAGGGCGTCGTCACTGATGAGGATCGCCTTGGCGGCGCCCATGGCCAGGCCGGTGCGCAGGCCGGACGTCTCGCCGCCCGGTGCCATGGAGACGAGCGTGACCTCGTCGCCCTCTCCCGAGGCGAGCTGGAGGGCCATCTCGACCCCGTAGTTGTCCGAGTCGTCCATGATGAGCTTGCCGGACCGGTCGAGGGTGTTGGAGCCGGGGATCAGCCCACCGGGGGCGGCCGGATCAGGGATCTGCTTGACGCAAACGACGACGTTCATGGCGGACCATCTTTGTGGACCCGGGCGGTTCCCCGCCATTCGGCCCGGTGACAGGCCCTTTCGCGGCCCGGGCTCGCGTGGCCTCAGCTCCCCGGCGTGCCCACGATGGCCAGCGCCGCCGCGAGCTGGTCCGTGATCACCGTGTCCACCCCCAAGGAGACCATCGCCCGCAGGTCGTCGGGGGCGTTGACCGTCCACGTGTTGACGGCGAGCCCGGCCGCGTGGGCCTGCTCCACCAGCTCGGCCGTCACCGAGGTCACGAAGGGATGGACCGCCCGGAACCCCGCTGCGGCGGCCTCGGCGAGTGCCGGCCCGGGTTCGGCACCGAACCCCCACAGCGCCCCGAGGGCGAGCCGCCCGTCGGCCGCCTGGACGGCGCGCAGCGTGGCGACCTGGAACGACGAGACGAGGACCCGGTCCGTCCAGCCCGCCTCCTCGATCGCCACCGCCGTCAGGGCCGCCACGGTCTCGGCCGTGTCCCAACCCGGGTCCTGGGGGGCGTTCTTGATCTCGACATTGACCACCATGCCGTCGCAGACGCCCAGGACGTCGGCCAGCAGGGGCACGTGGGGGGGCAGGTCGGCCGCTCCCAGCTCGGCGATCACGCCGAGCCCGGGGATCTCGGCGTCGTGGTGGACGGCCAGGGCGCCGTCGGCCGTCAGGCGGACGTCCAGTTCCACCCCGTCGGCACCCAGGCGCCGGGCCTCGGCGAACGCCTCGACCGTGTTCTCGACGAAGCCCTGCGTGCAACCCCTATGGGCGAAGACGGCGGTCACGCGGTCACCGTCGCGGGTCTGACACGAATAGTGCGCAGTCGCCCTGGAATATTCACGAAAACTCCTTGCCAGGCCCCCGCCGGGCCGTTACCCTCTTTTGCGTAAACCCTCTTTTCACGGACGGGCACCATTCGGGCCCGATCATGTGAAAAGGATCACAATGCTGGTGGAGGCACAATCCGATGGCTCTCATGTGGAACCGGACCGTCGACTGGGACGCGGACGACTGGCGGCGCGTGGCCGCCTGCCGCGACACAGAACCGGACCTCTTCTTTCCTGTCGGCACGACCGGCCCGGCCGTGGACCAGATCGAGGCGGCCAAGCGCGTCTGCCGCTCGTGCGACGCGCTCGAGCCCTGTCTCGACTTCGCGCTGGCGACCAACCAGGAGTCCGGCGTGTGGGGCGGCACCTCCGAGGAGGAGCGACGCAAGCTCCGCAAGGCGTGGCTCGCCGCCCGCCGCTCGCAGCGCGCCGCGTTCTGAGCCTGAGCTCCGCGCCACGAGGGCGCTCACCGGGGCGCCCGCACGGGCACCGAGATCGCCACCCGCGTCCCGCCGCCGTCGGCCGACGCGACCGACTCCATGGAGATGGTGCCCTCCAGTTGACTGACCACCAGGTCGCGCACGATCGAGAGCCCGAGGCTCGAGGTCCGCTCGATGTCGAAACCCTCCGGGAGCCCCAGACCGTCGTCGCGCACCTCGACGCACAGCGCGGTCTCCCCGTTGGACATGGTCAGGTCGACGTGGCCCACGGGCGCGTAACCCGCTGACCCACCCGCTCCCTCCAGCCCCGCGGCGCCGTCGGTACCGCCGGCGGCCTCGGGGTCGAAGGCGTGCTCGACGGCGTTCTGCAACAGCTCGGCCACCGTCACCGCCAGCGGCGTTGCCACGTCGGCCGACACCTCGCCCAGGTCGCCGTGGACCGAGATCACGATCGGCTGCGACGACACCACCGAGTCCTCGGCCATCTGCACCAGCGAGCTCACGATCTCGGCGAAGGGCACCTGGTCGCTCGGGTCGCGCGACGAGGATCTCGTGCACCAGCGCGATGGAGCGCACCCGGCGCTCGGCCTCGTGCAGCGCGACCCGCGCCGCCCGGTCCCCCACCCGGCGCGCCTGCAGGCTCAGCAACGACGAGATGGTCTGCAGGTTGTTCTTGACGCGGTGGTGCACCTCGCGGATGGCCGCGTCCTTCGAGAGGAGCAGGCGGTCGAGCCGCCGCACGTCGGTGACGTCGCGCAGCAGGATCATCGCGCCGGTCACCACGCCGTGGGAGAGGAGCGGGATGCAGTGGACCAGGACGATGACGTCGGGACGGCGCTCGACCTCCTCGACCACGGGACGCCCGGTCGCCAGCGCCCACTCGACCGCCGTCTCCTCGATGTCGAGGTCCCCGAAGCGCCGCCCCTCGGGCTGGCTGTAGATCCCCATGCGGTGGAACGCGTTCATGGCGTTGGGCGACGCGAACTCCACCCGCCCGTCGGCGTCGACCACGACGACGCCGTCTCCGACCCGCGGCGCCTCCTCGGTCCCCACGTCCTCGTCGGGGAAGGGGAACGCCGACTGGGCCACCATGTCAGCCAGGCGCTCGAAGACGTCCAGGTACGTGCGCTCGTACATGCTCGTCGGGCCCTTCAGCGGGGCCAGCGAGACCCGCAGCAACGCGGCGATGATCCGGCCCTCGAAGCGGACCGGGATGTTCTCCACCGGCACCTGCTCGCCCAGGATCGGATGATGGATGCTGCCGCGCACGATCTCCCCGGTATGGAGGCAGCGGGCCACCAGGGTCCACTGCGACTCGTTGACGGTCTGGCCGACGAGGTCCTGGTCCACCAGCGTGGGGCGGTTGTTGGGCCGCATCTGTCCCAGCACCACCAGCTCGGGGTCCGACTCGGTGGCAGCCTCGGCCTCGACGCCGGCGGTGTGCACCGGGACGAGCAGGAGGAGGTCGGAGAAGGAGAGGTCGGCCAGGACGCTCCAGCTCCCGAGCAGCCGCTGCAGGTGCTCCAGCTCCTCGGGCTTGAGGTCGGTGTGGGTCAGCGCCAGCTCGGCGGGGGTGGGCATCAGGCCTCCTTCGCCGCGGGTCGGGCCGAGGACAGCGCCACCGGGTAGGGCACCCGCTCCCGGTACCCCTGCAGCTCGCCGACCCCGACGGCGCCCAACAGGGCGCGCAGGTCGTCGGCCCGGTGGGCGACATGGTCGAGGTGGTGGGCGTCCGACGCCGTCGTGAGCGGTACCCCGCCGCGCCACGAAGCGCTCGAGCAGGCCCAGGGCGGGGAACTGCTCGTCCACCGGCTTGCGCCAACCCGAGGACGACAGCTCGGCGGCCATGCCCGACGACGATGCCGCCTCGGCGATCCGGTCCCACCACTCGCCCGGCGCGTCGGGGATGTGTCCCGCGACCTTGATCAGGTCGGGGTGGGCCAGCACGTCGCACGCGCCCGAGGCGGCCAGCTCCTCCATGGCCTCGGTGTAGGAGTCCCAACACGCGTCGACGTCGCGGCCCGACCATTCGGCCATCGACACCGCGTCGTCGAGGTCGTCGAAGCGCCAGCAGCCGACCCAGTGGACGGAGCCCAACAGGACGTCGAAGGGGTAGCCGGAGAGCAGCCCGGCCACATCGTCCATGCGGCCCTCGTAGTAGTCGACCTCGAGGCCGATGACGAGGGGCAGGCCGGCGTCCCTGGCCTCCTGGGCACACTCCACGTAGGTGTCCAGATCGTTGCGCGCGTGGAACTCCCAGTAGTCGGCCATTGACTCGGCGAGGGCGGGCGGCACACGCGCATCGTCCCAGAAGCCACCGAGCAGCGACTCGGCCTGGCGGAAGCGGAAGAGATGCTCGGTCAGGGCAATTTCGGTGACCCCGGCGGCCTGCGCCTCCTCGCAGTAGGCCGCCAGCTGCTCGACCCGCAGCGGGGTCTCGTGCTCGTGGTGGGGCCAGAGGTGGAGGTGGTAGTCGAGCACGTCAGTTCGGTCCCGTCAGCCCGGCACGGTCTGCCCGGCGAGCCGCACGCCGCGTCAGCCGCCCGGGGCGCGACGGATGAGCGTCACGCCGTCGCGGATGGTGGTCAGCACGCACACGACGCGGGGGTCGTTGACCACCTTGTCGTTGAAGGCGCGCATGGCCCGCGCTGATTCGTTCGGGTGCTCGGCGCTGGCCAGCACCCCGCCGCCCTGGAGCGCGTTGTCGACCACGATGAGGCCGTGCTTGGCCAGCTTGGGCAGCACCGCCTCGTAGTAGGCGTCGTAGGAGACCTTGTCGGCGTCGATGAACACGAGATCGAACGGCCCCTGCAGCTCTTCCAGCGTCTTGGTTGCGGGACCTTCGATGACGCTGATGTGGCTCTCCAGCCCGGCGGCGGCGATGTTGCCCCGCGCCACCTTGGCGTGCTGGGGGTCCACCTCCAGCGAGATGATGGAGCCCCCCTTGGCGAGGCCGGCCGCCATGGCGATCGACGAGTAGCCGGTGAAGGTGCCGATCTCGAGGACGCTGGTGGCCTGGGTGGCGAACACCAGCAATTCGAGGAACCGGCCCTCCTGGCGTCCCACCATCATCCCCCAGGCCGCGAAGTCCTCCCTGGTGGAGGTGTCCACGGACTCGAGGTGTCCCGGCGGAGCGGTCGTGTGCGCGTCCGCGTACTCGAGGACCTCTGGGTTGATCAGCTGCACCATGCCAACGATGGTAGGCGCCAGCCCGGACCGCTACCCCCAGACCTGCGCGCCGAGGCGGAGCAGGCCACCCATGTCGTAGATGTCGGCGTCGAAGAACGGCACAGTCACCAGCACGTCGGGTGCGCCCCTCAGCTCCGCCTGCTGCTCGGCCTCGCGGCGGGCCACGACGCCGAAGTTGAGGAAGCTCTCGGCCACCTCCTCCACAACGCGCGCCGCCACCACGGGGTCGTCGGTGAGGCCCTCGGCGAGCTCCGAGGCCCGGCCGATCATCGACTGGGCCAGCTTGTCCGCTCCGGGGTCGCGCAGGTACTCGGGCAGCACCTTGTTCAGCACGATCGCGCCGAGGTGGAGCTCGCGCTTGTGCAGCTCGGCCGAGAAGAACTCCGCCTCCCGCATCGGGGTGGCCTCGAGCGTGGAGACGACCATGAAGGTCGTGCGCCGGTCCGACAGGAGGCGCGTCACCGCCTCCGCGCGCTCGACGAAGCCGGTGTACATCGATTGGAACAGGATGAAGAACTCCGAGATGTCGGCCAGGAACTGCGTACCGAGGATCCGGTCGGCCACCTGGTAGAAGGGCTTCGACGCGAAGTTCACCAAGCGGGAGCGGTAGGGCACGATCAGCCAGCGCAGCAGGCGGGACGAGAAGAAGTCGGCCATGCGCTGGGGGGCATCGAGGAAGTCGAGCGCGTTGCGGGTGGGCGGCGTGTCCACGACGATGAGGTCGTACTTGCCCTCGGAATGGATCTCGTAGAGGCGCTCCATGGCGATGTAGTCGTGCGACTGCACGAAGCGGCCCGAGATGTTCTGGTACAGCGGGTTGGCCAGGATCTGCTCGCGCGTTTCGGCGTCGGGAGCGTGGGTGCGGATGAGGTCGTCCCAGCTCTGCTTGGTGTCGAGCATCGCCGCCCACAGCTCGCCCCTGGGGCGGACCGCCGCCTCGGTGAACACGTCGTCGGTGATGCGGACCTCGTCGTTCCCGATCCCCTTCAACCCCAGCGCGTCGGCCAGCCGGCGCGCCGGGTCGACCGTGACGACGAGGACGCGGCCACCCTGCTCCACCACGGCGGTGGCGGCGAGCGAGGCCGCCGTCGTCGTCTTGCCGACGCCGCCCGGCCCGCACGCGATGACGATGTCCTTGGCCGCCAGCAGCTGGCCCACGGTCTTGGCGGCCTCGGCCCGGGTCGCCGTCACAGCCCGAGCTCCTCGCCCAGCGCGTGGGCCACCTGGCGCGTCGTGCGGGCGCCGAAGCTGCGCGGCGAACAGGTACGGGACCAGAAGCACCGGGAGGCCGGCGGGGAGCCCGGACTGGAGCCGCTGCAGGTGGGTCGAGCGGGTGCGGCGCAGGGTGACGGCGAGCCGCGCCGCCTCGAGCACGGGGGCGACATCGCCGAGCGCCCGCTCCGAGAGCACGCGCTCGGCGTCGGGCTGGCGCAGCTGCTCGAAGATCTCCTCCTCGCGCTGACCGAAGAGCTCGGGCAGGACGCGGTTGACAACCACGGCGGAGGTGCGCACGGTGGTCTCCTCGCGCACCCTGGTGACCAGCTCGAGGGTCTCGGACACCGGCATCTCCTCGGGCGTGCAGACCGCCACCAGCCCGGTCTGGCGCTCGTCGGAGAGGATGTCGAGCAACCAGTCCGTCTGGCTGCGGATCAGCCCCACCTTGACCAGGTCGTTGATGGCCTGGGGCGCGGCCAGTTGCCCGACGATGTGGCCGCTGGCGGGGGCGTCCACCACGACGATGTCGTAGTGCGACTCGCGCACCTCCCAGCACAGCTTGCCCACGGTCAGGATCTCGCGCACGCCGGGCGCCGCCGTCGCCACGAAGTCGAACGCCTTGGCCAGCGGGCCGATCCGCCCCACCACCGGGATGCGCAGTTGCAATTTGAGGTACTCGCGCAACGAGGCCTCGGTGTCCATCGACATCGACCACACCCCGGGGGCGATCTCCCGGGGGGTGAAGTCGGTGGGCGGCGCCTCGAAGAGCGCGGTGACGTCGCCCTTGGCGTCGATCTCGCACACGAGCACGCGCTTGCCATGCTCGGCGGCCAGCTGGGCCAGGCCGGCCGCGACGGTGGTCTTGCCGACACCGCCCTTGCCGGTGACGAACAGCAACCGCAGGTCCAACAGGTCGGGCCCCGCCCTCACCGCCCTGGTGCCTGCCCCGCCGCCGCGCCTGATCAAGGGGCGCCGAACCCGACACGGCGCTCGCTCGACGGCGCTCCGACCTCGACATACGCCACCTTGACCACGGGGACCCCCACCCGCCGGCCCTTCTTGTCGGTCAGCCAGAGGACGCCGTCGCCCGTCTTGAGCAGCTTCTCGATGTCGGCCACCACCTTGTCGCGGTCGGAGTCGTCGGGCATCTCCACCTCGAGCTCCTTGGGGGTGTGGGTGATGCCGATGCGCACGTCCACCTGGTCTGTCTCCTCGCGGGCCTCTTGGCTGGTGCCGGGGCCAACTGGACGTTACAGCGACGAGGCAGACTGCAGAGCATGAGCGGCAGCGGGCGGTCCAGCGAGACCGAACAGGGCGGCCCGCTGGGCAGCGACGATGTCGGGCTACTCGGGTCCGGTCCGGCTGGCCCACGCCGACTCGCACGCCCGCATCGCGCCGGCGCCGGACGCCGCCACGGCGGACGCCACCACGGCCGACGGGCGGCTGCAGTTGCCGAGCGGGCGGAATGAGCGCGAGGACCTCGAGGCTGCCCTTCTCGCGCCCGGTGCGACCCGAGCCTCGGGAGCAGGCAGCCGGCCGGAGCCCGAGGAGCCCGACGCCTGGCGCACCTGCTTCGAGCGAGACCGTGACCGCATCCTCCACGCCACCTCCTTCCGCCGGCTGGCCGGCAAGACCCAGGTCTTCGTGTTCCCCCAGGACCACCAGCGCACGCGCCTCACCCACGCGCTCGAGGTGGCCCAGGTCGCCACCGCGATCGCGCGGGCCTGCCGCGTCAACGTCGCCCTCACCGAGGCCATCGCCCTCGGCCATGACTGCGGGCACGGGCCCGGCGGCCACGCCAGTGAGGATGCGCTCGACCCCTACGTCCCGGGCGGCTTCGACCACGCGCCATGGGGGGCGCTGGTCTCGCTGGCCCCCCTCAACCTGTGCGACGAGACCGTCGACGGCATCGCCAACCACAGCTGGTCGCGCCCGGCGCCCTCCTCGCCCGAGGGGGAGGTGGTCAGCTGGGCCGACCGGATCGCCTACGTCTGCCACGACTGGGAGGACGCCGTCCTGGCGGGCATCGTCGCAGCGCACCAGTTGCCGGCGGTGGTCCGCTCACTGTGCGGCGAGCGGCGCAGCGCGCAGCTCGGTGCCTTCATCGGGGGCGTCGTCTCGGCGACGCTCCGCACGGGCCAGGTGGGCATGGAGGAGGAGGGCGCGGAAGCATTGGCCGCGTTCCGGGCCTGCAACTACGAGCGCATCTACCTGCGCGATGCGTCGCTGCGGCAGGGTGAGGCCGTCGTGAGCGTGCTCCGGGCGCTGGTCGAGCACTTCTCGGACCGGCCCCACCTCGTCGCCGAGCGCGCCGGCTACCCGCCGGTGTCCGACGTGGTCGCGGGCAGCCCGAGGCCGTACGGGCCGCCGTCACCTACGTGGCCGGCATGACGGACCGCTTCGCGTTCCGCCAGGCGGTGGCCCTCCTCGGCTGGGACCCGGCCAAGCTCCCCGCCGGCGTCGACGGCTGAAGCGCCGCGACTGCCCTCAGGCCGGGCGTCGGGGAAGTCGGGGGGACGCTTCTCGGTCAGCGCGGCGACCCCTTCGGCGAAGTCGGCGCTGCGCATCATGTCACCCATGCGCTCGGCGGCGTCGTTGACCGAGGACGCTACGTCGCCGTGGAGGTCGCGGTAGAGCTGCAGCTTCGTCGCTGCGAGCGACGACGGGGCGATCTCGGTGGCGAGGCTCCTGGCATAGGCGTAGGTGTGGGGCAGCAGGTCGGCGGGAGGGAGCGCCCGGTTGACCAGCCCGAGCTGCTCGGCTTCCTCGGCGAGCACGACGCGGCTGGAAAGGAGCAGGTCCGCGGCGCGGGTCACGCCGATGAGGCGAGGCAGCAGCCACGACAGGCCGTACTCTGCCGGCAGGCCGAGCCTCCCGTGCGAGGTCGTGAGCTTGGCGCCGTTCGCCGCGAACCGCAGGTCGCAGTAGCAGGCGAGGACGAGCCCGACCCCGGCTGCCGGGCCGTTGACGGCGGCGATGATGGGCTTGGGGATTCCGAAGTGGTACGCGAAGTCGGCGTCGAACTCGGGCCGCACGCCGTACCCCGGCATGGCGACGTCGTCTCCGAGGCCCGCGTCGTAGGCGCCGCGCGCGACATGACCCTCGAGGGCCCGGGAGTCCGCTCCGGCACAGAAACCCCTGCCGGCTCCGGTGACGACGATCACCCGGACCCCGGGTCGGTGGCGGCCCGGTCCAGCAGTCCCCGGTACTCGGCATGCATGCGCCCCGTCCAGGCATTGAGCCGGTCGGGCCGGTGCAGTGTGACGGTGGCGACCCGTTCGCGCACCTCGTAGCGCGTGACCTTCAGGTCGGCGAGCTCCATGGCGATCGGTGTCAGTCGAGCGTCGTGTAGCGGGTCAGGTGCACCGTGCCGGCCTCCGCGGCACGTCCGAGCTCCCCCTGCAGCGGATGATCCTCCGTCTCGCGCTGGAAGGCCGCGGCGTCGTTGTCGGAGGCCCACAGCGTCACGACCACCCACTCGTCGCCATGGCGCGCGGTGGTGCGGCGCATGAAGCCCGGCTGGTTCGGCACCAGCTCGGTCTGGATTCTCCGGTCGAGGGCGAGGAACGCGTCGTCCGTGACACCCTCCGCCAGCCTGAACGTCATGATCTCGACGATCGACACCGTCAGGCCTGCACCAGCATCACCGGGTTGCCCTCGGGATCCGTGATGGCGGCCAGCGTGGGACCGCCGGGGACGTCGAACGGCTCCGCCACGATCGTGGCGCCGAGGGAGACCGACCGCTCCAGCGAGGCGCGTAGGTCGGCCACCTGCACGTAGAGGGTGACACCGGAACGCTGGCTGCCCCGGATGTGGCCCGCCGGGCCGGGCTCCGGGCCGCCGATGCCCGGGGGGATCCCCATGATGGCGCCCTCCCCGATCTTCCAATTGAACAAGTCGGAGTAGAAGGCGCGTTGGCGCTCGGGGTCGGTGGCCTCGATCTCCCAGTGCACCACGGGCCGTGCCCAGTCCTGCGCCATGCCACCTCCCACCGGGCCACAGTACCGAGCCGGCGCCGCTCGTGGAGCCTGGTTGCCCGCTGCAGCGTGGGCACCGGCATGCTGCGCGAGTTCGGTCAGGGATTGCCGCCTCCTTCGTGCGCTGTCACCGAAATGACACGGAAGTGTCACTGCGCGGTGACGTCCGTGTGTGAATGTGACAGCACGGGTGCGGCCGCTCGCCGACCGTTCCCCGGACATCAGTCGTCCCCCCGTGGAGCACGGCCACGGGGTAGAGTTGAACAGTTCCGGGCCTGAGAAACTCGGAGAGGGGACCGCTGCCCGTCATGGCGATTTGGCGACGCAGCGGAGGAGGGGATGACACGCTGTGACCCACTGGACGCATGTCCTGTCGAACGTTTCCTTGGTGGAGTTCGTCCTGTTGGCCGCGCTCACCGCCTACCAATGGGTGCGCCACCGGATCGCCGGTGCGGGATGGGTGGCCCTGTCCTTCGCCATCCTGGGCGGTCTGTCCCTCGTCCTCAAGGTCGACCCGACGGTGGTCGCGAACCAGTACGTGGCCAAGGGGCTCATCGCGCTTCTCCTGGTGATGCCGTATTGCCTCTTCCGCTTCGCGGCGTCGTTCCGTACCCCGAGCCCGACCGTGCGCGCCGTCGCCGCGATCGTGACCGGGGCATCATCGCCTTCACCTTCTCCCTCTCGTACCTGCCCGGGCCGGGAACGCCGCCGCCGCCGCACTTCCTCGCCTACCGCGTCGCGTTCGCCGTCGCCTTCGGGTTCCTGTTCGCCTACGTGGTCGTCCGCCTGTTCCTTGCCGGAAAGGGTGAGCCGCCGATCGCCTCCATGCGGATGCGCCTCCTCGCCGTCGCTGTCGCAGGTCTCGAGGTGCAGGTCGTCGTCGCTGCGCTGGGGCTCCAGGGGCCGACCGTGACACTGGCGACGGAGGCACTGACGGTCGCCATGGGGATCCTGTTCCTCATCGCCCTGGTGCTGCCGGGCTTCGTCCGGATCTTCCTCAGCCGCAAGGAGGGCGCCGCATTCAACCGGGCCGTCGGAGAACTGGTGGCCGCGGGTGACTCACGCGACGTCGCCGAGCACCTCCTGCCCCACGTGTGCGCACTGGTGGGCGCGTCCGAGGCTGCCCTACTTTCGAGCGACGGCACGGTCCTGGCCCGATACCCGGGCTGGCCCGACCAGGACGGTGACCCGTGGGACGAGGACACGGGCGGCGGCGGGTCGCGCCGACGCATCACCGTGCGCACCCAGAGCGGCGCCTCGCACATCCTGGCCGTCAGGATCAGCCCCTACATGCCCTATTTCGGCGGCGAGGAGCTGCACAAGCTCGACCAGCTGGCCGGCATGATCGGGCTCGCGATCGAACGGTGCGAGATGGCCGAGCAGATGGCGTACCAGGCCTCGCACGACGGGCTGACCGGCCTGGCCAACCGCAGCCTGTTCATGGACCGGCTCCAGGAGGCGTTGCGCCACGTCGGGCGGCGCCGCCCCGCGCTGGCCGTGCTGTTCATCGATCTCGACCGCTTCAAGCTCGTCAACGACCGGGCCGACCATTCGGCCGGCGACATCGTCCTGAACGAGATGGCCAACCGCCTCACCGCCATGACGCGGGGCGTCGACGTGGTGGCCCGCTTCGGCGGCGACGAGTTCGTCGCCTTCGCCGAGGTCGACCACGAGGCGGATGCGACGGACATGGCCGAACGCATCCGCCGCGGTCTGAGCGCACCGGTCCAGCTGGGCGACGCGCACCTCGTGGTCACCGCCAGCATCGGCGTCGTCGTGGCCGACGACGCGACGGCGTCACCGGCCATGCTGCTCCGCGATGCCGACAACGCCATGTACGACGCCAAGCGTTCGGGCCGCGACCAGGTCGTCGTCTACCGCAGCAACGCGCGTGACGTCGCCAACCTGAAGTGGGGACTGAGCCCCACCCGGGCCCGCCGGCTCAACGCAAGCTGAGCTCCCGCCGGTAGACGCGGGCCGGACCGAGCGCGGCCAGCTTCTCTGCGATGGTCCTGAAGGACCGGGCCGCCTCGCTCTCGGGGTCGACGGCCATGACGGGGTGGCCCTCGTCGCCGCCCGACCCGCACGGCGTTGACGAGCGGAACCTGGCCCAGCAGCGGGACGCCGAGGTCGGCGGCGAGGGTGTCGCCTCCACCGGAGCCGAACAGCTCGTAGCGCGTGCCGTCGTCGCCGGTGAACCAGCTCATGTTCTCGACCACGCCCCGCACCGAGAGCTTCAGCCGGCGGGCCGCGAAGGCGGAACGCTGGGCGACCCGCTGGGCCGCCGGCTGCGGCGTGGTGACCACCACGATCTCGGCCCTCGGCATGACCTCGGCCAGCGTCAGCGCCACGTCGCCGGTGCCCGGTGGCATGTCGATGAGCACGAAGTCGGGCTAGCCCCAGTAGGCATCGGTGAGGAACTGTTGGATCGCCTTGTGCAGCATCGGGCCCCGCCAGATCACGGGCTGGTCGTCGGGCACGAAGTAGCCCATGGACAGACAGCTGACGCCGTTGGCCGACGTGGGGATGACGAGGTCGCCGATGATCACCGGATCGTGGTCGGTCCCCAGCATCTTGGGGACGGAGAACCCGTAGACGTCGGCGTCGAGGAGCCCGACGCTGGTGGCCGGCCTGGGCCAGCGCGATGGCCAGGTTCACCGTCACCGACGACTTGCCCACGCCACCCTTGCCCGACGAGATGCCGAGCACGCGCGTCGTGGATGGGCCGAGAGGAAGGCGGGCATCGGTGCCGCCGCGTGCTCGTGCCCCGCCGTGGCCGTGCCCGTCCGTGCCCGGCCCGTCCTCCGTGCCCCGTCGCCCAGCATCCCGGCGCGGAGCCGGTGACGCAGCGCGGTCCGCTCTTCGTCGTTCATCACGACGAAATCGAGCTCGACCTCCTCGACCGCCCCCACCGAGCGCGCCGCCCGGTGGATCGCCTCCGCCAGCTCGTCGGTGCCGGGCCAGGCCGCCACGGGCAGCGCCACCTCGATCGAGCACCCGGCGCCGGCGGGCCCGCACCGCCTGAGCAGGCCGAGGTCGCCCAACGGGAGGCCCAGCTCGGGGTCCTCGACCGCCAGCAGCGCAGCCTCGAGCTTGATTGGTCTACTGCCATGCACTCCCTCGTCTCGGGCGGGTTCCGGATCAGGAGACGCCCGTGCTGCGGGTGACGCCATCCGCGTCACCCCAGCTCGAAGGGCTGATCCCTCGGTAGACTACCCAGCGTGAGCACCGCTCCGATCACGGCCGAACCCGAACGGCTGCCCACGGCCGAGCCCGAACGGCCGGCCGGTGCGGACGACGGCCGCTTCAGCGCCGCCGTGGCCGCCGTCGCCGCTGCGTTCGGCGACCCCACCCGGCGTGACATCTTCCTCCACGTACGGCGACGCCCGGCGCGACCGCCACCGAGGTGGCGGTCACCTTCTCGCTCCACCCCAACGTGGCGCGCCACCACCTCCAGCGTCTGGTCGACGGCGGCTACCTCCGGGTGGAGACGGGGCGCAGCGGCGCCGGGGCCGGCCGGCCCTCGAAGCGGTACTTCTGCGTGGAGGAGGAGCTCACCTTCGGCCTGATGCAGCGCCGCGACGACCTGCTCATGCGGCTTCTCGGCGAGGCCATGCGGCGGCTCGGGCCCGAAGAAGCCGAGGAGATGGCCGCCAATGTCGGCGAGGAGTACGGCCGGTCCCTGGCCTCGCGGATGACGCCCAACGAGGGGCAGCGGACCGTGCGGGCGGCCATGCACGTCATCGCCGAGACCCTGACCGCCCACGGGTTCGCCGCGCACGCGGAGGACCGGGGCGAGACCACCGCGGTCATCGCGGAGCAGTGCCCCTTCGGCGACGCCAGCAGCACCAACCCAGTGCTGTGCGCGGTCGACCGCGGCATGGTCAAGGGGCTGCTCGCCGGGCTGTGCGGCACGGCGTCCCGGCAGGCGCTGCCCGTGATCCTGTCGTCGCGGCCCGCGGCGACGACGCCTGCACCGCGTCTGCCTGAGCCCTCGTGGCTCGCGCCTACCTCGACCACGCCAGCACCACACCGCCTCGACCCGGAGGCCGTCGACGCCCTGGCGCGGTGGGCCGACCTCCCGCCGGGAGACCCGGGCCGGCTGCACGAAGAAGGACGAACCGTCCGCGACGCCCTCGAAGCGGCACGCGAGCAGGTGTCCGGGCTCTTCGGCGTGGTGCCCCGCCAGGTCGTCTTCACGTCGGGGGCGACCGAGGCGATCAACGCCGCCGTGTGGGGCGCGACCCAAGCCGCGCCGGGAGCGCCGGTGCTCTGCGCCGCCGTCGAGCACTCCGCCGTCCGCGACGCCTCTGCGGGCCGCACCGGTCGAGGACCTCGCGGTGGACGGTGCGGGCCGCCTGGACGTCGAGGCGCTGCGGGAGCGCCTCGGATCGGCGTCGCTGCCCCGCCCCGCGCTCGTGCACTGCCAGTGGGGCAACCACGAGGTCGGCACGCTCCAGCCCGTCCATGAGGTGGTCGGGCTCTGCCGCGAGGCCGGCGTCACCGTGCACGTCGACGCCGCGGCAGGCGGCGGGCACGTGCGGATGGACCTCGGGGATCTCGATGCCGACCTGGTCAGCCTGAGCGCGCACAAGCTGGGGGGCGTGCCCGGGGCGGGTTCGCTGATCGTCAGGCGCGGCAGCAGGTTCGCACCGCTCCTCGTGGGCGGAGAGCAGGAGCGAGGGCGCCGAGCCGGGCTCGAGGCGATCCCCGCGCTCCTGGCCTTCGGGGCGGCGACGGCCGCACTGGCCGCGGACGATCAGCGGGTCATCACGACGGAGAGCGAGAGCGGCGCGCCACCAGATCGCCGCCATGGTGGACGCCGCGCTGGCGGTCCCCGGAGTCGAGCTGATCGGGCCGGCGGCCCCGGCGGAGCGGCTTCCCCATCTGGTCTGCCTGGGCGTGCACGGTGTCGAGGCCGAGCCGGTCCTGATCGGCCTCGACCGGTCCGGCGTGGCGGTGCATTCGGGCTCGGCCTGCTCGTCGGAGAGCATTGAGCCCTCGCCGGTGCTCGAGGCCATGGGCGTCGACCCGAGCCATTCGTTGCGGGTGAGCGTGGGCTGGACGACGACGGACGCCGAGGTCGCCGCGTTCGCCGCGGCCTTCGAGCGGGTCGTCGCCGACCTGCGGGCGTTGCGCGGCTGACGGCGGCGCGGGCCGAGGTCGGCGCGCGCTCGACTCAGGGCTGCGTTGACCCGGCGCCGGCGAAGGCCGACGGGACCGGCTTCCCCGCCGCCTTGTAGGCGCCGGCCACGAGCGGGGCGACCTGGGGCAATTCCGCGGCCGGAGGACCGTCGGCGACGAACTCGTTGAACTGGGTCACGGCGGCCGCGTGGTTGTGGTCCTGGTTCTCGAGGACGAGGCCGTAGAAGAGGTGCCCTTGGTAGTAGCTGGGTGAGTCCTTGACGGCGGTCTGGATCTCGGCGCGCCCGATCCTGATCAGCTGGGCGACGTGCGCCGAGGTGCCCACGTTCCACTGCAGGTATCCGGCATAGGCCAGCGCAGCCGGGTTCGACGGGTCCTCCGAGAGCACCTTGTTGTAGAGCTCGAGCGCCGCGGTGGTGTGACCCTTGTTGTTCTGGACGAGCGCCTGTTGCAGCTGCTGCTCAATCAGCTGGGCCTGCGACAGGGTCACCCCTCCCGACGAAGCCTGGCCGGGCTGGCGGGACTGGACGAAGTGCGCGACCAGGACGCCCGCGCCGAGCACGATCAGCAGGCAGGCGGCGACGACACCCAACCGCCGCCACAGCGGCCACGGCGGCCGCTCGGGCACCGGGGCCGGGTCCGCCAGCATCTCCGGCTCCTCGGCGGCAGGCTCGGGGCCCAGCGAGGCGAGCTCGGCCACGACCTCGGCCAACCTCGCCGAATCCCTTCCCACCAGGACCGCGTGGTCCTCGTCGGACAGGTCCCCGGCGGCGTGCTCGCGGTCCGCGTCGTCGAGCGAGCGCTGCAGGAACTCGCGCTCGTCGGTCAGGTACCAGCGATCATCGCTCCCCGAGCCGTCCCGTCGCTCCAGTGCGGGTGACTCGTCCACCGTCACCGCGCCGGTTCCTGCGCCTTGAGGGCGTCGAAGGCGCGGCTCCGGCGCCAGAAGACGACGCCGACACCCGCCAGCGCGGCGGCACCGAGGACGAGGGGGATGATCCAGATCAGCGGGACCCCGCCCGCGTCGGGCGGGACGAGCAGGATCGTCTGGCCGTACTCCGCCACGAGCGCCTGGTCGATGGCGGACGTGGAACGGCCCGCCGCCACCATGCTCTCGATCTGGTGGCGCACCGCGATGGCCGTCGTCGCGTTCGACTGCGCCACCGAGAGGTCGGTGCAGGACGGGCAGCGCACCGTCGTCTCGATCCCCGCCGCCCGCTGTGCCGCCGTCTGGGGCTGCGTATCGAAGGCGCCGCTCCCGATGACGAGCGCCACGGCGAGCAGGACGAGGGGGACAGCCACGCGAGCCCAGAGGGGCACGCGGACGGTGCGCTCACCCACGTGACGCCCGCGTCCGGTCCGCCCGGGCCGCCGTGAGGAACGAATCGAGGTTCTTCTGTGTGGCCGGGCCGACGAGCACCGCGGTGATGCGTCCCGCCGGGTCGACGACGAAGCTGGTCGGTGGCGCCGTGACCCCGTACCGCTCGGCGATCGTCCCGCCCGGGTCGCTCACCGCGGGCCACAGGTCTCCGTTGTTGCGCAGGAACGCAGTGGCGGTGGACGACGTGTCGTGGAAGACGACGCTGAGCATGCCGGCGCCGCGGGGGCCATCCTTCTTCTGCTCGAAGTGGAAGCGGGAGAGGTCAGGAGCCTCCTGCTGGCACGGGATGCACCAGCTGGCGAAGAAGTTGATCACGACGTAGCGCCCTCGCATGGAGGCCAGCGACACCGGCGCGCCGGTGGCCAGGTCGGTGCCCGTCACCGCGGGCGCGCGCTGGCCGAGCAGCGGGCTGGCGACCGCGGTGGCTTCCTGCGGGGTGCGGGTGGCCAGGACGATGCCGACGACGACGAGGGCGAGCAGGACCGCTCCCGCCACCCAGCGGGTCGTGTGGCGGCGCCGCTCCGTCATGCCGGGCCCACCCCCCGGGCGACGAGTGCGCCCACGGGCTCCGGCGCGGCGTCTTCCTCGCGGGGCGGGCCGGCGGCGGCGCCCGTGACCAGCACCGGCGGGCCCGAGACGGGGTCGGTGGCCCGGCGGCGGGACCCGGGCACGAGGGCCAGCAGCCCGCCGACCCCGATGAGCAGCCCGCCGGCCCACAGCCACGCCACCAACGGCTCGACGACCACGCCGATCGCCACGGATCCCTGCGGGAGGTTGTCGATCGCCTGGTTCCCCGACGTCGCGCCCAACCCGCCGACGGCGTCGAAGGTCAGGTACACGTCTCCGAAGAGCCCCGAGTCGATGGCCGGCGTGCCGACGACCGAGAGCGCGCTGCCGAAGCTGGTCGTCGCGGGGGCGAACACGCTGCCGTCCACCTTGACCAGAGCCTCCTGCGACGTCCGCGAGGGCGAGGTGACGGTGCGCAGACCCTCGAAGACGAAGCGATGCCCGTCGAAGGTGACCGCCTGACCGCGGTGCAGCGCCAGCTCGGCCTGGTGGCGGTACGAGGTGGCGGAGATGACCCCGACGGCGAGCAGGACCACACCGATGTGCACGATCATGCCGCCGTTGGCGCGGCCCACCAGCCCGCGCCACCACCCGACGTGCCGGGCGTGCGCGGCCCGTACCGAGAGCACCAGCGCGCGCGCCGCCGTGGCGGCCGCCATGGCGCCCAGACCGAGGCCGATCAGGGTGGCGCCACCGCGCAGCCCGAAGGCGACGCAGAGCACGACGGTCCCGACGCCGATCCACACGGGGATCACGAGGCGCTCCCACAGCACCGCGCCGCTCATTTTGCGCCAGCTCAGCACCGGAGCCACGGCCATGAGGAACAGCAGGGTGAGACCCGCCGGGACGGCCACCGTGTTGAAGAACGGAGCGCCGACGGTGACCTGCCGTTGCGTGAGGGCCTCGTAGAGCAGCGGGTAGAGGGTCCCGAGCAGCACGACGAAGGCGAAGCCCACGAACAGCACGTTGTTGAGGAGGAAGGCGCCCTCCCGGCCGAGCGGGGCGTCGATCCCTCCGGGCGAGCGGAGGCGGTCGCCCCGCCAGGCGATCAGTCCGAACCCCACGATGACGACGGCGAAGAAGAACCCGATCAGGAGCGGGCCGAGCGAGGACTCGGAGAAGGCGTGGACCGAGGTGATCACGCCCGACCTGGTCAAGAACGTGCCGAGAATGGTCAGCGCGAAGGTGGCGATCGACAGCGAGAGGTTCCAGACACGCATGAGCCCGCGCCGCTCCTGCACCAGCACGGAGTGCAGGTAGGCGGTCCCGCACAGCCAGGGAAGGAGGGCGGCGTTCTCCACGGGGTCCCAGCCCCAGAAGCCACCCCACCCCAGCACCTGGTAGGACCACCACGCGCCCAGCACGATCCCGACGGACAGGAAGGTGAACGCGACGAGTGTCCACCGGCGGCACTCGATCTGCCACCGCTCGCCGACCCGTCCGGTGGCCAGCATCCCGATGGCGAACGCGAACGGGACGGTGAAGATGACGAACCCGACGTAGAGCAGCGGCGGGTGGATGGCCACCAGCGGGTTGTCCTGCAGGAGGGAGTTCGGCCCCAGCCCCTGGGTCGCCCCGGGCGCGGTCACGAACGGGTTGGCGGGCCCGATCATCAGGCCGAAGAAGAACGCGTCACGACGTAGAGGACGAGGGTGGCCCACTGGATCACCGGGTCGGCCGCCTGACGCCGGTAGCGCCAGACGAAGATGGTCGAGACCACGGCGAGGAAGAGCCCCCACAAGAGGATGGAGCCGGCGAGCGCCGACCACATCCCCGTGATGGAGTACAGCAGGGGCGTCACCGTGCTGTTGTTCTCGGCCACGAACACCAGCGTGAAGTCGTGCGTGACGAGCGCGTGCTCCATCACCCCCGCGGCGAAGAGGACGCCGACCAACATGACGGGCGCCAGCAGCCTGCCGTCGCCGGTGACCCGCGCCAGCGTGGAGTCCCCCGTTGCACCTTGGCGGCGCCGGGCGGCGCGAGGCCAGCCCGACGATCATCATGACGGCGCCGGCGATGCTGGCCACGAAGGCGAGCCAGACCCCGATCGTCCCGAGGTGCCCGTCGATCATGCGCAGGCCTGTCCGGCTGCGGCCTCGAGCCGGCCCTTGTGCTGGCTGGTGTACGTGGCGGAGTGCTTCACCAGGATGGAGTTCGACACGAAGTCCGTCGACGTGTCCGACGTGAAGTGGCCCACGACCACCACCGGGATGCTGGCCTGGAAGAGCTGGGGCGGGCTGCCGGTGTTGACGACGTGCACCACGTGGGGGCCCTGGCAGATGCTGAAGTCCGAACCGGTGGAGGTGGCCCGGATGGTGCCCGGCACCACGGTCCCCTCCAGTCGGAAGGTCGTGGTGCCCAGGAGGTGCCGCTGGGCGAAGGCCTGGTTGACCGTGTCGAAGTAGTTGAGCGAGCTGCCCAGTCCTTCGACAAGGAGGAAGACGAAGGCGGCAGCGAGCAGCGCGAAGACGGCCAGCACGCGACGGCTGGTCCGCCGACGACCCGTCGGGGGCATCGGCGGCCCCGGGCGAACCTCTGACGTCGGTGTGCTGGGGGGCGGGTTGGAGTCGGTGGTGGTCCCGGTCACGACCGCTCGCCGCGGACGGCCGAGACCTCTGGCTCGGGCACCTCCGACGCCTCGAACGCGCGCTCCCAGCGCCGCCGGCGCAGTACCAGGCTGAGCGCGTAGACGAACAGTGCCCCGAGCGCGACGGCGTACCCCGCGTCGACGTACCTCATGGCGTCCCCCGGCCCGGCGTCGGCGCCTGGCCGACTAGTTCGGCGTCGACCAGCCCGCCGTCCTCGTCCCAACGCTCGGCCAGTGACACCTCGAGCTCCTGGTCGCCGACCGCGTCCTGGAGCACCTCGACCTGGTAGCGCACGCCGAGGAGCCACACGAAGACGAGGGAGAACGCGACGAACCCCAGGAGGAAGGTCCACGACATGGAGGCGGACGCATGGATCTTGAAGCCGGGATCGATGAACGTGCCCCCCTGGTGCAGGGTGTTCCACCAGTCCACCGAGAAGTGCACCAGCGGGATGTCGACGGCGATGAGCAGCGCCGCCACCGCGCAGCGCCGGGCCCGCACGGCCGTATCGGCCGGCACGCGCCGCAGGGCCAGGTAGCCGATTTCGAGAAGGAGGAGGAGGGCCGTCGACGTCAGCCGCGCGTCCCACGTCCACCAGGTTCCCCAGGCGGGCCGGCCCCATAACGATCCGGTCACCAAGGTGAGCGCGGAGAACACGGCACCGACCTCGACCGCGGACGCCGCGAGGCGATCCCAGAACAGGGACCGCGTGCGCGGCCACAGGTACAGCAGGCTGCCTCCGGCGGCCACGAGGCCCACCCAGTACAGCGCCACCGTGGCGAGGGGCGGATGGATGTAGAGCAGGCGGGCCAGGTTCCCCTGCACCACGTCGGGCGGGGTGATCCACAGTCCGAGCCACACCGTGAAGCCGAGTGCGATGACACCGAGGATGCCCACGACCCGGAGCCAGAGCGGGCGGGAAGGCCGCAGGGCGGGGGTGCTCATGAGGCCTCCTGCAGCGGGCCGTAGAGGACGATGCCCACGACGAGATAGATGATCGCAAAGGGGACCAGGATCTTGAGCCATTGCGTTCCGGCCCCGGCGTCGCCGCTGAGGGCGGCCTGCCACACCTTGGACCCGGCGAGGAGCACCGGCGCCAGCACCGGCAGCACGAGCAGCGGCAGCAACGTGTCCCGCACCCGGAGGCCGGCCGACAGCGCGCCGTAGAGCACTCCCGCGCAGGCGAGGCCGACGGTGGCCAGGAGGCACGCCGTCACCGCGAGCCACACGACATGCACGCGCACGTCGAAGAGGAACGTCACGCCGGCCCACAGGACCAGTTGGAGCGCGAGGAGCTGCAGCCCGATCGCGGCCGCCTTGCCCAGGAAGATTCCCGCGGGGTCGATCCCCGAGAGCCGCAGGCCGTCGCGGGTGCCCTCGCCGGACTCGACGGCCACGCTGCGCTGAATCGCCAGCACCGTCGAGAAGAGGAGGGCGACCCAGAAGATCCCCGGGGCGGCGTGGCGCAGCGCGGCCTGGTCCGGACCGATGGCGAAGGCAAGGAGGACGAGCACCAGGACGGCGAACGGTACGACCTGCCACAGGCCGACCCGCGAGCGCGCCTCGATCCGCAGGTCCTTGCCCGCCACCAGCACGGCGTCATGCCACATGAAAGGCCCCCACGCCACCCGGAGCATCGTCGGGCTCGGCGGTCCGTACGGCGGTGAGGACGACGCGACGCCCGCCCGGCTCCTCGCCGGTCACCCGCCCGCCCCCCATGGAGACGACGCGGTCGGCGAGCGGGACCGACAACTGCGGCTCGTGGGACGACAGGAGCACCGTTGCTCCATCCGACACTGCGTCTTCGATCAGATGTCCGAGCAGGGTCCGAGTGGCGGCGTCGAGGCCTGCATGGGGCTCGTCGAGGAGCCACAGTGCGGGACGGCGGGCCAGCAGGGCGGCCAGCGCGACCCGACGACGCTGACCGGCCGAGAGGCGGCCGGCCGGGGTGGCCCGGAGGCGCCCGGTCAGTCCGAGCCGCTCGAGCGCCTCGTCCGCGCTCCGGGCGGGAAGCCCGATGGCCCTGACGGCGAAGCGGACGTTCTCCGCCGCGCTGAGCTCGTCGTAGAGCGGGGCGGCATGGCCCAGGAGGCCGACGTAGCGCCGCACCGACGTGTGGTCCGAGGTGAGATCGACACCCAGCACCGTCGCCTCGCCCGAGGTCACCGGCAGGAGCCCGGCGCAGGCGCGCAGGAGGCTCGTCTTGCCGGCACCGTTGGCACCCACGACCACGACGACCTCACCCTGCTGGAGAGACAGGTCGACCCCGGAGAGGGCGGGGAAGCGGCCGGCGAGTGCGATCGCGGCGCGGAAGTGAACGACAGGGGCCATGGCCTTCCCCACCATGGTAGGGGGGGTCGGTACCGGGGTTCCAAGCGGGCCCCGTCCCGTCGTCCTCGGGCGACCGCCCCGGGCGGTGCGACGGTGACCGGCCCGACCCTGGCCCCAGCCCGCGGGCGTGCGGACGCACGAATCCACCGCCCACCAGGGCTTCGTGGGTCTCGCCGCGGTCGTGGGCGTGGAGCCGACCGGGGCGGTCGGGAGGCAGGGCCGGCGGTGGCGAGGCCACGGTCCGGCGGCCGGGCCACGGGCCTGTGGCCCCTGGCTTCAGCGCATGTGCGCCAGGGCGTGCACCGGGTCGAGCGACGTCGCTGACTCGCCGGCGAGCTCGGCACGGGCGAAGGCGTGGAGCGCGATCTCGTGGGCGACGAGCAGGTCTGCCGTCTCGCTCTCCGCAGGGTCCAACTCGCCGATGCGCCGGTAGAGCGGGAGGAACTGGTCTGTGACGCTCATGACCGAGCTCATGAACTCGTCCCAGGTACCGCGCGCCGAGCCGGGGGCCAGTGCCGCGGCCACACCCACCATCTCGGCATCGGGCTCAGTGGAGAGTCCCGCCCGCTCGAGCGCAGGCGCCACCGCGTCCTTGGTCCGGCGTTCCAGCGTGGCCAGCACGCGCATCTTGTCCGCCCGCGCGGCATCGTCGAGAAGCTCGGCGACGCCCTGGAAGAAGGCTTCACCGAGCACCTCGCCCTGGTACGCCTTGACCCAGAGCTCGTTGACCCCTTCGTCGTTCGAGAAGAGTGGCGCGGGGGACGGCGTGGTGTCGGTGTCGGTCATGCGCCGACGCTATCCCCCGGTGCCGCCGTGTGTTCGAGCAGCCATCGGTAGTCTGCGTCGCACAGATGGGAACCGTCCTGATGCCGCTGCCGGCGTGCGACTTCGACCCGACCGAGGTGGCCGTGACCTGGCGGACCCTGTCCTCCGCGGGCCACGACGTCGTCTTCGCCACCCCCTCGGGGCAGCCGGGCCGGGCCGACGACCTGATGGTCACCGGGCGGGGGCTGGACCTCTGGGGCAGCGTCCCGTTGCTGCGCAACGTGACGGTGATCGGCCGAGTCCTCCGCGCCGACGCCAGGGCGCGCCAGGCCTACGCGGCGCTGCTCGACGACGCCGCGTTCCGCGCGCCGCTCCACTGGGGCGCGGGTCGTCGCAGTCACTACGACGCGCTCGTGCTGCCGGGAGGTCACCGCGCCCGCGGGATGCGCGACTACCTGGAGAGCCCGGAGGTACAGCAGATGGCGGTCGACTCGTTCCGGGCGGGCAAGCCCGTCGGGGCGATCTGTCACGGTGTGCTCGTGGCGGCACGCGCCATCGACCCCACGACGGGCCTCTCCGTGCTCCACGGCCGCCGTACCACGGCGCTGACCTGGCGGCTGGAGCGCAGGGCCTGGGAGCTGGCCAGCCGCACCCGGTTCTGGGACCCCGACTACTACCGCACCTACGTGGAGGAGCCGGGACAGCCGGCGGGGTACATGTCGGTCCAGCAGGAGGTCACCCGGGCGCTGGCCGATCCCGGTGACTTCGCGGACGTGGAGCGCGGCGTCCCCGACTACGGGCGCAAGACCAGCGGGCGCTCCCGCGACACCCCGACCGATCCTCGCCCGGCCTGGGTGGTGCGCGACGGGGTGTACGTGTCGGCACGCTGGCCGGGCGACGCCCACACGTTCGCCCGGACGTTGGGCGACGTCATCGACGGATCCGTCGCCGCAGACGCTGACCACTGACTGCCGTTGACAACCGGGACCCAGCTCCGCCCACTCAACTCGTCGAGAGGCGCCCGAGACCGAGGTCGTTGAGCAGGTTCGAGAGCTGTGTCGAGATCCAGGTCACGTTGTCCGTCAGCAAGAGCACCCCGAAGACCACGAGGACGGCGCCCGCCACGAGCTCGACCGCCCAGAGCCAGTGGCGCGCCCGGGCCAGCGTGGCGGTCAGCCGACCGAAGGCCAGCCCGACGAGCACGAAGGGCACCGCCAGCCCGAGCGAGTAGGCGAACAGGAGCAGGACGCCGCCGGGCAGCGATCCGTTGCGCGCCGCCAGGCTGAGGACGACACCGAGGACGGGACCGATGCACGGGGTCCACGCGAAGGCGAACGCCATCCCCATCAGCGGGGCGGCCCAGGCGCCGAGCTTGGAGGGCCGCACGTCGAAGCGGTGCTCACCGGTGACCCGGGAGACCACACCGAGGGTGCCCGTGCCCGCGTGCGCCCACACCCGCGCCGGCAGCGCGCCGAGCAGCATGACGACTCCGAGGAGGACGATCACCGCGCCGCTGACGTGGGCCAGCGCGATCTCGTGGGCCCTCAGGATGCGGCCGATGCTCGAGGCCGTCGCACCGAGCGCCACGAAGACCAGGGTGAAACCGGCCACGAAGAGGCCGATGCCGCGCAGGACGGGGCGCAACGCGGTCGCCGGGGTCGCCCCGTCCCCGTCCGCCTCCAGCTCGGCGGCCGAGAGGCCCGACACCATGGAGACGTAGCCCGGGACCAGGGGCAGGACGCACGGGGAGACGAAGGAGAGGATCCCGGCCCCGAAGGCGACCAGGACGCCGGCCGGATCAGCCGCGATCGTGGCGGGTGCTGCGAGCGAGAGGAGCGCGGCCGCCCCCGGCTACCTGAGGCTCTTGCGGATCAGGTCCATGTCGGCCTCCACCATCATGGCGACGAGGCCGGGGAAGTCGACTTCGGGTTGCCAGCCCAGGACCTGGTGCGCCCGAGAAGGGTCGCCGACCAGCAGGTCCACCTCTGCCGGCCGCAGGAAACGGTCGTCGATGACGACGTGCTGCTCCCAGTCGAGACCCGCCGCCTCGAACGCCAGGCGGCACAGCTCGCGCACCTCGTGGGTCTGTCCCGTCGACACCACGAAGTCTCCCGGGGCGTCCTGCTGGAGCATCAGCCACATGGCGCGCACGTAGTCCGCCGCGTAGCCCCAGTCCCGTTGGGCGTCGAGGTTGCCGAGGGCGATCTTGTCGTCGAGCTTGTTGGCGATGCGGGCCACGCCGTGGGTGACCTTGCGCGTCACGAACTCCAGGCCGCGACGAGGGGATTCGTGGTTGAACAGGATCCCCGAGGACGCGTGGAGCGCGTAGCTCTCGCGGTAGTTCACCGTGATCCAGTGCCCGTAGACCTTGGCCACCCCGTAGGGGCTGCGTGGGTACAGGGGGGTCGACTCCCGCTGCGGGACCTCTTGGACCTTGCCGAACATCTCCGACGAGCTCGCCTGGTAGAAGCGGATCTCGGGATCGACCAGGCGGATGGCGTCGAGGAGACGGGTCACGCCCAGGGCGGTGGTCTCGCCGGTCAGCACCGGCTGGCTGAAGCTGGTCTGGACGAAGGACTGGGCGGCGAGGTTGTAGACCTCGTTCGGTCGGTGGTCCCGCAACATGTTGATCAAGGAGACCTCGTCGAGGAGATCGCCCGCGACCAGCTCGAGCTGGTCCTGGATATGGGCGATGCGCTCGAAGTTCACCGTGCTGGAACGGCGCACCATGCCGATGACGGTGTAGCCCTGGGAGAGGAGGAATTCCGCCAGGTACGACCCGTCCTGACCGGTGACGCCCGTGATAAGTGCCCGCTTCGACATCGGGGAGCAACGCTAGTCGACCTGCCAATGGGCGGACTCAGCACACGTACGCTGCCGTCGTGGCGACGGCGTGCATGGTGTCCTTCCGGCTCGGCGGCGACGACGGGGTCGCCGTCGAAGCGGCCAAATGGGGCGCTGCGCTGGGCGTCTTGGGCTGGGACGTCCGCACGGTGGCCGGGTCGGGCCCGGTCGACACGCTGCTGCCTGGGTTGGCGATCGACGCACGCCGAACCGCCGTCCCTCTCCGAGGTCGAGGACGCACTCGGCGGGGCCGACCTGGTGGTCGTGGAGAACCTCTGCTCGCTCCCCCTCAACCCCGGGGCGTCGGCCGTCGTCGCCAGGGCGTGCGCGGGCCGCCCGGCGCTCATGCACCATCACGACCTGCCGTGGCAGCGCACCCACCTGGCCCACCTGCCGCCACCTCCCGACGACCCGGCGTGGGCCCACGTGACGATCAACGAGCTGAGCCGCACCCAGCTCGCCGCCCGGGGCATCGGCGCGACCACGATCTACAACGCGTTCGATCCCGACCCGGTGCGGGGCGACCGGGCCGGGACGCGGGCCGCACTCGGCGTGCCGGCCGAGGCGCCCCTGCTGCTCCAGCCCACCCGCGCGCTGGCCCGCAAGAACGTCGCCGGCGCGATCGCTCTGGCAGAGGCCGTCGGCGGCACCTACTGGCTGCTGGGCCCGGCCGAGGACGGCTACGGGCCCGAGCTCGAGCGCCTGGTGGCGCGGGCCCGCTGCCGTGTCGTCCTCGGCGAGCCCGAAGGCGGGTCCACCATCGCCGACGCCTACGCAGCCGCCGATGCCGTCCTCCTGCCGTCGCTGTGGGAGGGCTTCGGCAACCCCTCGGTCGAGTCGGCGACGTACCGGAGACCGCTCGCCGTGGGTCCCTACCCCGTCGCCGCGGAGTTGGCGGCGTTCGGCTTCGAGTGGTTCGACGCCTCGGACCCGGCGCCGCTGGCGGCATGGCTCCGGACGCCGGACGAGGGGCTGTTGGAGCGCAACCAGCGGGTCGCGGCCGAGCACTTCAACCTCGCCGACCTCCCGCACCGCCTGGGGGGGGTCCTGCGCGCGCTGCCCGGCCTCCCCGACACCCACATGACCGTTCAGTAACGTGGGCTGGATGTCAGGTGCGATCCAGGCTGCCTCAGGGCGGCTGACGGGGGAACAGCGTCGGGGCCAGCTCTACAAGGTGGCGCTCGAGCTGTTCGCCCAACGCGGCTACCGGGCGACGACGATGGACGACATCGCCGAGGCGGCCGGGGTGACAAAGCCCCTGCTGTACCAACACTTCTCCTCCAAGCGCGCCCTCTATCTGGAGCTGGTCGACTCCATCGCGCAGGACCTCTTGTCGGCCATCCGGCGCGCCGTCATGCGGGCCGACGGTCCCCGCCAGCAGGTGGAGCTGGGCTTCGCCGCCTACTTCGGCCTGGTCGTCCGCCACGAGGCGGAGTTCCGCCTGCTCTACGGGAGAGACCACTCCGATGACCAGGAGTTGGGCCGGGCGCTGCGCACGGTGGAGGACGCCATCGCCGAGGCGATCGACCCGCTGATTGACGCCGGGCTCGACGCCGACCACCGTCGCCTGCTCGCCTACGGCATCGTGGGCATGGCCGAGGGAGCGAGCCGGCGCTTCATGGCCCAGCGCCCGGACTCGGAGGCCGAGCTGGACGAGGAGGCGCAGAAACTGGCCCGCCGGATGGCCGACCTGGCCTGGGCCGGACTGCGCTCGGTGCACGCCGACTGAACCGACGACCCGCCGCCACCGCGGCGGCGGAATCGCGACGGCGGAGACGCGGTGACGGCGGGTGGCTACAGAAGCGTCACGAGGGTCCGGCACAACCCCCACAGCTCGTCGACGCACGCGGCGTAGACGTCGTCCTCGTGACCCGCAGGGTCGACCACGTCCTCGCTGTCGGCAACCTCGACTTCTCCCAGCCGTAGGGCGGTCACCCGCTCGGCCAGGCCGGGTGGCGGTGGCGCCAGGTCGCGGCACAGGCGGCGGATGGTGCCGGTCTTGGCCGCCGCGTCGGGGAACTGGCGCCGGACGAAACGCACGTGGTCTGCCTCCATCACGACCACCAGCTCGGCGTGCACCAGGTCGACGCCATGGACCTGGCGGCTGCGGTGCCGGCGGAAGTCGGCATCGGCCAGCTCGGGCAGACGCAACAGCGCGGCACGGGTCCGCATCCCCATCGGTTGCCCGTCGATCGTGTGGGTGCCGGCCGTCACGACGCGCAGCGGGTCGGTGCGACGGGCATCGCACAGCGCGTCGAGCATGAAGCCGGCCATGACCGACCGGGCGGCGTTCCCGGTGCACAGGACCAGGAGATCGGTCATCGGGCGCCGAGCAGCAGGGCCGTCGCATCGGAGTCGAGCACGTGCTGCGCGTGGCGGGTCGTGCTCGTGAGGAACATGAGGTCGCCGCGTTCTGTCCGCTGCACCACCATGGAGGCGACGATGGCCATCAGGACGCCCCCGAAGGTGTCCCGGCGCACGTCGGCACGCAGCTGCTCCAGGGTGTAGTCGCGCACGCCGCGCCCGCAGAGGGCGTGGTGGTAGTGCGCCAGGAGATCGGCTTCATGGGACCGGCGGTCCTCGGCGCTGAGGCAGCCGCCGATGAAGTACGCCACGTCGCTGGACGCGCCGGCCCACGCCAGCGTCTGCCAGTCGACGACGACGGGCCTCGGGTCGCCCGGGCTGGAAGAGCAGGTTGTCGAGGCGGAAGTCGCCGTGGCTGGCCGTGCGGGGGCCGTTGCGACCGTCCAGGTAGGCGGGAAGGTGCTCGGCAAAGAGTCGGCAGACCTCCTGGTGCTCGGGCGCCAGGGCGTCCCCGTAACGCTCCAGGAACCCCGGCAGCAGCGAGGAGACCAGCGCACAGAGGAAGCCGTCCGACTCCGGCGTGGCCCGATTGAGCCACTCAGCCGGGACAGGTCGGCGGCCTCCCAGCACGGTGCGTGCAGCCCGGCCATCTCGTCGAGGACGGCTGCGGCCACGTCGGGGCTGCAGGCGGCGATCTGATCGCCCTGCGACGCGCCGACGATGTCCTGGAGCAGGAGGGTGAACCAACCCGTGTCCGGCTCCACCTCGGCCAGGTAGGCGGCCGGCACCCTCGCCGCCACCCGGGCGGCGACCTCGCGGTAGAAGCGCACCTCGATCTCGTAGGCCCGCAGGGCCAGGCCCGTGCCGCGGCTCTGCTCGTCGGCCGAGGCGAACTTGCCGACGACGGTCGACGGGCCGGCGCCGGGCGGGTCGAGGGTGAGCGAGAACCGAGTCGTGTCGGCCATCTGCCCGGTGCCGATCGGCGCCGCATCGAACGCTGCCACCTGGGTGCCGGGGGCGAGGACGCCCGCCGCCCGGAGCGCGGCCGTCAGCCAATCCGGCGTGACGTCGGCGGCGTGGCGGAGGAGTGTCGGCGATCCCATGGCAGGGCGACACTATTGGTTCCGCTGGTGCGGCACCGCACCTCGTCAGGCCACCGCCTTTCCAGCGAAATACACCCCGAGCAGCGCGGCGGCCATGAGCAGCACCCAGAAATCGGTCAGGCGGCGAAGTGCGAGGGGCGAGGTACGGACCTCCATGAACTCGCGCATGATGATCCGGACCTTGATCAGCGCAAAGCAGATGGCGAACACCGTCACCACAGTGCTCGCGGTGGGAATTCCCTCATGCGTGGCCTCATGATCGAACCACAGGTAGGCCAGCGAAATGGCCACCAGGATCGACCACACTGCGAAGAGCCGCTTGTTGGACCCCTTCTCCACCATCACCGCACCACGTAGAGCAGGGCGAAGATCATCACCCAGAAGAAGTCGACTGAGTGCCAATAAGTGGCACAGGTCTCCACCGTCACCTGGGAACGCCGCTTCTCACTCGACAGCTGATACCAGAGCACCCCGAGCACCACGAAGCCGATCAAGAGGTGCACGCAGTGGATCGCGGTCAGGAAGAAGTAGTACCCGAAGAACTGGCTGCTGGTGAATGTGTGCCCCATGTGGATCAGCCGGACCCACTCGACGATCTTGAGGATCAGGAACACCAACCCGAAACCTGCGGTCAGGAACGCGTCTCGCCGGGCGCGCTCGAACCGCCCGGCCCGGGCGTGCTGCACACATCGCGCCACGGCCCAGGAGCTCGAGAGCAGGACGATCGTGTCGAGCACGCCCAGCCACAGCAGCAGGTGGGACTGTCCCAACAGGAATGCCTGCTCGTGCTGTGTCCGGTTGAAGAGGTAGACGCAGAAATACGCGGTGAAGACGAGGGACTCGAACAGCACGAAGAACCAGATGTCGCGCCCGCCGGGAACGTGCTCGGACGACTCGTCCGAGCACGGCGACAGATGGCGTTCGGTCGTCGTCATGGCGCCAGGAACTCCGCCAACACGCGACCTCGCCCAAGCTTGGGGGGCAGGTCGGGCAGCGGCCCCGTCCCGAAGTCCTCGCGGAGGATCATGTTGCGCAACAAGAAGATGAAGGCCCCGGTGTAGAGACCGAAGACGACCACGTTGATCCACCAGGCGATGACGCCGTTCCAGGCGAAGACCCCGGCATGGAAGATCCACGAGGGGGCGACCACGACCTCGGTCAGCCCGTTGCACAGGTTGAGCCAGGCGAACCACACCGGAAACACACGGTTCTTGTCGAGCAGGATGGCCAGCATCCAGATCAACGAGCCGATGAGGAAGACCCCCATGGTGCCGGAGAAGGACAGGAAGCCGAAGTCGTAGATCCACCGGAGGATCTCGGGGTTGCGCTCGGGACGGAAGGCACCCACCGTCATGGCGATGCAGAAAAACAGGAACCCGGGGACCGCGCTGACGGCGTAGATGAGCAGGTACGAGTAGGCGAAGGCACGGCTGACCGACATCCGCCGGATGGAGTAGGTGATCAGCGCGATCGACGTGGCGGAGAGCCCGCCCAGGACGAAGATCAGCGCGAAGCCGATGAGCAGGCCCTCGTGGCGGCCGGCGAACCACCCCGCCACTTGTTCGGGGCTGTACCACGGCTTCCCCGGCGGCTGGGTGCGCGTGATGATGAAGAAGACGACCGTGTACAGGGAGTAGAAGCCGACCGTCGCGTACCAAGCCAGCCACAGCTCCCGCTTCGGGTCCCCGAGGAGCGCCGGTCGCTTCACGCCGCCACGTGCTCCGCCGTCCGGTCGCGCCCCAGCGTGCCTCCCACGACAACCGCCATGACGACGAGCCAGAGGGCGATGGCGAAGTTCTTGACCCAGAAGGACAGGAAGCCGTTCCAGGCGAACGGGCCGGTGAGCGTCAAGCCGGCAAAACCTGCCGGCACCAGCGCCACGGCGATCAGGAGGTTGAAGTGGCCGACCCACCGCGCAAACACGGGTCGCGCCTGGACGTCGAGGTAGATCGCCACCGCCAGGAACAGGCAGAGGGCGACCAGGAAGGGTACGCCACAGGTGAACGTGATCCAGGCCAGGTCGTTGTAGAGCTGGGTGAGCGCTGGGGGGCGAAGGGGCCGGAACGCTGCCAGCAACCAGAAGACCGTTGCGGTGAGAAAGGCGATCGGGGCAGCCGCGGAGACCCCGATCACGCAGTACCGCAAAATCGGGGTGCGGTGTGCCATGCCCCGCATGCGCTCCACGATCAGCATCAGAAGCGGGATCAGCGCCACGCAGAACCAGTTGAACAGGATCATGCTGTAGCGGACGCGCGATGTGTGGTCGGCATAGAACGCGGCCACCCTCCGGGCCGACCATTGCGGAGACATGGGCGGCAGGAAGCCCGGAAAGAGGAAGAACGCCGCGATCCAGATGACCGCCACCGCGGGCAACGCCCAGAAGATGATCAGTTCGCCGGTCGTTCGTCTCACGGGCACGGAACGACTCGTGCGTCTGGTCGGCTCGCGGCCGCTCGCATCACTCGCCTCCTTGTGTGGCGCGCCGTCCAGCACGCCTCGGATCAGCCGGACCCGCAGAAGATAGCCGATCGGCTACCCGAGGCAAGTCGACGTAGTTTTGCAGGCATGGCTCCGTCGAGAACGGCCAGTCGAGACAGGCGGCAGCGAAAACCTCCATCGGCTGCGCAAACCCGCATCATCGAAGCGGCGCTTCGAGAGTTCGCGAAGAACGGGGTCGGTGGGACGTCATTGCAGATGATCGCCGATGACATCGGTGTCACGAAGGCGGCGCTGTACCACCAGTACAAGACGAAGGACGAGATTGTCCGAGCCGTCGCCGGCGCCGAATTCGACCGCCTCGAGGCGGTCCTCGACCTGGCCGAATCCGAGGTGGACGAAGATCGCGCCCGAGACGTGGCGCTGACCATGATCATCGATCTGGCCGTGGAGCGGCGTCGTGAGAACAGCACCATCCTCACCGACCCGCTGGTGGGTCGACTTCTTGAGCGGGATCAGCGACCCGTGATCGTCCTGCACCGCCTGAACCGCCTACTCATGGGGCCAACGGCAGGACCCGACTCCGAAATCGCAACGGTCATGCTGACGGCGGCCATCAGCGGCGCCGTCATGCACCCGCTGGTGATTCGTCGCAACGATGAGACCCTGCGGACGCAGCTCCGGACTCTCGCCGACCGCTTTCTCGGGATGGCCTGATCCAGACGTCCCTGGTGGGTCAGTTGATGTGGATCCCCGAGATGGCCCGGCTGATGACCAGGCGCTGGATCTCGGAGGTGCCCTCGAAGATGGTGTAGATCTTCGAGTCCCGGTGCCACTGCTCGACGGGGTTCTCGCGGACGTAGCCGTAGCCGCCGAGGATCTGGATGGCCTGCTCGGTCACCCACACCGCGTTCTCGCCGGCGTAGAGCTTCGACATCGAGCCCTCGCCGTTCTCGAACTTCTTGCCCGTGCTGGCCATGTTGGCGGCCCGGTGCACGAGCAGGCGGGCGGCGTCGGTGTGCATCTTCATGTCGGCCAGCTTGAAGGCGATCGCCTGGTTCTCGATGATGGCGCGGCCGAACTGCTTGCGCTCCTTGGCGTAGTCGAGCGCGTACTCGTAGGCGGCGCGGGCGATGCCCACCGCCTGGGCCCCCACGATGGGACGGGAGGCCTCGAAGGTCGCCATGGCGGCCTGGGTGGACGTCTTCTTGCCCTCCTTGGCCCGGGCGAGGCGCTCGTCGAGCTTCTCCTTGCCCCCGAGCAGGCAGCGCCCCGGGACACGGCAGTCCTCGAGGACGACCTCGGCGGTGTGGGAGGCCCGGATGCCCATCTTCTTGAACTTCTGGCCCTGGGAGATCCCGGGCGTGCCCTCGGGCACCACGAAGCTGGCCTGGCCGCGGCTGCCCAGCGCGGGGTCGACGGAGAGCACGAGGACGTGCGTGTTGGCGATGCCGCCGTTGGTGATCCAGGTCTTGGTGCCGTTCAGCACCCACTCGTCCTTGGCCTCGTCGTAGACGGCCCGTGACTGCAGGGAGGAGACGTCGGAGCCGGCGTCGGGCTCGGACACGCCGAATGCGGCCAGCTTCACGTCGTCCGGGGTGCCGAAGCACTGCGGGATCCACTCGCCGATCTGCTCGGGGGTGCCGTTGGCGAAGATGCCGGCCACGGCGAGCGTGGACCCGAAGATGGCCAGCGCGATGCCGGCGTCACCCCAGCTCATCTCCTCGTTGACGAGGCACATCAGGAGCCCGGTCGGGTCGGAGAAGCACTGGGCGACGAAGTCGAAGGAGTACAGCCCGTTCTTGGCCGCCTCCTCGATGATCGGCCAGGGGGTCTCCTCCCGCTCGTCCCACTCGTGACCGGCCGGACGCACGACGTTCTCGGCGAACTCGTGGACCCACTTCTGGATCTGGAGCTGGTCTTCGTTCAGCTCGAGCGAGTAGTCGGACATGGTGCGCCCTCCTTGGGCGGCCCCGGTCAGGCCCGGAACCAGTCGGCGTTGGTGGGGAGGAACCCCGGGAGAACAGCGGCGCATGACACGCCACCCCCGGCGCCTCCTTGGTTACTACAGAGTAACCTACGCTCCGGTAACCAGTCCACCATTCGAGCGGTTTTTGGCCCCTGGCCAGGGATTCTGCGCTGGGTCAGCGACGGATCGCGGTGCCGGAGGCGGTGTCCTCCACCGTCCAGCCCCGGGCGACCAGCTCGTCGCGCAGGGCGTCGGCCCGGGCGAAGTCCCGGGCCCGCCGAGCTTCGTCGCGCTCCGCCACGAGCCGCGCGGACTCGTCGTCCACGTCGCCCATCGCGGCGCGGAGAGCCACGCCGAGCGCCGCCAGGAGCACCGCCGCCGTATGCGCCAGGCGCGCCCCGTCCTCCTCGTCGCCGGCGTCGGCCGCAGAATGTGCGCCGCGCTGACCAGCTCGAAGATCGTTGCCAGAGCGCCCGGAGTATCGAGGTCGTTGTCCATCCGCGTCCGGAACACCGCGAGGGCGCCGGCGTCGACGCCGGTGGCGGGCGGCAATCCATCGACGACGAAGCCGCCGTCCGTCTGTGCCAGCAACTCCGCCACATCGAAGCCTGCGAAGCGCCTGGCCAGGCCGTCCAGCCGAGCCAGCGCCTTCTCGGCGTCGGCCAAGGTGTCGGGCGTCACCTCGATCGGCGAGCGGTAATGCGCCCGCAGCACCAGGATCCGGTAGGCCCGGGCGTCGGAGCGCGACAGGAGGTCGGGCAGCGTGGTGAAGTTGCCGAGCGACTTCGACATCTTCGTGCCCTCGACCTCGACCCAGCCGTTGTGCATCCAGTGCCGGGCGAAGACCTTGCCGTCGGCGACAGCCTGCGCCCGCTCGTTCTCGTGGTGGGGGAACTTCAGGTCCTGGCCGCCGCCGTGCAGGTCGAACCCCTCGCCGAGCAGGTCGAGCGACATGACCACGCACTCGGTGTGCCACCCCGGCCGTCCCGGACCCCAGGGCGAGTCCCAGCTGGGCTCCCCCTCCTTGGCCTTCTTCCACAGTGCGAAGTCGAGAGGCGAACGCTTGTCCTCGTTGGCCTCGACCCGGGCCCCGACCTGCAGCGACTCAAGCGACTGCTGTGCCAGGAGGCCGTAGCCGTCGACCTTGGCCACCTCGAGGTAGACGCCGTCGGGCGTCTCGTAGGCCACCCCCCTGGCCATCAGGTCTTCCACCAGCGCAACCATGCGCTCGATGTACTGCGTGGCATGCGGGAGTCCTGCGGGCGCAGATCCCCCAGCGCGTCCATGGACTCCCACCATCGGGCCTCGAACTCGGCCGCCACATCGGACTCGGTACGACCCAGCGCAGAGGCCCGCTTGATGATGTTGTCGTCGACGTCGGTGACATTGGCCACGTGGTGCACCTTCAGGCCGGTGAAGCTCAGGTAGCGCCGCAGGATGTCGAAGGTCAGGTTGGCCCGCCCGTGCCCGATGTGCGGCATGTCGTAGACCGTCGGGCCGCAGACGTACATCGACACCTCGCCCTCGCGGCGCAGCTCGAGGGGTCGGACCGTCCCCGTGGCGGTGTCGTGGAGGTGCAGCACCCGGGTACGGTAACCCGATCATGCCGACACCCAGGTCCGGAGCGCCCCTCGTCCCCGACAAGCCGACCCTCGACGGCCTCGAGGACCGCTGGGCGACCGCCTGGGAGGAGGCCGGCATCTACCGCTTCGAGGAGGGCGCCGGCCGCGCCGAGGTCTTCTCCATCGACACCCCTCCACCAACGGTGTCGGGCTCGCTCCACATGGGGTCGGTCTTCGGCTACGTGCAGACCGACGCCATCGCCCGCTACCGGCGCATGCGGGGCTGGAAGCTCTTCTACCCCATGGGCTGGGACGACAACGGGCTGCCCACCGAACGCCGGGTGCAGAACCACTTCGGCGTGACGTGCGATCCGAGCCTCCCCTACGACCCTGACTTCACCCTGCCCGACGAGCCGGGCAAGGACGACATCCCGGTGAGCCGGCCCAACTTCATTGCGCTGTGCGCCGAGCTCACTGCGGAGGACGAGCGGGCCTTCGAGGACCTGTGGCGGCACATCGGTCTCTCGGTCGACTGGGAGCGCACGTACGCGACGATCGACGACCGCAGCCGGCGCACGAGCCAGCGCATGTTCCTGCGCAACCTGGCGCGGGGCGAGGCCTACTCGTCCGAGGCGCCCACCCTGTGGGACGTCGACTACCAGACGGCCGTGGCCCAGGCCGAGATGGAGGACCGCGAGCAGAAGGCGGCCTATCACCGACTTCGCTTCGGCGACATCGAGATCGAGACGACACGACCCGAGCTGATCGCGGCGTGCGTCGCACTGGTCGCCCACCCTGACGACGAGCGCTACGCGGCGCGATTCGGCACGACGGTGCGCACCCCCCTCTTCGACGTCGAGGTACCGGTATTGGCCCACCCGCTCGCAGAGCCGGACAAGGGCTCGGGCATCGCGATGATCTGCACGTTCGGGGACGTGACCGACGTCGTGTGGTGGCGCGAGCTCAATCTCCCGACGCGCAGCATCGTGACGAGGTCGGGCCGCATCACCGAGACCCCGCCACCCGGCGTCCCCGACGGCGAGGCCTGGCGGGCCATCGCCGGCCGCACGGTGAAGCAGGCCCAGAGGACGATGGTCGAGATGCTGACGGCCTCGGGGGATCTCGTGGGCGACCCGCGCGAAATTACGCACCCCGTGAAGTTCTACGAGAGAGGCGACCGGCCTCTCGAGATCGTCACCAGCCGGCAGTGGTTCATTCGCAACGGCGGCCGGGACGAGATGCTGCGACGAGAGCTCCTGGAACGGGCCACGCAGCTCGACTGGCACCCGCCGTACATGAAGGTCCGCTACGACGACTGGGTCAACGGGCTCAACGGCGATTGGCTGGTCAGCCGCCAGCGCTTCTTCGGGGTCCCCATCCCCGTGTGGTACCGCCTCGACGCCGAGGGCCAGCCGGACCACGATGCGCCGATCGTCCCCGACGAGGCGAACCTGCCCGTCGACCCGACCACCGATGTTCCCGCCGGCTACACACCCGAGCAGCGCGGTGTGCCGGGCGGGTTCGGCGGCGACCCCGACATCATGGACACCTGGGCCACGTCGTCGGTGACCCCGCAGATCGTCTGCGGGTGGGAGGACGACCCGGCGCTCTTCGCCTCGACGTTCCCGATGAACCTGCGCCCGCAGGGACCCGAGATCATCCGCACCTGGCTCTTCGCCACGCTGCTGCGAGCGCACCAGGAGCATCACGCGCTCCCGTGGGCGCACACCACCATCAACGGCTGGATCCTCGACAAGGACCGCAAGAAGATGTCCAAGTCGAAGGGCAATGTCGTCACCCCGATGGCGACGCTCGAGGAGTTCGGCTCCGACGCCGTGCGCTACTGGGCCTGCAACGGACGGCCCGGCACCGATACCGCGCTCGACACCGGCGTCATGAAGATCGGGCGGCGACTGGCCATCAAGATCCTCAACGCGTCGAAATTCGCGCTGGGCCGGCTCGGCGAGGGCCCGGTGCCCGGGATTCAGGCGGTGCGCGACCCCATCGACGCGGCGCTGCTGACACACCTGACGGCGCTGGTGGAGACGGCCACAGCGGCCCACGAGGGCTTCGACTACGCCCGTGCACTCGAGGTCACCGAGACCTTCTTCTGGTCCTTCTGCGACGACTACGTGGAGCTGGTCAAGACGCGGGCCTACGGGGAGGGCGACCCCGCAGGGGCCGACTCGGCCCGGGCAACGCTGGCCCTGGCGCTCTCCGCTCTGCACCGCCTCTTCGCGCCGTTCCTGCCCTTCGTCACCGAGGAGGTCTGGAGCTGGTGGCAGGAGGGATCGGTGCACCGGGCGCCCTGGCCCGACCCGAGCGAGACGAGGGGGCCCGCGGAAGGTGACCCGACGGTGCTCTCGGTGGCCGCCGAGGTGCTCGGAGCCGTGCGCCGCGAGAAGACCACGCACAAGCGCTCCATGCGGGCCCGGGTGGCGCGCCTCACGGTCACCGGGCCGCCGGCGACCCTGGCCGCCGTGCAGGCTGCTCGTGGGGACATCGTCGACGCGGGCGGCGTCGACGAGCTGGAGTGCGTCGAGGGCGACGCGCTCTCGGTGGAGGTGGAGCTGGCCGACGAGGCCGACCCGCAGGGTCAGAGATAGGCGCTCGCGGCGGCGCCGGCCATCTCCGCTGGCGTGCCCTCGTGGGCGATGCGCCCGTGCAGCATGATCGCGGCCCGGTCGGCCACGCCCAGGGCCGTCTGTGCGAACTGCTCGACGACGACCACGGTCACGCCGCCGGCGGCAATGGCCGCCACCAGTTCGTAGAGGTGCGCCACGACGATGGGCGCGAGGCCCATGGAGATCTCGTCGAGGAGGAGGACCTTGGTCTCCCCCGCCAGCGCCCGGGAGATGGCGAGCATCTGCTGCTCGCCGCCCGAGAGGGTGCCGGCCAATTGCCTGCGGCGCTCCTTCAACCGGGGGAATTGCTCGTAGGCGCGCGACTCGACCTCCGCGGTGCTGACGCCGCCGCGGTAGGTCCACATGCGCATGTTGTCCCGCACCGTCAGGTTGGGGAACACGCCGCGCCCCTCGGGGACGGCGATCACGCCGGCACGGGCCAGCGCCTCGGGCGCCCACCTCGGCACGGTCACGCCGTCGATGGCGATACTGCCCGCCGTGAGGCGGAGCCGGCCGTTGATCGCCTTGAGGACCGTGCTCTTCCCGGCCCCGTTGGGCCCGAGGAGGGCGAACACGGCACCGCGGGGAATCGTGAGGTCCACCCCGTGCAGCACCTCGATCCGCCCGTAGCCGGCACGGGCGCTCTCCATCTGCACGCCCGCTCCGGCGCCGGCGGTCATCGGTCCGTGGCCTCGGCGTCGTGGGCGTGGCCGAGGTACGCCTCCTGCACCGCCGCGTCGTGGCGGACCTCGTCGGGAGTGCCGGTCGCGATCAGGTGGCCGAAGTCGAGCACGTGCACGATCTCGCACACCCTCAGCACGACCTCTGTGTCGTGCTCCACCAGGACGACGGCCCGGCCCTCGGCCGCCAGCGACGTGAGGAGCCGGCCCAGGGTGGCCGTCTCGCGCTCGTCGAGGCCCGAGCAGGGCTCGTCGAGCAGGAGCACCTTGGGGTCCGTCGACAGGGCGCGGGCCAGCTCCACGAGGCGAGCCGACCCGGTCGGCAGGACCGACACGGGCGACGAGGCCTCGTCCCCGAGCCCGACCCGCTCCAACAGCGCGACGGCGGTCGACGCGTCGGCGCGGCCCGACGCCTCCAAGCCGACCCGCACGTTGTCGGTCGCGCTGAGCGTCGAGAACAGCTCCAGTCGCTGGAACGTGCGGGCCAGCCCCTGGCGGGCCCGGCGGTGCGGGCGCGTGCGCGTCACATCGGCGCCCCCGAGGTGGACAGACCCCTGGTCGGGGTGCTGGAGCCCGGTGATGACGTTGAACAGGGTCGTCTTGCCGGCGCCATTCGGTCCGATGAGGCCCGTCACCATGCCCGCCTCGGCACGCAGCGACACGTCGGAGAGCGCGGCGACACCCCCGAAGCGCACGCTGACGTGATCGACCTCGAGGGCGGGCGCTCGCGTGGCGTCAGGCGGCACGGGCCACCTCGCGGTCCCCCACGATTGGTCCGGCCGGCACCTCGGTGTCGCCGAAGGGCAGGTGCACCCGGCTCGTCAGCCACTCCATGCCCAGGATCCCCTCGCGATGGCGCGCCAGCAGCACGATCCCGATGCCGGCGGCCAGGCCGGTCAGATCGGCCAGCGACCGGGGCAGGTGGGTCTGGAGCACAGGGAGCGCCGCCGCGGTCATACCCCCGAGCAATGCCCCGGTGAGCGTCCGTACGCCCCAGATCTCCACGAAGAGGAGCAGGGTCAGGCTGGCGAACACCTGCACGTCGTTGGCGCCGATGCCGCCCTGCTGGCCCTGCGTAGTACACGCCGCCCAGGCCGGCCATGGCGGCCGAGAGCGAGAACACGACCACCTTGGTCCGCACCGAGCTCAGCCCCACTGTGGCGAACGCTGCCGGCGAGTCGTTCATCGCGACCAGCCGGCGACCGAACGCGCTGCGCCGCACCAGACCGACGAGCGCCGCGCACAGGGCCGCCACGACCGCGACCACGACCAACTCCGCCCGGTCGCCCACGGTCTGCATGAACGGCAGCCGCAGCCGCCCGACGCCGATCGACGTCCCGTCGGAGATGACGCTCGAATTGTTGAAGAACGCGGAGTACATCACCTCGCCGAACGCGAACGTCGCCAGCGCGAGGTAGAGACCGCGCAATCGGAGTGCGGGCAGTGCCACCAGTGCACCGACGGCACCGGACACGACGACGGCCAAGAGCAGCCCCCACCAGGAACCTCCGCCGAGCGTCTTGCCCATGGTGAAGGCCCCGATGCCCATGAACGTCAGCTGGCAGAGCGAGACCTGCCCCGCGTACCCGACGAGCAGCACGAGGGAGAGCCCCACGATGCCGAGGGCCAGGCCCTGTGAGAGCGTGGAGAGTCCCGTCGCTCCCACCATGGTGGCGAGGATGACCATCCCGGCCACCAGGAGCGCTCCGCCGGCCAGGGACTGACGAGCCGTGACGACCCGCGGCACGGCCCTCACGGCCAGCCGGCCCGCCGGGGCCAGGCGCGCCGCGGGGATCACCAGTAGCACGACGAAGAGGAAGAGCACCGGGACCACCTCGGTGAGCACGGAAGCCAGGCCGGCGCTGACGTGCCCCGGCAGGTAGCCCTCCGCGTAGTAGGTGATCAGGCCGAGAAGGAGTGCGCCGACGAACGTCATGGGAATGCTGCGCAGGCGGCCGACCACCGCGGCGGCGAAGCCGTTGAGGGCGAGGAGGGTCAACTGCGTCGACGTGAGGCCCGTCTGGCCGACGAGTGGCGCGATCAGCACCCCGGCGACGGCCGCCAGCACGAAGCCGAGCACCCATCCCATCTGGGACAACCGGTACGGCTTGGCGCCTGCCAGGGCGACGAGCTCGGGGTCGTCGACCACGGCGCGCATCGCCACGCCGAGCCGGGCCCGGCGCAGGAAGAGGCCGAGCCCGACCCCCACGACCGCCGTGACGACGACGATCATGATCTGCTGGTACTGGAGGGTGACGCCGTCGGCGCCGAAGAGCCGCACCGACAGGACGGTCCCGTCGGCCTGGGTGAAGTAGGACGGGACGGCCCGGATGAGATCCGGACTGCTCCAAAAGATCGTCGCCACACCGAGCAGGATCACGAGCAGTCCCAGCGAGACCATGAGCGATCGCTCCACCGTGGACCCGTGGATCCGCCGGAACAACACGTACTCCGCCGCCAGAGCGAGCAGCGGCGCCTCGACGAGCACAATGCAGGCGATGGCGAGCAGGTAGGGCCAGTGCCACTCCTGCCACAGCTGCCAGTAGGAGAAGGCCGCCACCATCCCCACCGCACCCTGGGCGAAGTTGAAGACGCCCGTCGTGTTGTAGGTCACCACCAGGCCGATGGCCAGGATGCCGTAGACCGCCCCGAACACGATGCCCAGGACGGTGAAGGAGAGGAAGGTGCTCATTCCCTCATCGCCTCACTCCGTCCCTCCACCCCCGAGCCCGTCCATCGCGCCGGCGTTCAGGACGAGACCCCGGACGCGTCGAAGGACGTGGGCGCTGCAGTCGAACCCGCTGCCCTTCGGCTGCTCCCGGACATAGGTGCCGTTCTTGATGCCGGCCATGAGGAAGCAGGTCGACAACGTCTTCGCCGCCGGGTCCGAGGTGGCCATGAGACCGTTCGCACCGTAGCTGGTGATCTTCTTGAGCTGTGCGATCACCGCTCCCCGGGTCGGGTGCGGCCCGGCGGCCTTGAGCGCCTGCACGAACAGCCCGGCTGAGGCCCACCCGAACAGCGTGTAGAGATCGGGGACCCACGACGGGTTGACCTTCTTCACGTAGGTGAGGAACTGCTTTACCGCCGGAACGCTCTTGGCGTCCTGACCCAGATAGAGCGCGTAGACCTGACCGACCTGGATCCCGTTGGTCACCGCGGGGCCGCCGGCGTGCGAGATGAACTGGTCGGCGTAGGCGGGCCCCGTCGTGAAGATGAGCCCCGGGTGCCAGTTCTGCGTGGTCGCGTTCTGCACGAAGATCGCCGCGTCCTGCCAGTCCACGCCACCGAGATCGACCGCGTTCACACCCGCGTTCCTCATGTTGATGACGCTGGTGGTGAAGTCGGACTGCAACGGGTTGACGTCCTCGACGTAGCCGATCTTGTACCCCACATGCTTGAGGCCCGCGAACTGCTCGGCCATCTGGTGCTTGGCCGAGGCCACGTCCGAGACGATGGCCCCGACCGTCATGTCCTTGGGGTAGTGCTTCTTGTAGTACTCGGCCGGCCCCAGGGTCTCGTGGCCCGAGAGCGGCTGGGCGCTGAAGTCGTTGGGCAGGGCGTTGGTGCCCGAATCGAGCGTCACGGAGACGTCGGGCACGGCGGTGTTGCTGGCCAGGGCGGCGCAGCCGAACCCGTCGAAGAGGGAGAAGCTGCCGACCAGGGCGAAGTCGCTGTTGATGGCGTCCCGGGTCTCGCTCTGGTTCTGCTGGCCGCTGAACGCGTCGTCCTTCGAGTCGACGAGCAGCTTGCGGCCGTTCACACCGCCGCGCGCGTTGATCATGGCGAAGTAGGCCTTGACACCGGTGGGCGCGCCTTCGAACAACCCCGGCACCGGGCCCGAGACGATGGACACGTTCCCGACCGTGACCGACTTCGACGTGACGCCCGTCGTCGATGCCTGCTGCGCGGCGGTCGGTGCCAGAGCCGGCGTGCAGGTGCCCGAGGCCGACGAGGCCGCGCCGGCCGAGTCCACGGTCACGAGAGCGCTGCCGCCGACGGCGAGGGTCCCGACCAAGAGCGAGCCGCCGAGGGCGCTCCGCGCCGCCTGGCGGGCAAACCCCCCGCCGCGACGATGCGCGCGCCGCGCCGAGCCCGATGTGAACCTGTTCCCCACTGCCACCCCTTCTCATCCTCCGTCCCTGGCGCTCAGCACCGGGACGGGAGGTCATGAACCGGTTTCTGACTCTAGGTCAGAACGAATTCCGGTTGTCGTCGCAGACCCGCCGTCCCGGGTCGCCGCCACCCGAGCGCCCTCGAGGAAGTCAGCCACCGCAGACGTGGTGGCCTGGCAGCGCAGGGAAGCCAGGATGTCGAAGGCGTGCTGTGCCAGGGGCAACTCCGCGTACGCCACCTGCGCGTGCGAGACGGCCCGCAGACGCGTCACGAAGGTGCGGGCCGTCTCGACGGGCACCAGCGTGTCGTTGACCCCGTGCAGGACGAAGAACGGCGGTGCCCCGGCGTGGACCCGGTAGGTGGGGGATGCCTGCTCGAACACCTCGGGGTGCTCCGACTCCTTGGTCTTCATCACCGTCTTCTGGAGCATCTTGAGGAGACCGGGCCCGAAGCGGGCCGAGCCCTCCGGCGAGCCGGTCAGGTCCATGACGCCGTAGAAGGGGACGCAGGCCTGCACGGACGTGTCGGCCTCTTCGAACCCGGGCTGGAAGGCGGGGTCGCCCTCGCTGAGCGCCAGCAGCGAGCAGAGGTGGCCGCCGGCCGATCCTCCGCTCACCGCGATGAACGACGGGTCCCCGCCGTACTCGGCGATGTGCTCCTTGACCCAGGCGACCGCGCGCTTGGCGTCGACGATGTGGTCGGGCCAGGTCGCCTTCGGGCTGAGCCGGTAGTTGATGGCCACACAGACCCAGCCCCGGGCGACCAACTCGTACATCATCGGCTTGCCCTGCTCGCGCTTGTCACCGATGACCCAGGCGCCCCCGTGGACGTACACCATGACCGGCGCCCGCCCGGGCGGGGCGAGACGGGAACGGTAGATGTCGAGGCGATGGCGCTTGATGCCGTCGCCCCAGTAGTCGACGTTGGCGGTGACCTGCACGGCCCGAGACTTGAGCGGGATGGCACGGGTCACCCGCCACCAGCGGCCCCACGTGGGAGCCGTGGGCTGCTCCGGCACCGGGAAGTCGTTGCCGCGCACCTCGGCCAGCGCGGCCGCGGTCACGTCGGCGGCCCGGCGCCCGGCGATGCCGAGCCCGAGGAGCCCGACCCACTCGGCCGCGGCCACCGCCAGCCCGAGCCAACCGGCCCAGCTCTCGAGGGCGCCGAACGAGATGAAGATCACCGTTGCCACCATCTGCCACACGATGTTCTGGAACGCGAGCTCGCCGGCGATCCAGGCGCAGGTGAAGCTCAAGACCGTGAAGGGCTCCCGTCGGATCGGGCGGTAGGCGAGAGCCACGGCGGCGGCCCCGATGAGGGTGACGATCAGGAAGGCGTACGGCACCCTCCCATTCTCGCCCGAACTGCGGCGCGGCGCAGGTCCGCCCAGGTCGGGGCCCGTTCGCGGTTTGCCCCGGACCGGAGTTGGTGCCAGGTTATGCAGGGGATAGGGAAAACCAAGGAGACGCGATGACTCCCGAACGGCTGAGCGGGCTCGACGCCACATTCCTCTACATGGAGACGCCGACCCTCCACATGCACGTGGCGATGACCGCCGTCTTCGATCCCGCCACGGTGCCCGGGGGGTACTCGTTCCGCCGGGTGCGGCAGCTCATCAACGACCGGATCCCGCTCGCCCCCGTCTTCCAGCGCCGCCTGGTCGAGGTCCCCATGCGACTGGGCTTTCCGGTCTGGGTCGACGACCCTGAATTCGACATCGACAACCACCTCCGCCGCGCCGCGCTGCCCTCGCCCGGGGGCATGCGGGAGCTGGGGGACTTCGCAGCCGACGTCATCAGCCGCCAGCTGCACCGGGACCGCCCTCTGTGGGAGATGTGGATCGTCGAGGGGCTCGAGGACGGCAAGATCGCGCTGGTCACCAAGATGCACCACAGCACGATTGACGGGGTGTCGGGTGCCGAGCTGCTCGGCGTGCTCTTCGACCTGGAGCCTCAGCCGCCTGAGACGGCGCCGCTCACCCCACGTCAGCTGGACTCGCGCATCCCCTCGGGGCTCGAGCTGGTCTCCCAGGCGATGGTGGCGAGCCTGGCTGCGCCCTTCGACGTCGGCCGCATGATGTTGCGCACGACGCGCAGCATCTTCGGGGTCCGCCGCGTCCGGCAGGGGGAGTCGGGCAAGGCCGCCCTGCCGCTGACGGCCCCGCGCACCTCCATCAACGTCGCCATCCACGCCCGGCGACGGGTCGCCTTCGCCGCTGCCAGCCTGGCCGACGCCAAGAAGCTCAAGAACGAGATGGACACCACCGTGAACGACGTCGTGCTCGCCATGTGCGCCGGCGCACTGCGCACCTACCTCCTGGCGGGCGACGAGTTGCCCGACATCCCGCTCGTGTCCGTCGTGCCGGTCTCGGTGACGCCCGACGTGGCCGAGCTCAAGGGGTCCAACAAGGTGTCGTCGATGTTCGTCCAGCTGCCGTGCCACATCGACGACCCCCTGGAGCGGCTGCGCCTCATTCACGAGGGGACGAAGGGGGCCAAGGAGGAGCACAAGGCGCTCGGGGCCACCACCCTCCAGAACTGGGCGGAGCATGCGACGCCGAACGTCTTCGCGGCGGCGGCCCGGCTCTACACGGGGATGAAGCTGGCCGATCGCCACCGCCCGGTGGCGAACCTCGTCGTGTCCAACGTGCCCGGTCCCGACTTCCCGCTGTACCTGGGGGGAAGCCAGCTGCTGGGGATGTTCCCCCTCGGCCCCGTCATGGACGGCATGGGGCTGAACATCACGATCATGAGTTACCTCGGCGTCCTCTACTGGGGCCTGGCCTCGGATGCGCGGAGCGGTACCACGGCTGTGGGACATCGCGGCCGCCGTGCCGCACGCGCTGACGGAGTTGATGGAGGCGGCGGGGTTGGAGCCCGAGCCCTTCGACGTGCCGATCCATCTCGGACCCGGCATGCCGGCCACCGCCAGGTGGATCCGATCCGCGGCGCCTGCCCAGGCCGAGGCGACCGGTAGCGTGAGCGCATGACGGTACGAGAGCTCGGCCACCTGGTCCTGTACGTGCGCGACCTCGGACGCTCGGCAGCCTTCTACCGTGACGTGCTCGGCTGGCGGCAGGTCATGCCCGAGCCGGGGCAGGACCCCGTGGGGGTCGTCGCGTTCTCGTCGGGCCGGACCCACCACGAGCTGCTCCTGATTGAGGTCGGGTGCCGACGCCGCGCCGATCCCCTCGGGTCGGCGCGTGGGGCTGTACCACTTCGGGCTCAAGGTCGGCGAGACCGACGACGAGCTGCGCCAGGCGCTGGCGGCGGTGCAAGAGGCCGGTGCGACCGTCACGGGAGCGTCGGACCACACCGTCACCCACAGCCTCTACATCCTCGACCCCGACGGCAACGAGATAGAGCTCTACATCGACGTGCCCGGGGTCGACTGGAAGTCGGAACCGGCGCTGATCGGCGCGCCGATCCGCCCGCTGAAGCTCTGAGCCGGACCGGTTGGTGCGGGCCGCAACAGGCCTTGTGCAGAACGTGAAGGCCGTGCGCGCCGACGACGAGGGCGAGCGCGCTGCAGCCGAAGTCCTCGAAAGGGGCGGAGTGGTCGTGATCCCGACCGACACGGTGTACGGCCTGGCCGCCCGGCCGGGCGATGCCGACGCGGTGCAGGCGGTGTTCCGGGCGAAGGGACGGCCCGAAGGGATGCATCTTCCCGTGCTCGCGGCCTCCCTGGAGCAGGTGCGCGCTCTCGGCGTCGCCTTCACTCCGGCCGCCGGCGTGCTGGCGCAGTGGTGGTGGCCGGGCCCGTTGACCCTCGCCTTCGGCTTCGACGCCGGAGCGGAGCGCCCTGAGTGGTTGGCCGGTCGTGACGAGGTGGCGCTCCGCATCCCCGACCACGACTTCCTGCGGTCGCTCCTGGCGCGGACGGGGGTGCTGGTGGTCACGAGCGCGAACCCGCACGGCGCGCCCACGCCGCGCACGGCGCACGACGTGGCGGCGAGCCTGGGCCCCTCCGTCGACCTGGTGGTGGACGGAGGCCCGCTCCGAGACGTCCCGTCGACGCTGGTCAATGTGTGCGGGACCGCGGCCGAGGTGGAGCGCGAGGGTGCGATCACGCGCGCTGAGATCGCGGACGCGCTGCGCGAGGTGCAATGACGCGCCTGCTGTTGGCCATTGAGACCTCGTGCGACGAGACGGCCGCGGCAGTCGTCGACGACACCCTCGCGGTGCGGTCGTCGGTGGTGGCGAGCCAGATCGACCTGCACGCCGCGTTCGGGGGCGTCGTGCCGGAGCTGGCCAGCCGCGCCCACATCGAGACGATCACACCCGTCGTCGAGAGGGCGCTGCGCGAGGCCGGAGTCGCCGGGAACGACCTGGCGGCCGTGGCGGTGACGTCGGGTCCCGGCCTCGTCGGGGCGCTGCTGGTCGGCATCGCCACCGCCAAGGCCCTGGCGCTGGGCTGGGGCGTGCCCGTGGTCGGCGTCAACCATCTGGAGGGGCACCTGGCCAGCGTGTACCTCGCGGAGGCCGACGTGGCCTTCCCTCAGATCGCGCTGCTCGTGTCCGGCGGGCACTGCATGCTGACCCGCTGCAACGCTCCGGGCCGCTACGCACTGCTCGGCGAGACGGTCGATGACTCCATCGGCGAGGCCTACGACAAGGTGGCTCGATTCCTCGGCCTGGGCTATCCGGGCGGGCCCGTGCTCGACCGCCTGGCCGCAGCCGGCGAGGACGTGCTCGGGTTCCCGCGCCCCATGCTCGCCGAGGGTTACGCATTCTCGTTCTCGGGCCTGAAGACGGCGGTGGTCAACCACGTGCACGCCGACCCGGGCTTCTCGGAGACGGCGGTGGCGGCTTCCTTCGTGGCCGCCTGCATGGACGTCCTGTGCACCAAGCTCCGCCGCGCCCTCGAGGAGTTCGGCGATCCCGCCTTGGCGATCGTGGGCGGGGTGGCGGCCAGCCCGATCCTGCGTGCCCGCGCACAGGCGCTCGCCGACGAGTTCGGCGCCACGCTGCTCATCCCACCCCAGGCGATGGCCACCGACAATGCGGCCATGATCGGCGTGGCGGGCTGGCTGGCCCTGGCCGAATCAGGTCCGAGCGCCCCTTCCTTCGGGCCCGAGCCCGACCTGCGGCTCCGCTTCGTCTAAGGCTCGGCCCGGGCCCGGCGCCGGCGGGCCCGTGACCCGAAGGTCAGTGACGAGATGTCGAACAGCACCCCGAGGGCGACGATCACCCACCCGAACGCGTCGACCCCCTTCCCGGGGGCATAGACGAGCGCATAGAAGAGCGTGGTGTACGGAAGCAGGAGGAAGCCGAGCACGCCCTCCCACCCCGAGCGGAACACGATGGTGAGGCGGTCCGTGAAGATCCAGAGCAAGAAGATCACGAAGCGCGGTGAGATGGCGGCGAAGATGGCGAGGAGACAACCCATGGCCGGAACTCAGAGGGGGAGGTCACCGGTGGCCGACGCGGTCGACCCGGTGTCCTTGTAGGCGGCGATGGTCCGCTCCGCGATGCGCATCTGATGGATCTCGTCGGCTCCGTCGGCGAAGCGGGCCCACCGGGCGTGCTGCAGCATGCCGGCGAGCGGGGTGTCAGTCGAGTAGCCGAGGGCACCGTGGACCTGCATGGACCGATCGATGATCCGGTTGAGGCTGTTGGCCACGAAGTGCTTGGCCATGGACACCTCCGTGCGGAAATCGTCGCCCCGGTCGATCTTGTAGGCGGCATGGAGCACCATCAGCTTGCACTGGTACAGCTCCATCGCCGAGTCCGCGATGAGCCACTGCACGCCCTGCTTCTCGGCCAGCAGGGAGCCATGGGAGAAGCGGTTGAGGGAGCGGTCCACCATCATGTCGAGTGCGGTCTCGGCCTGGGCGATCCACCGCATGCAGTGCGCCAGGCGAGCGGGACCGAGCCGGTACTGCCCGAGGCGATGGCCGTTGCCGCGCCCGCCCAGGATCTGCGAGTCGTGCACGCGCAGGTCCTCGATGACGATCTCCGAATGCCCGGTCGATCCGTGCATGGTCTCGACCTCGCGCACGTCGTCCCAGCCCTCGGAGGGGAGATCGACCAGAAAGGCGGTGTTCGCGCCGCGCGACCCAGGGGGGACATCGGGCTCGGTCCGGGCCACCAGGATGGCGAACTGGGCCCGGCGCGCGTTCGAGATGAACCACTTGTGCCCGTTGATGATCCACTCGTCGCCGTCCTTCTCGGCCCGGGTCTGAATGAGCGTCGGGTCGGAGCCGGCCACTTCGGGCTCGGTCATGGCGAAACACGACATGGCGGTGCCCTCGCACAGCCGGCGCAGGTAGTTGTCCTTCTGCTCGTCGGTGCCCCAGTGCAGGAGGGTGTGCATGTTGCCCTCGTCCGGTGCCATGCAGTTGAGGATCCAAGGACCGAGGCGGGTCTTGCCTGCCTCGGACTGCACCATGGCCAGCGCGACGTGCCCGAGTCCCATGCCGCCCCACTCCTCGGGCATGTGAGGCAGCCACAGACCAGCGCGCTTCGCCTCCTCGCGCAGCTCCAGGATCGTGACGAGGTACTCGTGGCGGGAAGTCACCTTCGCCTCGTCGTCGAACCCATGGATCCGCGGCTGCACGGTCTCCTGGATGAAGGACCGTACCCGGGTCCTGATCTCCTCGTGCTCTGGGGCGAGGGTGAAGTCGATGGCCATGTGCGCCTCTCCGGGCCTAATAGAGGCCCACCACGTTGCCGCTGGAGTCGATGTCGATCCGCTCGGCGGCAGGGCTGTGTGACAGCCCGGGCATCGTACGCATGTCGCCGCTGACCAGGTAGACGAACCCGGCCCCCACATTGGCCCGTGCCTCCCGCACGGGCAAGCGCCAGCCCCGGGGGGCTCCGAGGAGCTTGGGATCCGAGGAGATGGAGAGATGCGTCTTGGCGATGCATACCGGCAGCGAGCCGAACCCGGCCCGCTCGTAGGTGTCGAGCTGGCTCGCCGCGGCCGGCAGGTAGTCGACCCCGTCGGCCCCGTAGACCTCGGTCGCAATCGCCTCGACCTTCTGTCGCAATGATGCGTCGTCGTCATAGAGCATGCGGAACTCGCCCGGCTCTGCCGCCGCCTCGACGACGGCCTGGGCCAGCTCCACGGCCCCCTTGCCACCGTGCTCGAAGTGGGTGCACACCGCTGACCGCGCCCCGGCCGCCGAGGCGATCGCACGTATGGCGGCGTGCTCGGAGGGGAAGTCGCCCTCAATGGCGTTGATCGCAACGACGGGCGTGACCCCATGACGACGCACGATGGCCAGGTGGGCCAGCAGATTGGCGGCGCCGAGATGCACCTCGTCGGGGTTCTCCTCCAGCATCGCCGACGGCAGAGGGCGCCCGGCGACGACACGGTGCCGCCCGGAGTGCAGCTTCATGGCGCGCACGGTCGTCACGACCACCGCGGCGTCGGGCACCAGGCCCGAGGTGCGGCACTTGATGTTGAAGAAGCGCTCGGCCCCCATGTCGGCGCCGAATCCGGCCTCGGTGACGAGGTACTCGCCGGCATGGATGCCGATGAGGTCGGCCACCACGGACGAGTTGCCGTGGGCGATGTTGCCGAAGGGGCCGGCGTGGACCAGCACGGGCGTGTTCTCCAGCGTCTGCAAGAGGTTGGGCTTGATGGCGTCGCGCATGATCACCGTCATGGCCCCGGCGGCCTTGAGCATCTCGGCCGACACGGGCTCGCCGTCGGTCGTGTAGCCGACCACGATCCGGCCCATCCGCTCCCGCATGTCCCGCAGGGAGCGCGCCAGAGCCAGCACGGCCATGACTTCGGAAGCTGCGGTGATGTCGAATCCGGTCTCCCGGGGGGTCCCGTCCTGTCGCGTGCCGAGACCGGTGACGATCCTGCGCAACGCGCGGTCGTTGACGTCGAGGACTCGCTTCCACGTGACGGCGTGCGGGTCCATCCCGAGGGCATTCCCGTTGTAGAGGTGGTTGTCGACCATGGCGGCCAGCAGGTTGTTGGCCGCCGTCACGGCGTGCAGGTCGCCGGTCAGGTGCAGATTGAGGGTCTCGAACGGCACCACCTGGCTGTAGCCGCCGCCGGCCGCGCCGCCCTTGATGCCGAAGGTCGGGCCCATGGAGGCCTGGCGGATGGCAATGGTGGCCTGCCGCCCGATGCAGGCGAGGGCCTGGCCGAGACCCACGGTCGTGGTCGTCTTGCCCTCGCCGAGTGGCGTCGGGGTCACAGCCGTCACGACCACGTAGCGGGCCCGAGGCCGGTGCTCCAGCGCCGCGACGGCATCGAGGCTCACCTTGGCGACGTGCGTCCCGTAAGGCTCCAGCAACTCGGGCCCGATGCCCATCTGCGCCGCGATGTCGGACACGGGACGGAGGGTGGCGTGCCGCGCGATCTCGATGGCCGGGGGGACGGGCACAGGGAGGGATCATGCCAGAACCCGCCGATACGGCGCCCACCTGGGAATGTGACCAAAGGCTCTACGCATCGGCGTGACCCTCGGGCGACAGTGGCGCCAACGGATCAACTCAGCGCGCCCTCCGAGAGGTGGCGCCGGGAAGGGAGTGTTGTCATGGCCAAGGCAGACGGTGTCTTCATCTACATCGGGACGTACGCCAGCGAGGTCGACGCCCGCACTGACTACGGCGTCGTCAAGGACCTCCACGCGCTGGGCGCCGTCGGGACCTACGACGCCGCCGTGGTCACGAAGGACGACAAGGGAAAGGTCCACGTCAACAAGGACGAGACCACGACCCGTCACGGCGCCTGGGGCGGCGCCGGGGTCGGCGCCCTGGTCGGGATCCTGTTCCCGCCCTCCATCATCGGCTCGGCCGTCGTCGGGGCTGCCGTCGGCGGCGTGAGCGGGCACCTGTGGAAGGGCATGTCGCGGGCCGACGTCAAGGAGTTCGGCGACGCGATCGACGCCGGCGAGGCGGCGCTGGTCATCGTCGGTGAGACGACCATTGCGTCCTACGTCGAGAAGGCGGAGCTGAAGGCGCAGAAGCAGGTGTCCAAGGAGCTGAAGATCGACAAGAAGGACGTGGACAAGGCCGTCCAGGAGGCAGCCAAGGAGATCTCCTGAGCGGTCATGGGTCGGGGCGCGTCCGCCCGGTAGCGTTCCCGCAGGCGGTCACACCGCCGCGGCACGCCTCCCACCATGATCGCCCTCCACATCTTGTCCCTGATCTTCGGCGCCTTCTTGGTGTTGGCGATCCTGGGTTCGGCGCTGAAGACCGTGGTCCTGCCCCAGGAGGGGTTCCCGCGCCTGTCCCAAGCCGTCTTCGCGGGGGTGTACCGGCTTCTCGTCCACCCCCGGCGCAACAAGTGGCCGGCCAAGGCGCTGCGGGGGCTGTACGCGCCCGTCGCGCTCGTCAGCCTCCCGCTGGTCTGGATGCTCTTGATGGTGGTGGCATTCACCTTCGTGTTCTGGGGGACGCGCTCGCTCTCGGTGCAGTCGGCGTTCGAGATCAGCGGCTCCTCGCTCACCACGCTCGGGTTCTCCAAGCCGGACGGGGCGAGCCGGACCTGGATCGCCTTCATCGAGGCCACCATCGGCCTCGGCCTCGTCGCCCTCCTCATCAGCTACCTGCCGACCATCTTCTCCGCCTACAACGGCCGGGAAAGGGGCATCATCCGTTTGCGCCCCATTGCCGGCGCGCCCCCGAGCGCCACTGAGCTTCTGCTGACGCTGCAGCGCATGGGCGTCCTCACCGACCAGGACGTCTGGAAGAACGAGGCCGACTGGATGCTCGACCTCGAGCAGACCCATACGGCGTTCCCGATCCTCTCCTACTTCCCCGAGTCGCACGTCGACCACTCCTGGGTCGCCACCGTCGGGACCCTGCTGGACGCCGCCGCGCTGATCGTCGCCGCGCCGCCGGAGCAGACGGGCGCGGAATTCGACAACGTCGAGCGAGGACCCTTGATGATCCTCGTCTACGGATTGCCGCTCATCGTGCGCATCACGCGGGCCGCCAACGTCCCGCTGCCACCGCCCACGAGGTTGGCCGAGCTCGCCACGCATTTCGGCGAGCCCGCGCCGCCCATCAGCATCGGGAGGGACGAGTACGACCGCGCCGTCGGCGCGCTGGGCGGGATCCTCGCCATTGAGCCGGGTGACGAGGAGGGGGCGTGGCGCCGTTTCGCCTGGATCCGCTCCGCCTACGACCCGGCTCTGCGCGCCCTGGCGGGCCTGACCTCGGCCAACCCCTCGCCGTGGACGACAGATCGGCCGGCCAAGGTCGGGAAGCCGCGGTTCCTGCGCCGGCGCCCCCTCCCCGTCGACTTCTCGGTCGCCGTCACTCCACCCGAGGGATCGCCCGCTTCCTGATGCCGCTCACAGGTGGCTGAAGCCGCCTGACTCCTCTCTGGTCATCGACACGGTGACGGGATGGCGGTCGAAGTGGCTTATCGCCTTCGTCATGTCGTCGAGCAGCAGTCCTGCGAGGTCCCGGCTGACGCCCTGGCGCACCAGGATGCGCTGGACCGAGATGTCCGCGACCGACCCCGTCAGCGGGTAGGCCGGCACCTGCCAGCCCCGCGTACGCAAGCGGTCGGCGACGTCGTAGAGCGTGTACCCCGGGTCCTCGCCCTCCCGGATGCGCCAGGCCACCGAGGGGATGCCGGTCTGGGGGTTCGAGTCGCACAGCAGCTCGAAGGGCCCGAGCTTGACCACCTCCTCGGCGAGGAACGCGCCCGTGTCGTAGCAGGCCTGGTGCACGTTGCGGTAGCCGTCCCTGCCCAGGCGCACGAAGTTGTAGTACTGGGCGACGATCTGCCCCGCGGGGCGGGAGAAATTGATCTGGAACACGGGCATGTCCCCCCCGAGATAGGTCACGTGGAAGATGAGGTCGTCGGGTAGGTCGGCGGTGTCACGCCACAGGACCCAGCCCACGCCCAGCGGCGCCAGCCCGAACTTGTGCCCAGAGGTACTGATCGACTTGACACGGGGGACCCGGAAATCCCAGAGGATGTCGGGGGCGCAGAAGGGGCCCAGGAACGCCCCGCTGGCCCCGTCCACGTGGATGTCGACGTCGAGCCCGGTCTCCTCCTGGAGCTTGTCGAGGGCCTGCGACAGCTGGAGCACGGGTTCGTACGCACCCGTGTAGGTCACACCGAAGGTGGGCACCACCATGATGGTGTTCTCGTCCACACGCTCGAGCATCTGCTCCACGTCCATGCAGTAGCGACCGGGAGACATCGGTATTTCGCGCATTTCGATGTCCCAGTAGCGCGGCGAACTTGTGCCAGACCACCTGGACGGGCCCGCACACCATGTTGGGGGCGTCGGTCGGCTTGCCGGCGGCGCGGCGCTTCGCCCGCCAGCGCCACTTGGCCGCCATCCCTCCCAACATGCAGGCTTCCGACGACCCGATTGCCGAGCAACCCACCGCCTGCCCGGACTCGGGCGCGTTCCACAGGTCGGCCAGGATCTGGACGCAGCGGCGCTCGATCTCGGCCGTCTGGGGGTACTCGTCCTTGTCGATGAGGTTCTTGTCGATGCACAGGTCCATCAGCCGATGGATCTCCGGCTCCTCCCAGGTCTGGCAGAAGGTGGCCAAGTTCTGGCGCGCGTTGCCGTCGAGCAGCAGCTCGTCGGAGATCGCCTGGTACGCCTCGGCCGGCAGCATTTCGTCGCTCGGACACAGATTCGACGGGAGCTTGGCCATGAGGTCCCTGTTGGCAAAGATTGAGTCCAGCAGCTCGTCCCGCGTGGACTCCTTCTTGTGCAGCGGCATGGCGCGCCCTCCTGTGGGTTCAGTGCAGTGGTCGACCCACCGTACCGTCGCACCCGCCGACGGGCGACCGCGCCGAAACTCAGGAGCGTTCCGCTACCCGACCGCAGAAGGAAGTGGAGGTGCTCAGCTGGCGAGCAACTGCAGCCGCGCCCGTCCGTCACGATGACGCGTCACGGGACGACCAGCCGGTGCGGGGGCCGCCGCGGTGCGCGGGGCGGGTTCGGGCCGGTCGGCCAACTTCGACCGGAGCTGGCGCAGGGCCTTGGTGTGGATCTGGCAGACCCGGCTCTCGGTCACGCCGAGCACGTCACCGATCTCCGTGAGCGTCATGCCGTCGTAGTAGTACATCAACAGCACGGTCCTCTCCCTCTCGGGCATGCCGTCGACGGCTCGGACCAGTGCCTCCTTCGACTCCTTGGCTTCGAGCACGTCCACCGGCCCCTGGGACCGGTCGGGCAGCGTCTCGCCGAGCGTCGAGCGTTCGGAGCGTTCGCCGCCCCGCAACACCTCGTCGAGCGCCATCATGCCGACCGTGGAGATCTTGCGCACGGCTTTCTGGAACTCACCCATGGTCATCTCGAGCTCAGCCGCCACCTCGACCTCGGTCGGGGCGCGTCGGAGTGTCGCCTCCAGACTCGTGAAAGCCTGCTCGACCGCTCGTGCCTTCGTGCGCACCGACCGGGGCACCCAGTCGATGGAACGGAGTTCGTCGATGATCGCTCCCTTGATCCGCGGGATGGCGTAGGTCTCGAAGCGCAGCTTGCGATCCGGCTCGAAACGCTCGATGGCGTCGATGAGCCCGATGATCCCGTAGCTGACGAGGTCGTCCTCGTCGAAGTGCCGTGGCAGGCCGGCCAGGACACGACCGGCGACATACTTGACGAAGGGTGCGTAGTAGATGATCAGCTGATTGCGAAGTGCCTGAACCCCGGTCCGCTTGAACTCCAACCACAGGGCATCTATGCCCTTCTCGGCTGACTCCGGCCCCGCGGAGATCTGACGGGTCGTCGATTCCACGTTTCCCCCTCCTCCCATTGGCATCTCCGACAGATGCCACTCCCACCATGCGGCGATTGCTTCCCCTGCTGCTGTCGCGTCCTTCAGGAGTAGGGAACACTCTAATAGACCAGGTAGTAGCGGGTCGGTTGCCTCCACGTTGTTGATTGGTTGCAGAGACTCGGCAACCAACGAGCAACGTTCGACGCGCCCGAATTCGGCCCTCGGTCGCACCGGCGAGAGTGCATCACGAAGGAGCCCATGGATGCGGCCCACGTCGTGTGGAACGTGTGGCGAATCTGGCCCGCGCGCAGCGGAAGGTCCGCCCGTCCGTCGGCGGAGAGTGCGGTGGGAAGCGTGGGCCCATCGGCCCGTACGTCGGCGGGGAGCCCCAGCGCAGGCCGGTATGCGGTGTACGGCATCGTCGCCGTTTGGCGGTTCTCGAGCCTCCATTCCTCAAGGTTGGGATGCTGCGGGCCGAAATTGGTCCTATGAGCGACACAACGCCTCCTTCGTCGTGCTCCTCGTCACCGAAAGCGACGCGGGGCGCATGACTGCTCCAATCGACACGGCACATCGCGCCATTCGCGAACGCGCCCTGCACACGACCCGGACGGACGTGCAGAGCTTCGTCAGGACAGCCGACGACCTGGCCGCTCGGGAACAGAAGACCATCCTGGTGGCAGAGGACGACCACAGTTGTCGGAGCGCCCTGCACGCGTACTTCGAGCGGAGCGGCTACCGGGTGACCGAGGCCATCGACGGGCCGTCGACGTTGCGAGCCGTCTTCCAGCATTCGGCGAGCCTCGTCCTCTTGGACCTCGGGCTCCCGGGCTTCGACGGCAGTGACGTCCTGGCCAAGATCCGCCGCCACAGCGGGGTCCCCGTGATCGTCTGCTCGGGCCGCGACTCCGAGGAGGAGCGGATCCGCACGCTCAACCTGGGGGCCGACGACTACGTCGTGAAGCCCTTCTCCTTTGCAGAGCTCGAGGCCCGGGTCCGGGCCGTCCTCCGGCGCGGCAAAGACGAACCCGCCTCGAAGAGCTTCCACCACGGTGATCTCGTCGTCGACCGCGGCACGCGGACGGTGACCGTCCGCGACGAGGTGATCCCGATGACGCGCAAGGAGTTCGATCTGCTCACTTTCCTCGTGGCTTCCCCCGGTCAGGTCTTCTCTCGCGAGGACCTGCTCGAGCGGGTCTGGGGTTCCACGGAGGAATGGCAGGGCCGGTCGACGGTGACCGAGCACGTCCGCCGGGTCCGACTGAAGATTGAGCCGGAACCCGAGAACCCGCGTTGGATCACGACCGTGCGGGGAGTCGGCTATCGGTTCTGCCTACCCGACGCCTAGCAACGGCGGCTTGCCCCAGCCCGGGAAGACCACTCACTACAGCCGCAAAATTTTTGGTCCGAAAGACCTATGGAGCCGTAGCGAGCGGGGGCCGACACTGGAGGTGACCGGTCGACGGTCGGACGAGGGGGAAGTCGTCATGATGCTCGGGTCGCCGCACGCGCCGTTTCAGCACAAAGGTCCACTCGACCTTTCGGCGCGACCTGTGCCCTATCGCGACGGACTCCGTTCCATCGACCCCGCGGCCGTCGCAACTCCGGCCGCAGAAGACATCTCGTCTCGGACCATCCTGGTCGCGGAAGACGACGACGGTTCGCGCCGGGCGCTGCAGCACTACCTGATCCGATTCGGCTACCACGTCACCGAGGCGGGCAGCGTGGCGACATCGCTCAAGGCCGTCTTCAGCCAGCCCGCCGACCTGGTGGTCCTCGACCTCGACCAAAGCGGCGGGACGTCGGAAGTACTGACCAAGATCCGCCGCCGCAGCACGGTCCCGATCATCGTGTGCTCCTGTCGGTCCGCCGAGCGCGACCGCGTCAGCCTGCTCAACCACGGCGCCGACGACTTCATCGCCAAGCCGTTCTCGTTCGCCGAACTCGAAGCGCGCGTGCGAGCCGTCCTCCGGAGAGGCAGCGCCGCACCGACCACGATCGTGGATCACGGTGATCTCGTCATCGACCAGGGCACCCGAACGGTGACCGTCAACGGATCCGAGATCACGATGACCCGCAAGGAGTTCGATCTCCTCGCCTTTCTCGCCGCTGCGCCAGGTCGTGTCTTCTCGCGCGAAGACCTCCTCGAGCGCGTGTGGGGCTCCAACGGCCGCTGGCAGGGCCGCTCGACGGTGACCGAGCACATCCGCCGGGTCCGACTCAAGATTGAGCACGATCCCGAGAACCCACGCTGGATCTCCACCGTTCGCGGCGTCGGATACCGGTTCTCGGCCCCCGAGGCCTGACGGACACCCGAACGCGGGGTGGCGGCCTCCGGCCGGTCAGCCGGTCGCCGGGTGCTGGCCTGCCAGCAGGTATCCCCCGCCATCGGGACTGGGCACGATCGAGAAGAACGTGTCCGCCGGGTTCAGACCCGCCCGCGAGCCATAGAACGGCGCGTTGAAACCGAAGATCCCGCCGTCGGCCGCCACCTCCCAGTAGCCCGCGCCGCTGGGCGTGGCCGCCATGCCCACGATGGGCGCGTTGAGCGGCGTGCCGCCCATGGAGCCTTGGAAGGCGGCATCGCCGAAGGAGAAGATCCCGCCGTCGGCCGCCACCTCCCAGTAGCCCGCGCCGCTGGGCGTGGCGGCCATGCCCACGATGGGCGCGTTGAGCGGCGTGCCGCCCATGGAGCCTTGGAAGGCGGCATCGCCGAAGGAGAAGATCCCGCCGTCGGCCGCCACCTCCCAGTAGCCCGCGCCGCTGGGCGTGGCGGCCATGCCCACGATGGGCGCGTTGAGCGGCGTGCCGCCCATGGAGCCTTGGAAGGCGGCATCGCCGAAGGAGAAGATCCCGCCGTCGGCCGCCACCTCCCAGTAGCCCGCGCCGCTGGGCGTGGCGGCCATGCCCACGATGGGCGCGTTGAGCGGCGTGCCGCCCATGGAGCCTTGGAAGGCGGCATCGCCGAAGGAGAAGATCCCGCCGTCGGCCGCCACCTCCCAGTAGCCCGCGCCGCTGGGCGTGGCGGCCGCACCGACCAGCGGGAGGTTCGAGGTCACCGCTGGGCCGGGCGACGGCGCATCGCCGAAGCCGTACGTCGCGGTCACCTGGGGCCCTGCCGGACGACCCGCGCCACACACGGACACGAACCCGTAGCCCATTGCCCGCAGCCGCGTGATGATCTGCGGGAGCGCGGCCACGGTCTGTGACCGGTCGCCTCCGCCGTCATGCATGCCGATGACGGCACCGGGGAATGCTGCACCGACGACTCTGTCCGCGATGGCCTGGGCGCCCGGCAGCGTGTAGTCCTTCGGGTCGACCGAGTAGCTCATCGTGGCCAGCCCGCGCGATGCGATCACACTCAGGACGGTGGCGTTCCACGCGTCGTAGGGCGGGCGCACGCACCGCGGCGTGGTGCCCGTGGCGGCGTGGATCGCTGCCTGCGTCATGTCGATCTGGGAGGCCACGGCCGATGCGGGAATGGTGGACAAGTCGGGGTGGCTCCAGGTGTGGTTCTCGACCGGGTACCCGGCGGCCGCCGCCATCCTCGAGTACTGCGGGTAGCGGACCACCTCCTCGCCGACCTCGAAGAAGGTCGCCGGCACCTGATAGCGCTCCAGCACCGACAGCATCTGCGGTGTGAACGGACCCGGGCCGTCGTCGAAGGTCAGGGCAACCACCCTCTGGCCGGCCGTCGCCGCCCCGCCGGGCGCCTGGTACGTGTAGAACGCGGGCTGTCCGTTCGACGAGGCATCGGCGCCGGGGACACCGAACGCGCTGAACGCGACCAGCACGGTCACCGCACCGAGAGCCGCCCGAACCGCCATAGGTCGCCGCCACGCCGTCATGGTGCACCTTCTACCGGAAACGCGTCCCGCCCGCCAGAGTCCCAAGTCACCCGTGGGTGGGAACGGGACATCCGCTGGCGTCCGTGCCAGTAGCGCATCCACCATCCACGCGTCTTGAGACCAGCTCAATGCGCCGCCGACCAGGCGGCCCAGCCGGCCAGACCGGTCAGCACGACAGCGGTGATGATCCGCACGGTGGAGATGTTGATCACACGCAAGACGCTCTGTCCGCCCACAACGGCGAGTCCCGCCACCGCCCACAGGGCCAGGACCGAACCGACGGCCACGGAGAGGCCGTCGTGATAGTGCGCGGCCAGGTTGGCCATCAAGACCTGAGTGAGGTCCCCCCACTCGGCGATGAAGATGACCAGGAACGCCGTGACGGCGATGCGGCGGTGCGACGCCACCTCCCGCTCAATGATCTCTTCTTCCTGGCGCGCCTTGACCGCCTCCCGCAGAGCCATCGCGGCGCCGATGAGGAACATGGCTGCCACCAATGCCTCGAGGGCGCGTTGGGGCAGGAGGTGGAACAGCGCGACTCCGATCGTGACGGCGATCACCACGTGGATGGCGAAAGCGGCCGCGGCCCCGAGCCAGACGATCGCGGGGCGCCCCCTCGTCGCCAACACCAGTGAAGCGAACATGCTCTTGTCCGGGAGCTCGCCCAGGAAGATGATCGGGAAGACAGCGACGACGACTCCGAGTTGCACAACCACCTTTCTGTCGGGGTCGAACGTAGCCTGCAGCGGCGCACCCGCGGCCGCGATCGCGTAAGTTGTCACGGGGCCGACCCGCGGCCCGGGGAGCAGTGTGCCCACGCCATGCTGATCGAACTGACCGAGGTGCAGTGCGCTGAGCTGCAGGGGTTGCTCGAGGGCTGCCTGGGGGACCTGAGCACCGTGATCGCCGACACGGACGATGCCGAATACCGGGAGGCGCTGCGTGAGCGCCGAACGGTCATCGAATCGGTCCTCTTCCTCCTCGACAACCCGCCCCGCGACAGCGACTAGCGCTCCGGAGCAGCATGGCCGCACGCGTGCTCGAAAGACCCTCGGGCCGTCAGGGCCTGGGGGCGCCCCCCGATCCCCCGTGGCCCGAGGCGGCCACCTGATCCAGGACGGAGCGGCCGGTCATGGTGAAGATCGTCTCGTCGTCGCACTGGCGCCAGAGGTCGAGGAGCTCGAGCGAAATGGGATCGCAGCCATAGCGCATGGGGCCGGAGGCGTCGAGGATGGCGTCGACGACGGCCGCCGCCGCCTCGGCCGGGGCCACCACGCGAGGATCGGCGTGCTCCTTGCGCAGCGTCGCGGCCACCTCCGCCAGCGCCGCGTAGTCGGCGAAGCGGGTGGCCTCCTGCTCCCCCGCGCTGAGGCGGAACATGTCCGTGTCGACCGGCCCGGGGAGGATCTCGACGACCCGGATGCCGAACGGTGCGACCTCGACCCGCAGGCTGTCCCCGAATGCCGACACCGCCGCCTTCGACGCCCGGTAAGCCGAGTAGAAGGGAACGGCGGCGATGATCGAGGACGAGGTGATCGTGCACACGACCGAGGGCTGGTTGGCCCGCAGGGTCGGGATCGCGGCCGCGGTCATGGCGACGACGCCGAAGACGTTGGTCTCGAACATGCGCCGCCAGTCGTCGATGTTGGCGTGCTCCACCGGGAGGTAGTCCGTGTCGATTCCAGCGTTGTTCACCAGGACGCGCAGGTCGCCGGGCACGTCGAACGTCGACGGATCCGTGACGTCGAGCCTCCGGACGCGGAGCCGTCCCCGGTCTCGGCCGCCATCGAACTTCCCGCCTCGGGGTCGCGCATGGTGGCCACCGTCTCGAAGCCCCGGTTGGCCAGCTCGAGGGCGACCGCCCGCCCGATGCCGCGGCTGGCCCCCGTGACCAGCGCACTCCCGTGAATGTCCATACGCCGATTCTTCCCCAGGACGCGTGCCCGGCGGTAACGTCGCCGCGCGTGGGTGCGTATCGGGAGCGGGTGCTGCTCCGCCTCGTCGACCGGATGTGCGGTGCTGCCGGGTTCGACACTGGCGGGCGCAGGCGATCGGCCGCGGTCCAGAATTCCCTCACGACAAGGATCACTATGGCGATACGCGACAGCGCCATCACACTTCGACAACACCGAGGTCGCAGACTGCGTCGCGTGCGCTGGTCCTTCGGCCTTGGTGCCGCGGCCCTTGTCGTGGTCGCCGCGTCGTGCAGCAGCCCCGCTCCCCCCGCGGCGATCGAGCACGTGAGCGGGGGACGGACGGGTAGCTACGTCGTGCCCCAGGGCGTGCACAAGATCAAGCACATCATTGTGATCCAGCAGGAGAACCGATCCTTCGACTCGTACTTCGGCACCTATCCCGGCGCCGACGGGATCCCGACGAAAAACGGGGTTCCGACCGTGTGCGTCAACGACCCCCAGACGGGGCAGTGCGTGGCGCCCTACGTCGACCACTCCGACGTCAATGGTGGCGGGCCCCACTCGGCCCCCAACGCGACCGCCGACATCAACGGCGGCAAGATGGACGGCTTCATCGCCCAGGCCCAGTCCGGCCGCAAGGGATGCCTGGTGCCGACCGACCCCGCGTGCACCAACTCTGCCCAGCCCGACGTGATGGGGTACCACACCGGCGAGTGACATCCCCAACTACTGGACCTACGCCAAGGACTTCGTCCTCCAGGACCACATGTTCGAGCCGAACGCCTCCTGGAGCCTGCCTTCCCACCTCTTCCTGGTCTCGGAATGGTCGGCCTACTGCACCGAGGCCGACAACCCGTCGAGCTGTGTCAACGCATTGCAGACGAGACCAGCCGAGCGGCCCCAGAGCGCACCCGCGGTCTACGGCGGCGAGGCAGGCCCCAAGAACGGTCGGCAAGCGCCAGGCGGCCGGACAGCCGATCTACGCCTGGACCGACCTGACCTACCTCCTCCACAAGCACAAGGTGAGCTGGGGCTACTACGTGGTCACCGGGACGGAACCGGACTGCGAGAACGCTGCCGCAGAGACGTGCGGACCGGTCGGTCAGAACGCCGAGCACGCCGGGCATCTGGAACCCGCTCCCCTGGTTCGACACCGTCCAGGCCGACCATCAACTCGGCAACATTCAGGACGTCGACAAGTTCTACGACGCGGCCAAGAAGGGCACCCTTCCGGCGGTGTCGTGGGTCGTGCCATCGGGCGAGGTGAGCGAGCACCCGCCGGCGCCGGTCAGCTACGGCCAGAGCTACGTGACGAGTCTGGTCAATGCCGTGATGCGCAGCCCTGACTGGGACTCCACGGCCATCTTCTTGGCCTGGGACGACTGGGGCGGCTTCTACGACCACGTCGATCCGCCTTCGGTGGACCAGAACGGCTACGGGCTGCACGTGCCCGCGATGGTGATCAGTCCCTACGCCAAGCAGGGGTACGTGGACCACCAGACGCTGAGCTTCGACGCGTACGACAAGTTCATTGAGGACGACTTCCTCGGGGGCCAGCGATTGAACCCCGCGAGCGACGGCCGGCCCGACCCGAGGCCCAGCGTCCGCGAGAACGAGAAGATCCTCGGCAACCTGGCCAACGACTTCGACTTCAACCAGGCCCCGCGGCCGCCGATGGTGCTCCCGGTGCACCCCAAGACGACGTTGACCGGCACACCGAAGCCGTCGCAAGTCTCGGCCGCCGCCAGGGCGCCCGATACGGACGGGTGATCCTCAGAGATCCAGCGCGGTCGGGTGCCTCGGCTCGTAGAGCACCATCTGACCGGCACCGGGGACCTCCAGCGTGATGCTCCGGCCGAAAGCCCGGTTCTCGATCCCGCCTGCGAAACGGGCGCCCCGCGCGGTGAGGTCAGCGACGGTGTGCTCGAGATCGTCGCACATCAGCGAGATCTCGTGATGCTGCGGCCCCCCGTCGGTCGGATGGACGCCCATCTCCGAGGGGCCGGTCCCGAAGATCAACCAGCCCGCGTGGGCATCGACATGCGGCCAGGCGAGGACATCACGGAAGAACGCCCGCGCGGCGTCGGCGTCGTCCGCGTGGACCAAGACGTGCATTCCGGTGATCATGGTCGACGAGGCTACGCGCCAGCGGTTGGCCGCGATGTCCGAGTTTGGGAAAGGATGTGGCGGCATCCAGAAGAGGGGACGACCCATGACCACGCTGCTCGTCGACAAGCCCACAGACGGCGTCATCCGGATCACGCTGAACCGGCCCGAGAAGTTGAACGCGCTGAACGCGGCGCTGGTCAGCGACCTTCACGACGCACTGGCGGACGTTGCCACCGACGACTCGTGCCGCGTGGTGGTGCTGACCGGCTCGGGCCGAGGCTTCTGTGCCGGTGTCGATCTCGGCGGCTACGGACAGGTGCCCAACGCAGAGAATCTCGACCGGGTGGAGGGCGTCTTCGCCACTCAGACTCACATCGCAACATTGGTTCCCCGTTTGCGCGCGCTGCCCCAGCCGGTCATCGCCGCGGTCAACGGACCCGCCGCCGGAGGGGGGCTGGCCTTGGCGCTCGCCAGCGACATCCGGATCGCGTCGGCGTCGGCACGCTTCAACGTCGCCTTCGTGCGACTGGGGCTCTCGGGCTGCGATATCGGAGTCAGTTGGCTGCTCCCTCGCCTTGTCGGTGCGTCCCGCGCCTGGGAACTGATGCTGACGGGCCGCCTCATCGGGGCCGAGGAGGCTGATCGCATCGGCCTGGTCCTGCGGGTCGTCCCCGACGACGAGCTCCTGGGTGCCGCGCTCGAGACTGCCGGGCTCATCGCCGCCAACAGCCCCTGGGGGATCCGCATGACCAAGGAGGTGATGTGGTCGCAACTCGAGGTGGGGTCGTTGCAAGCGGGGATCGACCTCGAGAACCGGACGCAGGTCCTCTCGTCCATGACCGGCGACATGGCTGAGGCGGTCGCGGCGTTCTTGGAGAAACGACCTCCCCGCTTCGGGGGCGCTCCGTCGGAGTAGACCGCGCCACGACGAGGGGACACGCCCGTCGATCTGCGCGGAGCGATCCCAACGAAGGCCCCCGCCTGACTACGTTGGACGACTTGATGCGGGGCCCCGACGACCTCACTCCAGGCGTTGCGAAGCGAACAGCGTCGGGTGTGCGGCTCGCCGTCGTGCTGCTCTTCGCGCTGATCCTCGCCGGGTGCTCGGCGAGCGGGCCGGCCGGAGACGGGTTCGCAGGCCCGTCGAACTCCGTGTCCCCCACTCCGAATTACCCCGCTGTGTGCGCCCCCCTCGGAGCGGACAGCTCGGCCACGTGCCTCCGCATCACCTTGGGGGCCATCGACGACGCTCGGGCGCGGGAAGGCCTCCGCCCGCTGGTGCTGCCGTCCACCTTCCCCGCGCTGACGGTCCCGGAACAACTCTTCGTGGCGGTCGACCGCGAACGGGTCGACCGGGGCCTCGCCCCCGTTGCCGGCCTGACCGCCGCGCTCGACGCCAACGCCCAGAAGGGTGCCGACGGCGCGGGGCTCCCGCCCCGCCTCGGCCCTGCCTACGCCTCGACGAGGTTCGAGTGGATCGGAGCGGTCGACAACGGGCTCGATGCCGACTTCCAGTGGCTGTACGACGACGGCCCCGACAGCGGCGTCCCGGGCTGTACGCCGAACCGGACCGCCGGCTGCTGGGCCGACCGCCAGGTCTTCCTCGGTCGCTTCGGTTCGCGCCATGTTCGTCATGGGGGCCGCCTTCGACCCGACCGGCGACACCTCAAGGGGTGACCGTGGTGGGTCCTCGCTGGCGGCCACCCTCGCGGTGGACACCGCGCCCTCCAACGGGTACGCCTACACCTGGAAGGACGCCCTCACGGCTACGGCGGCGGGGATGTTGCGGCCCCTGCGGTCGATCCCCGCCTCTGAGTCCAATACAGGCATTCGCGATCCGCGTCGCAACGTGGTTCCCGTACCCGACTTCACGCGGGTGTGCACTGAAGGTCTCGACGACTCTTCCGCCTGCATCAGCGCCGTGCTGGCGGCGGTCGACCGGGCGCGCCGCCTCGAGGGCGTCCGGCCCATGGTGCTCCCTCCGGGGTTCGCGCGGTTGAGCATGCCCGAGCAGCTCTTCGTGGCTCTCAACCTCGAAAGGGTCGACAGGGGGCTCCCGGCCTTCACCGGGCTCACTGCGGTACTCAACCGGAACGCCCAACGCGGCGCGGACAGCGCCGGCGACCCACCCGGAGCCGGTCCGAGCTATCTGCTCGACGATGCGGAGTGGGCCGGCGGCTCCTCCAACGGGCTCGATGCCGTCTATGGGTGGATGTACGACGACGGGTTCGACAGCGGGAACCTCGACTGCGTGCGCCGGGACGCCGCCGGATGCTGGGGACACCGGAAGGGCATCCTCGACGACTTCGGCTCCGGAGCGAACCTGGTCATGGGTGCGGCCGTCGACGCGTCGAGTGACACCCACAGTGGCGATTCCGGCGGTACGTCCATGGCGGTCACCCTGGCCGTGGCCGATGCTCCGGCAGCGGTCGTTCACCTACAGCTGGTCCCAGGCCATGGCGGGACTGCCGCCCGGTACCCCCTGACTCGTCCAGCACGAGGGAGGGTCGCTCCTAGTGTGAGGTACGTGAAACGGCAGATCTACATCAACCCGTCGTGTTCGAAATGCCGCTCGGCGCTCTCGTTGCTCGACGAGCACCATATTGAGGCGGAACCCGTCCGGTACCTCGACGTGCCTCCGAAGTTGGCCGACCTGGAGCGCCTCATGGGTCTCCTGGACATCGACGACCCGCGCCTGATGATGCGGACGGGAGAGGACGTCTACGCGGAGCTCGCACTCGACGGGCGGCCGGCGGCCGAACTGCTCGAGGCGATCACCACGCATCCCATCCTCTTGGAGCGTCCGATCTTCGTGGTCGGGGATCGCGCCGTCATCGGGCGCCCGCCCGAACGAGTCCTCGATCTCCTCTGAGCGTCCCGCGCCGGCCGGGTGCGGGCATTTAGGGTGGTCGCCGAACGCACGGACACGGTACGGGCGTCGGGGTGGAGAGGGCGAGGAGGACGGTGACCGCATCTCTGGTGATCTTCGGCATCCTTGGCGTCGCGAGCACTGCGGTCGCCTTCGCAGCCAACCGTCGGCTCTTCGTCGACGGCGCGGCCGGTCGGGTCACGGTGCTCGAGGGCGTCTACTACGTCGTCGGAGTGACCTCGCTGCTCCTGGGCTGGTATTTCAACGTCCGCTACACGCACCTGTACGGCCACCGGGCCAATTACGTCAACTACACCAAGATGCTGTTCACGAACTGGGCGGCCGACTCGGCGGCCCAGGACTACATCATCGTGAACGTGGTGCTGCTCCCGCTGTGGACCATCGTCGAGGGCAGCCGACGCGGGGTGAAGCTGGCCTGGATCTTCTTCGTCATGAGCCTCTTCACGAGTCTCGCCTTCGCCGTGGCGATGTTCCTGGCCTTCATGGAGCGCCAGCTCCGCTACAACCGCTCGCTCGTCCCCTCCAACACGGCGTAGCCGCAGTTGTAGCCGGGGATGAAGGTGACGCCGGGTCCGCCGTGACAGCCCGCTCCGCACAGGTACAGACCGTGGACGGGCACCGGGTTGTCGGGCCAGCCATCCGGCCCCGGACGGAAGGGACCCATGAATTCCGGCTGCAGGAGCCCGTGCGTGAAGTCCCCGCCCGTGCACCCGAACATCAACTCGTAGGTGTAGGCCGGGTAATTGAGCTGGCGGTCGATGAGGTCGGGGAAATTGGGGGCGACCGCGGCGATCTTGGCCACGATCCGCTCCGCCATCTGGTCGCGCAACCGCCCCTGAGACTCGCGGTCCGCTCCGATCGGCAGGTAGAACGCAAAGCTGCTGGCCGCGTGCATCCCGGGCGGCGCCAGGGTCGGGTCGTCGAGCGATGGTATCTGCAGGTTGAAGGACGGTGACTCGGGCACCAGCCCACGGACGCAGCCCTCGAAGTCCTGCTGCATCTGCTCCGCCGTGCCGAAGAACGTCACGTTGCGTCCGAGCTGACCGCCGTTGAGAGCTTCGTACGGGGCCCGGTACTCGGGCAGCCCGTGCAGCGCGAAGTGCGCCTGGAAGTACGCCGCCCTGTGGTCGATCGCCCTCACCCGGCGGGCAAAGGCCTCCGGAAGGGTCTCGGCGTCGAGCAGCTGGGTGAACGTCGCGGTCGGATCGAGGTTCGACACCACGACCGGAGCCGACGCGACCTCGCCGTCTCCGAACCTGACGCCCCGGACGGCTCCCTCCTCGACGATGATTCCCGAGACCTTCGTATGCCGGCGCAGTTCACCGCCATGGTGCTCGAACAGTGCACGCAGGTGCTCGGCGATGGTGCCCAGCCCGCCTCGGACCTTGGACATCGTCGCGGTCCCCGGCGACGCGAGGGCGAAGGCGAGGCACAGCGCACTGCCGGGTGAGTAGGGACCACGGAAGGTGGAGTTGACGGCCAGGAAGCTCAGCATGCTGCGGACAGGTGCGTGCTTCACCCTGTCGGGCAGGTAACGGTCGACCACGTCCATGACGCTGCCGAACATCGCGGTGCGGATTGCCTCGCGCTCCGCCTCGTTGGCGGCGCAGGCCCACATTTCGTCCAGCGACTTCGGCGGCCGGCGCACATCGAAACGGCCGATGGCCCGGGCGGGTGCCTCGGCCCAGGCCGCCACCTCGGCCATTCCGAGGACCGCCTCGATGCCCAGGGTCTCACCGAGATGCTCCAGCAGGCGCTCGGGGTCCGAGTACAAGAAGATCGGCTGCTGGTCGCCCTCGTTGATGCTCGCCGACTGGACCTCCGGCTCGTACAGCGGGCAGGACGCCAGGTCGAGGTCCTCGAAGATCTCGTTCGGTATCGGAAACTGGATGGAGCCGGCGAGCTCGAACTGGTAGCCGCGAATGAGCTCGGTGGTCGAGGCCATCCCCCCGATGAAATGGTTCTTCTCCAGGCAGAGGACACGCAGGCCGCCCCGGGCCATGACCGCGGCGGCGGTCAGGCCGTTGTGACCGGCACCGATGACGATGGCGTCGTAGTCAGGCATGGGAACCGGACTGTAGCGACCCCGTGCTCCCGGTGCAGCCCCGGGCCGCGCTCTCCTGGGAGAGATCCTCCCGCCGGGTGACGTTGCCGTGGTTGCCGCATGCCGTCAGTGCGCTCCTTTGATGTGGGCGCGCAGTTCCCTCGAATGCTCACCGGCGCGGACGCGGCCCAGCAATGCGTCCGCCTCGTCCGGGCTCATGCGATCGGCAGCGACCGCGTCGTCGGTGTGCACCTGCCGCGTGCCGGGCCCGGATGCCGGCGAGCACGCCGTCGAACTGTGCCGTGCCCTCTGCAGCTCGCAGGAGCGCCGCCTCCTCGTCGGTGACGCGACCCGATGCGACCAGCGCGTCGAGACGCGCAACGATGCGTTCCTCGTTCATGGAACACTGCCTCCTCTCTGTCTGCCGGCCCTCATCGGTCGGCCAGGTGATCGTGAGAGCCATCAAGGACCGGCGGCGGGTGACCTTCCGCCGATCGGGTTGCGAAGAGGTCGGCACAGTGGTCGGAGCAGAAGTAGAAGCGCTCCTGGCCGTGTCGGAGCGAGGCCGGCGAGTGGGCGATCTCGACCTGCATGCCGCACACGGGGTCCTTGGCGTACCCGATCCCCCCGCCGAGCCGATCACGGTTGCGATAGGTCCAGTACAAGAGGCCGAAGAGCGCAAGGAAGATCAGGTTGAGATACGTGGTGTAGTTCCACGAGAAATGCGCCGGTGCGATGGTGGTCGGGCGCACCGTGGGAACGAGACCTGCCGCCGTGAAGAGGCCCTCGGTGATGAGGCCCGCCGTCGACATGAGCGCCCAGAACACCGCCAGCATGCGCAGCATCATCCGGGTTCCGTAGTAGCGGCGGTAGATCATGAGCAGCGGGAAGGCGATCAGGTCGGCGAAGATGAACGCGATCACCCCGCCGAAGGAGATGCCACCACTCCACAGCGCTGCGGCCAGGGGGACGTTTCCGATGGAACAGACGAAGCTGATGATCGCAATGAACGGGCCGACGATGACGTTCTCCAAGCTCGTCCAGAAGCCGTGGCCACTGATGAACACCGCCTGCCACACCGAGTTGGGCACGAGGACGGCCAGGAACCCGGCCACCAGGTAGCCGATCACCAACTCGCGGCGCAGCATCGTCAGGTCCGACATGGTGTAGGTGGCGCTGTCGGCCCACCCGGCCTTGGACCGCAGGCGCACCGAGAACGGCTCCTGTGCAGGCTGATCGTGGACGGCGTTTTGATCGAGGGCGGGGCCGTGATCGTGCTGGGTGCCGTCGGCGGCGGAACCGACGTGCTCCCGGGCCTCGACCACCCGGCGACCGCGCAGCCACAGAGCGCCCAGAGAGGCGAGGAGGGCGATCATGATGATGCCGCCCACGAACTCGCTGACGGCGAACTGCCAGCCCATCAGGACGACGAGCACGATGCCGAGCTCCAGCACGAGGTTGGTCGACGCGAACATGAACACCATGGCGGCGATGTAGTCGGCGCCCTTGACGAAGAGGGACTTGGCCATGGCCGACGCCGCGTAGGAGCACGACGAGGAGACCATGCCGTACCCCGAGGCGCGCAACACCGCCCGCGGCCGGTGATCGCCCAGCTTCTGCTGCATGGCGTCGCGGCTCACGAAGGCCTGGACCGCCCCGGAGATCCCGAACCCGAGGACAAGGGGCCACAGGGTCTCCCAGAACATGAAGAAGCCCTCCCGGAGCGAGCGTCCGATGTCCACCAAGACGGTGGCCGTGGCGAGCACGGGGATCAGGAGCGCACCAGCCGCCCGATGGCGGCGGAGGCCTCGTCGAGCTTCTGCGTGGCCTCGTCACCGCCCTTGCGCACGGCGTCGGAGACGCAATGGGACAGATGGTCGTCGAGGAGCTCGAGCGCAACCGCCTGGAGGGCCCTGGTCGCCGCCGAGACCTGCTCGAGGATCTCGATGCAGTAGCGGTCCTCGTCGACCATCCGCTGCACACCGCGCACCTGCCCCTCCACCCTGCGCAGGCGCTTCTGGATGGCTTCCTTGTTGTCGATGTAGCCGGGACGCATCGTCCTCCCTTTCGATATACCCCCCTAGGGTATATCTCTGAGCGGGCGCACCGCACGCCGGCGCCGGCGGAGGCCGGCAGGAGGGGAGGTGAGGCGGCCCGGCCGAAATTCAGGCGAGGGTCTGGGCGATGCGGCGCATGCCCTCTCGCCAGGGCACTTCCGTCCGCCCGAGGACGGCGTGCATCCTCGTGACGTCGGGCCACAGCGGCCACGGCGCGTCGGCCTCGTAGCGGATCCGCACCGGACGCCCGACGAGCTCGCCGAGGTAGGAGCAGTAGTCCTCCGCGCTGACGGTCTCGCTGCCGGCGAAATTCACTACGACGGGATCCACCGACGCCACCTCCAGGGCACGGATGGCGAGCCGGACGTAGTCGTCCTCGAAGATCGGGTTGTAGTTGTTGGGCGTATCGGGATGCAGGACGACGTCCTCGCCGGCGAGGATCCGGCGCAGGCGCGTGACGGGGGCACCGCCCTCCGGTCCGTACGTGGAGAAGATCCTGATGATCGTGAGGGGGGAGCCGCCCTGGCCGGCGGCGAAGCGCACCACCGCCTCTCCGGCGATCTTGGAGAGGCTGTAGACGCCCAGGTGGACCCCGGGCGGGTCGTCCTCGCTGATCGGGCGATGGCCCTGGTAGGCGTAGGCGGAGCCGCTGGAGCAGTAGACGAAGGCCGCACCGGGCGTCGCGGCCACAAGGCGCCCGGACGCCTGGGCGTTGGTCTCGAACACGAGCTTCCAATCGTCTGAAGCCTCGTGCCCGAACCGAGCCGCCGCATGGAACACGTGGGTGACGCCTTCGGGGAGCCCAGCGAAATCGAGCGTCGCGAGGTCACCGGCGATCGGGTGGATCCCGGCGTCGGTCAGCCGCTGGCGATCGCCGGTACCCCGGCACCGCGCCAGCCCGAAGACCTCGTGCCGCTCGGCGAGGGCCCGCGCAACGGGAAACCCGACGCGCCCCGTCGCCCCGGTCACGAGGACCCGCCAGCGAGGCGGTGGGTGTCCGGCATCAGTCGTCACGTCGCACCAGCGTCCTTTCGAGCGACCGCCAGGCCGCCTTGGCGGGAATCAAAGGCCAGGCGAGTCAGCTCCCGAGGATGCCGAGACCCTCGTCCCGGATCCCCTTGGCCTGCGCGTCGGCGAAATTCTCGAGCCAGACCCGCAGCTCCTCGCTGCCCGTCTCGTCGGCCCAGCGACGGGGCATCGCCGGGAACGAGTAGTCCGGGGGAAGGCGAGGCGGCTCCGGCTCACCCGCCTTCCGTTCCAGGGCTGCCTCGATGGCCGGGGCGAGCCGCGCCGACTTGGCACGGACCTGGGCGTCGTCGCGCTCCTTGAAAGCCGGGAGAACCTCCCGGCCGAAGAGCTCGAGCGACTCGCAGATGTGCTCATGGCGGTTGTTGCCCGCCTGCAGGACGAAGATCACCTGGTCGACACCGGCCTGTTCGAAGCGCTCGAGGTACTCGCGGACCTGTTCGGGGGTCCCGGTCGCCCCCCGCAGGCCCGTACGGTCACCCGCGGCCAACTTCGCTCCGAGCCGCTCCTGGCGCAGCGCGGTCTCGATCTCCGGCGAGTAGCCCTGGGTGCCCCGCCGTTCCAGATATTCGGTCCAGACGTCAGTCGAGCCGGGGCGGTGTTCTCCGAAGACGTAGTAGTGCCCGAGTGAATAGCCGAAGAAGTTGCCGCCCTCGAGCCCACGGTCGAGCGCCACCCTCTCGTCGGGGTGGCACATCATCTGGGTGACGCAGGCGATGTTGGCATTGACCGCGAGCCCGACGGGGACGCAGCGCTCAGCCAACGTGCGCTCGTAGTCCGAGACCCACTTGTTCGCCTCTTCGGGATCGATGAAGGCGAAAGTGAGCGCGCCGATGCCCTTCTCCGCTGCCAACAGGATGGTGTCCCGCCGGGAGCACGCCACCCACAGCGGCGGATGTGGCCGCTGCATCGGCTTGGGGACGACGTTGCGCGGAGGCATCTGCACGAAGCGGCCGTCGACGCCGGTGAAGGGTGTCTCCGTCATGCACCGAAGGGCGACCTGGAGACCCTCGAGCCACGCGTCGCGCTTGGTGGCGGGGTCGACCAGAAAGCCCCCGAGCTCCGCCTCCGATCCTGACTCCCCCGAGCCGAATTCGACCCGTCCCCCGGAAAGGAGGTCGAGGGTGGCGACCCGCTCGGCGGTGCGAGCCGGGTGGTTGTAGCCCGGTGCCGTCTGAATGATGCCGTGCCCGAGCCGGATGTCCTTCGTCCTCTGGCTGCACGCACCCAGGAAGACCTCGGGTGCGGAGGAGTGGCTGTACTCCTCCAAGAAATGGTGCTCCACCTCCCAGACCACGTCGAAGCCGAGCCGGTCGGCCAACTCGACCTGCTCCAGCGCGTCCTGCATCAACCGGTACTCGCTGTCCGGCTGCCAGGGCCGCGGGAGCTGGTGCTCGTAGAAGATGCCGAACTTCACGCTGCACCCAAGGATTCGAACTCGGCCAGGATGTCGGCCCCCCTCGGGTGGCGTGCGCACCAGTACTCGACCTCACCTTGTGCGGCGCGACGGCCCTCCTCCCGACCCGGCCCGAGGCTGTACGCGAGGAGGGGATCCCAGATCCGGGTGATCATGTCCGAGCCCTCGTGCACACGGCCGCCCTCGCCGACCCAGGTGCGGTCCCGCATCTCCGAGAGGGCGGTGCGGAGATACTCGACATGCGGCGTCTCGTCCGCCCTGATGTAGGACACCAGACGGGCGGCCTCTCCATCGCCGGCCACGAGGTCGGTGTCGGACATCCAGTCCTCCGCCCAGGCGAAGGTGTGAAAGGCGGAGATCTCGATGAACAGGACCCGGACCATCAACGACACCATCATCTCGAGCTCGGCCGAGACGTCGGCGGGGAGCAGGCGGGCGTCGCCGGCGCCGGGGCGACCCGGACCGAAACCCATGCGTGCCAGCATCGCCTCGATGTCGAGGTCCCCGCAGGATCGATCGAACGCCACGTCGCGGGCGGCGAACCACATGTCCCGGTGCCCGGCCTCCTCGTCCCAGCCGGCCTCGTCACGACCGTGTGCCTCGAACAGCCCGCCACCCAGATGGTCGATCGCGGTCCCGCCGACATCCTCGACGAAGTGGCGCTGCAGATCCTTGGGCTTGAGGAGGCGGATGTTGGCACCGTATCCCTCGACGGTGCCGATCCGCGTGAGCGTCGCCATGAGCGGCTCCGGGACGCCGGCCCTGATCGAGGAACCGCGCCTGCTCGGCGCTGGGGAACGAACGCTCCCACCAAGCGAGGGGCACATCGATCAATTCGCTCGAGAACGTCGCGCCGTTCTGCTCCCCCCAGGCCGTGATCGCCGGGACCCGGAACCTCGTCCGGGGCGACACGTAGGAGCCGTCCTGGTCGAACCCGCCGTGACAGCGGACCCCGCCGGCGAAGAGCGGCTCGATGATCTGTCTGTCGGCGAGGAGCTCGTCCTCGGTGAAGCGCACTTGCGCCGTGCCCATGGCGGATCCCTCCCGTCGCCCGTTGGCTGATGTCGGGCAAGTGTATACTTGCGCGTATACAGACCGAGAGCAAGCTGCTTCCCCGGGCCGAACGACGGGCTGCCATCCTCCAGGGAGCGGCGCGTGCGTTCGCAGCATCGGGCTTCGCGGACACCTCCATGGACGACGTCGCGGCGGCGTGCGGCATCACGAAGCTCATCGTGTACCGGCACTTCGGGTCCAAGGAGGAGCTCTACCGGGAGATCCTCCAGCAGGTGTTCGACCAGCTCGGTGAGGAGCTCCGGAGCGAGTTGGCGCAGCCGACCCAGAGAGGGCTCGGGCCACGGACCCTCCTGACCGTGGCCAGGGAGGATCCGGCTGCCTTCAGGCTCCTCTGGCGCCACGCCGCGCGAGCCCCAGTTCGCGGCCTATGCCGCGGAGCTGAGGTCGGTGTCGGTGGCCGTGGTCCGCGACCTGACCGCGCTCGAGACGGGCGACGAGGTGCTCGACGCCTGGAACTCCGAGGCACTCTTCGGCTGGCTCGTCGAGGCGACGCTCACGTGGCTCGAGTGCGGTGTGTCCACCCGCGACGACGACTTCGTCCGACAGACATCGGCTGGGTTCCGCGCCTTGCGTGCCGCCTTGACCGCGCGGGGAGTCGTCCCCGCCCCTGACGCTTAGGGCCGATAGGCCTCGATCCGATCGCGATTGGTGTTGGCCACGAGAACGACGCCGTTCCCGGTGGCCGCAATCCCCGACGGGCCGTTCAACGAGACGTCGTCGGCCCACGACTGGAGCAGCATCCCGTCCGGTGTGAACTGCTGCACACGCCCACCGTAGCGACCCTGGTCCAACACGTAGACATCACCGTACTGGCCGAGGGCGATGCCATTGGCGAGGTTCAACCGGCCCGGGTCGGTGCCGAAGAGCCCCCACGAGCGCACGAACTGGCCGTTGCTCTTGTACACCTGGATGCTGGTGGAGCTAGTGACGTAGATATCGCCGTCCGGAGCGATGGCCACGCTGTTCGCTGACGGCCCCTTGAAGTTGTTAATGGTCGCTAGGGGGAAATCCGAGATGAACGTCCCCTGGGCAGTAAACACGCTCGAGCCGGCTTACGGTGGCGACATAGACGTCTCCGTCATCGGCGACACGGCGATACCCGAGGGGAACCCGGCCCCGCTCGCCAACGACGGGGGCGTCCACCTTCTGATGAAGGCGCCGTTGGCCGTGTACTCGTAGACCTTGCTAGAACGTCACTTGTCACGTACACGTCACCATTCGTCTTGGGCACGACGGCGACGGCCCAAGGTTCCAAGATGGCGGACGTCGTTCCGGGTTCTCCCGGACCGAAGCTGCGGAAGAAAGAGCCCTTGTCGTTGAACTCTTCGATCCGGTTGTTGTTCTTGTCGGTGACGTAGACCCTGTAACCCCCGCCATAGGTGGCGACGCCCAGCGGACGGTCGAATTGCCCGTTCCCACTGCCGCGGCTGCCCCAACCGCCGAGAGAGGTTGCTGCCGAGGAGAGGCCGGGGGTCACGACGGTGAGCACCACGGACGCAGCGGAGAGCGCGACGACGAAGCGCCGGACACGATTCGTGGCCCGGGCCCGGCCGCCGACCACAGGTGAGTGAGTGCCGGAGGCCCCCGCCGATGCACTGATCCTCATGACCCCTGCTCCTCTCCGGGCGCCCCGCATGCGAGATGGAGCGAGACCTCAGGGTGATGGTCGAGGAGCCATGAACGGTACACCGGACATGCGGCACTCGCCCGGATGGGTGCGAACCAGGCTGGAGAGCCTTAGCGGCGCGACCTCGCCCGGGCGTGCGGAGCGCCGCCCCACCGCGTCGACGCTGATGCGGGCGGTTGCTGCTCGGAGGGCGAGACCTGGGGCCGCTTCGCCCGCTCGGGACGTCGCCACTGATCTCGATGTCGAGTGCTCGGTGCAGGACGGCTGCAGCGTGCTGCTGCTCCGGCGTCACCAGCGAGACGACCGTGCCCTCCGCTCCTGCCCGGGCCGTTCGGCCGGAACGGTGCACGTAGTCCTTGGCGTCGGCCGGCAGGTCGAAATGGACGACGCACGCCACCGCGTCGACGTGGATCCCGCGAGCAGCGACGTCGGTGGCCACCAGGGCCTGGATACGCCCCGACCGGAAGGCCGCCAGCGTCCGCTCCCGCTGGGGCTGGCTGCGTCCGCCGTGAATGGCGGCCGCGGTGAGGCCGCCGCGACTGAGCTGACGGGCCAGCCGGTCGGCGCCGTGCTTGGTGCGCACGAAGACGATGCTCGACCGCTCGCCGGACACGATGGCCGCGCACGCCTCCACCCGGTCTGCATGGGCGACGGACTCGAAGCGGTGGGTGGCGCGCCCTTCCTCGCCGGCGACTGCGGCCACCTCGTGACGCACCGGCTCACGCTGGTAGCGGCGGACGAGCACGTCGACCTCGCGATCGAGTGTCGCCGAGAAGAGGAGCGTCTGGCGCTTTTGGGCCGTTGCGTCGAGGATCCGGCGCACGGCCGGAAGGAAGCCCATGTCGGCCATCCGGTCGGCCTCGTCCACCACGACGAAGTCGACGTTGGCCAGCGCGATGTCCCCCGAACCCATCAGGTCCTCGAGCCGACCGGGGCAGGCCACGGCCACGTCGACACCCCGACGCAGGGCCTGGCGCTGGCCGGCGAACCCGACGCCGCCGTAGAAGGGGTGGCAGCGCAGTCCTCGGGTGGCCAGGAAGGGCGCCATTTCGGCGCAGATCTGGGCCGCCAGCTCACGGGTCGGCGCGAGAACGAGGCCGCGCGGGCGGCGCGTCGCGCCCCGATCGACGGTGGCCGCGAGCGGGAGGGCGAACGCCAGCGTCTTGCCGGCGCCTGTCGGCGCCATGCCCAGGACATCGCGGCCGTCGAGGGCATCGGCGATGGTCGCAGCCTGAATCGGCAGCGGACTCGTGATGCCGCGCTTCGCGAGGACCTTGACCATCGCTTCGGGCAGGCCGAGCTCGGCAAAGGATGCGGTGGGCGTGACAGGGCCCACCAGGGTGGAAGACATACACAGACTCCGTTTCTCATTGGTCGCGCACTGCAACCAGAGGACGGATCCGCGTGGACTACGAGTGGGCGCGCGTCGGCGGATTCGCCAGGACGCGTCAGTAGCAACACTCTAGTCGATGCCACGAGGTGCCGGGGACCGGCCGGAACTCGCGGTGCGTCGGGTAGCCTGTGCGGTGATCCTCTCGGTTCCATGCGCAGGCCGACCGGGTTTGTCACGCCACGGCGTGCCACTCAGATGCGTCGCCGAAAGGATCACCAATGGCCGGATCAGGCGTGCCCAGCAGCAATGGGCACAGCGCGAGCCCAAAACGCGCCCGCGCTGCGCAACGTCGACCCCGGACGTCCGGGTCCAAGGTCCCCCAGGGCACCCTCGACGAGGAAGTCGTCTCGCTCCGCGAGACGGGCAAGAGCTACACCTCGGTCGCCAAGACCCTGGGCATCGCACGTGGCTCCGAGGCCCACGCGGCCTTTCTCCGGGCATTTCGCGCCCGGCCGGAGAAGGAGCGCCTCGCGATGGCCGAACGCGAGAACCACCGCCTCGATCTGCTCGAGAAGCGGGTCCGTTCCCATGACGTCGGCCAACCGGACACGCTCAAGCGACGTCTGGCTGCACTCGAGAAGTTCCGCCAGAGCCTCGTCTGAGACTCGGAGTTCGCCCCTGCGCCGGGTGGCGCGGTGGCGGCTGTGTCAGGCGACCGCGCCGCTCCGACGCGGCAGCACCCAACCCGCGCGTGGGAAGTGGCACGTGTACCCGTTCGGGTAGTGCTCCAGGTAGTCCTGGTGCTCTGGCTCGGCCTCCCAGAACGGGCCGGCGGGCACCACCTCGGTGACGACCTTCCCGGGCCACAGCCCAGACGCCTCGACGTCGGCGATGGTGTCCTCGGCGACCCGGCGCTGCTCGTCGTCCACGTAGAAGATGGCCGACCGGTAGCTCGTCCCCACGTCGTTCCCCTGGCGGTTCCGCGTCGTCGGATCGTGGATCTGGAAGAAGAACTCGAGCAACTCACGATACGAGGTGCGCTGGGGATCGAACACGATCTCGATCGCCTCGGCATGGGTTCCGTGGTTCCGGTAGGTGGCGTTGGGGACGTCGCCGCCGCTGTAGCCCACCCGGGTCGAGACCACCCCGGGGAGCTTGCGGATGAGATCCTGCATCCCCCAGAAGCATCCGCCGGCCAGGATCGCCTTCTCTGTCGTGTCGCTCATCGTCCTGCCTCCTCTTGTGTCACATCGTCGTCGAAGATCTTCTTGTACGCGCCGTACCCCTCGGCCTCGAGGTCCTCGTACGCGACGAAGCGCAGCGCGGCGGAGTTGATGCAATAGCGCAGGCCGCCGTCGGCGGGGGGGCCGTCGTTGAAGACGTGTCCCAGGTGGCTGTCCCCATGAGCCGAGCGCACCTCCGTCCGGATCATGCCGTGGGCCCGATCTACCTTCTCGACCACGTTGCCGGCCTCGAGCGGCACGGTGAAGCTCGGCCACCCGCACCCGCTGTCGAACTTCTGGACCGAGGCGAACAGGGGCTCACCCGAGACCACGTCCACGTAGATCCCTGCGTCCTTCTTGTCCCAGAACTCATTGTCGAATGCCGGTTCGGTGGCGCTCTCCTGGGTCACGGCGTACTGCCGGGCGTCCAGTTGGGCGACCTTTCCGGGGTCCTTCTCATACACGTCTGTCACGTCTACTCCTTCGCCACGGGCGGTCAATCCCGTGCGTCACACAGTCCAACACCGGCGTCGTTCCCATAGTTCCCGATCGGGGCCCCAATGGCCACCAGCAGATCATCGCGCCCGGTCGAGCGGTCCTGCGGGCCGGGCCCGGCCGCCGGAGAGCTCGGCTCGGCGGGCCCTCGGGTGGATCGGGTGGGATCAGGCGCGGGAGCCGGCGGCCGCCCGCACCTTCGCCACGACCTCCTCGTTGGACGCCCCCGGCCCCAGCACAGCCGACACGCCATCGGCGAGCAGAACCGGGACGTCGGCGGGCGGAACGATGCCGCCGATGACAACCGGTGTGTCCAAGCCGGTGGCCCGGAGGGCACCGACGACCGCGGGCGCGAGGGTGAGATGGGCGCCGTTGTGCATGGAGACGCCGACGACGTCGACGTCCTCCTGTGCGGCCATGGCGGCGATCATCTCCGGGGTCTGGCGCAGGCCGGCGTAGACCACCTCGAAGCCAGCGTCGCGCAGGATGCGGGCGACGACCCGGAGGCCCCGGTCGTGCCCGTCGAGGCCGACCTTGGCCATCAGCACTCTCAGCGGTCGGTCATCGTCTCCCGGCGCCATGGCTCAGGCGACGTTGCGTTCGAGCCAGGTCCCGAAGACAGACTCGAGGGCTCGCATCGCCTCGCCCACGGTGACGAAGCTGCGGGCGGCCTCAATCAGGGCCGGCATGAGGTTGACGGTCGGATCGGCCGCGTCCGACGCGACGCGCGCCAGAGATCGGCGGACGGCGTCGTCGTCCCTGGACTGCTTCACTGCAGCGAGGCGCTCGAGCTGCTGGGTCTCGACGACCGGATCGATGGTCAAGGTCGACGGTGGCACACCATCGTCCTCCACGTAGCCGTTCACGCCCACCTGGACCCACTCGCCCCGGGCGATCTTGGACTGGTAGGCGTAGGCGGCGTCGGCGATCTCGGAGACGAACCAGCCGTCCTCGATACTGGCGAACACGCCCTCGAGCACCGAACCGGATCCGGCCTCGGTGAGGTGCGCGAAGACCTCCTCGGCCTGCCGTTCCAGCTCGTCCGTGAGCTCTTCGACGAACCACGATCCTCCGAGCGGATCGGCGACGTGGACGACCCCCGACTCCTCGGCGATGACTTGCTGGGTGCGCAGTGCGAGTCGAGCAGCGTGCTCGCTCGGCAAGGCGAGCGCCTCGTCGAAGGAGTCGGTGTGGAGGCTCTGCGTGCCTCCGAGCACGCCCGCCAGCGCCTCAATGGCCACCCGGATGAGGTTGACCTCGGGCTGCTGGGCCGTCAGCGACACGCCCGCGGTCTGGGTGTGGAAGCGCAACTGCGTCGATCGCCCGTCCGCCGCCCCGTAGCGATCGCGCATCCAACGGGCCCAGATGCGCCGGGCCGCCCGGTACTTGGCGATCTCCTCGAAGAAGTCGATGTGCGCGTTGAAGAAGAAACTGAGGCGGGGCGCGAAGTCGTCGACGGCCGCACCCGCTGCGATCGCCGCCTCCACGTAGGCGAAGCCGTTGGCGAGCGTGAACGCCAGCTCCTGTGCCGCTGTCGATCCGGCCTCGCGGATGTGGTAGCCCGAGACGGACACGGGGTGCCAGCGAGGCAGCTCGGCGGTGGCGAAGCGCATCACGTCGGTCACCAGTCGCACCGACGGCCGCGGTGGGAAGACGTACTCCTTCTGCGCCTGGTACTCCTTCAAGATGTCGTTCTGGATGGTGCCCGACAGGGCGGCGCGCTCGACGCCGGTCGTGTCGGCCACTCCGATGTACATGGCGAGCACGGGCGCCGCCGGCGAATTGATGGTCATGGATGTCGAGACCCGGCCCAGATCGATTCCCGAGAAGAGCGTCTCCATGTCGGCCAGGGTGTCTACTGCGACGCCGGCGCGACCCACCTCGCCCTTGGCCAGCGGATCGTCGGAGTCCCGTCCCAGCAGCGTCGGCATGTCGAACGCGGTGGACAGCCCGTCGCCGCCGGCACGAAGCAACTCCTTGAACCGCCCGTTGGTGTCCTCGGCGGACCCGAACCCCGCGAATTGGCGCATGGTCCACAGCCGGGAGCGGTACATGGAGGCGTAGGGACCACGGGTATAGGGGTGCTGGCCCGGCAGCTCGGAGCCCTCGGGCCCGTAGACGGCCTGCAGCGGGACGCCCGACATGGTCTCGAACCGCGCCGCCCGCAGCGTCGAGCTGTCGTATGCCTCCTGCCAGGAGTCGCGCTCGGCCATACGCACCCACTCTACGCTGCGTCTCGGCGATCGGATCGAAGGTGAGTCGGCCGTTCTCGGCCATGGTGGCACGCTTGACCTTTGCGAAATGGTTGACGGACCCGCCGGTACCAGGCACGGCGACGCAGGCGCACGGGAGTGGACGATGAGGATCGCGGTTGTGGTCGGGAACCCGAAACCCGGGTCGAGGACCCTGACGGTCGCTTCGACTGTCGCACGGCAACTGCAGGGCCCGACGAGCGAGAGCGCCGATCTCGTCGTCATCGACCTGGCCGAGTACGCCTCCGAATTGTTCGACCCGGCGTCGGCGACCATTGCGGCGCTCCTCGACTCCGTGGCCGCGTGCGACGTCGTCGTCGTGGCCTCACCCACCTACAAGGCGACTTACACCGGACTTTTGAAGTCGTTCCTGGACCGCTACGGCAACGATGCATTGGCGGGAACGGTGTGCATCCCGGTGATGACCGGAGCGGCGCCCATCCACGCCCTCGCGCCCGAAGTCCACCTCCGGCCACTCCTGGTCGAACTCGGTGCCTCGACGCCCACCAGGGGGCTCTTCGTGACCGAGCAGCAGTTCGACGCGCTCCCGTCTGTCGTCGCCGACTGGGCCGCCGGCGCCCAGCCGATCATTGCCCGCGCGCTCGGCGACACGTCCTAAGCCGACGGGGTTGCCCCGTCCCCTTTACGACCGAGGAAGCCGTCGATGTTGGCCCGTAGCTCCGGTGAGACGAACGACCGGTCCTCCGCGCTCAGGGCGAAGTCGAGCGTCGCGAGGACGGCCCGCTCCAGGTGCAGGTTGAGGATCCGCTTCGTGTCCTCCACGGCCCGCCGGGGCAGCCGGGCGATCCGGTGCGCACACGCCATGGCCTCAGTGAGCACCTCGTCATCGGGGCAGACGTGGTTGACCAGGCCGATCTCGGCGGCGCGCCGCGCCGGGATCCGGTCTCCGGTCAGGGCGTACTCCTTGGCCAGCTGGAGGCTGATCATGAGCGGCCAGGTCACCGGGCCACCGTCTGCCGCCACGAGTCCGATCGCCACGTGTGGATCGGCGAGGTGGGCGCTCTCCGCCATGAACACGATGTCGGAGAGCGCGACGAGGCTGCACCCCAGCCCGACCGCGGGGCCGTTGACGGCGGCCACGATGGGCACACGGCAGGCGACCATGCCCGTCACGATCTGGCGTCCGTGCGAGAGGGTCTCGCGCCGACGCACCGCGTTGTTCGCCAGCTCGTCGAGGTAGGTGAAGTCACCGCCAGCCGAGAAGGCCCGCCCGTTGCCGGTCAGGACGACTGCCCGTGCTTCGTCGTCCGCGTCGATCTGCGGGAAGAGCTCCGCGAGGCCCTGGTGGAGCTCGTGATTCGTCGCGTTGAGATGGTCGGGCCGGTTCAAGCGGACGAGCCTGACCGGGCCGTCGGCGACGACCTCGAGCTCTGCGGGGACGTCGTACGAAGTCATGTGGCCTCCAGGGTCTTGTGCCAACGAGCTGCGGGTTCCTCGACCGCTCGGAGTGGTCCGGTCACCACCGGTTTCGTGCGCATCAGGCCGGGAGGCCGAGGATCCGGCGGGCCACGAGGTTCCGTTGGATCTGCGACGTCCCCCCCATCACGCTCTGGGCCCGACTGTAGAGGTAGGCGTTCAGCCAGGTGTCGTCCCCTCCGCCGTGCGCCACTCCACCGATGGCCAGCGCGGCATGCCCGACCGCCTGCTCGACCCATGTCATCAGCAACTTGTCGACCGATCCCTCGGGCCCGTGGGAGATCCCGTTGAGCCGATCGGAGAGCCGCCGTCGGACGTGCAGGCGCAGCATCTCGACTTCGACCATCGCCCAACCGAGCTCGTTGACCTGCTGCGCTCCGAACGAGGCGGGATCGTCCCGGACCCGGCGCTCGAGCTCGTTCACCATTTTGGAGTAGCGGGCGACGTAGCCCAGCTCGCCCGGTTCGCGCTCGTGGCTCACGACGGTCATGGCCAGGGCCCACCCCTCACCCGGTGCGCCGATCATGTTGGCGGCGGGCACCCGCGCCCCGTCGAAGCGCACCTCGCCGAACTCCTTGGTGACCCCGTTGATCATGCGGAGCGGTCGCTGCTCTATTCCGGTCTGGCCCATCGGGACGGCGAAAGCGGAAATGCCGCGGTGCACCGCGACGTCGTGGTCGGTTCGGGCCAGGAGCAGGCACCACTCGGCCTCGTCGGAGTAACTCGTCCAGACCTTCTGCCCGGACACGACGTAGTGGTCGCCCACGCGGTCGGCGCGGGTGCGCAGAGCGGCCAGGTCGGAGCCGGCGTCGGGCTCGCTGAAACCCTGGCACCAGCGATCACGGCCATTGACGATGCCCGGCAGGAAACGGCGCCGGATCTCGTCGCTGCCGTGTTCGAGGATGCCCTGCACCAGGTAGCCGAGGCTGGGCCGCGGGGGTGCGCCCGCCGAGGCGAGCTCCTCGTCGACGATGACCTCGAAGACGGTCGAGCGGCCCTGCCCGCCGATCTCGGTCGGCCATGACATGCCGAAGAACCCGGCGTCGTAGAGGGCACGGTGCCAATCGGCCATGCCGGCCCAGTACTCGTCGTCCGTCGAGGAAGCCGGCAGCCCCGGATTGTTCTCGACCAGCCACGTCCGGAGCCGCTGGCGGAAGTCCGACTCCTCCGGCGAGTCACCGAAGTCCATCGCCGCCCCCGATCCCGTGGTGGGCGAGGACGCGCGCCAGGCTGGCCGGCGCGTCGCCGCAGACGTCGGTGGAGAGGAGCGCGCGCCGGAGGAAGACATGGGCGAGGCACTCCCATGTGTTGCCGATGCCGCCGTGGACCTGGATCGCCGTCTCGCACACGTCGCGGGCCGCCCGGGCGCAGTAGGCCTTTGCCACCGCGGCGGCCGCCAGGGCGTCGTGGGCCGGAAGCTCGTCGACGGCCCAGGCCGCGTGCAGGGTCACGCTCCGGGAGCCCTCCGTCAACACGAATGCGTCCGCCAGCATGTGCTGGACGGCCTGGAAGGATCCGATCGCCGCCCCGTACTGGTGGCGCTGGATGGCGTACGCGACAGGCCAGATCGACGGCACCGCGCATGGTCCCGACGAGGTCGGCGCAGGTGAGGGCGAGACCGAGCGCCGTCCACCGGAGGAGGTCCTCGTCGGTGAGCAGCCCGGTCGGCTCCCTCGACGAGCGTGACGGGCGAGGGCCTGTCGAGGACGACGGAGGGGCGCGTGAGATCGAGACCCGACGGCGGAGCACTGATCTCCACCTCGGCCAGCCGGCAGCCCCCGTCGCCGCCGTCGGCGACGAGCAGGGCGCACGAGGACCCCTGGGTGTCGATCGCCACCGCGCCGGGCCCCGCGGCGTCGAGATCCCGAGCGAGCGACGACAGGCGGCCGTCCAGCACGACCGTCTCGACCGAATCAGCGGGCGGCGCGCCCGCCAACCGCCGGAGCTCGGCGGCCAGCGTCGGCCCGAGGAAGGAGGCGTCGGCCAGCCCTCTCCCGAGCTCCTCGGCCACGATGGCCGTCTCCACTCCCGACGCCAGCGGGCCGCCTCCCTCGGCCGCAACACGCAATTCGCGCCATCCGGACTCGGCGATCGCCGCATTCAACTTGGCGACCCGCGCGTGATCACCGATCTGGGCGACGGTCTGGGGGGCGAGCCGGCTGACGACCTGGGCCGCGGCGTCCCGGAGTGCCTGCTGCTCCTCCGACAGGCGGACGTCCATCAGTCGCCGGGTGCCGGGGCGAGCGGTACCGGCGTCACCCATTGCTCGCGCAGGGTGCGCCGCAGCACCTTCCCCGACGGGAGGCGCGGGATCTCGTCGACGACGACGACGGCACGCAGCTGCTTGTAGGTCGCCAACGAGTCGGCGACGAGCTGCTGGAGCTCGCCCTCGGCCGGCGCCCGCTCGGGGTCCACCTTCACCGCCGCCACGGGCGCCTCACCGGTCCGGGCGTCGGCCACGCCGAACACCGCGCAGTCCAGCACCGCCGGGTGCCGGTACAGGACGGCTTCCACTTCGGCGGGCGCCACCTGGAAGCCGCTCACCTTGATCATCTCCTTCGACCGGTCGGTGAGGTGGACCCACCCCTCGGGCTCGAGCCACCCCACGTCGCCCGTCCGGTACCAGCCGTCGGCGAAGGCGTCCGCCGTGGCATCGTCGGGCAGGTAGCCGCGCATGGCGGACGCGCTGCGCACCTGGATCTCCCCGACGTCCCCGAACTCGAGGACCTTCCCGCTCTCGAGGTCGGCGATCCGCAGTTCGACGCCCGGCGGCGGCACTCCCGCGGAGTCCAGGCGCCACGCCTCGGGCCGGTCCACCGGGTTGGCCGAGATGACCGGCAGCTCGCTGGCCCCGTACGCCGGCAACCAGCGCACTCCGGTGCGCTCGGTCACGGTCCGGGCCACGCTCTCGGTGACCGGCGTCGCCCCCCACATGATGTAGCGGAGGGACGACAGGTCGTACTCCTCGAGGCGAGGATGGTTGGCCATGGCCAACGCGATCGGCGCCACGGCCATCTCCAGCGTCATCCTCTCGTCGACGATCCGGTCCAGCACCTCGTCGAGGTCGAAGCGCCGGTGCAGACGCACGGTGGCGCCCGCCGAGACCGCCGTCAGCAGGTTGAGGAGCCCGAGGATGTGCGAGGGCGGCGTCGCCACCTGGAAGCGGTCGTCCGGTCCGAGGCCCAGCACCGTGCGCCAGTGCTCCGTCGCGTGACCGATGGACGCATGCGTGTGGCGCACGGCCTTGGGGAGCCCGGTCGTACCCGAGCTGAACACCAGGACCGCCTCATCGGTCCCCCTCGAGGGGCCCGGTTCCTGCCGGGCGCGGCTGTGGGCGAAGGGGTCCCGCGCGGCCTCGTCGAGATCGGTCACGCCGCCCGTCCCGAGGGTCTCCGCGAGGAGCGGCGCCGCCGCGGCGTCGGCCACGGCATGGGCCGGTGCGGTCAGATGCAGCGCGTGCTCGACCTCGGTCGACTTCCACGCGGGGCTCAGCAGCACGGCGGCCGCTCCCAGCTTGCTGACGGCATAGACCGTCGTGATGAACTCCACCCGGTTGGCCATCATGACGGCGACCCGATCACCCGCCCCGACCCCCTGGCCGGACAGGTGCCGGGCGAAGGCGTTGCTGAGCTCGTCCAGGTCGCGGAACGACCAGCTCGCGTCCCCCGCCCGGACGGCCTCTCGCCCCCCGAATCGGTCGGCGGCCTGCGCGAGGATGCCGTGCATCATGGGCGCTGCCATCGGAAACATTCTTCTCTAATTTGAGATCGATCGTCAACATAGTGCGGATGTACACTTCTCCGATGCGAGCAGGTGGGCCAGGATGACGGTGGACGAGAACGACGAGCTGCGGGCGGAGATCCTCGAGACCGTCCGGCGGTTCGTGGCGCAGCGAGGTCATGCCGGTCGCCCCGGCGCTCGAACGCGAGGACCGCTACCCCACCGAGATCGTCGAGCAGATGCGCGCGATGGGCCTCTTCGGGGTCACCATCCCCGAGGCCTACGGCGGGCTCGGACTGGACCTCCTCACCTACATCGGGGTCATCGAGGAGCTGGCCTACGGGTGGATGAGCCTGACCGGGGTGGTCAACACCCACACGATGGCGGCCACGCTGATCCTCCAGCACGGCACCGAGGAACAGAAGCGCGCCTGGCTGCCGTCGATGGCCTCCGGGGAGCGGCGCGGGGCGCTGTCGCTCTCCGAGCCCGATGCCGGGAGCGACACGCGCAACATCTCCTGCCGGGCGCGGCGCGACGGTGACGAGTACTCGTCAACGGCACCAAGGCATGGGTCACCAACGGGGAGCGCGCCGGGATCGTCGCCCTGGCGGCTCGGACGGACGAAGGCATCTCGGCCTTCATCGTCGAGAAGGAGCCGGGTTCGGTGTTCGAGGGGATCTCGGTCAGCAAGCACGTCGGCAAGCTCGGCTACCGGGGGGTGGAGACGGTCGAGATGTCCTATGTCGACCACCGCATCCCGGCCGCCAACCTGATCGGTGAGCCGGGCCGCGGCCTGCCCCAGATCCTGAGCGTCCTGGAGATCGGGCGCATCAACATCGCGGCCCGGGCCGTCGGCGTGGCCCGGGCCGCCTTCGATGCCGCCTTCTCCTACGCCCAGCAGCGGGTCACGTTCGGCAAGCCCATCGTCGAGCACCAGGCCATGCAGCTCAAGCTGGCCGACATGGCGACCCGGCTCGAGGCGGCCCGGCTGCTGACCCGGAACGCCGCCGAGCGCAAGATGGCCGGCCTGCGCTGCGACGTCGAGGCCGGCATGGCCAAGCTCTTCGCCAGCGAGACCGCGCTCGAGGTCGCGACCGACGCCATGCGGATCCACGGCGGTGTGGGCTACACGACCGACCTCCCGGTCGAGCGGTACTACCGGGACGCTCCGCTCATGGTCATCGGCGAGGGCACCAACGAGATCCAGAGGCTGGTGATCACGCGGGGCCTGGTCGCCCGCGCGCAGCGTCAGGACTGACCGCGCTCCACATCGGGGCCGCCGCGGGCGAGCTCCCCGATGATCTCGTCGGTGTGCTGACCCAGTGACGGGCACCTTGGCGATGGGCCGTGGGGCAACGTCGGAGAAGCTGACCGGACCGTTGACCGAGCGCTGGCTGGCGCCCGGAGCGTCACCGCCGATCTCGACGAAGCCGTCGTTCTCCAGGAGCTGGGGGTCGACGACGACCTCGGCCGGGGTCTGCGCCGGTGCCCACCAGACGCCCTCGCGCTCGAAACGCTCCGCCCATTCCGCCAGGGGCCGCTCCGCGATGATCTCGTCGAGGATGGCGATGATCTCCGCCCGGTGGCGGCGGATGGACGACGCGTCCGCGAAGCGCTGGTCGGCGGCCAGGTCGGGACGCCCGAGGGCGCGGCACACGGCGCCGATGTGCCGGGACGCCTCCAGACCCGGTGAAGAAGAACCAGCGTCCGTCGGCGGCCCGGTACGGGTTCATCAGCGGCGCCTGGTTGCGCTCGCGGGTTCGGCGCCGGCCACCTTCCCCAGCGTCATCTGGAGTCCGAGATCCCAACCGAGGACGTAGCTGCCGGTGCGGAGCAGCGACACCTCGACGACGCGGCCGCGGCCCGTGGCCCGCTGCTCGAGCACGGCGGCGAGAATCCCGGCCAGCGCGGCCAGGCCCGTGATGTGGTCACCGATGCCGCCCCGCGCGTTGAGCGGCGTCCCCTCGTGGTCGGCCATCTGCATCGACAGTCCCGAGCGGGCCCAGAACGCGCCGATGTCGTAGGTGGGCCGGTTGCGCTCGTCGCCGCGCAACCCGATAGCCGCTGATGCTGCCGTACACGAGGCGGGGATGGCGCGCCACGGTTGCGGCGGGCTCCAGGCCGAGCCCGTCGAGCGCGTCGGGGCGCAGGTTGGAGACGAAGACGTCGGCCGTGGCCAGCAGCTCCTCCATGTGCTCGCGGTCACCGGGTTGGCGGAGGTCGAGCACAATGCTGCGCTTACCCCGGTTGTCGAGCGAGAAGGCCGGGTTCGGCATGTCGCTCTCGATGCCCAACGGACCCGAACACGTCTCGCATGGGATCGCCGGCCGGCGCCTCCACCTTGATGACGTCGGCGCCCCAGTCGGCCAGCAGCGCCGCCGCCGAGGGCGCGGCGACCCACACGCCCAGCTCCACGACACGCAGTCCGGAGAATGTGGAGAGCCCCGGCGTCGAGCCCGCGCTCAACCGCCGACCTCGGCACCGCGGCGTGCGACCCGCTCCCGGAGGTCGTCCTTGACGACCTTCCCGGTGGCGTTGAGCGGGAGCTCGTCGACGAGCTCGACCGACCGGGGCACCTTGTAGTTGGCCATCTGCTGGCGGCACCAGCTCGATGATCGTCGGCACTCGACGCCCCGGGCGAGCGGGGGACCACGAAGGCCATGCCGACCTCACCGAGGCGCTCGTCGGGGACCCCGATGACCGCCGCCTGCGCGACGTCGGGGTGGCGCAGCAGCACGTTCTCGATCTCGGCGGGGTAGGCGTTGAACCCCCCGACGATGAACATGTCCTTGGAGCGGCCGACGATCCGCAGGCAGCCGCCCGCGTCGAGCAGTCCCGATGTCGCCCGTGCGCAGCCAGCCGTCGGCCGAGAGCGCACGCCGCGTGGCCTCGGGGTCGTCGAGGTAGCCCACCATCACACTCTCGCCGCGCAGCAGGATCTCGCCGGGCTCCCCCGCCGGGACGTCCGCATCGTCCCCGTCGACGATCCGGACCTCGAAGCCGGGACGGGGCCGACCGACCGTGGTCGCGATGGTCTCGGTGTCGTCACCGGGGGAAGTGGCCGCCGCGGTCCCCGCCTCGCTGAGCCCGTAGCCGGTGATGATCGTCGAGAACGGCAGCTCGTCGTCGACGCGGCGGATGAGCTCGACCGGGATGTCGGCGGCTCCGGTGACCGCCACCCGCAGGCTGGAGAGGTCGTGGCGGCCCCTCTCGGGATGGTCGAGGATCGCCTGGTACACGGTGGGCGAGCCCGGGAGAACCGTCACCTTCTCCCGCTCGACCTGCGCCAGCACGCGGTCGACGTCAAAGACCGCTTCGGGGAGCATGGTCGCGCCGGCTGGCCACGCAGGCGAGGATCCCCGCCTTCAGCCCGAACATGTGGAAGTAGGGGTTGACCATGAGATAGCGGTCCTCGGAGTCGAGCCCCGTCATCTGCACCCAGTCGGTGGCGACGTGCAGCGTCCGGCGGTGGGACATGACGACGCCCTTGGGGACCCCGGTCGTCCCGGAGGTGAAGAGGATGTCCGAGGGATCGTCCGGCCCGACCTCCCCCTGCCTTCTTTCGACCTCGGCACGCGTCGTATCGTCGGCCCGGTCCAGGAACCTGTCCCAGGGCTCCGATCCTCCCGGCGCGGTGCCGCGGGCGACGACGATGGTGTGGAGCTCGGGGAGCTCGACGTCGGTCGCACGGAGCATGGCGACGTAGTCGGTCCCGAGGAAGTCCGTGACCGTCACCAACAACTTCGCCCGGCTGCGCGCCAGGATGTCGGCCGCCTCCGCGCCCTTGAAGCGGGTGTTGACGGGCACGAGGACGGCGCCGGCCTGGGAGAGCCCGAGCACGGCCACGATCCACTCGACGCTGTTGGGGGCCCAGATGGCCACGCGGTCCCCCGGTTCGACCCCTGCAGCCACGGCGGCCGCACCGAACGTCCGGGCCTCCTCCAGGAGGTCGGCGTAGGTGAGGTGATTGGGGCCATCCTCGACGGCCGAACGCGGTCCGAACCGGCTGGCGGCGGAGGCGAGAAGCGCCGGGATGGTCAGCGACGGGCCATCCCCGCGTGCCGTCATCGAACGGCGACCTCGGCCACGTTCATCAACCGCGCCAAGTTGCCGCCCATGATCTTGCGCACCGACTCCTCGTCGAGTCCCTCGAGCTCGTCGGCATAGCTGACCGGGTCGGCCAAGCCCTCGGGGTGGGGATAGTCCGACCCGAACAGCACGTGGTCCACGCCGATCAAGCGGGCCAGCGCGCCGAGGTCCTCCTCCCAGAAGGGGCTGATGTAGATGTTGCGCTTGAACACCTCGACCGGGTTCTCCTGGAAGTCCTGCGGCATCTTCTTGTAGATGTCGGCCAGCCGGTCGATGAGCGGAGCGACCCAGCTGCTCCCGTTCTCGATCACGGCGACCTTGAGTGCCGGGAACCGGGACAGTGCGCCGTGGCAGATCAGGGCGGATGCGGCGTCCTCGACCGGGCGCCAGCCCGACAGCAGGCGGAACGCCTGCGGCTGGAACGGCAGCATCTCGGAGTCGCTGCCCTCCCAGTCGTTGGTGTACCGCTCGTACCCGCTGTCCGACGAGTGCATGGCCACCAGCACGTCGTTGTCGACCACCTTCTGCCAGAAGGGGTCGAACTCGGGCAGGCCCGGCGAGCGCGGGCCTCGGTAGCCATAGGCGGGTGCAGGCCGGATGAGGACGACGCGGGCGCCCCGCTCAAGCACCCACTCGAGCTCTTCGATGGCCCGGTCCACGATGGGCAGCGTGATGACGGGCGTGGCGAAGATCCGGCCCTCGTAGTCGAAGGACCAGGTCTCGTGCATCCATTCGTTCAGCGAGTGGATGACGGCGTGCGTCATGTCGGGGTCGTCGCGCATCCTCTCCTCGAGGAGGCTGGCCAGGGTCGGGAACATGAGCGCGCGGTCGATGCCCTGCTCGTCCATCAGCGCCACCCGTGCCGCCGGGTCGCGGAAAGCGGGGATCGCCTTCATCGGCTCGCCGAAGATCGCCCGCCGGTCCTTGCCCTCGGGGTTGCCGATGCGGAAGTACTCCTCCATGGCGCCGGGACGCGCCACCACGTCGAAGGTGGGGTTGGGGATGTAGTTGCTGATGACCCCCCGGACGACGATCTTGGTCCGGCCGTGCACGTCGACGTAGTCGATCGCACCCTTGTAGCGGTCGGGCAGGAACTTCGTGAACGCCTCGCGTGTCTCGTAGAGGTGGTTGTCCGCGTCGAACAGGGGGACGCTGAGCGTGGTACTCGACATGTCGACCTTCCCCGATCTCTCTGGTGGGAGAACGATAATCCTTCCATATGAGAGTACCGTTTCTGCAACCATCTTGCCAGCCCCCGGCACACGAACGGCGCTGAGACCGGTCGGCCCTGGCGGGAGGGGGTGGAATTCGAGAGAACATACTTCTTGTTTTTGTGTAATGCTGGTCTTGCCCGCCGGCCGGCGGCGGGCAGCGATGCAGGGAGGGCCCACGAGCGAGTCGAACGTCTGTTCGTCCCTGGGGCGGCCGACGGCCCCGAGGGGCGCACCGGTGGCCCGGATCTCGACGGAGCCGGTGGCCGACGCTCGTGACCAGACCGAGATGGGCCGGACCGAGATGGGGCAGCCATGACCGTGATGGAATCCGACGTCTACTACGACCCGTACGACTTCGAGATCGACTCGGACCCGTACCCGGTGTGGAAGCGGCTGCGCGACGAGCGGCCGCTCTACTACAACGAGCGCTACGACTTCTACGCGGTCAGCCGCTTCGAGGACGTCGATCGCTGCTCGCTCGACTGGGAGAGCTACGTCTCCAGCAAGGGCACGGTGCTCGAGCTGATCAAGAGCGGAATGGAGCTGCCACCCGGCTCCATCATCTTCGAGGACCCTCCCGCACACCACGTGCACCGCCGCCTCCTGGCGCGGGTGTTCACCCCGCGGAACATCAACGGGCTGGAGCCGAAGATCCGTGAGTTCTGCGCCCGCAGCCTCGATCCCCTGGTCGGGGCGGGCGGCTTCGACTTCATCGCTGACCTCGGCGCGCAGATGCCGATGCGCACCATCGGCCTGCTGCTGGGCATCCCCGAGCAGGACCAGGAGGCCATCCGGGACCGCATCGACGAGGGCTTGCGGCTGACCGAGGGCGGCATGCCCGACGTCGAGGACATGTACGGCGGCGACAGCGATCCGGCGGACACCTTCGCGGAGTACATCGAGTGGCGGGCGAACCACCCGTCGGACGACCTCATGACAGAGCTGCTGCAGGCCGAGTACGAGGACGAGACCGGAGCCATGCGCCGATTGAGCCGCCCCGAGGTCCTCTCCTACGTGAACCTCCTCGCGGCCGCCGGCAACGAGACCACGACGCGCCTGATCGGGTGGACGGGCAAGGTGCTCGCCGAGCACCCCGACCAGCGCGCGGAGCTCGTCGGGCGGCCCGACCTCACCCCGAACGCCATTGAGGAGCTCTTGCGCTACGAGTCCCCGTCACCGGTCCAGGCCCGCTACGTCACCCGCGACGTCGAGCATCACGGCGGGACCGTGCCGGCGGGAAGCGCGCTGTTGCTGCTGACCGCGTCGGCGAACCGGGACGATCGCAAGTTCGCTGACGCCGACCGGTTCGACATCCACCGCGTCATCGACCGGCAGCTGGCCTTCGGCTACGGCATCCACTTCTGCCTCGGCTCCGCGCTGGCCAGGCTGGAGGGCCGCGTCGCCCTCGAAGAGGTCCTCAAGCGCTTCCCGTCGTGGGAGGTCGACTGGGACAATGCGGTGCAGGCCCGGACGTCGACCGTGCGCGGCTGGGAACGGTTGCCCGTCGTCACGGCCTGATGCGGGCAACACGATCGACAAGGGAGTGTCCATGAGAGCAGTCATCGTCGGTGCGTCGAGTGGTCTCGGCCGCTCCATCGGAATCGGGCTCGGTCAGCGGGGCGCGTCGGTCGCGCTCTTGGCGCGGCGGCACGACCGGCTGGTCGACGCGGCCAAGGAGGCCGGCCCCGGCTCGCTGGCCATCGTCTGCGACGCCACCGACGCCGCCTCCTGCGAGGCCGCGATCGAGGAGGCCGCACGCGGACTGGGCGGGATCGACGCGCTCCTGTACGCGCCCGCCGTCGGGCCGCTGGGCCGTCTGGTCGACATGGATGCCGAGACCTGGCGCCGAACGTTCGACACCAATGTCCTCGGGGCTGCGCTCGTCACCGCCGCCGCGATCGGGCACCTCACCGAGTCCCGCGGCGTGGCCGCCTACCTCACATCGGTCAACGGCTCCATCACCCCTCCGTGGCCCGGTCTCGGGGTCTACGCCGCGACCAAGGCGGCGCTCGAGACCATGGTCGAGGCCTGGCGGGCGGAGCACCCCGGGGTCGGCTTCACCCGGGTCATCGTCGGCGACTGCGCGGGCGGCGAGGGGCACTCCATGACCGAGTTCGCCAACAACTGGGACATGAGCCTGCTGTCCGAGTTCCATCCCGTGTGGCAGGAGCGCAACCTCTTGAGCGGCTCACTCATGGAGGTCGACGAGCTCATCCGGGTCGTCGACCTCGTGCTGCGCTGCGGGGCGAGCGCCAGTATCCCGTCGGTGGCGGTCACGCCCCGCCGGCCCGGCTGAGGAGCCGGGACTCGGCCCTCCCTACATCCGGCCCAGCAGGAAGCCCGCCGCGGCCGAGGCCGGCGGGAACGACTCGGTGATCCCCGAGCTGATGTAGCCGACGTCGCTGATCAGCGTGATCCCGGAGATTGCCGCGGCGGCGTCGCTGCAGAGGAACACCAGCGGGTAGGCCTGCTCCAGGGGCGTCGAGGCCTCGATCCCCGCCTCCTCGCGGAAGTCGGCGCCGAAGCCCAGCCACATCTCCTTGTTCGCCTGCGCCAGCGGGGTGTCGGTCGGCCCGGGGCAGATCGCGTTGATGCGGATGCCCTGCTTGAGCAGATCGAAGGCCTGCCGGGCCACGTAGGCGCAGACGGCCTGCTTGGAGTGGAAGTAGTCGGCGTAGCCGTGCTCGACCGCCCAGGCCGCGCCGGACTCGAAATCGGGCGTGTCGAGGTAGTCCTTGATCTCGGCGAGGTTCGGCTCCCAGCCCAGGCCGGCCGCGGAGGAGATGAAGCCGATGGCCGAGCCGCGCGGCAGCATGCCGCCGGCCAGCATGCGGTCGATGAGGTGGCGGTGCCCGACGAAGTTGATCTTCTCGATCCCGGGTGTGCCGTCGGCCACGCCGGCACAGGAGAACAGCGCGTGCACCGGGCCGCCGCACTCGTCGACCGCGGCGTCGATGGACTCCTTCTCGGCCAGGTTCACGTGGATGGCCTTGGCGCCGGGGAGCTTCACCTCTGCGAAGTCCATCACCACCACCTCGGCGCCGGCGTCCTGCGCCAGCTCGGCGGCGGCGGCACCCATGCCCGTGGCGCCCCCGACCACCAGGACCCGCTTCCCGTCGTAACGAAATGCATCGAACAGTGTCATGTGTTCCCTCCTGACGACCGACGTCCTAGCCGACGACGGAGCGGACCTTGAGGTCCACGATGGTATCCCAGTCGATGCCGAGCTCCTCGAGGATCGCGTCACCGTGCTCGTTGAATTCGGCGCGCGCCCGGCGGGAGACGCCTCCCCTCCGAACTGCACCGGAGCGGCCACGAGGTGGAACGGCACCCCGTCCGCGGTCTGGCACTCCTGCACGTACCCGTTGGCGACGCTCTGCGGGTCGGCCGCGCACTCCAGCGTGTCCTGCACCACGCACCACTGCCCGGTGAAGTCGGCCAGCCGCTCGCGCCACTCGGCCACGGTGCGCTCGGCGAAGGCCGCCTCGAGCGTCTCCTGGGCCTCGGTGCTGTGCTCGAGCAGCGCCGCGTGATCGGCGAACCGGGGGTCGGTCCCGAGCTCGGGCCGCCCGATGGCCTCCGCGAGCTCGGCCCAGTACCGGCTGGCCTGCAGGCAGCAGAAGGAGAGCGAGCGCTCATCCTTGGTCTGGTAGTTGCGCACCAGCGGGTTCAGTCTCGGCGCGCCCGACGGCGGGCCCTGCCAGGGGACGTTGTTCACGAGGGAGAGCGCAAAGGCCTGGCCCATGGCCCACATCCCGGTCCCGAGCAGCGAGACGTCGACCGTGGTGGCCTCTCCGGTCCGCTCGCGGTGGAACAGGGCTCCCATGATCCCCCCGGCGATGGTCATCGCCCCGATGGAGTCGCCGAAGCCCGGCGCGGGCGGTCCGGGCAACCGGTCGGAGTCGGCCGGCTTCACACCGATGGAGACGCCGGCCCGGTACCAGAACGACAGCGAGTCGTAGGACCCCTTGTCGGCGTCCGGGCCGCGCTCTCCCTGCCCGGTCCCGGCGACGTAGACGATGTTCGGGTTGTGGGCCCGGATGTCGTCGAGCTCGATCTTGAGCTTCTTGCGCACCCGCGGCAGCTTGTTGGTGAGGAAGACGTCCGCGCCGGCGACGAGCTTGTAGAGGATCTCGAGCCCCTCGGGGGAGGTGAGGTCGAGGGCCAGGCTGCGCTTGCCGCGGTTCGAGTGCTCCAAGAGCGCGTGGACCCCGCCGCTGATCGACACCACGCCGGTGGCGGCGAGGCCGCGCATGGCGTCACCCCGCTCAATGGGCTCGATCTTGATGACGGTGGCGCCCCAGTCGGCCAGCAGCGCGGAGGCCGCCGGCACGAACGTGTGCTCGGCCACCTCGAGGACGGTCACGCCCTCCAGAACAGCAGTCACTCCCAACCTCCCCACGAGATTCCCGGTCCACGAGATTCCCGGCTTGCTACGGTATCTTGACTCGCGCAATTCAGCAACGCCGTATATCGTCGGGGGAAACAGTACTTTCGCCCCGCTAATTCGCACCAGCCAAAAGGAGCGCACGATGGCCCGACCCCAGGTGCCGCAGCGCCTGCACCTCCGGAGCGCCCGGATGCTCGACGTCGACGCGGGCGAGCTGGTGACGCCGGGCAACCTGCTCGTCGACGGTGACCGGATCGCTGCAGGTGGCGCCGGCCAGCGTGCCCGACGACGCCGTGGTCGTCGACCTCGGTGACCTCACGCTCCTGCCCGGGCTGATGGACATGGAGGTGAACCTGCTCCTCGGGGGGCCGGACCACACCAGCCCGCTCACCGCCGTGCAGGACGACCCGGCGGTGCGCACGCTGCGCGCCGTGGCCAACGCCCGCCGCACCCTGCGCGCCGGCTTCACGACGGTGCGCAACCTCGGCCTCTTCATCCAGACCGGCGGCCTCCTGCTCGACGTGGCGCTGAAGAAGGCGATCGACCTGGGCTGGATCGACGGCCCCCGGGTGGTCCCCGCCGGGCACGCCATCACTCCGACGGGCGGGCACCTGGACCCGACCATGTTCCAGGCCTTCGCGCCGCACATCATGCCGCTCACCGTCGAGGAGGGCATCGCCAACGGCGTCCCCGAGGTGCGCAAGGCGGTGCGCTACCAGATCAAGCACGGCGCGCAGCTGATCAAGGTCTGCGCGTCGGGCGGCGTCATGTCGCACACCGGGCCGGCCGGGGCGCAGCAGTACTCCAACGAGGAGCTGCGCCGCGATCGTGGACGAGGCCCACCGGGCCGGCCTCAAGGTCGCCGCCCACGCCCACGGCGACGCGGGCATCCGCGCCGCCATCGAGGCAGGTATCGACTGTATTGAGCACGGGTCGCTGATGAGCGACGAGACCCTCGACCTCCTCATTGCCGCGAGGGACGTTCCTCGTGCCGACCACCTACCTGGCCGACGGCATGGACGTGTCCCATGCCGCGCCGGAGCTCCAGGCCAAGGCGGCCGAGGTCTTCCCCAAGGCCAAGGAGACGATCCGCAAGGCCGTGGCCCGGGGGCGCGGATCGCCTGCGGGACGGACGCCCCCGCCATCCCGCACGGCCGCAACGCCAAGGAGCTGATCGCCCTCGTCGACCGGGGCATGACCCCGCTCGGCGCCATCCGCGCCGCGACGGTCGTCGCCGCGGAGCTCATCGACGTCGAGGACCGGGGCAAGCTGCAGGCCGGGCTCCTGGCCGACGTGATCGCGGTGCCCGGCGACCCCCTGGCCGACATCGGCGTCACCGAGGACGTCCGGTTCGTGATGAAGGGCGGCCGGGTGTACCACCGGCCGGACCAGGCTGCCTAGCCCGACCTCGCGCGAACGGCCGGCGCGCTCGCTCAGGCGGAAGCGGGCGTCCCGATTCCGTGCAGGACGAACTTCCAGAGCTCCTCGGCGGCGCTGGCGTCGTCGATGCGGGCCGAGGACCCGCCGATGGTCAACGCGAACGCGTTGAACATGACCACCTCGAGCACGACGCCGATGATCGGCCCGTCCCGCAGGTCGCCCCGCACCGCCCCGGCGTCCACCGCGTCCTGCACGAGCTCGTCGAACAGCGCCACCAGCGGAGCGAATGCCCGGGCCGCCTCCTTCGGGTGCGTGGTGAGCAGCTGCTGGGCGAATTCGGCCATGAGGATCGGCCGCACGCTCAGCTTGATGGACGATGTCCCCCGCCGGCCGGCATAGGCGGAAGTACTCCACCACGAAGCCGTGCAGGCGCTCGAGCGGCTCGTCCTCGGCTGCGATCACCTCGCGGAGATGATCGGTGGTGGAACGGACCGACTCCTCGAACATGGCCAGCAGGAGCTCGTGCTTCCCGCTGAAGTACTGGTAGAAGCTGCGCAGCGACTGGCCGGAGCGCTCGACCACCTCCTGGACGGTGAAGTCCTTGCCCGAGCCCTCGTTGAGGAGCTCGACGGCGGCGTCGAGGAAGCGCTGCACCCGGCTCTCCGCCCGGAGGCGGGCCGAGTCCAGCGAGCCGCGCCACCGCCAGGTCGCGCAGGCTCAGCGCATCGGGTTCGGTCCCTTCAGCTGGCAAATCGTTCTCGATCACCTTGGAGAGCGTACCTCAACCTGAGGGATAGAGCCGATCTCATCGCCACTGTCCTTTCCTGGTCATCTGGGAAGAACTGGATTTCCGAGCGGCGCTGCCACTGCAGCCCTCCCGGTCGGCTGAGGGCCGGTGGGTGGCCGGCGCAGGGGCCGGCCGGCGTCCCATCCTTCGGGTCAGACGGCCGGCTCGATGACCATGTCCAAGCTCGCCGCTCCGCTGTCGGGGACGCGGGGCTGGCGCCACACCTCGACCGGGAACGATGCGTTCACCAGCGAGTAGCAGAGCCAGAGCAGGCGGGTGGCGTCGTCGGGCAACGCGTCGAGGTCGAGGCTGGTCGAGGTAGGCCATGGCGTCGTCGAGCCGCGGGAAGGCGGCGTCGTAGAACGACTGGAGCTCGTCCATGGTGCTCGACAGCCGCTTGGCGTAGCGCTCGCTCTCGGTCTCGCAGCGACCAGGCGCTGAACGGCTCGAGGTCCGAGAACTCGGGCGGCAAGGTTGGCATCGGTGATCGTGCTCCTCTCAGGACGCGGCCGAGATGCGGACCGGCGTCGCGAGTCGTCTGGTAGCCCGGCCACGAAGTCGCGGGCCGTCTTGTGCAGGTGACGGAGCAGGATCTCCTGGTCGTTGAGCGGGAACTCGGTGACCGCCCGCGACTCCAGCATCGTCTGGGTGGCCTCGAGGGTGTTGCCGTCCTGGAGCGCGTACTCCTTGAAGGTGACTGCGGCGAGCTCCTGGCGCAGCCGCTCGCGTCGCGTTCTTCGGGGGCACGAAGTAGAGCGTGCCCTCGAAGATGTGGGTGTTGTACGACGTCGGCCAGTAGTGGTACGTGAGGTACCAGCCCGGCGCCCAGACCAGCAGCATGAAGTTGGGGAAGAGCACGAACGAGTCGATGCCCCAGGCCTGGTGCCGGGCCGGGTTCAGCCCCGGCGGCAGCGGGTCGAGTCCCTCGATGTCGGGGCGGTCCCAGGGACCGAACAGGCCGCTGTGGAGGACCCGTTCGATCGGCTTGACCATGTCGAGGTCCTTGGGCGGCGACATGCCGCCCCACGACGACACCATGCCGTGGGGCCCGTCGAGCTCGTAGGCCAGCGCCTCGAACCCGACGCCCGAGAGCTTGCGGGACTCCTCGGCGGTGGCCTGCTTCGCGTGCAGGACGGGTGCGTGGTAGAACTCGGCGAAGGCGTCGATGAACAGCTTCCAGTTGCTGCCGACGTCGGCGCGGTACTTGTACACCTGGGTCATCTCGTCGAAGGGGTAGCCGGCCAGGCCGGTGGCCGAACTCGCCGAGGTAGTCGCGCAGCGACGTCGTGTTCTCGGGGTCGAGGTTGACGAAGATGAACCCCTCCCACGTCTCGGCCTGCACGCATGGCCAGGCCGTAGTCCGCCTTGTCGAGGTCGAAGAACTCCGACTCCTGCTGGACGAAGGTCAGCTCGCCCTCGATGCCGTAGCGCCAGCCGTGGTACTTGCAGGTGAACTGGCGGCAGGTCCCGCTCGTCTCCTCGCCCGGGTAGTCGTTCCAGACCAGCTTGTTGCCGCGGTGGCGGCAGATGTTGTGGAAGGCGCGGACCTCGCCGTCCTTGCCCCGCACGACCACGACGCGAGGTGCCGGCGGCGTCGAGCTCCTTGGTGAAGTAGCTGCCGTTGCGCGGGCAGCTGCTCGACGCGGCCGACGTTCAGCCAGGTGCGTCTCGAAGATGGCCTTGCGCTCGAGCTCGTAGTGCTCGGGCGAGATCGAGTCCTCGTAGGAGACCGGGCCGGTGCCCAGCTCGGGGTAGTGCTCCGTCCAGCTGCCCTCGGCGGGCTTCGCGAAGTGCGCCATGGTCGTTCCTCTCAGCTCAGATCCGAGACGGGCTCACGATATCATCGATCTCTGAATAGGAGAAGATGATTTCCGCCGCCGGTCACGCCCGTCGGAGATCCTCGTCGAGCTCGATCCCGAAGGACCGGAAGGCCAGCGCCAGGACCTCGTAGGCCCCGACGGTGAAGACCAGGTCCATCACCTGCTGCTCCGCGAGCTCGGCGGACAGCACCTCCCAGGTGGCGTCCGCGATCTCGCCCTCGCCGATCAGCTCGTCGACCGCCGAGAGCATCGCCCGGTCGAGCGGGGACCAGCCCGGCGCCTGCGGCCCGTCGGCGATCCGGTCCACCTCGTCGGCGTGGAGTCCCGACGTCGGCGGCCAGCACGCGCGTGCTGCTCCCACTCGTAGGCCGACCGCCGGAGGGCGGCGACCCGCAGGACGAGCAGCTCGCGCTGGCGCGGCGACAGCGTCGACGCGAAGAGGATGTAGCCGTTGAAGGTGTTGAAGGCCTTCGTCAGCTCGGGGTGCAGGGCCAGCGTGCCCAGCACGTTCAGCGCCTTCGGCCGGCCCTCCGTCTGGGGACGGGGATGGCGGGCGTCGGCCGGGCGGAGCGCCGCCAGGGCGGCGCGCATCGACTCGGGCCACTCCTCGGGCGGCAGGGGCGTGAGCCGGGCCACGTCAGGTGTTCCGGCCGCCGTTGACACCGATGACCTGCCCGGTGATGTAGCTGGCCTCCTCCCGCACGAGGAACGCGCAGGCCGCCGCGATGTCCTCGGGGCGGCCCGACCCTGCGCACGGGCGTCAGCGCGGCGTGGTGCTCGACCCCTTCGCCGAGGCGCCCCTTCTTCTCGGAGCCGCGCAGCATGGGGGTGTCGATGAAGCCGGGCGGGATCGTGTTGACGGTGATCCCCTTGGGCCCGAGCTCGAGCGCCAGCGCCTTGGTGAAGCCGATGACGCCGGCCTTCGACGCGACGTAGTGCGTCATGAGCGGCTGGCCGCCCTGGGCGCTCGACGACGAGATGTTGACGATCCGCCCCCAGCCCTCCTCGATCATGTCCGGGACGACGGCCTGGCAGCAGTCGAAGGTGCCGGTCAGGTTCACGGCCAGGATGCGGTTCCACGCCTCGGCGGTGATCTTGAGGAACGGGGCGAACCCGTCCAGCCCGGCGCTGTTGACCAGGATGGTGGGCCGGCCGAGGCGCTCCCGCACCTCGGCGACGCCGGCGTCGATCTGCGCCCGGTCGGTCACGTCGACCTCGACGCCGATGGCGGTGCCGCCCGCCGCGCCGATTTTGGCTGCGGCCGTCTCGGCGGCCGGGCCGTCGCGATCGAAGACGGCCACGGCGTCGTTCTCCGTGGCGAGCCGCTCGGCGATGGCGAGGCCGATGCCCGACGCGCCCCCCGTCACGATCGCTGTTCGCCCGTCGTCAGTTGATCGTCGTCACTTGATCTGTCGTCCTTTGACCGGCCGTCACTTGATCGGCTCCTCTCCGTGCAGGGTCGTGCGGTGCATGTCCCGCGGCGACGCCGCGTCATAGGGGCACGCCCGGTGCAGCACCCCGCGGTTGTCCCAGATCACCAGGTCGCCGACCGCCCAGGTCGTGGCGGTAGACGCGCTCGGGCGTGGTCGAGCGCGCCAGGAGGTCGTCCAGCAGTCGCCGTCCGTCGACGGCGTCCATGCCCGCGACGTCCGCGGTCGTCGCACCGAGCACCAGGGAGCGTCGCCCCGACGCGTGCGTCCAGACGAGGGGATGCTCCTTCGACGGGCGCTTGCGCCAGAGGGCGAGCTCGTCGGGTGACGGGTCGTCGTTGATCATCCGCTGCGCGGCCTCGAAGGAATGGACGACGCGCAGGGACAGGCAGCGCTCCTTCTCCTCGTCGGTGAGGTCGTCGAAGGCGGTGTACGTGCTGGCGAACTCGGTCTCGCCCCCCGACTCGGCCACCGCGTGGGCGCTGAGGATCGTCGCCATGATCGGCACGTCGTCGGTGCAGCCGTCGATGTGCCAGTCGAACGTCCCGCGCAGGTAGGCGGCCATGGGGTTCTTGGCCGGGTCGAGCGTGATCCGGAAGATCTCCGGGTGCACCCCCTTGCCGAAGACCTCGACCCGGCCCAGGCGCCGGCTGAACGCCACCTGCGTGGCGTCGTCGAGGTGCAGGTCGCGGAAGACCAGGACACCGTGGGTGTCGAGCGTCTCGAGGAGCCAGGCCGGGAGCGACTCGTCCTGGAGCAACCGGGCGGGGTCGAGACCGCTGATCTGCACCCCGACCGTCGCGCCGAGCCGTTCCGTCATCACCGCGGTCATGGGGCTTCGCTCACCTCCGATGGGCACGTCCGAAGCGGATAGAGGCACACTACTGGTTTTCAAGAATAACGTTTTCACCCGGCGCCGTCCCGGGGCCGGCCTCCCGGAGCTGCTCGCGCAGGCGGAACTTCTGGACCTTCCCCGACGCCGTGCGGGGGAACTCGGGGACGGCGACGATCGACTCCGGCCACTTCTGCCGGGCGAGGCCCGCCGCCGCGAGGTGGTCGCGCACCTCCGGCAGCGTCGGCGCCACCGCGCCGTCGCGGACAGCGCACCACGGCCGCCGCGTGCTCGCCGAGCCGGGCGTCGGGCTCGGCCACGACGCAGACCTCCGCCACGCCGTCCATGCCCGCCAGCAGCTCCTCGATCTCCGCTGCGCTGATGTTCTCACCGCCGCGGATGATGACGTCGGAGATGCGGTCGGTGATCGTGAGGTAGCCGTCGCCGTCCAGGGTGCCGACGTCGCCCGTGTGGTACCAGCCCTCGGCGTCGAAGACGCGCGCCGTCAGCGCGGCGTCGGTGTAGCCGACGAAGCAGTCCGGGCCCCGGCTCAGGATCTCCCCGTCGTCGGCGAGCCGCAGCTCGACCCCGGGCAGCGGGTGGCCGTCGGTCGTCAGGCGCTTGACCTCGGCATCGTCGAGCAGGCACCCCGTGATGGAGGGGTGTTCGGTGCTGCCGTACGAGCGGAAGACGCGGATGCCGAGCTTCGTGGCGCGTTCGGTCACCGCCACCGGCACCGGGGACCCCCCGAGCCCGGCGAAGGGCATCTGGGCCAGGTGCGCCGGGGTGAAGTCCGGGTGGTCCAACAGGCTGGTCAGGAAGTAGGTCGCTCCGCCGCCGACGCCGAGCCCCTCGTCGCGCATGAGGCGCAGGATCTCGCCCGGGTCCCAGACGTCGACCAGGTGGACGGGGCGGGACCGCAGCAGGGGGACGAGGAAGGCGTTGAGCATCCCGATGAAGTGGCCCACCGGCGCGCCGGTGATCCCGGGCGGGCCGCCCTTGGGGAACATGTAGTCGAGCTGGCGGGCCTCGCAGCCGATCGTCCGGTGCGAGTGCACCACGCCCTTGGGGTCGCGCGTCGTGCCCGACGTGAAGCCGACGATCGCCGGCGCGTCGGGATCGACGGGCGCGGGAGCCGGGAGAGGATCGGCGGTGAGCATGGAGGCGAACGGCGTCGCCGCGGCAGGAAGCGCGCCGTGCGCGCCCGGGTCGGCGGCGACCAGCCACAGCGGGACGGGGTGCTGCTGCAGCAGGTCGGCGTACGCCGCCAGGTAGTCGTTGTGGCCGAAGCGGTCGGCGGTGATCACCACGTCGGGCGCAGTCGCGCGCAGGATGTACTCCACTTCCTTGGGCCCGTAGAAGTGGACGATCGGGACGACGACGGCGCCCGTGTAGGCCGACGCCCAGAACGCGATGGCGGCCTCCACCCAGTTGGGCAGCTGGAGCACGACCACCGAGCCCGGCCCGATCCCGCGCGCCTGGAGGGAGGCGGCCAGGGCGCGCGCGGCACGGTCCACGTCGGCGAACGTGCCGGCCCAGGGGCGCACCTTCGAGTGCACCCGGAACGTCTCCGCTCCGAGGCCCGACAGGCCCTCGGCCACGGTGGAGCCGAGCGTCCGGTCGTCCCACCAGCCCTCGGCGCGGTAGCGGCGGGCCTGGTCATCGGGCGCGGCGCGCAGCGCCCACCTCTGGGTCCCTGTGCCGGCCGGCTCCCCCACGTGGCTCCTTCCTTCTGGGTCCTTCTTCTGGGTCCTTGTTCTCGGACCTCGTGCGTCAGCCTGCTGGGACCGACGGCGTCCGCATCGCACTCTGGCCCTCGCACTATGACACCGGGCCGCCGGTTCGGCCAGCCTCGTTGCCCCTGGATGAGAACTCCATTATCGTATTAGAATGATGGCGGTTTCGCAGCCAGTTGCCGGTGGGACGGGCACGGTGCACGACCACGGGTTCCATCCCCTGACCATCGCCCGGGTCGTCCGCGAGACCGCGGAGGCCAGCTCCTTCGTGCTCGACGTGCCCGACGAGCTGCGGCCGGCCTTCGCCTACGAGGCCGGCCAGTTCTGCACCTTCCGGGTGCGGGTGGACGGCGAGCCCCACCTGCGCTGCTACTCCATGTCGTCCTCGCCGGCCGTCGACCCCGAGCTGGCGGTCACGGTGAAACGGACGGACGGCGGCGTGGTGTCGAATTTCATGCTCGACCGGCTCGGCGCAGGCGACACCCTCGAGGTGACCCGCCCCGCCGGCGTCTTCCGCCTCACCGCGGGCGACGAGGACGTCGTCGCCTTCAGCGCGGGCAGCGGCATCACCCCGGTGCACTCGCTGGTGAAGACCGCCCTGAAGACCACGAACCGGCGCGTCCGCCTCTTCTACGCCAACCGCGACCGCGACGCCGTCATCTTCGGGTCCGAGCTCGACGCCCTCTGCGCTGCGCACGGCGACCGCCTCACGGTGACGCACCACCTCGACACTCGAGCGCGGGCTCGTCGGACCCGACGGCCATACGCGACGTCGCGGGTGACAACTGGGACTCGGAGTTCTACGTCTGCGGCCCCGCTCCGTTCATGGACGTCGTGGAGGGGGCGCTGCTCGACGGCGGGGTCCTCGAGGACCGGATCCACATCGAGCGCTTCACGCCGAACGAGCAGGTGCTCTCGCCCGTCCCGCCGTTCTCGACCGCGGTGGAGTCGCGGCTCACCATCGAGCTGGCGGGCCGCACGGATACGACGGACCACCGCCCGGGCACGACCATCCTGCAGACGGCGCGCCAGATGGGCATGTCCCCGCCCTTCTCCTGCGAGGCCGGGAATTGCGCCACCTGCATGGCGAGGTTGGTCGAGGGCACCGCCACCATGTTCGAGAACAACGCCCTCACCGACGACGAGGTCGCCGAGGGCTGGGTGCTCACCTGCCAGGCCGTGCCCGACGGCCCGTCGGTGCACGTGGTCTACGAGGACGTGTGATGGGCGGCACGCCGGCCGACGACGTCTTCGAGATTGCGCAGCTGCTGGCCCGCTACGCGCTCGGGATGACCAAGGACGACATCGACGCCGTCGTCGACGTCTTCACGCCGGACGGCACCTACAGCGCGTTCGGGGACACCTACCGGCTGGAGGACTTCCCCGCCCTCGTGGCGGCGGCGCCCAAGGGCCTGTTCCTGGTGGGCCCGGCCGTCGTCGAACTCGACGGAGACGACGGGACCGGGCAGCAGCCGCTGTGCTTCGTGGAGCAGACGACCCATGACATGCGCATCGGGTACTACACCGACACCTACCGCCGCACCGAGGAGGGCTGGCGGCTGCGCACCCGCGCCATGACGTTCCTGCGCCGCAGCGGCGCCCGCGACTCCGGCCGGCCCCACGACCCGACGCGACCCGACGCCCACGCCAGAGTGACGGAGCCGGTGATGGACCGGTGACGGAGTCGGGTGATGGCGCAGTGATGGAGCTCGACGAGTTCCGGCGGTCGCTCGACGACTGGCTCGACCAGAACGAGCACGCACTCAGGGCCGGGCTGGGTGCCGGAGGGGCGGAGACGCTCGACGACCAGATGGCGCAGCTGTCCGACGGTCAAGCGCCTGGCCTACGACGCGGGCTTCATGCGCTGGGGGTGGCCCGAGCGCGTGGGCGGGCTCGGCGGATCGAGCCTCCTGCGGGCCTATCTCGGCGAGGCGCTCACCGCCCGCGGCCTGGTCGAGCCGGGGATCTACTCCATGACCGAGGTCCTGGCGCCGACGATGATCGACTACGCCCGACCCGACCTCGCCGCCGCCATGGTGCCCCGGCTCCTGCGGGGCGACGAGACCTGGTGCCAGGGGTTCTCCGAGCCCGGGACGGGGAGCAACCTGGCCGCGCTGGCCTGCCGCGCCACGTTGACCGACGACGGGTGGCTGGTGACGGGCCAGAAGGTCTGGACCAGCCTGGCCCAGTACGCACAGCGATGCGTGCTGCTCACCCGCACCGGCGAGCCGGACTCCGCGCACCGGGGCATCACCGCCTTGTTCGTCGACATGGACAGCCCCGGGGTGGAGGTGCGGCCGATAGAGACGATGCACGGCGCCCCCGAGTTCTCCGAGGTCTTCTTCGACGGCGTCTTCGTCCCCTTCGACCGCACGCTCGGCGAGGAGGGGCAGGGCTGGTCGGTGGCGATGGACCTCCTGCCCTACGAGCGGAGCACCGCCCTGTGGCACCGGGTCGCCTACCTGCAGCAGCGGCTCGCCGGGCTGCTGGAGGTCGCGCCCGCCGGCGCACTCGACCCGGCGCAGGTCGGTGAGGTCGCGCAGTGCCTCTACGCCCTGCGGGCGCGTTCCCGGTCCACCCAGCGCCGGCTGGCCGCGGGCGAGCGCCTCGGGCCCGAGACGTCCATCGACAAGGTGCTGGTGGCCACGGCCGAACAGGCGCTCTTCGACCTCGTGGCCGAGGGCCTGTCCCAGCGCCTGAGCACCGGTGACGACCCGGCCAGCGAGCGCTGGCGGCGCGAGTACCTCTACTCGCGCGCCGCCACCATTTACGGCGGGACCGCGGAGATACAGCGCAACATCATCGCCCGCCGGCTGCTCGACCTCGGGGCGGATCGCTGATGGACCCCGGGGAGAGGGACGTGTTCGAGCGGGGCCTGCGCCACGCCGTCGCGTCGCACACCGGCGCGGCGCTCGATGCCGCGCTGGCCGACCTCGGCTGGCCCGACGCCCTGCGCGCACGACACCCGGGACGCGGTCTCGGCCTTCTTCGAGATGCAGGGCGGCGCCCGCGCCTCCTCCTCGGCGCTCGACCGGGTGCTGGCCTGCTCCCTGGGGCTCGACGTCGACGGCGCGGCGGGGTTCGTGCTGCCCCCGCCGGGGCGATGGTCCCCCCCGGGCGAGCTGGACGGAGCGAACCTGGTCGTCCGCGGCCTGGGCACCGCGTCCCTGCTGGCCCGGGAGACGGTGGTCGTCGTGGCCCAGGCCGCCAACACGGAGGTGGCCTTCTGCCTGCCCGCCGCCGACTTCGCGCTGCGCCCGGTGCGCGGCCTGGACCCGGACCTGGGGCTGGTCGAGGTGCACGGCACCGTGCCCCGGGGCGACCGCCCGCCCGAGGTCGCGTCACCCTCGTGGTCGTCCGCGGTCGCCCTGGCCCAGCTGGCCCTCGGCTACGAGCTGGTCGGCGCGTCGCGGGCGATGTTGGAGCTGGCGCGGCAGCACGCGCTCGAGCGGGTGCAGTTCGGACAGGCCATCGCCGGGTTCCAGGCGGTCCGCCACCGGCTGGCCGAGACGCTCGTCGCCATCGAGGCGGCCGCCGCCGTGCTCGACGCCGCCTGGGAGGACGGTTCGCCCGTGACGGCGGCGGTGGCCAAGGCGCTGGCCGGCCGCGGCGCCCGCACCGCCTCGCGCCACTGCCAGCAGGTGCTGGCCGGCATCGGCTTCACGACCGAGCACGAGTTCCACCACTACGCGCGGCGCGTCCTCGTGCTCGACGAGCTGTTCGGCGGCGTCGCGCTCGCTGACGCGCTCGCTCGGGGCCGACGTGCTGTCCGCGGGCCGCCTGCCGGACTTCGCACCGCTGTAGGCGCACGGCCGGACTGCGTTTCCCTCGTCCGCTACGTCCGCTCGACGTAGGGGTAGATGCGGGTGAAGTCGGCGCCGGGCTCGGTCCGGTCGAAGCCGTCCCAGACCGACGCGGTGACGGTGCCGATGGAGCTGGGTCCACCGATCCCCTCCACCGCCTCCAGGTAGAGCCGCAGGTCCTTGCTCATCAGCGAGTTCGTGAAGCCCGACGCGTAGCGCTGCGTGAGCACGTGGTCGGGGAACTTGTCGGCGGTCGCCGCGCTCCTCCCGCTCGACTCGTTCAGCACGCGGAGCATCGTCTCCATGTCCAGGCCCACCGAGGCGCCGAAGGCGATGGCTTCGCTGGTGGCGGCCAGCGCCGTCGCGGAGAGGAAGTTGTTGGCCAGCTTGAGCGCCTGGGCCATGCCGGGATCCTCGCCCACCCGGTACAGGCGGTCGCTCAGCCCCGCCAGCACCGGGTGCGTGCGGGCGCAGGCGTCCTCGGAGCCGGCGTACATGACGACCAGGGTGCGCGCGCGGGCCCCGTCGACGCCACCGGACACAGGGGCGTCGACGTACGCGATGCCGGCGTCGGCCAGCCGTGCGGCCACGCGCCGCGCCGCGGCGAGGCCGACCGTGGAGGTGTCGACCACGTGGGTGGTGCGCCGCTCCCCCGCCGCGACGATGCCCGTCGCCACTTCTTCGGACGCCGAGCCGTCGGGGAGGCTCAGCACCACGACCTCGGCGCGCCGGGCCACCTCGGCGACGTCGTCCGCGTAGGTCGCACCCTCGGGGGCGCGGGCCGGGCCCAGGAGATCGTGGGCCACGACCTCGTGGCCGGCCGCGACCAGGTTCGAAGCCAGTGCCGCGCCCATGTTCCCGAGGCCGACGAACCCGACCGCGGCGGCGGTCACGACTCGGCGGCCCGCTCGTCGCGCACCTGCTGCAGGCTCCGGCGGGCGGCGATCCCCGCCGGCGCCCCGCAGTAGGCGGCGATCTGGAACAGCAGCTCGTCGAGCTCCTCGTCGGTGACCCCGGTGCGCGGCCGCGCTGCCGGCGTGGAGCCGGAACTCCTCCATGCGGCCGAGCGCGGCGGTCATGGCCATCACGAGCAGGCTCCGGTCGCGCGGGGTCAGCGCGCCGCCCCGGGCCCACACGCCCCACGCCATGGACGTGATGTAGTCCTGGAACTGCGCCGGGGCCGAGCCGGGATCGGCGTCGGTGGCCTGGCCGTCGACGTAGGCGTCCCCGAGCATGGCCCGGCGTATGGCCCGGGCCGCCTGCAGGGGGTCTGTCTCCTCTGTCATGTCAGGGCTGTCATGTCAGAGCGACGACGCCAGCGAGCCGAGGAGCGCGCGGGTCCGCTTCGACGAGGCGATGAGCTCGTCGCGGTTCTCCCCGATCGGCACCACCCGGACCGAGATGTCGGTCACGCCGGCGTCGGCGAAGCCCTGCAGCCGCTTCACGATGGCGGACTCGCTGCCGGCGACCAGGATGTCCCCGACGCTGCGGGCGTCGCCGTGTTCGAGGAGCTTCTGGTAGTTGGGCGAGACCTCTGCCTCGGCGAGGATGCGGTTGGTCCGCGTGACCGCGGCGTCGACCTCGTCGTCGCGGCAGAGGCAGACGGGGATGCCGGCCACCACGCGAGGAGCGGGTCGGTTGGCGGCCTCGGCGGCGCGGGTCAGGTTCGGGACGACGTGGGTGGCGATGGCCCGCTCGTCGGCCATCCACAGGATGGTCCCGTCGGCCCGCTCGCCGCAGAGCGCCAGCATGCGCGGGCCGAGCGCGGCCAGCAGCACCGGGGTGGGCGTGATGTCGGTGACGTCGAGCGGGTTGTGCACCCGGAACATCTCGTTCTCGACGTCGACCGGGCCGGGGCCGGCGAGCGCCTGGCCGAGGACGTCGAGGTAGGAGCGCATGGTCGGGACGGGGCGCTCGTAGGGCAAACCGAGCATCTCGTCGATGACCCAGTGGTGCGAGACGCCCAGGCCGACGGCCAGGCGCCCCTCGCAGACGGCCTGCACCGAGAGGATCTGCTGGGCCAACGCAATCGGGTGCCGGGGCTGGACCGGCACCACGGCGGTGCCGACCTCGATCCGGTCGGTCGCCGCGCCGACGACGGTGGCCGCGGTCAGGGCGTCGAACTCGTCGGGGATCTGCGGGATCCACACCGTGGCCAAGCCCGCCTCCTCCGCCCAGCGGGCGTCGGTCTTCAGCCGTTCGACCTTGGTCCGGTAGCGGCCCCGCTCCGGGCCGACCATCAAGCCGATGCGCATGGCCAGGCTCCCTCCGGCTTCGGGGTCACGAAGATGAGAACATACTTCTTCTGTGGGTGTAATGCCAGTTCCACCCGCCTGGGGTGATGTCGGCCGCGCACCGGTTGGCACCTCGCCCGGCCGAGGTGGATCCACCGCTTTCAATGCCCTGGAATGGGGTTTTGGCTGAGATAGAACGTAGTTTCCAAACAGTGCACCACGGACTATCGTGGCCGCGGCGACCGGGTGCGCCCAGGGCAACGAACCCTCGCGAGGGGCGACAGGAGATCGGTTGAGATGGTGACGGACTACGAAGCGCTCGACTTCTTCCGGGACGACGGCCTGCTCGCCGACCCCTATCCCTACTTCGAGGCCATCCGGGCCCATGGACCCGCCTGGCGCGAGCCGCACCACGACGTGGTGATGGTGACCGGCTACGAAGAGGCGATGGCGATCTACAGCGACGCCAAGACCTGGTCGTCGTGCACGGCGGTGACCGGACCCTTCCCGGGCTTTCCCGTCCCGCTGGAAGGGGACGACGTCAGCGAGCTCATCGCGCTGCACCGCGACGAGCTGCCGATGAGCGACCAGCTCCCGACGCTCGACCCCCCGGTGCACACGGACCACCGCTCATTGCTCCTGCGGCTGATCACACCGAAGCGCCTCAGCAGCAACGAGGAGTTCATGTGGCGGTTGGCCGACCGCCAGCTCGACACTTTCCTCCCGTCCGGCGAGGGCGAGTTCATCGGCGAGTTCGCCAGCCCCTTCGCCATGCTCGTGATCGCCGATCTGCTCGGGGTTCCCGAAGAGGATCACGAGAAATTCGAGGAAGCGCTGCTCCGCGGCGGAGGGGGGCACGGCACTGTCGGCGGCACCGACGGGGAGAGCATGGAGCAGACGCCCCTCGAGTACCTCTACCAGCAGTTCACGGCGTACGTCGACGAACGCCGGCGCTCGCCGCGCCAGGACGTCCTCACGGGACTCGCCACCGCGACCTTCCCCGACGGCTCGGTGCCCGAAGTCATCGACGTGGTCCGGGTGGCCGCCAACCTCTTCGCCGCCGGGCAGGAGACGACCGTCCGGCTCCTCAGCTCCGCCCTCATGCTCATCGCCGAGGATCCCGAGCTCCAGCAGCTGCTGCGAGCGGAGCGGCACCGGATACCCAACTTCGTCGAGGAGACGCTGCGCATGGAGAGCCCGGTGAAGGGCGACTTCCGGCTGTCCCGGGTGCCGACCACGATCGGGGACATGAAGATCCCGGCCGGCACCACCGTGATGCTGATCAACGCCGCCGCCAACCGTGACCCCCGCCGGTTCGAGGCTCCCGCCACGTTCGACATCGACCGCGAGAACGCCCGCCACCACGTGGCCTTCGGGCGCGGCATCCACACCTGCCCCGGGGCGCCACTGGCGCGCACCGAGGCCCGGGTCAGCCTGGAGCGCATCCTCGATCGGACGAGGGACATCAAGATCTCGGAGGAGCGGCACGGCCCCGCCGGCGCCCGGCGGTACCACTACGTCCCGACCTTCATTTTGCGCGGGTTGACCCGGCTCTACCTGGAGTTCACGCCGGTGGAGCCCGCAGCCGGCGCGTGAGGGAGCAACGCCGTTCGCGTCGCATCGCCATGACGCCCGAAGAGCGCGACGCCTTCCTCGGAGAGGAGCGCACGTGCCGGGTGGGCACGGTCGGCGCCGACGGCCCGCACGTGACCGCGCTCTGGTTCGTGTGGGACGGCGCATGCATCTGGCTGAACTCCATCGTGAAGAGCCAGCGCTGGACCGACCTGCAGCGAGACCCCCGGGTGACGGTGCTCGTCGACACCGGCGAGGGCTTCGGCGAGCTGCGCGGCGTCGAGATCAAGGGGCGGGCCGTGGCGGTCGGTGAGGTCCCCGCGCCGGCGAAGCGAACGACGAGCTGGTGGCGCCGGAGCGTGCCTTCGGCGAGAAGTACGCCGGCGGCACCTTCGTCCACGACGGCCGACACGCCTGGCTCCGGGTCGTCCCCGACAAGATCGTGAGCTGGGACTTCCGCAAGATGGGGCGGGCCTAACCCGCCGAGAGAGGGAAGCGAGGTCCATCCATGGCCGAGACACCGCAGGTGCACCCAGAGACCCGGATGCTGATCGACGGCAAGCTCGTCGAGTCGGGCGCCGGCACCACGTTCGCCAACGTCAACCCCGCCACCGAGGAGGTGCTGGGCCACGTCGCCGACGGGTCCGTCGAGGACATGCGGCGGGCCATCACCGCCGCTCGCCGCGCGTTCGACGAGACAGACTGGTCCACCAACCGGGCCTTGCGCCGGCGCTGCCTCGAGCAGCTGCAGGCCGGACTGGTGGCCGAGCGCGAGGAGATGCGCGAGCAGCTCATCCTCGAGGTCGGCTGCCCGCGGATGCTGACGTCCGGGCCGCAGCTCGACGCCCCCCTCGACGCGGCGATCTCCTACCCGGTGCAGCTGATCGACGAGTACCCCTGGGAGACCGACCTGCCCGATGCGCTCGACTTCCGGGGCAACACCAACAGCCGGCGCATCATCAAGGAACCGGTCGGGGTGGTGGGGGCCATTGTGCCGTGGAACTACCCGTTCGAGGTCACGATCACGAAGCTGGCCCAGGCACTCGCCACCGGGAACACGGTCGTGCTGAAGCCGGCGCCCGACACGCCGTGGAACGCCACGCTCCTCGGGCGCATCGTGGCCGAGCGGACCGACATCCCCCCGGGGTGCTCAACGTGGTGACGTCGTCGGATCACATGGTCGGCGAGGAGCTCACGCTCTCGCCGGAGGTGGACCTCATCTCCTTCACCGGCTCGACCGCCGTCGGGAAGCGGATCATGGAGAAGGGCGCGGCCACGATGAAGCGGCTGTTCCTTGAGCTCGGAGGCAAGTCGGCGACGATCGTCCTCGACGATGCCGACTTCTCCACCGCCATGATGACGGGGCTCGCCGTGTGCTCGCACGCCGGTCAGGGTTGTGCCATCCCGACCAGGATGCTGCTGCCGCGGTCCCGCTACGACGAAGGCGTGGAGCTCCTCAAGGCCTACATGGCAGGCGTCCCCTACGGCGACCCGCAACGCGCCGACGTCATGATGGGCCCGCTCATCTCCGAGAAGCAGCGGACGCGGGTCCTCGGCTACATCGCCCGCGGCGTCGAGGAGGGCGCCACGCTGGCGCTGGGCGGGCAGCGCCCCGCCGACCAGCCGCGTGGATGGTTCGTGGAGCCGACGCTGTTCACCGGGGTCGACAACTCCATGACGATCGCCCGCGAGGAGATCTTCGGGCCGGTCCTCGTGGTCATCCCGTTCGAGGACGACGACGACGCCGTCCGCATCGCCAACGACAGCACCTACGGCCTGGGCGGCGCGGTCGTGTCCGCCTCACTCGACCGGGCGCTCGCCGTGGCGGGTCGGGTCCGCACCGGCACCCTGAGCATCAACGGGGGCATGACCTACGGCGCCGATCTCCCGTTCGGCGGCTACAAGGACAGCGGCATCGGCCGGCAGAACGGCCTCGCCGGGCTTCGACCAGTACCTCGAGACGAAGTCCCTCGCCTGGCCAGCCGCCTGACCGGCGGCTGTGACGGTTCAGGACCGGGAGGAAGCAGCGCCGCGCGGCACGTCCCGGAACGGCACGTCCCGGTCCAGTGAGCGCTCCCGCGGCATCCCGAGCACCCGCTCGCTGATCACGTTGCGAGCCATCTCGGTGGTGCCGCCCCCGATGCAGGACACCTGCCGCATGAGGTAGTCGTTGGCGCTGTAGGCCATTTCCCCGTCGTCCTCGGTCCATGCCGCACCCGCGGTGCCCGCGATCTCGAAGGCGATGGTCCGTATGCGCGCCGAGGCGACACCGGTGAACAAACGGCCGATGGCCGCCGACTGGTCGGGCAGGGCTCCCGACGCGATCCCCTCGCCGATGCGCCGCTTGAGCTCGAGATCGACGATGTCGAGCACGCGCGCCTGGCCGATCAGGTCCCGGACGTGCGTGTCGGCGAGGCGGCCGGCGGCCCGGGCGACGACGTCCATGACCGAGGCGCCCACGCCGCCGTTGGTGAACCCCACCGGGACCGTCACAAGCGGGGAGTTGGTCAGCATGCGCTCGTGGAACATCCACCGGGTACCCACCGTCCAGCCGTCGTCCACGTCGCCGATGCGATCGGAGTCGGGCACGCGCACGTCGCTCAGGAACTCCTGGCAGAACTCCTGGGACCCGTTCAACATCTCGATGCGGTGGATCTCGAGGCCCTGCTGGCGGATCGGGAGCATGAAGACCGTCAGGCCGCGGTGCTTGGGCACATCCCAATTGGTCCGGGCCAGACAGAGGCCCCAGTCGGACCACCACGCCCCGGTGGTCCAGATCTTGGACCCGTTGAGCACCCATTCGTCGCCGTCCCGGACCGCACTGGTCAGGGCGCCGGCCACGTCCGAGCCCCCGCTCGGTTCGGAGAGGAACTGCATCCAGATCTCCTCGCCCCGCAAGATGGCCGGGATATGGCGGCGCTTCTGCTCCTCGCTCCCGAAGTCGAGCAACACGGCGGCGCACGGCGACAGCGTGGGGGCCTGGATCCGTGTCGGGAACTCGTAGCCGACCAGCTCCTCGTTCAGCACGGCCTGATGGGCGGGGGTGAGCCCCTGGCCGCCGTAGGCGCGGGGGAAGCAGATGCCGGCCAGCCCGGCATTGAAGAGCATGCGCTGGATCTCGCGCTCCCGTGCGACCGCGGCCAGCTCCTCTTCGTCGTTGCGATCGTTACGGAGCGCCCCGACCGAGGCGTGCGCGGCGAAGGGTGCCAGGTTGGCACGCGCGAACGCACGCGCCCGTTGCCGGAAGGTCTCGAGGTCCTCCATGTCCACCTCCACGTCGGTCATGCCTCGGTGCTCTTCTCGGTCATGTCCGCCAGGCGCTGCCGGTGGTCGGCCGGCGTGCCGTAGAGCGCCCGGTTGACGGTGTGGCGCCGCAGGTAGAGGTGGAGATCGTGGTCGAACGTCACGCCGATGCCACCATGGATCTGCACGCAGTCCTGCATGAGCTCGCCGCCGTAGTCTCCGATGAACGCCTTGGCCGCGCTCAACAGCTCCGCGGCCTCGTCGGAGCCGTCGGCGACCGCCGCCGTGGCCGCATCGCTCACCGCGTGGCTCGCCTCCAGCCATGTCTTCATGTCGGCGAAGCGGTGCTTGAGCTCCTGGTACGACGCCAAGGGACGCCCGAACGAATAGCGGTCGAAGGCCCAGTCGACGGTCATGTCGAAGGCCGTCTGCATCGCTCCGACGGACTCGGCGTTGCTGATGGCCAGGGACCGGTCGAGTTGCCGCTCGACCTGTTCACCGGCGGACCCGAGCTCACCGACGAGACCACCGAGCAGCGGAACCCGGACCTCGTCGAAAGAGACGACCGAGAACCGGCGGGTGAGGTCGACGGACTGCATGGGCGCGATGGACAGGCCGGCGGTCCCGGCCGGCACCAGTACCTGCGTGAGCCCGGCGCCGGTGCGGCCCGTGACGAGCAGCTGGTCCGCCCGGGCGGCCGATTCGACCGGACGCTTGACGCCGTTCAGGACGATCTCTTCCCCCTCGACGCGGGCGTCGAGCGTGACGGTGCCCAGCCGGTCGTCCGGTGCCGGCTCGCTCAGACACCACGTCGCGATCGACGTCCCCGCCATGAGGCCGCCGAGCACCGCGGCGTGCTCGTCCCCTCCGACTTCGGACAGCGTGGCGGCGACGACGTTGGTGACGGCCAGCGGTCCCGGCGCGGCGTGTCGGCCGAACTCATGGGCGACGAGCGTCAGGTCGACGAGGCCGTGCTCGCTGATGGAACCACCTCCGTGCTCGTGGGCGACGAGCAGCGAGGACCACCCCAGCTCGGCCCCCCGACGCCAGTACGCGTCGTCGAAGCCGACCGGATCGTCGCGCCGGCGGCGGAGCTCGTCGGCGGGTACCAGCTCGTCCAGCAGCTTCGCCGTGGTCTCCCGGAAGAGCTCCTGATCGGAGCTCAGCGCCAGCAACATGGTTCGCCCTGTCCCTCCGTCGTCCGCGGCCTGGCCCAGCTCGCGGCGTAAAGGCCCATTTTACTGCGAGAAGATCGTTTCGTCCAAGCGGATAGAGTCATTTTCATTCCTGAGACGGTTCCTCTTGGCCCGACCGGCGGCGGCCGGCCCTCCGTCGCCCGGCTGACCGCCGCCTCAGGCACCGTCACGCTGGAGGAGGAGCACGCCCGAGGGCGTGCCGCCCCCGGTGCTGACGACCGCGGTGGCGGCATCGCGGACCTGTCGCTCCCCGGCGTCACCTCGGAGCTGCAGCATGGCCTCGTAGAGGAAGCCGAATCCGTGCAGGCGCCCCTCCGAGAGCTGCCCCCCGTGCGGATTGAGCGGCAGCTCACCGTCGGGGGCGATGCGCTTCCCACCGTCCAGCCAGTCGTGGGCCTCCCCGAGACCGCAGAACCCGAGGGCCTCGAGCCAGGAGATGGCGTTGAACGTGAACCCGTCGTAGAGGAGGGCGACGTCGACGTCGGCCGGACCGAGCGCGGTCCGGGTCCACAGGTGTGCCGCCTGACCGAGGACCTGTGGCTCGTGGGTGATCGTCCCCTGGTCCCACGAGATCCTCTCGATGACCTGGGTGCCGACGGCCTCGATGCGGATAGCCGGGTGCGGGAGGTCGCCGGCCGCCGCCGCATCCGAGACGACGATGGCGACCGACCCGTCACACGGGACGTCGCAGTCGTAGAGCCCGAACGGCGACGTGATCGGCCGGGCCGACAAATAGTCGTCCATCGACATCGGGTCCGTGTAGATGGCAGCGGGGTTGCGCGCCGCGTTGGCCCGTCCGTTCAACGCGATCAGTCCGAGCATCTCGCGTGGCGCGCCGTAGCGGTGCAGGTACTGGTTGGCGTTCATGCCGATCCATTGGGCCGCAGAGAAGGCCCCGTAGGGCGAACGCCAGGCCGACTGACCTCCCGCACGCGCTCCTCCGCCCCGCCTGCTCCCGCCCCCAGGGTGGCGAAGGTCGACTCCCAGACCGTCCGGAAGCACAGGACGTGGCGGCACAGGCCCGACGCCACCGCCAACATGGCGGCGATCAGCGCGCCGCCCTGGCCGGGAATTTCCATGCCGCCGTTGATCCAGGTCGGGTGCAGCCGGAGGGCCTCCTCCACGGCCGTGACGCCCCCCTCGCTCATCCCCATGCCCACGGGGCCCGGGTACGTCGACAGACCGTCGATGTCAGAGAGCTCCAGCCCGGCGTCGGCCACGGCCTGAAGGCAGGCGTCGACGGTCAGGGACAAGGGGTCCACCATGAGACGCCGGCCCAGGGCCGACCGCCCCACGCCGCTGAGCACGGCGCGGTGCTCGAAGCGGTCGTCGTGCACCGGCGGCCGCGGGACCGGTCGCTCGACCGGCCCGATCGGATCGGGGACGTCAGCGCCGCCGGTCGGCTCGAAGAGCGGCAGCCACACGTCCTCGCATTGCTCGAAGCGGACCTGGACCTCCTGCCCGATGTGGACCTCCTCGGGGTCGCAGCCCACGATGGACGTGGTGAGCCGGACCGAGGCCTCCTCGGCGATGGCCACCACGGCAATCACATAGGGCGGCTCGAATGCGGGATGCCACCGATGGTGGTTGACCGTGTAGCCGACGACCGAGCCCCGGCCGGAGACGACGATCGGAGCCGACTCCCGGCTCCGGCAGTACGGGCAGATCGGGACCGGGGGATGGACCAGGCGGCCGCACGCGCTGCAGCCCTGAATGCGCAGTCGGCCGTCCGCCCCGGAGGTCCAGAACCATTCGGTGGCAAACGTCAGCTCGGGCAGCGGCCTCGTCACGGGTGTCGGTCCGCCACGACTGCCGGTACACCGTCGCCCAGGGTGGCGATGATCTGCGGCAGGTCCACCGAGGTGCGGATGCCGGGGGCCGCCGCGCAGACGACCGGCACCGCGTTGACGGCGCGGTTGGCGGTGTAGCCCGGTGACCGCTCGGCCATCTCGGCCAGGGGGAAGGCGAAGCGCAGTTCGACGTCCAGGGGAGCGTCGCCGTCGACGGTGACCCTCCAGCCCGTCTCACGGAGGTCCCACGACGGCTCGAGGTCCGTCGTGCAATACCACGTGGCGACGAAGCTGAGCAGGGGCGTGCCGCCTCGAAGGCCCTGGACCCTCATCTGCTGCGCGGCCACCGTGCCCGCTTCGATCGTCCCGGCCGCGATCTCCGTCGAGGTGCGGGCGACCGCGACGCGGCCGCTGGCCTCGACCGAGTCGAGGGGAAGCCCGATGGCTTCGGCCAGAACGCGGAGTGACGGGCCGAAGCTCTGCGCCCCATGGGCCCACCGGCCCGGGTCGAAGCTCTCGGGATCCCGGCCGTAGCCCATGAGCTCGAACAGCAGCACCGGCGAGTCGCGCTGCGACAGGTCGGCGTACTCGTAGATGGTGAGCGAGTCGAGCCGCCGCTGGATCGACGTCAGCACGAGGGGCACCGCCTCGGAGATGAAGCCGGGGCTGCTGCCGGTGCTGTGGATGGAGGAGCCGCCACGCGCACAGGCGGCCTCGACCCGCTCCCGTACCGCGGCGTCGATGGACGCCGGGTGGTGGAACTCGCCCCGCGTGGTCACGATGTTGGCCCCGGACTCCAGCAGGCGGCACACGTCGTCGAAGTTGCACTCCTGTGGCATGTACAGGATGCAGTCGGCGCCGAGGGCGAGGATTTCGTCGATGTCCTGCGTGGCGAGGACTCCCGTCGGCCCGAGCCCACAGATCTCGCCGGCGTCGCGGCCCACTTTGTCCGGCGAGTACACGTAGAGCCCGGCCAGCGTCATGGCGGGATGCTCGATGACGTGGCGCAGGGAACGGCTGCCGATGTTCCCGGTGGCCCATTGGACCACCCGGAGCGGCCCCGCCGACTCGTCGACCATGGCCTCAGGCCTCTCCCACGGGGTCAGCCATGCTCTGCGCTCGGGCGGGCGATCCCGAGGGTGTCACGCAGCGTCCCACCCGAGTAGTGGTCCCGGAAGACGCCGCGGCGCTGCAGCTCGGGGACGACCATCCGGACCATGTCCTCGTAGGCGCCGGGTGTGTGGGTGGCGGCGACGACGAAGCCGTCGCACGCCTCGGCCTCGATCCACTCCTCCATCTGGTCCGCCACCTCGGGCCCGGTGCCGACGAAGCGCGGCCCCTGGAGGAGCGTGGCGCGGTGGCCCGCCAGGTCTCCCAGCGTGACGGTGTCCCCGCCGATGTGCGTGCGCAGGTTCTGCACCAGACCGCGGATCCCGGACACAGACCCGATCAGTTCGTCGGTGATGGGATCGTCCAGCTCCATGCCGGAGAAGTCGTAATTCATGAGCTCTGACAGAAGCGTCAACGATGCCTTCGGATCGACGAGCGAGTGTAAGAACAGGTCCTCGCGCTCCTCGGCGTGGGCCCGTGACTCACCGACGACGGTGTAGACCATCGGCAGCATCTTCACCGACTGTGGATCACGCCCCGCCTCGGCGATGGACTCCTTCTGGTCCTGGTAGTGCGCCCGGGCGATGTCCAGGTCGGGGTCGCCGGTGAAGATCAGCTCCGCCCAGCGCGCCGCGAATTCACGGCCCCGGCCCGACGAGCCCGCCTGGAGCAGCACCGGGCGGCCCTGCGGGCTCCGCGGCACGGTCAGCGGCCCGCGCGCACTGAACCACTTCCCGTCATGGTTGAGCTCGTGCACCTTGTCGGGGTCGGCGAAGTAGCCACTGGCCCTGTCCAGCACGAGGGCGTCGTCCTCCCACGTGTCCCACAGGCCGGTGGTCACCTCGAGGAACTCGTCGGCCCTGTCGTAGCGCGCGTCATGTGCAAGCGCCTCTTTGAAGCCGAAGTTCTGCGCCTCGCTGTCGTTGACGGAGGTGACGATGTTCCACGCCGCCCGGCCGCCGGAGAGGTGATCGAGGGTGGCAAACGTGCGAGCAACGTGAAAGGGCGAGTAGTAGGTGGTCGAGTACGTGGCGCCCAGCCCGATGCGGTCGGTGACCGCGGCGATGACGCCCAGCACGATGCTGAGATCGAGCTTCACCGGGCGAGCACCGAGGCGCACCGCCTCGGCCACGGACCGGCCGTAGATCCCCGGCATGGCCAGGCGATCGTCGAAGAACATCATGTCGAAGCAGCCCTCTTCGAGCGTCCGGCCCAGCTTGGCGTAGTAGCTGGCACTGAGGAATCCCTGCTCCGTGTCGGGATGCCGCCAGGAGCCGGCATAGACGGTCGTGCTGCCGGCCTGCATGAAGCCGACCAGGGACATCTGCCGTTTCGCCATGGTTACCAATTGCTCCTCAGGTTGGGCTCGTCTGACGATCGTCCCGTGCCGCGCTCGACCGGTACCCAGCCGATGGTCGATCTGTCATCACGGGCGGGACGACGGTGTACCGGTGTGCCTGCTCAGCTGCCGGCCGCCGCAACGGCCCGCCGGGCCCGTTTGCGGAAACCCTCGAGCTTCTCGTCGGCGGTGCGGACGCGGGTGCTGCGGGGCATGATCGAGACGTCGTGGCCGACCGCACGCCTGCGCAGCGCACCGACCGTGGCCTCTTCCTTGCGCATGTGGGTGAAGGGGTCGAAGGAGAACCATCGCATGGCGTTCTCGTGCGTCATCTTGCTCGCGTCCTGGGCCGAGACCGAGTACTTCGCGAACTCCACTGCAAGCTCCTCCGGAGCATTGGGCCACATGGAGTCGCTGTGCGGGTAGTCGGCCTCCCAGGCGATGTTGTCGATGCCGATGTCTGCTCGCAGCGCGATGCCGACCGGGTCGCTGATGAAGCAGGTCAGGAAATGCTCTCTGAACACCTCGCTCGGGAGCCGCCCGCCGAAGTCCTGCAGTGTCCATGCGGAATGCATCTCGTAGGTCCGGTCGACGCGCGAGAGGAAGTAAGGGACCCATCCGGTGCCGCCTTCTGAGAGCGCCACCCGCAGGCTGGGGTACTTCTTGAGCACCCGGGACCACAGGAGGTCGGCGGCGGCCGACTGGATGTTCATCGGCTGGAGAGTGATCATCACGTCCGGCGGCGAGTCGACCGCGGGGATGGAGAGGCGCCCCGACGAACCGAGGTGGATGGCGAGCACCGTCCCGGTGTCGCAACACGCCTCCCACACCGGATCCCAGTACTCGTCGTGGAAGCTCGGGTAGCCCAGCGCGGCAGGGTTCTCCGTGAAGCTGAGCGAGTGACACCCTTTGGCCGATACCCGCCTGATCTCGTCCGCGGTGAGTTGGGCGTCCCAGATCACCGGGACGGCCATCGGGATGAAGCGAGCAGGGTAGGCACCACACCACTCGTCGATGTGCCAGTCGTTGTAGGCGCGCACCAGGGCATGGGAGAGATCGGTGTCGTCGCTCACGAACACCCGGGCCGTGAAGGTGGGAAAGGACGGGAAGTTCATGGAGGCAAGGACGCCTCCGGCGTCCATGTCCTTCACCCGCTCGTGCACGTCGTAGCAGCCGGGTCGCACCTCGTCGAGGCTCTGCGGCTCCAGCCCGTACTCCTCCTTCGGCCGCCCGGCGACGGCATTGAGGGCCGCCGTCTCCATGACCACGTCGCCGTAGGTCCACACATCGTTTCCCTCGTCGTTGCGCACGAGCTTCGGGGCACGATCCAGGTACTTGGCGTCCAGGTGGTGCACGAAGAGATCGGGCGGCTCAATGATGTGGTCGTCGACGCTGATCAGGATGAGATCGTCAACCTCGCTCATGGGTCCTCCTGAGAACGGGCCTCTCAGTACGATATAACGACCTTACCCCTGGCGGCAAGGGCGTGCCCGGGGCGATCCTCCTGAGCCGGGGGTCCGCTCGCCGGGCGTGTCGGGGAAAAGACAGCACACCGCCGTGGGGGCCCTCACCTCGTCGGGTCGACGAGCACCTTGCCCATGGCCCGGCGTTCGGCCAGATCGGCGAGGGCCCGGCCCGTCTCTTCGAGGGGATACGTGGCCGAGATGTAGGGCACGGCCCGTCCGGCCTCGGCCAGAGCGGCCAGCTCGACCAGCGTCCCGCGCCTGGTCCTCAGCCTGGTTCCTGGCAAAGCCCTCCATCGTGAACCCGGTGACGATGACGCCCTTCAACAGCACCAGGTTGAGCGGGATCCGTGGGATCTCGCCCGAGGCGAAGCCCACCGTGACGAACCGGCCCGCCCAGCGGAGCGCCCGCAGCGCCTGCTCCGCGCTCGGTCCACCGACCGGGTCGATGACGACGTCGGCGCCTTCACCGGTGATCTCCTTGATGCGCGCTTTCAGGTCCTCGGTGCGGTAGTCGATCGCGCGACTCCGCCCCACGCTCCAGGCACAGCGCCGTCTTGTCGGCGGACGACGCCGCCGCCAGCACCCGGGCCCCCAGCGCCACGCCCAACTCGACGGCGGCCAGGCCCACCCCTCCCGCGGCACCGAGCACGACGACCCATTCATCCGGTTGGACGCGGGCGACGCTGCGCAGCGCGTGATACGCGGTGGCGTGGGCCACCCCCGAGGCCGCGGCCGTCGGGAGGTCAACGGCCGGGCCGACCCTCTGCAGCGAGGAAGCCCGGACCACGACCTGCTCGGCGAACGCGCCGTGCATGGTGGAGCCCTTCACCCGGTCGCCCGTGGCGAAGGTCTCCACACCGGCCCCCACCGACCGCACGGTGCCGGCGAATTCGCTGCCGACGGTGAAGGGAACTGGGATGTGGACCTGGTACTGATCGGCGACCAGGAGCACGTCGGGGAAATTCACGGCGGCGGCGGCGACGTCGACCACCACCTGCCCGTCCGAGGGAACCGGGTCGGGCACTTCGACCACCACGACGGATGACGGAGGGCCGTATTCGATGCAGCGGGCGGCGCGCACGAGGCTGGTCAGGCGTTCCCGACGAGGTGTTCGATGTGGTCGGCGAGCTTCTGGCGTGCCTCCTCGCGCTTCGCCGGAAGATGGGCCGTGGGCCACAGGCCCGGAGAGGGCTCGTAGTCCTTCAACACCTCGCGAGCAACGGTCACCTTGTGCACCTCGGTCGGACCGTCCACCACGCTCATGATGGGCGCCGCCATCCACATGCTGCCGAAGGGCATTTCGTTGGAGACGCCCAACGCTCCGTGCGCATGCATGGAACGCCACACCGCGTCGTGCATCACCTTCGGCGTCAGCGCCTTGATGGCGGCGATGTTCTTCCGGGTCCGGCGGTAGTCCTTCACCTGGTCGATCTCCCACGCGGTGTAGAGCACCAGCAGGCGGAACTGCATGAGCTCGGCGTAGGAGTCGGCGATGTCGCCCTGAATGAACTGCTTCTTGGCCAGAAGGCTGCCCTGGGTCTCCCGGCTGAGAACCCGCTCGCAGAGCAAGTCGAGAGCCCGCTGACAGGTGGCCACCGTGCGCATGGCATGGTGGACCCGCCCGCCGCCCAGACGGGTCTGGGCGATGGCGAAGGCCTGGCCCTCGCCGCCGAGCAGGCTCTCCGCCGGCAGCCGCACGTCCTCGTAATGGATCAGCGCGTGCATGGCCTCATCCTCGGACTCGCCCGACAGGCCGACATGGCGCTCCATGTTGACCCCTGGAGTATCGGTGGGGACGAGGAACATCGAGGCCCCTTGGTACACGCTGACGTCGGGGTCGGTGATGGCCATGACGATGAGGAAGGCTGCTGTCCGTGCATTGGACGAGAAGAACTTCCACCCGTTGAGGACCCATTCGTCGCCGTCGCGCACGGCACGCGTGGTGAACTGCTGCGGGTCGGAGCCGGCCTGCGGCTCGGTCATGGAGTAACTGGAGAAGACCTCGCCATTCAGAAGGGGCTGGAGATACTTCTCCTTCTGCTCGTCGGTCCCGTAGTGAGCGATGATCTCTGCGTTCCCGGTGTCCGGCGCCTGGGTCCCGAAGACGATCGGCGCCCAGGCCGACACGCCAAGAATCTCGTTCAGCAGGGCCAGCTTGAGCTGCCCGTAGCCCTTTCCGCCCAGCTCTGGTCCGAGATGCGCGGCCCACAGATCGTGGTCCCGCACCTCCTGCTTCATGGGGTCGACGATCGGCCGCAGCTCGTCGTCCAGCGGGTGGAACTGCCGGTGGGGGTAGAGGATGTCGAGGGGCTCGATCTTGTCGGAGACGAACTGGCGAGCCCAGTCGAGCTTCTCTTGGAACTCCGGCTCGGTTGTGAAATCCCAGGCCATCAGTCTTCCCTCCTCTGGTGTGCCGCCGCCTCGTGGCGGCGGGTGTGTCGAAACTTCGATCTCTTACGCGGGCGCCGCCGGGACACCGAGCCCACTGAGGAGCCGGTCGTAGCACTCGGTGATCTGGCGACGGGCCTCCTCGGGATCCTCGGCGTGGGCCACGTACATCGCCGAACCGGAACCGAGGGCCGACAAGAGGTGGGCCAGCGGGTCGATGGGCTGCGGCGCGAGCACGCCCTCTTCCACCGCGTCGCGCAGGTACTCGGCGATCTTGTGGGTGGGTCCGTTGCCCCGATCGGACACGTACTGCCAGCCGAGCACCGCGGGGCCGTCGATGAGCACGATCTGACGGTACGCCGCGTTCTTCGAGGCAGCCTCCAGGTAGATCTCACTGTTCGCCCGGAACAGCGTCCATGCGCTCGCCGACCCGCCGGTCGAGCGACGCCGCAGCAGTGGGGCCACCTCGCCGATCACCTCTTCGTGCACCGCTCGGAACAGATCTTCCTTGTCCTTGAAGTGGTGGTAGAGGGCGCCCCGGGTCAGGCCCGCCTGCTCGGCGATCTCCTCGGTCCGGGTGGCCTGGAAGCCGTTCTCGGTGAAGAGCCGGCGGGCGGTATCGAGCAGGGCCCGCCGTGTGCTCTCGACGTGGGCGGCCCGAAGGCCCCTGGAGGCGCTCGTTGCCGTGCTGGGCTCCGTGTGATTCAACGTGTATCCAACATACACAATGTTTGTCGGCTCCACCAGAGTGCGTGGCCACAGGCACGAAGAGGCCCGGAGGGTCGACACGACCGCGGGCGCAGACCCGCCCAAGGTGGCCGCCGGCACCCCCGGATCGGTGGGCAAAGAACGGCTGGGCCGGCGGACGTGGCGACGACCGTGCCGCTCTCCGTAACGCGGTCACGAGACTCCTTGGTGCCGTCGTCTCCGGGATCGGTCGGCACGCCCGACCCGCGACGAGACGAGACGAGATGTTGCACCTGTGCGCCTCAGGTGAGCGGGTGAAACGTCGACGAGGTCGACAGGGTGAAGGAGACGTGATCCTGACGCGGTGCAAGCTGGCCGTCGTGCTCGAGGCCCGTTCGCGCCGGCGGTGTCCGGAGTGGCGGACCCCACTTTGCTTCCGGTGACCTTGAAGAATAGAACCTACGCAGCTGAGAACGCCGCTGCCGACTGGGAGGGACCATGTCCGATTTCGCTTTCGTGAAGTACGAACCCCAAGACGACGGGTCGATCGTCCGGATCATCCTGAACCGCCCGGAGGCTCGCAACGCGCAGAACCGAGGAATGCTGGTCGAGCTCAACGAGGCGTTCCTCACCGCGGAGGCGGACGACAACGTCCGGGTCGTCATCCTCAGCGGAGAAGGCAAGATGTTCAGCTCCGGGCACGACATGGGTTCCAAGGTCGCGATGAGCGAGATGCGCGGCGGCGAAAACCCTCATCCGACCAGCGGGATCAATGGCGGCACCAGGAAGGGCGCGGAGAGCCTGATGCTGCAGGAGTGGCATTACTTCTTCGAGAACACGCGCCGCTGGCGAAATCTCCGCAAGATCACGATCGCCCAGGTGCATGGCGACGTGTACTCGGCCGGGTTGATGTTGATGTGGGCTTGCGACCTGATCGTCGGCGCGGATGACGTCCATTTTGCCGACGTGGTCGGGACCCGCCTCGGCATGTGCGGAATGGAGTACTTCGCGCACCCGTGGGAATTCGGGGCCAGAAAGACCAAGGAGCTCATGCTGACCGGCGACTCCATCGACGTGCAGGAGGCCTACACGCTGGGGATGGTCAGCAAGGTGTTCCCCGCCGCGGAATTGGACGAGCGCACCCTCGAGTTCGCCCGGCGCATCGCCCAGGTGCCAACCATGGCCGCGCTCATGATCAAGGAGTCCGTGAACCAGACGCAGGACAACCAGGGCTTCTACACCTCGCTCAACGCCTGCTTCACCCTGCACGAACTGAACCACTCACACTGGGCGCAGATCAACGACGACCACTATCCGGTGGCCAAGGAAGACTCGGGCGTCCCCAATTGGCGAACGGCCCCCCCGATCGTGCCGTCCCTGAAGGATCAGGTCAGGGCCGGTTAGCTGTACTCAGCGGACCCGGTACTTCTGCCGGGTGCCTCCACGAAACGCCGACTGACCCTCGATGATGTTGTCGTTGGTCGTCCCCAACCGGACGAACACCGGCGCGACCTCCAGGGCGACGCTGCGCGGCGTATCGATTCCCATCCACATGGCGCGGACAGTTCCCTGGACCGCGGCGGGCGACTGGGACGCGATGGTCTCGGCGGCCCAGGTGGCGGCCTCGGTGAGCTTGTCCGCCGGCACCACCTCGGACACGAGCCCGATTTCGTGCGCCCGCCCGGCCGACATGCGCTCGTTCGCTCCGAGGAGCGCTATGCGCATGACCTCCTGGAACGGAGCCTTCTGCATGAGGTGGAGGGACTCGAATCCGGCCACCATCCCGTACGACACGTGCGGGTCGAAGAACGTCGCCGTCTCTGAGGAAATGATGAACTCCGCCTCACCGAGCAGGTAGAACGCTCCGGCGCAGGCCATGCCGTTCACGGCGATGATCACGGGCGTCCAGAGGCGGTTCGACTTGGGCCCGATGTCACCGCCGATGTCGATCGGGAAGCACCAAGGGTTCTTGGGGGTCCCGCCCCAGTTGTCCATGATGGAGCGGTCAATACCCGTGCAGAAGGCCTTCTCCCCTGCCCCGGTCAGCACGACGCATCGCACGTCGTCGTTCCTCTGGAGCGACGTCCAGATGGCCTTGAGCTCCCGGCGCATGACGGGATCGAACGCGTTGTTGACCTCGGGCCGGTTCAGCGTGACCCAGGCGACACCGTTCCGCTCCTCGTAGAGCACAGTTTCATAATCTGCCATTGGCAAAACGTAGTGGCTCAGACTGCACCGACGGAGCGTGGCGCGCCGCCGGGAAAGGAACGAACCATGTTGTCCTGAACGAATGAGCCGACCAGCCTGCCGTCCTCGGTGAAGATGTTGGCCCGACCATAGGTCCGGCCGTTTCCGGCATACGGGCTCTCGTGGGCGAGGAGATGCCACTCGCCGGCATCGACCGGTTCGTGAAAGGTCAACGTGTGGCTCAGGACACTCGTCGAGATGGAGACGTGGGCCATTGCCTGGCCGATGCCGGCGTGGGGCCGCATGGCGGTGCCGATCAGGAACCCGTCCGTGGCATAGGCCAGCAGGGCCTGTCCCGTGATGCCGGTGGCCCCGGCGCCAGGGAACCGGACCCACACGAAGAGCTCGGGCGGGCCCACCTCGTCGGGATCCGACAGATCGACGCCACCCACCACGCGGAATTCCCAGAATGTGCCGCTACCCCCGAGGGGCGCCGCGTCCTCGGGTCCACCGACCTCGGGCGCCGGAGCGCCGAAGCGGATGAGATCCGGTTCTGGAGCGCTCAGGAGCGCCAGCGAGCGCGTGCACAAACGGTCACCTTGGCGGACGGTGATCGTCGCACTGGCCAAGGCGCGGCCGACGTGCATGGCCTCGACCTCGATGTCCAAGGGCTGATCGCGATCGGCGCCCCGGGCGAAGATGGTGTGCACCGACTTGAGCGCCTTGGTCGAGTCGACGCTGCACGCGGCCACGATGGTCTGGGCCAGGATCTGACCCCCGAAGACGACGTTGCCCGCACCCTCGAGGAAGTTGCGAGCGCGGAACCTTCCTGGTCCCGTCGTCTCGAGCTCGAAGGCGTCCCTGAGCCCCGCGGAATCGGACACTGCATCACCTCTCTCTGAAGGCCGGCTGTTCGGCACGAGTCTGGCGCAGCAGGAGGTGCCCGCGGCGGTGGCGCCCAGCGGGTTCCGGCCGGAGCGCAGGGTCGAGAACGTCCCTCTCTGCGAGGATCCGCACCCGAATCCGGCCCGGCGGGTCGCTCGGAATGACCTCTCGACCTGGTGCGGAACGAGCTCTTGGCTCGGCATTCGGATCCCCCCTGCGACGTCCGACAAGGAGCTGCCGGGGCATCAGGAAGTCCAGTTTCCGAAAAGCAGAACGCCATTGTCCATTCAGGGTCCCTTGGTTATAGTGGCCGACCAGGTTGGGCATGACGTCGCCGCAGGTTCCTGCTGCCGATGATGCACACAGTGGGTCGGTTGTACCGTGCGGTACAACCGGGTAGGAAGAGCGCTGCTGCGCTGTAAAGGGGGCGCCGGATGCTGGAATTCGTGATCGCCGGTCTTGTGCTGGGCGGGATCTACGCGATCGCGTCCGCCGGGCTCGTGATCACCTACACCGCGTCGGGCATTCTGAACTTCGCCTTCGGCGCGATGGCCTTCTTCATCGCACGCTTCTACTACTACCTCCACACCGAACAGAACTGGTCGATCCCCACGGCCGCCATCGTCTCCATCGGCATCGCAGCGCCTCTCATGGGCATCGTTCTCTACGCGGTCCTCTTCCGCCACCTGAGGTTCAGCTCGTCTCTGATCAAGGTGGTGGCGACGGTGGGGTTGTTGGTGGCCATTCCCGCCGTGGCCACGGTCATCTTCGGCAGTGGGGCCATCCTGCAGGCACCTGGTTTGGCGCCGGAGCCCGTGCGGGTCTTCCAGTTCCTCGGCGTGCCGGTGACCCTCGACCAGATCATCGTCTACATCTGCGTCGTCGCGACCGTCGTGATCGGCGCCCTGGTCCTGCGCTTCACCGAGGTCGGGCTCAAGGTGAGAGCGATGGTCGACTCGCCGGCCATGACCGACCTCTCCGGCACGAATCCCGAAGCCGTGTCCGCCGGCGTCTGGGCCGTCAGCGTCTTCTTTGCCGGGTTGACCGGCGTCCTGGCGGCGCCGATCATCGGACTCGACCCCAACAACTTCACCGTGCTCGTCGCGGCTGCGTTCGCCGCCGTCATCGCCGCAAAGATGCGCAGCCTCCCCATTGCGGTCGGTGTCGGCCTGCTGATGGGCATTGCGACCTCACTGGCCCAGCGCTACCTGCCCTCGGACAGCCAGTGGACGGGCGAGGTCATTGACGCCATCCCCTTCATCGTCATCGCCCTGGTGTTGCTCTACAACCTCGTCCGGCGCGGACGAGTCGGTGACGTCGATCGGGTCGGCGGGGCACTCGACCGCGCCATCACGCCTCAGGGCGAAAGCCGTCTGGCCGGCTCGACCACCAGCGCGCTCGAGACCGGATCACTGAGCTTGGTCAGCAAGTACGCCGGACCGCTCTTGCTCATCGTCGTCGTGTCCTTGCTCCCCCTCATTCTCCAGGGCTACTGGGTCGGCCTCACGGCCCAGGCGTTCGCCTTCGCCGTCATCTTCTTGTCGTGGACGTTGGTCACCGGCGAGGGCGGCATGCTCTGGCTCTGCCAGATCACCTTCGCCGGGATCGGTGCCTTGACCACCGCCGAACTCGCCACGAACAACGGCTGGCCCGTCCTCGTTGCCGTGCTGGCCGGCGGCGTCGTCGCCATGATGATCGGACTCATCATCGGCATTCTCAGCATCCGCCTCGGCGACCTCTACGTTGCCCTGGTCACGCTCACGTTCGGACTGCTGGTGGAGAACCTGGTGTTCACCCTGCCGCGGTTCGTCAACAGCGGGCTCGGCCTGACGCTCAACCGACCGAGCTTCGCGACGTCGGACCGTGCCTTCGCCTACGTGTGCCTGGGGGCCTTCTTCATTTTGTCGCTGTTCATCTTGAACTTCCGTCGCTCCACCTCCGGCCTCGCCATGAACGCGGTGCGCTGGAGCGACGCGGGCGCGAGGACCACCGGCGTGAGCGTGGTCCAGATGAAAGTGACGGTGGCCGCGCTGGGCGCGCTGGTCGCCGGCATCGGGGGAGGGCTCTTGGCCGTGGAGCAGACCGCCATTGTGCCGAGCGAGTTCGCGACCTTCCTCGGGGTCGTCTGGCTCGCCGTTCTCGTCACGTTCGGCATTCGCTCCACGGCGGCGGCGCTGCTGGCGGGGCTCTCCTTCGTCATGTTGCCCGCGATCTCCCAGCACTACCTGCCGACCTGGACGGGCAACGTCTTGCCCGATCCTCTTCGGCCTCGGCGCGATTTCGGCCGCGAAGTACCCCGAAGGCACGCTGGCGGAACAGAGCAGGATCTTCCGCGCCTGGCTGCTGCGGATGGCGGACCGCCAGCAACCACCACTGTTCGTGGAGGAAGATCTCTCCCCAGACGCTGGCGCGGCGAACGGCGACGTCAACGGTGCCGCGGGCGCCCGAGAGGGCGCCGTGATGGTGGAGCGGGTGCCATGACGGCGACGACCGAGGTGGCCACCGACACGCCGGTCCTGTCGGCACGGGGCATCACGGTTCGCTTCGGAGGACTCAACGCCCTCAGCGACGTCGACCTCGACGTTGCGCCCCGCAGCATCGCCGGGCTCGTGGGGCCCAACGGTGCCGGCAAGACCACGATGCTCGCCGTGCTCTCGGGGCTCCTGCGCCCGGCGGACGGCCGGGTCTGGCTGCACGGCCACGACGTCACCGACGCCAGTCCACAGGCGCGGGCCAGGAGGGGCCTGGCCCGCACGTTCCAGCAGCCGGAGCTGTTCTTGGGATTGACGGTGCGCGACCACCTCGTGCTGGCGGATCGGGTGCGCTTCACACCACGCCGCCTGTGGCGGGACATGGTGGATCCCCGCTCCCTTCGGCCGCCGTCGACCGCCGAGAACGAGCGGGTCGACGGCCTGCTCGAGCTCCTCAACCTGACGCGGGTGGCCAAGGCGCCGGTGGCGGCACTCCCCCTGGGAATCAGTCGACTCGTCGAGGTGGGCCGGGCTCTGGCCAGCCAGCCGGAGGTGGTCCTGTTGGACGAGCCCCTCTCCGGGCTCGACATGAGGGCCTCGGAGAGCCTCCTCTCGGTCTTCCGCAAGGTGGTGGAGCAGTCCGAGCGGGCGGTCTCGCTCCTGCTCGTCGAGCATGACGTGGCAGCCGTGCTGGCCCTCTCGAATTGGATCTTCGTCCTCGACTTCGGTGAGCGGATCGCCGCCGATTGCCCCGAGGAGATTCGCAGGAACCCTCTCGTGCGGTCGGCGTACCTCGGCGACGACGAATCGATCCACAGCACCGATCCGCAGTCGCCGCCTCCCGCTCCGGGGGTCATCGGGGCATGAGCGAGGCGCTTCTCAGGGTCGAGGACCTCGATGTGCGCTACGGGACGTCCCGGGCGCTGTTCGGCATCTCCCTGGATGTCGCTGCGGGGTCGGTGCTCGCAGTCCTGGGCGCCAACGGCGCCGGCAAGAGCACGCTGGCGCGCAGTGTGTCGGGGCTCGTGCGGCCAACGGCGGGACGGGTCGTCTTCGACGGCCGGGACATCACCGGCAAGTCGGCGCACGTCATTCGCAAGCTCGGACTCACCTACATCCCCGAAGGACGCGGCATCTTCCCCGGACTCACCGTCATCGACAATCTGAGGATGGCCGTGGCGCAGGTCAAGCGGAGTGAGCGAGCTCCCGCCATCGACAGGGCCATCGACCTGTTCCCGGTGCTCGGATCCCGGCGGACACAGCTGTCGGGCAGCCTCTCGGGCGGCGAACAGCAGATGCTGGCGCTGGCGCGGGCCGTGGCCGTACTGCCGAAACTGATCATCGCCGACGAGATGTCGCTGGGATTGGCGCCGCAGATCGTCGAGTCCGTGTTCGCGAGCCTCGAGGAGACCCGCCGGTCCGGGGTGACCATCGTGCTGAGCGAGCAGTTCGTGCACAGGGCGTTGTCACTGGCCGACACGTGCGTGATCCTCACCCGCGGGCGGATCGGCTGGTCGGGCCGTGCGTCCGAAGCCGGCCCCGAGGTGATCGACCGCTACCTGGGAGATGCCGAGCCATCGGCGTCTGCGTCAACGTCGTGACCGCGCAGAGACACGACCTCGTGGGGGGTGCCTCTGGTCGACGGGGGTGACGGAAATTTCTTTTGCCGCATCGCTACGCTCTCGCCCAGCACTGGCCCGGGTGGCCTGCGTAGCCCTCGTGAATGGTCTCCGAATGGAAGCCATTCTTCATCAAGGGAACGGTCCGTTCCGGGGAGGAACACATGAAACACTTTCGGTTCTTGAAGCTCTCGGTCGCCATGGCCGGGATGCTCGGTCTTCTGACAGCGGCGTCCGGAGTGGCTGCCACCCAGGCATCAGCGAGTCCGGCGCCGATCACGCTGGCCTACGTCAGCTCGCTCACGGGCGCCGGTGCCTCGCAGGACGCGGGCACCCAGTCCGGGTTCCTCGCACGTATCGCTCTTCAGAACGCGATGGGCGGCGTGAACGGGCACAAGCTGGTCCCGCTGGTGATCGACGACCAAACGAGCCCGAGCGTCATCTCGACGGCGATCCAGGACGCCCTCTCGAAGGGGGCCTTTGGCATCGTCTCGCAGAGCCCACTCTTCTTCCTCGCCGACAAGGTCCCGAACCAGCAGGGAATTCCGGTGACCGGCTCCTACGACGACGGTCCGGAGTGGGGCACGCAACCCTTCACCAACATGTTCGCGTCGGACCACGGGAGCACTGACCCCAAGTCCCCCGTCAACACCCTGGTCGGTGGCTTCCTGAAGTCGCACGGCGGCACCGTGCTCGGCACGTACGGCTACGGAATTTCGCCGTCGTCCGCCGGCGCGGCCAGGGGAGCCGCAGAGGCCTTCAAGGCCGCCGGGGGCAAGGTGGGCGTCGAGGACATCACCGTTCCCTTCGGCGGCGCGAACTTCACCTCCGCCGCGCTCATCGCCAAGCAGAACGGCGTCAATGCGATGACGCCGAGCATGGACAACAACTCCAACTATGCGCTCGCAACCGCGCTCAAGCAGGCCGGTGTCAAGCTCAAGGCCACGCTCTTCGCCACCGGCTACGAGCCCGACGCGATCAAGTCCCCGGTCTGGAACACGCTGCAGGGTGACTACTTCCTCAGCGTGTTCCGCCCCTGGTCCCTGCCCAACGCCGGGACCCAGCAGGAGCAGGCAGCCATGCAGAAGTACAGCCACTTCTCCAAGAACCAGTTCGCCACCTTCGGGCAGACCGAGGCGTGGCTGGGTGCCGATCTCATGATCAAGGGACTGCAGATGGCCGGGCCCAACCCGACGCGGGCCGCCGTGATCAAGGACCTGCGCAGCATCAAGGCCTACAACGGCAACGGGTTGCTGCCCATCACGATCAACTACAGCACGATCTTCGGCCACGACCCGCCCAACTGCTCCTGGGTCGTGCAGGCGCAGAAGACGGGCTTCAAGGTGATCTCGTCCAAGCCCTTCTGCGGGCACGACATCGCCGGCACGTCCACCCTCGGGTAGGACGCCCGGAGCGGTCGTCAGGAACGCACACTCCGTCAGCGTCGGAACGCCGGGTCGGACGGGATACTCGCTTGCGAGGCCCGGCGTCCGGCGCTGACCAGTGCGCGTCGCTCGATGCAGCTGTTTCGAGTGGGGGATTCGATTGTCGAAGAAGGGCGGCCGGCCTCAGGACGGCAGGTCGGGTGGGATCCAGCTCGGCTGTCGCTTCTCCATGAACGCCGCCATGCCCTCGCGTGGCTCCGGTGAGGTCGCGAGCGACCCGAACATCGTCTCGTAGTCGATGAGCCCGTAGCGCTCGTTGAGCATGCGCTTGACGTGCGCCCGAGCCTCGGGCGCCGTCCGCAGCACCTGCCTCGCCGCATCGAGCGCGGCCGACCGCAGCTCCTCGTGGGGCACGACCCGTGAGATCACGCCGAGGCGTTGGGCCTCTGCCGCATCGAACACCCGCGCCGAGAGCAGCAGGTCGCGTGCCACCGCCACACCGACGTGGGCCGGCAACGCCGCAGCGTACGTTGCGTCCGGAATGCCCCGCAGGAGCTCGGGCACCCGGAAGGTCGCCCGGTCGCTGGCGACCGCGATGTCCGCCATCATGGCGATCAGGAGCCCGCCGGCCTGGCAGATCCCGTTGACGGCGGCGATCACCGGTGCCCGGCTCTCACGAATGGCGGTGAACGGGAGGATGTCGTACCCGATCGCATCGGGTAGTGCGGAGTCTCCCGGTTCCGCCCTTCCGCCGAGATCGCCTCCCGGCGCGAAGACGTCCCCGGTGCCCGTGATGATGAGTGCCGCCAGTTCGGGGTCGGTGTTCACGAGCTGCACGGCGCGCCTGATGCCGTAGTACATCGCCGGCGTCAGCGCGTTCCTGGCGGACGGGCGATCGATCACGCACCACGCCACCGATCCCTCTCGCTCGAGACGAAGGCCGCCGGCCCCCAGATCGTCAGTCATCCCTTCGAGCCCATTCCCGCACCCCAATGCACGTCGACGAATCGGCGGATCTCCTGCAAGATCGCCTCGTCCTCGGGCGCCATTCCGAAGAACCCACCGTGACCCCCGGCCTCGGTCACGTGCAGATCCGCCGGGACACCGGCGGCGCGCAGTGCCCGGTGCATCCGCACGGTGTCAGAGAGCAGCATGTCGCGCGTGCCCGTGGTGAGGATGGTGGGCGGGAAGCCCTTGGTGAAGTCACCGAACAGCGGCGAGACGTACGGATCACGCAGGTCGTGACCCGCGGCGTAGAGCAGGAAGGTCGGCGTCCCGTTCCCGCGGATGAGCGGATCCAACCCGAGGTTGGTCTGCAGCGAGTCGCCGGATGCCGTCAGGTCGACGCCCGGCGTGAGCAGGACGACGGCTGCCGGGAGCGGGAGCCGGTCGTCGCGCGCCCGCAGGACGAGAGCGGCAGCCAGGTTGCCGCCCGCCGAAGCGCCGCCCACGATGATCTGCTCCGGCCGGTGGTCATTGAGAAGGGTCCGGTAGGTCAGCAGGCAGTCGTTGAGGGCCGCCGGGAACGGGTGGTCCGGTGGCATTCGGTAGTCAACGGCCCACACTCGTGCGCCGACCCGCGTGGCCGAGTTGATCCCCATGGTCCGGCAGGATTCGCCGCGGCCGTAGATGAAGGCGCCGCCGTGGATGTCGAGGTAGACGCGCGGGTCATCGTCGGCAAGGTCGTTCGGGGTGATGACGTGGACGGCGAACTCTCCGAGGTCGAGTGACTCCGTCGACACCTGCGCGTTCTGTGCCCGAGCGGCCAGCAGCGCGGCCACGGTCTCGTCGTAGGAGGCGATCATCGCCCGCCATCCGTCCATGTCGTCTGGCTCGGGGTATTCGACCGACTCCATCGGGGGCATCGCCAGCACGGCCTGCGCTTCGGGACTCACCGAGGACGGGATGGGAATGTCGCGGGCCGGCAGATGCAGCGGGGGCATCGGTTCGGTCATGTCGCACCTGCGAAGAGCGCGCGGCCTGTGGAAGCTGTCGTCATCGCGATCGGAACATTAGTTGTGCGAGGGTTCTCAGGCCTCGGTGGTTCCGGCCGCCCAGTACTGCTCGAGTGATGGCTGCACCTGTCGGCTCACGATCTCGATCCGGGGACCTCCGGGGCTCCGGTGGTACGCCCAGAAGGGGAACCCGTCAGGGCGGAGGCCCGTTGCCTCCGTCGCGTAGCCCCGTCCCTCCAGGAGGTCCGAATCGGCGGCCACGTCGTCGGACCAGTAGCCGAGATGGTGGATGCCCGATCCGATGACGGGCGTCCACAGGGTCCCGGGCACGCTGCGGATCACCTCGAGGCGGGGGGACGTCACCGAATAGGTGAACCGGAGGTCGAGCATGATCTCGCCCTCAGCAAGCATCGACGGGTGTCGAGACGGAGATCGGCTCGCACCATTCGTACCCGAACAGCTCCGTCAGGTCGGCCAGGCACGCCTCGAGGTCGTCGACGACGATGCCGGCATGGAAATGGTCCGCCGCCCTCACGAGGGCTCGATCACGACCCGGATGGCCCCCTCCGTCTTGTCCGATGCCACCCGGAATGCCTCGACGGCATCCTCAATGGGGAAGCGATGGGTGATCAGCGTCCGGGCGATCTCGGGATCTTCGGCGAGCATCTGCGCAGCGTCCTCCATCTCGCGGCCTCCCTCGTGGGCGCAGTAACCGAGGGAGGGAATGAGACGCGCCTCCCGGTGGAAGAGTGGCATCCAGTTGATCTGCACGGGGCCGAAATGGACGCCGAGCACGACGATGGTGCCACCGGGTGCGACGAGTTCGCCGCATCGGGCCAGGCTGGCCTCGGTGCCGGCCGCCTCCACGACAACGTCGTAGAGCCCGTCGGCGTCGACCCGGGCACCCAGGCGCTCACCGGCCTCTCGTTGATGAGGATGGCGCGCCTGGAGTGCGACGTCCTCTGCGCCGAGCCGACGAGCACCGGCGACGGCCAGCAGGCCCAGTGCCCCGGCCCCGACGACGGCCACCCGCCTGCCGGGGCCGGTGTCGGCGAGACGCAGCGCATGCCACGAAACGGACGCCGGCTCCACGATGGACGCGTCGCGTACCGCGAGTTCCGCTGGCAGCGGGACCAGGCGGGCGGACGGCGCCCGAAACTGCTCCGTCATTCCCCCATCTGCAGAGATGCCGAGGGCTCGCTGCCCATGCGTCGGGCAGAGGTTGTAGGCGCCCCGCCGGCACTGGTCGCACTCCATGCAGCCGTAGATGGCCTCGACCACGACAGCGGTACCGTCCTCGCGGACACCCGCCAACTCGTGGCCGAGCACGGCGCGGCTCCCGAAACGGATGTAACTCAGGTCGGACCCACAGATACTGGTCGACCTCATGTGGAGGAGCTCTCCGGTGCCGGGAGGCTCAGCGACCTCAACGACGGCCACGCCTCCCTCGATGCTGCGTACTGCCTTCACGATCGCTCCTCCTCGCCGACCGGACTCCGGCTCGTCCCGCGGCCCCGACCGTGCGCCTCCTGTCCGGCACGGTAGCTGATCGAAGGCGGCGGGAGCAGGGGCGCATCCGTCGCGGCACGCCCTCTGGCCGAACGGAGGCGAGTAGGTTCACCTTCCGATGAGCGCCGCGCTGGAGTTCTGGGTCTACCTGCCGCAGATGCGCATGACGATGGAGCAGATGACCGAGCGGGCACAGGCCGCCGAGGCCGCCGGATTCGCGGGCGTCGCGGGCATGGACCACCTCGCGCCGCCCGGAGCCGAAGGTACCCCGATGTTCGAGCCGATGGTCACCAACGCGTGGCTTGCCGCACGGACCCACAAGCTCCGAGTGGGATCCCTGGTCCTGTGCGACTCGTTCCGTCACCCCGCCGTGCTGGCGCGGGAGGCCGTGACGATCGACCACGCCTCGGGGGGCCGGTTCGAATTGGGTCTCGGTTGGGGCTCCGTGCCGGACGAGCTGGAGGCGTTCGGAATCGGATCGCGGGAGGCGGCGGATCGGATCGGCCGGATGAGGGAGTCGCTGGAGATCGTGCAGGCGTTGTGGCGCGGCGAGACGGTCGACTACGAGGGAGAGCACTTCCGCCTGCACGGCGCACGCCAACAGCCCGGACCGTTGGGAACGATTCCGATCGTGATCGGCGGCGCGGGCCGGCGAACCATGGAATTGGTCGCTGCGCATGCCGACTGGTGGAACGTGCACATCGGGATCGTCGACAAGCTCGACGACGTGCGAGCGCTGGCGGGTACCGCCCGTTGCTCGCTCCAGCTGCAGGTCGCCGTGGTGCCGTCGGAGGAGCGACGGGCCGAGGTGACACAGGTGGCCCAGCGGCGGTTCGGCCCGACCCCGGTCATCGGTACCGTGCCCGAGCTCGTCGACCACTTCGGCGCACTCGTCGAGCGCGGCGTGGAGCGGGTCTACATCTGGTTCTGCGACTTCGGCCCACCCGAGACGCTGCTGGCGTTCGGCGAGGACGTGCTCCGCCACTTCTCGCCACCCGACTGACCCCAGTGCCCGCCCGAAGATACCGGTACGCCCCGGACACGGGCCGCACGGGCATTCCTTCTATACTTCCCGCGATTGGTGCGCTGACCTGGTGCGTCGTTGTCGCCCTGTCATGCGCCACGGAGGGCGACGGCGCGGGAAGGAGATCGGTTGCCGACATCAGCCCCGGGTGAGAGCGAGCGGCCGAACGGCCCCCGCTCCTTGAAGGGGACCCGGACGAGGGTGCGACTGCTCGAGGCGGCCAAGGCGATCTTCGAAGAGGACGGGTTCATCGAAGGGCGCATCTCGGACATTGCGGAGAGGGCCGGCCTCTCGCACGGCTCCTTCTACCATTACTTCGACTCCAAGGAAGAGATCTTCCGGGAGGTGGCCGCCTCGGTCGAAGAGAGGCTGGTCGAACCTCTGGGCGGGGTGATCCTCGATCCCGAATCACGTGCCGCGCCCCAGGACCGCCTCCGCGAGGCCCTACGCCAGCACCTCGAGAGCTACCAGAGCGAGGCGCGGATCATCGGCGTGATCGAACAGATGTCGAGGTACGACCAGGAGGTCGGAGCGCTGCGGATGGAGCGGCATGCCGCGCTCTTCGGCACAGGTCGCGATGTCGATCCGCAGCCTGCAGGAACACGGGCTGGCCGACCCCGACTTGGATCCCGATTTCGCCGCTGCCGCGCTCGGCTCCATGGCCAGCCGGTTCCCCGAGATGTGGCTTGTCCAGGGGGCCGTGGAGTGCTCCATGGACAAGGCCGTGGACCAACTGACCCGGCTCTTCGTCAACGCACTGGGCCTGTCCGCTCGGACAGCCACGAAGCCCCCGCAGTCAACCTGAACTGACGGTGGTGCGCTTGGGCGCACCCCGCTGACTTGCGTCAGACGGTGACCCCGACGCGCATGATGCGGGCGAGGTTGCCGCCCATGATCTTCTGCACGTCGTCCTGCGTGAAGCTCTTCGGCACGCGGTCGAGGTAGCTGCACGGCTCCGCCAGTCCTTCTGGGTGGGGGTAGTCCGAGCCGAACAGGAGATGGTCGGTGCCGAGAGCTCCGGCCAGCTCTTCGAGGTCGTCCTCGTGGAACGGGCTGATGTACACGTTCCGTTTGAAGGCCTCGACCGGACTCTCCGAGAACGCCTGGGGCATCTTCGAATACAGGTCCTCGAGGTGCTCGAGGATCGGCACGACCCAATTGCCGCCGTTCTCGATGAAGGCGATCCGCAGCGTCGGGAAGCGCGACAGGAGTCCATGGCAGGTCATCGCCGCCGCGGCGTCCTCGGCCGGGCGCTTGCCCGACATCATGCGGAACGGGTCGAGTCGGAAGGGGAGGAATTCGGTCGGCCCCGTCCAGTCGCTCTGGTAGCGGGAGTAGCCACTGTCCGAAGCATGCATGGACACCAAGATGTCGGCGTCGACCACACGCTGCCAGAACGGGTCGAACTCCTCGAAGGCGAACGACCGTGCACCCCCATACCCCGGCACCGGCGCGGGCCGGATCAGCACGGTCTTGGCTCCTCGCTCCAGCACCCAGTCGAGCTCCTCGATGGCCTTGTCCACGATCGGCAGGGTGATCACCGGCGTCGAGAAGATGCGGTCCTCGTAGTCGAAGGTCCACTCCTCGTAGAGCCATTCGTTGAAGGCGTGGATCGCCGCGTGGGTCAACTCCGGGTCGTCCCGCATCCGCTCCTCCAGGAGGCTCGCCAAGGTCGGGAACATGAGGGTTCGGTCGACGCCGAGCTCGTCCATCACCTGCAGCCGCGGTGCGGGCTCCCGGAAGGCGGGGATGCAGCGCATGGGCTCACCGATGAGCTCGCGATAGGACTTCCCCTCGGGATTGCCTTTCTGGAAGTACTCCTCCTGCGCGCCGGGCCGGGCCACGACGTCGAAGGTGGGGTTCGGGATGTAGTCGCTCACGAGGCCGCGGATCATGATCTTGGTCCGCCCGTCGACCTCGATGTACTTGATGGCGCCCGCGTACTTCTCGGGCAGGTGACGCGTGAACGCGTCGCGGGTCTCGTAGAAATGGTTGTCGGCGTCGAAGACCGGGAAATCGCAGGTTCGGGCCACGTGCTCCTCCAAGCCGGTTAATTGACAGTGACGTCAAAATCGGAAAAACTCCCTGTCTGACGGTACGGTACGGTCGACTGCCACGTCAAGAGAGCGGCGGTGGGAGCGGGTGCCCAGAACCCGATCCTCGAGCGGCCGGGGACAGAAGAGGTCTGAAGTTGACGCTGGTCAGCGAAGGCGACGTGTACTACGACCCCTACGACTTCGAGATCGATGCAGACCCCTATCCGGTATGGAGGCGGATGCGTGACGAGGCGCCCCTCTATTACAACGAGAAGTACGACTTCTTCGCGCTGAGCCGGTACGAGGACGTCGACCGGTCGCTGCTCGACTGGGAGACCTACCGTTCGGGCCGCGGTTCGATCCTTGAGCTCATCCGGGCCGATTTCGACATCCCGTCGGGTGTGATGCTGTTCGAGGACCCACCCGTCCATCACATCCACCGAAGCTTGATGTCCCGCGTGTTCACGCCACGGAGGGTGACCGAACTGGAGCCGAAGGTCCGGGAGTTCTGCACACGGACGCTCGACCCGCTCGTCGGGTCCGGGCACTTCGACTTCATCCATGATCTCGGCGCGCCGATGCCGATGCGGACGATCGGCTACCTCCTCGGCATTCCCGAGGCGGACCAGGAGGCGATCCGCGATCATCTCGACGAGGGCCTTCGCCTCGAGGAAGGTCAGGAGTACCCCCTCGCAACAGACCCCGGAGACCCCGCGGAGCTGTTCGGCGAGTACATCGACTGGCGCGCCGAGCATCCCTCGGACGACCTCATGACCCAGCTGTTGGGTGCAGAGTTCGAGGACGAGACGGGCACCAGCCGCAAGCTTCGTCGAGACGAGGTCCTCAACATCGTCGCTCTCCTCGCCGGCGCCGGCAACGAGACGACGACCCGCCTCATCGGATGGACCGGCAAGATCCTCGGCGAGCACCCCGACCAGCGCCGCGAGATCGCCAACGACCGGACACTGGTCCCCAATGCGATTGAGGAGATCCTGCGCTACGAAGCGCCCTCGCCGGTGCAGGCCCGCTACGTCGCACGGGACACGGAGCACCACGGGCAGGCCGTCCCCGAGGGCAGCGTCATGGTCCTGCTGAACGGCTCGGCCAACCGGGACGAGCGCCGGTTCGACGACCCCGACCGCTTCGACATCCACCGCCAGATCGGACGACACCTGAGCTTCGGTTTCGGCATTCACCTCTGCCTGGGTGCTGCCCTGGCCCGGCTCGAGGGCCGCATCGCGCTCGACGAGGTCCTGAACCGCTTCCCGGAGTGGGAGATCGACTGGGACCACGCGACGCAGGCCCGCACCTCGACCGTCCGGGGGTGGGAGACCCTCCCCGTCCTCACGTCCTGAGCAACCCGATCGACCTGCGGCGGCCCGATCGTCAGCGGGTCGAAGGGAACCCGAGGTCGATTGCGCTATCGGTGGGCTCGGGCCAGCGTGACGTGACGACCTTCGGTCTCGTGTAAAAACGAATGCCCTCCGGACCGTAGATCGGGGCGTCGCCGAACAGTGACGCCTTCCACCCCCCGAAAGAATGGAACGCGACGGGCACCGGGATGGGGACGTTGATCCCCACCATGCCGACCGTGACCTCACGCTCGAACCGCCGGGCAGTCCCACCGTCGCGGGTGAACAGCGCCACGCCGTTGCCGTAGGGGTTGGCATTGATCAAGGCCAACGCCTCCTCGAAACTGGGCACCCGCACCACCCCGAGGACCGGGCCGAAGATCTCGTCGTCGTACACCCTCATTCCGGGCTTGACCTCGTCGATGAGGGAGCAGCCCGTGAAGAACCCCTGGCTCCACTCGCCCGAGGACCCGTCGACAACCACGCGAGCCCCCTCGTCGGCGGCGCCCCGGACGTAAGACGTGACACGGTCCCTGTGCTCGGCCGTCACCAGCGGCCCCATCATCGACTCCGCACGATCCCCGGGGCCGACCACGACGCCCGGGATCCGCTCGGCGATTGCCTCGACGAGGCGATCGGCCACGGTGCCGACGGCTACGACGACCGAGATGGCCATGCACCGCTCGCCGGCCGAGCCGTATGCCGCGGACACCGCGGCGTCGGCAGCGGCGTCGACGTCGGCGTCGGGCATGACGACCATGTGGTTCTTCGCTCCGCCCAGGGCCTGGACCCGCTTGCCGTGACGAGTACCCGTCTCGTAGATGTGACGCGCGACCGGCGTGCTCCCGACGAATGACACCGCGTCCACCCCGGGATGGCGCAGCAGAGCGTCCACGGCCTCCGCGTCCCCGTGCAGCACGGTGAAGACGCCGTCGGGGAACCCGGCTTCCTGCACCAACTCGGCCAGCAACATGGACGGAGAGGGATCCTTCTCGGAGGGTTTCAAGATGAAGGCGTTGCCACAGGCAAGCGCGTTCGCCATCATCCACAGCGGCACCATGACGGGGAAGTTGAAGGGGGTGATGCCGGCAACCACCCCGACCGGGTGCAGGACGGTGTGGACGTCGACCCCGTTGGAGACCTCGGAACTATGGGAGCCCTTCAGCATCTGGGGAATGCCGCAGGCGAACTCCACGCACTCCAGCCCACGCGCCACCTCGCCGCCGGCATCGGTGACGACCTTGCCGTGTTCCTCGCTCACGAGCCGTGCCAGGTCCTGGTGGCGCGTCACGATCAGCTCCCGCAACCGGAACATCCTGTCGGTGCGCTGCCCCAGCGGCGACTCGCGCCAGGTGGCTGCCGCATCGACCGCGTTCTGCACGGCGGCATCGGTCTCGGCGGCCGAGGCCAGGCTCACGGCCTTCGTCTGCCGACCGAGTGCTGGATCGAAGACGGGGGACGTCCGCCCCGATGTGCCCGGGGTGACGCGGCCTCCGACCCAGTGCTCAATGGACTGCATCGCTGCGCCTCCGACCGGTTGCGGGAGAGAATCCGGATCGCTCTGCTGCGTCATCACGCAATGGAGCGAGCACCTGCTCATCATATGCAGGGCGAAATCGAAGGGGCCCGCCCGGGTCCCCAGTGACCGCGGCCCAGTACTCTCGAACAATGGACCCTCGGGACCGCCGTTGACCGACCCATCCGAGGCCGTACCCCCCGGGGCCGCATCCGGTGCCGGTGACCCCGCGGAGCGAACTCCCCGCCCGCTGATGGCCCGGGCCTGGTGGGCGGGCGAGCTCGTCGCCGAGTCCTCGTCCGCGCTGCGGGTCGATCGGTCTGGCCAGCCCCCGTCGCTCTACTTTCCACTCGAGGACGTGCGGCTCGCAGCGTTCGAGCGGGCCGAGGTGAACGGCTCCACCACGTTTCGCGACGACGTGGGCACACGATGGAACATCGGTGGACGGGGAGACGGGATGAACGGCCCGGACGGTCGCGGCATCCTGCGGACGTTCACCGGTGCACCGGCAGCACATGGGTGGCGAGAGGGCTTCGCCACCTTCGATCACGACAGGGTCGTCGTCGAGATCCTTGACCCCGTGGGGGAAGACGATCCTCGCAGTGTGACGGTGAAGCGATTCCCCACCTGGGGGGACGCCTCGCAGCTGATGGACATCCTCGACGTCGCGCCGGACGGTGACCGCCGGTATCGCGGCCTGGCGCGGGGCAGCCACCTCCGGGCTGTCGTCGAGGGGAGCCAGATGCTCGGGCAGGCGATCGTGGCCGCGGGACGACATCGGCCCGGCCGCCGCGCCGTGTCGAGCCACATGGTGTTCATGCGACCAGCCGATCCCGCCCACCCGCTGTCGTTCGAACTCCACGAGCTGAGCAGCGGTCGGTCCTTCACGACCGTCTCCATCGATGTGACCCAACTGGCGGCGGCGATGCGCCACGGCAACGTTGCTGCTCGACGTGACCGCACCGGACCGCATCCGTCATTCGGCCCCACTCCCCGACGTGCCGGGTCCATACGAGTGCGAGCCGTACGACATGTCGGTGACCGGACGCGATGTCCGGGTCGTCGACGGGGCGTACACGGACGACCCCGAAGCGCCGGTGGGGCCTCCGGTGATTGATGCCTGGGTGCGATTCGGCGACGTCCCGGACGATCCCTCCCTACACGCGGCCCTGCTGGCCCAATTCACCGGGCACATGTCGATTGCGGCCGCCCTTCGCCCGCATCACGGCGTCGGTCAGCAGGAGGCTCACCGCACGATGTCGACCGCGATCAACGCCATCGGGTTGTCACTGCACGCCGATATCCGAGCCGACCGGTGGATGCTCTACCACCACGAGTCCACGTTTGCAGGTGACGGCATGTCCCGCTCCGAATGCCGGGTGTACGACGCGGAAGGAGCCCTGCTGGCCTCCTTCTCCGTGGACGCCATGATCCGGGGATTCGAAGGCATGAACGCACCACCCGACCACAGGAGAACGTTGTGAGCCTGACTACCGGACGAGGACCCTTGAGCGCGAACCCTGCCGGGCGCTTCAACAAGCGCGTTCCCGAAGGGCTGGTGTACGTCGAGCCCTTTCCGCGCCGGGTACGCGGCATCAGCGCCGGGCGGACGGTGCTCGACAGCGAGCGGGTGGTGCTGGTGCACCGAGCCGGCGGGCCGCCGGCGTACGCCTTCCCGTCGGCTGACGCGGCCGAGGTCCCTGGCGAGGCCGAGCCCGAGGCTGCCGGCTATGTCCGTGTTGCGTGGGACGCCGTCGACACCTGGCTGGAGGAAGAGGAGGAGGTGTTCATGCACCCCCGGAACCCGTACCACCGGGTCGACTGCGTGCCGACGACTCGTCGGCTCCGCGTCGTGTTGCGCGGGGTCCTCCTGGTCGACAGCGCCGAGACCATCGGCGTGTACGAGACCTCGCTGCGGCCCCTTCTGTACGTGAAGCGGGAGCACCTCGTGGCGGACACCCTCAGACCGAGTACCACGACGAGCTACTGCCCCTACAAGGGCACGGCCACCTACTGGACCGCCTTCATCGGCGACCACAGCGAACCCGACATCGCCTGGTCCTATGAGGCGCCGTACCCAGAATGTTCGGCCATAGAGGGCCATTTCTGCTTCGACGGGACCAAGGTGCGCGTGGAGGCGGAATTGCCGCACTGGCAGTGACCCGAACCGGGGACCCACGGGTGCTCGCTACCCTGAGCACCGGTTCTCAGACGAGGAGGCAGACCTTGGCGACGTACGGACGCGTGCCGTGTGAGTGACGATCCCCCGAGCCAACACATCCTGAACGAGCTCGGATTCGCGGTCAAGAAGACCATCACGGGCCTGGAGGGTGTTGGATCCGTCATCCCCGAGATGCAGGTGCCTGACTCACCCCATTTGCGGACGTCGATCCTCGCTGCGTGGGCGGACCACCTCTCTGGGCTCCTCGCCATCACCGTCATCTCTCCCCTGGTTCCGGTGACCCTGGAGCTCGACGTGCACCTCTATGCGCCCGCCCCGGGTTCTGGCACGGTGCGGTGCAGGGCCACGACCCTGAAGGCGGGCCGCTCGGTCTTCATGGCGAGCACCACGTTCGAGTCCGGTGACGGCGAACCCATCGCCGTCAGCACGGGGTCCTTCATGGCGGCGCCCAATCCCGACCTTCGCCTGCCGTCGACGTTCAGCTTCGACGGTCCGCCACCCGAACAGCGTCTCACTGTCGGTCTGGCCGAGCGAGCGGGTTGCCAACGTGTCGAACCCGGGACGGCAGCGCTTCCCCGCTCCGACGACGGGCTCAATTCCTCCAACACGGTGAACGGAGGCCTGATCGCACTCGCCGTCGAAGAGGCCGCGCTCTCCTTGGATCCCGGCACGACCCTCTCGTCGCTGAGCTTGCGCTTTGTGCGGCCCGTCCGTATCGGGCCTGCGGTCGCGTCAGCGCAGGCCAGGTCCGGGCTCGCGCAGATCGAGGTGCATGATTCCGGGAACGACAACCGCCTCTGCGTCCTTGCCACGGCGAGATACTTCTCCCGCTGAATATCATCCTCAGATGTTCTTCGGGCTCCGATTCGACTTTCGCAATCCCGACTTTGCGGGAAGTGCCATGGCAGACCGCTACGCCGCGGCGCTCGACATGACCGCCTGGAGCGACCGCCTCGGCTGTGTGAACGTCGCGGTGTCCGAGCATCATGGCTCGCCCGATGGGTACCTACCGAGCCCTGTTCCGATGGTCGCCGCGATGGCCGCGAGGACCGATTCGGTCCGCTTCATGATCGCCGCACTCATCGCTCCCTTCCACGACCCGCTCCGTCTGGCCGAGGACCTGATCGTCCTCGACAACCTCAGCCGGGGCAGGGTGGACGTGATCGTCGGGGCGGGCTACGTGCACGAGGAATTCGCCATGTTCGACGTGCCCATGACCGAGAGGGCGCGAAGGGTCACCGAGACGGTGCAGACCCTCAAATCTGCGTTCTCGGGCGAGCCGTTCACCTACCGGGGCAGGACGGTCCACGTGACACCCGCTCCGTACCGCCCCGGTGGCCCCGGCATCTCGCTCGGCGGCAGCAGCGAGGGCGCGGCGCGGCGGGCGGCGCGGATCGCCGACGGATTCGTCCCCACCAGCCCCGAGGTGTGGGACTGGTACCGAGACGAGGTGCAGAGCCTCGGTCGCCCCGATCCGGGACCGTGCCCGATAGGTCCGACCAGCGTCATCGCTCTGGCAGAGAACGCGGAGGAGGGTTGGGCGCAGATGGCGCCGTACTTCCTGCACGAGATGAACGCATACGGGCTCTGGCAGGCCCAGGACGACCTTTCGAACCCGTACCAATCGGTCAGCGGGATCGACGAGCTCCGGGACACCGGGAGGTACCGGGTGCTCACCCCCGCGCAGTTCCTGACGGAACAGGAGCACTCCCCGCAACTCTTCGTCATGCTCCACCCGCTCTGCGGCGGCATGCCCATCGATCTGGCGTGGTCGAGCCTCCGCCTCTTCGAGGACGAGGTGCTTCCGGCGCTGACGTGAGCGTGTATCGGCTCAGCGGCTGCTTGAAGCCGCCCTGCACTGCAGTCTCACGCAGCATCGAGGCGGGGCGGGATCGAGTGTGGCTTCCAACTCCGCTCCTTCGAGACCCGCTAAGAACCCCTTCATCAGGTCGAGGTTCATGCCGCAGGCCAGATCGGTGAAGTCCTGGGCGAGGGAATCGAACGGGCAGTTCGTCAGTGTGATCCCGTTGGAGTCGCGTCGCGGCTCGAAGCCGGACTCCTCCAACGCTCGCATCGCCGCCTCGCGTAGCTCCGGCGCTCCGCGGTTCCCCTCAACTGCTTCACGCGCCCCGCGCCCGAGGGATCTTCCCGCCTCCTGCACAGCCGACTCCAACGCACGAGAGACGGGAACGCCGTCACGGGCGGCGTCGGTGATCCCTCGTGCCAACAACTGGCCTGCGAACTCGTAGCGACGTGGAGGGAGAGTGACGGCCAGCTCCCGCTCGGACCTCCGGTAGACCTTGGCGGGACGACCCGCACCCGGTCCCCGTCGTCCCGGTGGGCGACGATGGCCGACGTCGAGCAGTCCCTCCTCGACCAGCTTGTCCAGATGGAATTTGGCCACGTGGCGAGCCACTCCCGTACCGGCTGCCGCCTCGTCTCGGCTGACCGGCTCAGCCTGCGCCACGACGAAGCGGTACAGGTCCCGTCGTATGGGCTCGGCCAGCGCTCCAATGCTGGTCACGCTCGCGTCGAAGTCGTCGGGGGATGCTGGCGAAGCCGTGCTCGTCGTGTCGTCCCGTGCCATTGGACCTTCTAACAGACAATCTTATTGACGAAACCTCTGAGGGTCTCTATAGTCCATCATAGTATCCGTTAGAGAAGGAGACGACAACCATGCCCTCCACGCTCATTGGTCTTGGTCAGTCCACCGGGCATCGGCTCGTATGACCGCCACCCACGCACGCCCCGTGGAGCGGTTCGAGGACCGGGACGCGCACGGCGGGCTGCACGTCGTCACGTCCCAACCGTCGGTCGACCTCGAGGCAGCCGAGCGGGCCGTCCGTGACCTGCTGTTGGCGCTCGGCCGCGATCCGGGATCCGAGCACCTGGCCGAAACGCCCCGAAGGGCGGCGGGAGCGCTGGCCGAATTGTTGACCCACGAGCCGTTCGACCTCACAACTTTTTCCAATGACGAGCGCTACGACGAACTCGTGCTCGTACGGGATATCCCATTTCGCTCGCTGTGTGAGCACCACCTGCTCCCGTTCAGCGGCGTGGCGCATGTGGGGTACTTTCCGGCGGACCGCATCCTCGGCCTGTCCAAGCTAGCCAGGGTCATCGACCGGTTCGCCCGAGACTTGCAAACACAGGAGCGACTCACGAGACAGGCCGCCGACTGGCTGGACCAGCACCTCCGCCCGAAGGGTGTCGGCGTCGTCATAGAGGCCGACCACTCGTGCATGTCGTCTCGTGGGGTCAAGGCAGTGGGCGCACGCACGCTGACCTCGGCGCTGCTCGGCCAGCTCCGGGACGACGCCCGCTCTCGTCAGGAGTTCATGTCCCTGATCCGGTCGGGCCCATGACGACGGCTGCGACGTTGTTCGCCGCCCCGATGTGCTCACCCCCCGGCTCTGTCGCCGACGTACAAGGAGGTCCCGATGGGCGATGACCAGACATTTGTGATCGTCGGTGCCAGCCTGGCCGGCGCCAAGGCGGCCGAGACACTGCGCGACGAGGGTTTCGGAGGGCGGATCGTGCTGGTGGGCGAAGAGCCGGTTCGCCCCTACGAGCGGCCGCCGCTCTCCAAGGGGTACCTCCGGGGCGAGGCGGGCTTCGACGACGCCGCTGTGCACTCCGCGACTTTCTACACGGAGCATGACATTGAGCTGCTGACGTCAACCTCTGCCACGGCGGTCGACCCCTCCAGCAAGGTCGTGACACTCGACCCGGGGGGAACACTCGGCTACGACCAACTCCTGTTGGCGACCGGCGCCACGCCTCGCGTGCTGTCGATACCAGGGTCGGAGCTGGAGGGCATCCAGTACCTGCGCACCATTGAGAGCTGCGACACTCTTCGCTACGCCCTCGATCTCGCCCAGAGGGTGGTCGTCGTCGGCGGTGGCTGGATCGGGTCGGAGGTTGCTGCCTCGGCGCGCCAGCTGGGCAAGGACGTGGCCTTGATCGAAGCGGGACGAGTCCCGCTCGAACGCGTCCTGGGGCCCGAAGTGGGCGAAATCTTCAAGAACCTCCACGCCGACCAAGGTATAGAGCTCCACCTGAACGTGGGCGTCGAGTCGTTCAGGGGGGCGGGCTCGGCCGAAGAAGTCCTCCTCGCCGACGGCACCGCTGTCGCGGGCGACCTTTTCGTCGTGGGCGTTGGGGTCATCCCTCGAACGGAGTTGGCCGAAGGTGCCGGTCTCGAACTCGACAACGGTGTCGTCGTCGACCAGTACCTGTCTACGAGCGTGCCCGAAATCTGGGCCGCAGGTGATGTCGCCAGTGCCTTCCACCCGCTGTTCGGCACCAACATTCGCCTCGAGCACTGGTCCTCCGCACTCAACCAGGGACCGGTGGCGGCCAAGAACATGCTCGGTCAACACATCGCCTACGACAAGATCCCGTACTTCTTCTCCGATCAATATGACCTCGGAATGGAGTACAGCGGATACGCGACCCGTTGGGACAGCATCGTCTTCCGAGGTGACGTCGAGAAGCGGGAGTTCATTGCCTTCTGGCTGGCTGAGGATCGCGTGCTGGCGGGGATGAATGTCAACGTCTGGGACGTGACCGAACCCATTGCCGCGCTCGTGAGATCGCAGCAGACGGTGGACGTGCGCCAGCTCCAGGATCCAAAGGTTGACCTGGCCACTCTGGCCGCAGAAGCAACCGCGCGAGCGTAATCACACGCGGCGGTTCAGGACGTCCTCGGCCTCGACCGTCAGCTCGGCCACGATCTCCGCGGCAGTCTGTCGCGACCGCACCGAGCCAACGGATTGGCCCGCGTACAGCGCGCTGGCTTCGATGACTCCGGCAGAGGTAATCGACGGCCACTCCGGACTCCACGACTGGGCGGCGCCGAGGGCCCGTCCGGCGTGACTGCCGACTTGAGGACACGATGGGGCGCATTGGGCCAACCCTGTCCGAACGCCGTGGTGAGCACGGTGTCATCCGCACCGGAGCGGATCAGCGCCGCGACGTAGGTCGGATGGGCGGTCGATTCCGCCGCGGCCACGAATCGGGTGCCCACGCGAACCGCATCGGCTCCGGCGGTCAACGCCGCCGCCATCGCCCTGCCGCTCCCGATGCCGCCCGCAGCGACGAGCGGCAAAGCGACGGAGCCTCGCACTTCGTCGAGGAGTGCCAAGAGCCCGACTGTGCCTCGGACGTGTCCACCGGCCTCGATCCCCTGGACGACGATGAGATCGCACCCGGCGTCGCGGGCGGCGCAGGCTTCGTCGGCCGAGCCGACTTGCCATCCGGCCCGAGCACCGCCTTCATGGACAGTGGCGACGATCTGGGGATCCGGCTCGCCCCAAAAACACTCGACCAGCGGGCTCCTCGCCGCCGCATCCTCGAGACCGCGGCGGTCGAGAAAGGGGACGAGGAAGTTCACTCCGACCGGGATCTCCGCCGGCACGGCATCGAGTTGCGCTCCGAGAGCCGCCGATCCGATGGTCCCGCTGAGCATGCCAAGACCCCCGGCGAGGGCGACCGCTATTGCGAGGTCGGGCGTCGTGAACCCTCCCATACCTGCTTGTTGCAAGGGGTGGGGGCAGCGGAACATTTCCGTGAAGCGAGTCGTGATCGCCACGGAACCATTGTGCTCGCTTCCAGAGACGAATGCGCCAGGGTCTGCTCGTTCGACTGATCGATCTACGAAACCGTCTCGTCCCCGGCTGCCCGTCGATCCCGCTCCTCGGTGAGCGCCGCCCGATTGAACTTCATCACGTCGTTCCTCGGGATTGCCTCCACCAGTTCCACCGTCTTCGGAACCTTGTACGAGGCGAGCCGCGTCTTGGCGAACGCGATGACGTCTGCCGGCTGGGGCGACTTGGCCGGATCGGCGGGCTGGACGATCGCATGGACCCGGCGGCCCCATTCGGGATCCCGCAGGCCGACGACGACGACGTCGGCGACGCCCGGGTGCTCGCTGAGCGCCGCCTCGACCTCGGCCGGGAAGACGTTCGCTCCTCCGGTCACGATCATGTCGACCCGCCGGTCGGCCACATAGAGATACCCCTCGTCGTCCAGCCAACCCATGTCACCCACGGTGACGAACCCGTCGTCCGTCGACACCATCGGCTCCACGCTCCCTCCCATGTAGGTCGCTTCGGGGCCCGACGGCCTGCGCATGTAGATCCCGCCGATCTCGCCTGGCGGCAGGACGCGCCCCTCGTCACTGATGATCCGAAGGTCGGTGCCCATGTAGCCGCGACCGACCGTTCCGGGGTGCTCGAGCCACTCGTCTCCCCGGCAGCACACGTAGCCGTGCCTCTCCGATGCGCCATAGGTCACGAAGAAGTGCTCCGGGCCGACCAGCTCACACCAACGGCGCCCGAGCCAGACCGGCAGCAGCGCCGCCCCCTGCTGCACCCAGTCGAGCGACGACAGATCCCGTCGGTCGATGTCGGGCACCTGGGCCAGACGCTGCAGCATCGGTGTCGCACCGACGAACCCGGTGACGCGGTGCCGTTCGATGAGGTCGAGCACCCGCTCGGCGTCGAACCGCTCGAGCAGGACGACCTCGACGCCCGACATGAGGTTCCTGGTCACGGTGAAGCCGTTCGAGTGGTACAGCGGCGCGGGGATCAACACCCGCTGGGGCTGGGGTAGCGGCCCGTACGACTCGACGGCGGCCGCGGTCGCGGCCCCCTCGACATACCGCCCCGGATTCTTCATCAGGATCACCTTGGGGGTCCCCGTCGACCCCGAGCTGCAGATCCCCCAGCCATGCGGAGGCGTGATCTCCGGAAGGGGAGAGGTCGCGGCCGAGGCGGCTTCGTCGAAGAGGTCTGCATGCGCAGTGTCGACGATCAGGCGCGGAGCGATGACCGCGAGCACCCGATCGCGCTCCCAGTCCGGCAGGTTCCACCGCATGGGGACGACCAGTGCGCCGACCTTCCATCCCGCGAAGGTCGCAACGATGTGCTCGGGGGAGTTCGGGAGGCGAGACGACGAGTGGATCGCCCGCGGTGAGCCCCCTCGCCGACAGCACCCGGGCGAGTTGGGTCGACTGCTGGTCGAGCTCGCCGAAGGTGACCGTGCGCTCGCTGCCGTCCTCGGCCGCGAAGATGATGGCGACGCCATCGGGGATCGCCTCGGCAACCTGGTGGATCTTCGCCCCGAACGGTGTGCCGTCGGACGTGGCGGATGTCATCGATCCCCGTTCCCTGCTCGGAAGGATGCGGGTGCTTTCACGACGGCCGCGGCAACCCGAGGCCGCGCTGGGCGATGATGTTGCGCTGGATCTCGCTCGTGCCCCCGTAGGTCGTCGTTCCCAGCGCATACCGGTAGGAGTACTCGGCGATCCCGCCCGCGATGGCGGTCTCGTCCCCGTCGGCCCGTATCCCGTCCGGTCCGAGCATGTCCATGAATGCAGCGGACTGCCGGGTCAGCGCCTCCGTCGCGAACAGCTTGGCCATCGATCCCTCCACACCGGGAAGGGTCCCCGTGCTCTGCACCCAGGCGCACCGGCGCGCCAGCAGGGTGCTGACCTCGATCTCGGCAGCGGCCCTTCCGAGTCGGGCCAGCACGCCGGGGTCTTCCGATCGCGGTCGCCCTTCGTCGTCGACGGAGGTCAAGGCCCAGCGCTGCATGGCGCGGAGCAGCCGGCGCGAATCGCCGCCCTGGGGCAAGGACCGCTCAAAGGTGAGTCCGACCGTCATCACCTCCCAGCCGCCGTCGATCTCCCCGATCCTCAGCGAGTCGTCCACCCGGACGTCGGAATAGAAGGTGAGGTTCGTCCTCTCGCCGGAGACCGTGGAGACGGGCTGGATCTCGACACCCGGTTGGCGCAACGGCACGAGGAACGTCGTCAGACCCTTGTGTTTGGCCACCTCGACGTTCGTACGCGTCAGCAGGAACACGTAGTCGGCTTCTTGGGCGTTGGTCGTGAACATCTTCTGCCCGTTGATCACCCACTCGTCGCCGTCGCGCACGGCGCGAGCCTGCGCGGCGGCGACGTCGGAGCCGGCTTCGGGCTCGGTGAACCCCAGGACGATGATGATCTCTCCCTTCAGGGCCTGGGGCAGGATCAGGCGCTTCTGTTCCTCCGTGCCGATGTGGCGAATGACGTTGGCCACCATGAGCGTCGTGCTCCCGCCATACGTGGGCGCACCGGCAGTCTGGAACTCTTCGGCCAACGCCAGGACCTCGAGGGTGTCGCGACCCTGGCCGCCGTATTCCTCGGGCCACCCGGGCGCGAGCATTCCGTGTTCCACCCGAGCCCGGTGAAACTCCCAGTCGTGGTGGACCCCGGTGGCGTGCATCCTCTCCCGGACGTCATCCGTGAGATGCGCGTCAAGAAAACTTCTGGCCTCGTCACGCAGCGCATCGCTGCCCTCACCGAGCCGAAAATCCATGGTCAACCCACCGTCCGGGTGACCGAGAGCTGCGTGGCCGCGCCGCGGGCGTACATGTGTGACGGGTCCCCGAACACCGCCGGCCAGGCGCGTGCCCGCCGGAAGAAGAGCTGGATGTCGAACTCGAGCATGAAGCCGTATCCACCGTGGTAGTGCAGGCTGCGATAGCTCGCTTCACGTGCGGCATCCGAGCAGAACCCACAGGCGAAGCTGGCCAGCTCGGAGGACCGACCCCTCTCGGCATCGGCAGCCCATGCCGCTTCCCTGGCGATCAGCTTGCCACCGTCGACGGCGGTCGCCGCATCGGCGAGGCCGTGGGCGACGGCCTGGAACGACCCGATCGGAACCCCGAACGCGTGACGCTCCTTGACGTAGTCCACGCCGATCTCAATGGAGCGCGACCCGATGCCGACCAACGCGTTGGCCGTGAGCACGAGCCACTCGTCGCGGGCCGCCTCGAAGATCCGTCTCGCCTCTTCGCCCGATTGCAGCTCGACCGCGTTGGGATTCACCTCTATGTCCGCGAGGGGCATCGACCCGAAATTGGAAACCGGTCGCCCATGATCCACGATCTCCATGCACCGCAGCTGCTGTCCGTTGAAGAAGACGACCTCGTCCGCCACGGCACCAGCCGGGACGAGCTCGAGCACCCCGTTGCGCGGCGGGTGGAGCGCGATCGTGGTGAACCGCCCATCGGTGCGCGCCCGGCCGAGTGCGCCCTCCGCGGTGCTGGTACCGGCGCTCGCCAGGAGCCGGACGGCGACCTGCCCCTCCACCAGCGGTGCCGGTCCGAGGTGACGACCGTGTTGCTCAGCCACCAGAGCCAGGTCGAGCAGCGACGCTCCCCATCCCCCGATCCCTCGGCGACCGCCATGTCCAATGCACCCATGTCGCGCAGCCGTGCCCACAGATCAGGCATCGTGCCCCGACGGCTCGGCGGCGCGTACCCGATCGAGCGGGCACTCCTTGGCATAGAACGCGGCGAACGCGTCGATGAGTTGCTGCTGTTCCGCGGTGGGGTTCAGGTCCATGTCAAGGGATCTTGAAAAGTACGCAGGCGCACGTTGCCGTCACTGCTTCGTGTGAGGGACATGGGCAGGTCCTGTCGATGCAACGACGCCCGGGTTGCCCGACCACCGTTCAGCGGTACTCGACGGGCGCACCCTCCAGGATCACGGTCTTGGTCTCCAGGAAGGGCAGCAGACCCTCGGTTCCACCTTCCCGGCCGAGGCCGGACTGCTTGAAGCCGCCGAAGGCGATGCCGAAGTCGGTGCGGAAGGCATTGTGGCCGACGGTGCCCGAGCGCAGGCTGGCGGGCGACCTCCCGGGCCCGGTCCACGTCGTGGGTGAACACGGAGGCGTTCAGCCCGTAGATGGTGTCATTGGCGGTGGCCACGAGCTGGTCCTCGTCTTCGACGGGGATCACGGAAAGCACCGGGCCGAAGATCTCCTCCTGTGCGATGGTCGAGGAGTTGTCGACGTGGGCGAACACGGTGGGCTCCACGTAGTAACCCCGATCGAGGTCCTTGGGCCGCCCTCCTCCGGTCACCAGCGTGGCCCCTTGTTGGACGCCGGTGGCGATGTAGCCCTCGACCCGGTCCCGCTGCCGGCTCGAGACGAGCGGGCCCATCTGGGTCGACGGGTCGAAGGGATCACCCACTCGAACCTGGGAGAAGGCACCCGCGAGCGCGTCCACCAGCTCGTCATGGCGGCGCGCGGCTGACGACGATCCGGGTCAGGGACGAGCACACCTGTCCCGCGAGCATGCATTCCGCCCTCGCCAATGTCTGTCGCGGCTTCGTTCAGGTCCATGTCGTCGAGGATCAGCGCAGCCGACTTCCCACCCAGCTCGAGCGTGCAGCGGGCGATCCGCTCGCCGCAGATGGAGGCGATGCGGCGGCCGGCCGCGGTCGAGCCGGTGAAGGTGATCTTGTCGACCCGTGCATCTCGGACGAGCAGTTCCGAGACCTCGCGATCGGCGGTGAGGACGTTCAGCACGCCCGGCGGGAGGTCGAGCGCCTCGGCGATCTCGGCCACCACGTAGGCATCGCCGGGAGCTTCCGGCGAGCACTTGAGCACCACGGTGCATCCGGCGAGGAGGGCCGGGGCGAGCTTGTAGGTGATGAGCCCGATCGGCGCGTTCCAGGGGATGATGGCGCCGACAACCCCAACGGGCTCTCGCACCAGAAGGCCGAACTCGCCCTGAGAGGGCTGCGCCCTCTCCTCGAAGGGGAAGGTCTCGGCCAGGCCGGCGTAGTAGTCGAAGGCCCCGGCGATCCCGGCCGCGCCGTGTCGGGCGATGAGGTGGAGGGCGCCGGATTCACGGGGCCAGATCTGCCCGATGTCCTCGGCCCGCTCCCGCAGGCCGGCCGCGATGCCTCTGAGGAATTCGGCCCGGTCGCCATGGGTCATCCTGGGCCACGGCCCGTCGTCGAACGCGCGGCGGGCGGCCGTCACCGCGGCGTCGATGTCGGCGGGTTGTGCCTCGGGCACACGGAAGTAGACCCGTTCCGTGGTCGAGTCGATCACGTCGATGGTGGCGTTCGTGGAAGGCGTCGCCCAGACACCGTCGATGAAGAAGCGGTCGGCGTGTCGGAGTGGTGCAACAACCTCATCCGTGGCGGTCACGTGAGCCCTCCCGAGATCGATGCGCCGGCCACCCTGCGGGGCCGCGTCCGCACCAGGACAGCGTAGCCATCGGTGTGACCGGCCGGAATCTGCACTGATTCCCTCGTCCGCCGACGCCGACCCGCGGTACGTGGCCGCATCACGGCTTGGGTGGCAAGTGGTCGCGGTACGTCACGGGCAGCAATTCGATGAGCTGCCCGTCGGGATCCCGAACGAACAGGGCGGCACCGATGTCGCTGTCCTCGACGATCTGACCACCGCACTCGGCCGCCCGGTCGGCCGCGGCTCGCACGTCGTCGACGGAGATCGACAGGTGGGTCAGCCCCGGTTCGTTCATGGTGCGACCCCGGTACGGCGCCGTCGCTCCGGGCGCGGCGTAGTGCATCAGCTCCAGCACGAAGCCGTCGAGGGTCAGATAGGAGGCGGTGACCCCGAGTGGAGGCGTGAGGCCGGTGAGCTTCCCCGTGGGCTCGTCGGGCGGAGAGATCTCGTACCAGGGCTTGAAGCCGAACACGTCCTGGTAGAACCGCTTTGATCGCTCGAGGTCCGTGACGACCTGCCCGGTGTGGTTGTACGTGCTCATCGATTTCCTTCTGTTCTGGGTGGATGACTCGTCGCGACGGCTCAGCCGACCGGGGTGAACTCGAGGTAGAGCCGGTCGAGGCCACGGAGCATCCACGTCGGCGTGTACTCCCAGTGCCGCTCGCCGGCGGGGCCATGGTGCGACTCCGAGATGCGGATGTCTGCCGTCCGGTCGAGGATGCGCTGCAGCGAGACGTTGGACTCGGCACGGGCCAGTGGTGCGCCGGCACAGGTGTGGATGCCATGGCCAAACGCGATGTGCTGGCGGCCGTTCTCACGGTCGAGGCGCAACTCGTCGGGGTGCTCGAACTCCCGTGGGTCGCGGTTGGCCGCGCTGGGCAGCACCATGACCGTGGCGCCGGCTGGGATCTCGGTATCCCGCACGGTCGTCGGGGTCCGCGACAGGCGGAAGGTGCCCTTGATCGGGGGCTCCATGCGCAAGGTTTCCTCGATGAACCCGGGGACCAGGCTGCGATCGTCGCGTAGTTGCTGTTGGAGCTCCGGGTGCTCGCCCAGGGTCTGCAGCGCCGTGCCGAGCAGCCGGGCTGTCGTCTCCTGACCGGCAGCGAACAGGTTGGAGGCGATCTTCATCACGTCCTCGCACTGGCGGAAGCGTGCCATCGGGAAAGGTGGCGGTGGCCAGGCCGGTCATGACGTCATCGCGTGGCTCGCGCCGGCGGTCCTCGATGTAGGTCGTGAACTGGGCATACAGGTACTCGAGCGGGCTGTGGGTCATCTCGAGGGCTCGTGGTGCGTGAGCTTCTCGAGGAACTCCTCATGGTCCTCTTCGGGCACGCCAAGGAGGTCGGCGACAACCAGCATGGTGTAGGGCTGGGCGTACTCGCCGATGAACTCACACTCGCCCCGGGCGTGGAAGCGGTCGATCTGGTTGTCGGCCAACTGCAGAAGGGACGCCTCGTTTTCCTTCAGGCGCTTGGGTGTGATCAGCCGCATCAGGAGGCCCCGCTGGGCCGTGTGCTTGGGGGGGTCGAAGGTTGGCAGCTGGTCGCCGAAGGGAAGCTCGTCCCGGTACGTCTCGATGATGTCGGTGACATCGTCTCCTTCGAGCGGGACCGGGAACTTGGCGAAGGGCCCGATCGCCGAAATGCAGGCGGAGAAGGTCGCTTGGTCGTGGTAGACGGCGATCGCCTCGTCGTAGCCGGTCACCATGTAGACGTCGCGGAACGGCTCCTTGGTGATCGGGCATTGCCCACGCAGGTGGTCGAAGTAGGGGTAGGGGTCCTCGATGAGGTCCTTGGATCGGAAGAAGTCGACCGAATCGAAGTTGCTGTCGTCGCTCACTGGTGCTCCATGTCGGTAAAGGGCGGGTACGCCGTTCGGACGAGGCCGGTCGGCTGCCTCGGAGGTCCGTCGAGCGGGGTATGTTCCGGTGCCGCGCCGGACTCCGAGGAGACGGCAGGGTTTGAGGCACGGGGTTCATGCCTCCGTGCCGGAGCCGAGTCGAAAGGAGCCGCTGCTGATGGTCCAGGAGCTCTCGGGAAAGGTTGCGATCGTGACGGGCGGAGCGAGCGGGATCGGCCGTGCCACCGCCGAGCTCTTCGTCCACGAAGGGGCGAAGGTCGTCATCGCCGATATCGCCGTGGAGGAGGGCGAGGCGCTCGCCGCTGCGCTCGGTGATGCCGTGGCCTTCCAGCGGACCGACGTGTCGAAGGCCGATGAGGTCCAGGCGCTGGTCGATTTTGCCGTGGACCAATTCGATGGGCTTCACGTCATGTTCAACAACGCCGGCATCTCGAGCTCGTTCCGTCGGTTCTTGCGCGACGACCTGCGCGACTTTAACCAGGTGATGGCCGTCAATCTGTTCGGAGTGATCATCGGGACCCAGCGCGCCGCCCGGCACATGGCGGAGCACGGAGGTGGCTCCATCATCAACACTTCCTCGATCGGGGGCCTCACGGGCGGCGGCCCCCCCATCTCCTATCGGACATCGAAGGCGGCGATTGCGCAGTTCAGCCGGATGGTGGCCACCGATGTGGCCGAATACGGCATCCGCGTGAACTGCATCGCACCCGGGCACATCGCGACGGGGATCACCAACTACGACCTGGGCCCCACCATTGAGCTCGACCAGCCGCTGCAGCGCCGAGGGACGTCGCAGGACGTCGCCGAGGCCGTGCTCTTCCTGGCCAGCGAGCGTTCCGCCCAGATCACCGGCATCGTTGTCCCGGTGGACGGGGGGACCGTGGCCGGACGCCCCGTCCGCCAGGTCATGCCGGTCCAGACGAGCACGAAGGACGCCGGCTCCGGCTGAGGGCTCGCGGCCACGGGAGGGTGAAGACGGGATTGCTGCGGCACCGTCGTCCGAGGTTCGATCGCAGTGCGGAGCACTGTGGTGGAGGTGGCCGGGTCGGAGTGACGGACTCGGCACGGGCTTCAAGGAGTTGGCGAAGGCGTCCATGCTGTCAGGCCAACTTCGCGGACCGACCTCCGTCGGGGATCGTCATTCCTCGCCTCTCCTCTATTTTCGTGTCGTACTGTGACACTAAACTGGGGGGAGGTCAATCAGGGTCCGTCGAGACCCGGGATTGCCCCGGGGATGGGATCGATGAGGACGCGTGCAACTGTGCAGTGGGGACGCCTGACGACGCATCGGGATGACCCGGCGCGTGGCGCGAAGGCAACGGACGCAGGGGAGAACCGTTGAGGCCGAACGCAAGGGAGCGGTTCGGCCCCTCCGCGACTCCGAGAGTCGTCGTGGTCGGCGCCGGGATCGGAGGGAATTGCGGCGGGCGTCAAGCTGCGGCAGGCCGGGATCGAGAACTTCACGATCTACGAGTCCTCGGCCGGGGTCGGCGGAACGTGGTGGGACAACACGTACCCGGGGGCCGAAGTCGACGTGCACTCCAGTCTCTACAGCTATTCGTTCAAGCCGTACGACTGGACCCGCACCCACGCCCGCCAGCCCGAATTGCAGTCGTACCTCGAAGAAACCGTGGACGAGTTCGGCCTGCGCCCCCACCTGCACCTCAGCGTCACTGTCCTGTCGGCCACCTGGGATGACGACCGCCACGTCTGGTCGGTCACCCTCGACTCCGGCGACGTCGAGGAGTGCCATGTGCTCATCAGCGCGGTCGGCTTCCTCAACGTCCCCCGCTATCCCGATTGGCCTGGTCTGGAGGAATCGAGGGACCGAAGTTCCACACGGCCCGGTGGGAGCATCAGCACGACCTGTCCGACAAGGTGGTCGCCGTGGTTGGCACCGGGTCGACCGCGACGCAGGTCGTGCCGGCCCTACAGCCCACGGTGGGCAAGCTGTACGTCTTTCAGCGGGAACCCGGCTGGGTCATGCCCAAGGGAGAGCGGGCCTTCACCGAGGCCGAGCGCCGGGATCTCCGCCGACCTTGGCGCCGGGCTCTGGACCGGGCGCAGATGCGGTACACATTGGAGAAGGGGCTCTGGGGTGCGGCCACGTTCCGGCCCGGGACCAAGCTGCACGAGAAGCGTCAGCAGACGTGCCTCGACTACATCGAGCGCGCAGTTCGCAGACCGACCAGAACTGCAGAAGGCCGTCACCCCGACCTATGCCTACCCCGGGAAGCGGCCGGTCATCGCCAGCACCTTCTATCCCGCCCTGAAGGAAGGCAACGTCGAGTTGGTCCCCAAGGCCGTGGTGGGGGTGACCCCGTCGGGCATCGTCGACGGCGACGGTGTGGAGCGAGCCGTCGACGTGATCGTGATGGCCACGGGATTCGAGGCGGCGAACTACCTGGCCCGCCTCCGTGTCACTGGGCGGTCGGGACGGACCCTCGCTGAGCACTGGGCGGGCGAACCACGGGCCTATCTCGGCATGACGGTGCCGGGGTTCCCCAACTTCTTCATGCTCTACGGACCTGGTACCAACGGCGGCGAGCTCGTCTCCATGCTCGAGGCACAGGCTGAGTACGCAGTGCGGGCGCTGAAGCGGATGATCCGGCGCGGCGTCACCTCGGTGGAGGTAAAGCCCTTGTTCGAGGCCCTGTGGTTCGTGTGGCTGCAGTCCAAGATGCAAGGAACGTCCTGGACCATGAGCAGCAACTACTTCCGGTCATCGACCGGGAAGATCGTCACGCAATGGCCCTCGGGCAACCTCGTCTACCGCGCCCTGACGAAGACGCTGGGCAGCGTGTCGGAGGTCACTCGGCGCCGGGACCATGGGCCTTTGATGGGCTCGCGTGCCCCCTGTCAGTAATTGTGGATAGAGAAGAGAGGTCGACAACATGGACGAATCGAGCATCTACTCCTGCGACGATCACCTCGATCTGCGCTCGGTTCCGCGCCAGTTGTGGCAGGACAGGCTCCCCAGGGACCTCGCTCGAGAGAGGCCCACGGGTCGTGACGGGAGAGGGTGACCCCATGTGGGTCTGCAACGACCGGGTTCTCGGCCGGAGCGGACTGCCCCAGGGGGACAAGCTCCAGGTTCTCAGCGCCGTCAGCCGGGCGGGACTCGAGGACGACGGCTTTCGGGTCAGCAACCCGAAGCTGCGACTCGAGGACATGGATCTCGACGGGGTCTGGGCTTCGGTCATCTATGGCCCCATCCCGCTCACCCTTTCGATCCCGGAGCCGGACCTCCAGATCGCCTGTTACTCAGCATGGAACGACTGGGCCATTGAGGAGTTCAATGCGTTCGCTCCCGACCGTCTCTGTGCCCTCCCGTTCCTGCCGAGCCACTCGCCGGAGGCGGCCGTCGCTGAGCTCGAACGGGTTGCCGAGATCGGCCACCGGGGTGCCATCATCGATGTGTTCGACTTCGATGCCGGTGATCCGGCCTGGAATCGCCTGTGGGCAGCCGCCGAGCAGACCGGACTGCCTCTCAGCTTCCACATCAAAGCCGGCGCATCCCCGAGGCTCAGCTATCAGGTCGGCAAGTGGCAGTCGGCGGCGTTTGCCACCCTGCTTCCGCTGCAGCTCGACGAGGCGCTCGCCATCATGGTCTTCTCGGGCGCCCTCGAGCGGCACCCCGGGCTCACGCTGGTCCTGGCCGAGGCGGGCGTCGGCTGGCTGCCGTACTTCCTGAGCCGGATGGACATGGAGTGGGAGAACCTGCGCGACAAGATCGACTACGCACCGAGCGTGGCCCCGAGCGAGCTCTTCAGGCGACAGGTCATCGCCACCTTCGAGGAAGAGGTGCTGGCCCACCAGTACATTCCGCACCTCGGGGCTGACTCGTGCATGTGGGCTGCCGACTATCCGCACACGGACAGCACATTCCCGAGTCGCGGCGCTCCATCGAAGAGACACTGGGCATGCTCCCCGACGAGGATCGTCGCAAGATCACCGCCCTCAACTGCGCCAAGTTGTACGGCTTCGAGTATGTCGACTGAGCACACCCGCCCCACGCTGCCCGGGAGCCGTGGTCGGCATCGATCATGTCGCGCTGCCGATGCAGAACTCCGAGGCGATGGCCGTGTTCTATACGTCGCTCGGCCTGTCGGTTGCCGAGAGCCCGTATCTCTTGCGGGTCCAACTCGGTGACCAGATGGTCAATTTCCATCGGCCCGAGCTCTGGCAGGGGGACTTTCCGCTTCGTGCGCCCGCCGCGGTTCCCCCCTGCGGCGACCTGTGCTTCGTCTGGCAGGGATCGGTGAATTCGTTGACGCAGCTGCTCGGTCGGGCAGAGGTCCGTATCGTGGAAGGTCCGGTGGAACGAGAAGGTGGACGCAGGGTTCCCGGTTCGAGCGTCTACGTGCGTGATCCTGACGGCAACCTCATTGAGTTCATGACCTACCCCGATGGATCCGAGGGCGCCAGCTGAGGTGGCTCACTGGTCTGATCGGTGGTGATCAGCCGGTCGAGGAACCGCCAGTGGCCATCGAACTTCTCGAACCGGTCGGTGTACTGGCCGGACAAGGTGATGCCGATTGGCTCACCGGGTGCGCTCCGAAGGACCGTCCAATAGCAGTGGGAGGAGGCGGTGACCGCACCTGGCTCGACTTCGACGCTCAGGTTCGTGATGAGGTGCTTCGTATGGAGCCCGCCCGGACGAGCAAAGAGCCTCTCGTACACCGGTCGTACCTCTGCACTGCCACGGAGCACGGAACCATTGGGCAGGGACCGCCAGGTCGAGTGTTCGAAGAGCGCAACAACGCCGTCCACGTCACCTCCGTCGAGGAGCCGCGCGGTAGGAGTGCACCAGCGTCGTGATCTCGTCCGCGTCCGACATGTCACCCTCCTTCGAACCGGTCAGTGGTGAGCAGCGCACGCGGAGCATGACAGTGAGACGTCACGTTGGCCCACGACCGTTCCGCACGGCTTCCTCGACCAGCTCGATGACCCAGGTGATACCCCGAATGGCTCGCTCGGACGGGATCTGCCAATCGACGACGAGGCGCTCGTAAGACGCGACGCTCCACAGCACGTCGAACATCGCTGCCACGACCTCACGGTCTTCCGCCGACCACCGTCCGGTTCGGGCTGCGATGGCACCGAGCAGTGCTTCTCGCTGCCGTTGGTTCGCTTCGGCCAGCGTCGGGTCGAGGGGAGGATGGGGTTCCAAGGGGAACGACGACACGTGTTCGAAGATGCGTGCCGCTATGTCGGCGATGTCGTCCAGCTGCATCTCGGCCAGGTCGATCCCGGCCTCCACCTCGTGACGGTGGATCACCGCATCGCGCAGCCCGCGCTCGTTCCCGAAGTAACGGTAAACCGTCCGTTCGTTGACACCGGCGAGCTCTGCGACGGCCCGGATCGTCAATCCCTGCCAATCCCGTATGGACGACTGGTGCAGCAACTCAGCGCCGGCGGTGATGATCCGCTCACGTGTCTCGGCTGCCCTCTCTTGGCGGAGCGCCCCGTTGTAGGGCCGGCGCGGCTGAAGCGGTTCGGATTGCTCCGGCTCGCTGGAGGCACTCATTGCGTCCATTCTCCTATTCGGCCTTCGCGTCCCGGTTCGCCCCGGCGAACCGCAACCCGATGGGCCAGAACCGGGACATGCCGAGCGGGCCACGCTCCCAGATTTCGTGTCATACTCTGACATCAAGGATATATTGGCTCAAACACCGCCTCGATGCAGGCATGGTGGAATGTTCCGGGGGCGACCCGCTGGTGGCCGCCGACCGCTCAAGGGGTGTGGACCATGAAGACGCATGCAGCCGTGCTCTGGGGCAGGGGGCAGGACTGGAAGATCGAGGAGATCGACCTCGATCCGCCCAAGAGCCAGGAGGTTCTGGTCAAGTGGGGCGCCGCCGGCTTGTGCCACTCCGACGAGCACCTGCGGTCGAGCGACATGGGCTCTCCCGAGCCCGCGCCCGGCGCGCCTCCGAAGCCGGCGCTCTTCCCCATGGTTGGAGGCCACGAGGGCGGCGGCGTCGTCCTCGAGGTCGGACCCGACGTCCGCAGTCTCCAGCCCGGGGACCACGTGGCCGCGAGCTTCTTCCCGATCTGTGGTCGCTGCAAGATGTGCATCACGGGCCACTCGAACCTCTGTGACCTCGGCGCGGCGACGTTCGCCCCGGGGCAGATCTCGGACGGCACCTCTCGCTACCACCTCAACGGCGAGGACCTCAATGTCATGGCCAAGCTCGGCACCTTCGCCGAGCACAGCGTCGCCCACGAGGCATCGCTGGTCCCCGTGGACTCCGACTTGCCGTTGGGCGTCGTCGCCCTCGTGTCGTGCGGGGTCACCACCGGGTGGGGATCGGCCGTGTACCGGGCCGAGGTCATGCCCGGCGACACCGTCGTCGTCGTCGGGGTCGGAGGGGTCGGCATCAATGCGGTGCAGGGTGCCCGAATGGTCGGAGCGAAGAACATCGTCGCCGTGGACCCCTTGGAATTCAAGCAGAAGGCGGCGCTCGACTTCGGCGCCACGCACGTCGCCGGGTCCATGGAGGAGGCGCTGCCCATGGTGACCGAGCTCACGCGTGGGCAGATGGCGGATGCGGTGATCCTGGTTCCGAGCGTGATGTACGGGGACCTCATGGCGAATGCCCTCACCCTCACGGGGAAGGGTGGGACCTGCGTCGTCACCGGCGTCGCGCCCCAGTCGCAGACCGAGAGCAGCGTCAACCTGTTCGAACTCGCCATGTTCCAGAAGGAGATCAAGGGAGTCGTGTTCGGCGCCGCCAACCCACGGTTCGACATCCCCAACCTCCTGGCCCTTTACAAGACGGGCCAGCTGAAGTTGGACGAGTTGATTACGAAGACATACCCCCTCGATCAGATCAACCAGGGCTATCAGGACATGCTCGACGGCGTGAACCTTCGTGGCGTCATCACCTTCGAGTAGTCACCCGGCTCGACCGGACCATGGGCATTGAGCGTGTCCTCACCCAGACCGGTGCGCACTCCATGCCGGTGAACGGCATCGATCCACTCGACCTCGTCGACCCCGTTCGGTTCGCTCGCAACGGCTATCCGCATCGCGTGTGGGCGAAACTGCGGGCGGAGGCACCGGTGGCCTACATCGAACCACCGGGTTACCCGCCGTTCTGGGCCGTCACCAGGCACGCCGACATCGTCCAGGTGGCCACCCAGCCTCAGCTCTTCTCGAGCGCTGGGGGGATCACGCTGGACATGGACCTCAGCGGCATGGAGGCGGTGCCGGAGATGATCGTGTATCTCGATCCTCCGCGACACGGCCCGATGCGCCAGATCGTCAACAAGAAATTCCTGAAGAGTGCCGTCAGGGACCGGAGTGAAGAGATCGAACGGATCGCCCAGGGGATCGTCGACGGTGCAGCGACGGGCGGTGAGATCGGTACGTGCGATTTCGTCGACACGTTCGCTGCACCGTTCCCGGTTGCCGTCATCTCCTGGGTTCTCGGCGTGCCCCAATCGGACTGGGAACTTCACTTCCACTGGACCAACGAGATCATCGGCAAGGACGATCCGGAGTACCGACGTCCCGGCGAGAGCCCCGAGCAGACGTCCATGCGAGCCCGCGGGGAACTCCATCGCTATTTCAAAGACATGATCGAGCAGCGTCGTGAGCATCCGCAGGACGATTTGGTCACCATGCTGGTGCAGAGCGAGATCGACGGCGCGCCGTTGACCCGCCCGCAATTGGTCTCGTACTGCGAGCTGCTGGTCGAGGCGGGGAACCAGACGACCCGCGATGCGATCGCGGGTGGCATGCAAGCCTTCTGTGAGCACCCGGACCAGTGGGAGAAGTTGCGGGCCGATCCAGAGTTGCTGCCCGATGCGGTCGAAGAGATCCTTCGTTGGGTCACCCCCATCAGCTACTTCTCGCGGACGGCCACCGAGGACTGCGAACTGCACGGACAGAAGATCCACGCTGGGGACAAAGTCGCCCTGTACTGGGCCTCGGCGAACCGTGACGAGGACGTGTTCGAGGATCCCTTCGAGTTCCGCATCGACCGCCCCCCCGTCCAACAACTGGTGTTCGGCTTCGGTCCCCACCTCTGCATGGGCGCCCACGTGGCGCGGGCCGAGCTGCAGTCGATGTTCGGCCTCTTGATCGATCGGATGGAGTGGTTCGAACAGTCGGGACCGGTGGAGCGCCTCAACTCGTCGGTCAATGGAGCCGTGAAGCACTTGCCGATTCGCTACCGGCTGACGTAGGGATCTCGCAGGATGAACCAGTGGGAGGAGCAGGCGAATGTCGGCTGATGTGGTGATCCGTGGGGGAACCGTCTTCGATGGGAGCGGTGAGCCCGGCCGCGTGGCCGACGTGGCGATCACGGGACAGGTGATCGAGGCGATCGGGCAGAACCTCAAGGGTAGGACCGAACTCGACGCCTCTGGCTGCGCCGTGGCACCGGGCTTCATCGACATCCACACCCACTTCGATGCCCAGGTCTTCTGGGACCGGGAGCTCAAGCCGTCGTCGTTTCACGGCGTCACCACGGTGGTCGCAGGCAACTGTGGGTTCTCGATCGCCCCGTGTCGCCCCGAACACCACGACGTGATTGTGCACACGCTCGAGAACGTGGAAGGTATGGATGCGAACTCGCTCGCGGCGGGGATCGTCTGGGATTTCGAGACCTTCCCGGACTATCTCGACCTGGTCCACCGTCGCGGCACGGCGCTCAATTTCACCGCGTACATCGGTCACACAGCCCTGCGGCTCTTCGTCATGGGAGACGCCGCCTATGAGCGTGCCGCCACCACCGATGAGATAGAGCGCATGTGCCAGCTCCTGACCGAGGCGATCGGTGCGGGCGCAGCCGGGTTCTCGACGAGCTTCTCGTTTGCGCACCGTGGAGTGGACGGCAAGCCGGTTCCGAGCCGTTTCGCCGAGATGGACGAGGTCGAGGCTCTGTTCATGGCCACAGGGAAGACCGGGAAGGGAGTCGTGCTCGCCACGCCGGGTTGGCAGTGCGAGTACGCCGACGTCTTCACGTGGCAGCAGCGCGTCGGTCGGCCGTTCACGTGCCCGCTGTTCGCCCTCTCGAGTGGGAAGCATCGTGAGGTCGTGCAGTTACACGAGGACGCTCTCGCGCGTGGTGCGAATGTCTGGCCCCAGGTCACGCCGCGGCCGTTGACCATGCAGTTCACGCTGGCCGACGCCTACAACCTCAATGTCAGCGAGGTGTTCGGCGAGTTGATGAAGGTCGGCCGCGATGTGCGCAAGGCAGCCTTCCGTGATCAGGAGTGGCGGACTCGGGCCTTTGACGACCTCGAGCACAATACGACCGGCATGAAGCCCCGCTGGGAGACCTATGAGGTGTCGGAAACCGAGCGGTTCCCCGAATTGCTCGGCCGCCGGGTGACCGACATCGCCCGTGAGCGCGGCAGCACCCCGTTCGATGTCATGTGCGAGTTGTCACTCGCCGAGGACCTCAAGACGCGGTTCCGCGCCTACATCGCCAATGACGACCCGGATGAAGTGGCCCATCTGCTCACCGAGGACCATGTGATCCTGGGCCTCACCGACGCCGGCGCGCATGTCGACCAGCTGTGCGATGCACCGCTGCCCACCGACCTGCTCGGCAACTGGGTGCGCGAGCGTGAGCTCATGCCGCTCGAGCGTGCGATCCGGAAGCTGACCGGAGAGGCGGCCGACATGTTCGGCTTCGAGAAGCGCGGGTATCTGCGCGAGGGGAATTTCGCCGACGTGACGGTCTTCGATCCGGCCACCGTGGCCCCGGGCCCGCAACGACGCCTGCAGGATCTCCCCGCCAACGGCGAGAGGTTGACCGCCGAAGAACCGAGCGGGATGCGGCACGTGCTTGTCAACGGATCACCGATCCGCCGGGACGAGGTACAGCTCAGCCTGGAGGATCTGCCGGGAATGCGGCCCGAGCTCTCCTGAGGGGAGGTCGCTCAGGTCACCGCACGGTGCGGAAGAACGTGCGCAGATCCTCGACGAACAGGTCCGGCTGCTCCATGGCAGCAAAGTGGCCGCCACGCGCCATGGCCGCCCAGTGGACCACGTTGTACTGGCGCTCGACCCACGAGCGCGGCCAACGCAGGATCTCCTTGGGGTAGCGCGCTACGCCCGTCGGAACCTCGACGAACGGGAGCGGCTGCCCTGACGATCCGCTGTGCCTGCTCTCCCAGTACAGACGGGCCGACGACGCGCTGGTCTGCGTCGCCCAGTACAGCATCACGTTGGTCAGGAGGCGATCGCGGCTGAAGCAGTTCTCGGGATGACCGTCGCAATCGCTCCAGCCGCGGAACTTCTCCACGATCCAGGCCAGGAGGCCGGCCGGCGAGTCATTGAGCGAGGCACCGAGGGTCTGCGGCTTGGTCCCCTGCTCGTTCGCGTAGCCAGACTCCTCTTTTACGAACTGCCGCATCGCCTTCAGATCGGCCTGCTCCTCATCGGTCAGGTCCTCTTGGCCCTGCGGGGCCGCACCGAGCGCCATGTTGAGGTGGATGGCGGCGCAGTGCGCCGGGTCGAGCGAGCCGATCCGGGTCGTCACCTGTGCCCCCCAGTCCCCGCCCTGGGCTCCGTACCGCGTGTAGCCGAGTCGACCCATCAGCGTGATGAACGCGTTGGCGATGCGGTGCTCATTCCAGCCGCGTGTCCGCGGCGGTTCGGAGAACCCGTAGCCGGGCAAGGACGGGGCGACGACGTGGAACGCGTCCGATGCGTCGCCGCCGAAGGACTCCGGGTCTGTCAGACGCGGGATGACGTCGAGGAACTCGACGACCGAGCCCGGCCAGCCGTGCGTGATGACAAGGGGAAGGGCGTGCGCGTGGGCCGATCGCGCGTGAATGAAATGGATCGACTGCCCGTCAATCTCGGTTGTGAACTGGGCGAACGAATTGAGCAGCGCCTCTTGGGCCCGCCAGTCGTAGGTGTCACGCCAGTACTCGACGAGCTCGCGCAGGTAGTCGACCGGCACGCCGTACTCCCAACCCGTCCCGTCGATCTGATCGGGATAGCGGGTCCGCTCCAGACGGTGGCGCAGGTCCTCGAGGACCGACTCGTCTATCGCAATGTGGAACTCGTCGACCTTCTCGTTCATCACGTCCTCACTGCTTTCTCGCGGAGGCACGCTAGGCGGTCAGACCCGGGTGATCACGTCCGCGCCGTACCGCTCCAGGGAGGCCGCGAGATCCTCCCTGAACATCGCGGCCGGAACGATGACCCGGGTCGCACCGAGCTTCTGGAGGGTCAACACCTCGGCCAAGGCCGCCTCAGCCGTGGTGAGATTGCTCTGCACGGTGACCTCGATCGACTCCGGATCCCTTCCGGCCTTTTCCGCCGCTCGCCCCATGACGGCGAGCAACGACGTCAGCTCGTCGCGGGTGACGCCGAATGGGAAGAACCCGTCCCCGATGCGGCCGGCTCGCTGGGCGGCGGCCTCGCTGTGGCCTCCGACATGCACGGGGATCGTCCCGCCCGGAGGCTGTGGCCGCAAGAAGCAGCTCTGGAAGCTCGTCGTGGTGCCGTCGTAGCTCGCCTGTTCCTGCGACCACAGGGCCCGCATGGCGGCGATGGCCTCCTCGGTACGTTGTCCGCGCCCGGCGAAGGGGACCCCCAGCGCTGCGAATTCCTCCTCGAGCCAGCCGATGCCGGCGCCCAGGATCATCCGGCCCCCCGAGAGGTGGTCGAGCGTCGCCAGCTCCTTGGCCAGCACGAGCGGGTTGCGCTGCGGCACGATGAGAATGCCGGTGCCCAGGCGCAGCGTCGACGTCCGGGCGGCCACGTAGGCCAACCAGATGAGCGGGTCGGGGAACACCGTCGCCTCCCCGGAAGGGAGCTTCCCCGACTCATCGTAGGGATACTTGGACTCGTACCCAGCCGGAACCACCACGTGGTCGACCGTCCAAATCGACTCGAACCCGGCGGCTTCGGCGGCCTGCGCGAGACCGACCGCCGCGTCGGCTCCGACGAACGGCCCGATGTTGGCGAAGGCGACGCCGAACTTCATCCGCCCCGATCCTGTGTGCACTCTCTGATCCTCCCGGCCTTTGCGCGCCGGGCGCGCCAATCGGAGCGTCATGACGTGGTCACCACCCGCCCTCTCACGGAGTGGGCCCGTATCCGCTGATTGACCGACCAGCCATTTGATGGCATATTCTGACATGAAATCTGAAGGGTGGTCCTGGAAGTGGTGACTGGCATCGCTGACGTCTATTACGACCCGTACAACGTCGAGATCAACGCAGATCCGTACCCGGTGTACCGACGCCTGCGGGAGGAGGCGCCGCTGTACTACAACGACCAGCACGACTTCTACGCCCTGAGCCGGTTCGAGGACGTCGAGAAGGGACTCCTCAACGCCCAGACCTACATTTCGGGGAAGGGCGGCATCATCGAGCTCATCAGGGCGGACATCGAGATGCCCAAGGGCATCCTGATCTTCGAGGACCCGCCGACGCACACAATCCATCGTCGGCTGCTCTCCCGGGCCTTCGCCCCGCGGCGGGTCGCGGACCTCGAACCGAAGATCCGGGAGTTCTGCGCGCGCAGCCTCGACCCGTTCGTCGGCTCGGATCGATTCGACTTCATCGCCGACCTCGGCGCCCAGATGCCGATGCGCACCATCGGGATGCTCCTCGGCATTCCGGAGGCGGACCAGGAAGCCGTTCGAGACCATGTGGACGCCAACCTCCGTACGGAGGCAGGGCAGCCGATGGAGGTCAAGGAGAACTTCGTCACCGGCGAGATGTTCGCCGACTACATCGACTGGCGGGCTGAAAATCCCTCCGACGACATCATGACCGAGCTCCTGAACGCGGAATTCGAGGACGAGACGGGAACACGTCGGCACCTCACCCGAAGCGAGCTCCTGACGTACATCGAGGTCGTTGCCGGCGCCGGCAACGAGACCACGACCCGCCTGATCGGCTGGACCGGCAAGGTGCTGGCCGAGCACCCGGAGCAACGAGCCGAGCTCGTGAAGGATCCCTCCCTGATTCCCGCTGCGATTGAGGAGTTGCTCCGCTTCGAGTCGCCCGCACCGCACGTCGGCCGGTACGTGGTCCGGGACGAGGTGGCCGTGCACGGCCAGACGGTGCCCGCCGGGAGCATCATGCTCTTCCTCGTGGGGTCGGCCAACCGGGATGACAGGCGCTATCCCGACGGTGACCACTTCGACATCCATCGCGCGATCGACCGCCACCTCACGTTCGGCAACGGCATCCACCTCTGCCTTGGCTCGGCGCTGGCCCGCTTGGAGGGTCGCGTGGCGTTGGAGGAGGTGCTGGCGCGCTTCCCGACGTGGGAGGTCGACCTGGAGAGCGCCCGGCTGTCCCCCACCTCGACGGTGCGCGGCTGGGAGACCCTTCCGGCGATCATCGGCTAAGCGCCCGTCACCTGCCGCCGTCAGGCTCAGAACGAGCAGGGCACGTGGGTCGTCGTGAAGGTGTCGACGAGCCAGTGACCGCTTTCGAGTACGAGCTGGGCCGAGCCGACGAAGTAGCCCCGCTGCACGAAGGTGTCCGGGGTGCCCGACTGGTCGCTGACGACGTAGAAGTGCTGCTCGTCCTGGCAGTCGGCCAGAGCGGCCGATGCCGGCCCGGTCATGCGGATCTCGAGGTGCGCATCGCGTAGCGTGCCCACGCCGTGCTCCTTTGCGGCAAGGATGGCCGCAGCCTGGCGGGCGCTGGCCTGACCGAGGCGGGTCGTCGTGACCGAGGCCAGCGGTGCCAGGTACGCCTTGCTCAGCGTGTCGTCGAGCCCGGACAGATCACTGAGGTAGGCCTGGTAGGCGTCAGCGACGGCCTTGCGCGGCGACGGAAGGGTGGGGACGATCGTGCCCGGTGGAGGCGAGACCGATCCCGACGACCCGCCCGCGGGCGCCACGCCTGCCTCGGCGTCGCACCACTGGTCGTGGTCGGCGTGCCGGACCCGCCGGCACCACCCCCGACGCCCGCGCTCGTAGCCGGAGCGGCCGTGGCGGGTGCACCCTTGGCGTCGGGGGGCTCGCGGAAGCGGCCCCCGCACGCGGTCAACCCGACGGCGGCGACGAGCAGCACCAGGGCGAGGTGGCGTCCGCGCCGGCCCCGGCGCAACCTCACGTCCCCTCGAAGAAGGCGACGGTGCCGCCCAGGCCCGCCACGGTGGGGCCGAAGGGGGAGATGGCGGGGCCCTCCTGGGTCCCGGTCGTCGTCAGGCCACCCGAGAGGGCGGCGATCAGGGGGTTGACGGCCGGGTTGATGAGGGCGAGTCCCTGGCTCTCGGCGATGGCCTGCTGCAGGTATCCGCTCCCTTCGGAGGACAGCTGGCTGCACTGGGAGTCGAGTTGCGTGACGAGCGGCGAGATCCCCTGCGAGGATCCTGATTCCGCTCCGATGATGGAGACCACCGACCCGGCGTCGCTGCAGGCCAGCGGCAGCCCGAAGGTGTCCCCGAACTCGAACATCTTGAGCAGCGGGGTGACGCCCGCCGCCGATGCGCCACTCCCCGTGTTGCCGCTGTTGCCGCTGTTGCCGCTGTCGGCCGACGCCGACTGGAGTCCGACGAGGCCCGCCACCGCCGTCACGGCGCACAACGAGGCGGCCCCCAGCACCAGGCGGGCGCGTCGGTGCCCGTCACCCATCAACCCTCGACGCCGTCTCATCACCGTGCTCCTCTCTCGCGGGATGGCCCCGCCCGTCTGTGTTCCGTCGTCATGCGCTGCCCGGCTGCCCACTCAGTGCGAGCCGCACCGAGAAGTAGCGCACCGCCTGGGACCCGGCGAGCACCGCCAGCGCCACCAGGATCAGCAGCAGGTACAGGCTCGCGGCGGATGGTCCCTTCTCCAGTGCGAACGTCGGCTGGAGCGCCAGAGTCGGCGCCGTCGGCACGGCGGTGTTCCCGGCTCCCGTCCCGCCCGACGGGATGGAGACGGTGCCCGCCCCCGTGTTGCCGAGCGGGGCCAGCGAGCTCGGGCTGGAGGTGACACCAGTTGTTGCAGCGCCGGTGTTCCCGGTGTTCCCCACTGTCCCCGTGTTGCCGACGGCCGGCACAATGCCCGGGGCGTCGCTGGTGGACAGGTACACACGGCCCACGGTGAAGGTCGCCCCGTACGTCCCTTGGCCCGGGATGTTCTCCAGGACGGTGACCTTCAGGGCGCCCGAGTCGATGGCCTGCAGTGTCTTGGACGAGTCGGGGCTGGTGCCCGTGCTGCTCGACCCGTCGGTGTAGGTGAACGTCTCGGGCAGGTAGGTCAGCTGGACGCCGGACTTGGAGAGCACCGTGTTGAGCGTGCCGATCACCTCGTTCGAGATGTCGATCGGGACGCCGGTGCCGAGCACGCCGACACCGTTACCGGCGAGGCCGCTCGCCTGGCCGAGGAGGGTGATGGTGCCGAGGTTCGTCTGGTCCGTCACCTTGGGCTGGCCGTTCGCCTGTTGGGTCATGGACAGCGACGACGACACGTTCGCGATGTCGAACAGCTGTCCGAAGGACAGCGCATCAAGGCCGGCCGAGCCGCTCACGGTGACGCTCCCGTCGGAGTTGGCGCCGGCCTCCGCCGAGCTGAACATGGTGGCGTGCGGCGACCCCACCGGCTGCGCCCCGATGGCGACGGATCCCTTGGCGTCGTTCGGCGACGCCGTCGAGCTGATCTGGTAGCCACCCTGCGTCTGGTTGTTCGTCGGCTTGCTGGGGTAGCTGGCCGAGACATAGCCCGGCAGCGGTGGCAGCGGAGGGAGCGATCCAGACCCAAGGCCGTTGATGGTGCCGGGGAGCGACGCGATGGTCGGTGCGTACGGCGCGCCGGCATCGGACATCGACTCTCCGAGGCTGTTCAACGAGGCCGAGGAGCCGTAGGGCCCGGCCTCGACGACGAGGCCCAACGGGAGGTTCGGGACGGCCAGCAGCACGTCGAGTGCGTTCGCCTGCGCCGAGAGGTCGTAGGTGTTGGTGTTCGTGGCGGAGGGCGCCGAGCTGGACGTCGTGGACGGGTCCGCGCCGGCGCCCACGCTGGCGGCGAAGCCCGCCAGGCCGAGGGCCAGCGCAGCGGCCGCGGCGATCTGGACGACCGTCACGGCTCGCCTCGACCGCGGCTGGCGCGGTTCGCGCCTCACTGTGCCAGCGCCCCGAGATACGACTCGAGCACCGTGTCCCCCTCTACCTCGGCGGGCTCGCCGGCGAAGCAGATCCTGCCCCGGTTGAGGATGTAGACGTAGTCGGCCAGCTCGAGGGCCCGGGCCACGTACTGCTCGACGAGCAGGAGCGACATGCCCTCGCGGGCCAGCCGGCCGAGGTAGTCGAAGATCTCATCGACGATCAGGGGGGCTAGGCCCATGGACACCTCGTCGAGGAGCACGGTGCGCGGCCTGGCCACGTACGCGTGCGCCAGCGCGAGCATCTGCTGCTCGCCGCCGGACATGGTGCCGGCCAGCTGGCGGCGGCGCTGTCCGAGGCGGGGGAACACCGCCGCCGCGGCGTCGATGGCCTTTCGGTCGACCTGCCGCGGTGCCTGGAGGCGGAGGTTGTCGGCCACCGAGAGCGTCGGGAAGATCCCGCGGCCTTCGGGGACGTGGCAGATGCCGCCGCGGGCCAGCTCGTAGGGGGTCCGGCCGGTCACGTCCTCCCCGTCGTGCAGCAGCGTCCCCGACGACGGACGGAGCAGCCCCGAGGCGACCTTCAAGAGGGTGGTCTTGCCCGCACCGTTCGGGCCCAGCAAGGCCACCACCGCCCCGTCCGGGACGACCAGGTCGACCCCGTCCAGCACCGTCCCGGTGCCGTACCCCGCGCTGATCCCGCGCAGCTCAAGCATGGGGCGCGAGCTCCGGGGCGGCGTACACGTCTTCGGACCCGAGATACGCGGCGCGCACCAGCTCCGAGGTCAGGGCATCGGCCGTCGGCCCGGCGAAGATCCGTCGCCCGAAGTCGAGCACCGTGATGGAGCTGCAGACGGCGGCGACCAGCGCCATGTCGTGCTCCACCAGCAACAGGCCGACACCGGTCTCGGCCACGAAGTCGCGCAGGATCGCCCCGAATCGCTCCGTCTCCACGACGTCGAGGCCGGACGAGGGCTCGTCGAGCAGGACGAAGCGGAACGGGGTAGCCATGACCCGGGCCAGCTCCACCAGGCGGCGCTGGCCGGTGGAGAGGTCGCCGGCCCGCCGGCGTCCCAGTGGCTCGATCCCGCAGCGCTGCATCGCGTGGCGTGACCGCTCGCCGATCGCTCGCCGTTCACGCCGACCACAGGCCAGCTGCCCCCACGGGCGCCCTGCCGCCAGGTGCGCCTCGAGGCCGAGGGCCACGTTCTCGCTCACTGTGAGGGAGTCGAACAGCTCCATGCGCTGGAACGTGCGGCCCAAGCCCCGCGCCGCCCGGGCCGGCGTCGAGAGGCGGCCCAGGTCCTCGCCCCCCAACCGGATCTGCCCCGCGGCGGCGGGGACGACGCCGGTGCAGGCGTTGAAGATCGTGGTCTTGCCGGCGCCGTTCGGGCCGATGAGCCCGCTGATGGTGCCGGCGGGCGCCTGTAGCGACACGTCGTCGACGGCCACCAGCCCGCCGAAGCGCACGGTGAGGTCTCCGACCTCGAGGCCCGGGAGCACCTCCATCACGATCGGGACCCCGTCAGGTGTGGCACCGGGGCGTCGGGTCGGTGGACGACGACGACCGGCGGCGCCGGGGCCCGGCTCGCCACGGGGCTCCGGCCGACGCGGGCGGCCACGCGCCGGCCCCGGAAGGCCAGGTGCATGCCCGGCGCCACCGCCACGCCGATGGCGGCCAGCCCGAAGAAGACACCCTCGTAGCGCGCGAACCATCCCCCGTTGAAGGGCCCGTAGACGCGCAGCACCGCGAAGACGAAGGCCGCGATGACGGGTGACAGCAGGGGCTGGCTCCCGCAGAAGGCCAGGACGGCGAGCAGCACGACCGAATTGAAGAAGCCGAACGGGCCGGCGAGCGTGCCGCCGGCGCTCTGGGTCACACCGCCGATGAGGACGCCGCCGACGGCTGCGACCCCGGCGGAGATGCAGAACACATAGAGCCGGGTGATCCGGGTGTCCGCGCCGTGGGCCTCCAGTGCGGCCGGGGAGTCGGACAGGCCGCGCAGGAGGCGGCCGAGCCGGCTGCGCCGTACACCGACGACGATGAGGGCGCACACCGTGGCGATGGCCAGCGCCACGAAGTAGTACGCCCGGTCCGAGGTCGCATCCACGCCCAGCAGGTGCGGCCGCCCGATGGTGACGCTGTCCGACTGGCCGAACATGAGGAAGGTCGGGAAGAGCAGGTTCTGGACGAGCAGCCCGAAGCCGAAGGTGGCGACTGCCAGGTACACGCCGCTCAACCGGAACGATGGGATCGCGGCCACGGCCCCGGCGACCATGGCGACCGCCGCGGCGGCCAGGAGCGCCAGCGGCCACGGCCAACCGGCGCCGAGCGCGTGCGCGAACGTCGTCGCGCCGACCGCGGCGAACGCCATCTGGCACAGCGAGATCTGGCCCGACGTCCACAGCAACAACCCGAGCGAGGCCAGCACCACGGCGAAGCCGATGCCGGTCGTGTACTGGTTGACGAAGGCCGAGGGGACCACGAAGGGGATCGCGATCGCGACGGCCATGCCGGCCAGCGTGCCCAGCGCGACGACGGGGAGCGGAAAGGTGGCGGGCGGGCGCAGCTTGCGCACCATCCCGGCGCCCCGTGTCACGAGCTTGCGCCGCGGGACGAGGAGGAGCGCCGCCACAAGGACGAGGAAGGGAACCTGGGTATAGAGCTCGGCCAGCACGAAGTTGGTCTGCCCGGCCAGCTTGTCGCTGAGGATGCTCATCGTCACGCCGATGCCGATGGCGGCGGCGAAGGTGACGGGCAGGCTGGAGAACGCGCCCACCGCGGCCGCCCCGAAGGCGGCCACGTAAATGAGCAGGAAGAGGTTGACGTCGATGCCGAGGGTCGGGGCGAGGAGCATGCCCGAGATGGAGATGAAGCACGACCCGATCGCCCAGGCGTACCGGCGCACCGTCACGGGGTTGGTGGCCTCGAGCGCCAGCAGCGTCGGCGAGTCGACGACGGCGTGCATGGAGACGCCGAGGCGGGCCCGCTTGAAGAAGAGGTAGAGGCCCACCGTGGCCACCACGGCCGTGGCCACGATGATGAGCTGGCTGCCCAGGACATTGACGCCGAACAGGTGCAGGCCCTTGTTCGGCAGGAAGGGGGAGAACTGAATGGTGGCCACGCCGTAGGCACCGGTGAGCGCCGACTGCAGCAGCACGAGCAATCCGATGGTGGCCACGACCTTCATCGCCGCCGGCGCATCTGTCAGCCAGTAGGCCATGCGCTCCAGGAGGAGGGAGCCGCCGAGGCCGACGACGACCATGGCGGCGAGGGCGGCGATGGGCCAGGGCAGGCCCGCCGTGACCCGCAAGCTGTAGAACACGTAGGCCGACGCAGCGGCCTGGGCCCCGATCGCGAAATTGAAGATGCCCGATGTCTTGAAGGTGAGCACGAGCCCCAGCGCGGCCAGGGCGTAGATGGAACCCGACGCGATCCCGGTGACGACGTAGGGCCCCAGAGAGAATGCGCCCGCCAGCACGATGCCGACCACGAGCGCGGCGCAGAGGCCGCCCGCCACTGCGAGCGTCCGGCGGCCGTCGCCGTCCGCATCGCGGCGCAAGGACCCAAGAACCGGCACCGAGAGGGTGTTCACGGGCGGCAGACCCCGCAGGGCAGCCGACCTGCATCCTCGTGCTGCTCCCGGGTCGCGCTGCCCCACGAGCGCCCCGCCGCCAAGTCGCAGTCAGATCGGTGGAACCGGAGCAGGCCGTCGCCCGCCACGAAGATCTCCGCCTCTGCGCCGGCCGGGCCCACGGGTGCGGCCCGCTCGAGGTTCGAGCTCGACACCCTGCGCACCACGCCGGCTGCGCCGGCATCGAGCGCAAGCACCGGGTCCCCGAGCAGGGCGCGGCGGCGCTCGCCCAGCCTGCGCCGGCCGCGCAGTAGCCACATGGCGTTGCCGAGACCGCTCACGACTGCCCCCGCCACGGCCGCGTCCAGGGGGCCGACCTGGCGGTAGAAGCTGGCATCGCCCGCGCACACGTACCACGACACCGCGATGACGATGCCGCCGACCCCGGTGGCGAGCGCCCAGCGCAACAGGTCCTCGGCGCTCCAGAGCGCGCCGCGTGGGGCCACGGTCGCCCGGGGTCTTGTGCCGTCAGCGGCGGATCGCCCGCCCGCCAACACCAGGGCCATCAGTAGCTGTCGGCCTCGGCGTGGACGGGGATGCCCTCGCGCTGCTGCAGCGCCTCCTCAATTTGGTCGAGCTTGCGCCACTCGTCTCGCAGGTCGGCCGAGAGCCACAGCGTGGCGCCTACACCGAGCAGGAAGATCCCGCCGATTCCCCCCGAGATGATGTAGGGCAACTGCTCGGCCGCGTAGGCGGTGCTGCTCACGCCGACCCAGCCGGCGATGAGCGCGATCGCACCCGCCGCCACCAGCACCCAGGCCAGGGCGCGGTCCCACTGGAGCCGGAGCCACTTTGCTGGATCCATCAGGTCCTCCCTCTTCTCTTCCGCCTCTTCGAGGTGTGGCCGGCACGGCCGCTGGCATGCAGGGACGAGATCATTGGGTGCAGTGGTAGGTCCCGTGGTTCGGGTCGACGAACTGGCCGTTCTGCAGGACCATCTCGAAGTAGCAATTAGATGGCGTGGCATTGGCGTTGGCGTTGAAGGTCAGCGGCGGAGCCAGCGCTCCTAGGTCATTGTTCTTGATGGCCCAAAGCCCCTGGAAGAACTGGGCCGAGGTGGGCGTGGCGCCGAGATACTGGTCGGCGGCGACTGCCAGCATCCCCGAAGCCCACTCTGCGGCCGTCGACCCGGAGCCCGCAAGATTGGGGGCGTACGTCTTCATGGCCTGTTGGTACGTGGCCTGTGCCGGTGTGTATGCGTCGGTCCACGGGAAGTTCGACTGGGTGCTGATCAGTCCGTTGAGCAGAGGATCCGCCTGCACGGCCGCGTTCACCGCGATGCTCGCTGCGAGGTAGAGCGGCTTGTAGTTCTGCGCAGAGCAGTCCCGGGCCATCCGGACGAGGCTGTCCCCGTCCCCGGCAAAGAAGAGCACGTTGGCACCGGCCTGCTGCGCGGACAAACACTGCGCCGTGAAATCGGGTTGGGTGAGGCTGTAGGAGGCGGAGTAGACCGGGTCAGCGCCGTCGGCTTTCGCGCCACCGTTGGTGATCTCAACCTGGTACCCGTGGGTGCACGTGGAGTCCTCGATGCAGTACAGGTAGGCGAGCTTCGTCTTTCCCTGCGCGACGGCAGCGCGGATGGTGTCGTCGCCCTCGTGCTCGAGATACGAGGCTTGGGGGAACATCACCGGGCTCTGCCACCACGTGAAGCTGCTGGCGTCACCGCCGATGACCGGGATGTGCTGTTGTTGCAAGTAGGAAAGACTCGCGCTCGCCGTAAGCGGCTCGAGGTTCCCGACGAACGCGATGACGTGGTCCTGGGTGACCTCTTGTTGCACCTCGGTCTGGTTGGTCGAGGGATCGCCCCCGTCGTCCTCGATGAAGACGTGGACCGGGTGCCCGTTCAGCCCCCCGTGGGCATTGACGTACGCCTGCCACACCTGGAGCGACTGTTGGGCCCCCGTGAAGATGGCCCCGATCAACCCGCTGTAGGTGCCGACATTGCCCAGGTTGATTGTGGAGGCGACGTTTGGCGTCGCCGATGCGGCCTTGGTGGGCGGCGCACTGCCGTGCGCAGCCGATGCGACACCGCCGGACGTCGCCGCGGCGGCACCCGCACCGCCTGCCGCAGCAGATCCCGCACCGGAAGCCGACGTGCCCGTGTTCCCCGCAGCGGCTCCACCGCCCGCAGTGTGCCCCGACCCGCTCCCGGATACACCTGCCTGTGACCCGCCGGAGGCCATACCGCGCGCCGCGAGCACGACCGCCCCGTGAGGTTCCCGACTGCCACAGCCGGTCAGCAGGAGGGCCACTGAGGCGGCCGCCAGCGCGAGGGCGCGCCCGCGGCGAGGCTGACGTCCGCCAGGTACCGGTGCCAGGCAACCTCTCCCCCGCATATGTCCCTGTTCCGCCCCTACTCACGACAAAATCGAGTAGCCGTCCGGCTACTCCTACGAAGGAGGAAACGAGGGCTTCTCGCCAACCTGGCGAATTCTTTTGCCGGGCCAGCGGATCAGATCGTCGGTCCCGCGGAGGGTCAGCCGGGGATATTCATGTCAGTGGGCCGGGCCCCGACCGCCGTCGCTCCCGTCAGTGCTTCGCGGCGGCCGACTGGTCAGCGTGACCGGGACGTACTCCGGGTCGTCCGGCGTCCGCATGCTGAAGCGCCACTTGCAGCACACATCGCCCTCGTCCCGGCGCGGCGGGATGGCCAGGATGTCGACCTTCATGTTCGGGTCGTACATCTTCGTCGTCTCGATCATCGACTTCGGGCACGTGGAGTGGCGGTTCTTCTCCAGGATGTCCGGCCGGCCCATGGCCTCCCGATGGTCGGCGGCGACGCAGCGGTTGAACGTCATGATCACCGCCTCGGGCGCGGGCATCTCGAACGAGACGTCAAAGGCCTTGCCCGGCATCGCGGTGGCGTCAATCTGCAGTTCGCGTGGCGGTCGCCCTTTGCAAGGGAGCCGATCGGCTAGGAGCGGACAAGCCCCCTAGGCTTCCCTGCGATGACCCCGGGGAGTGACGTCGTGCAGCGCCAATTGCGGGCCGACCGTTACAGCGCCGCGCAACAGCGCATCATCAGGGCTGCCCTGGATCTCTTCGGCCTCCATGGTGTCAGCGGCACCTCGTTGCAGATGATCGCCGACCGGATCGGCGTCACCAAAGCCGCGGTGTATCACCAGATTCAGGACCAAGGAGGAGATCGTCCTCGCCGTCGCCGAGGTGGAGCTCGCTCGCCTGGAGACTGCGCTGAATGCGGCGGAGGCGGAGTCGACCGATGCCCACGCGCGCGCCGTCCTCCTCGAGCAGGTGATCGGTTTGGCGGTGGAGCGCCGCCGATGGGTGCAGTCCCTCCAGAACGACCCTTCGATCATCCGGCTGCTGAGCGAACACGAGCCGTTCTTGGATCTGATGAACCGCTTGTACTCCGTGCTCAACGGCGAGGACGCCTCGACCGAGACACGGGTACGCACCGCCATCCTCTCGGCGGCCTTCGGAGGTGCGGTCGTCCACCCCTTGGTCGCCGACCTCGACGACGAGACGTTGAAGGTCGAGTTGGTCCGCACCGCTCGTCGGCTGTTCAATCTGCCTGACGAGTAGCTGAGGGTCCCCTTCGGCGTCGCACGGGTGAGACGGTCCCGCGCACTCCGTGACCGTCGATTTCGGGTCCGGCGGAATAGGCAAGAGATCCCGTCCATCAGAACGGATCGACACTCACCTCTGGCCCGAAACAGATATTTGGTTCAAGGCGGCTATGGGCTACCATAGCGGCATGCGCCTCAGCATCGATGTCACGAGATGTGAGGGTCACGGCCGCTGCTACGAGCTGGCGCCGGAGGTCATTCGGCCCGACGACGTGGGCCACGCGGACCTCGTCGAGACCACTGGAGACGTCGGGCCGGAGAACGAGGGGGCGGTCGTGGCGGCCGTCCGGAACTGTCCAGAACGAGCCCTCGTCCTCAACCCGTGACCGCGAGACACACAGAGACGACGAAGACCCCGATCTGACCAGGTCGGTGGTGGACGGAACTCGCAGCAGATTGCGGTACGTTCCTCGCCGTCAGGTCAATTCCCAGGGAGCCAACGCCGTGTCAGTCGACGGGTCACGCAGAACAGAGATCCTGGACACTGCGGCTGAGCTCTTCGCCTCCTCGGGCCTGCGCACCTCGCTCAAAGAGATCGCTGACGCCTCCGGGATCCTGCCCGGCAGCCTCTATCACCACTTCGAGTCGAAGGAGGCGCTGATCGTCGAGCTGGTCGAGCGTTATCAGACGGATCTCGATGCCGTCGCCAAGGACGGGTTGGAGGCGCTCCACCGGCCGGATCCGGAACCCATTTCCGACCGGATTGTTGCTCTCGGGGGAGCGATCGCAGACTCGCCGTTCGCCATCGAGCGGCACTGCTACTGACCCTCTACGAGCCGCCTTCTGGGGCCGGCGACCAGCTGATCCGCATCGCCCAGCGGCCACCGGTCGGGATCGAAGGAGCGATGCTCGAGACACTCGCTCGGGGCGCTCCAGCGGGTACCTGCGAGGGGGGATCGATCTCGAGACCCTGTCGGACCGGCTGTGCCAGGTGCTCCTGCACGTCAGCCTGGAAGTCTTCCGGGATGTCCTGGGCGCGGATCAGGTCCGCGCTCCGCTGCAGGACCATCTTGAACGGGATCGCTGTGGAGCCGCCCACCAATGCCACGCTGGATCGTTCGGAGCCGTTCGCGGCGGCCACCGAGACGATCGATTCGTGGGAGAGGAGGAACGGGAGGAGGACGAGCGACTCCCGATGCTCAGGGCGGTTGCGCGGACGGAGTTCGGCCGCCGGGGCTACGAAGCCACGACCGTTCGTGACATTGCCGCTACGGCCGGGATGAGTGTGGGGAGCGTGTACCGGCTCATCGGATCGAAGGATGAGCTGCTGGCGTCAATCATGCGGACGTTCACGGTCAAGGCTCGGTCCGGATGGACCAGCGTCCTGCGATCGGAGGGTACTTCCGTCGAGAAGCTGGACGACGTTGATGTGGATCAACATCAACGCCGTTGTTCGGTTCAGTGACGAATACAACATTCAGCTGGCTTGGATCCGGGAATCACCTCCCAACACCACGAATCTCGGTGCATCGTTCTCGGCGCGACTCAACGACCTCAAGTCCCTGCTCGCCAAGGGCATCCGCTCCGGTGACGTTCAGCTCGAGGGCCCGTCGGCCGACATCCGAGCCTGGTCTCTCTTCGAGCTTCTGTGGATGCCGGAGAACATTGTTCGAAAGCTCGGTCCCCGCGGTGCCTTGACCTTGGCGCGCGAAACGACGTTGCGGGGCGCGGCCAAGCGGCCTTGAGTGGACAGGTGCCGATCAGCCCGCTGGCCAAGCAACCGACTTGACCTCGAGGTACTGCTCGAATCCCGCAAGACCGTTCTGGCGACCGATGCCGCTGTCCTTGAATCCGCCGAAGGGAACGTCTGCGCCGTAGGCGGCTCCGCCGTTGAGGCCGATCGTTCCGGCGCGGAGGCGACGCGCCACGGCGACGGATCGGTCGAGGGAGTCGGACAAGACGTAGCCGGCAAGGCCGTACGGACTGTCGTTGGCGATGTGGATGGCTTCCTCCTCGCCGTCATAGGGGATCACGACGAGAACGGGACCGAAGATCTCCTCTCGAGCAATGCTCATGCTGTTGTCGACGTCCACGAAGAGGGTTGGCGAGACGTAGAACCCTCTGTCACAACCCTCAGGTGTCTCCGGACCTCCAACCAGGAGGGTGGCGCCTTCAGCGACCCCCTTCTCGATGTACCCGACGACCCGGGCTCGCTGCTTCGCCGATATCACCGGCCCGCAGAGCGTGTCCGGAAGCTGCGGGTCACCGACGGTGACGGTCTCATAAATGCCCCGGAGAAGTTCGACGCCTTCGTCGTAGCGGGAGCGGGGCAGCAGCATCCGCGTTGGCGTTGCGCACCCTTGCCCTGCGTGCATGCAGACGCCGAAAGCGATCATGCTGGCGGCGCCCAGGTCTGCGTCGTCGAGCACGATCGCGGCCGACTTTCCCCCGAGCTCAAGGAACAACCGCTTCATCGAGGCAGCGCCCTTCTCCATGATCCTCTTGCCGACCGACGTCGAACCGGTGAAAGAAATCAGGTCCACCTTCGGAGAGAGGGTCAGCTCCTCACCGACAAGATGGTCAGATGACGTGACGACGACGTTCACAACGCCGGCAGGGATGTCGGTCTGCTCGCAGACCAGTCGGCCGATGGCGTCGCGTTGAACGGCGTGTCCGGAGCTGGTTTCAGGATCACCGTGTTCCCGGTTGCGAGGGCTTGCCCCAGCTTGTGAATGGTGACCTCGAACGGGTAGTTCCAAGGGACGATTGCGCCGACGACTCCGACCGGCTCACGCCAGACCATCCTCGTGTTCACCTCGCCCGTCAGTTGGACCATGGAGTCGCCGAGCTCGGTATCCCAGGGATAGGTGTCGATGAGGCCCGCCGGGTAGTTCAGGCCATCCGCCAGCGGCAGGTCGAGCTGGGGTCCGTGGGTGACCATGCGAGGGCATCCCACCTCAAGAATCAGCTCCTCGCGCAGCGCTTCTTGATCTGACTCGAGGGCTTCCTGCAGCTGCCCGAGGCACTGCTTGCGAAAGGCCCGGTTCGTGGACCAATCAGTCTCATCGAACGCGTGCCGGGCGGCGTCAATGGCGCGGTGCATGTCTGACCTCGAGGCATCGGCGACCTCGCCGAGCACCTCTTCTGTCGTGGGATTGACATTGGTGAACGATCCCGATTCCCCATCGACGAGTTTGCCATCAATGAGCATTCGAGATTCGAACTCCACGGCGGCAGTATCAGGCACGTGGCTTCCCTTCATTGGTTTGAGCGCTGACGGAAGTCGTTTGCAGGGGGTGCCCGCGGAGGGCGCCCGCGGCAGGTATCCCGATGGCGCGACACGTGATGCGTTGAAGGAGGTTCGATGGAAGGAGCCGGCTCCCCAGCATGAGCAGCCGCGCATCGGGTCCGACTGCACGCCGGACGAAGGGCCGCCGGTCCTCGAGCGCCTTGGCCACTGCGGGCCCGAACCGATCAGGAGGTGAGGCGAACTTCAGAAATCGATCGCCGAAGCTCTCCAGGTTGGCGTGAAGCTGTCCATACGGCCCGTCGTAGTCAGCGTAGGTCGTCGTGAGCTCGAGGATGTCCGTCCGAAACGTTCCAGCCACGAGAACCGAGACACCCAACCCGAACGGCGCCACCTCCTGGGAGAGTGATTCGGCCCATCGCTCGAGTGCCCCTTTCGCAGCGGAGTACGCGCCGATTGCCGGCATGCCCCGAATCGCCCCAGCACTCGAAATCATGATGATCCGGCCGCGACCGGCATTTCGCATGCCCGGCAGCAGTCTCTTCGTGAGCTTGACCGGTCCGAAGAAGTTGGTCATGAAGATCTGCTCCCAGACACTCATGGGCATCTCCTCGAGGGTGCCCACCCCTGCGACGCCAGCGTTGTGCACCAGACCGTATGGAGTGCCCACAGCGATCTGTATGGCCTCACTGGCGGCGGCGATGGAGTCGGAGTCGTCGAGGTCCAAGCGGATCGCAATCAGGCGAGGATCATCCATGTCGGCGCCGGTCAGCGTTCGCAGGCGTTCCATTCCCTGCTCGGGTGAACGCACGCCGGCCACTACCGTCCAGCCGGCGCGATACAGGTGCGCGGCAGTGGCGAGACCAAGTCCCCGTGACGCCCCTGTGACGACGACACTCCGAGTCTCACCCATTGGAGCCATTACACCGGTTGGCGGCGTTGAGGGAGGTGCTCGGTCTCCCGTTGGGCTGAGCGCTCTCCCAACCCGACCAAATACCACTGGAATACGGCCCGGGCTGACCGGCGGCCTCGTAGAAGCCGTCGGGGTCGTAGACCTTCGCTTCGGGGAAAGGCCATGGGCACGCAACCGACGTCGCCACCTTTGTGTCACGGATGATGGCGTAGCCCCCGGCATAACAGAAGTAAGCGACGTTGATGATGGCGAACATGACCACAAAGGTCCCCAGCGCCGGGTGGGTTCGGAACCCGCGTATTCGGAGCGCCAGCTTCTCAGCCTGGGTGCGTCCGGTGTCATCCCGATAGAGCAGGACGCCGGCTGGGATCATCACCAACGTCACGAGAGACGCCTCCCAGATCAGTGGGAACTGATACCACTTCCCGGCTGCAGAACGACCCGAACGGGACGACCTGTGAGTAGATGTACAGCTGCGTGCGGATGAGGAAGATCTCCAGCATGCTGTCGAACACGAACCCGATGGCATAGATGAGCAACGAGAGGCTGACGAGGGGGTGGCGCCAGACGAACGAGTCCACTGAACGGCGGGCCTGGAGGCGACGCAGAATCCAGATGGCGGGGAAGAACGGTGCCATGTAGAACGTGGCGTACCCGATGACGATGAAAGGCTCGACCGTCGGCGACAGCGACTCCAATCCCCACGTCTCGGGCCAGTGCCACAGCTGAGGGTTGTAGACGGCGTAGGGGGCCCAGTTCATGATTGGGTCCTGCCAGACGAGCAGGGTCATCACCAGGGCCATCAGCAGGACCGGGTGGCGAGGGTGACGCCGCCAAGCCACAGCGAAGGCGACGACGAGAATCGCCATCGTCACCACGGTGCCGACCTGGAGCAGGCCCAACCAATGCGTGAAGCCCCAGAGTGGTTGCACGGGTCGTGGTGCGCCGCTCACCAGCGGATCCTTGATTCGCTCGGCCACCGCGCCCCGGCGGGCATTGACGCCCACAACGATCAGCGCAACGAGAGGGCCAGCGAGCGTGATGCCGGCAATGACCCGGCTCCGAGACTTGACAGGCGGAGCGGCGCGGCGCCGCGGTCGGCTCGCGAGATCTGGGTGGTCACCGCCGTCAACCCTGTCCAAAACGCTCGACGAGGTGAGCACTGGTGCCGTCGGGATCGAGCCGGCGAGCCACGAGATAGCCGGCGCCCATCCAGCCCCGGTGGGTCCAATTCCCGAAAGAGATCCGGGTTCCCGGTGATCCGGACGCAGCGGGGAGCATCGGATCCGTTCCAGTGCATCCCTCACGCCCCGCGGCGACAAGGGCCGCGCGTCGGCGAAGGCGTGGAGCAGGACCGTTGCGAGATCGCGGTTGACGACCGGAACGCAGTACTCCGGACGCCAGCCATAGCGTGCGGCGTAACGATCGATGAATTGCCTGGCCGACCTCGTTGCCCTCGTCGAACTGGTCCACGCCGATCCAGCCCACGATTGCGTCCCAGACGATCGGGTTGATCCATGCGTTCTGGAACGACGTCCCCATGAACCGGGGCGGATCCCAGGCAAGCTCTGGGAGAACGGATTGATCAGGACGACGCCGAAGCCGAAGCCGCAGTGCACCAAGGCTCCCACCTTGGCGGCGTGCAACTTCCTCACTGCTCACCGATGTCCTGGGCGGTCTGCGCAATCGGCTCCTCGGCGGTGATGCGGATGCCGTGTCGCGGCAGGCTGGCGGAAAGGACCTGATGTACGTCTCGCCGACGAGTGACTGCTCGACGAGCACGCCGACGTCGTTCAGACCGCGCTTGGCCAGGAGATGGGCCCAAAAGACCGGCTCGTCGGTCATGGAGCCCTGCGGGAGAGAGAACGTCCACTCGCCGAGCCAGTCATCGGTACCCGTGACGCTGATGGCCGGAACCTGGAATCGCTTCTCGATCGCTTCCTTCGTCGGGACGCAGTTGTCGGTGATGGACGGGCCGAATACCGCCAGGCAGCCCTCGTCGACGAGCTCACCGTACGCATCGATCACCGCCTTGACCGAGCCCTTAGGGAGCCCCTCGACCTCGCGGAACACGATTTCGATCGGCCTGTCGATGATGCCCTGTTCCAGCCCCTCCCGAAGACCAGCTCGAAAGCTCTGGGTCAGGTCGGCTCGCATCTCCTTCGGAAAAGCGTCGGGGAGCACGAAGTCGAACAGGTAGCCGAGCTTGATCGGCTCGGCGGCGCTCTCGTAGGCCACGATCCTCCTCAGAACCTAATAGTTGTTCCGCATGGTAGTGGCGACCCCCGACATGGTCAATCGGATGGACCGAGGTAGGTCGAAATCATCTGCACGAGGCCGGCGCCGACGACGGGGTCGTCGGTGAGGGGCCCGGCGATGGCAGCGCGTGCCGCAGCCGTGATCGGCACTCCGTCGACGTAAAGCCGACCGGCGGCGATCAAGACTCTGGTGGATGCCACCTCCCGGAGACCGGCCGTTTCCAATCGACGGATCGCCTGTGCCAGTCGTACCAGCTGGGAGGCTGTCTCGGAGTCCACGCCGGCTTCGTGGACAGAATCTTCCTCCTCCACGCCAACTGGTGGAAAATCGAACTCGATGGCGACCATGCGCTGCCGGGTCGAGTCCTTGAGGTCCTTCAGAACGCTCTGGTATCCGGGGTTGTAGGACACCACGAGGCTGAACTCTGGTGGCGCTCGACCACCAGGCCAAGACGGTCGATCGGAAGTTGACGGCGGTGATCTGCCAGTGGGTGGAGGACCACGGTTGTGTCCTGTCGAGCCTCGACAACCTCGTCGAGGTAGCAGATCGCCCCTTCGCGCACGGCCCGAGTGAGCGGACCGTCCACCCAGTGGGTCTCGCCGCCCTCCAAGAGGAATCGACCCACGAGATCGGCCGTGGTGAGATCGTCATGACACGAGACCGTGATCAGAGGGCGGTCGAGATCATGGGCCATGGCTTCGACAAATCGCGTCTTTCCACACCCAGTGGGACCCTTCAGGACTATCGCCAGACCCTGCCGGTACGCCGCCTTGAATACCTGTTCCTCGTCACCCAGGGGAAGGTAGTACGGGCGTTGGCGGGTCTTCATGGCCTTCCTCTCTCCATCTGGTGGCGCTCCCTCGACCGTTCCTTTCGCTGAAAGGTGCGGTGCTGGCCCTCGGCGGAGCGAATGGCGGTCCGAAACAGCGGCGCAATCAACGAAGGCAGGTCGCCGGCCCGTGGCACCGTCGCATGTGCTGCGGAACCGAAGACACGCCGCAGCGCTTCGGGATCCGTCGACGCCCCCACGCTGAGACACACACATCCAACCCCCCGTCGGCGGGCCTCGGTCAACGCCCTGCGCAGGCGTCCGCTTCGCCGTAGCGGCCCTCGTAGCCGTGGTCATAGGCGAAGCCGTCGGAGAGCACGACGAGGAGGCGTCGGGGCGTTCCGCTTCGCTGTGCCAAGACGGTGGTCGCATGACGGATGGCCGCACCCATCCTCGTGTAGGCGTTTGGCCGGAGGGCTGCGAGTCGATTGGCTGCCTGGCCGTCGAAGTGCTCGTCGAAGCCCATCACCCGGAGATACTGCACCTGTTGTCTGCCTCGTGAGTTGAACGCATAGAGCCCGACGCGGTCCCCCAAGTCGTGGAGCGCTCCTGTAAGCCGCGGCAGCAACGAGGCGCTGGTGCTCGTGTACCGACCTGCCCGCAAAACCGGGTTCCCCGGCCGATCCCGAGACATCGAGCAGGACGAGCACTCCCAGGTCACGCCGCCGCCGTCGGTTCTCGAAATAGACATCGCCGCCATGCGGCGCACCGGCGATGGTCTCGAGGTGCATCTCAATCGCTGCGTCAATGTCGATGTCGTCGCCCTGTGCTCGTCGTGGACATCGCGTGAGGCCCATCCCCAACCGAGACAGCGACCGGCGCAGAGAGTCCCTCAATCCCATCGAGAGCGCCATCGTCGTAGATCCGTCCGTGTGGACCTCCGTCTCGACGACTGTGCACCAGTCCCGACGGTAGTGACCGCGGGCGACATCCCATTCGGGGTACTTCATGCCCCCTGGCACGATGTTGTGGAGATCCGCCCCTAAGTCGCCAGCTGAGCCGCGGTACGCCTGAGCGGCGCTGCTCGCATCGGAACGGGCCGAAGCCCGGTGGGTCGGCACGTCGGCGCCCGGGGGGCCACCGCCGCCACGGCGCCGAGTGGGTCTGAGCAGCTTGGCCAACCACCGACCAACGACCCCACCGCCGCCGACCGGGCTGGACAGCAGCTCGCCGACGTACCCCGCGTCGTCCTCGAGGTCATCGAGTTCGGCGATCGTTCCGCTGGGCGTGTCGACCGCAGCCCCCCCGGAGCGATCGAGCGGAGAAGACCCCGCACGCTGGGTGGACCGAGCCACGCGGCGAGGCTCGATGGACCCGAAGATTCGGGGCGGATCGGGGACCGACTGCCGGCCCCTGGCCCGTTCGAGAGTGTCCAGAGGCGTGGCGGTCGCAGCGGAGAGCGGTCGATCGATCAGCGGACGAACGACCGGTGGGAGCACGCTCTCGTTCGCGGACAGGGCGCGGTGTCCCTCCATCGCCAAGTAGCGACGCGTGAGAGCGGGTCGGCGCACAAGGTGCGACAGGACGTCGGGATCGAGGCTTCCACAGGCCGCCAGCGAAGCCTGGACCGCCAGCGCCTGAATCTCATGGAGCGGGCCCATGCCGAGCTCGAGGAAGACCGTCGATCCGTCGCACCACGACTGCTCTCCGGGTGCTGCGGCCGTCACCTCCATGGTCCGACCAGCGATCGCTGAGGCCACGAGGGACAGCGTTGCTCGAGGGTTGTCTCCCGTTCCCATCGCGGACACAAGAGTCAAACCTAACATTTGTTCCCACCGATCGGCGAAGCTACCGTGTGGTGAACGCGACTTCGAGGAGTAGGGAATGGATTCTGACGATCTGATCCTGGTGTCGGTCGACGACCATGTCGTCGAGCCGCCCGACATGTTCGACGGCCACCTCCCCCTGCGGTACCGCGACCAGGCGCCCAACCGTCATCACGAAGGACGACGGCACCGAGTCATGGGTCTTCGAGGGCCAGGAGGCAACGAATGTCGGGCTGAACGCCGTGGCGGGACGCCCGCCCGACGAATACGGGATTGAGCCCACCCGGTTCGACGAGATGCGGCCAGGATGCTTCGACATCCACGAGCGGATCCGGGACATGAACGCAAACGGTGTCTTGGCGTCAATGAACTTTCCGTCCTATCCGCAGTTCTGCGGACAGTACTTCGCGCGATCCGAGAACAAGGATCTCGCTCTCGCCGTGCTCCGGGCCTACAACGATTGGCATATCGACGAATGGTGTGGGACCTACCCAGGACGGATGATCCCGCTGTCTCTCCCACCCATCTGGGACGCCGAACTGATGGCCGAAGAGGTCCGACGAGTCGCAAAGAAGGGTTGCCACGCGGTCACCTTCTCCGAGAATCCAGAGAAGCTCGGCTACCCGTCCTTCCACAACGAGCATTGGGACCCGTTCTGGCGCGCTTGTGCCGATGAGGGCACCGTTGTCTGTCTTCACATTGGATCGTCGTCTCAGGTGGTGGTCACGTCGATCGACGCCCCGGTCGATACCCTCATCACGCTCCAGCCCATCAACATCGTCCAGGCCGCTGCCGATCTGCTCTGGTCTCCGGTTCTGCGAAAGTTCTCGACGCTGACCGTCGCACTCAGTGAGGGCGGCATCGGCTGGATCCCGTACTTCCTCGAACGGGTTGACCGTGTGTATGCGCAGCACCGCGCGTGGACACACCAGAATTTCGGCGACCGGCTTCCCAGTGAAGTGTTTCTTGACCGAATCGTCACCTGTTTCATCACGGATGCGCATGGCCTCGAGTGCCGGGAAAAGCTCAATATCGACATGATCACGTGGGAGTGTGACTACCCGCACTCGGACTCGACCTGGCCTCGAGGGCCCGAGACGCTCGCCGGACAACTCCACGGCCTCCCGCCCGACGACGTGGCGAAGATCACGCACCAGAACACGTTGCGAATCTTCTCTTTCGACCCGTTCGCTCATATCAACAAGGATCGAGCGACCACTGGTGCCCTTCCGCGCTCGCAACGGATGTCGACCTCGGCTATCGGTCCTCGGACCGCCTCAAGAAGGACGGCGACGAGATCGTCAGCGTCCTCAGCCTTGCCTCGGCCCTCCCCGCGAATTGAACCGACGTTCCTGGCCCAGCAATCCCGAAAGGACACCGTCTAGTGATCGACTTCACAGGACAAGTAGTCATCGTGACCGGAGCGGGTCGCGGGCTCGGCCGCTTGTACACGTTGGACCTCGCCCAACGAGGCGCTTCGGTTGTCGTCAACGATGTTGGCGGGACCATGCACGGAGAAGGATCAGACTCCAGCGTCGCCGATGACGTCGTGGCGGAGATCCGCAACAAGGGAGGGGTTGCTCTGCCCCTCGTACGACTCCGTGGCGACCGCCGAGGGCGGGGAAGCCATCGTGGCCGCGGCGCTGGACAACTTCGGGCGGCTCGATGCGGTCGTGAGCAACGCCGGCATCTTCGACACGCTTCCCTTCGACGAGCTGCCAGCAGAGAGCTGGCGCCGAATGCTCAATGTCCACCTGGACGGCAGCTTCTACCTGAGCCAACCTGCCTACCGGGTCATGAAGTCGCATGACGGTGGACGGTTCGTCTTCATCGCCTCCTCGGCTGGCCTGTTCGGCCAACCCAATTCGGCGCATTACGCCGCGGCAAAGGCGGGCATCGTCGGCTTGGCAAACGTGATCGCCGTCGACGGCGCTCCACATGGGATCTTGGCCAACACTGTCTTGCCATTCGGTTATTCCCGCATGGTCGTCGAGACAGTTGGCGACCGGGATGAGCTCGGTGACGACGTGCCGTTCCTTCGGTCCATCGAACCGGAGCTCGTCGTGCCGATGGTCGTCTTCCTCGCAAGCGGGGCGTGCACCTTCACGCATCAGAACTTTTCGCGGTGCAGGGCGCTTTGCCCGGGTCTTCGTCGGGCTCGGCGAGGGCTGGGTCGCTGACCCCGGTACACCCGCCCACTGCTGAGTCCATCGAGGCACATTTGAGCGAGGTCGCGGCGACCGAGCCCTTCATTGTCCCCAGCTCGATCTTCGATGAGGTCCAGCAGGTCTGCGCTCGGCTCGGGATTCCCCTGTAGGAACGGGCTGCGACTGGGTCATCTGAATCCCGCCGCGGGACTCCCACGACCCGCCATTTGCGAAGAACCAAACATTCGGTCCACACTTGCGAGATGACCGAACGGGACGAAAGCTACGGAGCCGGACTGGCGGAACTCATGAACCCAGAGGTGGCTCGTCACCCGCAGCCCATCTATTCGATGCTCCAGGAAACCTCGCCCGTGTTCCGCCTCGACGGGGTTGGTGTGATCGTGTGCTCTCGCTCGGGCGTGGACGAAGTGCTGAGCAAGCCAGATGCTTTCTCGTCGGGCGTCTCGGCTCACGATCTCAAGACGAAACGACCATTGATCCCCCTGCAGGTGGATCCTCCCGATCATCGCAAGTATCGGAAGATCCTCGACCGGCTCTTCCCCCCCAACGTATGAAGCTATTGGAGGAATCGACGACCCAGCTCGTCAATGAGCTCATCGATCGGTTCATCGACGATCGAGAGATCGACTTTTCGAGACAGTTCTCCACTCCCTTTCCGTCGCAGGTGTTTCTCGGGATCTTCGGCCTTCCGATGGACGAGCTTCCGCGGTTCTTGAAGATGAAGGATGGCGTCATTCGACCGGACCAGGTCGTCGGTCGAGAGTTCGGGCATCCCGATACCGAGGTACATCAGCAGCAGACGGCGGACTCGATCTACACGTATTTTCGAACGGGTCATCGCCCAGCGGCGGACGGGGGACGAACGCGATGATTTGATCAGCCATTTTCTGCATGCGGAGGCCGACGGCACACGTCTCACTGACGAGGAGATCCTCGACATTTGCTTCCTGTTCCTCATCGCAGGCCTTGACACGGTGACAGCCTCGTTGGACTGCTTCTTTGGCTACCTGTGTGACCATCCCGATGCTCGTCGGAAGATCGCCGACGACCCCGCGGGGATTCCGTCCATGGTGGAGGAGCTGCTGCGGTGGGAAACTCCGGTCATGGGATGTGCCCGAGTGGCCACCCGTGATCTCGAGATCGGGGACTTCGCCGTCGGCAAGGGTGAACAGGTCATGGCTCTCCTCGGTGCAGCCAACGTTGATCCGGCGGAGTTCCCTGACGCCGAGTCGCTGGTCTGGAACCGGGACATGAACCGACACCTTGCCTTTGGCGGCGGGGTCCACCGTTGCCTCGGGTCACATCTCGCCCGCCTTGAACTGCGAGTGGCACTTCGGGAATGGCATCGTCGCATCCCCAAGTACAGCGTCAAGCCCGGAGTGGTGCTGAACTACACCGCCGGCATCCGTACCCTCGATTGCTTCCCTATGGTCCTGGGCGTGGCGACGTGATGTCTCCCGAGCGCTACATCCAAGCGGATGCCCGGATTCCCGAAGCAGCCCTCTACCCCAAACGCGTCAGCACGTTCCGGGTGATCTGCTCGATCTGTGGGTCACGCCCAGCCAGCCCGTGCGCCCAGTCGGTCGACCCCGACGTGATCACGGTCGCGCCCGCCTCGTTCGTGTACGCCCCCAGCACCGCGTGGCCGTGCCGGATCCGTTCCATCGCCTCGGGCTCACGCGTCCCGAACACGCGTGAGGCGATGTACTCCAGCTCGCTCGGCTCGCCCGGCTTGGGCGGACGGGGTGCGGTCTCCCGGGTGAAATGCTGCGTCGGGCATGTGCCCAGGATCTCGAGGGTCGACGGCGTGCCGTCCTCGCCGGTCGGGTACGGCAGCCCGTCGCGGTAGGTGAACACGCAGCCGTCGCACTCGTAGCCGACGACGGTGGCGCCGGCGCCCAGCACGTCGCCGTAGCCGAGCTCGGTGCCCTCGAAGATCCAGTGACCGGCGCGGTGCACGGTGTAGCCACCGAGGCCCGAGGTGACGTTGCGGCCGATGCGGTGGTAGCCGCCGCGGGTGAACGAGACGCCGGTCATGTGGTTCTCGGGACGACCCACCACCACGTCGGACCAGAACGTGGTCACCTCCGCTTCCCTGTCGGTTCCCATCAGCGGGTCGTCCTTGAAGAAGGCCTTGTACCCCACCATCACGTCGTGATCACCCTCGATGCGAACCTGCCACAGCGACGTGTTCCCCGAGAAGAACGCCGCATTGCCGCCGCTCGCGATGAACCCTTCGACGGTGTCGCGCATGCCGCGCGACCAGTACTCGTCATGACCGACGGAGAGATAGAGGCTCGCGCCGTCCAACACCTCGGGGTGCTCTTCGAGGTCGGCATTGGTGCACACACCGATCTCGAACCCCTCACGTTCGGCCCACTCCAAGAACGGCAGCTCCCAGTCGGGCCAGCCGGCGGAACCGGCATAGCCCGAGAGATGGTTGATCTGGATGTAGCCGACGTCCGCGGCGTTCTGCGGGTCGGGCGTACCGGTCCCAGTCACTCGACGGCCCTTGCCGGGCGGCTTGTACAGGTAGCCGGCCGCCATCGGCCGCTGCATGGCGACGTGAGTCCCTCCGGTGTACAGGTTCGGCCCGCCGAAGTCGTTGTAGGCATGCCAGGTGTTGGTCGCCAGTGCGACCACGATGCGCGCTGGTGACGAGGGACGCACGACGAAGAACGCGAAGTCGCGCCGTACCTTCTCGCCGACCTCGATCTCCATGACGACCTCGTAGTAGCCCGATCGCCACGTCGGTTCGACATCCAGCGAAAGGGCGACGGGCCAACCGCACCCCTTCGACGAGGCGTCCCTGGGGATCTCGTGCTCGTTGACGGCGACCGCCTCAGTACTGAACACGACCTCCCGTCGCCCACCGACCCTCGCCACCTCGACCCGCACCGGCCGGGCGCCGGACGAGGACATGTGGAGTCCTACCTGCTCGCCCGGGACCACTGATTGCGGCCAGCAGTACCCCGTCACCACCTCACGTTGCATGTCCCGACGCTAACTGGGCCCGATCCCCGCTGCCTCGTAGGAGGTCCTGCCTGAGCCGTGCTCAGGCGCGTCGTACCCGGCCCGGCCACCACGAGGATCCGCTCCTGCCCAACGGCACATCAACTCTCGGACGTCACGGGGGGTGTCGAGCTCAAGGTGGCGCTGTCGGGCGACGATCTCTGATCAGTGCACGAAAGGCCGCGACGCCACGCCGATGGGCGCGTGGCCAGGGCCTCTGCGATCGTCAGGCCGGCAGGCTCTGCCGTCGTCGGCGTCCTGCTCTGTGCCGTCCTGGTGCTCGGTGTGGCGCCTCAAGGTGGCGCCACCGAGAGAGCGCTCGACTCGGGAACAGGCGGCGTCGCGACGCTGACCGGCGTCCCTTCGGACAACTTCTGGTTGGCCAGTGTCCACGGAGCCGTGTGGAACTTCGGCAGTGCGGGCGCGTTCGGGTCGGCCGCCAATCTGCCCCTCAACCACCCGATCGTCGCCATCACGGCGACCAGTGATGCGCAGGGGTACTGGCTCATCGCCTCGGACGGAGGGATCTTCAGCTTCGGAGACGCGGCGTTCTACGGGTCGACCGGGTCCATCGCACTCAACAAGCCGATCGTGGGCATGGCGCCCACTCCCGACGACCACGGCTACTGGCTGGTGGCTTCCGATGGCGGCATCTTCAGCTTCGGAGACGCAGCGTTCTACGGGTCGACCGGGTCCATCGCACTCAACAAGCCGATCGTGGGCATGGCGCCCACCTCCGACGACCGCGGCTACTGGCTGGTGGCTTCCGATGGCGGCATCTTCAGCTTCGGAGACGCTGCGTTCCATGGGTCGACCGGGTCGATCCCACTCAACGAGCCCATCGTCGGCATGGCGCCGAGTCCCGATGGCGCGGGCTACTGGATGGTCGCGACCGACGGCGGGATCTTCAACTTCGGCGATGCGGGCTTCTACGGTTCGGCCGCCGGTGGCACCAGCCTCGACCCCATCCAAAAGGTCGTCTCGAGCAATTCCGGCCGGGGCTATTGGGTCGAGGCGCAGAACGGCACGGCGTACCCGTTCGGCGATGCCGGGGGTGCTCCGCCCACCGAGGGGCTGCTGTTCCAGCCCGTCACCCCCGGTGACAAGGCGGTCCTCTTCGCCTTCGCGCAGCTCGGGAAGCCCTACATCTGGGGCGGCAACGGCCCGGCGGGCTTTGACTGCTCGGGGTTGGCTCTCGCCTCGTGGGAGAACGCGGCAGGCATCGGGTTCGCTCGGGTGGCCGACGATCAGTACCACACCGCAGGCGGGTCCGTCGCGTTGACTGCGCTCTCCACCGGGGACCTCGTGTTCTGGGGGAGCTCACAGACCGACTGGACGAGCGTGTACCACACCGGCATCTACGTGGGCGGGAACAGGATCGTCGAGGCCACGGGGGACCACGTGCAGCTGAACTCGCTCGACCAGTGGGGCCTGGGCGACCTCATGCCCAACGGTCGGCGCCCCTAGAGCTCGGTCACGACTCGGCCGGCAACGCCGACTCGTTGGCAGATACCCTGAGAACCGAAGTCTCTTCCGCTCTCTCGTCGGAGTAGAACCCTCTGAGACTCACGGAGGAAGGCCATGCCCCCTGACCACGCCGCAAAGCCGTGGGCCATTCGGTCAACGCTCGTTGCCGTCGCCGAACTGGATCGGTCCGTCGCCTTCTACCGAGAACTCGGTCCTTTCGAGGTTGTCGCTCGCCTGGATGCCGTCGCGGTGCTCGGTAATGCTTCGCCGGCGTCCGTGCTCCTGATCCTGCGAGAGGCGCGGGGCATTCATCAGACTCGCCATGGCCAGCAGGAACTGGGGCTGCGGTCGATGACCTTCAACGTCGGATCGCTGGACGAGTTGGATCGGATCGAGTCCGTATTGCGAGGCCGTGAGCTGTTCACCTCGCGGCACCAGGTCGCCGGTGGCGCATCGGACCTTGTCCGTGGGCGGGATCCGGACAACCTGCCTCTGGTGTTCGTGTGCTACGCCGAAGACGTGGCACTCGGGCCCGACTACTACCAAGAGGTTGCCAATCTGGTCTACTCACTGGACGCCTGACTACCGGGCGTCAGTCCTCGACCCGGGTCCAGGGTGGATCCGCCTTGCCCGCCTCGTAACTCGTCAAAGCGACGAGCACGGTGACGACGAGCGCAATGACGAGGGGGACAACGATCCGCACGTGGAGGACCAGCACGGCCCCGAGCAGTGCTCCGATGAACATGGCGGCGACGGCGACGAGGCGCCGACCTGATTTGGAGCCCTTACCGCCACCGAGGGCGCTGTCCGCGCCGATTCCGGTGACGGTCATGGTCAGCACCGTCGTGGTCAGGTCGGGCACGGCGAGCTTGCGAATGCTCGCGTTTTGGATGCCGGTCGCGAGGCTGAGGACGACGATCAGCGCATACCGGAACCCGTGCTGGGGTGCGTTGGAGCTCCAGAGTGCGAGAAGCACCGACGTGGCCAAGAAGACGGATTCCGCAGCCAATGCGGTCGCAAGGTGACGCCCGCGGTGATGCCCGTATCGCGCGACGATCCTGCCGCCGACGACCGACCCGACCAGGAACGAAGCCAGCGCGACGAGCGACGCAGGGATTGAGAAGCCATGCGCGCCCGCGACGGCAAATCCCAAGAAGACGACGTTGCCGGTCATGTTCGCGACGAACACATGTCCCAGCGCCAGATAGCTGAACGCGTCGACGAGGCCCGTGACCACCGTCAACACGACGAGGAGTGTCGGAAGGGGCCCAAAGGGGGCCGCCCGGTCCGGTACCAAGGTCCCTCGGACCTCGGCAAGGAAGGTGCTCATGTCCAGACGCCTTTCTCTCTTGCCTCACTCAGGTGAGTGCCATACCGATCAGATGACCCAGTCCGAAGGTCAGACTTGCGAGAGGAGCCCGGGGAGGAGATTGGCGCGGTCGCGCGCTTCGTCGGCCGCGGATGGATCCCGTGACGACAGGTCGACGCTCATGACGGGGCGGGGGCGGTCTGGCGAGGTTTCGATGCCGCCTGATCGCCGTCGATCCGTCCGGGCCGCGGCGTGCTTGGATGGGCCGGAGCCTCTGGCCCGAGACCCTTCCGAGCTGCGCTGACGTCGAGTCCACTCGATCCGTTGCGCACGAGTCCCCGCCAACGCTCGGCGATCGCCGCGGCCAGGGGAGCAACGCCCTCGCCCGCCTCGGAGGTCGCCAGATCGAGGTCCTTCAAAGCCAGGTCGAGCGAGAAGTCTGCGTGGTCGTCCTGCTCGAACATCTTGGCCAGCTTCCCCAGCGCATAAGGCGAGGCGAGTGGGTTGCCCTGCAGGGCGTCCATCAGCCCGGGAGGATCAACCCCCAGGTGCCCGGCCAGCGCGGCCACCTCGGCGGCGCCCTCGACCTGGAAGGCCAACCACGTGTTCAGCACGAGCTTCATCCTGCTGCCGGCGCCGGCGGGACCGAGCCAGAGCGTGGCCCGCCCCAGCACTGCGAAGACCGGTTCGAGCAACTCAGCCGCACTGGGCGGGCCCGACGCCAAGATCAGGAGCTGGCCCTGCTGGGCCGGGTCACGGCTGCCCGAGACCGGTGCATCGACGAACGTGACGCCGGGTCGCCTGATCCCGGTCTCGGTCAGCAGTCGCTCGGTCGCTTCTGCCCCGATCGTCGCCATCTGGACCCAAGTGGAATTCGCGGGCATCGCACGGAGCACATCCCCGCCGAGCATCACATCGGCCGTGATCTCGGCGGTCGGCAGCATGGTGATCACCACGTCCGCCTGCTTCACGGCGTCGGAGGCCTGGTCATGGGCCATTGCGCCGGCGTCCGTCACAGCGGTCGTCGAGGCCGCATGTCGCGACCACACGTCCACCTTCATCCCGGCGCCGAGGAGACGCATGGCCATTGCGGCGCCCATGGTGCCGGTCCCGATCACTGCGACTCGCGGCGTCGGCTGCTTCTTGTTGTGACTCCGGGAGGTCATTTCGTCGCTCCTCTCTTGAGGTCAGTTCCCAGCATCAGTTTTATGACATTGGTCCAGCCATCTCACGCTCGATCCCCTTGAGAGTCAATCCCTCGCTCTTGGGCACTCTCCTCCAGACGAACGCAACCGCTATGACCCTCCGACCCCCACAGGAAGAAGGTTCCGGCGTTGGAGGTCCTCGATCTCCGCCGCCGGGTTTCGCGCCCTGTGGACAGGGACATCCCAGCCAATTGAGTCCACCGACATCGAATGGGGGCCGACCGACCCGGATCCAGATCCCAGCCAAGCCGGTAGCGTCGCACGAGGGGACGAATGAGAGGAGTTGAGATGGCCAAATCGCTGTACACAGCCCGGGCCCATGTCACGGGCGGCAGAGCGGCGGGGCACGGTGTGACCAGCGACGGAGCGTTGGATGTCCAGCTCCGCACCCCCGTCGAGATGGGTGGAGACGGTGGAGGCACGAACCCCGAAGAGCTCTTCGCCGTGGGCTACGCCGCGTGCTTCGAGGGGGCGCTCGCAGTCGTCGGGCGTCGAGAGAAAGTGGAGCTCGGGGACGTGGCGATCGATTCAGAGGTGAGCCTGATCACGACCGAGAACCGAGGCTTCAATGTGGCAGTCGTGCTCGATGTCTCGCTGCCGGGAGTCACTGATCCCGAGCGCGCCGTTTCGATCGTGGCCGCGACACACGAGGTGTGCCCGTACTCCAACGCAACCCGGGGCAACGTGGAGGTGACCCTCAAGGCCAACGGCCACTCGGTCCCGACCGCACAGCCTGTGCACACCTGACCGTTCCGGCTTCCGGACGAGGTGAAGCAATGAGTGCGACTGCACCAATGGTGACGCCATCGGGTCACACCCCTGAGGGTGGCGTCCTGGTCGGCACCCCCGATGCGAGCATGGGCATGGTCCTCTTCGAGGATCCACAGTGCCCCTACTGCCGACAGTTTGAAGAGCTCAACGGACCGCTCATCACAGCCGCAGTTGGACGCTGGTGCACTCGCCGTCGAATACCGCATGCGCTGCTTCCTGGGCCCGGAGTCGGTCAGAGCGGACAACGCGCTCGTTCTCGCCGCAGAGGCCGGCCGGTTCGACGAGCTCCGCCACACGCTTTTTGCCGCGCAGCCGCCCGAGGGAACCGGAGGGTTCACGACCGAGGACCTCCTGGGCCTCGGTGCACAGGTCGGACTCACCGGTCCCGACTTCGTCTCGGGGGTGCGCGAGGCCCGATACGAGCCGTACGTGCTGAGACGAGAGGCGCTGTACCAAGCAGAGGACCCACAGGGAACCCCGGCGGCATGGCTCAACGGCCATCCGCTCGATCCCCGGGTCCTCTTCGACCAACGGGAATTCCAGAGCCAACTTCGCCTTTGAGCATCGCTGCAAGAGCAGCCGTCGAATGCGTCCCTTGCGGGCGCCCCACCGGTCGATCCCACCCGCCGGATTCTGTACGCTCCGTGCTGTGGCTGAAGGACGACGGCGTGCCGCTGAACTCCTGGTCCAGTGCCTTCAGCACGAGGGTGTCACCTGTGTGTTCGGCATCCCCGGGGAAGAGAACATCTACCTCACCGAGGCGCTGTCCCGATCCACCATTCGCTATGTCCTGGTCCGCCACGAGCAGGCGGCGTCGTTCATGGCCGAGATCCACGGCCGGCTCACCGGCAGGGCCGGCGTCTGCTCGGCGACCCTGGGTCCGGGCGCCATCAACCTGCTCCTGGGAACTGCCGACGCCTTTACCAACAGCACCCCCGTGCTCGCCCTCTCGGCTCAGGTGGGACTGAACCGGATCTACAAGGAATCCCACCAGAGCGTCGACCTGGTGTCCATGTTCTCGCCGGTCACCAAGTGGGCGGACCTGATCCTCACCCCCGGCTCCATCCCCGAGATGGTCCGCAAAGCGTTCAAGCTCGCCCAGACCGAGCGGCCCGGATCCGTGTATCTCGGCGTGCCCGAGGATGTCGAGGCCGCCTTCGTCCCAGACGAGCTGGTGCCGCTCGACGTCAACACGCCCCGCAGCGATGAGCCCTCGCCCTCGCAGATTGCGCGGGCGGCCGCAGTGCTCGACGCCAGCGAGCGACCGATCATCCTGGCCGGGCACGGAGCCGCCCGTTCGGGTGCGGCCGACGCGCTGCTGCGCTTCTCCGAGCTGCTGAGCCTCCCGGTGGCGACCACCTTTCACGGCAAGGGGGTGTTCCCCGACGATCACCCCCACTCCCTCGGTGCCGTCGGGTTCATGAGCCACGACTACGTCAACTTCGGGTTCGACGATGCGGACGTGATCGTCAGCGTGGGGTACGAACTCCAGGAGTTCGACCCGGTACGGATCAACCCCGGCGGGGACAAGCAGATCGTCCATTTGAGCCGTGTGCCCGCAGAAGTGGACGCCCGCTACGACGTGGAGGTGGGGATCCAGGCCGACATCGGGAGCACGCTGGGCGCACTGGGTGCGGCGACCACTCGCCGCTTCGCCCAGGGAACGAGAGGAGAGAAGATCCGCCGGCTCCTGGCCGATGAGCTGGCGAAGGGGGCGGCTGACGACAGCTTTCCGCTCAAGCCGCAGCGGGTCGTGGCGGACACCCGAGCGGCCCTCGGCCGCTCGGACATCGTCCTCGCCGACACCGGTGCCGTCAAGATGTGGATGGCCCGCCTCTACCCCACCTACGAGCCAAACACGTGCCTGATCTCCAATGGGCTCTCGACCATGGCCTTCGCCCTGCCCGGCGCCATTGGCGCCAAGCTGGCCGCGCCCGACCGCAAGGTGCTGGCCGCGGTCGGAGACGGGGCCTTTTTGATGAACTCCCAGGAGTTGGAGACGGCTCTCCGAGAACGCGTCCCCTTGACCGTCTTGATCTGGGAGGACGACGCCTACGGCCTGATTGGCTGGAAGATGGACCTTGAGCTCGGTCACCACGTCGAAGTCGGATTCTCCAACCCCGACTTCGTGGCTTACGCCGAGAGCTTCGGTGCCCGGGGCTACCGGGTGGACGCCGCGCCTGATCTTCTGCCCATGCTCAAGGAGGCCCTGGCCGCCGACACGGTGTCGGTGATCACCTGCCCGGTCGACTACACGGAGAACCTCCGTCTCACCGAGGCGCTGGGCGAACTCTCAGGTCCTTTCTGACAATTTGGTCGCCGTTCCCGTTGGGGCCGGTCCCGACGACCGGCCCTGAACTGTCACTTTCCTCCCGACACGACACAGCCGAGGAGACCCGCCTAGCAGCGATAGACGCGCTCCGCGTTCTCCGCAAAAAGTTTGGCGCGGGATTCGCCGTCGAGTCCGGCCGTCACGCTGTTGAAGACCGCGTAGAGCTCGTCGAAGGTGCCGTACGTCGCATCAACGGGAAAGTTGCTGGCGAACATGCACCGGTCGACGCCGAAGGCCTCGATGGCATATTCGAGCCACGGGGCGAAGGCGTCGACACGCATGCACTCCAGCGGCATCGACAGACCCGAGAGTTTGCACATGACGTTGCCGCCGAGGGCGGCCAGCGCATCGATACCGACGCGCCACAGGTCGCGCTCCTCGTCGGAATTCGTCCGGGGCCAACCGGTGTGCTCGACCACGACGATCAGATCATGGAAGCCGGCGAGCTGCGCCGCCGCCTGTTGCAGCTGATCGGGATGGGCCATGAGCTCGAACACCAGGTTCCGCTCCTGCAGCGCAGCGAGCGCTCCGGCGTCAGGCAGCGGGCCCGCGTTGACCCCCATAGGGCGGACCCCGCGGAACCGCGAGGCGGTCATCTGCCGCTCGATGAGATCGACCGCCTCAGCAACCGTGTCGGTCGGGGGAAGGCCGCCGATGATGGCGTGCGGACCGCCGCCGGCAGCGGCGTTGCCGTTCAGCTCGATGGTCTCCTCGATTGAGTGCCGACCGGTCGCGGCCGCGACGTTGACGAACTTCTCGACCTTCCACCTGGCCGTCTCGGCTCGATAGATGTCGGCATCGAAGCGGCGGGACATCCTCGATGCGTCACCGGCACCGCCCTCCTGAGGGCGCGACAGGTAGGGGTACCAGTCCGTGCGGGCAGGGTCCCACAGGTGCACATGGGCGTCGACGATCCGCGTGGGCTCGCTCGACATCACGGGCCCACGGGTCGTGGATGCCCGGTCACGATCTCCCGCAGCGTGGCGTCGAGCCACTCGGGTACGGCGGGGCCGCCGTAGGTGACGCTGCCGATTGGTCGCGGATGAGCGCGCAGGCCGATCCAACCGCCGCCCATCACCAGTTCCGCGCCGGCGAGAGCCGCGGCGTCGGGGTTGCCGAGCAGGTGGGCGACGAGTTCGCCAACCGGTTGGGCGGCCTCCACCTCCGACGTCTCGATGCTCGCGGCGAAGGCCGTGACACGCCCCTCCGTCGAGCCTCTGGCAACCCACCGCGAGCTGCGCCGAGGCCTGGGCTCGACTCCGACCTCCTGTGGTGGCGGCGTCGGTGAGGGTCACCAGCTGGACGGGACGGGCGGCGCTCGTTGCGTAGTCCGCGGCGGCTCGGGCCCATCCGGCGTCGGTGTAGATGTCGTCGATGATGCCGCGGTGCTCGGCGAGCAGCTGCTCCCACCCGCCCGTCGAGGCCGTCTGCGGACGACCCTCGGGTGCCACGACGATGGCATCGATCGGCCCGACGGCGTCGACCGCGGAGCTCAACACCTTGGCCGCGTCGCCGAAGCCGTGAGCGACCTCAGCGGGTGGCACGTGACGGACCGGGCCGCCAAGGCGGCGGTGAGCGAGGCGGCCAATTGTGGACGGTCGGTGACGACGGCACAGGTTCGCACCTGCGCCGATGCGGCCTCTGCGGGGCCGGGCTCTGCGAAGATCGGCCCGAATCTGGGGTTGCCGCCACCACCGCTGACCTGGCTGGCCTCGGCCCCGGCGAAGGCGCGGGGGATGACAGCTTCGAGCACCCGGGCGAGGCTGACCACGTCGTCGCTCCGCACCACCTCCAGCAGGCGGGGCTCTTCGACGACCGCCACCTCCGAGCCGCCGGCGAAGAGCACCCGGCCGCTGCACCACCGGAACTTGTCATCGACGAGGTAGGCGCCGAACGGCCCGAGTTCCTCGGGCTGGGGCACCGACTGGAGCGAGAATCCGCCCCCGCCGCCGGTCCTGCCCTCCCGACGAGCACGCTCGATGGCAGCGGCGACCATCCGGGTGGCCGCGATCGGTGACATCGCGTTGATGGTCACGCCCGGCGGAGCCTGTCGCCCCAGCTCCCACGTGAGGGAGGCGATGGCCCGCTTGGCACAGCTGTATGCCCCGGCATCGGCAGCTCGCCACCCCGACCCGGAGGTGACCCCGAGGATGGTGCCCTGACCGGCGGCGGCCATGAGCGGCAGCGCGGCATTCAGCACGTTCAAATAGCCCCCGAGGTGCACGCCGAGCACCGCGAGCCATTCCTCCTCCGTGCCCTCGGCGAAACCGGTGTGCCGCGTGATGCCGGCGACGTTGACAACGGCGTCGAGGGCGCCGTGTTCATCGACCAGCTGCCCGAACAGGTCGCGCGACCGCAGGCTCGTCGGTGACCGAGACCGCCGAAGCGCGGGCCGAGCCGCCCGCCGCCACGATGCGACTGGCCGTGGTCTCCTCCGGCTCCCCGAGCTGCTCGGAGCCGTCGAGGGTGACGAGGGGATCCATGGTGACGACGTTCCAGCCGCCGCGGCCGAGCTCCTCCGCGATCGCCCGCCCGATCCCGCCGCCGCCGCCCGTCACGACGGCGACCTGTTGACGCGTGCTCACGATGCCGGCGACCGGACCTCGAGCTCCAGGCCCTCGAACCCTCCGGCCTCCAGCCATTGCTCGAGCAGCTCGCAATAGCCGAAGACGTCGCCCCTTCCCCCGCCATAATTGCCGTTGCGAGGGTTCATCAGCTCCGGGTGACCTTCGTTGTTGATGCGCGACGGTGTGCAGGCCGACATCACCTTGCTCGGGTCGACGAAGCGGTCGACGATCTTCTGCGTCCACTCTTCCTCGGCCTCGGCGCCGACGTCGAACACGTCCACGCCCCGCTGCGCGAGCCGCCCGATGAAATCGCCGACGAACTTGGCCCCGAACACGGCCAGCCGCGTGTAGTTGACGGTCACCACCGCCTGCTGCCCGGGAGCCGGCATGACGAACATGTTCGGGAAGCCCCGGGTCATCATCCCGAAGAGGCTTGCAGCGCCGTCGGCCCACTTCTCGGCCAGCGTGACACCGCCCCGTCCGACGATCTCGTGGCCGGCGCGTCGGAAGAGCGGGGTGACTTCAGCCTCGAAACCGGTCCCGTAGATGATGCAGTCGACGTCGTACTGCTTCCCGTCGACGACCGGGCCCCGCTCGCTGATCCGTTCGATCCCGGCCGGGCAGTCGATCAGCGTGACGTTGGGGTTGTTGAAGGCCGGCAGGTACTCGTCGTGGAAGCACGGCCGCTTGCAGAGATACCGGTAGTAGGGCTTGAGGATCTCGGCCGTGGCGGGGTCGGCCACCAGCTCCTCGACCCGGCGCCGGTGCGCGTCCATGACCCCGTAGTCGATTCTCTCCGCGCTCTGCAGGAACTCGGCCGACGTCATTCCCTGTTCTCGCGGGGGATGCTGCACCGCTGCGTAGTCGTGCGTCCACCCGTCGTCGACCTGGTCGACCTCGACAGGGCGGCCCGACATGATCGCCTCGAAGTTCTCCATTCGGGCCTGTTGCCAGCCCGGCACGAGCGCGGGGGCGAAGTCGGGATCAGTGGGACGGTTGCCCCGCTCGCCGATGGCCGAGGGCGTCCGCTGGAACACGTAGAGCTGCTTGGCCGACTCGGCCAGTGGCGGCACACACTGGATGCCGCTCGCCCCTGTGCCGATGAGGGCAACGGTCTTGTCGGCCAGGTTGGTCAGCGGCTCGTGCCGACCTCCGCCCGTGTACTCGTAGTCCCACCGCGCCGTGTGGAAGGACCGCCCGCCGAAGTCCTCCATGCCAGGGATGGCGGGCAGCTTCATGAGGTTGAGGATCCCGACCGCCAGCACGTACCAGCGGCAGGTCAGCTCGTCGCCGCCGCGGTCGGTGTGGATCTGCCACCGGGCCGTGTCCTCGCGCCACTCGCCGCGGGTCACCCCCGTGTGGAACAGGCCGTCGGCCACGAGGTCGTACCGGTCGGCGATCCTCTCGAGGTGGCGCAGGATCTCCTCGCCGTAGGCGTAGCGGTTGGTGGGGACGTAGTCGAGCTCCTCGAGCATCGGCAGGTAGATATACGACTCGACGTCGCACATCACGCCGGGATAGCGGTTCCAGTACCAGGTACCACCGACGCCGCCCGCCTGGTCGACGATGCGGATCCGTTCAATGCCGGCCTTGCGGAGTTCGGCACCGGCCAGGATGCCGGCGATCCCCCCACCCACGATCACGACGTCGACGTCGTCGACGACCGGGTCTCGCTCGATGAACGGGGTGAACGGGTCGGCACGATAACGGGCGAAGTGTTCGTCCGTGCGGAGGTCCCGGATGTCGGCACGGCCCGGTACGAGCCGCTTGTCGCGCTCAGCGTAGGTACTTGGCGCGGACGGCCTCGGGGTCGTAGTTGGCGTCTGTTGGGTCGAACCCAGGCATGTCGCAAACACTAGGCCAGGCCTTACGGTCGTTGACATCCTTCTTGCACGTGGAATTGGAGATCAGCGGCCGACGAACCTCAGATAGTCGTGGACGGACCGTACGGCTGCCGATCCTTCACCAACTGAGGCGGCCACCCGCTTTGTGGAGCCGGAGCGAAGATCACCCACCCGAACAGGCCGGGATGGCTGGTCTCGAAGGCGAGCGGACGTCGTCCAAGGTCGTTCCACCGGCCGCCGAGCTGGCTCTCAAGGAGCGATCGGTCGGTCAGGACGAACCCTCGGTCGTCGAGGGCGGCACAACCGGAGAGCCAGCCGGAGGCCGGCTCTGCACCGATGAAGGAGAACAGTCCGGCGACCCGCACGGTTCTTCCGGGCCTGGCCCGGCGAGGCGCACGGCACGGAGGGACTCCTCCCCCTCCAAGCCGACCACCTCGGTCCGGTGTCGCTACCTCGATGCGCGGGTGGCTCGCGACCCGGTCGACGAGGTAGCGAGACATCCCCGCGTTGAGGTCCGGGCCGCGGATCACGACCGTCACCGGGCTCCCCTGTTCTGCCAGGAACACCGCCGCCTGCCCGGCCGAGTTTCCGCCTCCGACGACGATCACTGGGTCGCCTGAACACTGGCAGCGCCTGGAGTCCCGTCGCGGCGTAGTACACACCACTGGACTCGAACTCGGACAACCGGCCCACCCTCAGTCGCCGGTAACTCGCACCGGTGGCCGCGATAACGGCCGGGCAGCAAGCTCCGTGCCGTCGGATAGTTCGGCGACGAGATGGCCTGCTTGTTCCCGTAGGGCCACGACTGCGCAGGGAGCAGTGAGGAAGGCACCGAACTTCTCGGCCTGCACCAGCCCGCGCTGGGTGAGGTCGCTACCCGAGATACCGGTCGGGAAGCCGAAATAGTTCTCGATACGTGAGCTCGTCCCCGCCTGGCCACCCGGAGCGATCATGTCGACTCCGATGGTGCGCAATCCCTCCGAGGCCCCGTAGACCGCGGCGGCGAGCCCGGCCGGGCCCCCGCCCACGATCACGAGATCCACGCACCGCTCCGGCACTTTGGCGACAGTCAGTCCGAGGTACTCGGAGAGTGCGCCCGGACTGGTGCGGCGCAGGACTTCCCCGGAGGAGATCACGACCGGCATGTCTGTCGGCTCAATCTGGAATTGCTGAATCAGTGACTCCACCTGCGGGTCAGTGTCTGGGTCGAGCCACTGGTAAGGCGGCCGCGTTCTCGCCAGGAACTCCCGGATCTGAAGGGTCTCGGGTGAATACCGCGAACCGATCACCCGCTTCGTCGCGGGTGCGCCGGTGATGAGGTCGGCCCGGCGGGCCATGAAGGTCGCCAGGATCTTGTCGCTCAGCTGGGGCTGGGTCGCAATGATCCTGCGGAGAGTCTCAACCGGCACGGCCAGCACCTCTCCCGACTCGGCCACGCGGGCACTGAGGAACACCCTGAGTCCGGTGAGGAGGTTCAGCTCACCGAGAAACCGCCCAGGGCCATGAGTGGCGATGGCGCGTTCTTCGTCGTCGGCATCGAGCAGGATCTCCACCCGCCCAGAGAGGACGACGTAGAAGTCGTAGCCCGCGTCCCCTGCCCGGAACAGGTAGTGGCCCGCGTCGACCTGTTGGCGTGTACCCAACGGCTCGAGGAAGGCGATCTCCGCGGCATCGAGGGTCGGGATTGAACTGTCTGAACTGTCCGCGTCACTCATCGACATGGAGGGTATAGGGAGCCGCTGACCGGCATTCCGGCAGCGGCGGAAGGATTTGTCCCTCCGGGCTGCGGGCACTGAGCGTCCGGCCCAGATAAATTCGACTCCTCGTGATTACGGGGCTCCCCACAGGGAGCGCGGAAGGCGCAACGGGTCATTGACCACCGCGCTCTCGCCGTCGAAAACCATCGCCGGCCGCGTGTCGAGCCGGAAAGCGGGCCAGCCTGGGTCACCCTCGGTGACGAAATCGACCCAGGCCCGATGCATGTGGTCCGCCAGTGCCTGGGGGGGCTCAGGCGCCAGGGCGACGTCTACCCCCGGCGCGTCCAGGTTGTCGAAGACGAAGGGGACGTCGACACAATGGGCGGCGCCCGACACGCCGCCCATAGCCGGCGAGCGCCAGGCCGACTGGTAGAGATAGGTGCCGCCGTCTGCGTCGGATCGCGCCTCACATAAGGCTTCTGTTGGCACCCGGAACATTCGGTCGGTCATCGCCTGGCCCAGGATGTCCCCGCCGTGTTGTCCGGCAGGGATTCCCGGTAGGAACCGCGCCCTCGGCAGACAGCCCCGTCGCCTGTAAGCGCCCGGTCGGCCGCAGCGTCGTCGATGTCACCGCCCAGCAGCGCGAACACCATGTTGAACTCTTCGGTCGTCGTGCCGGCCAGGAGATCGCATGAGGCTCCCACGCCCATGCGGACCGCCGCGAGCGAATCGCGGGGACGAGGTCCCCATCGACACAGGGGGCCAGCGGCAGCATTCCCCGAACGCTTCGTCAAACGCCTGGAGGTCGGGCGTGGCACCGGGTCCGAGCGGCATGAGGCGCGCCTGAGCTTCGAGTAGCCGCTGGATCGGGACGTCGCTGAGATTCTGCCGGGTGAGCCGCATTCCGAGCTCATCGGCCGCGACGCGGCGGTCTTTTCCGCCTGCTCGGCCGCGCCCGTCAGTGCCACCGGTCCGCTCATGCAGATGGCGCGCTCAGGAGCCCCTCTGCTCGCGGTATCGAAAGAAGGAGAGCGGCGGCCATACCTCCGGCGGACTGTCCGGCCACCGTCAAGATGGACGGGTCGCCGCCGAACGCTTCGATGTTGTGCTGCACCCACTCCAGCGCGGCCAGCCAGTCGAGGCGCCACGATTCTCCGCCGTCCTCGATCGAAAGGAAGCCCTCTATCCCAAGGCGGTAGTTGATGCTCACCAGCACCACGCCGTCGCGGGCGAAGTGCTCCCCCCGGTACCACGGACTGGCGCTCAACCGGCGAAGAACCCCCCGCCGTGGATCCATACCAGCACGGGCAGCCCCGCAGCGCCGGGGTCGGGGTGAACACGTTGAGGTTGAGGCAGTTGTCCCCCACGACGGTGGGTTCAGGGATCAGGGTGAACTCCTGGTCCGGCTGGAGCGCCGTGGCGCCTAGGCGAGGCTGTCACGGGTCCCCTCCCAGCGTTCAGGAGGTCTCGGTGGCGCGAAACGGGCCTCGCCGACTGGCGCGGCAGCGTCGGGGATCCCCAAGAAGGCGACGGCGCCGTTCGCGGTGGAGCCCTCGGACCTTGCCCTGCTTTGTGTTCGCGATTGGTTCCATCTCACCCTCCACACTGCTCAGTTGGTTGGACGTGTATCGATCCCGCCGTATGTGGCCGATTTAGCGAATGGCCAGCACGCGATTCGCTGCAGCTACAGCTTCGTCATGGCCGAGAGACGGATGTCGCGCGACGAGGCGCCGACCAGGATCTCGGCGTCTCCCCGCTCGACAACCCACCGGCACTCGGGCTCGTCCCAGTGACGAAATGATTGCTCGGGAAGATGCAGGCGCACGCGAGTCGTCTCTCCGGATCCAGCCACACCTTCTCGAACGCCTTCAGCTCCTTGTCGGGCCGTTCCACGCCGGATCGAGGCCGGCGCACATACACCTGGACCACCTCCGCACCCCGCCGCGGGCCGGTGTTCGTCACATCGACCTCCACCCCGACATCCGCTGCGTCGCGAGTGAGGGCGAGGTTCCCGTAGGCGAACGTTGTGTACGAAAGACCGTGCCCGAAACAGAACCGCGGGGCCACATCCTTCGTGTCGTAGTGGCGGTAGCCGACCAACACTCCCTCGCCGTAGTGCAGGGTTTGCCCGTCCCCTGGATAAAACGGGTACGCGGGCGTGTCCGCCAGGCGCACCGGGAGCGAGGTAGGCAGTCGACCCGAGGCGTCCACATCGCCAAAGAGCACATCGGCGAGGGCAGCGCCACCCTCCTGCCCGGCGTACCAGACCTGCACGATCCCGTCCACGTCGTCTGCCCAAGGCATCTCGACGGGCGCGCCACTGTTCACGACCACGATTGTGCGTCGATTGGCCGCGGCCACCGCGGTGACCAGCGCATCCTGGTCGCCCGGCAGTCGCAGCGTGGTCCTATCGTTACCCTCGCTCTCCCAGCGTTGATCGGTGCCCACGACGACCAGCGCCACATCGGCTTCGAGGGCCGCGTCAGCCGCGGCCGCCAGTGCGTCCTCGGAAGGCCGGAACGATCCGCCGAAGGAGACCGCCGCCAAGGGGAGGTCGTCTCTCTCGACAGAAAAGTCCAGGGTCAACGTGTAGGGGACGCCCTCGGACAACTCCATCGCGGCGGTGACTTCGTCGGTGGCCAAGCCGAAGAACCCCTCGCCCGCCGGGGCGTCGACAGTGTCCAGAAGCAGTTCATCGTCGACGAATAGACGGGCAGTGCCGATCGCGACCAGACCGAAATCCCAGATGCCGGCCCGATCTGGGGTGAACACCGTGGTGGCCTGAGCTCGGAAGCGTCCTGGGGTGAGGCTTGGGTGGGGTGAGCCGAGCCACACCAACCGTGACGTCGTGAACACGTCTCGGTGGATCGCCTCTGTGTCGAGTCCGTCGGACCCGAAGTACGCGACCTCGATACCCTCGCCTCCATCCTTTGTGTGCAACCCCGACGGTCCGAGCGGAGGCACGGTGCCCGGAATGATGCAACCGGGCTCGTAGCTGACGTGCGTGCTCGCGGCCCGGGCGGAGACGGCATGCAGTGGCGAGCGCTCGTAGGGGAGGGTGACCTCAGCCGAGCCGCCTCCTTGAGGGCACAGGTGGGCTGCAGCCGGTCCGGCGACAGCGAGACGCCGCGTCGTATCCGGGTCCAGGGGAGCAGGGAAGACTCATTCTTCAACAACACGATGCCCGCTGCAGCAGCCTGCCGCGCCAGTACGGATCGTTCCTCGCTGGAGCGGCGCGCCACCGGGGGCGGAGTCGAGCCGCTGCAAGAGCCGCAACATGCGATCGGCGGCATCGTGCACGGCATCAGCGCCTACCTTCCCCTGGGCTACCGCGTCGACCAAGTGGTGGCCCAGGAATGAGGCCGGTCCCGGCATCTCGAGGTCCAACCCGGCGCCGACGGCGCGGTACTGTTGTTCCGAACCAGTCGGACACCACGGCGCCCTCGAAGCCCCATTCTTCCTTGAGCACCCGACCAGGAGCCCTCGATTCTCACTGCAGTACTGCCCGCGGAGTTTGTTGTAGGCGGACATCACCATGCAGACACCAGCTTCCCGGACGGCCGCTTCGAAGGGAGCCAGGTAGATCTCGCGTAGCGGGCGCTCGTCGACCTCGACATCGATCGACATCCGTTCGATCTCCAGATCGTTGCAGACAAAGTGCTTGATGGCCAGCCGACTCCGCGGCTCTGCACGCCTTGTACATAGGCCACTGCCATGACGGCGCTCAGGAAGGTCCTCAGAGAAACATTCGAAGCTGCGGCCACCAACCGGGTGACGCTGAATGTTGACCGTCGGGGCCAGCAGCACGCGAGCACCTTGTCGAGTGCCTCGTCGCCGAGCACTTCGCCGATCAGCTGCACGAGGTCGCGATCCCACGTCGACGCGAGCGCCGTCGCCGAGGGCATACAGGCCGAAATTTCGCCCCAACGCTCGCCTCGAGCACCGTTGGGTCCGTCGGTCACGTGGACACCTTCCAAGCCCAAGCCCGGGGCACCTGCCGTGTGCCACCAGCCGGCCCCGACCGTCAGCTCCGCTTGATCCACCAGGCTGAGCTCTGCGGCTCCCCGCCGCTGAGGGCCAGTTGCGGCATCGTCATCCACGGTCACCTCGGACACGGCTTCCCCTCCCAATCGCGTTGGTCGGCTCGGCTCGTCCGCTGCCGATGAGCGGGTGATGTTAGGTCCGTTACTTACACGTGTCAACGGCACGGACCCCGCGGGCGCGACGCGGTGGTACCGACCTCCTGTGCGCAGACATCTTCGCACTGCTACGCGGACTCCCGAGGGACGATGGTCGGCTTGACCATCGTCGTCGGCGCTCGCCGGCCCCCGTCCAGCATGGCCAAGAGATAGTCGCCGATCTGACTTCCGATGTCACCCATGTCCATCGTGGTCAGAGAGGGCCGGGTCAGCCCGGCGAACAGGAGGTTGTCACATCCCATCACGGCGACGTCTTCTGGTACTGCAATGCCTGCATCTCGTAACACCTGCAGCACAATCAACGCGTACTCGTCGTTGTAGGCGAACACGGCGTCAGCGGCGGGCTTCTTGCGCACCGCAACGAGGATCCGATGTCTCGGGCCGCGTCGAGGTCCATCGGCACCTTGACCGTGCGTAGGCTCGGTCCGCCAAGCACACATCGCATCCCGCTCACACGCTCGGCGCTCATCTCGGCCAGTCGTGGGTCGTCGGGCATGACTGCCAACAGGTGCTTCCGTCCCCGCTCCGTCAAAAACTTGGCTGCGGACTCCCCGACCGGCTCCGCCGAGAACCGCAGGCGGGCGATGGACTTGCCGGGACCGTCCCCAATGGCGAGCACGCAGCGGGTCCCATTCAGCTTGAGTACCTTGGCAATCCGGGGCGAGAGCAACGCACCGGGCGCGACGACGGCGATCGGTTGGATCCGCTCGCAGGCGCGAGTAAAGGCCATCGGGGACGGCGTGCCTGTGAAATCGATGAGCGGCGTGTATCCCGCCGCGGCCACTTTGCGGGTGAGGTTGTCAATCGCCTGCACGAGAAGGGGACCCGGCGTGGCGCCGACCATGACCATGAGGACGATGTCGCTCTCCTTTGTCTTCAGCATTCGGGCGTGCTGGTGGGGGGTGTAATGCAGGTCTTCGACGGCCTTCAAGACGCGTTGTTGCACCTCTGGCGAGATCCGCTGACGGGTGACGCCGTTGAGGACGTAGCTCACCGTCGCCCGCGATACCCCGCGGCACGGGCGACGTCGTGACTGGTCGGGCGACGCTGGGGTGCCATCCTCATTCCTCTCCAAACCGATACGGTCAGCTCACGCCGGGGCGCTGTTGACACGAGTAAGTGCCACGGTTACGTTAACAGCCGCTTGCCGGCGATCGCCGGCTCGGTCGCATGTCGAGGGGACGAGGCGAGCGTGCAGCAAAAGCACAAGGGAGGGCATGTGGATCTGCGAGTGGCTGCCGCTGTGCCATGGAAGTGCCCTTCACCTGCGTTCAGGGCCAGGACGCACGACATGCGCAGAGCGCTCACGCTGGTCGTTGCTGTTCTAATGGCGATCACTGGCGTCATCCTCGTGGCGCCTGGGACCTCAGACGGTGCCGGCGCCGACCAATCTGGCCAAGGGGTCACTCCAACGAGCATCAAGCTCGGGATCACCTATCTCGATGCAGCGGCTGTCCGGAGCATCGTCAACATCGATCCCGGCAACTACGAGGTCGCATACTCGGCTCTGATCAAACAGATCAACGCCAAGGGAGGAATCAGGGGCCGCAAGATCGTGCCTGTGTTCGAGCCGATCAACCCGATCGGGACGGCGCCGGCCGCCCACGCGTGTACCGCGCTCACCGAGGACGACAAGGTGTTCGCCGTTATCGGGTTCTTCCAACCCGCCGATACGGCCTGTTACGTGGCTACGCACAATACGCCGATGATCGGTGCAACGCTCACCAATGCGGAGTCGGCGCAGGCCAAGGCTCCATGGTTCAACAACGTCATCTCTGACAACGACCTCATCCCCAAGGAATTGGCGGCCTTCAAGAAGGAGGGCGTCTTCGCCAAGAAGAAGGTCGCGGTGGTGGGAGACTTGTCCGATCGAGCCGAGGTGAACCTCGTGCTTCCGGAGCTCAAGCGGCTCAAGGTGAATGTGGTACAGACCGCCTTCAACAGCGTCCCGGATAACGATCAGGCAGCGACGAATTCGGAGTACTCCACCATCGCGCTGAAGTTCAAAGATGCCGGCGCCAACGTGGTCATTGCCGTCGGAGACGCCGGAGTCAGTTGGCCCAAGGCGCTCCACAACAACCAAAGCACCTATCTACCAAGGTTGATCGTCCCGGATGCCGCCGACCTGGCGACCGTCCTGTCGAACAAAGGCAATTACAGCGCCGCCGAGCTCACCGGGGCGTTGACCGCAGGGGCACCCCGCCGCCCGCGGTGGAATGGAACGACCCGCAGATGAGGCGCTGCATTGCTACCGTCCACGCTGCCGAGCCGAAGGCGGTGATCAACAACCCGGTGACGGCGAGTGCGTCGACTCCGGTGACGTGGAACGCGCCCGAGAGCGCGTGCCAGCAGATGGCGCTCTTCGAGGACATCGTCAAGGCCGCCGGCAAGACTCTGAACAACGCCACCTTCAACCGAGGTGGGCAATCTCTGACGCACCTCACAATTCCCGGCGGAGGCGGAATCTAGTAATTTCGGACCCGGCCACCGCGACGGCGACGGACCAGTCACGATCTTCGAATGGAACGCCGCCGCGAAGAAACTCGAACCGAAGGCCACGGTCGGATAGCCGGAACGCCCAATGGAGGGGCCTAAGCGATCGCCCTGGCGATCAAACGCCGAGCGTCACGTTGCCGACGCCGGTGCCGATGATCGCCGTGGTCATGATGGAGACCTCCGGCCCGTCAGGAAGCTCACTCCGACTTGCTCGATGGCCATTGATCGGGGAACCAATCTCCCTCCGGATCCGTCGTTTGTCCCACTTCGATCAGATGACCATCGGGATCGCGGATATAGCAACGGATCTCGTACTGGTGCTGCTTCGGTGGCGTCAGGAATTCCGCACCGCGCGCGCTCCATTCGGTGTACACAGCGTGCATGTCCGTCACTCGTATATTGAGGAAACTGCTGACCCGGTTGGGATCGGCAGGCGTCTCAAGGGTGACCTCCGGCTTGTCGTCGGTCGGCCCTCCGCCGACGTTGATGATGATCCAACTGTTCGACAGTTGGACATACGTGAGCCCTCCGGGTCCGGAGAACGCATCCCTGCCCCCGAGCACATCGGTGTAGAAGCGGCGAGAGCGCTCGACATCGTCCGACACGATGAAGTGGGCCAGCACGATTCCCTCTGGGGGCGTTGGGAGCTCGTCGGCGGGCGTACTCGATGGCCAGTGATCGGGCACCCAGTCCCCCTGCGGGTCGGTGGTCTGCCCCACTTCGATCAGATGACCATCGGGATCACGGATGTAGCAACGGATCTCGTACTGGTGCTGCTTCGGGGGCGTCAGGAACTGAGCACCCCGCGCGCTCCATTCGGAGTACACCGTCTCCATGTCCTTGACCCGGATGTTGACGAAGCTGCTCACCCGATTTGGGTCGCCGGGCGTCTCCAGGGTGACCTCCGGCTTGTCGTCGGTCGGGCCTCCGCCGGCATTGATGACGATCCAACTATTGGACAGTGCGACGTTGGTCGGCCCTCCGGGGCTGGAGAAGGCGACCCGGCCTCCAAGGACTTCGGTGTAGAAGCGCCGAGAGCGCTCGACGTCGTCCGACACGATGAAGTGTGTGAGCAGGATTTCCTCTTGGGGAGGTGGGACCTCGGCCATCTGCTACCTCCGATGATCTTCGACGGTCATAGCCGTGCCATCTGCGCCTGCATGGGCTGCAAAGGCGGCGGCATTTTGGCGATCTCCATTCGAAGGGTTTTGAAAGCCGAATCGAAGATGGTCGAGAAACTCGGGAACGGCTGGATGACGTCGCTCAACACCTCCAACGGAACGCGAGCGCGTATGGCGAGCGTCGCCTGCTGGAGCCACTCGCCGGCCTCGGCGCCAAGGGCGTAGGCGCCGGTCAACCGGGCGCCGTCGCTGAGCAGGGTCAAGAATCCGTTCGACTGGGCGTACTGGTGGCTGTACGTCGCAGTCTTGGACACGTCGGTCAGGAGCGTTGTGCTGCTGTAAGGAGCCTCCGCAGCGCCGACGGCGGCCGCCTGCGGATCCGTGTACGTGACGCGCGGCACGGCTTCGTAGTTCGTCGGGTGGCTCTCTCCGGCGATGTTCGCCGCCACAACGTCTCCCTCGTACTCGCCGACGTGGGTCAGGGGCCAGATCCCGTTGACATCCCCAATGGCCCAAATGTTGTCGCCGGCGCGCAGATACTCGTCCACCACGATGCCGTGTGGGTTTGCCTCGATACCGACCGTCTCGAGCCCGATCCCTTCGACACGGGGACGGCGGCCGGTCGCCACGAGCAGTCGCTCTCCTTGTACCGAGGTCCCATCCGAGAGCCTCACGACGTAGTCGCCGCCGTCGCGCGAAGCCTCCGCGGCCTGGACTCCGAGGTGGAGCTCGATCCCGTCCCGCCGCAGTGCCTCGGTCAGGGCCACGCCGAGGGGGGCCGGCTCTCGTGGGATCAGCCGATCGGCGCCCTCGACGAGCACGGCCTGACCACCGAGCCGCTGTACCACCTGTGCGATCTCGACACCGGCCGAGCCACCGCCGAGCACGATGAGGCGGCTGGGAACCGTCTTCATGGCCGTCGCTTCGCGCGTGCCCCACACGCCGTCCAGGCCGTCGAGCCCCGGAATGGGTGGCACGAAAGGATCCGCGCCCGTCGCTACGACGACATGCTCCGCCGTGTGGCGAGTGCCATCCACGTCGACCACGCCGGGCCCGGCGAGGCGGCCCACGCCCCGGACCAGCGCGATGCCCCGATCCGCCAGCCATTTCTCCTGCCCCGCATCCGAATAGCCGGACACCATGTAGTCCCGCCAGTCCAGCGCCGCCTGCACGTTCACCTCGGCACTGGCGCCGACGTCGCGGGCGCCCTGGACCGCCTCCCCCGGACGCAAGAGGGACTTGGACGGGATGCACGCCCAGTAGGAGCACTCGCCGCCGACCAGCTCCCGCTCGACGACGGCGACCCGAAGCCCACGCGCCGCGATGGCGGCGGCGCAATGCTCGCCGGGCGCACCGCCGCCCAGCACGATCACGTCGAAATCGCTCATACAGGAAGCTCCTGGCCGCTCTGTTCGCGCACCATGTACTCGGCGTACCAGTCGGGCCAATCCGAGTCGGCCTTGCCGATCCGCTTCTCGTGCTCGCCGTGGGCGGTCGCGGCGCGGCGCAATGCCCCAGCCAGGTCACCGGCGGAGTTGAACGAGGTGAGGGCGGGATCGAGCCTGCCCGGGAGGCGCTCGGTCACCTCTTGGAGCAGCCAGCCGTTGCCGTCCGGGTCTTCGAACGTGGCAAAGGAGCTGTAGCTCTTGTGATCCGGGTCCGCGCCGTTGACCCGACCAGTCGTCGACTCAGGATCGAGTTGCGCCCCCGGCGCTCCGGCATGGAACACCTCACTGACCTTTGCGCCCCGGCTCATGAGCTCCTCACGCCCGGCGTCAACGTCAGACACGATCAGGTAGAGCCCATGGGCAGAACCGGGTGGCGCACTTGTGATCTTCGTGCCGAACTGCACGGAGCACAGCGCCCCGGGCGGCGTGAACTGCACGACCCGGAAGCCGTTGTCGTACGAGAAGTCGGCGTCGAGCCGCCATCCGAGGCCGGCGTAGAACGCCTTGGAGCGATCGGCGTCAGCCACGGGGATCACGACCACTTCGAGCTTCAGATCGACGGTTCGCGCTCGTGCTGTGCCGCCGGTTTCGCCGCTTTGTCCATCGACGGTGCTCATCCCGGTCTCCTCTGGTCGGCTCTGGCCCGGATTATCGCGCCAGATCGACTGCCTTGCACCTGGGACGACCCTCGTGTCGGGGCTCGACGTCACCAGCCTGGTGGGGCTTAGTTGCCTACGTACCTCTTGTACCCGTCGGCGATCCACTCCGAAACGAGGCGCCCGTATTCGCCGGCCGCCTCCTCCCACGCAAAGTGTCCGGCGTCGAGGCGGTGGGCGACGCTGTTCGGCATGGTGTCCGCCAAGTACTGGTTGTTCGACCACGGTACGAGATCGTCGTGGTCTCCGGCGAGGATCAGCGTGGGGACCCGAATCGACGACAGAAACTCCTGCACCAGCTTGTTCTGCTCGGGGTAGTGCCGAACAAAACGAGCCGATTCTGCGAACCGACCCAGGTCGTAGGCGCTCACGTAGTCCTCGTGAACCTGAGGCTCGGTGGCTTGTGGTGCCACGCTTTCGTCGGCCGCGCTGATGTTGACTCGAGCATCGAGTTGACGCACGTCATCGAGACTCGGAGCCCCAATCACCGCTTCTAAGGCGCCTCCCGCCGCGATCGGATAGGTAACAGCTCCTCCGCCAATGGACAGGCTGGTGACCTTGTCCGGCGCCTTGTTGGCCAAGAAGAGTGCGGCCGCCGTGCCAACGTCAGGCCCCACGATGTGCGGCGCGCCTAGATCCCACTCGTCGATCAGAAGCGCCAAGAAATCGCCCATGGCGTCGGGAGCGATCAGTCGTTCGGGCTGGTCGGAGTGACCGAATCCGGGCATGTCGAGCGCCACGACTCGGCCAACCGCACTGATCTGATCCCACACGCGCCGGAACGCCCACACCGTCTCTGGCCACGGTGCCAGCATGAGGATGACCGTGTCGGTGTCCGCCTTGGTGTCCGCGTACCGGACGCGTGATTGATCGCAGACCCGGAAGTAGGTAGCGATTTCAGAAGTCGTCTGATCAGTCATCGGCCTCTGGCTTCCGGCCCGAAAGATCGGCAATTTGTGCTCTGGCCGCTGCCACCAGTTCTGCGTTGGTGTTGGCGTGACCATCGAGGCCCCAACCTCCCTCAACGGCCTCGGTGAGAAGCACCCACGTGCGATGGGACAAGGCGGGGTCATGAGCCGCTGCCGCCACGAGCTCGGTGAACTGGCTGACCACGGCGAGCTGCTTGTTCGCGGTCGAGAGCCCCGGCGTTGGTCAGGACCTGTACCCGCACATACGAACTGTCCCCGTCCACATTGGAAAGAGCCGGACCGTCCATCTCGTGCACGAAGCCCGCCGTGTTCTGGCGGAACATCGGAATGTCGGGGACACCCTCAATGGTCATCAGCGTCCGGGCCAGGTCCGCGGCGAGCTGGTGCGGATCGTGGAATGTGCCCGTGGCGGCGTAGACGTCGATCATCGGCATGAGTGGCTCCTAAGTATGTATGCCTCCATACATGGAACCTACCATGACTATGATGCCTTGCATAATTCGAGATCGAGGCAGTTCTCATGGCTGAGCCTGAAGAGAGATCACCCGTGAGCAGAGCGCCGCGGGGCGTTGTCCGAAGCCGGATGGTCGAGGGCGCCGTGCGCCTCCTCGCCACCAAGGGCGTCGAAGGGACATCCTTTGCCGAGGTGCTCGAGGCGACCGACTCGCCGCGTGGATCCGTGTACCACCACTTCCCCGGCGGGAAGCCCGAACTCCTCCATGCGGCACTCGACCTGGCCAGCGAACGAGGCCGCGGCAATGGAGGCCACCCGGGGACAACCAGCCGCGGTGGTCATCGAGCGCTTCCTCGCGCTGTGGCGAGGCCTCCTGGACTATTCCCGGCTCACCGCCGGATGCGCCGTTGTCGCGGTGACCGTCGCAGCCAACGACGACGATCTCCTCGATCATGCCGGCACGATCTTTCGAACCTGGACGGAACTGCTCACTGGCCTTTGTCAGGCCGGCGGCGTGGACACCACGTCAGCCCGATCGCTCGCCGTGACCGTAATTGCCGCCACAGAGGGAGCAGTGGCTCTCTGTCGAGCGGAGCGAAGCATGGAACCCTTCGAGGACGTTCACAACGTCCTGATGTCCCTAGTCGAGAGCGCCTCCGTCCAGTGAGTCTCGACTGCACGACAGCCACGGACACACATCGAATCATGAGTAATCACCAGAGACGAGGCGTGAAATATGACTGACTCAATTTCCCACAAGCTCGCTGCAGCTTCGCTCACTGGTGACCGGAGCGGGCACACTCGAGCTCTCGCTGGTTGATGTCCCGATTCCTTCGCTCGGCGCAGACGAGGTATTGGTGCGGGTTGAGGCTGCACCGATCAATCCCTCGGACCTAGGCCTCCTGCTGGCCGGTGCTGATGTGGCATCGGCAGTGGTCAGCGGTGCGAGCGAACGACAAGTCGTCGACGGCGTCATTCGCCGACGGAGCGCTTCGGGCCCTGGCCGGGCGCGTGGGCAAATCGCCTTTCTGTCGGTAATGAAGGAGCCGGCACCGTAGTGGCTACTGGGTCTCACCCCGAGGCCCAGTCGCTTCTTGGACGAACTGTCGCGGTTGCCGGTGGCTCGATGTATTCGCAATACCGTGCGGTGCATTCATCTCTGTGCCTTCCCCTGCCATCCGATGCATCGGCTGTCGACGGGGCGTCGTCGTTCGTCAACCCCTTGACCGCACTCGGCATGGTCGAAACCATGCGACAGCGAGGGTCACCGCGGACTCGTCCATACGGCGGCCGCATCCAACCTGGGGCAGATGTTGGTGAAGCTCTGCCTTGAGGAGAACGTGCCACTGGTGGCCATTGTTCGTAAGCCCGAACAGGCCGAAATGCTGAGATCGATCGGGGCTGTCCACGTCTGCGACTCGAGCACGCCAACGTTCATGACTGACCTCATCGACGCCCTCACGCTGACGTCGGCCACGTTGGCCTTTGACGCGACCGGGGGCGGGAAGCTGGTCAGCCAGATTCTGACTGCTATGGAAGCTGCCGCCAATGCATCGGCCGGCGAGTATTCCCGGTACGGATCCACCGTGCACAAGCAGGTGTACATCTACGGCGGCCTGGATCCCAGCCCCACCATGTTGTCGCGGAACTTCGGCTTCGCGTGGGGCATCGGCGGCTGGTTGCTCACACCATTCTTGGGCAGCATCGACTTGGAAACTTTCGGCCGACTTCGCGCACACGTGCGGCGGGACTGAATACGACGTTCGCGAGCTCCTACACCGGTGAGGTCTCTTTGGCGGGGCTTCTAAGTCCGCACGTTTTGAGCCAAACGGCCAAACAGGCGACTGGAGAGAAATACCTGGTGATGCCAAACGCGGTGACGTCCTAAGTTGGTCCAGCCACAAAGAAGCGTCGAGACAACATGAAGACCCCTGAGATCCCGTGCAAGAGGCACTACTCGAACGACGTACTAGTGGGCAGGGGAGGATTTGAACCTCCGACCTTCGGGTTATAAGACCTACCCAGTTGGTCTTCGTCGTTGAGGAACGTTTGCCGTGGTCGTCCTGATTCGGTCCATTCGAGCGTTCACCACGGACGGCCAAGGTTCGGTGTGCCTACGAGCTCGTCAGGGTGCTTGTGCCTGGGTAGTCCGTCCCACAGACGGGTCTTGATGAGATCGGCACGAAGCCGGATTTCTGGGCCTGCAGGACCCAGGCACACTGGGGGAGGTCGTGACCGAAGACTGTCGAGTAGTTGATGTCGATCGGCAGCAATCCGTTGCCGTTGTAGGACTTGATACTGCGTAGTGCCTTGACGACGCAGGCGCGGGTCGGATTCCGTCCTGCACGTTGCAACCCCTCGATCATGAGATCACAGCCCAGCCACGACAAGTCCTGACCGAAGCTGGGGAACTCGCTCTTGGTGAAGTGTGCATACTTCGTGAGGGCGGCTGCCATCTCCTCGGTGCCCGCGTTGGGCAAGGAGAAGGGGCGGGACAAGGACAGGAAGTACACACCCTGGAGGCTCGACCATGCGGGTGAATGGACGACCGCCGGCTCGTAGCCCGCCGACAACAGAACTGCCTTGAGCTTCACGCCCGCCTGCTCGAGCGCCGTTACGAGGGCGAAGTTCGAGGCGTCGTCCATCGTCGGAAGGATCGCGTTCACCTGCTTTTCCTTGGCGATCAACGCCTCGGAGGTGAAGTCGACTCCTCCAAAGGGCACGGTGGTGTCCAATACACCGACCTTGCCCCCGGCCCGTTGGAAAGATTCGGCAGCGCCGATCGCCTCGCGGCCGAGAGCGGGGACACTCCGTAACCGAAAGTTCCGATGGTCGTTCCTCCGTGCGCCTTCAAGAAGTTTCCGTAGATGCTGTTCACGGGTGTCGCTGGGTTCTCGCTCCCCCGGAAAGCGTCGAACATGTTGGTGTACGGCTGCTCACCCCACTCCGGACCATCGGAGGAATTGCCAGTGACCGGAACCCCGGCCTGCTGGGCGTACTTCGCCGCCGTGAAGAAGAGTGGCGAGTTGGCCACTATTCCGATCGCGCCGTCAGAAATGGCACCCTGCACAGCCGTGGATGTCAGGCTCGGGTTCGTCTCATCGTCAACAACAGAGAGGTTGATCTTCCTCCCGTTGATCCCGCCCTCGGAGTTCTGCAACTTCATGCGCGCCACACACCCTTGCTGGGAGTTGCCGTACTCGGTTGCCGCCGGACCTGTGAGGGAGGAGATGTAGGTGACGTTCAGGGGGCTGCCCGAAGACGATGCGGGCGTTGCGACTGCGCCCAGCATGGTCGCGGCCGTGGTGGTAACTGCCGCGGCCAGGGATTGAGTTCTTGATTAACCGTAACAACCTGCGCTCCAATCGATTGGCGAGGGGAACGGAGACTTACGCCACCACGTGGCCGTGTTTTTTTTTTTTAAGTCGATCCGGCCGAACCTGATCGAGCCCCTGTGGATCACGGCTCGGCGTCTCATGGCTTGCGCGATGTCCCGCTCAGAACGTCAACGGTGTTGCGTTTTTTTTTTTTTTTTTTTTTTTTTTTTTTTTTTTTTTTTTTTTTTTTTTTTTTTTAAAAAAAAATATCGGTCAGGGACCCAAGTGAGCGGCGCCCTGAATCGGTTGGTTCGGTACGCCGGGAAACAGCTGCGCCGTCGGACCTGAGATCACATAACCCACCAAGCTTCGTCACAAGATGGGGCGCGAAAACGGCGCCGTAGAGCACGTTTCCGATGACGATGACGGCGACGACGGAAAGCACCGCCGACTGGACGCGGGTCGTCGACATCTTGTCCGCCCACATCTCGATGACATTCCGGCCTTGCGAATCCGTCCGGCCCAGCAGGTAGGTGAAGACCATCATCTGTATGCCCATCGCGATGGCGTCGTAGATCGGGTACTGGTGCAAAGTCCCCTCGAACAGTCCCAGTCCGGGAATGACGTAGGCCGTAGTAGAAGACTCCGAGCCGGGCGCCGAGGACCGGCGTTGAACACCAAGGCCCAGCAGAAGCCGACGATCAGGCCGACAGTCAGGAGCGTGATCGGCCTTCGCCATCCGAACCGTGCGCTCAACCGCCGCCCGAGCGCGGCGCCGATCACAGCAGGCAGGCAGAAGTAGCCGATGTAGCCGACGGGCACCGACGACGGCAGCCCGCCCCAGGTCATGTTCAGCGGCCACCATGAGGGCATGCGTGGAAGTGCGGGCGGAAACTGCGCGTACATCGCCCAGTCGTAAGGCGCCTCGATCCAGGAGAACGAGATCGCCGAGATGCACAGAAGCAAGCAGTGGATGCATGCGGCGATGCCGAACGCTCAGGTAGATGCCGGCGACGGTGAACACGATGCCGCTGATCCAGCCGAAGGCAACGGCGGCGGTCAGCAACGGCGTCAACTCGGTGTTCATCGGTCGCGCTCGTCACTTGAGGGTCCCCGGGCCTCGGGGTCGAAGTAGATGACCAGACCGAAGATCAGGACGATCAGCCCGAACAGGGTGCCGAGCATGATGAGTTGGCCCACGACTAATCAGTGCACACTATTCTAAGAGTTCGGTCAAGGCCGGGCTATCGTGAATGCCGTCAACCGCTCAGCGCGGTTCGAGGAGTGAAAAGCCGTGCCCCAGCGACGATCACCCAACAGGCAAGGCGCATCGGCGCCGACGACCCGTCGAGCCCGAGGGGAGCCGCGACGACTACTGCTCGACGCCGCCCGCGAGCTGTTCGCCCGGCGGGACTACCGCAGCACCACGACGCGCGAGATCGCCGAGGCCGCAGGGGTGAGCGAATATCTGCTGTTCCGCCACTTCGGCTCCAAGGCCGGCCTGTTCCGGGAAGCCCTCGTACTGCCCTTCACGAACTTCGTCGACGACTTCGGCAGGACGTGGCAGGCCGTCGTGCCCGAGGAAACCGACGAAGAGGAGCTGTCTCGGCAGTTCGTAGGGCAGCTCTACGACGTACTCGTTGAGCATCGGGGGCTCTTGTTGACACTTGTCGCATCAGATGGGCTCAGCGAGGAGGAAATCGAGGGCGCCGGCATCGCCGACATCCGACGAGCGCTCACGGTGCTCAGCCAGATCAGCGCGGAGGGCATGCAGATCCGCGGGATGCGGTCGAACCAACCTGACCTGCCGGCGCACTCGACGGTCGCGATGATCGTCGGCATGGTGGCGATGCGTTCGACGTTCTTCGGACCAAACCCGCCCTCACGCGAGGCGATCGTCGACGAGCTCGTTCAGGCGACGCTCTACGGCTTCCTGATGGGAGGGAGCGGACTCTCGAATCACGGGGCAGCAGAAGAGCCGGCCCATCGGACCGGCTCTCCACTACAGCTTCTGAGTGGCGGGGGGAGGATTTGAACCTCCGACCTTCGGGTTATGAGCCCGACGAGCTACCAGACTGCTCCACCCCGCGGCGAAGAGAACATCCTACACCGCGCCACGCGACCAAGACCACGGCACCAGGGGCCGAAGCCAGGCCAGCCTCCCGGCCGCCCCTAGAGCGTCTGCGCCGCCGGGGGCGGAGGCGGTGGTGACGCAGGGTCGGCCGCCTTGGGCGGAGGGGGCGGCGCGGGGGCCGCGGCCCCGTCGCCGGCCGGGGTCGCCGTCGGAGCGGCCGCGGCCGACTCTGGCGCCAGGGTGATCTGCCCGTGATCGGACTCGTGCTTCTGGAGGGCCGCGACCAACCGCTCGATATCGGCGTCGGTGGTCGGGGTCGCCCTGCCCGTCTTGGTGGCGTAGAAGGCGGCACCGAGGTCCCGCAGCATCCCGTCCGCCGCCTTCTTGGCCTGCGACTCGTCGAGCTTCGCCTGCCCCTTGGCTGCCGCATCCTTGGCCATCTCCGTGGCCGCCGTCGCCTGCGCCTTCACCTTGTCGAGCAGTCCCATGGGTGACTTCCTTTCCTCAGTTCTCCTCGTTCACGACATCATGGGACGAGCCGCCTCCGGTTGCAACCGCCGGCCGACCCGAGGCTGAGTCCCGCTCAGCGCCGGGCTGCCGCCGAGGCCAGCGTCGACGAAGTCGTGGTCCCCTTGGGCTCGGTGCTCGTGGGCACCGTGGTGGCGGTCGAGGAGGTCGTCGTGCTCGAGCCGGTGGTCTTCGAGGACGACTTCTTCTTGGCCGGCTGGGTCGTGGTGGTCGTCGTCGTCGTCGTCGAGCCGCCGGTCGTCGTGCCGAGCACCTGCTGGGCCTGCGTGATCTGCTGGGCCATGGCCTGGATGTCGGACTGGAACGTCGCCAGGTTGCCCGCATGGAGCGCCGTGATCGCGTTGGTGTAGTCCACCTGGGCCTGCGCGAGGTACCCCGTGACCGCGGCCGGAACGGTCCCGGTCGAGGGCACGCCGTTGCCCGACGGCAGCGACACCGTCGTCTGGAGCAGGTCGCTCAGCACGGCCGACAGCGACGTGTCGATCTTCACCTTCTTCCCGAGCACCGCGATGACGTCGACGAGCTGGGGCTGCGGGTTCGTCGTGGGCGAGACGTACATCGGGCGCAGGTACACCATGGAGTCGGCGATCGGCACCATGAGCGTCTCCCCGAGAAGGACCTCGGACCCGTGCTGGTCGAGCAGCGAAATCTGCGACGACACGGCGGGGTCGCCCGAGATCTCGGCGTCCGCGTTGGCGGGGCCCGTCGTCCCCTGCGGTGTCGCGTACAGGTTCAGCTGGCCGTAGTGAGCCGGGTCGGACAGGCCCACCATCCAGGCCGTGAGGTTGAAGTTCTGGTTGGATCCCGACACCGTCGACTGCGACGCCGGGACGAACCCGTCCGAGATCGTGAAGACCTGCTGGCTGGCGGTCGACTGGCTCGTGGACGGCAGCGCGTACACCTGGTACTGCGGCGCCATGCGGGCCGGTGTCGTGGAGACCAGCTGACCCTGGTTGTTGTAGGTGTTCTGGGCCAGGAGCGCCTGGGACTGCGGGCCGGCGCCGGCGGTGGGCGAGAGCTGCCAGGCGTTGCTGGCGGCGTAGAAGTTCTGCGGGTTGACCAGGTGGTAGCGGCCGTAGATGGCGGACTGCGCCGAGAAGATGTCCTCGGGGTAGCGCAGGTGGGCCTGCAGCTGGGGGCTCATGTCCCGTAACGGGAGGAACATGTGCGGGAACGCCGCCGAATAGGCCTGCAGGATCGGGTCGCTCGGGTCGGCGTCGTAGAACGTCATCGTCCCCGAGTAGGCGTCTATGACGACCTTGACCGAGTTGCGCACGTAGTTGTAACTCGAGGGAAGCGAGCTGCCGACGGCCACCTGCTGGGTGTTGACGTTCTGCGAGTAGGCGTAACTGGCCGTCGTGGTGTACCCGTCGACGACCCAGTCGATATGCCCGCGATTCTCGCCAGTGGAATCGTTGATGACCGCATACGGGTCGTGGTCGAAGCTCAGGAACGGCGCCGCCTTCTGGGCCATGGAGACCGGGTCACGCACGAACATGATGCGCGACTTGTCGGTGATCTGGCTGGAGATGAGAAGGTTGAAGTCGCCCAGCCTCAACGCGAAGGCGGCCCGGGTCAGGATCGATGACATCTGCACTCCACCGGGGCCGCTGTAGTGGCTCTCGACGTTGGTGCCGTTCCGCTCGTAGTCCACCTCCTCCTGCTTGGAGTTCGCGACGACGTAGCCCGTGAGTCCCAGCCCGAAGTAGACCGAGGGCTGGCGGATCGCTGGCAGCCCGTTCGAGGAGGTGGGCGGGACGTCCTGCACGGCGAACACCGGGTTCTTGGAGTTGGTCTGGTTGGCCAGGGCCACCGCGGCGCCGTTGCCGTGCGTGTACTGCAGGTGCACGTTCACCCAGGACGGGGACGGCACGTTCCCGGACGAGATGTCGCGCGCGCCGATGAGCACGGGCGTCAGCTGGCCGCTCGCGGTATAGCGGTCCACCCCGAGGGCGGGGAACGTGTAGTACGAGCGGATCCCCTGAATGCGCTGGAACGCCTGCAGCGAGATGCTCGGGGTCCGGATCCCACTGACGGATGTTGGCGATGGTGGGGGACGCCAGCACCGTCTGGCTGGCCGTGATGGTCGTCGCGGCAGGGAACCCGTGCACCTTCACGTTGGTCAACCCGTACGCGTCCCTCGTGGCCATGATGTTGCGCTGGATGTACGGCGCCTCCAGCGAGCTCTGCGCCGGCGTGACCTTCAGCGCCTGCAGCAGCGCGGGGTAGATGATGCCGACGACCAGAGCCACGAAGGCCCAGATCCCGATGGCCAGCACCGGCAGCGTCCAGCCCTGGCGGCGAATGTTGAACAGCAGGATCCCGGCCGCGAAGATCGACACGTAGACGAGCAGCGTCTCGGCGGGTAGACGGGCATGCACGTCGGTGTACCCGGCACCGTTCACGTAACCGTCCTGCGAGTTGACGAGTGACCAGCGCTGCAGGATGTAGCCCGCCGCTTTGTCCAGCGCGATGAGCGCCAGGAGCACGGAGATGTGCGCCTTGACGGGTGGCCGCACCCTCGGCAGGCCTCGCTGGGGCTGGATCCCGCCGTTGAAGTAGTGGAACACGAGCGAGACGGCCAGCGTCACGATCAGGATGGCCAGCGTCCAGTCCACGATGAAGGTGAGGAAGGGCAACTTGAAGACGTAGAAGCCGATGTCCTTGTGGAATTGGGGGTCGGCGACCCCGAAGCTGCCGCCGTTGCGGAAGAGGATCCAATTGTTCCACTGGCCTATGGTCCCCGAGGCGCCGATCAGGGCGAGGATGAACGCCAGGGCGACGTAGATGCGTCCCGCGTACGGCCGCACGTACTGCTGGTAGCGGCGCACCAGCTCGTCCTCCTGGGGGAGCACGATGTCGTGGCCGGCGATGCGGTCGCACACCACGAGGTTGACCCAGAGCACGGCGAAGAAGATCGCTCCGAACACGCCGAAGAGACCCAGCTTGATCACCAGCAACGTCGAGAAGACGTTGTGGTAGTCGACGGAGGAGAACCAGAGGCTGTCCGTATAGATGCCGGCCACGGAGCGCAACGACACCAGAAGGATGATGAGGACGACGACGAGGCCGATGAGCCACCAGCGGGCGCGGTGGCGACGGCGCGGCGAGGGATCAGCAGTTAAGTCGCTGGGGATGCGCACGAGGGGAGCCTAACGTCCACCCACCCAGCGCAAAGTGCCAGGCGCTCGGGTCCCGATGCGGGAGAACTCCCTGGTCAGTCCTCCACGGGCGTCACGAGGCACCGGCAGCCCGAATGGGCCGGCGGGTGCGCATGCCCGGTCGGGAACGTCTCGGTCCCACTCACCGCACCCGCGAGCGCGTTGTCCTCACAGTCCGAGCACCCGCTCGCGGAGGTGACGACCCAGCGCAGCTTTCCCTCCGCTCCGGCGGCGGCCACCCCGGCTGAGAAGGCCTGCGTCGCGTAGTCCCCGGCCAATCGCTCGACACGTTCGCCGCGCCATTCGCGGAACGCGGCGCCCACGCGGTCGGTCAGCTCGCCGTTGCCGTCTTCGATCTGGCGCCGCAGCATGGTCATGATCACGTGCGCCAATCCCGATGCAGACTGCTCGACGGCCTCGTCGTCGACAGCGACGGACGCGCCGCTCCCCGCGAACGCCGCTCCTGCGGTGAAGGCCTCGGCCAGGTGGCCTCGCGCCGCGGCGGCGAAGGCACTCACGTGATCGCCCTCGGGACCGAGGAGATCCTCGACCGTCAGTGACGGCGCGCTCCGGAGCCTGTCGAGCAAGCGGTTCTGGTCGTCACCGAGCGACCGCTTGACGGTCCGGCTCAGGCGCGCCGTCACGGGCGCGAGCTGCTCGTCCCGCTTGGCGATGAGCTCGGCGTCGGGACCGGGCGGCACCTCCGCCTCCGCCGCCCCGGCGTCGTCCTGGCCTGCCGTCTCGCCGCCCGCCGCCGCTTCGCCCCCTCCCCGCGCTGGCCCCCGTCCCGGCGTCGTCGGTCCCGGCGCGGATGCGGGCGAAGAGCTCGTCGACCGAAGGCGCCTCGCCCGATGCGCCGGGCTCGTCGCCCCCGGGCTCGGCGCCGGGCTCTCCCACTCCGGCGCCTGCCGGCTCGCTGACCGGCGTCTCTCCCGTGACCTCATCCTTCGCGTCCTGGTCGTGCGGCTCGTCCGGGGCGCCGTGCAGCCGGAACTGGTCGCCCACGGCCAGCGCGGCAGCCCTCGCCTCCTCGTCGGTGTGGTCCAGGTGGGCGATGATCCCGTCCACCTTGTCCCGCACCCCGTGCACCGACGCGGTCATTTCGTCGCGCGCCGCGCGGAGCTGCTCGATCTGGATCCCGAGGGCCCGCCGCCGCGAGGCCAGGTCGGCCAGCACGCGTCGCCGCGCCTCTTGCACCTGTTCGAGGAGCGCCCGCCCCTCGTCCTTGGCCCGGGCGATCACGAGCTCCCCCTCCGCCACCGCCTCGGCGAGGATGCGCTCGCTCTCCACGCGGACCTCCTGCTGGGCGTTCGCCACCAGGAGCTCCACCTCGACCACGCGCTCGGCGGACGATGCCTCCGTGCGCGCCTGGAGCTCGTCGACCTGGCTCTGCGTCTCGCGCAGGAGCGTGGCGGCGCCCTCCTGCGCCTGCACGACGATTCGGGCCGCCTCCTCGTGAGCGTGGCGCAGGATCTGGGCGCTGTGCTGGCCGAGGGAGGTCGTCAGGGTGGCCTCGTCGACGACCGGGTGCGCGGCCCGCTCCTCGGCCTCGGCGACCGCGTTGCGGAGCTCCTGCTCACGCTCCTCGAACGCCTCGATGCTGCGCGACACCGACTGCAGGTAGGCCCGCACCTCGTCGGTGTCGAAGCCGCGCCGGACGATGGCGAAGGAATGGCGGGCGATGTCCCCGGTCGCGATGCGAGACGAGGAGATGGGAGCGAGGCCTTCTGGCATAGCCAGAGCCTACGGCGCCGCCTGGGCCGGCACAGGCTTGGTGGGCACGTTGCCCCCGAGCCGTTTCAGGATCCTGAGCACCTGGTTCAGGTTGCTCACCGCGTAGACGTGCAGCTGCGGTGACGCCTTGGCCCGGGCCGTCTTCAGCTCCACGGCGGGCACGAAGAAGACGGTCGCCCCGGCCTTCTCGACGGCGATCGTCTTCTCGGCCACACCACCCACGTCACCGACGTTCCCGTTCTGGTCGATCGTGCCGGTGGCGGCCACGGTCCGGTTGCCCGTGAGGCGCCCTGAGCTCAGCTTGTCGATGATCCCGAGCGTCATGGCCAGTCCCGCGGAGGGGCCGCCGATGTCCTGCGTGTGCACGGTCACAGCGACGGGGAAGTGCCAGTCCTGTTGCGTCTGGGGAACGATGCCCAGGTACGCCGTGGGCTTGGTCGGCGCGCCACAACCGGTGTCCACCAACCCCTTGGGCGGCGTCCCGAGCGTCACCGACTTGCTCGCGGTCGGGCCGGGCACGAAGTCACCGACGTCGTTGATGGAGGACTGCTCGACCGTGAGTGCGACGCTCGTCCCGGGTGCCAACCCGTGCAGTGCGGCGATGAGGTCGCAGTCGGTCGCCGTGGTCGTCCCGTTCACGGCCGTGATGACCTGGCCCACCTTGAGCACCTTGGCGGCCGGGGAATGCGGCGGGATCCCGTAGACGAGAGCGCCGGCATTGGTGGACGTGACCGTGTAGCCGAGATGGGACAGCGCAGCCGCGGTGGCGAACGACTGGGCCTGGGCCATCTGCAGGTAGCCCTGGTCGAGGAACTGCCCCTGGTCGGGCGTCGGGCCGAACAGGTCGGGCCCGGAGATCACCTCGCTGTTCGAGTCGAGGTAGCGGTACTGCAGGTAGTCGAGCGCGTTGAGCTGGGTGACGAAGACGTCGGTCAGCAGGATCCTGCCGGTCAGCGGATGGTTGTCCGCCGGCGGCACCTCTATGTACCGCGCCACCGAGCGACGCGTCCCCCGGGGTGATCACGTAGTAGTTGACCGAGACCCGGGCGGCGATCCATCCCCCGATCAGGACCACGGCCACGACGGCTGCCAGCACGCCGGGCCAGATCCGGCGTTTGCGCCGGGGGGCGGGCTCCGCGGGGCCCGTCGCCGTCTGCCCCGTCACCGTGGGAGGTGCCGGCGGGCGCGGCAACGCGTCGGCCGCGCTCGGGCCGGCGTCGTGTGAGAAGGGGGTCGCCGCAGCTTCCCCGTCGGCGGTCGCGTCAGGGTCGGACATACTCGAAGGGGTGAGCGACGATGTTGCCACGGATGAGGGCCGCATCCGCCGCGCCGAGTTGCGGAGGCGCCGGCTCATCATGGCGGGCCATCGCGGCGATTCTGCACTGGCGCGGAGCGGCCTCGACGATCCCGACCCGGGCGTGCAGGCAGCCGCCCTCGGCGCCCTGGCCCGCCTGGGTGCGCTGACGTCCGAGGACGTGGTGCGGGCACTGGCGACCGGGTCGGCGGAGCTCCGCCGGCGCGCGGTGGAGGCTGCACCGGGCGTGCGCGGGCAGGGCTCGCGCTCGGCCCTCCCCGCTGCCGTCACCGGCGCGCTGGGCGACCCGGACCCCCTGGTGGTGGTCGGCGCCGCCTGGTTCCTGGCCGAACGACGACACCGGCCGGCGGTGGCAGCCCTGGCCGAGACCGCGACGGGACACGGCGATCCGCGCTGCTCGCGAGGCGGCCGTCGCCGCGCTGGGCGCCATCGGGGACCCGGCCGGGCTCCCCGCGGTGCTCGCCGCACTGGACGACAAGGCGACGGTGCGCCGGCGGGCGACCGTGGCCCTGGCGGGGTTCGACGACCCGGGGGTGGAGCCGGCGCTGCGGGCGGCGGCGGCGGACCGTGACTGGCAGGTGCGCCAGGCCGCCGAGGAGCTGCTCGACTAGCAACGAGCTCGACTAGCAACGCAGCGACGAGCTCGGCGCGCTACTCGTCCTGGGTGAAGAGCCGCTTCAACTTGTCGAAGGACTCCAGGCAGACGCCCGCACCCTGGACGACGCACTCGAGCGGCGTGTCCACCAGATGGACCGGGACGGCGGTGGCGTCGGCGAGGCGCTGGGTCATCCCGCGCAGCAACGCTCCCCCTCCGGTCAGATGGATCCCCTGGAAGATGATGTCCTGGGCCAGCTCGGGCGGCGCCTCGCCCAGGCAGTCGACCGCGGCCTGGACGATGGACGTCACGTTGTCCTCCAGCGCGCCCCGCACCTCGAACGTCGAGAGGACGACCGTCTTGGGCATGCCCGTGGCGACCTCGCGCCCCCGGATCTCGGCCTGCTGTTCCCCCTGATAGGGGGAGGCGGACCCGATGGCCAGCTTCACCGCCTCCGCGGTGCGTTCGCCGATGGCCACGCCGTAGCGGTAGCGGACGTAGGTCTGGATGGACGCGTCGAAGTCGAAGCCCCCGCAGCGCAGCGCCTCGACCGCGACGACGCCGCCGAGCGAGATCACCGCCATCTCCGCCGTGCCGCCCCCGACGTCGACCACCATGTTGCCCACCGGCTCGTGGATCGCCAGCCCGGCCCCGATGGCGGCCGCCATCGGCTGCTCAATCAGGAAGCTCGCCGACGCGCCGGCCCGGCGCGCCGCCTCCTTGACGGCGCGGCGCTCCACCGCCGTGATCGCCGACGGCACGCAGATCAGGACCTTGGGCCGGTTCAGGCGGCCGACGCCGACCCGGTGCAGCAGCACGCTGAGCATGCGCTCGGTGACCTCGAAGTCGGTGATGGCGCCCCCGCGCAGCGGCCGCTCGGCCACGATGTAGCCCGGCGTCCGCCCGATCATCTGCCAGGCGTCCGTCCCGATCGCCAGCACCTCCCGGCTGCGCGAATCGAGCGCGACCACGGTCGGCTCGTTCAGCACGAGACCCTTCCCCTTGGCGTAGACGAGCGTGTTGGCCGTGCCGAGGTCGATGGCCAGGTCGCGCGACATGGGGCCTCATGGTACGGCCACCCCATCTCGCGACGGCACTTTCCGGGGCTTTCTCGGTAACGTCGCCCCGGTGAACGACACGCCGGAGGAGCCGGAAGAGGCCGAACAGGGCTCCGGCCAAGGGGGTGGCACGGGCCCGGACGAGCCCGAACCGCCGCTGCGGGGGTGGATCGACCCCGAGGACCGGCTGTGGCGCCACCCGAGCGAGGTGACCGGCGCAGGCGGCGACGCAGGCACGGGGGCGGACCCCAGTGGCCCCGTCTTCCTCGTCCCGCCCCGCCATCCCTACCGGGGGCCGATCATGATCCTGGTGGGCGTGGTCGCGGTGTTCGCCGTCGTGGCGTGGGTCGTCATTTTGCTCTCCCCGGCCTCGCAGCGGCCGTTGCGCGGCGGCACCCACGACACCGCCGCCGGCGTCTCCTTGACCACCCTCGCCGGGCCGCAGAACGCGATCCCGGCGGTGGCCCAGGCAGCCGGCCGGTCCATCGTCCAGCTGCAGGCGACCACCGCGCACGGAACCGTGCGGCTGATCGGCGTCGCGGTGGCCGAGGGTGGCCTGGTGGTCACCACCGCCGACCTCCTCGTCGGGGTGCAGCGCATCGTCATGTTCGGACCCGCCGGCCAGCAGGAGAACGCGTCCATCGTGGGGACGGACAAGGGCTCCGACGTGGCCTTGGTGAACGTGCCCGTGGACCTGCCGGTCGCCCCGTTCGCCGATGCGTCCGGCATGTACGGGGGGTCGCCCGACCTGACCTTGAGCTTCGTCCCCGCCGGCCAGGCCTCGCTCGCGCTGCACTGCACGCCGGGCACGGTCACGGGCGCCGGCGCCGCCATCACCGGAGGCCCCGGCGTCGGCATGCCGACCCTCACCTCCTCGGCCGCTGCGCCCTCCGGCGTCGCCGGGGACCCGTTGTTGAACGCCAGCGGCGCCGTCGTCGGGATCCTCTACGACCCCGAGCCCGGCACCTCGTCCGCCGTCACCTTCCTGCCCAGCCAGCTCGTCGTCGGGGTCGCCGACGACCTCCGCTCCAACAGCAAGGTGGTCTCGGGGTGCTCGGCGTCGCGGGCGGCGACGCCGCCGAACGGCTCCGGCGCGCTGGTGGATCTCGTCAAGGCGAACGGGCCGGCGGCGCAGAAGCTGCACGCCGGGGACGTGGTGGCCGCCATCAACTCCGTGCCGGTGCGGACCATGGCCGAGCTCCGGGCCAGGATCTACGTGCTCGCGCCGGGCACGACGGTGGCGCTGTCGCTGCGCGACGGAGGCGGCGTCCGGGTCGTCGGCGTCACCCTCGGCGGCTCCTCCTAGCATGCGAGGGTGAGCATGTTCGGTTCCAACGATCCCGACAATCCGATGGGGGGCCTCCTCGGCGACCTGCTCAAGGTGATCGGGACCGGGCCCGGAGCCGCGGACAGCTGGTTCGAGGCGGCGCGCACCCTGGCCTTCGGCGTGGCCACCGACGGGGGCGAGGACGAGAACCCCGACCCCCTGGTGCGCATCGCCTACGAGGAGCTGGCCCGGGTGGCCGAGCTCCACGTGGCCGACGCCACGGGGATCGCCTCGGCCTCTGGCCCGGGTGGCGGGGTCGCCTTCGAGGCGGTCGGCCCCGGGCAGTGGTCCTTCCGCGTGCTGGAGGCCTACCGCCCCGTGCTCAAGTCGATGGTCGAGGCGCAGCAGCAGGGCGCGGCGGCCGTCTCACCGTCCATGGACCTGAGCGAGCTCGACCCCGACGCGACCGGCGGGCCTCGGCGGGCTGCTCGGGCAGTTCGCCCAGACGCTCGGCCCGGTCTTCCTCGGCATGCAATTCGGGTCGGCCGCGGGGCACCTGGCCCGGCGGGCGTTCGGGCAGTACGCCCTCCCGCTGCCCTGGCCGCAGTCGTCGACGCTCTTGCTCGTGCCGGGCAACGTGGCCCGCTTCGCCGAGGACTGGAGCCTCCCCCTCCAGGAGGTGCAGCTCTGGGTCTGCCTGCGCGAGCTCACCATGCACGCGGTGCTGAACCGACCCGGCGTGCGGTCGTCGCTCATGACGCTGCTCGGCGACGCCTCGGCCCACGCCGCCGCCGCGCAGCGGTCCATCGTCGAGCGCCTGGGCGACGGCCTGGGCGACCCGTCCGCCCTCGAGGACGCCCTTGGCGATCCCGAGGCGTTGCTGTCGGACCTCATCAGTCCCGAGCAGCGGAGCATCTCGAGCACGCTCACGGCCCAGACGACGGCCATCGGGGCCTCCGTGGACCACATCACCGCGGGGATCGCCGAGTCGCTCACCTCTTCGCCCGCCGCGCTGCGCGAGGCGTGGTACCGCTACCGGATTGAGGAGGGCAAGGGCGAGCAGGCCTTCGCCGGCCTCTTCGGCCTCAACGTCGGGCAGGACGAGGTCGACCGCGGACGCACCTTCGTGACGGGCGTGCTGGAGCGGGCGGGCGAGGACGCTCTGGCGCGCCTGTGGGGTGACGAACGGGATCTGCCGACGCCGAACGAGGTCGACGCGCCCGGGCTGTGGCTGGCCCGCATCGGATTGTTGGACTGAGCAGCGCGCCCGGTCAGGGCGGCGAGACGGCTCAGGCGACGAGTTGGGGCACGCGGCGCTCGAGCTCGTGGCGAGCCAGCGCGGTCGTGACCCGGCCACCGAGCAGCAACAGCTCGATGCTGTCGTCCCACCCCGGTGCGATGGCGTAGACGTAGTCCGCCAGGGCCTCGTCGTAGCGGATGGTGACCAGCAGGTCGACGAGCTCGAACATGTGCTCGACCGTCCCCGCCTCGGCCAGCTCCGGCGGCGTCAACGTGCGGACGAGCGCCGCCTCGTCGTCGGTCAGCTCCCCGACCAGCGCCTGGATCTCACGGACGACGGCTGCGTCGTCGCTGTTGTGGCTCTCCCCCATGATGTTCCTCCCCCTGCTGCAGGCCATCGGCCTGCCTCACCGAAACGCTCTGAGCGCAGAGCTTTCACGACCGGGGTATCGGCCCAGTGGCGCGCCGGATGCACCTCGGTTGCAAAATTCCCCGTCAACGGGGCGCCCAGCCGGCCTCTTTCGGTGCCCCGTCGGCCGCAGCCCGGCCTCGGGCTTGGGTCCGGCTCGGCCTCGGGCCTGCCTAGCCCTCGCCGTAGTCGAGGACCCACTCCAGGGCCAGCTGCTCCCGCTCGGCGTCGCGCACGACGCGCTCGCTGTTGCGCCGGAACTGGGGATCGTGGGGCGGCAGCAGCACCAGGCGGGCCAGCACGCGCTCACGGAATTGGTCGATCACCTCGGGCGGGCCGTAGTCCGACTGCACCTCCCAGTGGGGCGCGACAGGCCCCAGGTACACGACGCGTACGTGCCCGATCGGCTCGACCAGCTCACCCTCTTCGACGACTTGCTCCTCGGCGTCCGGGGACATGGCACCTCCTGGCCTGGGCGATCGGCGCCAGCGTAGCCCCAGAGGGCCTTCGAGCATCCTCCCTGGTAGAGGCGTTCTGGCGTCCGGATTCTTACGAACTTCCTATCGCAGGACCCTATTGTTCTGCGGCTCCCTCCCGTAAAATGCTGCGTGAAAAGGGAGCCGAACAATGAATACCGATTGGATGGCGCGGGGGAAATGCAAGGAAGTTGCACCCGACGTCTTCTTCCCCAACGACGGCATGGGCGTGCTCGTCGCGCAGCGGATCTGCGCCGAGTGCCCGGTCTCTGAGGCCTGCCTCGAGTACGCGCTGGAGCACCACATCGACCACGGGGTCTGGGGTGGCGCTTCGGAGCGTGAACGCCGTCGCATCCTGCGCCGCCGCCGCCTCTCACACGCCGTCGCCTCCCAGTAGCTCCCCGCGGCACGCCGGGCCCACCCGGCGCCGCCACCCGTGCCACGCTGGCGCGGGTGATCGTCGAGCGCCGGTCTTCGAATGCGTCGTCAACGTCAGTGAGGGCCGCGACGACCGCACGTTGAGCGAGCTGGCCGCCAGGCCGGCCCGGCCCTGCTCGACCTGCACCGCGACCCGGACCACAACCGATCCGTCTTCACCCTGGCCGGTCCCGCCGACGCCGTGGCGTCGGCCACCCGTGCGCTCGCCACCACGGCCGTGGCCCGGCTGGACCTGCGAGACCACGCCGGGGCCCACCCCCGCCTGGGCGTCCTCGACGTCGTGCCCTTCGTCCCCTACGAGCCCGGCCGCCCCGCCCCCGAAGACCTCGCGGACGCGGTCGTGCTGCGCGACGAGTTCGCCCGCTGGCTGGGCGCCGAATTGGGCGTGCCGAGCTACCTCTACGGACCCCTTCCCGGCGGCCGGACCCGGACCCTGCCCGACATCCGCCGCTCGGCCCTCGCCAGGGACGGGGACGGCGGCGCGGCCCCGGCCCCCGACTTCGGCCCGGCGGAGCCGGACCCCCGGACCGGCGTGACCGCGGTCGGGGCGCCGGCCGGGTGCTGGTGGCCTACAACGTCTGGGTCTCCTCGGTCGAGGTGGCCCGGCAGGTGGCGCCGCTCGTGCGCGGCCCGCACGTGCGTGCGCTGGGCCTGGCCGTGGGGCGGCGGGCCCAGGTGTCGTGCAACCTGGTCGAGCCCGATCGCCTCGGGCCCGCCCGGCTCTACGACGACGTCGCCGCCCGGGCGGCCCAGGCCGGGGGATCGGCGGAGGGCGCCGAGCTGGTCGGGCTCATCCCTGCGTCCGTCCTCGCCGCCGTGCCCCAGGCGCGCTGGGCCGAGCTCGGCCTGTCCGAGGCGTCGACGGTGGAGTCCCGCCTCGCCTCTGCCTAGGAGGCGCTGGCCACGTCCCGGCGCGCCAGCGCACGGGCCCGGCGCAGGCGGCGGCGCTCCCGTTCGCTCATGCCGCCCCAGATGCCGAACTTCTCGCCGTTCGCCAGCGCGTACTCCAGGCAATCCTCCCGCACGACGCAGCCCCGGCAGACCTCCTTGGCCTCACGGGTCGACGCGCCCCGCTCGGGGAAGAAGAGGTCCGGGTCGACCCCCATGCAGTTCGCCTGCAACTGCCAGCTTCGTTCTTGGCGACCATAGAGCGTGGTGACTATGTCCACTGACACTGGTTCGCCCCCCTTCTTCGCCTCAGGTGGCATTGGTGTAGTTACAACGGTGTAAGCATCTTTCCCCACGAGTTGTGTGAACGCAAGGGGGCATTTGGCCGTTCCAGGCACAAATTCGTGCGTGGGACGGCCCGCTCCCGGGTGCTTCACCTGTGGAAAACCCCCGGTGCGAGGGACGCCTCGGTCGGTCCCGGCGGGCCGGGGCGGGCCGCCGGAGGGGGTCCGGGCGGACGGGGCGGCCGGCTCTCCTGAAGGGCTCCGTCCCTGGTCGGGGGCCTTGTCCGCCGAGTTCTGTGGAGCGCCGCCCCGCGGGAGACGTGTCCCCGGGGCCCTAGCCCGTCGGGCCCTATCCCGTGGGACGGAGCACCCGGCGGTGCTGCAGGAAGTCGACCAGGACGTAGCCGCCGAGGGCGTCGGGGGTCGTGTAGAAGGTCCGGCCGCCGTTGACCCGGGCGATCTGCTCGACGAAGGGGTAGTGGGTGCGCTGGAGGTCCAGGGCGAACGTGTTGATCACGATGCCGGCCCGGGTGCAGCGGATCACCTCGGCCATGGTGCGGCGCAGGGTCTCGGGCACCGGCGGGTAGTTGAACCACACCTCGCCGTGGTCGTCGATGTGCGCCGTCGGCTCGCCGTCGGTCACGACGATGATCTGCTTGGTCCCGTGCTGGTGGGCCAGCATGCGGCGCGACAGCGCCAGGGCGTGCTGCAGGTTGGTGCCGTAGACGTAGTCCCACATGGCCGTCGGGATCTCGTCGGGCCGTATCTCGCGGGCCACCTCGGAGAAGCCCACGATGCCGAGGTAGTCCCGGGGGAACTTCGAGGAGATGAGCGTCTGCAGCGCCATGGCCATGCGCTTGGCCGGCACGAAGTTGTCGCGCATCGGCATCGACATGGACAGGTCGATGGCCAGCACGGTGGCCGAGCGGGACAGCGCCTCGACCTCGACCACCTCGAAGTCCTCGGGGGTGAGGCGGACCGGCACGCCCGAGCCGCTGCGGCGCACGGCGTTGTGCACCGTGGTGGAGAGGTGCAGGTTCATCGGGTCGCCGTACTCGTAGGCCTTGGTCGTCTCCTCGCGGTCGTGGCCGGTGCCGGTGCGCTGGGCGGCGTGGTCGCCGATGCGGTCCTTGTTGATCTGCCCGAACAGGTCGGCCAGCGCCTTCTGGCCCAGGCGGCGCACGCCGCGGGGCGTGAGCTCGATGCGCCCTCCCTGCTGCTCGATCAGCCCGGCGTCCTTGAGCGACTTGGTGAGGTTGGCCAGGCGGTCCAGCGCCCGCGCCGCGTCGTCGCCCATGTGCTGGCGCACCTGGTCCAGGTCGATCTCCCCCAGCGCGGCCGGGGTGGAGGCGGACTGGAGCACCTCCTCCATCCGGTCCAGCTGGCCCATCTGCGAGGCCAGGTCGGTGGCCCGGTTGATGCTCATGGGCCCTTCGCCGTTGAAGTCGTACGAGCGCTGCCAGCCGGCGTCGGGCACGGCGCGCTGGAGGTTCTGGGCCAGGCGCTCCACCTGCCAGCGCAGGTCCATGTCCTCGAGGACCGAGTCCATGAGCGCCGCGCAGCTGGGCCTGCTGCTCGGGCGACATGGAGTTCCACACCGCCTGGGCGGCCGCCATGCGCTCCGCCAGCTGCTCCAGCAGCTCGTCGAGCGTCTGCGGGTCGCCCGGGAACATGTCGCCGTACTTGCGCCATGAAGTCCTCGAAGCTCGGGTCGAGGTCCTCGCCCTGCTCGCGCTGTTCGAGCATCTTGTTGAGGGCGTCGTAGGCGTCGCGCATGCGCGCCATCTGCTCGGGGCTCATGTTGGAGAGCGCGTCGGACGCGCCCTCGAAGAACGTGTCGGCCATTTCGCGCCGGAGCTCCTCGACGAGCTCCTCGAAGCGCTCCCTCGCCTCGGAGGAGACGAAGTCGTAGTGCTGCAGGCTGGAGATGCGCCCGGCGGGGTCGTCGGGTTGGAGGTCGAGGGCCATGCGCCGCTCGGTGGCCACGTCGTCGGTGACCTCGCTGCGGCGCTGGTCGCCCGAGCCGTGCGCCTCCTCGACCAGCTCGTCGATGGCCTCCCGCTCGTCCTGCTCTATCTCGTCGAGCTGGCGGCCGAGCTCGGCCATGCGGCCGTCGGGGTCGCCCTCGGCCAGCATCTCTTGGCGGCGGCGGCGCAGTTGGTCGAGCAGGTCCCTGAGGCCGGGGACCTGGTCGCCGTCCGCGGTGCGGAAGCCGCTGCGCAGCAGGCGCCGCAGCGCGTCGTCGAGGTCACCGCCGGCGAGGAGGTCGTCGGCCAGGCCGGAGAGGAGGTCGTCGGGATCGAGGTCGGCGAACTCCTGGGTGCCGTCCCACTCCGAGTAGTCGTAGCGGGCGCTCATGGCCGGCCTCATCGACGTGCCTACTTGCGCCCGCGGTAGAGGGCCCGGGCGCCGGAGGCGTCCTTGTTGAGCCGCTTGGTCAGGTGCAGCCCCTCGAGGAGGAACTCCAACGCGCTGGCCATGAGGGCGGGCGACTCTGACTCGGCGGCCTCGGGGCCGGCCAGCTTGCGCGTCGGCGGCTCGAGCTCGGGGACGTCGGCCAGGACGGCCAGGTAGGCGGCCGAGGGGAGGTCGTCGCCCACGTGCACCACGACCTGGTCGTGGAAGGCGGCCACGATGGACTGGGGGTCGTCGAGGGTGACGCGGCGGCGGAACACCGCCAGCGTGGCCGCGGCCACCAGCTGGGCCACCACCTCGTCCTCGTGCCCCTCCTCCATGGCCTCGACCTCGATCTTGCCCTGGGTCGAGGGCACCAGGGAGGAGAGGTCGCTGATGCGCGGGACGGCCACCGGCTCGCCGGTGCGCAGGGCGCGCCGCACGGCCGAGGCGACGAGGGTCTCGTAGTTGGCGATCGACAGGCGGACCGAGACGCCGCTGCGCTGGTTGAGATGCGTGCTGCGGCGGGCCAGCTGGCTGATCTCGGCGATCACCTCCTTCATGAAGGGCGGCACGCTGACGGGGACGCCCGCCGTGGGCAGGTCGGCCTCGCCCTCCATGATCCGGACCTCGGTCATGGTCTCGAAGGGGTAGTGGGTGCGGATCTGCGCGCCGAAGCGGTCTTTCAGCGGCGTGATGATGCGGCCCCGGTTCGTGTAGTCCTCGGGGTTGGCCGTGGCCACGAGCATGATGTCGAGCGGCAGCCGGATGCGGTGGCCCCTGATCTGCACGTCGCGCTCCTCGAGGATGTTGAGCAGCCCGACCTGGATGCGCTCGGAGAGGTCCGGGAGCTCGTTGATGGCGAAGATCCCCCGGTTGACACGCGGGATGAGCCCGTAGTGCAGCGCCAGCTCGTCGCTCAGGTAGCGGCCCTCGGCGATCTTGATCGGGTCCACCTCGCCGATGAGGTCGGCGATGGAGGTGTCGGGGGTGGCGAGCTTCTCGCCGTAGCGCTGCGAGCGGTGCACCCAGTCGACCGGGGTGGCGTCGCCGAGCTCGTCGACGAGGTCGAGCGCGAAGCGCGACACGGGGTTGTAGGGGTCGTCGTTGATCTCGGAGCCGGCGACGATGGGCATCCAGTCGTCGAGGAGGCCGACCATGGAGCGGATGACCCGCGTCTTGGCCTGACCCCGCTCGCCCAGCAGGATCATGTCGTGCCCGGCCAGGATGGCGTTCTCGAGCTGGGGCACCACCGTCTCCTCGAAGCCGAGGACGCCGGGGACGAGCGAGCGCCCCGACGCGATGGCGGCCGCCGTGTTGCGCCGCATCTCCTCGGCCACGGTGACGGACTCCCAGCCCGAGGCGCGCAGATCGGCGAGGGACCGCGGCAGGTCAGCCGGTGGCGCGAGCCTGCCCGGGGGCGGGGTCGCGGAAGGGTCGAAGTGAGAAGAGCCGTCCATGGACGAAGCCTAAACCCGTGACTTGTGGAACGGCGCGGCGGCGTCTCCGTTCCAGCGACCCCGGACCTTGGACGGCCGCGAAGGCGTGTGCCGCGGTCGTCAGCCCCGGCGGCGTTTTCAAAAACTATCTACGTGGTTGTTTAGAGCTCCCGGAACTGCGCCGGCCCGCAGACCTCCATCGGAAGCGGGCTCGGCCGCACCATTGTCCGCGCCGCTGTCTGTGTGACGGGCGAGGAGCTGGTCCGCCAGGGCGCGTGCCGGGCGCGCCAACGTCCGGTCCCCCCGCTGGGCCAGCGCCACCGTGCGGCTCATCGTCGGGCCGGTGAACGGGATGGCGACCAGGGTGCCGTCGCCGGGCAGCGCGATGGCGGGAACGACCGCGGCACCGAGGCCGGCCGCCACGAAGGAGAGCACACCCGCCATCTCGCCCCCCTCGCTGACGAGGTGGGGCTCGACCTCCGCCTCCGCGCAGGCGGCCAGCGTCACGGCGCGCAGGTCGTAGCCCTCCCGGAACATCACGAGGTCGAGCCCGTCGAGGTCGCGCACCCGGATGCGCCGCCTCCCGGCGAACGGATGATCGGGCGCCGTGGCCAGCACCAGCGGGTCGTCGAAGAGCGGGGTGGTGACGACGAGCGGGTCGGTGACCGGGAGCACGACGAGGGCGAGGTCGACCTCGCCCGCCGCCACCTGGGGCACCAGCTGGTGCGATCCCGCCTCCACGACCGAGAGGTCGATGCCGCGGTGGCTGGAGTGGAACTCGACCAGCGCCGGGGCCAGCACGCTGGTGATGAGGCTGGGGGTGGCGCCGACCGCCAGGTGGCCCCGGGCCATGCCCGAGAGCGCCCGTGCCTCGGCCCCCGTGGCCTCGATATCGGCCAGGACCCGCTGCATGAACGGCAGCAGGGCGCTGCCGTCGGGGGTGAGGGTGACCCGACCCTGGCCCGGGCCCCGGTTGAAGAGGAGGACGCCGAGCTCGTGCTCCAGCAGGCGGACCTGGCGCGACAGCGAGGGCTGGGCCAGGTGCAGCCGCGCCGCGGCGCGGGTGAAACTCTGCTCCTCGGCCACCGCCAGGGCGTAGGCCAGCTGGTGGAGCTGCATGAATGAGAGTCTATCGCTCTGATCTTCATGCTCTTTATGTCTTTGACGTGCCCGTTGGGGCCTCGTATGGTCGGAGCCGTCTTGGGCCGCGGCCTCCTGGGCCGGCTGGGAGTGGTCTGGAAGGATGTGGCGGCTGCGGCCGCGGAGCTGGGCACTGAGGAGGTGCGAGTGACGACGACGGTCGAGAGCGCAACCACGACACCGGTTGCGATCGGGGCACCTCGAGGCGGGCCGGACCAGCCCACGCTGCGCGAGGACAACTGGTGGGTGGAGCCGGTGATCACGGTGGTGATCCTGGTCGCCTTCGTCGCGTACTCGACCTGGGCCGCCTTCGTCGGCAAGAACTACTACGCCGGGCCGAACCTGCACCGGGACCTGATCTCCCCCTTCTACTCGCCGTGCATCGCCAACAGCTGCGTGCCGGGGAGCGACACCTTCGGGACGCTGCCGTTCTGGAACTACTCGCCGGCGCTGCTCATCTTGATCTTCCCGCTCGGCTTCCGGCTCACCTGCTACTACTACCGCAAGGCCTACTACCGGGCCTTCTGGTGGTCGCCCCCCGCCTGCGCCGTCGCCGACGGGCACAGCAGCTACACCGGTGAGAGCCGCTTCCCCCTGGTCCTCCAGAACGTCCACCGCTACTTCTTCTGGATCCTCCTCCTCTTCAATTGCGTCCTCACCTACGACGCCATCATCGCCTTCCGCCAACCGGGCTACGGCATCGGCGTCAGCGTCGGCACCCTGGTCCTGTGCGCCAACGCGGTCTTCCTGTGGCTGTACTCGCTGTCGTGCCACGCCTGCCGCCACTTCTGCGGCGGCTCCGTGCGCTCCTTCGCCAAGCACCCCACCCGCCACAAGCTCTGGAAGTTCGTGACCCCCCTCAATGCGCGGCACATGCGCTTCGCCTGGATCAGCCTCTTCGGCGTCGCGCTCTGCGACCTCTACGTGCGCCTCGTGGCCAGCGGGACGATCCACGACCCCGGCTTCCACTTCTAGGCCTGGACTGCGAGGGCTCGCATGGCTGATCTGACGCACGAATACGAGACGCACGACTACGACGTCATCATCATCGGCGCCGGCGGCTCCGGGCTGCGTGCCGCCATCGAGGCCAACGAGCGCGGCCTGCGCGTGGCGCTGGTCTGCAAGTCGCTCCTCGGCAAGGCGCACACGGTCATGGCCGAGGGCGGCATGGCGGCCGCCATGGGCCACGTGTGGCCCGAGGACAACTGGGAGGTCCACTTCCGCGACACCATCCGCGGCGGCAAGATGCTGAACAACTGGCGCATGGCGCAGATCCACGCCCAGGAGGCCCCCGACCGGGTCTTCGAGCTGGAGCGCTGGGGCGCCCTGTTCGACCGCACCCCTGACGGCCGCATCACCCAGCGCGACTTCGGCGGCCACCGCTATGCCCGCCTGGCCCACGTGGGCGACCGCACCGGCCTGGAGCTGATTCGCACCCTGCAACAGAAGGTGGTCTCCATGGGGACCGACGTCTTCATGGAGTGCAAGATCCTGCGCCTGCTCCCCGACGCCGAGGGCCGCATCTCGGGTGCCGTGGGCTACATGCGCCCGACCGGGAAGATGGTGCTCTTCACCGCCAAGGCCTTCGTGCTCGCAACGGGCTCGATCGGCAAGTCGTGGAAGTACACCTCCAACTCGTGGGAGTCGGTGGGTGACGGCCACGCCATGGCGATCTGGGCCGGCGCCGACGTCATCGACATGGAGTGCGTGCAGTTCCACCCGACCGGCATGGTCTGGCCGCTCTCGGTGCGCGGCATCCTGGTCACCGAGGGCGTGCGCGGCGACGGCGGCGTCCTGCGCAACTCCGAGGGCACGCGGTTCATGTTCAACTACGTGGCCGACATGTTCCGGGCCGAGACCGCGGAGACCGAGGAAGAGGCCGACGCCTGGTACGAGGACCACAACAACAACCGGCGCACGCCCGACCTGCTGCCACGCGACGAGGTGGCCCGGGCCATCAACGCGGAGGTGAAGGCGGGCCGGGGCACCGAGCACGGCGGCGTCTTCCTCGACATCGCGTCCCGGCGCACGCCCGAGTACATCCGGCGCCGTCTGCCCTCGATGTACCACCAGTTCATGGAGCTCGCCGGCGTCGACATCACGGCGGGGCCGATGGAGGTCGGACCCACCTGTCACTACATGATGGGCGGCGTGCGCGTGGACGCCGAGACCCAGGCCGCCACCGTCCCCGGCCTGTTCGCCATCGGCGAGGTCTCGGGGGGCATGCACGGTGCCAACCGCCTGGGTGGCAACTCGCTCTCGGACCTATCGTCTTCGGCCGCCGGGCCGGCATCGGTGCCGCTGACTTCGCGGAGGGCCGCGCCGGCTCGCCCAGCGTCGACGCGGCGGATGTCGCCTCGGTGATCGACGATGCCTTCGCCCCGTTCGGGCGCGAGGACGGGTACAACCCCTACGACGTCCACGAGGAGTTGCAGGAGACGATGCAGGCGCTGGTCGGCATCATCCGCACCGGGCCCGAGCTCGAAGAGGCACTGACCAAGCTGGAGGATCTCAAGCAGCGCACGGCCAAGGTGCAGGTGAAGGGCGGCCAGGCCTACAACCCGGGCTGGAACCTGGCCACCGACCTGCCGTCCATGATCACCACCTCCATCGCCGTGGCACAGGGTGCGCTCAACCGCAAGGAGTCCCGGGGTGGGCACACCCGGGAGGACTTCCCCGGCCCGGACCCCGAGATGGGCAAGGTCAACTTCGTGCAGCGCCAGACCGGGGAGCACGGGTACCTGGCGCCGATCGCCATCGCGCCCGAGCCGCTGCCGGAGATGCCCGCCGAGCTGCGCGCCCTGTTCGAGGAAGGACACTGAGCCCATGGCCGACGAGGTGACGATGCAGGTGTGGCGGGGCGACGACGACGGCGGAGAGTTCACCGACTACGTCATGCCGGCCGTCGAGGGCGAGGTGGTGCTCGACGTGATCCACCGGATCCAGGCGTCGGAGGCTCCGGACCTGGCCTGCCGCTGGAACTGCAAGGCGGGCAAGTGCGGGTCCTGCTCCGCCGAGATCAACGGGCTGCCCCGTCTCCTGTGCATGACGCGCATGGACACCCTGCCCGAGGGCCAGCCGGTCCGGGTGGCCCCGATGAAGACCTTCCCCATCATCCGCGACCTGGTGACCGACGTCTCCTTCAACTACGAGATGGCCAAGAAGGTCCCGGCGTTCAAGCCGGAGCCGGAGCCCGAGGGCGGCTACCGGATGATGCAGGTCGACGTCGAGCGGGGCCAGGAGTTCCGCAAGTGCATCGAGTGCTTCATGTGCCAGGACGTCTGCCACGTCATCCGCGACCACGAGGAGAACAAGCCCCGCTACGCCGGCCCGCGGTTCTTCATACGCTTCGCGGAGCTCGAGATGCACCCCCTGGACGTGAACGACCGCCGGGAGCTGGCGCACGACCTCGGGATCGGCATGTGCAACATCACCAAGTGCTGCACCGAGGTCTGCCCCGAGCACATCAAGATCACCGACAACGCCATCATCCCCATGAAGGAGCGCGTCGTCGACGCTCGCTACGACCCGGTGGCCTGGCTCGGACGCAAGATCACGGGACGGTCCAAGAAGACCGCCGAGGAGGCCGCCGCCGGCTGAGGTCGGCTCTGCGGCGCCGTTGCGCCCGCGCACTGGCCCGTCTCGCTCCCGTCGCGTTCGGTCTCGCGCCTCGTCTCGGTTCGCCTAGCCTCACTTCGCCATGTCCCGCTATCTCTCGCCCGAGTGGGTGGCGTCCTTCGACGCCGCGCTGGGCACCCTCGACCTGTCGGAAGCCGTCGCGTCGGCCGGAGCGGGCTCGCTCGCGGCGGCCGACGGTTCGTTCAGCATCGTCCAGATCGTGACGGGAGTCCCGGTGGGGACGGAGGGATCGGGCGACGCAGCGGCGGGCGGGGAGGCACGGGACGTGCGGGTCGTCCTGACGGTGGCAGAGGGGCGGGCGCACCTCGTCCTGGATCCGGAACACCAGCACGGGGGGAACGCGACCATTGTGCTGGGCTACCCCGACGCACGGGCCATGGCCCGCGGCGAGCTCGACCCGGCGGACGCGCTGGCGGCAGGACGGGTGCGCGTGCGCGGCGACCTGGCGGCACTGGTCGCCGGGCAGGACATCCTGGCGACGGCCGCGACGCTGCTCGGCACCGACCTGGCCGACCTCACGGACCTGGCGGAGCCCGCTGACCCAGCCGGCGGCGGCGCGGCCATCCCCACCGCCTGAACGACAGGCATGGCCGGTCCCCGCTTCTCGCGCCTGGCGCGCCCTCCGGACTTCGGAGGCCGCTACCGCGGCTGCGTCGCCGTCGTGACGGGCGCGTCGGCCGGTCTCGGCGCCCAACTCTGCCGTGACCTCGCGGGCGGGCGCGACGGTGGTCGGCCTCGCCCGCACCACCGCCCGCCTGGACGCGCTGGCCGCAGAGCTCCAGGCGCACACGCCCGGATCCGCGACAGTGACCTGCGACGTCTCCGACACCGAGGGGCTGCGACGCGTGCTCGACCAGGTGCGCGCGACCCAGGGCCCGATCGACCTGCTCATCAACAATGCGGCGCAGGACCCGGGTATCCGCCTGGTCGACATCGGCGAGGAGGACTTTCGTCGCATCTTCGACGTGAACTTCTTCGCACCGGTGGCGGCCACGCTCGCCGTGATGCCGGGCATGGTCGAGCGGGGGCACGGCACCATCGTCAATGTCTCCTCCGACGGCGGACGCCTGCCGTCCCCCGGGCCGGGCGCCTACGCCTCCTCGAAGGCGGCCCTGTCCGCCTTCAGCGAGTCGACCTCGTTCCGGCTGGGTCCGAAGGGGGTCGACGTCCACGTCGTCTATCCGGCGTTCATGGCCACCGAGCTGGGACTCGGTGCGCTCGGGCGCGGCCTGCGCCGGCCACCGCGGCTCACGACCCGCAGCGTCCAGGCCGTGTCACGCCGGATCCTGGCGGGAGCGGGCGGCCCCTCGCTGGAGATCTCCGTGTCGGGTCTGATCGACGCCGCCATGGTGTTCCGCTCCGTGATGCCGCGCACCTACCACCGCCTCCGCCGCAATTGGTAGGGGCGGTTTGGTAGGAATGAAGGTGCGACCAGCTGGTCGGTCCGGCGGGCCGGCGGCCGGCGACCCGGGCGAGCCCGGCTGCATGGCGCCTCCCGAGCGTGCCGCGTGCAGCGGCAGTATCGTCTTGGGACCGGCTCGCGAAGGTCGGGCCGCAGTAGGAGGGCGACGTGCATCAGCCGATCGACGACCACTTCCTTTCCAAGTATCGGGCCCTGCTGGACGCCGAAGACCTGGCGTTCGACGAGCTCGAGCATGCGTGTGAAGAGGGCGACCGCATGCAGTTCAACAAGGACATGGTCGATTGGCAGAACGCCCTTGAGCACAAGCTCGTCTTCCTGGCCAACGCAGGGATCGAGCTGAAGCTGCCCGTTCTGGGCTAGGACCTCCGGCCCCGAGTCGGCCTGACCCGGACGGCCGGAGGCGGTCGCCCCTGGCGGGATCGCGTCGGGGCGGCCAGGATGGTGGTGTGCCGAAGTCACACGAGAAGAGCGCCGCGCCGTCCGAGACGAACGGGACGCAGGCGGCCAACTCGAAGCACGACAATGCTCCCGGAGTGGTCGCGCCGTCGACTCGGGTGAACATTGCCTTCCCGTTCGCAGCGATCAAACTGCAGGAGCCGAGCCAGGAGCTGGCGGATCTGGCCGGTCTCCTCTCCGATCTCATCGTGGCCATGGCCGAGTGGGTCCCCGAGGATCAACTCGAAGAGTTGCGCACGCGCGCGCAAGCCCTGCACGAACGCCTTCGCTAACCGCAGAGCTCGTACGTCGCACAACGCCACGACCTGGCGCGTCAGCGGAGGCCGATGACTGCCGCGACGTCGCGGACCGTCGCGTCGAAGAGCTGGCCCGGATCCAGGACCGTGTTGCGCCAGTGGCCGAAGACCTCGAGGCTCACGGCGCCGACGAGGGTCGTCCAGGCCTGGATCACCGCGACCACCGTGCCGACGGGCATCCCAGGGAGGAGCGACTCGCTGACGGGCGCCACCGCGGCGCGCAACTCGTCTGAGACCGCACCGTTATGCCGGTCCGCGTGCAACCGGCCGGCCGCATGGGCCTCGACCACCGGCCGGACCATGGCGGCCGCCACCCGCGCGTAGGGCACCACCGTGTCCTGTGGTGCGTCGTAGCCGGGCACCGGTGTGCCGAAGATCAGGCCCCACTCGTGGGGGTGCGCCAGGGCCCAGCTGCGCATGGCGCGGGGCACGGCCAGCCAGCGATCGCTGTCGCTCCCGCCGTGGCGCTCCGCCGCTCCGGCCGCCCGTTCCGCCTCGTCGGCCAGCGACTCGTAGGCGCGCAGGATCAGCGCGCTCAGCAGCGCGTCGCGCCCGTCGAAATAGCGGTAGAGGGCGGAGGGGGCCATGTCCAGGTCCCGTGCGATGGAGCGCAGGGACAGCGCGGGCGCACCCTCTCGGGCGACGTGTTGCCCGGCCACGGCGAGGATCTCCGCGGTCATCTCCTCGCGGACTCTCTCCCGGGCGGTGCGGGGGGCTGACATGGAACCAGTCTGGATGTTCCGGAGCGAGAACACAAGTACTTGACAAGAACATTGTTCACATTTAGTATCAATGTTCATGACCAACGCCACGGAGGCACAGATGACTGCAAGCCCCACCCCCCAGCAGGGAGGCTCCCCGCACTACAAGGAGCCGGACTGGTTCACCCGCCATGTCTTCAACCGGATCCTCAGCGGCCTGACCCGCCTGGGGATCAGCGTCATGGGCTCCCGGGTACTGGAGCACCGTGGCCGTACGACCGGCACCCTCCACCACACTCCGGTGAACCTCCTCACGGTCGAGGGGACCCGGTACCTGGTCGCCCCACGCGGCGAGACCCAATGGGTCCGCAATGTCCGGCACGCCGGCGGCCACCTCGTGCTGATCCTCGGCCGCCGCCGCGAGTTGTGCACGGCAACTGAGGTCCCGGTGGCGGACCGCGTGCCGATCCTGCGCAGCTACCTTCGCCGCTGGAAGTTCGAGACCGGGATGTTCTTCGACGGCGTCACCCCGGATTCCACCGACGCCGAGTGGGCCGCCGTCGCCGACCGGCATCCGGTGTTCGAGCTCCGCTAGACCTCCAGTCCGCCTGACATGTGTGATCCGCCAGTGCGGCATCATGAGTGCCAATGGGCCTTTCACCGACCGAGGCCGAGCTCGGCCATCGCAACCTCATCGCGTTCAACCGGGCGCTCACACGCTGGGCCAGCCGAGGTGTGCTGGAGGAGGGAGGCGGAGCCGTCCTGTGCGCCGGTGGGAGCTGGATCCCGGTGGTGGCCAACGGCGCGTTCCGCACAGACGACACGCTGGGGGGCGCCGAGCTGATCGCACGGGCTCAGTCCTTCTTCGGCGGACTGAACCGCGGCTTCGGTATCAAGGTGCGCGACAGCGGGGAGGACGAGGACCTGCGCGAGGCCTGCAAGGAGGCCGGGATCGATCCGTTCGGCGAACCGGTGCCGGAGATGATCACGCGCGCTGCGCTCCCCGACCCGGTCGCGCTCGACGGCATCGCGATGCGCACGGTGGACGACGAGGCGGGCGTGCGTGATTTCATGGCCGTGAACGCCGAGGCCTACGCGACCTACGGCATGCCGCCCGAGGTGTTCTCGGACCTCTTCGACGAGACCAACGTGTTGATCGGTGATCCCGCAGCGCACATCGTGGTCGCCTCCCGGGACGGCGAGCCCGTCGCCACGGCCATGACCTATGTGAGCGACGGTGTCGCCAGCCTGCAGTGGGTCGGCACCGTGCCCGCCGCCCGCACTGCTGGGCTGGGGGCGCTCGTCACGATACGGGCGACCAACATGGCCTTCGAGCACGGCGCGTCGTCCTGCACGCTGCAGGCGTCACCGATGGGCGCACCCCTCTACCTCCAGCTGGGCTACGAGACCATCTACCACTACACCGAGTTCGTCCGCTGGCCCAAGGCGCCCCCGCGCTGACGGGCCGCTGTGCACGGGTTGAGCGCGCCGCGGGCGGCGCGGCGCGCCACTAATAGCCGAGGAGGCCGCGCACGTAGGCCGCCTGCCCGACGTGCTGCAGGGCGTCGTCGGCGATGCTGACCAGGCGGACCCCCAGGGTGACCGGCGGGTCCCAACGCCGGTCGACCACACGGTCGAGGTCCTCAGCCGTGAGCCCTTCGAGCATGGTCGTCGTGCGGGCGTGGACCTCGGCGAGGTAGGCGAGCAGGACGTCGGGACCGTCCGGCCGCACGGCGCGCACCTCCGCCTCGCTGTGCCCGTAGCCGGTATTGGAGGGATCGGGCTCGAGGCCGCAGCGACGGGCCCATTCCCCGCTGACCCAGACCTGCTCTTCGCCGAGGAGCTCGGCGCCGTGGTGGTCCTCCACCCGGGTGAGGTGCCAGACGAGCCACCCGATGGTGTTGGCCCCGGGCGCAGGCAGGTGGCACAGCTGATCGGCATCGAGGCCGTCCACCGCGTCGGCGGCGAGGGGTGGGATGCGACCGTAGAGATCGAGGAGCACCTGCGACACGTCCATGGGGAGCACCCTAGGGACCAGATGCACGGCGGTGCGACGCCTCTCCCCGGCCTACTGTCCGCGTGAGCACGGACACTGCCGGCCAAGCGGAAGAGGAGCGATCTGATGGCGAAGGTCCTTGGTCGCGGCGAGGGCGCCACCCGCTACGTGGCTCGCGGCAGCGTCATGCTCTTCAAGGCGCTCGCGGCACAGGACGACGGCGACTTCTCGCTCATGGAGCGCACGCTGCCGCCGGGAGGTCGGCGGCCACCGACGCACCGTCACGCCGGCTGCAGCGAGGCGTACTTCGTGCTCGGGGGCACCGTGTCCGTCGTCGTCGACGGCGAGGAGCTCCTGCTCGGGCCAGAGGACTTCGTCCTGGTCCCCCGCGGCGTCCCCCACACCTTCGGCAACGGGGGCGACAGCGAAGCGCGCCTGCTGGTGCTGCACGCCCCCGCGCTCGACGCATACTTCGCCGGACTCCACGAGTTGTGGAACCGCGACGAACCGCCCAGCCCCGACGAGGAGCGTGCCCTCATGGCACAGTTCGGCATGGTGACCGGCGACGACTGAGTGCGTCGCACGCCGGCGACGGGATCAGGTACCGCCGGCGATCTCGGTCTCGGGGGACTGGATGTCGTAGCGGGCCTTGGCCGTGTAGGCCACGAGGACCACGACGATGGAGGTCATGACCAGCGCCGTCTGCCAGTCGCCGAAATTGGCACCGCTCACGTCGTGGCCCTTGGAGAAGTAGTCGGCGAATGACGCCCCGACCGGGCGGGTGATGACGTAGGCGAACCAGAAGGCGAAGATGCTGTTCCAGTGGAGGAACTTCCAGCCGGCCCATGGAACGAGGATCACGCCGCAGAAGAGGAGGGCCGAGGCGAGGTAGCCCAGGCCGAGCGTCGACGCAACGAAGTCGCCGACGGCCGTCCCGAGCGCGAAGGTCGCAAAGACGACGCACCAGTAGTACTTCTCGCGCCGGTTGGTCGTGATGCTGTGGATGTCGAGCGTGTGCTCGTTCCGGTTCCACAACACGAAGACCGCCGCCAGCACCGCCAGCCAGAACAGCGACGTGACGGCGTAGGGCATGCCGAAGACGAGATGCATCGTGTCGGCGACTCCGGTCCCGGCCGTGGCGATGGCCAGGGCGAGGAACCAGTACGGGATGGCGGCGTAGCGACGCGACGCGAACTGCAGGATGAGCGCCACGCCGAACATGGAGACCTCGACGACCACACCGAGCTTCTTGTTGGAGACGAACATGTCGGAGATGGCCTCGCCGGCCGCGGTCGTCGAGATCTTGATCACCCAGAAGAGGGCGGTGACCTCGGGCACTTTCGCCGCCAGCGGTTGCTGGTTGAACACTCGGAGCAGGGCGCGCAAACTGGTGGGTCTCCTTCGGTGGGTCCCTCGGGCCGTCTCGCGAGGACAACGGCGGGCGGCCTGGCTTCCGACGCCGCCGAGGGCAATGGTAACCCCGGGCCTGCGACCCCGCGGAGAGGGCAGCGGCCCGTCGTCCCTGGTGAGGGCGTGTTTCTCGCCTGGTCCTCCGACCTGAGAATGAGAGCCACGCGGCGGCGATTTCATCCTTGAGGTCGAGTCGGGCGGGACCTCGCGCCCGTCCCCGTCAGGGCAGCTCGATCGGGATCCCGCCGCCGGCGGCGGACCGGTAGGCCGCATCGACGAGGCGATGGGCGACCAGGGCCACGTCGAGGCCCGGATCCGGTGCGGTCCCGCCGACGACGGCGTCGACGAAGGCCCGGTCCGCCTCCACGTAGGCCCGCACCGCGAGCCCGACCTCGTCGTCGGCGAGGGGCAGCGCGTCCACCCATCCCGGCGACGGGCAGGCTCGCACCTCGGTGCCCTCGCTCGTCTGGACGTGCAGCGGGCCACGGAACTCGTTGTCCAGCCACACCATGCCCTGGCGGCAGAAGAGCTCTATCCGCCGCGTCGAACCCCGGCTCATGATGTCGTGCCACACGCTGGTCAGGTGGGCCTCCAGGCCCGAGGCGAACGACACGGACACCGTTGCCAGGTCCTCCACCCCCTCGTAGCCCGCATGGTTCGCCGTGCACGCCGCCACCCGGTCCACCTCGCCGAAGCAGAAACGCAAGATGTCCACGTCATGGATGGAGTGCTCAATGAGGCAGCCCCCTCCCGCCTGGGTGACGTCGGCGCGCCACTCCGAGGCGTAGGTGCCCCGGATCGGGAAGTACTGGTCGTCGCGGAAGACGGCCGCCATGGGCACGCCGAGAGTCCCGCCCTGCACCAGGTCGCGCAGGGCACGGAAGACCGGAGCGCTCCGAAGGACGAGGCCGCACTGGCTCTGCACGCCCGCTGCGGCGACGGCATCGACCAGGGCAGCCGCCCCGGCGAGGTCCCGGTCGAGCGGCTTCTCGCAGAAGACGGCACACCGCCGGGCGAGCGCCGCGTCCACCGCGTTCCGGTGGGCCACGGTGGGCGTGCACACCCAGACGGCGTCGCAACGGGCGGCCAGCGCCTCCGGGTCCCCCACGACCTCGGCGCCGTCGGCACCCAGGGCTTCGGCGAACCGACTGGCGCGGCGCTCGCGCTGGTCGTGCACAGCCACGATCGACACGTCGATGACGCCGCCGTCGATCATCGCCTTGATGCCCAGACCGTGCGCCCAGGCGATGAGCCCCGAACCGACGAAGCCGATGCGCAGCATGCCCGGACACTAGGCCGCCCTACACGACCGATCAGGCGGTCGGCTCGGAGGGCGGTGCGTCCCCACACCCCCAGGTCTTCAGCTCGTGAGCTGTGGAGGCCGCGCGCCGAGGGCGTCGATGAAACGGGCCGCCACCATGACCAGCAGGGCGATCTCCCGACGCTCGCGCCGCCTGATGGGGACGGGACGTCCCCCGCACAGCGTGCACCCCGTCTCGGGCACCGGTTCGACGAAGACGCCCGAGCCCGTCGTGTCGATGGCCGGGTCCGACCCGCTCCGCGAGCCCTCGGCGAACGCGGCCACCCACTGCACCGGCGGCACGTCCCCGTGCACCTCCGCAAAGCCCTCGAGCGCGTCGTCCGCCAGGGCCAGCCAGGACAGGTCGAAGAGCGCCATGAGGTGGCCGGTCAGGGCGTTCATGGCCGCCGTGGGCGTGCCGGCCTGCAGGATCCCGGCGGCCGCGGCAAGGACGGTGTCCTCGCGGTCCGGCGACTCCGTGGCCAGCTGCGTGACCTCCTCGACGCCGGCTCCGGGGACGTTGCGCACGCCCCGGCAGACCGCGTCGACCGCGCTGGGCTCGTCGGGCAGCTCCACGACCAGTTCGTCGATGGCCACGCCCGCGTCGCGCTCGAGCACCTCGAGCCCGATCACGTTCCCGCCGACCGCACCGATCTCCGCCGCGACCGCGCCGAGGACGCCGGGGGCGTCGGGCAACCAGATCCGCATCCGCGTCAGCACGGTCCGGCCCAGCTCAATGCGTCCTCGTCATCCGCACGACCACGCGCATCGTGTTCTCAGCGTTGCCGGCGTAGATGCCCTTGACCGGCGGCACATCGGCGTAGTCGCGGCCGCGGCCGACGGCGACGTGGCGTTCGCCCACGGCACGGTCGTTGGTGGGGTCGTAGCCCCACCATCTGCCGGTCCACATCTCGACCCAGGCGTGGCTTTCCCCCGTGATCTCCTCGCCGATCGTCGCGTCCTCCTCGGGGTGGAAGTAGCCCGACACATAGCGCGCCGGCAGCCCGACCGCCTTGGCGAGAGCCAGGGCCAGGTGCGCGAAGTCCTGGCATACCCCGGCGCCGTCCGCGTAGGCCTCGTTGGCGGACGTGTGCACCGAGGTGACCCCGCGGACGTAGCGCAATGAGTCATGGGTGGCGCCGAAGATGCGCCGGGCCGTCTCGAGCGGGCGCTCGGCCCTGAGACCAGCCGCTACCTGGGACAACTCCTCCCCGGGGGCCGTGTAGAGATTGTGGGAGGTGTAATCGGCCATCGTCAAGGACGCGTCGGCGACGTCTTCCCACGTGCAGTCGTCGGGTTCGTCGGCGAGCTGGGTGTCGACGAGCGAGTTGCCCGTGATGGAGAGCACCTCGTGGCCACGGTCGACGTTGAACGCCACCACCTGCGTCCCCCAGTAGTCGGTGTACGAGTACTGGGGCGCCGCAGGCAGTGTCACCACCCTCGTCTCGAGCGCCGTCTGGCGCTGCTCGGTCCGCGGCGTCAAGCGCAGCTCGTTGTACGAGGCTCGTGCCGGCGCGTCGTAGTCGAACCTCGTCTCGTGGGAGACCCGCAGGCGCCACCCCTCCCCTCGGCTCATCCGCCTGCACCCCCCCGGCGCCACTGCATCGGCAGGTCCTGGGCAAAGTATCGCCGGGTCACGGCGTCGCTCACCGAGGAGATGGACGACTGCAGGCGCTCGAGCCGGGTCTCCAGCCCGCGGGAGAGCGTGGCGGGAGCCGAGTACTCGAGCTCTGCCCGAGCGAGACCGACCAACCCGCGGGCGTCGTCCCACGTGCCCTCGCGCCCGGCGTTGATCTGATCGAGGCACTCCTCGGCCAGGGTGAGGGAGGCGAACGCCGAGCGGGGGAAGAGGCGGTCGCGCAGCAGGAAGTCCAGCACGCGGCCGGGCTCGACCACTCCCTGGGACAGCCGCAGGTAGGGCTCGTAGCCCCCGCACGACCGCAGCAACATCACGAGTCCGCTGTCGAACACCTCGTCGAAGGCCACCGTGGCGAGCTGACGGGCCACCACGTCGGTGCGCTCCAAGCAGCGGCCAAGGGTGAAGAAGAGCCACGTCTGGTCCCGGCTCATCATCGTGTCGGCCAGGCCCATCATGCCGGCGCACTGGGTCTTGACGAAGGAGAGGTAGTAGGCGGGGCCCGCCCGCCGCCCGGCCTCCCACTGCAGGGGCAGCTCGGCCCAGGTGGCGTTGATGTGCTCCCAGAACTCGACCGGCACGACGTGGCGCACGGCCCGGGTGTTCTCCCGCGCCGCCGCCAACGCACCGGCGATGGAGGAGCGGCTGGTGGGATCCGTCGCCAGTCGCTCGGTCGCCTGCCACAGCGTCTCGGTCCCGGAGTCGGGGAGGCCCATCACCGCCAGCAGCCGGCGGGCGGCATGGGAGCCCTCGACGTCGCTCTGCTCGAGCGCCTGGTACACCGACACGTCGAGGATGCGCGCCGTCCCCTCGGCCCGCTCCACGTAGCGGCCCACCCAGAAGATCGATTCGGCCACCCGGCTGAGCAGCGCCCGGGTCATGCCGGTGGATCCGCCTGCACGTGTGGCAGGTGTCTCTGTTGCTCATGCTCTTCCAGTTGCTGTTGCTGTTGCTGTTGCTGCTGCACGCCGTGCTCGGGGTCGGCCAGCGGCCCGGCGTCCATCGGCGGGCCGGCGAGAAGGGGCGAGGCCTGACGGGGCGGCAGCACGGGCATGGAGAGGCCCCCGCCGACCACCCAGGTGTCCTTGGACCCCCCGCCCTGGCTGGAGTTCACCACGAGGCCGCCCTCCCGGAGGGCGACCCGGGTGAGCCCACCCGGGAGCACCCAGATGTCCTCGCCGTCGTTGACCGCGAAGGGGCGCAGGTCGACGTGGCGCCGGACCATGGTGTTGTCGACCCAGGTCGGGGCCGTCGAGAGCGCGACCACTCGCTGCGCGATCCAGTGGCGGGGGTCGGCCTCCACCTCGAGGGCCATCTCGTCGAGCTCGGCCCCCGACGCGGCCGGGCCGATCACCAGGCCCTTGCCCCCGGATCCGTCGACCCGCTTGAACACGAGCTCGTCGCGGCGGGCCAGCGCGTCTTTGCGCACCGCGTTGTCGACGAGGTGCATCGTCTCCACGTTGTGCAGGATGGGGTCCTCACCCAGGTAGTAGCGGATCATGGCCGGCACGTAGGTGTAGACGAGCTTGTCGTCGGCCACCCCGTTCCCGACCCCGTTGGCGATCGTCACCCGGCCCGCCCGTGCCGCGTTGACGACTCCCGGACAGCCCACCAACGAGTCGGGCCGGAACTGCAATGGGTCCAGGTAGTCGTCGTCGATGCGCCGGTAGATGACGTGCACGGGGACCTCGCCCTCGGTCGTGCGCAAGAAGACGTCGGTGCCGTGGCACACGAGGTCGCGGCCCTCCACCAGGTGCACGCCCATCAGGCGGGCCAGCAGGGCGTGCTCATAGAAGGCGGAGTTGTGCACGCCCGGGGTGAGCACCACGACGGTGGGGTCCTGCACCGACGCCGGCGCCGCGCAGCGGAGCGCGTTGATCAGGTGGGTCGGGTAGTCGGTCACCATCTGAATCGGCTGGCCCCAGAACAGCTCGGGCAGCACCCGGGCCATGGCGGCGCGGTTGGCCAACACGTAGCTCACGCCCGAGGGGCTGCGCAGGTTGTCCTCGAGCACCCGGAACTCGCCGTCCTCGTCGCGGATGACGTCGATCCCCGCCACATGGATGCGGACACCGTTCGGCGGCGTGTACCCGTAGGCGGCCCGCACGAATCCCGGTGAGCTCGTGACCACCTGGTGCGGAATGAGGCCGTCGCTCACGATGCGCGCCGCGCCGTACACGTCCGCCAGGAAGAGCTCGAGCGCGCGCACCCGTTGGGCCACCCCGGCCGCGACCTTGGACCACTCGGCGGAGGTGAAGATCCGTGGCACGACGTCGAGCGGGAAGGGCCGCTCCTCGCCGTCGAGGTCGAAGGTCACGCCCTGGTCCATGAAGGCGCGGGCGAGCCGGGAGGCGCGCGACGAGACGTCGTCGGGGCCCATCTGGGCCAACGAGGCGGAGACCGCCGCGTAGGGCGCCCGTGCCGCGCCGTCGTGGCCGACCATCTCGTCGAAGGCGGCCGCGGTCAACCCGTGCGCGGACGCGCCGTAGCCGTCGAAGAGGTCTCCCACAGGTCTCAGGGTGCCAGGCATGTGTTTCGCCCCGGTTTCACGGCTGCGAACAGCCGGTGACGGCGGGCGGGGGGATGCCGCCGAGTGGTGGAGTGAGCACGCGGATCAGGGCTGCATCCTACCGGGGGTGTTACCCGATGAGTCCCAGCTCCTTGACGTCGTTGCGCTCGGCCAGCAGCTCGTCGGTCGTGACCTTGATGCGCTCGGTGGCGAAGTCGTCGTGCGCGAACCCCTCGACGACGGACCAGCCGCCCTTCCCGTCCGACTGCACCGGAAATCCGAACTGCAGTCCCTCGGGGGCCCCGTACTGACCCGAGCTCGCCACGGCGACCGAGAAACAGTCGTCCGCGGTCGTCGCGCTGCGCAGGCTCACCACGGTGTCGATCGCCGCCGCGGCGGCCGAGGCGGCCGAGGACGAGCCGCGCGCGTCAATGATGGCGGCGCCCCGCTTCTGCACCGTGGTGATGAAGTCACCCTGCAGCCAGTCGCTGTCCGCGATGACGTCGGCGGCCGGCTTGCCACCGATGCGGGCGTTGGCGAAGTCGGGGAACTGGGTGGCCGAGTGGTTCCCCCAGATGGCCATGTTGGTGACGTCGGCGACCGGCGCGCCCGACTTGGCGGCCAGCTGCGCCTTGGCCCGGTTCTCGTCCAGGCGGGTCATGGCGAACCAGCGCTCGGCCGGAACCTCGGGGGCGTTGGAGCGGGCGATGAGGCAGTTCGTGTTGCAGGGATTGCCCACGACGAGCACGCGCACGTCGGAGGCGGCGTTCTCGGCGATGGCCCGGCCCTGCGGCTTGAAGATGCCGCCGTTCACGTTGAGGAGGTCGCCGCGCTCCATGCCGGCCTTGCGCGGGACCGAGCCCACCAGGAGGGCCCACGACGTGCCGTCGAACGCCGTCTTGAGGTCGGAGGTGGCCACGATGTCGTGCACCAGGGGGAAGGCGCAGTCGTCGACCTCCATGACCACGCCCTCCAGCACGCGCATGGCGGGCTCGATCTCCAGCAGGCGCAGCACGATCGGCTGGTCCTCGCCGAGGAGCTGGCCCGACGCGATGCGGAACAGGATGGAATAGCCGATCTGGCCGCCGGCGCCGGTGACGGTGACGTGGACGGGGGGCTTTGCCATGGGGGACGGGTCCTTTCCGACGGTGCGTCTCAGTGGTCCGACAGATTCCAGCGGTGCGACTAGTTTTCCAACGACTCGGGCGGCGTTCCTACAGGCGGTCGACGATGGCCGAGGCGAACTCCGAGGTCTTCACCTCGGTGGCGCCCTCCATGAGGCGGGCGAAGTCGTAGGTGACCACCTTGTCGGCGATGGTGGCCTCCAACGCCTGGACGATGTCGGACGCGGCATCGTTCCACCCGAGGTGCTCGTACATGAGCACGCCCGAGAGCAGCACCGAGCCCGGGTTCACCTTGTCCTGGCCGGCGTACTTGGGCGCGGTGCCGTGCGTCGCCTCGAAGATGCCGTGGCCGCTCACGTAGTTGATGTTGGCCCCCGGGGCGATCCCGATACCGCCGACCTGGGCGGCCAGAGCATCGGAGAGGTAGTCGCCGTTGAGGTTGGTCGTGGCGATGACGTCGAAGTCCGACGGCCGGGTGAGCACCTGCTGCAGCGTGATGTCGGCGATGGTGTCCTTGACCAACAACTTGTCGCCGGGGTCGCCGCCGCAGTCCTCCCAGCCGACGGCGACGTCGGAGAACTCCTCGCGCACGAGCTCGTAGCCCCAGTCGAGGAAGGCACCCTCGGTGAACTTCTGGATGTTGCCCTTGTGCACGAGCGTGACCGAGCGGCGCTTGCGCTCGAGCGCGTAATTGATGGCGGCCCGGATGAGCCGCTTGGAGCCCATTTCCGAGATCGGCTTGATCCCGATGCCCGAGTCCACCCGGATGGGCCAGCCCATCTCGTCGCGCAGGAAGTTCGTCGAGCTTCTTGGCCTCGGGGGTGCCCGACTTCGCCTCGTAGCCGGCGTAGACGTCCTCGGTGTTCTCGCGGAAGATGACCATGTCGACCAGCTCGGGGTGCAGGACCGGCGACGGGACGCCGGTGAACCAGCGCACCGGGCGCAGGCACACGTAGAGGTCGAGGATCTGGCGCAGCGCCACGTTGAGCGAGCGGATGCCCCCGCCGATCGGGGTGGTGAGCGGGCCCTTGATCCCGATCACGTGCGTCCGGAACGCCTCGACGGTCTCCTCGGGCAGCCAGTCGCCCGTCTCGTCGAAGGCCTTCTGGCCGGCCAGGACCTCCTTCCAGGCGACGGTGTGGCCGTGCTTGGCGGCGGCCGCATCGAGGACCAGCTTGGCGGCGGGCCAGATGTCGACCCCGGTGCCGTCGCCCTCGATGAAGGGGATGATGGGCTCGTCGGGGACGACTAGGGTGCCGTCGTCGCCCATGTGGATGAGATCTGCCATGAGGGCGATGCTACGGGGCGCTGGCCAGCGGGTTCCCAATCGGCCAGGTGGAGGGCCCTGGATTGGCGCTCGCCGGCGCGATCGGGGCCGGCCGCCGCCTCAGCTCCCGAGCAGCCCGGCCAGGCGGGCGTACTGCTCGGCCTCCGGGCCCAGGATCTCGCCCACCCAGTACGAGCGTCCGATCGCCGTCGACCTCGGTGCCCCAGCGGAGCATCTCCTCGATGTCGAGCCAGTCCTTGGGACGGTCGAAGATGGCCTTGCACACGATCAGGTGCTCGGGGGCGAGGATCGGGATGTCGACGGGGCCGAAGCGGACCAGGCGGGCGCGCTCGGCCATCTCGAGGTGCAGGTCCATGGTGGCGAAGAACACGTCGAGATAGGAGCCGCCCCAGTCCAGTCGGGCCTGACCGTCTTGCACGATCGTGGCCCGATCTTCGGCGGTCACCGTGACGCCGAGCAGGCCCAGCAACCCGAGGACGGGCTCGGCGGCCTCGGGGGGCAGGGTCAGGTTGACGTCGATGTCGGTGGTCGCCCGGGGATTCCGGTACCAGGCCAGGGCGATGGCCCCGCCGAACTGGTGCGGCACGCCGGCGGAATCGAGCATCTCGTGGAGCGAGACGATCATGGGAGCCGAGGTCACTCAGCTCCTCGGTGCTGCTCACCGGAGCGGCCCTGGCAATCCGTTCCGCCCGAAGACGGGCGAGCGGCGGGAAGCGCAGCGGCTCCGGGGTACGGGCGGGACCGAACGGCTTGACCTTGGCCACGAAACCCAGAAGGCCGATCAGGGCGTCGCCGGGATCCCGGCGGTCGGCGGGCGGGCGGACCCGCTCCAGCGAACGGGCCATCCGGCGGGAGGCGTCGACGAACTGCCGCGTCTCGGGACGCTCGTGGCGGGCGCCGTGCCGTTCGCCGCGGCCCGTTCAGCCGCGGCCGCCGCGGCCCGACCACGTCGAGTCGAAGGGGCGGCTCGCCCGCCGGCGGGCCCGTGTCCAGCACCTCGTCGTCGAGGTGCGCGAAGTTGGCCAGGGAGCGGGCGCGGGGGCCTTTGGGGGTGTGGACCGACTCCCGGATCTCGAAGCGCCCCTTGGGGCGGGCGACCACGTAGGCCATACCCACTATGTATACCCACTAGCATACCCACTAGTCCGGGCATCGAATGGCCGGGCCTGAGGCCGTGACGGTGTCAGGCGGGGGGCCCAGTCCCAGCGCGGCGTAGATCTCGCGGGTCGCGCTCGAGGTGTTGAAGGTGTAGAAGTGCAGCCCCGGCACGCCGAAATCGAGCAGGTGGGCAACAGAGCTCGGTGGCCAGCTCCACGCCCTCCTTGCGGACCGCGTCGGCGCCGCCCCGCTCGTCGGCGGCGCGGAGGCGGTCCTGCATCCACTCCGGGGCCGCCGCGCCCATGGCGCCCAGGCGGCCCATGGTCGACAGCGAGGTCACGGGCAGGATGCCGGGCAGCACCGGCGTGTCGACACCCCGCTCGGCCAGGTCGGCCATGAGCCCCTCGTACTCGGAGGCCTCGAAGAAGAACTGGGTGACCCCGAAGTCGGCCAGCTCCAGCTTGGCGGCCAGGTAGTCGCGGTCGCTCGGCCAGGTCGGGCGAGCGTGGGTGGCCGGCCGGGTGCGCCGCCACGCCGACGGAGAAGCCGCCGATGGCCCGGGCCAGCTCCACCAGCTCCGCGGCGTAGGCGAGCTCGCCCGGGCCCGGCGCCGGGTCGTCGGGCGGGTCGCCGCCGAGGGCCATCAGGTTCTCGACGCCGGCCTTGCGCAGCGAGACGAGGATGTCGGCCAGCTCGAGCCGGGTGTGGGCCACGCAGATGATGTGGGCCATGGGGTTGAGCGTCGTGGTGTGGAGCATGCCGCGACACGAGATCGAAGGTGCGCTGACGCGACTCGGCGCCGCCCCGGTAGGTGACCGAGACGAACGACGGCTCCAGCGGCTGCAGCTCACTGATGGTGCGGGCCAGGCGGGCCAGCTCCTTGTCGTTCTTGGGCGGGAAGAACTCGAAGGAGTAGGTCGGGCCCGGCCGCCAGCAGTTCGGCGATCCGCGTCATGAGGACGCTTCCCGGCTCCTCCGCCGCCGGCCCGCGGCCGAAGTCGTCCTCGAGGCGGACGATGTCGTCCTCGCCGAAGTAGTCGCCGCGCTGCACCTCAATGAGGACGACGTCGGTGTCCCCGTCGTTGGCGACGCGGTGCGCGCTCTCCAGCGGGATGTCGATCGCCTCGCCCCGGCACCTCGGTCACCGTGCCGTCGAGCGTCACCGTCGCCGTGCCCGCCACGATGAACCAGTGCTCGGCCCGCTGGGAGTGGCGCTGGTAGCTGAGCCGCTTGCCGGGGTGCACCACGAGGCGCTTGACCTTGTGGTCGGGCGCGTCGTCATCGAGGACGGTGTAGTTGCCCCACGGGCGCTCGGAGTATTCCCGCTCGCTCACTGCTGCCTCCCTGCCTGTCGTGCTGCGCGGGCCCTCACTCGGCCGCCATTCCGCCGCCCGCAGTGCGTTGCGCAACAGCATGGCACGGGTCATCGGCCGACCCCACCGAGCCGGGGCGTGATCCACCCGGCCACCTCGGCCACGTCGGGTGCGCGTCGGGGATGAGCTTCTTTCCCTCGAAGGTCGTCCCGGCTCGAAACCACGGCCGCCCCCGGCTTGACCATGTCGGGGGTGAGCAGGTGCGGCCGTCCGGCGGCGGCGACCACGATGTCGGCCGTGCGCACGATGGCCGCCATGTCGCCGCATCCACGCCGGTGTGCACCACGGTCACCGTGGCGTTGAGCCGGGGCGCTTCAGCGAGAGCAGCATGCCCAGCGGCCGGCCGATCGTCACGCCCCCGCCGATGATGACGGCATGGCGGCCCTCGACCGGGACGTCGTAGGCGTGGAGGAGCTCGACGATGCCCGCCGGCGTGCACGGCAGCGGGCCCGGCGTGCCGATCACCAGCCGGCCCAGGTTGACCGGGTGCAGCCCGTCGACATCCTTGGCCGGGTCGACGGCGAGCAGGGCCTGCTCCTCGTCGAGCCCGTCGGGCAGCGGGAGCTGGACCAGGAACGCGCTGATCTTCGGGTCGGCGTTGAAGCGGGCGATGACATCGAGCACCTCGGCCTGGGTGGCGGTGGCCGGCAGGTGCTCGCCGACCGAGTAGATGCCGAGCTCGGCGCAGTCCTCGTGCTTCATGGCGACGTAGCGCTCGCTCGGTACGTCGTCGCCGACCAGGACGGTGCCGAGGCCGACCTGGATGCCTTCGCGGCCAGTCGGGCCACGCCCTCGGCCACCTCGGCGTTGATTCGGGCGGCGACCGCCTCGCCGTCGAGCAGGATGGCGCCCATCAGTGCCGGAAGTGCCGCTCGCCGGTCATGACCATGGCGAGCCCCGCCTCGTCGGCGGCCGCGATCACTTCGCCGTCCCTCACCGACCCGCCCGGCTGGACCACCGCCGTGACCCCGGCGTCGGCGAGCACGAGGAGGCCGTCGGGGAATGGGAAGAAGGCGTCGCTGGCGCCGGCGCCGCCCTTGGCCCGCTCGCCCGCCTTCTGCACGGCGATCTCGGCCGCGACGACCCGGGACTGCTGCCCGGCGCCGACGCCGACGGCCTGCCCGTTGGTGACGATGGCGATGGCGTTGGAGGTCGTGCGGCCGCAGACGCGCCACGCCAGCACCAGGTCGCGCCATTCGTCCTCGCTCGGCTGCGCGCCGGTGACGGTGCGCCACTCGGACGCGGGGGACACGAAGGTGTCGACGTCCTGGACCAGCACGCTGGCGCCGAGGCTGCGCAGCTGGCGCGCCGCCTGCTCGGGGCCGGGCCCGACAGGAGCCGGGTGGCCTTGCGCCGGCCGATCAGCTTCTCCAACGCCTCGGGCGTGTAGGAGGCGGCGATGATGACGTCGGCCTGCGGGCCGGCGGCCACGGCGTCGGCCACCTCGGCGGTGACGTCCCCGCCGATGGCGACCACCCCGCCGAAGGCACTCTGCACGTCGCACTCCAGCGCGCGCTCGTAGGCGGTGACCAGGTCGCCCGCCACCGCGGCGCCGCACGGGTTGGCGTGCTTGATGATGGCCACGGCGGCCTGCCCCGGCCCGGCGTCGTCGCCAGCTCGTGGACCAGCCGCCAGGCGGCGTCGCCGTCGAAGAGGTTGAGGTAGGACAGCGGGTTGCCGCCGTGCTGGACCATGCCGTCCCACCAGCTCGCCGTGCCGGCGATGCGGTAGCGCGAGCCGCGCTGGTGCGGGTTCTCGCCGTAGCGCAGGACCTCGGTGCGCTCGAGCGTGAGGTGCAGCGTCGGCGGGAGCACGGCGGACAGCGTCCGCCTCCTCGGTGTCGGCGGCGGTGGCGCCCTCGAGGCCGCCGACCGGGCGGGCCCGCCGGCGTCGAGCCAGGCGACGATGGCGGCGTCGTAGGCGGCGGTGTGGGCGAACGCGGCCCGGGCCAGCCGGCGCCGGGTGGCGGCAGACAGCGAGCCGGATGGCCCGCAGCTCCTGGAGCACGACGGGGTAGTCGGCCGGCGAGGTCACGATGCCGACGTGCTCGTGGTTCTTGGCGGCGGCGCGCACCATCGTGGGGCCGCCGACGTCGATCAACTCAATGGAAGGGTCCGACGAGAACGGGTACAGGTTGGACACGACGAGGTCGATGGCCTCGATGCCGTTGGCCTCCAGGTCGGCCAGGTGCTCGGGCTTGGAGCGGTCGGCCAGGATCCCGCCGTGGACTTGGGGTGCAGGGTCTTGACCCGCCCGCCCAGCATCTCGGGGGATCCGGTCACGTCGGCGACCTCGAGGTGGGCGATGCCCGCCTCGCTGAGCTTGGCCGCGGTGTTGCCGCTGGCCACCAGCTCCCATCCCAGGTCCGAGAGGCCCTGGGCCAACTCGACCAGGCCTTCCTTGTCGTAGACCGACAGCAGGGCCCTCACGACTTCATCTCCTCGTCTGCTCCTTCTCTGTTCGTCTCGGTGTCGGCATCGGTAGCGTCCCGCCTCGAAGCTCGGCGAGCGCCCAGGCCACGTGGCGGGGTAGCAGGCAGACGCTCGACCACCTTGATCCGCTCGTGCAGGGTGTCCTCGGTGTCGCCGGGCAGGACCGGGACCACCTCCTGGGCCAGGATCGGGCCTTCGTCCATCTCGAGGGTCGCCAGGTGCACGGTGCATCCGGTCTCGGGCACGCCGGCGGCCAGGGCGTCGCGCACGCCGTGCCACCCGGGGAAGGCGGGCAGCAGCGCGGGGTGCGTGTTGAGGATGCGGTCCGGGAAGGCACGGTGGACGGCCTCCGTCATCACGGTGCCGAACCCGGCCATCGCCACCAGATCGACCTGGTGGGCGACGAGCGTGGCGGCCACGGTCGCCGTGAAACCCTCACGGTCGAAGCCCGGCCCGAAGCCCCCGTAGGCCTGCGGTCGACGAGCTCGGCGGCGACGCCGTGGTCCTCGGCCAGGCCCAGCGCGGCGCAGGGCCGGTCGGAGAGCACCACCGTGACGGGGAGCCCGGCCTCGAACATGGCCCGCAGGATCGTCCCGGAACCCGAGACAAGGACGGCGAGGCGCACCACGCCAATCTAGTGGGGGAAGGCCGGGGAACTCCCGTAGGCGCGGACGTACGCAAAGGCGTCGAGATCGACGTTGGAGGCGGCGGTCGTCGGTCGTCGCCAGGCGGTCGCCAGCAGTCGCCGACGGCCCAGAAGACGCCGGGTTGGGCGTGGGCGGTGAAACGAAAATGGCGAAGAGAAAAAGGGGGATGCGCCGAGGCCCGCCCGGGCCTCAGGCCGCCGCCGGCGGAGGGCGCTGGCGCTGGATACGCAGCCGGTTGTGGAAGCCGCAGAGGAAGCCGCCCGTTCTCCTGGGTGGTCGGCCCGCCCTCGGCGTAGGGCTCGATGTGGTCGGCCTCGCACGTCTCGGCCGGTTCGTAGCAATAAGGGTGGGTGCAGATCCGGTCACGCAGCTCGATGGCCCGCCTCGTCCCGCCCGTGAAGAGACGGGCCCGCACGCTCACGTCGACCCGGCCCCCGAGGGAGAAGATGGCCCGCTCGAAGTAGGCCGAGTCCATCCACGGCTCGAGGGCACTGGGCGCGAGCACGGTCCCGTTCTCGAGCTCGCAGATGCGCCCCTGGATCGTCTCGTAGCCGACGAAGACGCTGAAGAGCGGGGCGGGCCGGATGCCGTCGGCGGGGGCGCTGGCACTGCGGGTCGCCATCTCGACCAGGGCGTCGGCGCGGCGCTGCCCCGTGTCGCGCTCGAGCTCGTCGAGGCGGGGGCGCCGCCCCAGGCGCTCGGCGGCCTCGGCGCAGTCGGTCTCGAAGAGGGTGTGCTCCAGGCGGTTCAGCTCGCCGGAGACGATGGAGCCCGAGATGGGGTCGAGGGTCATCTGGCCCAGCCAGACGCCCGAGAAACTCGGTTCGAGGTAGACGTTGCGCGACGCTCGGCGGGCCTCGTCCTCGTCGTCGGCCCCCTCGGGGTCGGCCAGCTGCTTCCAGTAGTTCAGCGCCCGGTTGAAGTCGTCGAAGCCCATGGAGGCGGCCTGCGACACGAGCATCTCCTCGTCGTGCTCCATGGAGGCCTCGGTGCGGTGACGCCGGGCCGAGGCGATGGCCCGGGCCTGGTCGCTCCCGATGGCACCATCACGCCAGGCGTCCGCGGCAGCGGGGCAGGTGGCGCAGGGACCGGCCGAGGCGTACCCGGCGTCGGGCGACGCTGCGCGGGACCCGACAGCGTGTGGCGATCCACGCCGATGCTGTCTTGGCTCCGTCGGCGGCCCACTCCTCGCCGACCTCGAAGGCGGAGCTCGCCTCCGTCACGAAGGACTCGAGGCGCGACAAGCACCCGTAGAGCTCCTCGATCGAGGCGGAGTCGCCGTAGTTCTCGGCGCCGCTCGACACCAGCGCTGCCGAGCGCCTCGGTGAAGTCATCCAACTCCATGGGACGCACGGAAGCACGACGGTGTGACAACGACACGAAGAACGGTGGGTGTCGGAAGTTGCGTCGCCAGCGACGACTTTCAACATTTTCTGCGTAACACATCGCCCGCCAGCGCGACCCGTTCGTCAGGACTCCTCGGCAGCCGGAGTAACGGTTCCCGAGGTGAGGCTGCTCTTGGCCGCGTTCAGGATGAGGCGGACCCCCGCGCCGATGAGGGCGAGATCGAGGAGCATCTGCGCCGAGACGATCATCCGGGCCTCGTTGGTGTGCGGCGTGATGTCGCCGAAGCCGACGGTGGAGAACACGCTGATCGTGAAGTAGAGGGAGCGCACCTGGTCGAGACGCTCGGTGAACATCAACGGGTTCTCGTGCGACAGGGACTCGTAAATGGCCGAGAACGCGACGAGGAAGACGACGATGATGATGCCGAGGGCCTCGATGGCCCGCAGCTCCGGGAGCTCGGCCACGGAGATGCGGCGGATCTGCCAGGCGATCAGGCCCCCGATCAGCGCGATGTCGGCGCCGAGGCGCAGCACGGCGCGGACGCTCGACTCGTGGCCGATGGGCACCAAGAAGAACGCGCCCAGGATGACCGCCCACGACAAGGCGATGATCGCGGCCGAGCGGAGCATGGCCCGGCGCCGCAGGTGCGGGTGGAGTTCGGCCAGACGGATCGGCGTCGCGGGGACGCCGTCGTTCCGGCCCCGCCGGATCCGGGGCAGGGATCGGCCGGGCGGTTTGGCTTCCTCCATCGGCCACGACGCTAACGAGGTGGACGCCAATTGTGGCGTATGCGCCCGGGGCTGGACGTGGTGCTAGCCCCACGGTCGTGTGTCGGTGCTACCGCCCTTTCCCCGTCGCCCGCGCCGGCGCACAGTGGACGCAGGAGCGTGCGGGCGAGCGCCTCCATAGGTGGCACGCCGGGTCACGGTCCCCGATGTCCGAACAGGGCAAGGGAGGGACAGCAATGAAGGATTCGAGTATGAACCGCTGGTTGTGGTTGGTCGGATTGGCGGCGGCAGCGCTGATCTTCGTCTCGTTCGGACCGCTCTCGAGCGGTTCGCCCGGCGAGAGCGCGTCGGGCGTCACGGTGGCGCACTGGTACAACACCCACGTGAACCAGCAGTGGGCCTCGGTCTGGCTCGTCGGCCTGGCCCTGTTCCTTCTCCTGGTGTATGTGACACAGCTGCGCTCAGTCCTGGTCCAGACCGGCGGTCAGCGGCTGTGGCCCAACATGGTCTTCGCGTCGAGCATCCTGCTCGTCGTGGGGATCGTCGTCGCTGGGAGCGTCGAGATGACGCTCATCATCTCTTCGCACACTCACGAGTTCGCCGTGGCGCACCTCTTCAATTTCTACAGCGCCAACAACTATCTGCTGCTCCTCGCCGGGCTGGACTTCCTGACCCTCTCCGCCGGCCTGGCCATCCTGCTCAGCCGCCGGGGCCCGGCGCCGCTGCCCAGGTTGCTCGGGTGGTACTCCATCCTGGTGGGAGTGGTCGGCGCGGCCGGCCCGCTCAGCTTCTTCGCCCTGCTCTTCGGATTCCCCATCTGGCTGCTCGCCACGGGGATCGTGATCGCCGTCAAGCAGTCGCGGGGCACCCTCGGTGGTGACTCGGGCGGTGCGGCCGCGATGAGCGCGGCGTCGGCGCCGGCGGAGGCGGTCGCCGTCTAGAGGAGTAGGGATGCAGCACGCCATCGTGCGGGTGGTTCAGGCGAGCCCCCGCACGATGGCCACCATCTTCTCGCCGCACTCGGTCGGGTTCTCGGCCACCTGCACGCCGGCGGCCGACAGCGCCTCCATCTTGGCCTGGGCGGTGCCCGAAGAGCCCGAGATGATGGCGCCGGCGTGGCCCATCTTGCGGCCGGGGGGCGCGGTGACGCCGGCGATGTAGGCGGCGACCGGCTTGGTCATGCGGCGAGCGATGAACTCGGCCGCACGCTCCTCCTCGGAGCCCCCGATCTCGCCGATCATCATCACGGCCTTGGTCTCGGGGTCGGCCTCGAAGGCGGCGAGGCAGTCGATGAAGTTCGTGCCCGGGACGGGGTCGCCGCCGATCCCGACACAGGTGGTCTGCCCGATGCCCTGCTGCGACAGCTCGTGGAGGGCCTGGTAGGTCAGCGTGCCCGATCGCGAGACGATCCCCACCGGGCCTCCCGGCAGCGCGATGTCACCCGAGGTGATGCCGATGTTGCACTTCCCGGGGCTGATGATTCCGGGGCAGTTCGGGCCCAGCAACCGGGTGGCCGGGAACTCCTCGACCAGCCGGTTGTAGACCACCGCCTCGTCCTGGGCCGGGATGCCCTCGGTGATGCAGACGATGAAGGCGATGCCGGCCTCGGCCGCCTCGATGATGGCGTCCGCCGCACCGCGGGCGGCACCGAGATGAACGACGCCGTCGCCCCCGTCTCCTTCACCGCCTCGGCGACCGAGGCGAAGACCGGGATGCCCTCGATCTCCTCCCCGCCCCGCTTGGGGTTGGTGCCGCCCACGACCTTGGTGCCGTACGCCTTGTTGCGCAGGCCGTGGAAGAGCCCCTGGCTCGTCGGGCTGACGCCCTGGATCACGACCTTGGTCGTCTCGTCGACGAAGATGCTCACGTTTGTCTCTGTCCTCTCGGTGTTGGTGTCGATCCGGTGGCCGGGAGCCGGCCTAGGCCCTGGCCCCGGCCAGGGCGACGGCGTGGCGGGCGGCTTCGAGCATGGTGGGCTCGGCGATCAGCGAGTCGGACAGGTGATCGGCCAGCAGGGCGCGACCTTCGACCGCGTTGGTGCCGTCGAGGCGCATGACCACGGGTGAGCCCAACGTGACCCGCTTCATCGCCTCGATGATCCCGTTCGCCACCTCGTCGACCCGCGTGATCCCGCCGAAGATGTTGACGAGGATGGACTTGACCGCGGGGTCGGCGTTGATCACCTCGAGCGCGGCGGCCATCACGTCGGCGTTGGCCCCACCACCGATGTCGAGGAAGTTCGCGGCCTGGCCGCCGACCTGGGTCACCACATCGAGCGTGCTCATGGCGAGGCCGGCACCGTTGGCGATGATGCCCACCGAGCCCGACAGCCCGATGTAGTTGAGCCCCTTCTCCTTGGCCATCTTCTCGCGGGGGTCGACGTCGGAGTCGTCCTCGTACTCCTCCCACTCGGGGTGGCGGAAGGCTGCGTTCTCGTCGAGCGTCACCTTGGCGTCGAGGGCGTGCACCCTTCCCTCGGGCGTGAGGATGAGCGGGTTGATCTCGGCCAGGTCGCAGTCGCCCTCGACGTAGCAGTGGTAGAGCCGCACCAGCAGCGTGGCCGCCTGGTCCCGCGCCTCAGGGTCCAGGTTCGCACGGCCCACCCACTCGCGGGCGACCTCCTCGCTCAGCCCCACGACGGGGTCGATGTGGATCCTGGCGATGGCGTCGGGGTTGGTCTCCGCCACCTCCTCGATCTCGACCCCGCCCTCGGCCGACAGCATGCCGAGGTGCAGCTTCGCTTGCCGGTCGAGGGTGAAGCTGGCGTAGTACTCCTTGGCGATGTCCGAGGCGTGCTCGACCCAGAGCCGCTTGACCACGTGCCCCTTGATGTCGAGCCCGAGGATGTTCCCCGCGTGCAGGCGCACCTCGTCGGCGTCGGCCGCCAGCTTGACGCCGCCCGCCTTGCCGCGGCCTCCCACCTTGACCTGCGCCTTGACCACGACGGGGTAGCCGGCGGCGTCGGCCTGCTCGACGGCCTCGTCCACGGTGTCTGCCACCCCGCCCGGGGAGGTCGGGATGCCGAAGCGGGCGAAGTACTGCTTGCCCTGGTACTCGTAGAGATCCACTGTCGGTGCTGTCTCCTTTATCGGTGTGGGTGTCGCGATCGTGTCGGGTGTGGCGGGCCGGCGGGTCGGGTCGCGGACCGCCGGGTGGCGTCTCAGGCCTCGAGGGCCTCCTCGCGGGTGTCGAGGGCCTCGGCCAGCCAGGAGCCGATGGCGTCGAGCGGCGCGCCGGGCGTGAAGACCGCCGCCACGCCCTGCTCCTTGAGCACGGGGATGTCGGCCTCGGGAATGATGCCCCCGACGATCACCAGCACGTCCTCGCGGCCGGCGTCGGCCAGCAGCTTGACCACCTTGGGGACCAGTGTCAGGTGCGCCCCCGAGAGCAGGGAGAGCCCGACGGCGTCGGCGTCCTCCTGGACGGTCGCCTGCACCACCTGCTCGGGGGTCTGGTGCAGGCCCGTGTAGACGACCTCGAAGCCGCTGTCGCGGAACGCCCTGGCGATGACCTTGGCCCCCCGGTCGTGCCCGTCGAGGCCGGGTTTGGCCACGACCACCCTGTAGGGACGTTTCATGCGGGTCCCAGGATACGGATGGCCTGGTCCGGGCGCCAGACCAGGCAGCCGGGCACCGCAGAGCCGTCGGACGGTTCAAGCCGTCGAAGCGGCGGGTATCGGCTCGCAGATGACCACGGGGATGTCCCGGGTCGTGTTGCGCTGGTAGCCGTCATACCCCTTGTAGACCTTGACCAGCTCCGGCCAGAGCGTCGCCTTCTCCTCCGCCGACGCGGTGCGCGCCCGCATCTTCCTGGTGCGGTCGCCGACCGTGAGGTCGAAATCGGGGTGGGCGACCAGGTTCTTGTACCAGATGGGGTCGTCCGAATAGCCGCCCTTGGACGCCACCAGGACGACGCGGTCCTCCGAGTAGATCGGCGAAGTCAGCAGGGTGGAGCGGCGCAGTCCGGTCTTGCGCCCGGTCGTGTGGATCTCGACGGGCTGCATGCCGGCGACAGTGCGGGGGAAGCGGCCCCCGCTGAGCTTGAGGAGCGCGCGATGGCCGTGCTCCAGCATCCAGGCCCCGACTTCGATCGTCCGGTCGCTCACGGCCGCTGAGTGTACCGACCCTGATGCGCAGGACCCATTCGGTGGGGCCGGGAGGTCCGGCCCACGGGGTTCAGGCCCGGCGGAGCGGCGTGGCCGACAACAAGAGGTTCTTCTTGCCGACGGAGTCGAAGTCGACGGTGGCCTGGGCCCGGGACCCCTCGCCCTTGGCGCTGATGACGATCCCGTGGCCCCAGTGGTCGTGCACCACCTGGTCACCGACGGCCAGGCCGAGGTCCTCCGCCCCGGTGCTGCCGCGGGTCTGCGCCCCGGCCTTGCGGGCCCCGAGCGGCACGGCGGGGGCGAAGGTGGCCCCCGGGAGGTGCTCCTCGCCCGACAGCGTGTCGTAGCCGGTGCCCCGCCGCGGCGAGCCGAGCCCCACGTCGTCGACGAGATGGGAGGGCACCTCGGTCACGAACCGGCTCGGCATGGCGGGCTGCGTCCGCCCCCAGGTCGTGCGGGACCAGGCGTGCGAGATGGCGAGGTGCTGGCGGGCCCGGGTGATGCCGACGTAGAAGAGGCGGCGCTCCTCCTCGAGCTCGCTCGGCTCGGAGAGGGAGCGGAAGTGCGGGAAGATCCCCTCCTCCAGGCCCACCACGAAGACGGCCGGGTACTCCAGGCCCTTCGCGGTGTGCAGGGTCATGAGGGAGACCCGCGTGCCGTCGCTGTCGAGCTCGTCGGAGTCCGCGACGAGTGCGACCGTCTCCAAGAAGCCCAGGACGTCGTCGAAGTCGGCCGCCTGCGTGGCCAGCTCGGCCAGGTTCTCAATGCGGCCGTCGGCCTCGTGGGTGTGCTCGGCGACGAGCTCGGACAGGTACCCGGTCCGGTCGGCGACCAGCTGGACGAAGTCGGCCGGGTTGACCGTCTGCACCAGCGGGCGCAGTTCCGCCAGCGTCTTCGACAGCTGCTCGGCGCCCTTGAGCGCCTTGGCCGAGAGGCCCACCTCGTCCGCCCGGTCGATCGCCTCGCTGAAGGGCACCCCGTTGACCTGGGCCCAGGCGGCCAGGCGGGCCACCGACGTGTCGCCGATGCCGCGCTTGGGAACGTTGACGATGCGGCGCGCCGACACCTCGTCGTCGGGGTTCGCCAGCACCCGGACGAAGGCGAGGACGTCCTTGATCTCCTTGCGGTCGTAGAACTTGGCCCCGCCGACCACCTTGTAGGGGATGCCGCTGAATTTCAGCGACGTCTCGAGCGGCAGGCTCTGCGCGTTGGTCCGGTAGAAGACGGCAACGTCGCCCCACGAGAGGTCCTCGGTCGCGTGCAGGCGCAGGATCTCGCTGGAGACCCACGCCGCCTCGTCGCGCTCGTCCTCGGCCCGGTAGCGCTTGATGGGGCCGCCGCTGTCGCCCACGGTGAACAGCTCCTTGGGCTGGCGGCCGATGTTGTTGGCGATGACGGCGTTGGCCGCATCGAGGATCGTCTGGGTGGAGCGGAAGTTCTGCTCCAGCATGATCGTGGTCACGTTGGGGAAGGCGCGCTCGAACTCGAGGATGTTGCGGATGTCGGCGCCCCGCCACCGGTAGACCGACTGGTCCGAGTCGCCCACGACGCACACGTTGCCGTGGGCCTCGCCGAGCAGCTTGACGATCTCGTTCTGCGCGTGGTTGGTGTCCTGGAACTCGTCGACGAGGATGTGGCGGAAGCGCTCCTGGTAGGCGGCGCGGACGTCCTCGCACGCCTGCAGCAGGTTCGCGGTGACCATCAGCAGGTCGTCGAAATCGAGCGCGTTGGCCGCCAGCAACCGCTCCTGGTACTGGGCGTAGACGTCGGCGATGCGCTTGCGGAAGGGATCGGGCCCGCTGCGTGCCTCCTCGCGGAACGTCTCGAAGTCCACCAGCTCGGACTTGGCCTGGCTGATCACCCCCTGCACGGCGCGCGAGGGCAGGCGCTTCTGGTCGAAGCCGAGCTCGGCGGTGATCATCTCGATCAACCGGCGCGAGTCCGTGTCGTCGTAGACGGTGAAGCCCGAGCGGTAGCCCAGGCGGTCGGCGTTGGTGCGCAGGATGCGCAGGCAGGCCGAGTGGAAGGTGGAGACCCACATCTTCTCGGCCGGCGGCCCGACCAGTTCGGCGACGCGCCGGCGCATCTCCTCGGCGGCCTTGTTGGTGAAGGTGATGGCCAGGATGCCCCACGGCGGCGTGTCACCGGTGGCCAGCAGGTGGGCGATGCGCCGGGTGAGCACGCGCGTCTTGCCCGACCCCGCGCCGGCGATGATGAGGAGAGGACCACCCCGGTGCTCCACGGCGGCCCGCTGGGGCAGGGTGAGGTCGTCGACCAGTGCGGCGGGACGACCCGAGAAGGCGCCCGACCCGGTGGCCGAATGCCGGCCGCCGACGGCGTCCTTCGCGCCCTCCGACCCCGGCGTGTCATCGGCGTCCTCCGCCCCGAGGCCCTGCTCCGCCGCAGCGGCCGCGGCGCCGGCGCCCTCGTCGGTGTCGTCGAAGCCGAACAATTGGCCGTGCCCCCCGCTCTCCGTCGCGGTGGTCACTCCCACTCAATGGTCCCGGGCGGCTTCGACGTCACGTCGAGTGCCACCCGGTTGACGCCCTCCACCTCGTTGATGATGCGGGAGGCGATGCGCTCGACCAGGTCATAGGGCAGCCGGGCCCAGTCCGCCGTCATGGCGTCGTCGCTGGTGACGGCCCGGATCACGATGGGGTAGGCGTAGGTACGGCCGTCGCCCATCACGCCCACGGTGCGGACGGCCGGCATCACGGCGAAGCTCTGCCACAGCTCGCGGTAGAGGCCGGCCCGGCGGATCTCCTCGACCACCACGGCGTCGGCGTTGCGCAGGATCTCCGCCCGCTCCGGCGTCACCTCGCCGATGATGCGTACGCCGAGGCCCGGTCCGGGGAAGGGCTGGCGCCACACGATCTCGTGCGGCAGGCCGAGCTCCTCGCCGACGGCGCGCACCTCGTCCTTGAACAGCAGCCGCAGCGGCTCCACGAGCTCGAAGGCGAGGTCGTCGGGCAGCCCGCCCACGTTGTGGTGCGACTTGATGTTGGCCGCCGTGTCGCTGCCCGACTCGATCACGTCGGGGTACAGGGTCCCCTGCACGAGGAAGCGTGGGCCCTCGCCGGCGCCGACGGCGGGGTCCGCCTCCGCGCCCTCGCCGCCACGACCGGTTCCGGTACCGGTACCGGCTGCCGCGGCCGCGCCGTCACCAGCGCCGAGGTCCCGCGCCACCTCCTCGAAGATGCGGATGAAGAGCTCGCCGATGATCTTGCGCTTGCGCTCGGGGTCGGTGACACCCGCCAGAGCCGTGAAGTAGCGGTCCGCCGCCTTCACATGGATGAGGTCGACCTTGAACTGGCGCCGGAAGGTGTCCTCGACCTGGTCCGCCTCGCCGGAGCGCATGAGGCCCGTGTCGACGAAGACGCAGGTGAGCTGGTCGCCGATCGCCTTGTGCACCAGGGCCGCCGCCACGGCGGAGTCCACGCCGCCGCTCAACGCGCAGAGCACCCGGTCGCTGCCCACCTGGGCCCGCACGGCCGCCACCTGCTGCTCGATGATCGACACGTGCGTCCATCCCGGGCAGGCACCCGCACACGTCCATCAAGAAGTGGTCGAACACCTCTCCGCCGCGGTCGGTGTGCACCACCTCGGGGTGGAACTGCAGGCCGAACAGGCGTCGCTCGGGGTCGTGCATGGCGGCCACGGGCGCACCGGCGCTCGTCGCGGTGGCCACGAACCCCTCGGGGACGGCGGTGATGGCGTCGCCGTGGCTCATCCACACCGACGAGGTGACGGGCCAGTCCGGGCACAGCGGCGACGCCGCGGTGAGCGAGAGCTCGGTGCGCCCGTATTCGCCCTGGCCCGTGCGCGACACCGTGCCGCCGAGCTGCAGCGCCATGAGCTGCGCGCCGTAACAGAGCCCCAGGATCGGGATCCCGAGCTCGTAGATGCCGGGGTCGATGCTCGGGGCCGGCGTCTCGTAGACCGACTTCGGGCCCCCGGAGAAGATGATGCCCTTGGGCGCCCGGGCGCGGACCTCCTCGACCGAGATGCTCGCCGGCACGATCTCGGAGTAGACGTGCGCCTCGCGCACCCGGCGGGCGATCAGGCGGGCGTACTGGGCTCCGAAGTCGACGACGAGGACGGTGTCGGTCACCGACGCCAGCTCATCGGGCCCATCGGCCAGGCGCGCAACGGGCAGGCGCGCATCGACCTCAGTGGCCCATCCCAACGCCCTGGGACCGCTGGAAGAACTTCCCCTCGGTCTGCAGCGACGGGGCGACCATGACCTCGGCCTTCTGGAATTCCTTGACCGTCTCGTAGCCGCAGGTGGCCATGGCGGTGCGGAGCGCACCGAACAGGTTCATGCGGCCGTCGTTCTCGTGGGCGGGGCCGAGGAGGATCTCGCGCAGGCTGCCCCGCACGGAGGTGCGCACCCGGGCGCCGCGGGGCAGCGTCGGGTGGAAGGTGGCCATGCCCCAGTGGAAGCCGCGTGCCGGCGCCTCGACGGCGGAGGACAGCGGCGAGCCGAGCATCACGGCGTCGGCGCCACAGGCGATGGCCTTGGCGATGTCGCCCCCCTTGGACATCCCGCCGTCGGCGATCACGTGCACGTAGACCCCGGTCTCGTCCAGGTGACGCATGCGCGCCCCGGCGACGTCGGCGATGGCGGTGGCCTGGGGCACACCCAGGCCGAGCACGCCCCGGGTGGTGCAGGCGTTGCCCGGACCGACGCCGACGAGGACACCGACCGCGCCGGTGCGCATGAGGTGGAGGCCGGCCTGGTACGAGGCGCAGCCGCCGACGATCACCGGGATGTCGAACTCGCGGATGAAGCGCTTGAGGTTGAGCGGCTCGACCGTCTTCGACACGTGCTCGGCCGAGACGACGGTCCCCTGGATCACGAGGATGTCGAGCTCAGCGGCCAGGCAGGCCTGGGCCAGCGACTCGGTCCGTTGGGGGGTCACCGAGGCGGCGGTGGTGATGCCGGCCTCCTTCATCTGCCGGATGCGGGCCGTGACCAGCTCGGGGATGATCGGCTCGGAGTACATCTGCTGCATCCGGGAGGTGGCCTTGTCGTCGTCGAGCTCGCGGATCTCGTCGAAGAGGGCCGTCGGGTCCTCGTAGCGGGTCCAGAGACCCTCGAGGTTGAGGACGCCGAGTCCGCCCAGTTTCCCCAGCTCGATCGCCGTGCTCGGGCTCATCACCCCGTCCATGGCGGCGCCCAGTACGGGCAGGTCGAAGCGGTAGGCGTCGATCTCCCAGGAGATGTCGACGTCCTCGGGGTCACGGGTCCGCCTGCTCGGGACGATGGCGATGTCGTCGAACCCGTAGGCCTGACGCCCCGATTTGAAGATGCCGATCTCGATCTCAGCCAATGTGCTCGCCCTCCGGCATTCGTGGGGCCGGTACGGCTCACGAACCACACCGGCATGTCTTTGCGACTCGATTGCGAACGCCGGGCCGACACGCCGACGATCCTCCATGCTACTCCGTGGGTGCCTGGACCCGGGCCGACTCGGGCCCCTGGCGAGCGCCATTTCCCCGGCCCGAGCGCCTCGGGGCGGCGGGCGCGAGACTCCTCGCGATGACCGGCCAGGACCCCGCCATCGCCCTCAGCCGCGGCATGGCGGCGCTCCTGGAGCGCCGGGCCGCGGAGCTGGACGCGGGCGCGGCGCCCGTGGGCTGGAAGATCGGGTTCAACACCCCCGCCATCCAGAAGCACTTCGGGCTGAGCGACCCCGTCGTGGGCTACCTGACCGATACCGGGGTGACCCCCGACGGCGGCGCCGTGGACCTGACCGGCTGGACCGCACCCGCGGTCGAGGTCGAGGTCGCCATCCGGGTCGACGACCAGGCGAGCTGGGCGGCCTGGCACCCGCCCTCGAGCTGGTCGATCTGGACCTCCCCTTCGACGATCTCGAGCCGATCCTGGCCGGCAACGTCTTCCAGCGCGGCGTCGTGTTCGGCGACGAGGTCCCGGGGGTGGATCCCTGGGCCGTGACGACAGAGGTGACGAGGGCAGGAGCGGTCGTCGCCGAGGGACAGCCTGGCCGAGGACCCCGCCACCACGCTGGCGTTCGTGCGCTCGTTCCTCGCCGCCCACGGGGCGGCCTTGCAACCGGGGGACCGGATCATCGCCGGCTCCATGGTGCCCCCGCTCGCGGTCGCGTCGGGCGACACGCTGCAGGTCACCTTCGGCCCTCTCGGCGAGCTCAGCGTCCGCTTCTGAGGCTCGCAACTTCTGAACCTCGCAACTTCTGAACCTCGCAACCCTTGATCCCGCTCGGCCCTGTGGACGCTGCGTCACGCTGCGTCGGGCCGGCACGTCACATCGTGACTCCGACTCGTCACGCCTTCAGAGGTGAGGTCGAACGACCTCCGAGAAGGCGAACGAGAGAGGAAGGGAGCCATGCCGAGAACAAGCAAGGCCGAGGCACCGGTGACGATGGAGTCAGAGGTGCTCACGAGCCGGAACGTCGAGCTCGACGACTTCACCGTCGTGTTCCAGGAGTTCCACGTCGACGCCGACGGGGCGCCGGTGTTCAAGGGACTGCCCGATGACCGCTGCCAGTGCCCCCACTGGGGCGTCGTGGTGCGCGGCGAGATGTGCCTCCGCTACGCCGACGGCGAGGAGACGTTCCGCGCCGGGGACGCGTACGTGGCCCGCCCCGGGCATGTCCCGGTCGTCACTGCCGGCACCGAGGTCATTGAGTTCAGCCCCAGTGCTCCGCTCGCCGAGACCCTTGCGGTCCTCGGGGCGAACATGGCAGCCGCCGCAGCGGCCGGGGTGCAGCCATGACCGGCGCCGACGAGACCGAGCGCCGCGAGCTCGCGGCGAAGTTCATCGCGTTCCTCGAGACGGGAACGGCGCCGGAGGGCCTGTTCACCGCGGACGCGTTCTGTGACTTCACCCCACCGCAATGGCGGCTCCAGGCGCAGGGCGCTGAGGACATCGCCATGCTCCGCAAGGCCGGCCATCCCAGCCCCGGACGGGTTCCCCGCTCCCGCTTCGACAGCACGTCGACCGGATTCGTGCTCGAGGTGGAGGAGGAGTGGGACCAGGACGGCGAGTCGTGGTACTGCCGGGAGCTGTTCCGGGCCGACGTCGCCGACGGCGCCATCGCCCAGCTCACGGCGTACTGCACCGGCGACTGGGACAGCGCCCAGGTCGACCGCCATCGGGAGATGGTGACGCTGCTCCGGCCCTAACGTCGGCCCTACCATGCACCCCGTGGACGGCGCATCCACGACAGGTCCCGCCACCGAGGCGGCGGAGCAGCTGGCAGCCGCCTCGGTGGCCCGGGCCACGGGGGACCTCGAGGCCATGCGGGCCGCCCTGGTCGCCGCGTTCGCCGCAGCCCGGGTGTCGGGCGACGCGGACGCCATGGCGACCGCCGCCCTGGCCCTGCCCACCAGCCAACGATTCGGCGTGCACCCGGGTCAGATCCCCGCGCTGCTGCACGAGGCCTACTCGGCGGCCGAGGACCCCGCGACGAAGTGCCGCCTCGCCGCGGCGCTCGCCCGGTCGTGGGTCTACGGCGGCGATGCGCGCCGGGCGACTCGCTTCGCCGACATCGCGCAAGAGCTGGCGGTCGAGGTCGCGTCGCCCGAAGCCACCGTCGACGCGCTCGACGCAGCCCTCCTGGCCCGCTGGGGGCCCGACGACTTCGGCGAAAGAGTCAGCCTGGCGGCACGACTCGACGACGTCGCGGCGCACCTGGCCGATCCCGAGCTGCGGCTCTCGGCGCACCTGTGGAGGCTGACGACCGCGTGGGAGTGCCTCGACATCGTCGCCGTGCAGCGTCAGCTCCGTGCTCTGGACCTCCTGGCGGAGGACTCAGGTTCGGCCCGGGCCGCGTTCTTCGCCACCTCCCGCCGCGCCATGCACGCGCTGGTCGTCGACGACCTCGCCGCAGCGGACCGCCTGATCGAACACACCACGACCATCGGCTCCGAGATCGCCGAACCCGACGTCAACGCCGTGCTCCACGAGTTGGGCGGGATGCGGGCGCTCGTGTCGGGTGACCTGGTGGCGCTGCGGGAGGAGGCGCCGGCATTCGAGGCCTTCGGTGCGGCCGAGGGCATCCCGTCGGGGTCTGCCGCGGCCGCGGGCCTGTGGTTGGCCGCCGGCCAACCCGACCGGGCGGCGGTGCTGGTCACGCAGCTGACGGCTGCCGGAATCGACGGCATCGCCAGGGACGTCGACTTCCTGCTGACCGTGAGCCTCATCGTCGGCGTGGCCACGGCCCTCGAGCTGGCCGACGTCGCCGCCGAGCTGGCGGGGGCGCTGGCGCCCTATGCGGGCCGCGGCGTGCTCAACGCGGGCGCCGTGTCGTTCCACGGCGTCGTGGACGACTACCTCTACCGGTCTGCACGCCTGCTCGGTGACGGCGACGCCGACCGATGGCGCCATTCGGCCGAGAGCGCCTATCGCCGACTGGGCGCCGGTTGGTGGGAGCGGGGCCTACAGGGCTCCCCACGCCGGACGCCGTCGACACCCACGCGATCGATCTGCTTCCGACAGGAGGACAGCGGGCACTGGCGTGTGGGCGCCGAAGGCGCCACGTTCGTGCTGGCCGACCTGAAGGGGCTGGAGTACCTCCGCTACCTGCTCGAACGGCCCGGTACCGACGTGGGGGCGCTCGCCCTCTCCGATGCGGCCTCGGGCCACCCCGGCACCACCCTCGACGAAGCCGACCTGGGCGCGGTGGTCGACCCGGCCGCGCTGCAGGCCTACCGGCGCCGGCTGGTCGAGCTCGACGCGGAGCTGGACGCCGCCGACACCCGTGGCGACCAGTCGGCCGCGGCGGCGCTGTCCGACGAACGAGATGCCCTCCTCGACCAGCTGCGGGGTGCGACCGGCCTCGGCGGACGTTCTCGTCGCGGCGGCGCGTCCTCGGAGCGGGCGCGGATCGCGGTGCGCAAGGCGATCGCCACCGCCCTGGCCCAGATCGACGATGCCGATCCCGGCGTCGCCCGCCTCCTGCGCGACTCGGTTCGCACGGGATCGTCGTGCCGCTACGACCCGAACCCCGACCAGCCGATCATCTGGCTGACGGACTGAGGCCGGGGCGGCGAGCGCTCAGCGGCCGCTCGCTCCCGTCAGCACGATGCTCAGCAGCTCGTAGATCATGCGGGCCGTGGCGCCCCAGATCATTTCGCCCGAGACCTCGAAGAACCAGACGGCGAACGAGTCGTCGTCGGTGCCCGGGATCCTCCGTCCGGGGATGCGCCAGCGCTCCTCGTGGAAGATCGCCGGGTCGGCCAGCTCGGCCAGCGAGACATCGAAGACCCGTTCCACCTCGTGCGGGCTCGGGACCACGCGCGGCCGTTCCGCCACCGTGGCGAGCACCGGCATGATCAGCGACGCCGAGACCATGGTCATGACCGGGTGGATCCACCCCACGACCGTGACCAGCGCGGGGTCCAGCGCGATCTCCTCCTGCGCCTCGCGCAGCGCCGCCGAGGCGGGGTCCTCCCCCTCGTCGAGCCGGCCGCCGGGGAAGCTGACCTCGCCCTTGTGGGTCCGCATGCCCGACCAGCGCCTGGTCAGGACGAGCCGGGCCTCGCCGGCCTCCTCGAAGAGGACGGCCAGGACGCCGGCGTTGACCTCGCGCACCAGCGGGGCGCTGACCTCGTTGACCAGGATGGCCGGCCCGAGGACCCGGTCCGTGCCGATGTCCTCGGGCACCGGGCCCCGCTGCCCGAGGGCGCCCAGGGCATGGAGGACGCGCTCCACCCCGATCCCGGTGCGCTCCGCGGCGGGCAGCCCGGCCCAGGGCGCGGGGTCGCCCGGGCGCCAGGTCGGCGGGCGCGGGATCACCTGGGGCGGGACCGGTCGGGACATCGGCTTCACGCTAACGGCGGCTTCCCTTGCGCCGAGTCGGCGCCGAGCGGGCATCGGGGTCCTCCCGGCCTCGCTACGCTCTCGCCCCATGACGTCTCCGGCGGACTTGCAGGCACAGGCCGACGCGTTCGGGTGGTACCACACGATCGACCTCGGCAACGGCGTCGTGACCAAGGGCATCAGCGTGCAGGAGACCTCGGCCGGCGTGATCCCCGACGTCTCCGGGCGCAGTGTGCTCGACATCGGGGCCTGGGACGGGAAGTTCTCCTTCGCCGCCGAGAAGGCCGGGGCCAGCCGGGTCGTGGCGCTCGACCACTACGCGTGGGGCGTCGACTTCGTGGCGCGGGGCGCGTACTGGGAGGAGTGCATCAACAACGGCGTCCTCCCGGACCAGTCGCGCGACGAGACCGACTTCTGGCGGCCCGGACCTCCCGGGACGGCGCGGCTTCGAACTTCGTCCAAGGCCGCGCTCTACTCAAGGTGGAGCCGTTCGTCGGCGACTTCCAGACGGTCGACCTGGACGAGCTCGGTTCGTTCGACGTCGTGCTCTACCTCGGCGTGCTGTACCACATGAAGGAGCCGCTGACCTGCCTGGAACGGTTGCGGGCCGTCACCAAGGAGGTGGCCGTCATTGAGACCGAGGCGGTGCACCTGAACGGGCTCGACAACGAGGTGCTGCTGCAGTTCCACGCCGGGAGCTCGCTGCGGACCGACTTCGGCAACTGGTACGTGCCCACCATCGAGGCGCTGCACAACTTGTGCCGCGCCGCCGGGTTCTCGACCGTGCGCACGGTGATCGGGCCGCCCCCGCCGCCGCCCGAGCCACCGCCAGGCCGTCGCCTGCAACTGGCGCGGCGGCTGGCGAACATTCCGTCGCCTGTGCCGTCGGCGCCCAGCCAGAACTACCGCGCCGTCGTCCACGCCTTCGTCTGAGCTTCGTCGAGCGCCGGCGTCAGGCAGTCTCGTCGACGCAGCCGGTAGTCAGGGTGTAGGCGGTTCGTTCGAGCGGGTCCGCACGAAAGCGGGCCCTGAACGCGCCGAGGCCGGGTCCGAAGACCCGGCCACGACACCCGACACGCCCTGCAGGGTACTGCGCAGCGTGCCGAAAATACCTGCAGGACCGGGCGCCTGAGCGGCGCCCGGCGTCCCGGAGGACGGAGCTACATCATCCCGCCCATGCCGCCCATGCCACCCATGCCACCCGCCATGGCGGCGGCCGCCGCAGCGGCGTCCACCTTCTCGGGCTTGTCGGCCACGAGGGCCTCGGTGGTGAGCAGCAGCCCCGCGATGGAGGCGGCGTTCTGCAGCGCGGAGCGGGTCACCTTGGCCGGGTCGATGATGCCGGCCTTGACCAGGTCCTCCAGCTGACCGTTGGCGGCGTTGAGGCCGGTGTCGCCCTTGGCCGCTTCGACCTGGCTCACCAGCACGGCGCCCTCGAGCCCGGCGTTGAAGGCGATCCAGCGCAGCGGCGCCTCGAGCGCGTGCGCCACGATGCGGGCACCCGTGGCCTCGTCGCCCTCGAGCGAGTCGGCGAGCTCGTTGACGGGCTTGCGGGCCCGGATGAGCGCGGTGCCACCGCCGGCCACGATGCCCTCCTCCACCGCAGCGCGGGTGGCGGACAGCGCGTCCTCAATGCGGTGCTTCTTCTCCTTGAGCTCCACCTCGGTGGCGGCGCCGACCTTGACGACGGCCACGCCGCCGGCCAGCTTGGCCAGGCGCTCCTGGAGCTTCTCGCGGTCCCAGTCCGAGTCGGTGTCGTCAATGGCGCGCTTGATCTGCGCCACGCGGCCCTTCACGTCCTCGGCCGAGCCGGCGCCCTCGACGATCGTCGTGTCGTCCTTGGTCACGATGACCCGACGGGCGCTGCCGAGCAGGTCGATGGTCGCGCTCTCCAGCTTGAGGCCGATCTCCTCGCTGATGACCTGGGCGCCGGTGAGGACGGCCATGTCCTGGAGCATCTCCTTGCGGCGCTCACCGAAGCCCGGGGCCTTGACGGCGACGGAGGTGAAGGTGCCACGGATCTTGTTGACCACCAGGGTGGCCAGGGCCTCGCCCTCGACGTCCTCGGCGACGATCAGCAGCGGCTTGCCACCCTGCATGACCTTCTCCAGCACGGGCACCAGGTCGTGCACCGCGCTGACCTTGCCGTTGTAGAAGAGGATGTAGGGCTCATCGAGCACGGCTTCCTGGCGCTCGGCGTCGGTCACGAAGTACGGCGAGAGGAAGCCCTTGTCGAACTGCATGCCCTCGGTGAGCTCGAGCTCGATGCCGAAGGTGTTGGACTCCTCGACGGTCACGGTGCCGTCCTTGCCCACCTTGTCGATGGCGTCGGCCAGCACGTCGCCGATGGCGGGGTCGGCCGCCGAGATGGAGGCCACCTGGGCGATCTCGGTCTTGCCGCCGACGTCCTTGGACTGCTTGTGGATGCTGTCGACGGCGGTCGCCACGGCCTTCTCGATGCCCTTCTTGAGCCCGGTCGGGCTGGCGCCGGCGGCCACGTTGCGCAGGCCCTCGGCGATGAGGGCCTGGGCCAGCACCGTCGCGGTCGTCGTGCCGTCACCGGCGACGTCGTTCGTCTTGGTGGCGACCTCCTTGACCAGCTGGGCGCCCATGTTCTCGAACGGGTCGTCGAGCTCGACCTCCCGTGCGATGGACACGCCGTCGTTGGTGATGGTGGGGGCACCGAACTTCTTCTCGATCACCACGTTGCGGCCTTTCGGCCCCAGGGTGACCTTCACGGTGTCGGCCAACTTGTTGACGCCGGCCTCGAGCCCGCGCCGGGCGGACTCGTCGAACTTCAGGATCTTGGGCATGGCTGTGGAACTCCTCTCGAGGCCTCGTGTCTCAGAGGGACGAGTCCTCGTGTCTCAATTGGGAAGGGGTCGGGCCGCCGCGCCGGCCCCGGCGGTCACCGGGGCGGCGGGCAGTCCAAAATGCGTGTGACCGATCAGGCCAGCTTGGCCAGCACGTCACGGCCGGAGAGGATGAGCAGGTCCTCGCCCTCCACCGTGATCTCGGTGCCGCCGTACTTGGAGTAGACGACGGTGTCGCCCACGGTGACGTCCATGGGGATCAGCTCGCCGGTGTCCTCGGAGCGGCGCCCCGGGCCCACGGCGAGAACCTCGCCCTGCTGGGGCTTCTCCTTGGCGGTGTCGGGGATGACCAGGCCGGACGCGGTGGTCTCCTCGGACTCGCCGGGACGGACGACGATCCGGTCATCGAGGGGATGCAGCTTCATTGTGGACGGGCCTCCTTGGCGCGGTTTAGCACTCTCGGGTTGCGAGTGCCAAGAGTAGCGGGCCTCGCCGGTGCTTGGCAAGGGCGCCCCGCCAGGTTGCAGCCCGGTTGCGAGGGCCGGCCGGGGCGCCGGACTTCGTGCCCCCCGGGCCCCTCGGGCGTTCCCCCTGACGGGAGGGGCGATGCCGGTCCGGGTCCGCGAGGGCTGCGAGCGGGCGCCGCCCCATGGAGCAGGAGGGGGCAGCCATGGCCCAGGCAGGTATCGAGCGCCTCAGGCGCATGGGTGACCCGGCGCGCCAGTGGCTCGCCGGCGGCGCCGTGCGCGGCCGGCGGGTCGTCATGGTCCTGTTCGCCGGGATCTTCGCCGTCTCGCTGGTGGCCAGCCTCGTCGTCAGCCTCTCCGGCGGCGGCGCGGTGGCCGCGACGGCCCACCGCCGAGCGCGAGGTGGCGCGGTCGGCGACGGGTCGGGGCGAGCGCGCCCTGCTCTCGCTCTCGGACCTGCCCGCAGGCTGGAACGCCGCCGGCAGCGCGGCTCCCGCGACCCGCACGTCGCCCTGGTCGAAGCAACTGGCCTCCTGCGTGGGCGTGCCGGCCCGGGTGGCCAGGATCGCGCCGGCGAAGATCAACGGCCCGGGCTTCACGAGCGCCGACCACGTGTTCGCCGTCGAGGACAGCGTCTCGGTCTACCGCTCGGCGGCCCAGGCGCGGGCCGGCTACGCGGCGATGGCCGACGCCAAGACGCCCGCGTGCATGAACACGGTCGGCGGAGCGGCGCTGCGCTCGGGCATCCAGCGCGAGGCCGGCAGCAATGCCACGGTCGGGAACGTCACGATCGCCGGCCTCCAGACTGCGACGCGCCCCGCGAACTCGGCCGGCTTCACGGTGACCATCCCCCTGGTCAGCGGTGGCCGGGTGCTGACCATCACCAGCACCCAGATCGCCCTCCTCGACGGCCCGCTCGTCCAGGAGCTCACGTTCAACGGGAACGGGACCGCCTTCCCCACCCAGCTGGAGCAACAACTGGTCGCGGCGGCGCGCCACCGGCACTGATCCCCGCTCCCCTAACCTCGAGCGGAAGCGTTCGTTCGAGAGGGGGGCACCGAGGTGAGGCAGCGCAGGCACGCGATCCGCACGAACCTCGCGCACCGGTCGGCGGCGGCGGCCGTCGCCGCAGCGCTGCTCGCGCGGCGGCGCGCTGGGGGCGTTGGCGGCGCCGGCGGGGGCGAGCTCGGCCCAGCTGACCCAGGCCCGCAAGATGCTGCTCGTGCTGGGCGACATGCCGGCCGGGTGGACCAAGTCCAAGCACACGAACAACGGGAACAGCAACGTCGGCGCCCAGCAGCTGGCCCGGTGCATCGGCGTCGCGTCGAAGCTCATTTCGGAGAACCCGCCGTCGGTGAACAGCCCGGAGTTCCAGGACAAGCAGGGCGCCTTGACCGTCGACGACAACGTCACGGTCTTCCCGTCCGCGAAGAACGCCGCGGCGGAGTACGCGACCGTGACCAACCCCAAGACGCCGTCGTGCATGACTGCGCTGGCGTCGGGCCCGCTCAAGACCAAGCTCTTCGGCAAGTCGCCCAAGGGCACGTCGTACGGCACCCCGCTCGTCTCGGCCACGGCGCCGGGCGCGTTCGGCCCCACGGCCGGGGGGTTCTCCCTGAGCGTCCCGGTGTCCACCCACGGCGTGACGGTCAACGTCACCGTCACCCAGCTCTTCTCGGTCAAGGGCCGGCTCGGCCAGCAGGTGACGTTCACCTCCATCGGCGTCCCCTTCTCCATCCCGCTGGAGCAGCACCTCACGTCGGTCGCGGTCGGCCGGCTCTGACCCGCCGGCACCCGCGCCCGACACCGGCACCCGCGCCGCGGCATCCGGTGTCGGTACGCTCCCGGGCGACCGACCTCGAATGAAGGAAGTGCCGATGGCGCCCGCGAGCCCGAACACCGATCCGGACCGCTGGTGGCACGGCGGCGTCTTCTACCAGATCTACCCCCGCTCCTACGCGGACTCCAACGGGGACGGCGTGGGCGACCTCCCCGGGATCGTCTCGAAGCTCGACCACCTGGCCCGCCTCGGGATCAGCGGTGTGTGGCTCTCGCCGGTCACGTGCTCGCCCAACCGCGACTGGGGCTACGACGTCTCGGACTACCGCGACATCGACCCGGCCTTCGGGACGCTCGACGACCTGGACACGCTGGTGCGCGAGGCGGGTCGGCGGGGCATCCGCATCCTGATGGACCTGGTGCCCAACCACACCAGCGACCAGCACCCGTGGTTCGTCGACGCGCTCGGCGGCCGTGACTCGGCGTACCGCGACTACTACGTCTGGGCCGACCCCAAGCCGGACGGGAGCCCGCCCAACAACTGGATGAGCATCTTCGGCGGCCCGGCCTGGGAGCTCGACGAGGCCAGCGGCCAGTACTTCCTGCACAACTTCGAGGCGGCCCAGCCCGACCTCGACTGGTGGAACGAGGACGTGCGCCAGGAGTTCGACGACATCGTGCGCTTCTGGTGGGACCGGGGCGTGGCCGGGTTCCGCATCGACGTGTGCAACATGATGATCAAGGACAAGGCGCTGCGCGACAACCCGCCCGCCACCGAGGACGACCCGCTGGACCAGCAGTTCATGGGCGTGCGCGCCGTCTACAACACCGACCGCCCGGAGGCGCACGACATCTTGCGCCGCTGGCGCGCCATCGCGGACGGCTACGACCCCGAGCGGTTGCTGATGGGCGAGACCAACGTGGAGCAGCTGACCACGCTGATGCAGTTCTACGGCACCGGCCGCGACGAGCTGCACGGGGGATTCAACTTCGTCTTCATCAACGCCCCGTTCGAGGCGGAGGCGTTGCGCGCGGTCGTCGAGGGCACCGAGGCCCTGATCCCCGAGGGCGCCTGGCCGATCTGGACCGCCTCCAACCACGACGTGTCGCGGCTGTCGACCCGCTGGGCCGGTGGCGACCCGGCCAAGGTGAAGGTGGCGCTGCTGATCCTGCTCACGCTCCGGGGGACGCCCTTCCTCTACCAGGGCGACGAGATCGGCCTCACCGACGGGCCGATCGAGCGCGACGACGTGCTCGATGCGGTCGGCGCCCGGTTCTGGCCGTACTACAAGGGCCGTGACGCGGAGCGCACACCGATGCCCTGGTCCGCCGCGCCGGGTGGCGGGTTCACGCCGACCGGCGTGCGCCCCTGGCTCCCGATGGCCGACCCCGCCGCGTGCAACGTGGCCGACCAGGAACGCGACCCCGACTCGGTGCTCGAGTTCTGCCGGCGGGCGATCGCGGCCCGCACCGCCAGCGAGGAGCTGGCGGTCGGCCCCTACCGCTCCCTGCGCATCGCCCGACGGCACCTGGGCCTTCGCCCGGGGCGGGGCCACCACGGTGCTGCTCAACATGGCGGACGCCCCGGCGACCTTCGACGGGGCCCGCGGCACGGTGACGCTGTCGACGGAGCGCACGCTGGAGGGGTCGAGCCTGGAGGGGGCGCTCACCCTGGGGGCGTGGAGCGGCGCCGTCGTCACGGCATGACGAGCGAGGCCGCCGCCGTGCCGCGGCGCTACGTGCTGTGCACCACGCCGGCGCAGGGCCACACGGCGCCCCTGCTCGCCCTGGCCCGCCGGCTGGTGGGCGAGGGGCACGAGGTCGTGTTCTTCACCACGGCGCACTACCGGGACCTGGTGGAGGCCACCGGGGCGAGGTTCGTGCCCTTCGCCGAGGAGTACGACGCCCACGACCTGATGGTGGCCAACCCCGAGCGTGAGTCGTCGTCCAAGCGGGGCGTGCGCGGCGTCAAGGACGACCTGCGCCGGATCTTCGTCGGGCCGATCCCCGGGCAGCACCGAGACCTGCGCGCCATCCTCGACGGCTTCGCCGCCGACTGCATCGTCGTCGACACCATGTTCCTCGGCGCCCTGCCCCTGGCCCTGGGCCCCCGGAGAGAACGGCCCGCCCTGGCCTGCATCGGCGTCATGCCCTACGCCTCGTGCAGCCGCGACACCGCGCCGTTCGGCGTGGCCCTCCAGCCGGGCCGCGGCCCCCTGCACCGGGTGCGCAACGTGTCCCTGAACTGGGCCACCGAGCACGTCGTGCTGGCCGACATCCAGCGCCTGGCCCGGCGGGTGCTCGCCGAGACCGGCGCGGCGCGCTTCGAGGGCTACCTGGTCGACCTGCAGCCCAGAGTGGTCGACGCCTACCTGCAGGCGACGGTCGCCGGCTTCGAGTACCCACGCTCCGACCTGGCGCCGACGGTGCGCTTCGTCGGCCCCATCCTGGCTCCCCCCTCGTCCTCCTCTTTCGAGCTGCCGCACTGGTGGCACGAGCTCGACGGGTCCCGACCGGTCGTGCACGTCACCCAGGGCACGCTGGACAACGCGGACCTGGGCCGGCTCCTCCTCCTGACCACCCGCGCCCTGGCCGGCGAGGACGTCCTGGTCGTGGCCACCACCGGCGGGCCCGACCCCGCGCCGCTGCGGCCCGGATTGCCGGCGAACGCGCGCCTGGAGCGGTTCATCCCCCACGACCGGCTGCTCCCCCACGTCGACGTGATGGTCACCAACGGCGGCTACGGCGGGGTGCAGCAGGCGCTGGCCAACGGGGTGCCGCTCGTGGTGGCGGGCGACAGCGAGGACAAGCCCGAGGTGGCCGCGCGCGTGCAGTGGTCGGGCACCGGCGTCAACCTGCACACCGGCCGGCCGTCCCCCGCCATGGTCGCCCGTGCCGTGCGCCGCGTCCTCGGCACGCCCTCCTACCGGGAGCGGGCGCGGGCGCTGCAGGCCGAGATCGCCGCCAGCGACCCGCTCGGCGCCATCAGCGCAACGTTGGCCGTGCTGGGCACGGCGCAGGATGCGGTGCGCGACACGGCACGCGACGCGGGGCGCGCGCCGGTCATCGATTGACCCGGTGCGTCAGCCCCCCGGCGGGCGGTACGACGCCTGCTTCTTGGTCGCGGCGTCCATCTCCTCGGGGGGGATGAGGACCACGGTGCGCGACGTGGCGCCGCCGCCGGCGCTCACGGTCAGCGCCGCGGCAGCCGCCGAGGTGTTGTCGGGCATCTCCGCGATCACGTAGACGTCCGCTCCGCCGAAGGCGAAGTAGAAGGACTCGACCGAGCCCCCCAGCCCCTCGATCAGCGCGGTGGCGGCGGCGACCCGCGCCGATCCCCCCTCGGACTTCAGACCCTTGAGGCCATCGAGCGTGTAGCTCACTTCGAGCAGGAATTTGGGCATGGCGGCCTCCGTTTCGTCGTGTCGCCGTTTCGTGGTGTCGCCGCCCACGCTACGGAGCGCGGCGCCGGCTGTCACCCCCCTTTTAGCGATTCACGGGCGACATGTCGGCGTACCGCTCGCCCTTGGCCGGGGCCACCCGGTCGAGGACGGCGAGATCCTCCTCGGTCAGCTCCACTTCCAGCGCGGCCACGTTCTCCTCCAGGTAGGCGCGGCGCTTGGTGCCGGGTATCGGGGCCACGTCCCGTCCCGCCGCGTGGACGAACGCCAGGGCGACCTGCCCGGCGGTGCAGCCCTTGACCGCGGCGAGCTCGTCGATCACCTCGACGATGGCGATGTTGTCGGCCAGGTTGTCACCCTGGAACCGGGGCTGGTAGCGGCGGAAGTCGCTCTCGTCGAGGTCGTCGAGCGAGCGCATGGTGCCGGTCAGGAAGCCGCGACCCGAGCGGGCTGTAGGGGACGAACCCGATCCCGAGGTCCCGCAGCGCCGGCAGGATCTCCCGCTCGGGGTCGCGCGACCAGACCGAGTACTCGGTCTGCAGGGCCGAGATCGGGTGCACCGCGTGGGCCCGGCGGATGGTGTCCGGCGCGGCCTCGGACAGGCCCAGGAAGCGGACCTTGCCCTGGTCCACCAGCTCGGCCATGGCGCCGACCGTCTCCTCAATCGGCGTGTCGGGGTCGACACGGTGCTGGTAGTAGAGGTCGATGTGGTCGACGCCGAGACGGGAGAGCGACCCCTCGCAGGCCTGGCGCACGTACTCGGGCCGGCCGCTCACGGACCGCTTCTCGGGGGAACCGGGGTCGCGGACGATGCCGAACTTGGTGGCGATCACCGCGTCGTCGCGGTGCCCCGCCAACGCCTTGCCGACGAGCACCTCGTTGTCGTAGGGCCCGTACATGTCGGCGGTGTCGAAGAAGGTCACCCCGAGTTCGAGCGCCCGGTGGATCGTGGCGATCGACTCCTGCGTCGTCACGGGAGCCGTAGAAGTCCGACATGCCCATGCAGCCGAGGCCCTGCCGGGAGACCGTGAGGCCCTGGGTTCCGAGAGCGATCGTGTCCATGTGCGGGGGCTCCTCTCCTCGGACCCGGGTGGAGCCCGATGCGCGACGCGGACCACCCTAAGGGTGGCGAACCGCCGCCGGCTCAGGCGGACCTGGACGAGCCGGCGTTGGAGGAGACGACCTCGGCGCGCACGAAGGCGGCGCAACGGCGATCCTCCGCCATGACACGGTCGAACTCCGCCCAGTCCTCGTGGCTTCCCCCGGCGGCCGTGAAGACCGACCGGATGGTCGCGGGGACGTCCAGCCCGAGGTCCGCGCCGTCGTCGGGGCCGATCAGGCGCACCGGCCCCGAGACGGCCGCCCACTCGAAGCCGTCCTTGAAGACCAGCGTGGCCCGGCCCGAGGCCCGGACCAGCGCAAGCTTGCGGGCACCGCCGCCGAGCACCGCGGCGACGCCGGCCGAGCCGTCCACCGGGTCGGTGATGACCCCGGCGCTGACGACCGACGCGTGCACGCTGCCGTCCGGTCGGGCGGTGGTGAAGACCGCGAGATGGTGGTCGGCCGGGGCCAGGCGTGTGACGAGTTCAAGGTCTGTCATCGCTCCATCCTGCCGCTCGCGCCGGGTCCCGCACCCCGGCCTCCTGTGCTCCGCCCGGCCGTGGTGATGGCCCCGCGGCCGGCTGGCGCGGGCGGCTCAACGCGGGCGGCTCTCCTCGACCGACACGCCGGTGGCGGCGAGGTCATCGAGCCGCTGCGCGTACTCCTCGCCGTCGATGTCGTAGGCCCACATGACCAGCGCGTCCTGGCCCGTCACCGGGTAGTAGCTCTTGCGCACGGCCACCGGCGCGAACCCGAACCGCCGGTAGAGCGACTGCGCCGGCTCGTTGTTGGCCGCCACCTCGAGCGACAGGTGCTTGACCCCGTCGCTGCGCAGCGTGCGGACGGCATCGACGATCATCGTGGTCGCGACGCCCGTGCGCTGGTAGGCGGGTGCGGTCGCGATGGTCGTCATGTGCGCCTCGTCGTCGAGGATCATGAAGCCGATGTAGCCCGCCATGTCGTCGCCGTCCCAGGCCGCCCGGTAGAGCCGGCCCCTGCGGAGGGCGAGCTCGGAGTTGAAGACCTCGGGCGACCACGGCTCCGGGAAGACCAGGGCCTCGATCCGGAGGAGCTGGCGCAGGTCCCGCCGCTTGAGCTTCTGGAGCCGCACCGTGGTCACCGGCATCGGCTCAGGCACGTTCGGCCCGGGCGAAGTTGCTCGTTGCATCCGCCTCACGCATGTACAGAGGAACGACGAACTGCGGCTCGACTGGCGTTTCTCCCGCCCCGATGCGCTCCAAAGCGAGGCGCACCAGCGCTGCCGGGCGGCGGGAAGGACAGCGCGGGCGCCGCACTCCGGACACCCCGCACCCGCTCCAGGGTGGCGCCGTAGCGGACGGCGCCGTCGCCCACGGCGAGCACCGGCGCACCATGGAGCACGTCCAGCGCCCGCACCAGGTCGTCTGGCGTGAAGAGGCCGGGAGCGATGGGCTCCCCGATGGCGACCCCCGTGTCATTGAGCTCCCGCACGCCGGCGAAGACCTCGGCCCGGCGGGCGTCGACGCAGGCCAGCACCAGCCCGCGGTGCCCGGCGTCGGAGGCCCCCGCCGTCAGGATCTCGAGGCTCGTGGCGGTGACGAGCCCGATCCCGAGCGACTGGGCCAGGGCCTTGGCGGCGGCGACGCCCACCCGCAGGCCCGTGAAGAGGCCGGGGCCGACGTCGACGGCGACCAGGCCGATGTCGGCCGGCCGCAGCCCGACCTGGGCCAGCAGGTGCTCCAGCGCGGGGGTCAGCGTCTCGACGTGGCGGCGGCGACCCGTGAGCGCGAACTCGGCCTGCACCCCCTCCGGCGTCCGGACGGCCACACCCACCGTCTCGGTCGCGGTCTCGATCGCCACCACGGCGGGCGGCGCGGCGAGGCCCGTTGCTGCCGGTCCGTTGCCGCCGGGCCGTTACCGTCGGGCCGCTCACGGCGCCCCCCGCCCGGCGACGGGCTCGAGCACCGCCGCCACCTCGGGCCCGCGATCGCCCCACCGCCCGCGGCCGACCATGGTGAGGACCCGCCGCTCGGGCGCCCCGACGGGGTCGGGGGCGGAGATGGCCACCTCGAGCGCGCTCTCGCCGAGGGCCGGCGCGGCCAGGTCGCCCCACTCGATGACGGCCACGGCGTCCTCCTCGACCAGCTCGGCCAGGGCCAGGTCCGCGACCTCCTCCAGCGAGCCGGTGCGGTACACGTCAGCGTGGATGAGGGTCCCGACCGGGCTGCCCGCACCAGCGCGGTACTGGCGCACCAGCGCGAACGTCGGGCTGGTCACCGGGCCCGCCACCCCCAGCCCGGCGGCGAAGCCCTGGGCGAACACCGTCTTGCCCGCACCGAGGTCCCCGACCAGCAGGACGACGTCGCCGGCCCGGCTCAGGCGGGCCAGCCGCCCCGCCAGCTCCCTGGTCGCCGCCGGCGAGTCGGTGGCGCACACGACGGGCCACGTCACGCCCGAGGCTCCGCCATGAGGCGCTTGGCCCGCACGAAGTCGGCCCGCATCTCGGCCATGGCCTCCCCGCCGGCCCGCAGCACGTAGGCCGGGTGGTAGGTCGGGACCAGCCGGGCCCGGTCGCGCTCGAAGACCTGGCCCCGCAGCTCGCGGATGCCCCGGGTGGTCTGGAGCAGGAGCTTGGTGGCGAAGTTGCCGAGGGTCACGATGACCGCCGGGTCGATGAGGGTCGATCTGCTCGTCGAGATAGGGCCGGCAGGCCTCGATCTCGTTCGGCGCCGGGTCGCGGTTGTTGGGTGGCCGGCACTTGACCACGTTGGCGATGTAGCACTCGGCCCGGGTGAGGCCGATCTCCTCCGCACATGAGGCGATCGAGCAGCTTGCCGGAGCGGCCGACGAACGGCTCGCCGGCCAGGTCCTCCTCGCGGCCCGGTCCCTCGCCCACGAAGAGCAGGTCGGCCGCGGCGTTGCCCACCCCGAAGACGACCTGGGTCCGCCCCTTGGCCAGCGGGCAGAGCGTGCACGTGGACGCGGTGAGGCGCAGCCGCTCCAGCGACGTCGGCGTCAGGCACCGGGCGCGCCGGGGCGGTTCACGAGGACCCGCGGCATGCGCGGGCCCACGCCGCACACCACCTCGTAGCTGATCGTCCCGAGCATGGCCGCCCAGTCGTCCGCCGTGATCGTCCTCGGTCCCCTGCCGCCCGAGCAGCACCACCTCGTCGCCGGGGCGCACCGAGGCGTCGTCGCCGCAGTCGACCACGATCTGGTCCATCGTCACCATGCCGGCGAGCGGGCGGCGCACCCCGCCGATCAGGACCTCGTAGCCCGCGTCGAACAGGGCGCGGGGCACCCCGTCGGCGTAGCCGATGGGCACGGTCGCCACGAGCGAGCGCGCCGGCAACGGGCGCAGGCGGCCGTAGGAGGGGCGCTCGCCGGCCGGCAGCGTCGCGCACCGCCACCACGCGGGCCTTGAGCGACATGGCCGGGCGCAGCGTGCTCGCGCCCGCCGCCTGCGCGTCGAAGGCGCGCCCGCACGGCGTCGCCGGGCAGGTAGCCGTAGAGGCCGATGCCGCAGCGCACCATGTCGTGGCGCGAGCGGGGAACGCGACGGCGCCCGCCGTGTTGGCGGCGTGCAGCACGGGCAGCGGTGATACCCGCGGCGGCCAGTCCCGGCGACGAGGCCGTCGAAGAGGTCCAGCTGGCCCTCGCGTGTAGGCGCGGTCCTCGTCCGCCTCGCCGTCGGCGACCGGCAGGTGGGTCCACACGCCCTCGAGCTGCAGGGCCGGCTCGGCTGCGACGGCCGCGACCAGCGCCGGCAGGTCCTCGGGCGCGCGCCGACCCGGTGCATGCCGGTGTCGACCTTGAGGTGGACCGCCGTCTGCCGGCCCGGCGGCCCGGGCGGCGTGGGCGAAGGCCGCGATCCCCTCCGCCGTGTACAGCGTCGGGCGTGAGCCCGTAGGCGAGCGCGGTGTCGACGGCGTCGGCGCCGCACTCGCTCAGCAGCAGGACCGGCGCGGTCGACGCCGTGCTGGCGCAGCTCGACCCCCTCGTCGACCAGCGCCACCGCCAGCCGCTGCGCGCCGCCGGCCAGGGCGGCGCGGGCCACGGCCGGCGCCGCCGTGCCCGTAGCCGTGCGCCTTCACGACCGCGCAGAGCTCGGCGGGCTGGACGAGGTGCGGCGAGCACCGCGGCGTTGTGGGCGACGGCGGCCAGGTCGATCTCCGCCCAGGCCGGGCGCGAGCGACCCTGGGCCATGGTCACCGCGTCGGCGTCGTCCTCGGCCGCGGCGTGGGCGACGAGCCGCATCGGCGCGCCGTCAGCCACGGCCCGCCGTCGCTCGCGGCACGGCCATCGGCTCCGGTCCGGCCTCGGCCAACCCGGACAGCAGCCGGGCCAGGAGGCCGGGCAGGTCGCCCGGCCACCAGGCCCTCGGGAGGCCCCGAGGGACGCCGCCCGGCCGTGCACGTGCGCCGCCAGCGCGGCCGCCTCGATGGGCGGCGACGCCCCGGGCCAGAACGCGCCGATGATCCCCGACAGCACGTCGCCGCTGCCGGCGGTGGCGAGCGCCGGTCCCCCCGCGGCGGCGAGCAGCACGTCGGGCGCCCGAGGGCGCGGCTGCGGCCGACGGGTGGCCACCGCGGTGAGCGGCCCCTTGAGCAGGACGACGGCTCCCGCGACGCGGCCAGCCGCGGGCGGCCGTCCAGTCGGTCCGCACCCGGCGCGGACCCGGCGAGCCGGGCGTACTCGCCGTCGTGGGGGGTGAGGATGCTCGGCGCGCTGCGCTTGTCGAGGAGCGTGCGCGCCGCGGCCAGGTCGCCCAGCGCGGTCAGCGCGTCGGCGTCGATCACCAGGGGCACGGGAACGGCCGCCAGCACGGCGCGGATCTCCTCGGCCACTGTCGTCGCCCGTGCCGAGCCCGGGCCCGACACGACGGCCTTGCACTTGGCCGTCGCCTCCAAGAAGGCGCCGGCCCAGCCCTCGGCCGGCAGGTGCATGCGGCACCGCCTCGGTCGGCCAGGCCGCGCCGGGGTCCCCGGGCGAGCCCAGCCGGATCATGCCGGCGCCGGCGGCCATGGCGCCCGCGGGTGCACAGGACGCCGCGCCCTCCATGCCGGCCGAGCCGGCTGCCACGCCCACGGCGGTCGTCCACTTGTTCCCGCTGGCGGGGCCGCGCCGGGAGCAGCGCGGCCACGTCGCGCGTCCTCCATCACGAGCGCCCGCGGCGTCGGGAACCGGATCCCGATGTCGGCGACCTCGACCGCGCCGCAGAGGGCTGGACCCTCGCCCTGGAGCAGCCCCGGCTTAGCGCGGCGAAGGTCACGGTGCGGTCGGCCCGCACCGCCGTGCCCGGCGCCGCGCCGGTGTCGGCGTCGACGCCCGAGGGGATGTCGATGGCCAGCACCGCCGCGCCCGCCGGCACCCGCGGCGCGTCGTAGGAGCCCCGGAACCCGGTGCCGTAGGCGCCGTCGATGACGAGGTCGCACGGCGGCAGCGCCGCCGCGCCGCCGAGCGCCCGGCCTCCAGCGAGGTGCACCCGGGCGCCGCGCCGGGTCAGCACGGCCGCCGCCACGCGGCCGTCGGCCCCGTTGCTGCCCTTGCCGGCCACCACGACGACCCGCCGGCCGTAGGCGCCGCCCAGCATCCGCAGCGCGGCCAGCGGCCACCGCGGTGCCGGCACGGGTGACCAGGGTGTCGTGCGAGACCTCGGCGAGCGCGGCGGCGTCGGCGGCCCGCATCTCGGCGCGGGTCAGGACGGCGCTGCGACGCTGCCGGCTCGTGCCTGCTCGGCGACGACGAAGGCGATCGCCACGCCGTCGGTGTGGGTCAGCGAGAGATGGAACCGGCCGGCGCCGCGTGCGTCCGCCAGCTCGGCGGCGCCGCCGTGCAGCACCAGGAAGGGGGCGTTGCGGGTGGCGCCCTCGCCCTCGGCCCGCCGGACCTCGACCTCGGTCAAGGCGAAGGAGCCGAGGCCGCTGCCCAGCGCCTTCATCACCGCCTCCTTGGCCGCGAAGCGCGCCGCCAGGCTCTGGGCCGCGGTCGGCCGAGCCGGTCGGCGTCGGACCGCTCGGACTCGGTGAAGCAGCGGGCCGCGAAGCGCGGCCGGCGCCCGAGCAGGCGCCGGAAGCGCCCGCGTCGACGCATCCACGCCGACGTCGACACCCGACGGTCCCGACGGATCACGAGCGGGGCTCATTCGACCGTCACGGTCTTGGCCAGGTTGCGCGGCCGGTCCGGGTCGTGCCCGTGCAGGCGGGCCAGCCGGTAGGCCAGCTGCTGCAGCGGGACCACGCCGACGACCGGGGCGAGCAGGGGGTCGGTCGGCGGGCACCCACAGCACGTGGTCGGCCACGGCGGCGGACTCCTCGTCGCCGTCGTCGGCCACCAGCACGACGGTCGCGCCGCGGCTGTGCACCTCGGCGATGTTGGAGAGCATCTTCTCCCACAGCGGGTTGCGGGTGGCGATGCCGACGACGACGGTGCCCGGGCTCGATCAGCGCGATCGGGCCGTGCTTGAGCTCGCCGGCCGGGTAGCCCTCCGCCCGCAGGTAGGCCAGCTCCTTCAGCTTGAGCGCGCCCTCCAGGGCGACGGGGTAGCCGACGTGGCGCCCGAGGAAGAAGAAGTCGCGGGCGTCGGTGAGCTTGGCCGCCACGTCGTCGACGTCGCCGGCGCGGGCCAGCGCCTCGGTCACGAGGCCCGGCAGCGTCTCCATCGCGCTCGAGCACGCGGTTGATCTCCGGCGCCGGCAGCGCACCCTGGACCTGCGCCAGGTACAGGCCGAGCACCTCGAGCGCCACGATCTGCGCCAGGTGGCACTTGGTCGACGCCACGCCGATCTCGGGCCCGGCCCGGGTGTAGAGGACGCCGTCAGCGGCGCGGGCCATCGAGGAGTCGACCACATTGGTGACCACGAGGACCTTGGCGCCGAGGCGGGCGGCCTCGCGCTGGGCCTCCGACGTATCGAGGGTCTCGCCCGACTGCGAGACGCCCACGAAGAGGGTGCGCTCGTTGAGCACGGGGTCGCGGTAACGGAACTCGGAGGCGATGTCGACCTCCGTCGGGACCCTCACCCACTTCTCAATGGCGTACTTGGCCACCAGGGCGGCGTGGTAGCTCGATCCGCAGGCGACGATGAAGACCTTGTCGATGGCGCGCAGGTCGTCGTCGGGGATGCGCATCTCGTCGAGCGCCACGGCACCGATGAGGGCACGGCGTTCGAGCAGCGTGTTGGCGATGGCGTCGGGCTGCTCGTGCATCTCCTTCGACATGAAGTCGTCGTAGCCCCCCTTCTGCGCGGCCTCGAGGTTCCAGGTGATGGTGAGGGGCTCTGGAGTGACGGGGGTGCCGTCGAGCGTGGTGACGGTGGCGTGCCCGGGGGTGAGGACCGCCAGCTCGTCGTCGGCCAGGGCGAAGACCTGATCGGTGTGGCCGATGAGGGCGGGGATGTCGGAGGCGAGAAACGCGGCCTCGTCGTGCAGCCCGAAGACGAGCGGGGTCGAGCGGCGGGCGCCGACGATGGTGTCGGGCTCGTCGGCGTGCACGACGGCGATGGCAAAGGCGCCGCGCACCGCCCGGAGCATGCGGCGGGTGGCCTCGGCCAGGTCGGCGTCGGGGTCGTTGGCGAGATGGTCCTCAATGAGGTGGGCCATGACCTCGGTGTCGGTGGCCGAGGTGAAGGTGTGGCCCTTGATCTCCAGGTCGGCCTTGAGCTCGAGGTAGTTCTCGATGATCCCGTTGTGGACCAGGGCGAGGCGACCGGTGCAGTCGAGGTGGGGGTGGGCGTTGTCGTCGGTCGGGTGGCCGTGGGTGGCCCAGCGGGTGTGCCCGATGGCGGCCGCACGGGTCCCGGACTGGGGGGCGCCGGCGGTCAGGGTGGCGAGCTCGGCCACGGGCGAGGGGGTGGCGACGCCCGGGACCGGCTTGGCCCGGGCCTTGCGGGCCCGCCACAGCTCCCCGTCCACCACCATGGCGATGCCGGCCGAGTCGTAGCCCCGGTACTCGAGCTGGTGCAGCGCGTCCAGGAGGATCGGGACGGGTCGGCCTCGCCGGTGACGCCGATGATGCCGCACATAGGGACCCAGGCTACCTGGGTGCCTGCGGCTCGATCTGCCCCAGGGCGGCCTCCACGATGCCGGCGAGCTGGGCTGCGACGGCGTTGGCCTGGGCTTCGTCACGCGCGCCTCGACCATCACGCGCACCAGCGGCTCGGTGCCGCTCGGGCGCAGGAGGATCCGACCCTCGTGCCCGAGCTCGGCCTCGGCCTTCACCACGGCCTCCCACACCTCGGCGCAGTCGGCCAGGCGGTCGGGCCGGGGGATGGGCACGTTGACGAGGCGCTGGGGCACCCGCTCGACCAGCCCGGCCGAGAGGTCGGCCAGGGAGCGGCCCGACCGCAGACACGAGATCGGCCAGACGCGATGCCCGGTCAGCGTGCCGTCGCCGGTGGTGGAGGTCGACCGGAAGATGATGTGGCCGGACTGCTCGCCGCCGAGGCTCAGCCCGCCGGCGTCGAGCGCGGCCAGCACGTGGCGGTCCCCGACGTCCGTCTCGCGCACGGCGATGCCGCGGGCCTCCATGGCCAGGCGGAAGCCGAGGTTCGTCATCACGGTGACGGCGACGGTGTTCTCCGCCAGGCGTCCCCGCTCGGCCAGGTCGAGTGCGAACAGGGCCAGGAGCACGTCGCCGTCGACGATGTGGCCGGCGTGGTCGACCGCGATGGCCCGGTCGGCGTCGCCGTCGAAGGCCAGGCCGAGGTCGGCCTGGTGCTCGCACCACCGCGAGCGAGAGCTCGGTCGGATCGGTCGAGCCGCACTTCTCGTTGATGTTGGTGCCGTCGGGCGTGTCGTGCAGCGCGGTGACCCGACGCGCCGAGCTCGGCCAGCACCCACGGCGCGATCTCGCTGGCGGCGCCGTTGGCGCAGTCGACCACGATGTGCAGGCCGTCGAGGCGCCGGCCCTCGATGCTGGAGGTGAGCTGTTCGCGGTACAGCTCGGCCGCGCCGGGGTCGCTCGGTGATCAGCCCCACCCCGTGGCCGGTCGGCCGGCGGGGCGGGCGATCGGGGTCGGCCAGGATGGCGTCGAGGGCGCGCTCGATCTCACCCTCGACCTCGGTGGGCAGCTTCGTCCCGAGACGGCTGAAGAGCTTGATGCCGTTGTCGCCGAAGGGGTTGTGCGAGGCCGAGATCACGGCGCCGGGGACCTGGCGCCGCTCGGCCACCGCGGCGACGCCGGGGGTGGGGAGCACGCCGAGGTCCACCACGTCGGCGCCCTCGGCGGCCAGCCCGGCCGAGAATGCGGCCTGGAGGAGCGGTCCCGAGCGCCGGGTGTCGCGGCCGACGACGAACGCCGGGGCGGGCAGGACGCGGGCCGTGGCCCGGCCGAGCGCGAGAGCGAGCTCGGCGGTCAGCTCCTCGTTGGCGACCCCGCGCACGCCGTCGGTGCCGAAGCGGGCCGGCGCCACTCTCGAACCGCTTGCTACCGCTTGGAGTACTGCGGCGCCTTGCGGGCCTTCTTCAGGCCGTACTTCTTCGATTCCTTCTCCCGTGCGTCGCGGGTGAGGAGGCCCGAGCGCTTGAGCGGCTGCGCAGTTCGGGGTCCATTTCGCAGAGGCTGCGGGCGATGCCGAGGCGCATGGCGCCGGCCTGGCCCGAGGTCCCGCCCCCGTCGATCGTCGCCTCGATGTCGTAGGACTCCACCGTGTTGGTCACGCGCAGCGGCTCGGTCACCAGCATGCGGTGGGTCGCCGAGGTGAAGTACTTCTCGATCGGGAGCTTGTTGACCGTGATGGCGCCCTGGCCGGGGCGGAAGCGCACGCGCGCCACCGCCTGCTTGCGGCGTCCGGTGGTCTGGCTCAGTGGTACGGGCATGGCGTGGGTGATGTCCCTTCGATCGATGAGTCTGGGGCGAGTGCTCAGCCGGCCCGGCGGGCGTCGGGCAGCTCGAGCGGCTCGGGCTTCTGGGCGGAGTGGGGATGCTCGGGGCCGGCGTAGACCTGCAGCTTGCCGAGCATCTGGCGGCCGAGGCGTGTTCTTGGGCAGCATGCCGCGCACGGAGCGGCGGATGAGCTCGGCGGGCTTGTCCGCCAGCAGCTCGGCGTAGCTGGTGGAGCGGAGGCCGCCGGGGTACCCGCTGTGGCGGTAGGCCATTTTGGCGTCGGCCTTGCCCGAGGTCAGCACCACCTTGTCCGCGTTGACCACGATCACGTGGTCGCCGGTGTCGACGTGCGGCGCGAAGTAGGGCCGGTGCTTCCCGCGCAGGATGGCGGCCACCGACGAGGCCAGGCGCCCGAGGACGAGGCCGTCGGCGTCGACGACGAACCAGGTTCGCTGGATCTCGGTGACCTTCGGTGAAAATGTGCGCACAAGATCGATCTTTCGCATTCCGCGTGGTGGGCGAGCCGGTCACTCCGAAGAGTTGCCCCGTGAGGCGGGCTCAAGGCTCCCGGAGGTCCCGCGAGCCGACGCACCAGGATAGTGCCCCTGGTCAGGGGGGGCAAGCCGCCGCCCCCTGTTTCCCGGACCCGTTCAGGCGGCCGGACCTGCGGCCCGAGAGCTCCCGTAGTCGACCGAGACCAGGCACAGGCCCCGGGCCGGCGCGGGATCGGCCATGCGGTGGCGGGTCGCCGCCCGCAGGCGCGCCATGAGGCCGGCGGCGTTCTCCTTGCCCCGGCCCACCTCGACGAGGCTGGCCACCAGCGAGCGCACCATCTGGTGGCAGAAGGAGCCGGCATCGATCTCGAAGCGCAGCAGCCGGCCCTCCCCGGCCTCCGAGGCCTCGGGCCCGTCGTCGACACTCCAACGGGCGCGGGTCACCCGGCGCACCATGGGCCGGGCCGGGTCCGTGCCCGGCGGCCGGCGGCAGAAGGAGCGGAAGTCGTGGGTCCCGAGCAGGACGTCGGAGGCGGTGCGCATGGACCCGAGGTCGAGGTGGTCACGGACGTGCCAGGCGATGGGCGCCAGGAGCGGGTCGGGCGCCGGCGCGTTCCAGACCAGGTAGCGGTAGGTGCGGCCGGTGGCGGAGCGGCGGGCGTCGAAGTCGGGCCCGACGGGCTCGGCGCGGCGCACCACCACCGCCGGGGCCAGTTGGCGGTTGACGGCCCGGGCCAGCCCGGCACCGTCGTAGGGGACGGCCGGCAGGTCGACGTGGACGACCTGCCCCCGTGCGTGGACCCCGGCGTCCGTGCGCCCGGCGCAGGTGATGGACGGCGGTGCGCTCAGCCGGGCGGTGCGTTCCAGGGCCAGGCGCAGCGCGCCGGCCACGGTCGGGACCTCGGGCTGGTCGGCGAAGCCCCGGAAGGCGCCACCGTCGTAGGCGATCAGGAGCCTCCAGCGCTGCAGGGCAGCGCCGGCGGTGTCCTCCACCCCTAGACGAACTCGATGCGCGCCATCGGCGCGTTGTCACCCGGACGCGGGCCCAGCTTGAGGATGCGGGTGTAGCCGCCGGGCCTGTCCGCGTAACGGGGCCCGATCTCCTCGAAGAGCTTGTGGGCCATGTCCTTGTCCCGGATGAGCGCGACGACGTTGCGGTGCCGGGAGACGCCGCCCTTGACCGCTGCCGTCACGCACTTCTCGACGACGGGTCGCAGGGCCTTCGCCTTGGACTCGGTGGTGACGATGGACTCGGCCGCGATCAGCGAGGCGACGAGGTTGCCCACCATGGCCTTCTGGTGGGCCGCCGAGCCGCCGAGCCGGCGGCCGCGCTTGGGGGTTGCCTGCATGGCCGGTCAGTCCCTGGTGCGGAGCGACAGCCCGCGCTCGTCCAGGCGCTGCACGACCTCGTCGGCCGACTTCTGGCCGAAGTTGGTGATGGCCAGCAGGTCCTCCATGGTGCGCTCGACCAGCTCGCCGATCGTGTTGATCTGGGCCCGCTTCAGGCAGTTGCGCGGCCGCTCGGAGAGGTCGAGCTCCTCGATGCGCAGGTCCAGGTCGGGCGAGCCGCTCGTGGTCGTGCCGACGTCGCCGGGCTCCAGGCCCTGCGGCGCCTCCTCGAGGTCGGCGACGAGGGACACGAGGTTGCGCAGCGTGGCACCGGCCGAAGCCAGGGCCTCACGGGGCGAGATGGTCCCGTCGGTCTCGATGTCGAGCACCAGGCGGTCGTAGTTGGTCGACTGCTCCACCCGCACCGGCTCAATGTCGAAGGTGACCCGGTGCACCGGGGAGAAGATGGAGTCGATCGGGATGACGCCGATGGTCGTCGACCGCTTGTTCTTGTCGGCCGAGGCGTAGCCACGCCCGCGCTCCACGGTCACGTCAACGGCCAGGCGGCCCTTGGCGTTGATGGAGGCGATGTGCAGGTCGGGGTTGAGCACCTCGACGTCGGGCGTCAGCTGCAGGTCGGCCGCGGTGGCGTCGGCGGGGCCGCGCACGTCGAGGCGGAGCGTCACCGGCTCGTCCGAGTCCACCCGGACCAGCAGGTCCTTGAGGTTCAGGATGATGTCGGTGACATCCTCCTTGACGCCGGGCAGGGTGGTGAACTCGTGCAGCGCCTCGTCGAAGCGGAGCTGGGTCACCGCACCGCCGGGGATGGACGAGAGCAGCGTGCGCCGCAGCGAGTTGCCGAGCGTGGTGCCGAAGCCCGGGTCGAGCGGGCCGACGGCGAAGCGCTGGCGGTTGTTCTGCTCCTCGTCGAGGACTTCGACGGTGGGCCGTTGGAAAATCAACATGTGTGGGACTCCTGTTGCTGGGGACGGGGCTACTTCGAGTAGAGCTCGACGATCAACTGCTCCTGGACGGGCTCGTCGATGTGCTCACGCAGCGGCGGGTTCAGGACGGCGACGGAGAAGCCGGCGTCGCCGGTCTCCAGCCAGGCCGGGGTCTGGCGCTCCAGGGTGTCCATGTTCCGGCGGACCAGGAAGTTCCACGCGCGTCGCCTCGCGCAGCACGACCTTGTCGCCCGTGCGGACGCGGTAGCTCGGAATGGTGACCCGCTTGCCGTTGACCTGGACGTGGCCGTGGCGCACGAACTGGCGGGCCTGGCTGCGGCTGGCGCCCCACCCGGCCCGGAAGACGACGTTGTCGAGGCGGAGCTCCAGGTTGCGCAGGAGGTTCTCACCGGTGATGCCCGGCTGGCGGTTGGCTTCCTCGTACATGTTGCGGAACTGCTTCTCCAGGATCCCGTAAATCCGGCGGGCCTTCTGCTTCTCCCGGAGCTGGGACAGGTATTCGGATCCCTGGCGCATGCGGTCGCGGCCGTGCTCGCCGGGCGGGTAGGCGCGGCTGTGACGGTCCGTGACCGCCTCGGAGACGGGGCACTTGAGCGAGTAGCAGCGCTCGCCCTTCAAGAACAACTTGGTCCGCTCGCGCCGACAGAGTCGGCAGACGGGACCGGTGTATCGAGCCATGGGGTGGGTTTCCTCTTCCTTTTCGGCCTAGACCCGGCGCCGCTTCTTGGGGCGGCAGCCGTTGTGCGGGATCGGGGTGACGTCCTTGATGCCGACCACCTCGATCCCCACCGCGGCCAGCGAGCGGATGGCGGTCTCGCGGCCCGAGCCAGGCCCGCGGACGAGGACGTCGACCTTGCGCACGCCGTGCTCCATGGCACGCTTGGCGCACGCCTCGGCGGCCAGCTGCGCGGCGAACGGGGTGGACTTGCGGGAGCCCTTGAACCCGACGTTGCCGGCCGAGGCCCAGGCGAGCACGTTGCCCTCGGGGTCCGCGATCGACACGATCGTGTTGTTGAACGAGCTCTTGATGTGGGCGACGCCGTAGGCGACGTTCTTGCGCTCCTTGCGGCGGGGGCGCCGGGCGGTGGGCTTGGTGGTCTTGGCCACTACTTCTTCACCTTCTTCTTCCCGGCCACCGTCTTCTTGGGGCCCTTACGGGTACGGGCGTTGGTGTGGGTGCGCTGTCCGTGGACCGGCAGGCCCTTGCGGTGCCGCACCCCCTGGTAACAGTTGATCTCCATCTTGCGCTTGATGTCCTGGGAGACGTCGCGGCGCAGGTCACCCTCGACCCGGAAGTTGGTGTCGATGTAGGTGCGGAGCCGGGCGACCTCTTCGTCGGTCAGGTCACGGACGCGGGTCGACGGGTTCACGTCGGACGCCTCGCAGATCTGCGTCGACAAGGTCGGGCCGATGCCGTAGATGTAGGTCAGCGAGATCTCGAGCCGCTTCTCGCGGGGGATGTCCACTCCGGAAATACGGGCCATCTGTCTTCCTCTCCTAGCCCTGCCGCTGCTTGTGGCGCGGGTTGTCGCAGATCACCCGAACCACGCCGCGGCGCCGGATGACCTTGCACTTCTCACAGATCGGCTTCACGCTCGGCCGAACCTTCACTTTGACTCCCTGTCCTACTTGTACCGATAGGTGATCCGACCCCGGTTGAGGTCGTACGGAGTGATCTCCACCTGCACCTTGTCGCCCGGGAGGATGCGGATGCGGTGCATCCTCATCTTCCCCGAGCTGTGCGCCAGCACCTTGTGCCCGTTCTCGAGCTCGACACGGAACATGGCATTGGGCAATGGCTCGACCACCGTGCCTTCGAGCACGATGGCGTCTTCCTTGGGCTTGGGCAGGTGACTCTCTCCTAATGTGTCGTACTGGTGTGCTGCCCCGACCGCACCGGTGGCGCGTGGCCGGAACGGAGCAAAATCGGGCGTGACCGAGGGGGAGTCCGCCCCCTGGAGGACGGACGGGGGCCCAGAGCCAGCGAATAAGTCTACCGCATCCCCGGCCAGAATCCACCCCGAGGACCGGTTCGGGCTGGTCCGGGCCTGCTTCGGGCCCCGGATGCGCCCACGGGCCCACCCCTGGGGCCCTCACCTGGCCTCCCCGGCAGGCCTCCCCGCCGGTGCGGCCAGCCCGGCGGCAGGGTCGGCACAGCCCCTAGGGCACCGTGAACACCTCGGGACCCTCGGGCGTGACGGCGATGGTGTGCTCGAAGTGGGCCGAGAGCTTCCCGTCGGCCGTGACCACGCTCCAGCCGTCGTCGAGGAGCACCGTCTCGGGCGAGCCCACGTTGACCATGGGCTCGATGGCGAAGACGTTGCCCGTCTTGATGGTGGGGCCCCGGTTGCCGGGCCAGTAGTTGGGCACCTGGGGTTGCTCGTGCATGGCCGTCCCGATGGCGTGGCCCACGTACTCGCGGACCACGGAGAACCCGGCCGCCTCGGCCACCTGCTGGACGGCCCGGCCCACCTCGTGCAGCGCGTTGCCCTTGGTCAGCTGCTCGATGCCGGCCCACAGGCTGCGCTCGGTGGCCTGGAGCAGCGCCTCCGCCTCCTTGGTGATCGTGCCGATGCCCATGGTGAAGGCGGCGTCCCCGTGATAGCCCTCGATGATGGCGCCGCAGTCGATGGAGAGGATGTCCCCCTCCTCCAGCACGTAGGAGCCCGGGATCCCGTGCACGATCATGGAGTTGGGCGAGGTGCAGATGACGGCCGGGAAGCCGTGGTAGCCGAGGAAGTTCGAGGAGGCGCCCCGCCGGTCCAGGACCTCCCGGGCGACCTGGTCCAGCTCCAGGGTGGTGACCCCCGGCTTGGCGGCGGCCCGGGTGGCCTCGTGCATCTCGGCCACGACCTTGCCGGCGCGGCGCATCTTGGCCAGCTCGGCCTCGTTGCGCCTCACTGGTCGCCCTCCTTCTTCTTGCGCTGGCGCAGCGTGTCGATGGCGCCCACCACGCGCCGGGTCACCGCGTCGGGCGAGCCGGTGCCGTTGATCTCGAACAGCAGGCTGCGCTCCTTGTACCAGCTGAGCAAGGGGGCGGTCTCCTCCTCGTAGAGGTTCAGCCTGCGCTCGATGGCGTCCTCGGTGTCGTCCTCGCGCTGGACGACCTCGCCGCCGCAGACGTCACAGGTCCAGTTGACCAGCGGTGGGGCCGCCGTCGAGTAGTTGGCGCCACAGTCCACGCAGACCCGGCGCGAGGCCAGGCGCTTCATGACCAGGGTGGTCGGGACCTGCAGGTCGATCACCAGGTCCAGGCCGAAGGGATCGACGATCTTCTCCAGGGACTCCGCCTGGCCCGTCGTGCGCGGGCAGCCGTCGAGGACGAAGCCCCGCCCGGTGGTGTCGCGCTCGGTCAGCCGGCCGCCCACCATCTCCATGACGAGGTCGTCGGGGATGAGCTCGCCCTGCTCCATGAGCGACTGGGCGCGCTGGCCGATGCCCGAGCGCGACTTCACCTCGCTGCGCAGCATGTCACCTGTGGACACGTGTGGAACGACGTAGTGATGCGACAGCCGCACACACTGCGTCCCCTTCCCGGCCCCCTGCTTGCCGAGGACCACGAGCCTGACCCCGGGTATCACCGGCGCCTACTTGAGGAAGCCCTCGTAGTTGCGCATCATCAGCTGGCTGTCGATCTGGCGCATGGTCTCGAGCGCGACGCCCACCGAGATCAGGAGCGTGGTCCCGTAGAAGGGGAAGCGGTTGAGGTGCCAGAGCGCCATCAGGAGCGAGGGCACGACGGCCACCGAGCCGAGGAAGAGCGCGCCCACCACGGTGATGCGGCTCAGGATGTGGGCGAAGTAGCGCTCCGTCGGGGGGCCGGGCCGGATGCCGGGGACGAACCCGCCCTGCTTGCGGATCAGGTCGGCCTGCTGGTGCGGATCGAAGGCCACGTACACGTAGAAGAACGTGAACATGACGATGAGCAGGAAATACGCCGCGATGTAGAAGAAGCTGGTGGGCGTGAGGCTGGTGCGCACGAAGTTCTGGAACCAGTTCCACGGCACGACGTTGGACAACAGGACCGGGATGTAGAGCACCGAGCTGGCGAAGATGATCGGGATCACGCCGGACTGGTTGACCTTCAGCGGGATGTAGGTGCTCGATCCGCCGTACATTCGCCGGCCCACGACGCGGCGCGGCGAAGGTCACGGGTATTCGCCGCTGGCCCTGGTCCATGAAGACGATGAACACCAGCAATATCAACGAGACGATGATGATGATCCCGAATTTGGTCTTGCCGCCCTCCTCGTAGATCGCCTTGAACCCGGTGGGGATGGCGGCCACCACATTGGCGAAGATCAGGATCGACATCCCCTGCCCGATGCCGCGCTGGGTGATGAGCTCGGCCAGCCACATGACGAAGGCCGTGCCCGCGGTGAGGATGAGGACCATGAACAGCGCCAGCGGCCAGGTGAACTTCGGGATGAGGTCGACGCTGGTGCCGAGCAGCGCCGAGTCGTGGCCGTGGAAGGCATAGACCAGACCGGACGACTGCATCACCGCCAGCGCGACCGTGAGGTACCGGGTGGTCTGCGTGATCTTCTTCTGCCCGACCGCGCCCTGGTCGCGCCACTCCTCCAGCTTCGGGATCACGGTGGAGAGCAGCTGAATGATGATGGAGCTGGTGATGTAGGGCATGACGCCCAGCCCGAAGACCGCCAGGCGCACCAACGCGCCCCCGCTGAAGAGGTTGAGGAAGCCGAGCACGCCCGACGCCGAGGCCCCGGCCTCGAGTCCCTGCAGGCGCGCCCAGTTGACCCCGGGCACGGGAACGTTCGCCCCGATCTGGTACAGGGCGATGATGGCCAACGTGAAGATGACCTTGTTCCGAAGGTCTGGGACCCGGAAGATGTTGGCGAGCCGGGAGAGCATGGCCCTTCCTCTCAGTTGGGTCCCGGGGCGGTCACTAGCGGTTCATCAGGGCGTTACCCGACGCGGGCGGGCGCCCGTTGGCGAAGGGCAGAGGCACACGTTCGACGCTACCCCCGGCAGCGGTGATGGCGGCCTCGGCCGCCTGGGAGAACGCGTGCGCCGAGACGCGCACCGGGCGGCTGAGGGAGCCCTGGCCCAGGATCTTCACCAGGCCCTTGGGGCGCACCAGGCCGGCTTCCACCAGGGTTGCAACAGTGACCTCGTCGGCCCCGAGCGCGTCGAGGGCGGCGAGGTTGACCGGGGTGTACTCGACGCGGAACGGGTTCTTGAACCCCTTCAGCTTGGGGATGCGCTGCATGAGGGGGAGCTGGCCGCCCTCGAAGCCGACCGGCACGGTGCTGCGGGCCTTCTGGCCCTTCATCCCCCGGCCGGCCGTCTTGTGGCCCTTGCCCCCGGTGCCGCGGCCGACCCGGCGCTTGGGCGTGGTGGAGCCCTTGGGCGGGGTCAGATCGTGGAGCTTCACTTCGCCACCTCCTCGATGCTGATCAGGTGCGGCACGCGGGCCAACATGCCCCTGATTTCGGGGCGGTCGGGCAGCTCGTTGGACTGCCCGATGCCGCGCAGGCCGAGCGCGCGCAGCGTGCCGCGGTGCTTGGGCTTGGTGCCGATGGCGGAGCGCGTCTGGGTGACCAGCAGGCGGGCTTCGCCCGCCGTCGCGCTCTTCGTGGTGGCCCGAGGCGCCATGGTCAGCGCGCCTCCGACGCGTACAGGTCCGTCTCGCGCTTGCGCTCGCGGTAGGCCCGCAGCACGCCGCCGGGAGTCACCTCGTCGGCCGCCTTGCCGCGCAGCGCGGCCACGTCGTCGGGCCGGCGCAGCTGCTTGAGGCCGGCGATGGTGGCGTGGGCCACGTTGATCCCGTTGGACGACCCCAGCGACTTGGCCAGGATGTCACGGATGCCTGCCATCTCGAGGATGTGCGCGCGCCGCACCGCCGGCGATGACGCCGGTCCCGGGGGCGGCGGGCTTGAGGAGCACGCGACCCGCACCGCTCTGCCCGATGACGGGATGGACGATGGTGCTGCCGGCCAGCGGCACCTCGAAGAGGTTCTTGCGCGCCTCTTCGATCCCCTTCTGCACGGCCAGACCGGCCTCCTTGGCCTTGCCGTAGCCCAGGCCGACCTTGCCGTTGCCGTCGCCGACGACCATGAGCGCGGCGAAGGAGAACCGCCGGCCGCCCTTGACGACCTTGGCCACCCGGTTCACCTTGATGGTGCGCTCTTCGTACTGTGTGTCGACCATGCTCAGAACTCCAGTCCCTCGGCTCGTGCCGCGTCAGCCAGGACGGCGACACGTCCGTGGTAGACGAATCCCCCACGGTCAAAGACCACCTTGGTGATGCCGGCTGCCTTGGCCCTCTGGCCAAGCAGTCGCCCGACCGATTCTGCGCCCGTCACGTTACCGCCACCGCCCTTGCCCAACGACGCGCGAAGGTCCGGCTCCACCGAGGAGGCGGCGGCCAGTGTGTGGCCGGAGGCGTCGTCGATGAGCTGAGCCGTGATGTGGCGGTTGGACCGGTGGACGGCCAGCCGCGGACACCCGGCCGTGCCGGTCACCTTCATGCGCACGCGGTCGTGGCGCCGGAGGCGCAGGCGGGTGCGATCGCTCGTGCGTGCCATTACTTCGCAGCCTTTCCTGCTTTGCGCAGCACTCGTTCGTTGGCGTAGCGCACGCCCTTGCCCTTGTAGGGCTCCGGCTTGCGCAGCTTGCGGATGTCAGCGGCCACCTGGCCCACCTTCTCCTTGTCGATGCCCTTGACGATGATCCGCGTCGGGACCGGCACCTCGAAGGTGATGCCCTCGGGGGCGTCCACCAGCACCGGGTGCGAGAAGCCCAGGGCCAGCTCGAGGGCGCCCGGACCCTTGGCCGTGGCCCGGTAGCCCACGCCGACGATCTCGAGCTCCTTGGAGAATCCATCGGTGACGCCGGAGACCATGTTGGCCACGAGCGAGCGCGACAGGCCGTGCAGCGCACGGTGGCGACGCTCGTCGTCGGGCCGGCTGACCACGAGCGTGTCGCCGTCCTGCGCGACGGTGATGCCCTCGGGGAGCTGGCGCTCCAGGGTCCCTTGGGGGCCCTTGACGCTGACCAGGGCGCCACTCAGCGTGACGGTCACGTTGGACGGGACCGCGATCGGTGAACGACCGACGCGCGACATCAGGCCTCCCCTCGGATGCTCGGGGTCACGGGGCTACCAGACATGGCACAGAACCTCGCCGCCCAGGTGCTTGCGCCGCGCCTCGCCGTCGGTCAGGAGCCCCTGGCTCGTGGAGACAACGGCCACGCCCATCCCACCGAGCACGCGCGGCATCCCGTCGGCCCGCGCGTAAATGCGCAGGCCGGGCTTCGAGACGCGCTTGATCCCGGCGATGGTGCGGGTCCGGTCGCCCGAGTACTTCATGGTGATCTCGAGCGTGGTCCCCGGCTTGCCGGTGTTGGGCTCGACCTTGTATCCGGCGATGAAGCCCTCGCGCTCGAGGATGGAGGCGAGAGACTCCTTGAGCTTGGAGCCGGGCATGCGCACGGTGTCGAACATGGCGGAGTTGGCGTTGCGGATCCGGGTGAGCATGTCCGCGATGGGATCGGTCATCGTCATGGCGGCCTACCAGCTCGCCTTCGTGACGCCCGGGATCTCTCCCGCGTGCACCATGACGCGCAAGCAGATACGACACAGCCCGAACTTGCGGTACACGGCCTTCGGTCGCCCGCACCTCTGGCATCGGGTGTACCCGCGCACCTTGAACTTCGGGGTGCGCTGCTGCTTCTCAATCAAAGCCTTTTTCGCCATGTTGCTACCGGATCTCCTGTCGGAACGGAAAGCCGAACGCTGCCAGGAACGCCCGTCCTTCCTCGTCGGTGCGCGCGGTCGTGACGATGGTGATGTCCATGCCGCGGGTCGTGTCGATCTTGTCGTAGTCGATCTCGGGGAAGATCAGCTGCTCGGTGACGCCGAACGTGTAGTTGCCCTGTCCGTCGAACGAACGGGGCGAGAGGCCCCGGAAGTCGCGGATGCGGGGGATGGCCAGGCTGAGCAGGCGGTCGAAGAACTCCCAGGCCCGGTCGCCCCGCAGGGTCGCCTTGACGCCGATCGCCTGTCCTTCGCGCAGCTTGAAGTTGGCGATGGACTTCTTGGCCCGGGTCACGATCGGCTTCTGGCCGGTGATGACCTCGAGGTCGCGCTGGGCCCCCTCGATGAGCGAGGCCTGCTGGGTGGCCCGCCCGACGCCCATGTTGATGACGATCTTCTCCAGCCGGGGGACCTCCATGATGTTGCCCAGGCCGAGCTCGTCCTTGAGCTTGTCCCGCACCTCGGTGAGGTAGCGCTCCTTGAGCCGGGGCGCGCGGCGCGTGGTGGTGGTGGTCACAGCACCCCCCCGCACTTCCGGCAGACGCGCAGCTTCTCGCCGTCGTCCTCGAAGCGGAAGCCGGCACGGGTGGGCTTGTCGCAGCTCTTGCAGACCAGGGCCACCGTCGAGACGTGCGACGGGCATGAACTTGTCGATCACGCCGCCCTGCATGGTGGCGCGGGTCGGCTTGGCGTGGCGCTTGGCCACGTTGACCCCTTCGAGGATGACCCGCTCGCGCGACGGGATGGCCCGGACGACCTCGGCCTGCTTGCCCCTGTCCTTGCCGGACAGGACGATGACCTGGTCTCCCTTGTGAATCTCGCATCAGAGCACCTCCGGAGCCAGCGACACGATGCGCATGAAGCGCTTGTCGCGCAGCTCGCGACCGACCGGCCCGAAGATGCGGGTCCCGCGCGGCTGCTGCTGATCGTTGATGAGGACGGCGGCGTTCTCGTCGAAGCGGATGTAGCTCCCGTCGGGACGGCGCTTCTCCTTCTTCGTCCGGACGACGACGCACTTGACGACGTCGCCCTTCTTGACCGCCGCACCCGGGATGGCGTCCTTGACCGTGGCGACGAAGACGTCGCCGATCGCTGGCGTAGCGGCGGCGCGAGCCGCCGAGCACGCGGATGCAGAGCACCTCCTTGCGCCCCGAGTTGTCGGCGACCCGGAGACGGGATTCCTGCTGGATCATCGGGCCCGCTCCAGGACTTCGGTCAGGCGCCAGCGCTTGAGCTTGGAGAGCGGGCGGGTCTCCTGCACCCGGACCCGGTCCCCGACCTTGGCGCTGTTCTCCTCGTCGTGCACGTAGAGCTTCTTGGTGCGCTGCACGGTCTTGCCGTAGCGGGGGTGGCGCACCCGCTCGACGACGGCGACGACCACGGTCGCCTCCATGGCGTCGGAGACGACGATGCCCTCGCGCACCTTGCGGGGGTTCGGGCGCACGCCCTCCTCCGGCTCGGCCGCGACGCTCGCCGCGGGGGCGGCCGGCGTGACGGGCACCGCGGCCTCGACGTCGTCGGCGGGCAGCTCCACGCGGCCTCGGCCTCGATCGCTTCGAGCGCCTTGGCGGCGTCAGCCGCCGCAGCCTTGGCCTTTTCGGTGGCCGCCTCTTCGGTGGCTTCGGTGGCCGCTTCGTTGTCTGGGGTCTCGTCGGCCATCAGGCCTCATCCTCTTCGTCGTCGTCCAGGTGGTCGTGATCGTGCAGGTCCAGCGGCTCGGCCTCGGCCTCGGCCGCGGCGGCCTTGGCGGCCGCCTTCTCCTCCCGCTCGGCATCCTCGGCGTCGAGCTTCGCCCGGGCGGCGTCGTGCTCGGCCGCGGTCGGGGCGACGTAGGCACCCTCGGCCTCGGGGATCTCGCGGCCCCGCAGCACGGTCAGCATGCGAGCCACCTCGCGCGACCTGCGCTGATGCGAGACGGGTTGTCGAGCTGGCCGGTGGCCAGCTGGAAGCGCAGGTTGAACAGCTCGCGCCGCGACTCGCCGAGTCGCTCGAGCAGTCGTCGCCGTCGAGCTCGGCAAGTTCGTGCGCGGTCTTGGCCATCAGATCGCCACCTCCGGCGTGCCCGTGCGTCCCGGGACGGACCACGAAGCGGGCCTTGATCGGCAGCTTCTGGATGGCCCGCTCCATGGCGGCGCGGGCCAGCTCCTCGTCGACGCCGGCCAGCTCGAAGAGGATGCGGCCGGGCTTGACCACGGCGACCCAGTGCTCGGGGTTGCCCTTGCCCGAGCCCATGCGGGTCTCGGCCGGCTTCTGGGTGACGGGCTTGTCCGGGAAGACCCGGATCCAGACCTTGCCGCCGCGCTTGACGTGGCGGGTCATGGCGATACGGGCGGCCTCGATCTGGCGGGCGGTGATCCAGCCGGCTCGAGGGCCTGGATCCCGAAGTCGCCGAAGGACACTCGACGTGCCGCCCTTGGCGTTGCCGGTGCAGGCGGCCGCGCTGCTGCTTGCGGTGCTTGACCTTGCGGGGCATCAACATGTCAGTCCGACCTCCTTGCGGAAGTGCGGCGTCTCGTGGTGCTCGTGGCGTCCGGCGCTCGATCTCCTCGTCCTCGGTGAGCTGACGCTCGAGCTCGTCGGGCTCGGCCGGCGGGGCAGCAGGTCGGCGACGGCACCTCCGTCTCGTCGACCTCGGCCTCGGCGACGTCGGCTCAGCGGTGGCCTCCACGGCGCCGTCGACGAGCGGTCGTCGACGACTCGTCCTCGACGCATCCCGTCGGCTCGGCCTCGTCGGCGACCGCCGCCCGGCGGCGGCCGCCGCCGGCGGTGATGCGGCGGCGTGGCCCGCCTGGCCGGAGGTCTCGCCGACGGCCATGGCGGCCTCGCGGGTGATCTTGTCCTCGACGAGACCTTGTAGGGCAGGATGTCGCCCTTGTAGATCCAGACCTTCACGCCGACGCGGCCCGTAGGTGGTGCGGGCCTCGCGGAAGCCGTAGTCGATGTCGGCGCGCAGCGTGTGCAGCGGCACCCGACCCTCGCGGTACGGACTCCTTGCGGGACATCTCCGAGCCGCCGAGGCGGCCCGAGCACTGCACCCTGACGCCCAGGGCGCCGGCCTTCTGCACGGTCTGGATGGCCCGCTTCATGGCGCGGCGGAAGGCCACGCGGCGGACGAGCTGGTCGCAGATGCCCTGGGCGATGAGCGCGGCGTCGAGCTCGGGCTGCTTGATCTCTTGGATGTTGAGCTGGATCCGGTTCTGCAGGCCGGTGATCTCCTCGAGCTTCTTCTTCAGGCGGTCGGCCTCGGCGCCGCGGCGGCCGATGACGATGCCGGGGCGGGCGGTGTGGATGTCGACGCGCAGGCGGTCACGGGTGCGCTCGACCTCGATGCGGCTGACGGCGGCGGCTTCCAGCTGCGTCATCAGGTAGTCGCGGATCTTCCAGTCCTCGATGACGAAGTCCTGGTAGTTGCGCTCCTCGAACCAACGCGACTTCCAATCCGTCGTGATCCCGAGCCGGAACCCGTAGGGGTTTACCTTCTGGCCCATTACTTGCTCCTCGCTCTTCGTCGTCGTCGGCGCTGGCCGGCTCGTCCGTCGCCCGTCGCGTCCTCGATGCTGTCGTCCTCGTCCTCGCCGCCGTCGACCGTCGTCCGCCTCGGTCACCTCTCGGCCTCGGCATCGGCCACCGCCGTCTCGGCGAGACCCTGGTCGGTCGACGTCGTCGAGCACCGACGTCCTCGAGACTCTCGACGTCCTCGTGACTCCGCGCTCTTCGGCCGCCGCCTTCTCCGCCTCCACCGCGGCCGCGGCGGCACGCCGGCGCGTCAGGCGCCCGGCAGGTCGGCCCGGCGCCGGGAAGCGTCGACCCGGCGGGACGCGGTTGGCGCTGACCGCCTCCATGCGACGCGCGGCGCAGCTCCAGCTTGTCGGCCGGCAGCCGGCTCACGATGATGGTGATGTGGCAGGTCCGCTTGCGGATCCGCGTGGCCCGGCCACGGGCCCGGGGCCGCCAGCGCTTCATGGTCGCGCCCTCGTCGGCGTAGCAGGCCGAGACGAAGAGCTCCTCGGGGTCTGCGCGTCGTTGTGCGCCGCGTTGGCCACCGCCGAGCGAGCACCTTGCCGATCACCTCGGCCGCCTCGCGCTCGACGCCGTTGCAGGATCTCGGCGGCGCGCTGCGACGTCCTCGCCCCGGATGAGGTCGAGGACCTGCGGGCCTTGCGTGGCCGACATCCCGCAGTGGCGGTGGACGGCCCGGGTGCCCTGGGCGCTCGTTGGTCTTGGTGGCCGGTCATCGCCGGCGCTCCCCGCTCTCTTGGCCGGCGTGGAAGCGGAAGGTGCGGGTCGGGGCGAACTCGCCCAGCTTGTGGCCCGACCATCGACTCGGTCACGTAGACCGGGACGTGCCGGCGCCCGTCGTGGACGGCGATGGTGTGCCCGACCATGTCGGGGATGATCGTCGAGCGGCGGGACCAGGTCTTGATGACCTTCTTCTCGTCGGCTCGCGTTCAGGACGTCGACCTTCTTCAGCAGGTGGTCGTCGACGAACGGACCCTTCTTCAGGCTACGCGGCATGACATCTCAACCCTCGCCTACCGCCGCGCGCCGCGGGTGCGGCGCCGGCGGACGATCATCGAATCGGACTTCTTGTTGCGGGAGCGGGTGCGGCCCTCGGGCTTGCCCCACGGCGAGACCGGGTGGCGGCCACCGGAGGTCTTGCCCTCGCCACCACCGAGCGGGTGGTCGACCGGGTTCATGGCCACACCACGGGTCTGGGGGCGCATGCCCTTCCAGCGGTTGCGGCCGGCCTTGCCGATCTTGATCAGCTCGGCCTCGGAGTTGCCGACCACGCCGAGGGTGCCCGGCAGTCGATCGGCACCCGGCGCATCTCGGTGGAGGGGAGGCGCAGGGTGGCGAACGCGCCCTCCTTGGCCACGAGCTGGACGCTCATGCCGGCGCCGCGGGCCATCTTGCCGCCGCCGCCGGGGCGCAGCTCGACGTTGTGGATGGTCGAGCCGACCGGGATGTAGCGCATGCGGCAGGGCGTTGCCGGGGCGGATGTCCGCGCCCTGGCCGGTCTGCGAGCATGTCGCCGACCTTCACGCCGGCCGGGGCCAGGATGTAGCGCTTCTCGCCGTCGCGGTAGTGCAGCAGGGCGATGCGGGCGTTGCGGTTGGGGTCGTACTCGATGGCCGCCACCTTGGCCGGGATGCCGTCCTTGTTGCGCCTGAAGTCGATGATCCGGTACTGCTGCTTGTGGCCGCCGCCGCGGTGGCGCGACGTCTTGCGCCCGTGGTTGTTGCGCCCGCCGGTCTGCGGCTTGGGCGCGAGCAGCGACTTCTCGGGCCGGTCGCGTGGTGATCTCGGAGAAGTCCGAGACCGTCTGGAAGCGCCGTCCGGGGCTGGTGGGCTTGCGTGAGCGAAGTGCCATGGCGGTTCCTGCTCAGCTCTCGAAGAGGTCGATGGAGTCGTCGGGGTGCGAGCGTGACGATGGCGCGCTTGGTGTCGGGCCGCTTGCCCTGGACGTTGGTGCGCCGGTTGCGCTTCGCCTTGCCCTTGCGGTTGAGCGTGTTGACGTTGGTGACCCGGACGCCGAAGGCCTGCTCGACGGCGTGGCGGACGTCGATCTTGGTGGCCCGGGGGTCGACGACGAAGACGTAGACGCTCTTGTCCATCAGCGAGTAGCACTTCTCCGACACGACCGGGCGGATGAGCACGGACATGGCGTCACGCATCGGTGTCGGCCTCCTCGCTCGGCGTCCTCCGCCGAGGCGTCGGCCTCGGTCTCGGACTCGTGCCTCGGCCGGAGCCTCGGCCTTCGGCCGTCGGCCCGCTTGGTCGCCGTGCCTTGGGCTTGGCCGGCGCCGCCTCGCTCGGCCTCGGTCGCCGTGGCCGCCTTCGTCCGGCCTGCTCGGTCACCGGCGCTCGGCGACCACGGTGTGCCTCGTCGTCCTCGACCACGTGCGTCCCGGAGAAGTCCGAGACCCGGTGGGCAGGGTCGCGTCGGTGAAGACGAGCCAGTCGGCGCGCAGCACGTCGTAGGCGGTGAGCTCGCCGAAGGTGGTGGTCTGCACCTCGGGCAGGTTGGCGAAGGAGCGCTCGGCGTCCAGCTCGTCCTGGCCCAGCACGACCAGGACGCGAGCCGCTCGAGCTTGAGCTGCGCAGCGCGGCGACGGCGTCCTTGGTCTTGGGCGCCTCGAACTTCCAGTCGTCGACCAGGGCGACGCTGCCCGATGTCGGCCCGGTCGGACAGGGCGGAGCAGCAGCGCCAGGCGGACCATCTTCTTCGGGGTGCTGCTGGGCGTAGCTGCGCGGCTTCGGGCCCGAGGGCCACGCCACCGCCGACTCATGGACGGCGAGCGGCTGCGAGCCCTGGCGGGCCCGGCCGGTGCCCTTCTGGCGGAACGGCTTGGCGCCGCCGCCGCGGACCTCGGCCCGGGTCTTGGTCGACTGCGTGCCGGCGCGGGCGGCGGCCAGCTGGGCGGTGACCACCTGGTGCAGCACGGCGCGGTTGGGCTCCATGCCGAAGATCGTCGGCTCGAGGTCCACCGTGCCGAGGTCGTGCCCGGCGGCGTTGCGGCGCGGTCGACGGTGCGGGTCATCGGAGCGGCCGGCTCCTTGCGATGGTGTGGCGCAGCACCGGCCGGACCGGGCGGACTCGGTCGATGGCGGTCGCTCATCGGGACCTCCCCGCCTTCTCGGGCGCCTTGACCGCGTTGCGCAGCACGACGACGCCGCCCCGGGGCCGGGCACGGCGCCCTTGACCAGGACCAGCTCGCGCTCGGCGTCGGCCGAGACGACCTCGAGGTTGAGGGTCGTCACCTGCGTGCCGCCCATCCGGCCGGCCATCCGGGTGCCCTTGAAGACGCGGGACGGGCGTGGCGCAGGCGCCGATGGAGCCGGGCGCGCGGTGGCTGCTTGTGGTTACCGTGCGAGGCGCCCTGGCCCTTGAAGTTGTGGCGCTTCATGCCGCCGGCGAAGCCCTTGCCCTTGCAGACGGCGATGGCGTCGACCCGCTCGCCGGCCTCCACAGGTCGGCGGCCGAGCTCCTGGCCGACCGCGTAGTCGGCGACGTCGTCGAGCCGGAGCTCGACCAGCGCCCGGCCGGGGTCGACGCCGGCCTTGGCGTAGTGCCCGAGCTCGGGCTTGGTCAGGGTGCGAGTTGCGCCGGAAGCCCCAGGTCACCTGCAGGGCGGCGTAGCCGTCGGTCTCGGGCGTCTTGACCTGGACGACGCGGACGGGCGCGACCTTCAGCACCGTCACCGGTATGGCGCGGTTCTGGTCGTCCCAGACCTGGGTCATGCCGACCTTCTCGCCGACGATCGCCTTGCTTGCCACGTACGTCTCTTTCTCCCTGCGCCTGTCGAGTTCTCCGGTGCGCATGCCAACGCTCCGCCCGGGAGATCCCGAGCGGAGCGCTCGATTGGTTCGGCGTGAGGTCCCGGCCGAGGCCGGCTGCTCACGCACGTCTGTTGTGCTCGGCAGCACCGCGAGTGCCGCCTGTTTGGCCTCGGAGTCCCCGCCTGCTTTGGGCAGGCGCTCGCGACGTTACACCATGGGCCGCGCCCGCCTGCCAGGCGTCCGGCGGGTCGACGGGGCGATCGGCCGTCAGGCCGTCTGGATCTTGATCTCGATGTCCACGCCGGCCGGGAGGTCGAGCCGCTGGAGCGAGTCGACCGTCTTGGGCGTGTGCTCGACGATGTCGACCAGGCGCTTGTGGACCCGCATCTCGAAGTGCTCGCGGCTGTCCTTGTACTTGTGCGGCGACCGGATCACCGTGTAGCGGTGCTTCTCGGTCGGCAGCGGCACCGGCCCCAGGACCTTGGCCTGGGTGCGGAGCACCGTCTGGACGATCTTCTCCGTCGACTGGTCGAGGATCTCGTGGTCGTAGGCCTTCAGCCTGATGCGGATCTTCTGCTTCGGGCCGTCGGCCATGGTCTGCCTGCTCTCGTTCGTGGTGGTCGGGATTACTTGAGGATCTCGTCGACCACGCCGGAGGCGACGGTGCGGCCACCCTCGCGGATGGCGAAGCGGAGGCCCTCGTCCATGGCGATGGGCTTGCCCAGCTCGACCGTCATCTTCGTGTTGTCGCCCGGCATGACCATCTCGGTGCCCTCGGGCAGGGTGATGGTGCCGGTCACGTCGGTGGTGCGGAAGTAGAACTGCGGGCGGTAGTTGGTGAAGAACGGCTTGTGACGGCCGCCCTCCTCCTTGTTCAGCACGTAGACCTCGGCGTCGAAGTGGGTGTGCGGGGTGATGGAGCCGGGCTTGCACAGCACCTGGCCGCGCTCCACCTCCTCCTTCTTGGTGCCACGCAGCAGGGCGCCGACGTTGTCGCCGGCCCGACCCTCGTCGAGGAGCTTGCGGAACATCTCGACGCCGGTGACCGTCGTCTTCTGGGTGTCGCTGCAGGCCGACGATCTCGACCTCCTCGCCCACCTTGACGATGCCCTGCTCGACCTTGCCGGTCACGACGGTGCCACGGCCGGTGATGGACATGACGTCCTCGACCGGCATGAGGAAGGGCTTGTCGACGTCACGCTCGGGCTCGGGGATGTAGGAGTCGACGGCGTCCATCAGCTCGACGATCTTCTCGCTCCACTCGGCGTCGCCCTCGAGCGCCTTGAGGGCGCTGACCCGGACGATCGGGGTGTCGTCGCCGGGGAAGTCGTAGTCGCTGAGCAGCTCGCGGACCTCCAGCTCGACCAGCTCGAGGAGCTCCTCGTCGTCGACCATGTCGGCCTTGTTGAGGGCCACCACGATGTAGGGCACGCCGACCTGGCGGGCGAGCAGCACGTGCTCACGGGTCTGGGGCATGGGGCCGTCGGCGGCCGAGACCACCAGGATGGCGCCGTCGATCTGGGCCGCACCGGTGATCATGTTCTTGATGTAGTCGGCGTGGCCGGGCATGTCGACGTGCGCGTAGTGGCGGTTGTCGGTCTCGTACTCCACGTGGGCGATGGAGATCGTGATGCCGCGCTGCTTCTCCTCGGGCGCCTTGTCGATCTTGTCGAACGAGGTGAACGAGGTGTTGGGGTTGCTGCTCGGACAGCACCTTGGTGATGGCTGCCGTCAGCGTCGTCTTGCCATGGTCGATGTGACCCATGGTCCCGACGTTGACGTGGGGCTTGGTGCGCTCGAACTTCTGCTTGGCCATCGCCTGGCTACTCCCTGCTCCTGGTCGGGGCCACGGTGGCCCTGACGCTCTCTGTTCTTGTCTGCGATCTTGCTGCTGATCTTCGTGCAGATCCGTCCGTGCGTGTCCCGGGAACGGATCCGGCGGGCTACTCCCCGTGCGCCCGGGCGATGATCTCCTTGGAGATCGACTCCGGAACCTGGTTGTACGAATGGAACTGCATCGTGTACGTGGCGCGACCCTGGGTGCGCGAACGCAGGTCAGTAGAGTAGCCGAACATATCGGCCAGCGGGACCAGCGCCCGGACGACGTGGCTGGTGCCCTGCTGCTCCATGCCCTCCATCCGGCCCCGGCGGGAGGAGAGGTCGCCGATGACCTCGCCCAGGTAATCGTCGGGCACCGTCACCGTCACCTCCATGACCGGCTCGAGCAGCACCGGGCTGGCCGCCCGGAGCGCCTTCTTGATCGCCATGGAGCCGGCGATCTTGAAGGCCATCTCCGAGGAGTCGACGTCGTGGTACGAGCCGTAGGTCAGGGTGACCCGCACGTCGACCGTCGGGTAGCCCGGCCAGGATGCCCGAGGTGAGCGCCTCCTGGATGCCGGCGTCGACCGAGGGGATGTACTCCTTGGGGATGACGCCGCCGCTGATCTTGTCGATGAACTCGTAGCCGCCCCCGGGCCCGGTGGGCTCCGCGGCTGATGACCACGTGGCCGTACTGGCCCCGGCCACCGGTCTGGCGGACGTAGCTGCTCCTCGATCTTCTCGACCGGCTTGCGGATCGTCTCGCGGTAGGCCACCTGGGGCTTGCCGACGTTGGCGTCGACGCTGAACTCGCGCAGCATGCGGTCGACCAGCACCTCGAGGTGCAGCTCGCCCATGCCCGAGATGACGGTCTGGCCGGTCTCCTCGTCGGAGCGCACGCGGAAGGTCGGGTCCTCCTCGCTGAGCGAGTAGAGGGCCCGGGACAGCTTGTCCTGGTCGGCCTTGGTCTTGGGCTCGACGGCCACGTGGATGACGGGCTCGGGGAAGCTCAGCGCCTCGAGCACGATCGGGCGGCCCGGGTCGCACAGCGTGTCACCGGTCGTGGTGTTCTTCATGCCGACCACGGCCATGATGTCGCCGGCGAAGATGGCGTCCTTGTCCTCGCGGTGGTTGGCGTGCATCTGGAGGATGCGGCCGACCCGCTCCTTCTTGTCCTTGGTGGAGTTGGTGATGGACGAGCCCTTGTGCAGCGTGCCCGAGTACACCCGGATGTAGGTCAGCTTGCCGACGAAGGGGTCGGTCATGATCTTGAAGGCCAGGGCCGAGAAGGGCGTCGGAGTCGTCGGCCTTGCGCTCCTCGATGTCCTCGGTGTGGTTCGGCCGGTGGCCCTCGGTCGGCGGGAGGTCGAGCGGGCTGGGCAGGAAGTCGACGACGGCGTCGAGCATGGGCTGGACGCCCTTGTTCTTGAAGGCCGACCCGCACAGGACCGGCACCACGGCGGCGGCCAGGGTGGCCGTGCGCAGGGCGCGGCGCAGGTCGTCGGCCGTGATGGGCTCCTCGGCCAGGTACTTCTCCATGATGGTGTCGTCGAAGTTGGAGACGACGTCGATGAGCTGGTGGCGGGCGTCCTCGGCCTCGGACGGCCATGGTCGTCGGGGATGTCGAGGGTCTCCCACTCCTCGCCCATGTCCGAGGACCAGACCAGGGCCTTCTCCTCCAGCAGGTCGACGACGCCCTGGAACTCGGACTCGGCGCCGATCGGCAGCTGGATCACGGCCGGCAGGGCGTCGAGGCGGTCCCGGATCATCTGCCACCGTGCGCTCGAAGTCGGCGCCGATGCGGTCCATCTTGTTGACGAAGCAGATGCGCGGCACGTTGTACTTGTTGGCCTGGCGCCACACCGTCTCGGTCTGGGGCTCCACGCCGGCGACGGCGTCGAAGACGGCGACGGCGCCGTCGAGGACGCGCAGCGAGCGCTCGACCTCGACGGTGAAGTCGACGTGGCCCGGGGTGTCGATGATGTTGATCCAGTTGTCGCGCCAGCTGCAGGTGGTGGCGGCCGAGGTGATGGTGATGCCGCGCTCCTGCTCCTGGACCATCCAGTCCATGGTGGCGGCGCCTTCGTGGACCTCACCGATCTTGTAGTTGCGCCCGGTGTAATAGAGGATGCGCTCGGTCGTGGTGGTCTTGCCCGCGTCGATGTGGGCCATGATCCCGATGTTGCGGGTCTTGGCGAGGGGGAAGTCGCGGGTGGGCAGGGCGTCAGCCATGGTGCAGGTCTTTGGGGATCGGGCGGTCGTGCTCCACTACCAGCGGTAGTGGGCGAAGGCGCGGTTGGACTCGGCCATCTTGTGCATGTCCTCGCGGCGCTTCACCGAGGCCCCGATGTTGTTGGAGGCGTCGAGGATCTCGCCGGCCAGGCGCTCGGCCATGGTCTTCTCCCGGCGCTGGCGCGAGTAGGTGGTCAGCCAGCGGATGGCCAGCGTGGTGGCGCGGCGGGGGCGCACCTCGACGGGCACCTGGTAGGTGGCACCACCGACGCGGCGGGACTTCACCTCGACCTCGGGGCGGGTGTTCTCCACGGCGCGCTTGAGCGCGGCCACCGGGTCGCCGCCCGACTTCTCCTGCACCTGCTCGAGGGCGTTGTAGACGATGCGCTCGGCCAGCGTGCGCTTGCCGCGCGACAGGATCTTGTTGACGACCTGGGTGACCAGGACCGAGCGGTAGACGGGGTCCGGCGCGAGCTCGCGGCGGGTGGCGGGTCCGTTACGGGGCATGCCTATGACTCCTTCTTGGCGCCGTAGCGGCTGCGGGCCTGGCTGCGCTCGCGCACGCCCGAGGTGTCGAGCGCCCCGCGGACGACCTTGTAGCGCACACCGGGCAGGTCCTTCACACGGCCGCCGCGGACCAGGACGATGGAGTGCTCCTGGAGGTTGTGGCCCACGCCGGGGATGTAGGCCGTGATCTCGACGCCCGAGGACAGGCGGACACGGGCCACCTTGCGCAGGGCCGAGTTCGGCTTCTTCGGGGTGGTCGTGTAGACGCGGGTGCACACCCCCCGCCGCTGGGGCGCGCCCTTCAGGGCCGGGGTCTTGGTCTTCGTCACCTTGGCCTGCCGTCCCTTGCGGACGAGCTGGGCGATTGTGGGCACGCGCTACCTCTCGATACTGAAAATGTGAATCCCATGTGCGTGGCGCTGGCGCGCCGGCCGAAGCCGCACATGGCAGGGATTCAATGATAGCGGCTGCCTGGGGTTCCGACAATCGCGGCACCGACGCTCGCGGCACCGGCGACCGGACCGGCCCGATCGGGGCCGCCGCCCCGGTTCAGGCCGCCCGGGACCCGGCGAGCGCACCGGGCCCGCTCCTCGGCCCGAGATGGGCGCCGCCGCGTCGCCCGGGGCGCGTCAGCCCGCCCCACCACCGGTGGAAGCGGGAGTAGGCCAGGGGCAGCACCCCGTCGGGGTAGAAGGCGAGCGCCACGGTGCCCGCCCCGATGAAGACGTCCTGGGCGTTGACGGGCAGGAAGCCGAGCGGCCAGGCCCCCGGCCAGGGCGCCGCAGCAGACCGAGGCCCCCCCGATGGCGACCACGGCCAGGATGAGCAGGCTCTCGAACATCTCGAAGTTGGTCCCGCCGGCCACCGACTCGGCCGCCCCGAAGAGCGCGCCGGCCACGCCCGCCATGGCGGCCGAGAGGGTGAAGACGACGAGCTTGGTCGTGGTGAGCGACAGGCCGAGGGTGGCGCAGGCCGCCTCGGAGTCCTTCATGGCCACCAGCACCCGGCCGAAGGGCCCCCGGCGCAGGGCCAGGATGCCGATGGAGAAGAGGGCGAAGACGACGGCGAGGAAGATGGTGAAGCCCTTGTCCGAGCTCACATTGAGCCCGAAGAGGCCGGGCCGGTGGATGGCCACCGAGCCGTCGAAGCCGAAGACGGCGGACCAGGGGAAGAACGCGTTGTCCATGGCGCTGGCGAAGGCCATGGTGGCCAGGGCCAGGTAGAGGCCCCGCAGCCGCAGCGCCGGCAGCGCGACCAGGGCCCCGACGACGCCGGCCAGGCCGGCCGCGGCCACCAGCCCGAGCATGGAGCCGCCGCTGCCGAACTTGTACATGGCGAAGGCACCGAGGCCGGCGAAGGTGAGCTGGCAGATCGACACGTACCCGCCCCAGCCGGTGAGGGGGACCAGCGACAGGCAGATGAGCCCGAAGGCGAGGCCGATGCCCAGCTTGACCACGTTGGCCCGGGCCCATGAAGGTGACGGCCACGATCACCGCCGCCACCAGGAGGACCCCGCCCTGGAGGGAGCGCACGAAGCTCGCCGGGGCCAGCGGCGCGTGGCGCTGGGGGGCGCCGCTGCGGATCCGGTCCATCGGCAGCGCCAGGAGGACGATGAAGAGGATGACCGAGGGCACCGAGAAGGTGAGGAGGCCCCTGGATCGGGGTCGAGGACCAGAAGCCGGTGCTCGGGATGTACCCCAGGGCGTAGGACGAGGCGAGGCCCGACGATGAGCGCCCCGAGGAAGGTCATGGGCAGGCTGCGCAGCCGCCCGATGATGGCCGCCGCGTAGGCGTCGATGACGAGCAGGGTCAGGATCAGCGGCTGCAGCTGCAGGCGGGGGGCGACGAGGATGCCGGCCACCGAGGCCAGCGAGGCCCCGATGGCCCAGCTCAGGGTCGAGAGGCGCGACGGCGCGGCCGCCGAAGAGCCCGATCAGGTCCCGGTTGTCGACCACGCCGCGCATGGCGATGCCGACCCGGGTCTGGTAGAGGAACAGCCGCAGCCCGACCGCGATGGCGAGGGCGGCGCCGACGGTGATGATCTCCTCGTAGTCGATCTTGACGCCGAGCAAGGTGAAGCCGTCGAAGCCGAAGAACTGGGGCACCACCCGGGCCGTCGGCTTCCAGATGTAGCTGTTGACCAGCCCGAAGAAGAGCAGGGTCAGGCCGACCGTGACCGCCAGCGCGGTGGCCACGTTGCTGGGGTCCATCCACTGGATCACCGCCCGCTCGACCAGCGCGCCGAGGAGCGGCGCCAGGACGAACACGGTCAGGACGAAGGCGAGGCCGGTGTTCATGTGCCAGCCCACCGAGAGCTGCCAGTAGACGAAGGCCATGAACATGCCGATCGCCCCGTGGGCGATGTTGAAGATGCCCGAGGTGGCGTAGGTGAGGACGAGGCCGCTGGCCGCCACGGCGTAGGCGGAGCCGAGGACGATGCCGATGATGGTGAACTCGAGGAACTCGTGCATGTCCGGGTCGGCCTAGTACTGGGCGTAGCCGCTGTTGCAGTCGTAGGTGTTGGGCGCGCTCGGGTAGACCCGCTGGAAGGCCCCGTTCTCGATCTTCATGTAGAAGAAGCACTTGGACGGGATCTTCTGCCCGATGTCGACGGGCGGGGTGACGCCGCCACCGGTCCAGTTGGTGATGCCCTGGATCTTCGAGATGAGGGCGGCGCGGGTGAGGTTGGGGCCGACCTCCTTGGCCGCCTGCTCGAAGGCGAGGCCGGCGGACCAGGCCAGCATGGCGAAGATGTCGTGGTGGTAGCCGGGCGCCACCCGGTTCATCCAGCTCTCCATCAGCTGCACGCCCGGGTTGGACGCCGGCCTCCTCGTAGGCGGCGGTGGCCGTCATCAGCACCAGGTCGCCGTTGGACTCGGGCGCGGTCTGCTGCGCGAACTGCGGTGAGTACTCCTCGGAGAACCAGTCCACCACCTGCGGGGCGTAGTTGGCCTGCTGCATGGCCTGCAACAGGCGCTCGGCCGAGGAGGCGTCGGAGTACTCCGTCACGTACTGCGCGCCGGCGCTCTGCATGGCCTGCACGTTGGACGGCGTAGTTGGCGTTCGTCGGCGTCGTCGACGTGTTGTAGACGTAGTGGAAGCCGTCACCGGTGTACGAGGACACCTCGTGCGCCGCCTGGGTCTGCGTCGCCGAGACGTTGAGGTAGATCATGGCGGCCTTCTGCACGGCGTTGGGGTACGTCGCCTTGAGGTAGTTGGCCGGCCCGAGGCCCCAGTAGTGGTCGTTGCCCGGGCTGGCGCCGAAGATGTCGGCCGTGCCGCCGGCCGCAGCCGTCGAGACCTCGGCCGCCATGTCCGGGATCCCGCAGGCGCCCACCGCCTGCGCGCTGCCGTCGTCGAAGCCCGAGGCGTTGCCGACCATGGCGAAGTCGGCCGGAGCAGGCCTGCTGGGCGTCGGCGTAGTTGGTGCCCGAGTCGTTGCCGTCGTCGAAGGGCTGCACCTTGATCTGGCGGCCGCAGATGCCGCCGGTGCTGTTGACGTAGGCGGCCCAGGCCTCGGTGGCCTGCTGCGCGCTCTGCGTCAGGCCCGGGGCCACGCCGCTGATGCTGACGATGTTGCCGACCGTGATGGTCGTGGCCGTCACGCCGGGCGCGGTCGCGCCGCCGTTGCCGCCCGCCGGCGCCAGGTTCCCGTTGGCGCCGCACGCGGCCGCGGAGGCGGCGGCCGCCCCGGCGGCGGCGCCGCCCGCTGCGGCCGCGCCTCCGGCCGCCGACGCCGTGCCCGCGTGCCCGACGGACGACACGCCACCGGCGCCGCCCGTGCCCCCCGAGGACGAGGCCGCGGCGACCGTGGTCGTCGTGTCACCCGCCCCCGTGCCGGCCGCCTGCGCGTTGCCCGATCCGCCGCGCGCCTCCCGAGCGCGACGACGCGCCCTGGGCCAACGCGGCGTCGTGGCCGCTGAGCCGTGAGCCGCAGGCCGAGGCGAGGACGGCGAGCAGGGCGACCGAGAGGGCCGCGGCGCGGCGCGGGCCGCCCCCGAGGGAGCGGCGGGACCGACGTCGGCCGCCCGGAGTCGTGTGATGGGCTCTGCTCACAGCGAGTGCTCCTCCTGCTCGACGCGCCGGGTCTCGTCCAGGCTGCGCAGGATGCGCTCCAACCGGTCGACCGACCGCACGATGGCCAGCGCGTTGCGGCGGTCCTCTTCGACCTGGCGCATGCTCCAGCCGCAGCGCACCAGCACGCCGCCGCCGATCACCAGCGCCACGCCCAGCAGGCCGCCGGAGATGAGATAGGGGACCTCCTGGTACAGGTAGGGGCTGTGCGCCGCGCCGTACCAGCCGAGCAGGATGCACACGAAGCCGAACACCATCGACGACATCCCGATGGTCTCCAACCATTTGCGCACGTTGCGCCCGCCGCGGCCCGGCCGGGCCCGGTCGACCACGGCGGCCAGCCGTTGCAGGCGGGTCGGCACCGGCGTCGCCGGGTCGGCATCGGCGACCGACATCCCGTCCGGCGGCGGGACAAAGGCGCCCGAGGGGACCACGGCTCCGCCCGTTCCGCCCGTCACCCGGGTGACCTCGCCGGGGCTCGACGACGATCTTCCAAAGAGCTGCATCAGGTGGTTCCTCCGAAATCAGACAGGTCGTCAGGGGTGGCGGCGAAGCGCTCCATGAGCGGGTCGCCGTCTGCGCAGGACGTGCCGAGCAGCTCGCTGGCGTCATCGGCGCGCTTGTAGGCGTAGGCCAGGGCGGAGGCGGCGAGGAGCCCGAGGAGGATCAGGGCGGCCCCGACCCCCTTGAACGCGGGCCCCACGATGGAGGCCGGGGCGGACGCGGTGGACACCGGGGAGCCGCTCCCCGAGGCCGACGGCGTCAGGCCCGACGTGCCGCCGGGCGCGGAGAACGTGCTCCCGACCCCGGAGTTGCCGGTGAAGGTCGCGCCGCCCGAGTTGCCGGTGAAGGCCGGGCTGCTCGTGACGCCGGACGGGGAGCCGGCCGACGCCGAGCCCGACCCCGTGTTGCCGCTGTTGCCGGCGACGAAGGCGGGGGAGGCGGTGGAGCTCACCTGCACCGTCGCCAGGTCCATGGTGACCTGCTGCTCGTTCGGGATCGCGACCGGGAGCTGGGAGGTGAGCGAAGGGGGCAGCAGGGAGGCGAACTGGTTGGCGGCGGCGTCCAGGGTCTTGAGGTCGATCACGATCTTGAGCCCGTCGAGCGTCCGGCTGGCCGAGGCGCCGCTGACCGTGTCGGTCGGGTTGGTGAGCGACATGGAGATGCCGAGCTCGTTGAGCACGGTGTTGATGGACGAGATCGGCAGGGCCAGCGGGGAGCTCTGCCCGGCGGCCTTGATCCCGTTGGCGTCAATGGTCACCTTCTCGCCGGCGATGGACACGTTCTGCACGAGGGTCGAGCCGGTCACCTTCCCGGTCGTGCCGTCAGAGGTGGCCGTCGCCGTCGACGTGATGGTGCCGATGGTGATGAGGCCATCGAGGAGGGAGACGCCCCCCATCGTGGCGCTGGCCGTCGAGGCGGCGTTGGTGCCCGGGGTGCCCGACGAGGAGGTGGCCGACATCGTGCCCACGCCCATGAGGGCGGACGAGCCGGCGAGCGGGTTGCCCGAACCCGACGGCGCGGTCTGGGTCGGGTTGGCCCCGTCGGAGCCGGCAGTGGAGGAGCCGTCGCCGAGGGTGGCGCTGGCGGTGTTGCCGTTGGCGGTGCTCGCCGTGTCCATGTTGACCCCGGGCTCGTCGGTCGAGCCCGAGTTGGGCGCCTGCGGGTACTGGCTGGTGGCCTGGATCGGCCAGACCGGGGCGGGCGGCAGCGGGAGGCCCGGCACGAGCAGCGCGAGCTGGGCCCGGCGTTGGCCACCACCTGGCCGGGGTAGAGGCTGGACGCGGTGGCGTTCCCGCTCGGGCCGAAGTTGTCGCTCGTGGCGGCATAGCCCTCGTCGAACTCGAGCGAGGGGGTGGCCGGGATGGGGAAGTTCGGTTGCTCGTACTGGGCCGTCAACGCTTCGGCCAGCGCGCTGACCGTGAACCCCCCGAGGGGGCTGTCGGCACCGGCCGGCCCGCTCGAGAGCGCGGCCGCCAGCAACCCCGAGCCCCCGCCCACCAGAAGGAGCGCGGCGGCAGCCAGGGCAGGCAGGCGCCGAGGGGCCATACGCCGGCGGTGGCGCGGGCTCATGCGGCGGCTCCGCCGAGGTAGGCGTCGGTCAGGTCGTCGGGCAGGTCGCCGGGCTTGCCCGCCGCCACGATCCGGCCCTGCACCACGACGGCGACGTCGGTGGCGACACCGAGCGCGGTCTGTGCGAACTGCTCGGCGAGGATCACCGCCACGCCCTCGGCGGCGATCTGCGCCACCAGCTCGTAGAGCTCGGCGACGATCATCGGGGCCAGCCCCATGGAGATCTCGTCGAGCAGCAGGACGGCCGGCTCCACGCTCAGGGTGCGCGCCATGGCCAGCATCTGCTGCTCGCCGCCCGAGAGGGTCCCCGCCACCTGGTGGCGCCGCTCGGCCAGGCGGGGGAAGCGGCCGAAGGCCTGCTCCTCGACCTTGGACCGGGAGGGCCCGCCGAAGGTCATGAGGCGGAGGTTCTCGGTGACGGTCAGGTTGGGGAAGATGCCGCGGCCGTCGGGCAGCGTGCACAGACCGGCGCGGGCCAGCTTGTCGGGGCGCATGCCGTTGGCGTGCCGACCGAGCACGTGGAAGCACCCCTTGGTCGGCTCCATCTGCCCGCTGGCCACCCGCAGCGTGGTCGACTTGCCCGCGCCGTTCGGGCCCAGGAGGGCGAGCACCGACCCGGTGGCCACGGCGAGGTCGATGCCGTGGAGCACCTCGATCTGCCCGTAGGCCGCGTGGACGCGGCGGAGCTCGAGCACGGCCGCCTCAGGCATGGGTCACCGTCGGCCCCACCCCGGCCAGGTCGGCCAGATCGCCCGCGTCGGCCGGGCGCCGGCTCCTCGGGGTCGTCGGCGGAGCCCAGGTAGGCCGCCCGGACCCGCTCGTCGGCGCGCACCTCGGCCGGGCTGCCCACCATCAGCACGGAGCCGAAGTCGAGGACGTTGATGGTCGTGCAGATCCGCATCACGAGGCCCATGTCGTGCTCGACGAGCAGCACCCCCATGCCCGCCTGGGCCAGCTGGCAGAGCAGGTCGCCCAGCTCTTCGCTCTCGGTGTCGTCGAGGCCCGAGGAGGGCTCGTCGAGGAGCAGGAGGCGGGGCCGCGTGGCCAGGGCGCGGGCGAGCTCGAGCAGGCGGGCCTGGCCGGTGGGCAGCGTGTCGGCGGGGCGGCCGGCCAGGTGCGCCAGGCCGACGAGGTCCAGGACGCCGTCGGCGTTGGCGGCGGCGTCGGAGCGGTCGTGCGACCAGCGCCGGCGGATCTCCGCGGCGGCGAGCACGTTCTCCCGCACCGACAACGACCCGAAGACCTCCAGCCTCTGGAAGGTGCGCGCGATGCCCAGCCGGGCCCGCTTGTGCGGCTTGAGCGCGGTCATGTCGGTGCCGTCGAAGGAGACGTTCCCCGCGTGGAGGGACTGGAGGCCGCAGATGGCGTTGAAGAGCGTGGTCTTGCCCGCGCCGTTGGGCCCGATGAGGCCCGTGACGGTGCCGGGCTCGACGACCAGGTCGACGCCACGCAACGCGTGGACGCCCCCAAATCGAACCTCGGCTTCCGCTACTTGCAGAAGCGGCATCGTCTCCCCCCCCAGTTGCGGTCGGGCCGGCGGCCGGGGTCGACAACCCCGGCGCACTCTCTCTTACCTGGTCAGACCAGGTTTTTACGCTTGGAAAGTAGAACGGCGTCCAATCTGCGTACTTACGGTGCCAATTTCGGAGCGCACCCACGGAGCGTTACCCTGCACTCCATGGAACACTCCATGGCCGAGCGCCTGGCCGACCTGACGGAACGCAAGAACGAGGCCCTGCACGCCGGGAGCCCGAGGGCCGTCGAGCGGCACCACGCCAAGGGGAAGCTGACCGCCCGCGAGCGCATCGACTACCTGCTGGACGAGGGGTCGTTCCAGGAGCTCGACATGCTGGCCCGGCACCGGGCCCACGGCATGGGCCTGGAGGACAACCGGCCCTACACCGACGGCGTGGTGACCGGGTTCGGCACGATCGACGGCCGGCGGGTGTGCATCTTCAGCCAGGACTTCACCGTCTTCGGCGGCGCGCTCGGCGAGGTCTTCGCCGAGAAGATCCACAAGGTGATGGACCTGGCCGCGTCGACGGGGGTCCCGATGATCGGGCTGAACGACGGGGCGGGCGCCCGGATCCAAGAGGGCGTGGTCTCCCTGCACTCCTACGGGGGGATCTTCCACCGCAACGTGGCGGCGTCAGGGGTCATCCCCCAGATCAGCGTCATCCTCGGCCCGTGCGCCGGCGGGGCCGTCTACTCGCCCGCCATGACGGACTTCATCTTCATGGTGCAGGGCACCTCGCACATGTTCATCACCGGTCCCGACGTGGTGAAGACGGTCACGGGCGAGGACGTGACGCTCGAGGAGCTGGGCGGCGCCATGAGCCACGCCACAAAGTCGGGGGTGGCGACCTTCGTCGCGCCCGACGAGAAGGCCTGCCTCGACGAGGTGCGCCACCTCCTCTCGTTCCTCCCTTCGAACAACCTGGAGGAGCCGCCGATCGAGGTGAGCGGCGACGAGCCCGACCGCGCCGTGACCGAGCTGATCGACTTCCTCCCGACCTCGCCCAACCAGCCCTACGACATGAAGCGCATCATCACCGCGGTCGTCGACGACGGCGAGTACCTCGAGGTGCACCGCCATTGGGCCATGTCGATCACGTGCGGCTTCGCCCGCATGAACGGCCGCGCCGTCGGCATCGTCGGCAACCAACCCGCCGTGCTGGCCGGCGTGCTCGACATCGACTCGTCGGAGAAGGCGTCGCGCTTCGTGCGCACCTGCGACGCGTTCAACATCCCGCTCCTCACCTTCGTCGACGTCCCGGGGTTCATGCCCGGCACCGACCAGGAGTACGGCGGCATCATCCGCCACGGAGCCAAACTGCTCTACGCCTACTGCGAGTCGACCGTCCCCCGCATTCAGATCATCACCCGCAAGGCCTACGGCGGCGCCTACGTCGTCATGAACTCCAAGTCCATCGGGGCCGACCTGGCCTTCGCCTGGCCCTCCGCGGAGCTGGCGGTCATGGGGCCCAACGGCGCCGTCGAGATCGTCTACCGCCGGGAGCTGGCCGAGGCCGCCGACCCGGCCAAGCGGCGGGCCGAGCTGATCGACGAGTACACCGAGCGCTACGCCAACCCGTACATCGCAGCGGAGCGTGGGTACATCGACGACGTCATTTCGCCCGCCGACACCCGCGCCGTCATCTGCCGCAGCCTCGACATCCTCGCCTCCAAGCGCGAGGAGCTCCCGAGGCGCAAGCACGGCAACGTGCCCCTGTGACGTCGTCGGACCCCGCCACTCTGTCGCTGCGCGAGCCGACCCAGCCCGAGCCCGCCGTGCTGGCCGCCATCGCGGCGGCGGTGCAGCTGGCCTGGCCCCGCCCGGCGCGGGCCGACGAGCACGACCCGGTGCACCGGGCCTGGCGCTTCAGCGGGCGCTGGTGGCACGAGCCCGTGCCGCTGCGGCGCAACCGTCCCTCGGGTCGGCGCTGACCGTCTTCGTCGACGACTGGCGCCAGGCGGCGACGGTGCGCGACCGCGCCGACCGCTGGTCCCACCTGCTGGCCGACGACCCCGAGGAGCTGCACGCCATGGCGGCCGCGCTGGGGATCCCGCCCCGGGGCTACCAGCGCCACCGGCGCTCGGCGGCGCTGAACCACTACGACCTGCCCGAGAGCCTCCGGCTGCGCGCCATAGAGCTGGGCGCGGTCCCCGTGACCTGGCGCCAGATGGCCAGGCTCACCCGGGAGTGGCGGCGCGCTGGCGCTCGGCCAGCGCGACCAGATCCTCCATGATGCGGTCGAAGGAGTAGTCCTTGGGCGTGTAGACGGAGGCCACGCCCTTGCCCAGCAGCAACTCGGCGTCGTCGGGCGGGATGATGCCGCCCACGACGACGGCGGCCGTGCTGCCGGCGACGCGCAGGCGGTCCAGCACGTCGGGCACCAACTCGAGGTGCGAGCCCGAGAGGATGGAGAGCCCCACGATGTCGACGTCCTCGTCGCGGGCCGCCGCCACGATCTGGGCCGGGGTGAGCCTGATGCCCTGGTAGATCACCTCGAACCCTGCGTCGCGGGCCGCCACCGCGATCTGCTCGGCGCCGTTGGAGTGCCCGTCCAGCCCGGGCTTGGCCACCAGCAGACGCGGCGGGCCGCCGGTGCGCTCGGCGAGCGCCCTGGTGCGCGCCAGGACCGGTGCCAGATCGTCGCCCCGCCGGCCGACCCCTCCGCTGACGCCGGTCGGGGCCCGGAACTCGCCGAACACGTCGCGCAGCGCCCCCGCCCACTCCCCCGTGGTGCCGCGGGCATGGGCCAGGGCGATGGTCGCTTCCATGATGTTGCCGCCGGGCCCGTCGTCCGCGGCCACCCGGCGCAGCTCGTCGAGCGCCCGGCGCACCGCGGCGCCGTCGCGCTCGGCGCGCCATCGCTGCAGGTCCTCGATCTGCTCGGCCTCGACGCGGTGGTCGACCCGGAGGATGTTCTCGATCTCGCCGTCGCCGAGGAGCGCCGAGTCCTCCGACTCGGTGAAGGAGTTGACGCCCACCACCTTCTGCTCGCCCGTCTCGATCCGCCGGACGCGCTCGGCCTGGCTGCGCACCAGGCGCCGCTTGAGCTCGTCGATGGCCTCGAAGGCTCCCCCGAGCTCCTCGACCTCGGTCAGCTCGGCCCAGGCCGCCTCGGCCAGCTCGGCCGTCTTGGCTTCCACGACCACCGAGCCCTCGAAGATGTCGCCGTACTCGAGGAGGTCGGATTCGAAGGCGAGGACCTGCTGTATGCGCAGCGACCACTGCTGGTCCCAGGGCCGGGGCAGCCCGAGGGCCTCGTTCCAGGCGGGGAGCTGCATGGCGCGGGCCCGGGCGTCCTTGGAGAGGGTGACGCCGAGCGTCTCGAGGACGATGCGCTGCACGTTGTTCTCCGGCTGCTGCTCGGTCAGGCCGAGGGAGTTGACCTGCACGCCGTAGCGGAAGCGCCGCAGCTTGGATTCGGTGACGCCGTAGCGCTCCCGGCAGATGCGGTCCCACAGCCGCGTGAACGCCCGCATCTTGCAGGTCTCCTCGACGAAGCGGACGCTGGAGTTCACGAAGAAGCTGATGCGGCCCACGACGGCGGGAAGCTCGCTGTCGTCGATCTTGCCCGAGCGCGCGGACGCCGTCGAGCACGCCGATGGCGGTCGCCAGCGCGTAGGCGATCTCCTGGACGGGGGTGGCCCCCGCCTCCTGCAGGTGGTAGCTGCAGACGTTGATGGGGTTCCACTTGGGTGCGTTGCGCACCGTGTAGGCGATGGTGTCGACGGTGAGGCGGAGGCTGGGCCCGGGCGGGAAGATGTAGGTCCCGCGGCTCAGGTACTCCTTGACGATGTCGTTCTGTGTCGTGCCGGCGAGCAGGGACGGCTCGACGCCCATGTCCTGGGCGTGGGCGATGTAGAGCCCGAGGAGCCAGGCCGCCGTCGCGTTGATCGTCATGGACGTGTTCATGTCCGCGACCGGGATCCCGTCGAGCAGCTGTTCCATGTGGCCGATATGCACCACGGGGACGCCGACCTTGCCCACCTCGCCCGCCGCCTCGGGGGCGTCGGGGTCGTAGCCGGTCTGGGTCGGCAGGTCGAAGGCGACGGAGAGGCCCGTCTGGCCCTTGGCGAGGTTGTTGCGGTAGAGCTCGTTGGAGGCGCGGGCCGTCGAGTGGCCCGAGTAGGTGCGCATCACCCAAGGCGTGTCACGCTGCGGCTCCGTAGCCATTCATCTCACCTCCCGACGGTGGGGTGTTCCACCATTCTGCCCGCCCGTGCCGCCGTCACCGCGTGGTCAGCGGCTGTAGTCGTAGAAGCCCTTCTTGGTCTTGCGGCCGAGCTGGCCCGACGTGACCAGGCGGCGCAGCAGCGGCACGGCGGCGTAGTTCGGGTCGCGGTACTCCTCGTAGAGCGCATCGAGGATTGCCAGTGAGGTGTCGAGGCCGACCAGGTCGAGCAGCGCGAAGGGTCCCATCGGGAACCCGCAGCCCCCCTTCATGGCGGCGTCGATGCCCTCCCGGCTGGCCACACCCTGCTCCAGGAGCCGCACCGCGTTGTTCAGGTAGGGAAAGAGGAGCGCGTTGACGATGAAGCCGGCCTGGTCCTTCACCTCGACCGGATCCTTGCCGCAGGAGGCGGCGAAGGAGACGGCCGCCGCGATCGTCGCGTCGCCGGCCGTGATGGGTCGCACCACTTCGACGAGCGCCATGGCCGGGGCGGGGTTGAAGAAGTGGATGCCGCACACGAGATCGGGGCGGCCCGTCGCCATGGCCATCTCGACCACGGGGAGGGTGGACGTGTTCGTGGCCAGGATCGTCTCGGGCTTGCAGATGCTGTCGAGCTCGGCGAAGAGGTCCTTCTTCACGGCGAGGTCCTCGACGACCGACTCGATGACGAGGTCCACGTCGACCAGCTCGCCCAGGTGCGTCGTGGCCCGGACACGAGCCGAGACCTCGGCCGCCTCGGCCTCGGTACGCTTGCCCTTCTCCACCTGTTTGGCCAGCGACTTGGCCAAGGAAGCCAGCATGGCGTCGGCCGAGGCCTGGCTCCGGCTGCGCAGCACCACCTCGTGCCCGTTGGACGCCGCCACCTCGGCGATGCCCGAGCCCATGATTCCCGAACCGACGATTCCCACCCGATTGATCGACATGGGGGCGAATCTTACCGGCCGGTAACCACCGGCGTCGAAGCCGGGCCGCCGGTGCGGGCGTGCAAGAGTGGCGCCATGCAGACGACCGGCACCCTGGCCCTGGTCGGGGGCGACGAATGGACCGAAGGGTGCACGTTCGACGCCCGGCTCCTGGAGCTGTCGGGCGGCCCCGACGTGCTCGTCCTGCCGACGGCCGCCGCCTACCAGCACCCCGAGCGGGTCGTGCTCCGCGCCGCGGAGTGGTTCGGCCCGCTGGGAGGGCAGGTCGAGGGACTGATGGTGGTGGACCGCGCCGCGGCCGAAGACCCGGGAATGGCGGCCGCCGTGGCCGGGGCCCGGTTCATCTACCTGGCCGGCGGCTCGCCCCTGCACCTGCGTGCCGTGCTGAAGAAGTCGGCCACCTTCGAGGCGCTCCGGCAGGCCTTCGCGTCGGGGGCCGTGGTCGCCGGGGCCGGCGCGGGCGCGATGGTGCTGACGGACCCCATGGCGGACCCCCGGGGTGGCGCGCTCACCCTGGGCCTCGGCCTCGTCGACAACCTCACCGTCGTGCCCCACTTCGGCGACGAGCACGACGACGCCCACGGGCAGAAGCTCGAGCGCACCGTGGCAATGGCGCCGGTGGCGCTGCCGGTCGTCGCCCTCCCGGCGCGCACGGCGCTCATCAGGGACGGCGGCGGGTCCTGGCGCTCCGAAGGGGCCGGCGAACCGGTCGTCTTCGTGGGGGGTGCGCAGACCGAGGGGCTCGGCGCGCTGAAGGGCTGACTCGCCCGTCGGCCAAGAGGTGCTGAGGGCCGCGGCCGGTCAGTCCTTCTCTTCGATGGTGACGCTCTCGATCACGACGTGCTCGGTCGGCGTGCCCGAGCGGCTGCCGATGGCGTTGATCGTCTCGACCACCTCGAGCCCGCTCACGACCTCGCCGAAGTGCGAGTAGAGGGGCGGGAGGCGGATGCCGTCGGGACCGCTGATCACGAAGAACTGGCTGCCGTTGGTGTTGGGGCCGGCGTTGGCCATGGCCAGCGACCCCAGCTGGTAGCGCCCCGCCGGCGGGAGCTCGTCGTCGAAGCGGTAACCCGGGCCGCCCGAGCCCGTCCCGGTCGGGTCGCCGCCCTGGAGCACGAAGCCCGGGATGATGCGGTGGAACACGATGCCGTCGTAGTAGTGGTACCGCGCCAGGAACACGAAGCTGTTGACGGTCTTGGGTGCGGCGAGCGGGTCGAGCGCGATGACCATGGTGCCGTGCGACGTCACCATGGTGGCCACGTAGCGCTTGTTGGTGTCGATGATCATCGGGGGCTCTTCGTCGAACTTGCGCTGCTGCGGGCTCGAGCCGTCGACGGCGGGTGCGGTGGGGGTGGCCATGGTCTGGGCGTCCTTTATGACTCGTGGATGGTGATGGAGGTGATCCGCTGGGTGACGTTGGGCGGCACGCCCTGGGCCGAGCCCTGCTGGTTGATGGTGTTCACGGTGGCCATGCCCGTCGTGACCGAGCCGAACAGGGCATAGCTGTTGGGGAGGGACTCGCCCTGGGACCCGGCGACGATGAAGAACTGGCTGCCGCCCGAGTTCGGCGAGCCCGTGTTGGCCATCGCGACCGAACCCAACGGGTACTGCTGGGCCGGGCTGGTGGCCTTGGGCGGGTTCTCGTCCGTGATGGTGTAGCCGGGGCCGCCCGTTCCGACGCCCGTCGGGTCACCGGTCTGGTCCATGAATCCGGGGATGACCCGGTGGAAGATCACGCAGTGGTAGTAGCCCTTGTCGGCGAGGAACACGAAGTTGTTCACCGTCACGGGTGCCGTCTTGGCATCGAGCGCGATCGTGAAGTTGCCGGTGGTGGTGTCGACCGTGGCGGTGTACTGCTTGGTCGTGTCGATCGTCATGGCCGGCGCGGCGGTGTACTTCTGGGTGTTCACGGTGGTCTTGGTGCTGGCGGGGCAGCCCGCCTTGACCGCGGCCTCGTTCGCCTGGGCCTGCAGCTTGGCGTCCTGGGTCTTGGGCGCCGTGGTGCTGGTCGTGGTCGACGACGACTGCTTGTTCTTGTTCCCGCCGCTCGAGACGGCGAAGACGATCCCGATGATCGCTCCGGCTATGACGACGAGGATGATCCCGTTGCGGATCTGCTTGCGGCGCTTCTGTTGCCGCGCCTCTTCCTCCAGGCGGGCCTCCCTCGCGGCGCGCTGGCGGGCTCTCTTGTCACTGGGCACGGTGCGAGACCCTACCCAATCCCGGGGGTGGCAAAAGATCGCCCGCCCGGCCTCGGGCACGCCCGACGGGCCCCCCGAGGGCCAAAAACGGGGTCCGGGCCGGGCCCCCCGCCCGGTGGGCACGTGCGCAGTCTGTAGCCTCGTCCGAAATGCCACTGGTCGTGCAGAAGTTCGGGGGAACCTCGGTCGGCGACGCCGAGAGGATCCGTGCCGTGGCCGATCACATCGCCCGCACACGGCGGCAGGGATCCGACGTGGTGGCGGTGGTCAGCGCCATGGGCAAGACCACCGACGACCTGATCCACCTGGCCAACACCGTGAGCGGTACCCAGCCCCCCCGCGAGTACGACATGCTCGTCAGCACCGGGGAGCGGATCTCCATGTCGCTACTCGTCATGGCTCTGGCCGATCTCGGGATCGACGGCGCCTCGTTCACCGGGAGCCAGGTCGGGATCATCACGGACAACGACCACACGAGGGCCAAGATCAAGGAGGTCAAGGGCGACCGCCTGCGCGAGGCGCTGGCAGCCGGGAAGGTGCCGGTCGTGGCCGGGTTCCAGGGCGTGTCCGCGGAGCGGGAGATCACCACCCTCGGCCGGGGCGGGTCCGACGCCACCGCCGTGGCCCTGGCCGCCGTCCTGGAGGCCGACGTGTGCGAGATCTACACCGACGTGACCGGTGTGTTCACGGCCGACCCGCGGATCGTGCCCGAGGCGCACCGGATCAACCGGATCTCGTTCGACGAGATGCTCGAGATGGCCGCGACCGGCGGGCGGGTGCTGATGCTGCGGGCCGTCGAGTTCGCCCGCAACCACAACGTCCCGCTGCACGTGCGCAGCAGCTTCACCTGGGAGCCGGGCACCTGGGTGGTCGAGGAGGATGCAGACATGGAAGAAGCCGTTGTCACCGCAGTGACCCACGACACGTCGGAGGCCAAGGTCACCGTGAGCGGGGTGCCGGACCGGGTAGGGTGTCGCCGGGCGGCTGTTCCGCGCGCTGGCCGACCACTCGATCAACGTCGACATGATTGTGCAGAACACCTCGGTCCACGGCATCACGGATATTTCGTTCACCGTCCCCAAGACCGACCTGGCCGTCTCGGTCGACACCGCCACCGCGCACGCCGCCGAGCTGGGCGCGACCGGCGTCACCTCCGATCCCGACGTGGCGCGCGTGTCCCTGATCGGCGTGGGCATGAAGTCGCACCCGGGGATCGCCGCCACCATGTTCGAGACGCTCGCCAACGAGGAGATCAACATCGACATGATCTCCACCTCGACGATCCGGACGTCGTGCATCGTGCACGCCGACGACGTCGAGCGGGCGGTCCGCTGCCTCCACAAGGCCTTCGCTCTGGGCTGATGGCGCCCAAGGCGAAGGCCTCGCGGTTCCTCTGGCTGTTGCGGCACGCCAAGGCGGTGACGGACCCGCCCTCGGGCGGATCGGACTTCGACCGCGTCCTGGCCCCCCGGGGACGGCGCGACGCCGCGGCGCTCGGGCGTCTCTTCGCCGGCCAGGCCGAGGCGCTCGGTCCGGCGCTGCGCGGTGTCCCCCGCCCCACCGTCGCGTTGGTGTCGCCGGCGGCACGCACGGCCCAGACGGCCGAACTGGTGCTGGCCGCACTGACGGATCCGCCGGAGTCCCGGCTCGAAGACGGGCTCTACGGGGCCGACCCCGAGGAGGTGCTCGCGCTCCTGCGGGCCCTGCCCGACGAGGTCAGCTCGGCCATGGTGGTCGGGCACAACCCCACCGCCCACGCCCTGGCCCAGGGCCTCATCGCCGCCCACGACAAGAAGGGCCGGTCGCTGGGGGTGCGGCACGGTTTCCCGACCTGCGCCCTCGGCGTCTATGCCTTCACCATGGAGCGATGGGGGGACGTGGCGACGCAGTCGGCCACGCTGGTGGCGCTCATGGCTCCCCCCTACGCCAAGAGCTGAACCCCAGACCCGATCGGGTCCCCGACGGACCCTTCGCTAGGACAGCGAACGCAAAATGGCGCCGTCGCCCTGGCCGCCGCCGCCACACAGCGCCACCGCCGCAGTCGAGGCGCCCCGGCGGCGCAGCTCGAGCAGAGCGGTCAGCGCGACCCGGGCGCCCGACATGCCGACGGGGTGGCCGAGCGCGATCGCGCCGCCGTTGACGTTGACCTTGTCCTCGTCGATTCCGAGGTCGTCCACCGAGGCCAGGCCGACGGCCGCGAAGGCCTCGTTGATCTCGAAGAGGTCGATGGTGCCCACGTCGACGCCCGCCTTCTGCGCCGCCTTGAGGATCGCCCGCGAGGGCTGGGTCAGCAACGAATTGTCGGGTCCGGCCACCATGCCGTACCCGGCGATCGCTCCGAGCGGGGTGAGGCCGAGCTGCTTGGCCCGCTCGGCCGACATCACGACGACCGCCGCGCCGCCGTCGGAGATCTGCGAGGCATTGCCGGCCGTGATGGTGCCGTCCTTGGTGAAGGCGGGCTTGAGCGCGGCGAGCGACTCCGCCGTCGTGCCCGGGCGCACGCCCTCGTCGGTGTCGACCAGGAGCGGGTCACCCTTGCGCTGGGGCACCTGCACCGGGACGATCTCCTCGGCGAGCCGGCCGTCCTTGATCGCGGCGGCCGCCTTCTCGTGGCTGGACGCCGCGAAGGCGTCCTGGCGCTCCCGTGAGATGCCGACCTTCTGGTTGTGCTGCTCGGTCGAGAGCCCCATGGCGATGTGGTCGAAGGCATCAGTGAGGCCGTCGAACATCATGGAGTCGACCAGCGCCCCGTCGCCGATGCGGTAGCCGGCGCGGGCACCGGGCAGGAGATAGGGGGCCTGGGTCATGGACTCCATGCCGCCCGCCACCACGATGTCGGCGTCGCCGGCGCGGATCATCTGGTCGGCCAGATAGATCGTGTTGAGGCCCGAGAGGCACACCTTGTTCACCGTGTTGGCGGGGACCGACATGGGGATCCCGGCCTTCACGGCCGCCTGGCGGGCCGTGATCTGGCCCTGTCCGGCCTGGAGCACCTGGCCCATCAGCACGTAGTCGACCTGGTCCGGCGCCACCCCGGCTCGTGACAGCGCCTCCGCGATGGCGAAGCCACCGAGGTCCATGGCCGTGAACCCGGCCAGCGCGCCCGACAGCTTTCCGATCGGGGTACGAGCCCCTGCCACGATGACGGCATCACCCATTCCCTGCACCTCCGGTTCCCGCCGGTCTGGTTACCAGTCGGAAACCACATCTTAAAGGCCAACTATCGTCGGGTCACATGAGCGACATCCTCCACGCCGCACTGGCCGGCGCCACCCCCGATGAGCTGGCCGGACTCGATATGCCGTCCTCGTACAGGGCCGCCCTGGTCAAGAGGAGCGAGACCTCGATGTTCGAGGGTCTGGAATCCTCGGACAAGGACCCGCGCCGATCCCTCCACGTCGAGGAGGTGCCGCTGCCCGAGCTGGCGCCCGACGAGGCCTACGTCGCCGTCATGGCCTCGTCGATCAACTTCAACACGGTCTGGACCTCCATCTTCGAGCCCCTGCCGACCTTCGGCTTCCTGGACCGGCTGGGCAAGGAGGGGCCCTGGGCGGCGCGCCACGCGTTGGACTACCACGTGGTCGGCTCCGACGCCGCCGGCGTCGTGCTCCGGACCGGCTCGGCCGTCCGCAACTGGAGGACCGGCGACAAGGTCACCGTCCACTGCAACTACGTCGACGACCAGGACCCCTCGGCGCACGACGACTCGATGCTGGCCGCCAACCAGCGCATCTGGGGCTTCGAGTCCAACTTCGGCGGCCTGGCCGACGTCACGGTGGTCAAGGCCAACCAGCTCATGCCCAAGCCGGCCCACTTGAGCTGGGAGGAGGCGGCCATCAACGCGCTGTGCAACTCGACGGCCTACCGCATGCTGGTCTCGCCCAACGGCGCCCGGATGACCCAGGGCGACAAGGTGCTGGTGTGGGGCGCGAGCGGGGGCCTCGGCAGCTACGCGGTGCAGCACGTGCTGAACGGGGGCGGCACGCCGATCGGGGTCGTCTCGTCGCCCGAGAAGGTGAAGCTGCTCAACGACCTCGGCGTCGAGGCGGTCATCGACCGCAAGGCGGCGAACTACCGGTTCTGGTCCGACGAGCACACCCAGGACGAGTCCGAGTGGCGGCGCTTCGGCAAGGACATCCGCGGCCTCGTGGGCTCGGAGCCCGAGATCGTCTTCGAGCACCCGGGACGCCAGACGATGGGTGCCTCCGTGTTCGCCTGCAAGCGGGCGGGGACGATCGTCACCTGCGCCGCCACGTCGGGCTACATGATTGAGTACGACAACCGCCACCTATGGATGAAGCTCAAGACCATCAAGGGTTCGCACTTCGCCAACTACCGCGAGGCCTGGGACGCCAACCAGCTCGTCTGCGACGGCAAGGTGCTGCCGCCGCTCTCCGCCGTCTACCCGCTCGAACAGGTCGGCGAGGCGGCGTACCAGGTGCACCACAACCTCCACGAGGGCAAGATCGGCGTCCTCTGCCTCGCCCCCACCGAGGGACTGGGCATCGACGATCCCGAGCTGCGCGCCAAGGTCGGCGAGGACCGCATCACGCTGTTCCGGAGGCACGGGGCATGACGGTGTCCCCGCTGTCCCCGCTCCCTGCTCGGATTGTCCGGTGTCGCCCGTCGGTGGACGTCTCTTCGCCGGCGGATGTTTTCGGAACTCTAAGCAATTACGTTTTGAGTTTGCAGCGCAACACCGCATGCCGTGCGCAGTCCGAGCAGCCAGGCAGAAATCCGATGACAGATCCGCTGCTCACCGAGATCGACCACGTGGCCATCGCCGTGCTCGACCTCGACGCGGCGATTAAGTGGTACGCCGAGGTCTTCGGCGCCACCGTGGACCACCGCGAGCGCGTCGAGTCCGACGGCGTCGAGGAGGCCCTGCTCAAGGTGGCGGATTCCTACGTGCAGCTGCTCACCCCGATTCAAGGAGGAGTCCCCGGTCGCCAAGTACCTGGCCAGCAAGGGCGAGGGGCTGCACCACATCGGCTACCGGGTCGACGACTGCGCCGTAGCACTCCAGGCGGTCAAGGACGCCGGCGGGCGCGTGATCGACGAGGTGCCTCGTCCCGGCTCCCGGGGCACGACGGTGGCCTTCGTACACCCCAAGACATCGTTCGGGACCCTCATCGAGCTGGTCCAGGAATAGGCCCGGGAGCGGCGCAGCGGTTCCTGATTCGAGGGCTCCGGGAGTCGTCTCTCACGTGCACCCGGCCCGCAGTGTCGAGCCGAGCCGGGTGCGCTCAGCCGGTCACGGCATTTCCACGAGCCGGTCACCTTGCCCCGGCGCCTCGACGCGGAAGATCTCCCAGGTCCCCGGCAGGCCCTTGAGGTCATGCTGCCCCACCGGCACGAAGGGGATCTCGCTGCCGGCGAGCAGGTCCGTCACGGTGCGCGATACGTAGACGTCCCCGTCGGGGGCGAGCGCGCTCACCCGCGCCGCTGCGTGCACGGCGATCCCGGCGACGTCGTCCCCGGCGGCACGATCTCCCCGACGTGCACGCCGGCGCGCATCTCGAAGCCGAGGCGCACCACCTCCTGCCGCAGCGCCAGCGCGTAGCGGACAGCCTGCTCCGGTCCGTTGAAGCAGGAGAGCGTGCCGTCGCCCGTGCACTTCACGAGATGGCCCCCGTGCGCCTTGGCCGCGCGCGGGCGGCTCCATCGTGGGCGTCGAGCACCGCCGCCCAGCGGCTGTCGCCCAACTCCCGCAGCGCCTCGGTCGAGCGGACGATGTCGGTGAAGACGACGGCCGCCAGCCGGCGCGGGTCGTCCGCGGGCGGCGGCTCCCGCCCGACGAACCAGCGGATGGCGCCGGCGATCGCGCTCGCCCCGCTCGACCACGGCATGTGCTCGTTGCCGGGCAGCTCGACCAGCACGGCGCGGGGGATGTGGTCCGCCAGGTAGCGGCCGTTGCCGGCCGGGACCGCGGGATCCTCGCGGTGCTGGACGACGAGGGTGGGCAGTGTGACGAGCTCGAGAAGATGGCGTGCGTCGGTCGCGAGCGTCTGCTCGGTCTGCAGCTTCGCCTGCCCGGGCGAGCACGCAGCCTGCTCCAGGCGGGCCCACCGTTCCCGGCCGTCCGGCATCGCCGCGAAGGACGGGGCGAACAGGTCCACGCTCCACCCGGTCCCCCACCGTGCGTGTATCTGCTCGACGAGCCACGCCGCGGTGGCATCGTCGAGGCCGCCGGGGTAGTCCGGGGCGCGGCGCGCTCGCGGCGCGGTGTTCACCAGGATCAACCCGCGGAACCGCTCGGGCTGGGTCGTCACGGCGAGGAGCGCGACCGGCCCACCGTCGTGGAAGGCGACCACGAAGGGGCGGTCGAGATCGGTTGCGTCGAGGACGGCGAGGCTGTCACCCACACGTTCCTCCAGTGTCTGCGGGCGGCCGCGCTCGAGGGGGTCCGAGAGCCCCGCCCCCCGCTGCTCGAAGGTGACGAGGTGGCTGAAGCGGGCCAGCTCCCGGAAGAACTGCGAACCGGCATCGTCCCACCAGGTCACTGAGGTCCCGGACGCCCCGGCCATGACCAGGAGATCGACGCCCGAGCCGGTGACCTGGAAGGCCAGGCTGGCATCGTCGCGGCGCGCATACTGCACTGCCGGCGCCTCCATGCCCGCAGTCTTGCAGGGTCGACCCGCCGATAGTCCTGGCTCGCGCCCCCGAGCTAGCGGGTGAGGCCTTCGAGAAGTTCGAGGACCTTCGAGACCTGTTCGGCGAGGGATCCCGACCCAGGCCCGAGGACCAGGTCTGGCTCGGAAGGCTCCTCGTAGGCGGAGTCGATGCCGGTGAACCCGGGCAGTTGCCCGGCGCGGGCCCGGGCGTAGAGGCCTTTGGGGTCGCGGCGCTCGCACTCCTCGAGGGACGTGTCGACGAAGATCTCCGCGTAGGCCAGACCCGACTCGACATGGAGGGCGCGGATCAGGCGACGGTCCTCTTCGAAGGGGCAGATCAGCGCGATCAGGGCCAGGGCGCCTGACTCGGCGAACAAGCGCGACACCTCACCGGCACGGCGCACGTTCTCGGTGCGATCGCGGTCGGAGAAGCCGAGGTCGGCGTTCAGCCCGTGACGCAGGTTGTCCCCGTCGAGCAGGAAGGCGGGCCGGCCGCTGTTGACGAAGGCCTCCTCGACCGCCGCTGCGAGGGTCGACTTGCCGGCCCCCGACAGGCCCGTGAACAGGAGCGTCGCGCCGGAGGTCCCGAGGGCGCCATAGCGCTCGGCCCGGGCGAGCTGCCCGCCGTGACGCACCACGTTCGGGCTGGCGTGGGTCGTGGCGATGACTCGGATGACGCCCGCGCCAACGGTGCCGTTGGTCGACGGGTCGATGATGATGAAGCTGCCCATCGTGCGGTTCGTGGTGTAGTCGTCCACCAGCAGCGGCTCGGTGGTGCGGAACGACACGCGTCCGATCTCGTTGAGCCCGAGCGTCGTCGCGTCCTCGTCGCGGTGCAGCCCGTTGATGTCGAGCCGGTATTGCAGCGAGTCGGCCGAGGCGCGCACCGTGCGGGTGCCGTGTTTGAGCAAGTAGCTGCGGCCTTCGGTGAGCGGTGCGCGCTCGTCCATCCAGCACACCGTCGCCTCGATGTCATGGGTGACGGTCGGCCGGTTGTTGGGCCGGCACAGGATGTCGCCCCGGGACACCGCAATGTCGTCGGCCAGCGTGATGACCACGGCCATGGGCGGGAACGCCTCGGCCACCTCGCCGTCGGCCGTCACGATGGAGGCGATGTGCGACGTGGTCCCCGAGGGCAGGATGAGCAGCTCGTCCCCCGGACGGAGTACCCCGCTGGCCACCGTTCCCGCGTAGCCGCGGAAGTCCGGGTTCTCCGGCGTCTGGCTCCGGATGACGTACTGCACCGGGAAGCGGGGGTCGATGAAGTTCTCGTCGCTGCCGATATAGACCTCTTCGAGGTGGTTGAGCACCGGCGACCCGTCGTACCACCACATGTTCTCGGAGCGCTGGACGACGTTGTCGCCGCGGAGGGCCGAGATCGGGATGAACGTGATGTCATGCACGTTCAGCCGCGCCGCGAACTCCATGAAGTCGGACTTGATCTGTTCGTAGGGGCCCTGCTCCCAGTCGACGAGGTCCATTTTGTTCACGCACACGACCATGTGCGGGACGCCCAGCATGGACGACAGGAACGCGTGCCGCCGCGTCTGCTCGATGACCCCCTTGCGGGCGTCGATCAGGATGAGTGACACATGGGCGTTCGACGCCCCCGTGACCATGTTGCGCGTGTACTCGGTGTGGCCGGGGGTGTCCGCAATGATGAACTTGCGCTTCGGCGTGGCGAAGTACCGGTAGGCGACATCGATGGTGATGCCCTGCTCGCGCTCGGCCCGCAGCCCGTCGGTCAGCAGCGCCAGGTCGGTCTCGGGGTTCCCACGCCGCTCGCTGGTGCGCCGGATCGCCTCGAGCTGGTCCTCGAAGATGCCTTTGGCGTCGTAGAGGAGCCGGCCGATGAGGGTGGACTTGCCGTCGTCGACCGAGCCGGCGGTGGCCAGACGCAGGAGCTCGGTCACTAGAAGTACCCCTCGCGCTTGCGGTCCTCCATGCCGGCCTCGGAGATCCTGTCGTCCGCCCGCGTCGCGCCCCGCTCCGTCATGCGGGTGCCGGCCACTTCGGCGATGACCAGGTCGATCGTCTCGGCCATCGACTCGACACACCCGGTGCAGTCGGCGTCGCCCACGGTCCGGAAGCGCACCATGGCCTCGAACTCCGGCTCACCCCCGGCCGGCGACAGGTGCTCGGTGACCGCCATGAGCATCCCATCGCGCTGGAACACACGACGTCGGTGCGCGAAATAGATCCCTGGGACGTCGATTGCCTCGTCGCGGATGTAGTTCCAGACGTCGAGTTCGGTCCAGTTCGAGAGCGGGAACACGCGGATGTGCTCGCCCTTGTTGTGCCGGGCGTTGTAGAGGTTCCACAGCTCGGGCCGCTGGCTCTTGGGATCCCACTGCCCGAATTCGTCCCGGAAGCTGAAGATCCGCTCCTTCGCCCTGGCCTTCTCCTCGTCGCGGCGCGCCCCGCCGAAGACAGCGTCGTGGCGCCCTTCCGAGATGGCGCGGAGCAGTGTGGGTGTCTGCAGCCGGTTGCGCGTTGCCCCCGGGGAGATGTCCTCCACCGTCCGGCCCGCGTCGATGTCGTCCTGCACGTATGCCACCACGACCCGCACCCCGAGGGCGGCGGTGTGGCGGTCCCGGAACTCGAGCACCTCGTCGAAATTGCGCCCGGTGTCGACGTGCAGCACGGGGAAGGGCACCGGCGCCGGCCAGAAGGCCTTGCGGGCGAGGTGGAGCATGACGATGGAGTCCTTGCCGCCCGAGAACATCAGGGTGGGGCGCTCGAACTCGGCTGCGACCTCCCGGAAGATGTGGATGGCCTGCGCCTCCAGGGCGCGCAGATGGGACAGGCGGTAGTTGCCCGAGCCGGCGTGCGGCGCGCTGTCGTGACCGCCTGGGTCAGCCACCATGCGCGGTGTCGCCAACGGATCGCTCCCTCTGTCTTCCCCCGCGGACCTGGGAGAAGTCTACGCTCCGGCCTCGGCCGCCCCGGCCCCCGGCTCCTCGGTGACGGTCCCGGCATCGACGATCGGGTTCCCGTAGGCGTCCTCGGCCGTCGGCGTCGCACCGAGCCAGCTGGCGTCGATGGAGGAGTCGAAGGGGTCCTCGCTGACCCCCTCGCCCATGTCCCGCAGCCAGTTGGCGAGGTCCTCGGTGTCCGACTCGCCCGCTCCCACGGCCCAGAACGGCATCGCCTCGGCGTCGGGCATCTCCAGGCGGATGTTCCGGTAGTGCTGCATGCCGGAGCCCGCAGGGATGAGCTTGCCGATGATGATGTTCTCCTTGAGCCCGAAGAGCTGGTCGCTGCGACCCTCGATGGCGGCCTCGGTCAGCACTCGCGTCGTCTCCTGGAAGGAGGCGGCGGAGAGCCAGCTCTCGGTGGCCAGCGATGCCTTGGTGATGCCCATCAGCTCGGGACGGCCCTCGGCGGGCGTCTTGCCCTCCTCGACCAGCAACCGGTTGACCTCGGCGTAGATCTGGTTGTCGACCCGCTCGCCGGGCAAGAACGGCGCCTCGCCCGGCTCGGCCACGAGCACGCGGCGCAACATCTGGCGCACGATCAGCTCGATGTGCTTGTCGTGGATCGACACACCCTGGTCGCGGTACACCTTCTGCACCTCTTCGACGAGGTACTGCTGGGTCTCGCGGATGCCCTTGACCTCGAGGAGCTCCTTGGGGTCCTTGGGGCCCTCGACCAGCGCGTCGCCCGCGCCGACCTCCTCGCCGTCGGTGACCTCGAGGTGGGCGCGCGACGCCACCAGCGTGGAGTCCTCCGTCCCGTCGTCGGCCACGACGGTGATCCGCCGGCCCGTCTCGTCGTCCTCGACCCGGACGACGCCCGAGTGGTGGGCGAGAACCGCCGCGCCCTTCGGGGTGCGGGCCTCGAACAGCTCGACCACACGCGGGAGGCCGTGGGTGATGTCCTCGCCCACGACACCTCCGGTGTGGAAGGTCCGCATGGTCAGCTGCGTGCCCGGCTCGCCGATGGACTGGGCGGCAATGACGCCCACGGCCTCACCGAGCTCGATCATGGAGCCGGTCGCGAGCGACAGCCCATAGCAGGCGGCGCAGACGCCCTGGGGCGACTCGCACGTGAGCACGGATCGGGTCCGGATGCGCTCGATGGAGTCGTCGTCACGCATGGCGGCGATGTTGTCGTCGTCGAGCACGGTGCCGACCGGGTAGATGGTGCCGTCCGAGAGCTTGACGTCCTCGGTGAGCAGCCGGCCGAAGGCCCGGGTCTCCAGGTAGTTGCGGTGGCCCGGTCCGTCGGGCGCCACACCCTCGATCCAGATGCCGCGGGTGGAGCCGCAGTCCTCGATACGGACGATGAGCTCCTGGGCGACGTCGACCAGACGGCGGGTCAGGTAGCCCGAGTCGGCCGTGCGGAGCGCAGTGTCGGCCAGGCCCTTGCGGGCGCCGTGGGTGGAGATGAAGTACTCCAGGACCGACAGGCCCTCCCGGAAGGAGGACTTGATCGGCCGGGGGATCATCTCACCCCGCGGGTTGGACACCAGGCCCTTCATGCCGGCGATCTGGCGGATCTGCTGCGAGTTCCCACGGGCACCGGAGTCCACCATCATGTCGAGCGGGTTGAAGGCGATGGTGGCGAGCTGGGCCTCCATGGCGCGGCCGACCTCCGAGTTGGCCGAGGTCCAGATCTCGATCTCCTTCTGGCGCCGCTCGTCGTCGGTGATGATGCCGCGCTTGAACTGCGTCTCGGCCTTCTCGGCCTCCTTCTCGTAGCGGTCGAGGATGGCCTGCTTGTCGGGCGGGGTCTGGACGTCGTTGATGGAGATGGTCAGGCCGGACTGGGCCGCGAAACGGAAGCCCAACGCCTTGATCCGGTCCAGGCTCGAGGCCACGACGGCCTTGGGGTAGTTGGCCGACAGCTCCTCGACGATCACCCCGATCGGGGTGTTGCGCTTGCCGACGACGTCGTTGACGAAGGCGAAGCCCTCCGGCAGCGCCTCGTTGAAGAAGACGCGACCTGGCGTCGTCTCGAACGTCAGCACGCCTTCCTCGTCCGGCGTGACACCCGCGGCAGCCAGGCGCCCCGCCAGGGAGGAGCCGGGAAGGGGCCGCAGCGTGATCGGGACCTGGAGCCCGACGTCGCCGGCGTCGAACGCCGCCTCGATCTCGTGGATGTGGCGGAAGGCCCGCCCGGCGCCGTTGCCCTCCTCCACGCGCAGCGTGAGGTAATAGGCGCCGAAGACCATGTCCTGGGTCGGGACCGTGATGGGACGGCCGGTGGCCGGCGACAGGATGTTGTTCGCCGACAGCATCAGCACGCGGGCCTCGGCCTGGGCCTCGGCCGACAGCGGCAGGTGGACGGCCATCTGGTCGCCGTCGAAGTCGGCGTTGAAGGCGGTGCACACGAGGGGGTGGACCTGAATGGCCTTGCCCTCGACGAGCACCGGCTCGAAGGCCTGGATCCCCAGGCGGTGCAGCGTGGGGGCGCGGTTCAGCAGGACCGGGTGCTCCCGGATGACGCCCTCGAGGACGTCCCACACCTGGGGCCGGCGGCGCTCCACCATCCGCTTGGCCGACTTGATGTTCTGCGCCAGCTCGGCGTCGACGAGCCGCTTCATGACGAAGGGCTTGAAGAGCTCGAGCGCCATGAGCTTGGGCAGGCCGCACTGGTGCAGCTTCAGGTTGGGCCCGATCACAATGACCGAACGGCCCGAATAGTCGACCCGCTTCCCGAGCAGGTTCTGGCGGAAGCGACCCTGCTTGCCCTTCAACATGTCCGAGAGGGACTTGAGGGGGCGGTTGCCCGGGCCCGTCACGGGACGGCCGCGGCGGCCGTTGTCGAACAGCGCGTCGACGGCCTCCTGGAGCATGCGCTTCTCGTTGTTGATGATGATCTCGGGCGCGCCGAGGTCGAGCAACCGCTTGAGGCGGTTGTTGCGGTTGATCACGCGGCGGTAGAGGTCGTTGAGGTCCGAGGTGGCGAAGCGTCCACCATCGAGCTGCACCATCGGGCGCAGATCGGGCGGGATCACCGGCACGGCCTCGAGGATCATGGCCCGGGGGTCGTTGATCCGCCGGCCGTGGTCGTCGCGGCGGTTGAAGGCGGTCACGATCTTCAGCCGCTTGATCGTCTTCTGGCGCCGCTGGGCCGACAAGGGGCGCCGGCCGTCCTTGGCGTCGATCATGTCGCGGAGCTTGATCTCCTCGGCGTCGAGGTCGATGCGGTCGATCAGCTTGAGGATGTACTCCGCACCCATGCCGCCCTCGAAGTACTCGTCGTAGCGCAGCCGGAGCTCGCGCCAGAGCATCTCGTCCTCGATGATCTTGCGACCGTGGAGGTTGCGGAATTCGTCCAGGGACCGCTGGGCGATCTCGGCGTCCTCCTGAGCCCGCTCGCGGGCGGACTGGATCTCCTTCTCGACGGCGCGCTGGCGCGCCTTGATCTCGGCGTCCTTGGCTCCGTCGGCCTCCAGGGCCTTCAGGTCGTCCTCCAGCGCCTTGAACCGGCGGTCGATGTCGAGGTCACGCTTCTTCTCGATGTCGGCGATCTCCTCGGCCATTTCGTTCTCGAGGCTGGGCAGGTCCTGGTGGCGCTTCTCCTCGTCGACCCAGGTGACCAGGTTGGCCGCGAAGTAGATGACCTTCTCCAGCTGCTTGGCCTTGAGCTCCTCACGGGGCTCGGTGCCCATGAGGAGGTAGGCCAGCCAGCTACGCGTTCCCCGCAGGTACCAGATGTGGACCACCGGGGCGGCGAGCTCGATGTGGCCCATGCGGTCGCGGCGCACCTTGGACCGGGTGACCTCGACGCCGCAGCGCTCGCAGATGATGCCCTTGAAGCGCACGCGCTTGTACTTGCCGCAGTAGCACTCCCAGTCCTTGGTCGGACCGAAGATCTTCTCGCAGAACAGGCCGTCCTTCTCCGGACGCAGCGTGCGGTAGTTGATCGTCTCGGGCTTCTTGACCTCGCCGTTGGACCAGCCGCGGATGGAATCCCCCGTGGCGAGGCCGATGCGCAGCTGGTCGAATGTGTTCACGTCGAGAGCCATTAGGAGAAGCTCCTCTCTGCGGCGCGCCGCTCGTCTTCTTCGTCCGAGCCGCGCTCGTTGCGGCTGATGTCGATGCCCAGCTCCTCGGCGGTGCGGAACACGTCTTCGTCCAGCTCGTGCATCTCGATCTCACGGCCGTCGACGGCCAGGACCTCGACGTCGAGGCAGAGCGACTGCATCTCCTTGATGAGCACCTTGAAGCTCTCGGGAATGCCGGGCTCGGGGATGTTCTCCCCCTTGACGATGGCCTCGTAGACCTTCACCCGCCCGAGCACGTCGTCGGACTTGATGGTCAGCAGTTCCTGCAGCGCATAGGCGGCGCCGAAGGCCTCCAGTGCCCACACCTCCATCTCGCCGAAGCGCTGGCCACCGAACTGAGCCTTCCCACCCAGCGGCTGCTGGGTGATCATGGAGTACGGGCCGGTCGAGCGGGCGTGGATCTTGTCGTCCACCAGGTGGGCGAGCTTCAGGATGTAGACGAAGCCGACCGAGATCGGGTTGTCATAGACCTCGCCGGTGCGCCCGTTGTAGAGCATGGCCTTGCCGTCGTCGTGGATCTGCACGTCGCCATTGGCCGAGTCCGGGTTCAGCGTCCCGAAGACCGCCTTGATGGTCGGGTGCGCCCCGGCATCCTCGGCCTCGTCCCAGTGGGCGCCGTCGAAGACGGGGGTGGAGACCCAGGCGGCCGGCTCCGTGCGGGGCCGCGTCTTGCGCGCCGCTCCGTCGCCCTTGGCGCTCGTCCCCACTCCGTCGTTGACCTCGATGCCCTCCCAACCGTGGCGGGCCGCGTAGCCCAGGTGCGACTCGAGCACCTGGCCGACGTTCATCCGGCTCGGGACACCCAGCGGGTTCAAGATGATGTCGACCGGCGTGCCGTCGGAGAGGTAGGGCATGTCCTCGACGGGGAGGATCTTGGAGATGACGCCCTTGTTGCCGTGACGGCCGGCCAGCTTGTCGCCCTCGGAGATCTTGCGCTTCTGCGCGACGTAGACCCGGACCAGCTGGTTGACGCCCGGCGGCAGCTCGTGCGACTCCTCACGCGAGAAGACGCGCACGTCGATCACCTTGCCGTACTCGCCGTGCGGGACCTTCAGCGAGGTGTCGCGCACCTCGCGGGCCTTCTCGCCGAAGATGGCGCGCAGCAGGCGCTCCTCAGGGGTCTGCTCGGTCTCACCCTTGGGCGTGACCTTGCCCACCAGCACGTCGCCCGGCTCCACCTCGGCGCCCACGCGGATGATGCCGCGGTCATCGAGGTCGGCCAGGATCTCCTCCGACAGGTTGGGGATGTCCCGGGTGATCTCCTCGGCGCCCAGCTTGGTGTCGCGGGCGTCGACCTCGTGCTCCTCGATGTGGATGGACGTCAGCACGTCGTCGCGCACGAGGCGCTCGGAGAGGATGATGGCGTCCTCGTAGTTGTAGCCCTCCCACGGCATGAAGGCGACGAGCAGGTTCTTGCCGAGCGCCAACTCGCCGTTGTGGGTCGACGGCCCATCGGCCAGCAGGTCGCCGGCCGAGACGCTCTGACCCTCGGTGACGAGCGTGCGGTGGTTGATGCACGTGTTCTGGTTGGAGCGGCGGAACTTGGACAGTCGGTAGACCTTGCGGGCCAGCGGGGTGCCCAGGCGGTCCTTCTGACCCGAGGCGTACTCCACGGTGATGGAGTCACCACTGATTTCGCCGACCGTCCCGTTGCCTTCAGCCAGCAGCACGTCGCCGGCGTCGCGGGCGGCACGGGCCTCGACCCCGGTGCCGATGTAGGGCGCCTCGGGGACCACGAGCGGCACCGCCTGCTTCTGCATGTTGGCGCCCATGAGCGCACGGTTGGCGTCGTCGTGCTCGACGAAGGGGATGAGCGCCGTGGAGACCGAGACGATCTGCTTCGGCGACACGTCCATGAGGTCCACCTCCGACGGCGGCACGAAGTCGATCTCCGACGTCGTCCCGTAGGAGCCGGCCACGGCCCCCATGCGCACGCCGGTGCCTTGCGGGCCGCGGCGCACCAGCACGCGCTCCTCGGTGAGGCGGCCGTCGGCGTCGACCGAGGCGTTGGCCTGGGCGATGACGTGCTCCTCCTCCTCGTCGGCGGCGAGGTAGTTGACCTCGTTGGTGACCTTGCCGTTGACGACGGTGCGGTAGGGCGTCTCGATGAAGCCGTACTCGTTGACCCGGGCGTAGGTGGCCAGGGCGCCGATGAGGCCGATGTTCGGGCCTTCGGGCGTCTCGATCGGGCACATGCGGCCGTAGTGCGACGTGTGAACGTCACGGACCTCGAAGCCGGCGCGCTGCACGCGACAGGCCGCCTGGGCCGAGCGCGGAGAGGCGGCGCTTGTGGGCCAGGCCCGACAGCGGGTTGTTCTGGTCCATGAACTGCGAGAGCTGCGAGGTGCCGAAGAACTCCTTGACCGCGGCCACGACCGGGCGGATGTTGATCAGCGTCTGCGGCGTGATGGCCTCGACGTCCTGGGTCGTCATGCGCTCGCGCACCACCCGCTCCATCCGGCTCAGCCCGACGCGCACCTGGTTCTGGATCAGCTCGCCGACCGAGCGGATACGCCGGTTGGCGAAGTGGTCCTGGTCGTCGATGCGGTAGGTCGACTCGCCGTCGGCCATGTGCAGGGCCAGGTGCAGCATGTAGGTGGCCGAGGCCAGGATCTCCGAGGGGCTCAGCACCGACTGGCCCGGGGCGGGCTTCTCGATGTCGATCCCGAACAGGTCGCTCAGCCGGTCGATCTCCGGGCCGAGCTTGCGGTTGAGCTTGTAGCGCCCGACCCGGGTCAGGTCGTAGCGCTTCGGGTTGAAGAAGGCGTTCTCGAAGTAGACGCGAGCGGCCTCGGCCGACAGCGGCTCGCCGGGGCGGGCGCGCTTGTAGATCTCGAGGAGGGCCTCCTCACGCGAAGGGGCGAGGTTGCGCTCCTTCTCCCACTGCCCTTCGAGGAAGTCGAAGTGGCGCACGAAGCGGTCCAGGAACGCCTCGTCGCCGTAGCCCAGGGCACGCAGCAGGACGAACAGGGACAGGCGGCGCTTGCGAGCGACGCGGCACCCGGCGGTGACGTCCTTGCCCGGCTTGGCCTCGATGTCGAGCTCGATCCACTCGCCGCGGTACGGGTGGATGGTCCCGGTGAAGACGGTCTTGGCGTCGCGGCCGGGCTGGAAGATGACGCCCGGCGAGCGGACGAGCTGGGAGACGACGACGCGCTCAGTGCCGTTGACGATGAAGGTGCCCCGGTCCGTCATCATCGGGAAGTCCCCCATGAAGACGGTCTGCTCCTTGATCTCACCCGTGGTGGCGTTGAGGAAGCGGGCGCGCACGAAGACGGGCGCCGCGTAGGTCATGTCCTTTTCCTTGCACTCCTCCACCGAGAACTTGGGCGGCGGGCGCAGGTCGGCATCGGTCGGGTCGAACTCGAGCTCCAAGCTGAGCTGACCGGTGAAGTCCTCGATCGGGCTGATGTCGTGGTAGGCCTCGGCCAAACCCTTGTCGAGGAACCACTGGAACGAATCGCGCTGGATGGCGATCAGGTCCGGAAGTGGTAGTGCTTCGTTGATATTGGCGAACGAGACGCGTTCGGGGCTGCGGGACCGTGAGGACAACGGTCAACTCCTCCCAAGTGAAAAGCGGCGGGTGGGGGCGGTGATGCGGGTCAGAGACGGATGAGGACGGGACGGCGGGTCAGGGCTTCGCGGGCGCGCGTCGATACCGGGGAATTACGGAATCGAAGACACGGAGACGCACGGCAACCCGGCATCTTATCGTGGGGCGTGCCTGGATACAACCCCTCGGCCGCGCAGGCCTGGCGGGCAGCCGCCCGGGGTCCGTGACAGGCTACGAAAGCCCTCCCCCGCCGTCAAGGATCCTGGCCCGGCCCAGGCGGTCGAACCCCGCCCAGGCCTTTGGCCAGGAACTACTTGACTTCGACGCTGGCTCCGGCCCCTTCGAGGGCGGCCTTGGCCTTCTCCGCGTCCTCCTTGTTGGCCTTCTCCAGCACCGGCTTCGGAGCGGCCTCGACCAGATCCTTGGCCTCCTTGAGGCCGAGGCTGGTGAGGGCACGCACCTCCTTGATGACCTGGATCTTCTTGTCGCCGGCGTCGGTCAGGATGACGTCGAACTCCGACTTCTCCTCGTCGGCACCACCGGCGTCGCCACCGGCGGCCGGCGCAGCTGCGGCGGCCACGGCGACGGGCGCGGCGGCCGTCACGCCGAAGCGCTCCTCGAAGTCCTTCAACAGCTCGCTCAGCTGGATCACCGAGAGATCGGCGATGCCGTCGAGAATCTCTTCCTTGGTCAGGGTTGCCATCTGCGTGGCCTTCCTTTCTTTCCTGCGGTCTGGTCTGGTTGTTCGGTCGGGATAGGGATCTGGTGCTACTCGGAAGCGTCGGGCGACGGCTCCACCGGGGCGCTCTCCGCTTCGTCCACCGGAGCGGCGGGAGCTTCTGCGGTCTCAGCCGGCGCCTCGGCCTCGGGCGCCGCCTCGGCGGGCGCCTCGGCTTCGGGCGCTGCCTCGGCGGGTGCCTCGGCTTGGGGCGCTACCTCCGCCGGTGCCTCGGCGGCAACGGTCTCTGCCGGTGCCTCGGCCTCTGCCGGCGCTTCCACGTCGGCGGGTGCCTCGGCGTCGGTGGGTGCCGCAGTGTCTTCGGCGACGGGCAGGGTCTCGCCGGCGGCCTCACGCTGCTCGATGAGGGCCGAGATCCCATAGGCCATGTTGCGGGGCAACGCCTGGAGGAGGCCCGCCATCTGCTGCATGGGCGCGGCCAGGGCACCGGCCAGCCGGGCCAGCAGGACCTCGCGCGGCGGCAGTTCGGCCAGTGCCGCCAGGTCCGACGTGGTGAGCAGCGAACCGTCGGCCAGGCCGCCCTTGATCACGAGATGCGGGTTGGTCCGGGAGAAGTCCCGCAGGGCCTTGGCCACGGCGCTGATGTCGCCCTGTACGAAGGTCAGCGCGCTCGGGCCGCTCAGGTACTCGGAGAGGGGCTGGTACTCGCCGCCGTCGATGGCCCGGCGCACGAGCGTGTTCTTGAAGATCTTGTAGTCGCCACCCACCGCCGCCAGCGCGTTGCGGAGCTCCGCCATCTCGGACACGCTGAGGCCGCGGTACTCGCTCACGATGGAGGCCGACGCCGCTTCGATGCGCGTCTTGACCTCGGCGACTACCTCGACCTTGTGGGCCATCTGTGCGTTCTGCGTTGCCATCGGTGTCCTCCACCGGGACGGGGCCAGAGTCTCCGGTGATGCGACGGGCGCAGGCCGGCGGAGCCGGTGTGCACGGTGTCGCCTCGTCAGGCCGGCCCTTCGGCCGCTTCGGCACCCTGGGGTGCACCGGATGTCTCTGGCGTTCGGATTCAGTGCCCGCACACCGCTGAGGCGGCGAGCTGTTCGGGAGAGCGTAGTACGTCTCGGGGGCCGGCTCAGGCCGGCACGGCCAGCTCCTCGTCGCTGTAGCGGGCCTTGACCGGGTCGATGTGGGCCCCGGGCCCCATCGTGGTCGACAGCGTGATCGACAGGAAGTAGCGGCCCTTGGCCCCGGGGGGCTTGGCCCGCTGAAGCTCGTCGACGACGGCCTTGACGTTGGTGACCAGCTGCTCGGGCGTAAAGGACGCCTTGCCGACGCGGATGTGGATGTTGCCCACCTTGTCGGTCCGGTACTCGACCCGGCCGCCCTTGAACTCGGTCACCGCCTTGCCCACATCGGTGGTCACCGTTCCGGTCTTGGGGTTCGGCATGAGCCCACGGGGTCCGAGAACTCGTCCGAGGGTGCCCACCTGGCCCATGAGATCCGGCGTGGCGATGGCCACGTCGAAGTCGAGGAAGCCGCCGTTGATCTTGGCCACCAGGTCGTCGGCACCGACCACGTCGGCGCCGGCGGCGCGGGCCTCGGTTGCCGCCTCACCGGCCGCGAACACCGCCACCCGCACGCTTCGGCCGGTCCCGGCCGGGAGCGAGATGGTGCCCCGGACGATCTGATCGGCCTTGCGGGGATCGACCCCGAGGCGAACAGCCAGCTCGACCGTCTCGTCGAACTTGGCGCTGGCGAGAGACTTCACGAGTTCGACCGCCTCGGCGACGCCGTAGAGCGCCTCCCGGTCAACCTTGCTCAAGCTCTCCTTGTACTTCTTCCCGTGCTGGGCCATCGATTCTCCTCTGCGCGTTCGTGTCGGCCGCTTAGCCGGCGACCTTGATCCCCATGGACCGTGCCGTCCCGGCAACCTGCTTCTTGGCCGCCTCGAGGTCGTTGGTGTTGAGGTCCTTGAGCTTGGTGGTGGCGATCTCGGCCAACTGGGACTCCGTGATGGTGCCGACCTGCTCGCGCCCGGTGGTCGCGGCACCCTTGTCCAGCCCGGCCGCCTGCCGCAGCAGCACCGGGGTCGGTGATGTCTTCAGCACGAAGCTGAACGAGCGGTCCTCGTAGATCGTGATGTCCACCGGCACCACGGTGCCCCGCATGCTCTCGGTGGCAGCGTTGTACTGCTTGCAGAACTCCATCGTCTGGACGCCGTGTGGCCCCAGTGCCGTCCCGACAGGGGGCGCGGGGGTGGCCGATCCGGCCTCGAGCTGGATCTTCACCACGGCGAGCACCTTCTTCTTCGGCGCCATCGTCTCTGTTCTCCTTCTTCGGTGTGTGTGTCCCGGCGCCTAAAGCTTGGCGACCTGGCTGAATTCGAGCTCGACCGGCGTCTCCCGGCCGAAGATGTTGACCAGCACCTTGAGCTTGAGCTGGTCCTCGTTGATCTCGGCGATCTGCCCGGAGAAGTCCGCGAACGGGCCCTCCTTGACGCGCACCGTCTCGTCCACCTCGTACTCGAGGCGGGGGCGGCTGCGCTTGGGGCTGGTCTCTGCGCCCTCGGCCTTCACCTGCAGGATGTTCTCGACCTCGCGGCGCGACAACGGCGTCGGCTTGGTCCCCGGGCCGACGAATCCCGTGACACCGGGGGTGTTGCGGATGGCTCCCCACGTGTCGTCGTCGAGATCGCAGCGGACGAGGAGGTAGCCCGGGAACACCTTCTTCTGCACGGTGACCTTCTTGCCACCCTTGAACTCGACGACGTCCTCCATCGGGATCACCACCTCGAAGACCCGGTCCTCGATGCCGCGGGAGGCCACGACGTTGCCCATGTTGGAACGCACCTTGTTCTCGTAACCGGAGTAGGTGTGCACCACGTACCAGCGACCCGGACGGTCGTAAGGGCTCTCGACCGGGACGATCTCTTCGTCCTCGTCGTCCTCGCCCCAACCACCGAGCGCGACCTCGCCCTGCTGGTCGTCGGTGGCGTCGAGGACGAGGTCCGGCGTACCGGCACCGGCCGCAGGCTCGGCCACAACCTCCTCGGCCACGACCTCGGCGGCGGCTTCCGCGACTTCGTCGACCGCCGCGTCCTCCGCCACGGCTTCGAGCTCCGCCTCGTCGTCCGGCGCGACCTCTGCGATCACGTCCGTGCTCGACGTTGTGCTCATTGCTGCCTCCTCAGGGGCCCCTTCGGTCTCTTCACGCTCGGCCTCCAGCGCCTCCGCGACGTCTTCTTCGTCGCCGGTCACCAGTGCCTCCTCTGCCTCAGAATGCGTCATGTCGCTCATCGAGGCCCTACTTGGTGAAGAGAAGCGTGATGAGCTTCCCGAAAGCGAGGTTGAGCACGAAGATGAGGCTGATCATGATGACCAGCGTCGTCAGCACGACCGATGTGTAGTTGATCAATTCGGACCGTGACGGCCAGGCGACCTGGCGCATCTCGTCACGGACCTCGCGGATGAACTGGACCGGTGAGGAGCGCTTGCGCCCCGACGGGCCCTTCTGGGTCCGCGGCGCCTTCGTCTGCGTCCCCGCGGGCGCGCGCCGGGTGGCAGGGGACCCGTCGGCCTCCATCTGCCCTTGGCGCTGCATCATGCGCTTTGTCTCGCGGTTCACAGGTTTCGCCTCACATACTTCGTACTCGGGTGCATTCGTCCGGGGCAGGGCAGGAGGGACTCGAACCCCCAACCGCCGGTTTTGGAGACCGGTGCTCTACCAGTTGAGCTACTGCCCTCGGTGGGGTCCTTCAGTTGCCCTCAAGCAGGTGGTTCTTCCCCCTGACCTGGGGATCGACCTGCCAGAGTAGCACCGACAGGTTGGGAGTGGCTCAGCGGGTCTCCTTGTGGAGGGTGTGCTGGCGGTCCCAGCGGCAGAACTTCTTCATCTCGATCCGCTCGCGGTCGTTGAGCTTGTTCTTCGTGGTGATGTAGTTGCGCCGCTTGCACACCTCACAAGCCAGTGTGACCTGGACCCTCTTCTCGTTCTTCGCCATGTTCAATCCTTCCTGGTCGCTGCCCTGGGCACCTGCCCGGGCCTGGTAGCGGCGGCGGGACTCGAACCCGCGACAACACGATTATGAGCCGTGTGCTCTGACCAACTGAGCTACGCCGCCATGGGCGAGCCCCCTGTCGGAATCGAACCGACGACACCAGCCTTACCATGGCTGTGCTCTGCCGACTGAGCTAAGGGGGCGCCGCGGCTACCTTCCGCGAAACGTCGATGATAGCCAGGGCACGGCTCCGACTGTCTCCGCTCCCCCGGTTTTGGCACGCCAACAGTACCATCGCCCGATGCGGATCCGGCTGGCCGAGGTTGCCGACGCCGACGCGATCCTGGCCATCTACAACGTGGAGGTCCTGGGGAGCACGAATACCTTCGACATGGTGCCCCGCACCAGGACGGAGCAGGAGGCCTGGATCCTGGAGCACAGCGGAGTCCATCCCGCGGTGGTCGCCACCGAGCCCCCCGGGACCGGACTGACCGGGCCGGTCGGGGCGAACGGCGAGATCGTCCTGGGCTTCGGCTCGCTCTCGGCCTTCCGGGAGCGATCGGGCTACTCGGCCACCGCCGAGAACTCCATCTACGTCGACCGCGCCCAGCGGGGCAAGGGAGTGGGGCGGGCCCTGCTGGCCGAGCTGCTGGTCCTGGCGTCGGCGCACGGCTTCCACTCGGTGATCGCCCGCATCGCCGGGCACAACGAGACCTCCATCGGGCTGCACCAGGCGGCCGGCTTCGAGCTCGTCGGGGTCGAGCGGGAGGTCGGGCGCAAGCACCGCCAGTGGCTCGACGTGGTCGAGCTCCAGCGGCTGCTGTAGCTCGCGCGGGCCGCCCGGGGACTCAGGACTCGAGCGCCGCGCCCTGGAGGGCGGGTGCCGGGAACGGGGACCGGTCAATCCGCCACGACGTCGTCCAGTTCCCGAGCGGCACGATCGCCACCGCCCAGAGCACCATCACGGCGAGGACCATGCTCAGGGGGTCGGTGTGCAACAGCTGCTTGAGCAGGTCGGCGCCTCCGGTCAGGCCGATGAAGGGCGCCACGGTCGACAGCCCGAGCACGACCCAGAGCATCCGGCCGGTGACCACCGGTGCGACGATGACGATCCCCCAGGTCAGATACCAGGGCTGCACGACGGGGCCCAAGAGGACGAAGGCCATCATCGTGATCCCGAGGGCGCCGAGTACTCCGAGGCGCTCACGGTGCACGAGGCAGTAGAAGGCGATGGCGGCGGCGGCCAACAGCCCGATGGCCCGCGTCAGCGTCAGCACCCCTCCCAGGCCGACCCCGATGCCGACGACGTGGGAGGCGCCGCTGATGAGGAGACCGACTGCCGTGGCCGGGGCCATCCAGGAACGCACCGTTCCGGGCGTGCCCAGGTTGGCGATCCATCCCCAGCCGAGTCCCGAGACGAACGAGAGCGCCCCCATGACGGCGACGGTGATGAGGCCCGAGCGCGCCAGCATGCGGGCGCGTCGGCGCCAGTCCGCCACGGGTCCCGCCCAGTCCCAGGCCACGTAGACGATGCCCATGGCGGCGGGCACCTTGATGGAGGCCGCCAGCGCGCACAGCACGACGCCCCACACGGGATGGCGGCTCCGGGCGGCGGTGACCCCGGCCAGGAGCAGGCCCACCATGATGGCGTCGTTGTGGGCCCCGCCGACGAGAGCGAGCAGGGTCAGCGGGTTGAGCACGGCCAGCACGAAGGCGGGGCCCGGGTCCCGGCCGAACGAACGGGCGAGCTTGGGGACGCAGTAGGCGATGAGGGCGATGCCGGCTACCGACTGCAGCCGCAGCAACACGACCGTGATCAGCGCGTGGTGCAGGCTCAGGGAGGCCGACCACCCGGCCAGCATCAAGAACAGCGGGCCGTAGGGTGCGGCGGTGTTCGCCCAGAGGGGATCGACCCCCACTGTGTACGGGCCGAAGCCGAGGGTGCCCGGGCCGTAGTGGTACGGGTTGATGTGGTGGCTCATCATCTCGCCCTGGGCGGCGTAGGAGAACACGTCCTTACTGAAGAGCGGCGCCACGGCCAGGAGGGGCAGGATCCACAGGGCCAACATGTAGGCCAGGGGCCGGATCGGCACCGAGGGGCGGGCGCGCAGCGTCTGGAAAAGCCCGAACCAGACGCGGACGAAGAGGACCATCCCGCCGTAGACCGCCACGACACCCGGCAGCAGCAGGGTCGTCGAGGGTGACGTCGCCTCACCGAAGAACCACGTGCCCCCCATCTCCAGCTTGAACGGCGAACTGGGCAGCGAGGCTCCGACGCAGATGGAGACCACGGCGATCAAACCGAGGAGCGCGGGCCGGCGCAGGAAGGACCAGTCGCCCGGCTCGCCGCTCTCCGCCTCGACCTGCTGGGTCAACGCGACGCGCGGCGTGAACCGCAGTCGAAGGGCCTCGGCGCGCATGGACAGTCGGCTCAGGCGCGTGCTCACCCGGTCCAGGACCGGTGTAGAGGGGGACATCGCGCTTTCGTCCACGGGGGTCAGTCTCGCTTGTCGTGACCGGGCGCTAGGACCCGGAGAGGGGGAGGACGCATGCCGGGGAGGCGTGTGCCCGCAATCGATCCGAAACAGCATTGTAACGGCGCCCCGGCACCTGGCAAGGGTCTATGGGCCCGAGATGGCGTGCCGGCATGGTGCGTGGGCCGGGAAGGATTCGAACCTCCGTAGGTGTTAACCGACAGGTTTACAGCCTGTTTCCTTTGGCCACTCGGACACCGACCCGCAGCCGGTGAGGTTAGCCGGACCCGCCACCCCTTTCGGGAAGGAGACGCCGATACGCTGAGGGGATGCCCACGTTTGACATCGTCTCGGAAGTCGACATGCAGGAGGTGCGCAACGCGGTCGACCAGGCAAATCGGGAGGCCGCCACCCGTTTCGACTTCAAGAACACCGATTCGGCCATTGAGCTGGGCGACACCGAGCTCGTCCTGCGCTCCTCGACCGAGGACCGCCTGCGCGCCCTGCACCAGGTGCTCGACGAGAAGCTGGTCAAGCGCCAGGTCTCGCTGAAGGCGTTCGAGGACGCGAAGATCGAAGAGGCCCAAAAGGGCACGTCCCGCCAGAAGGTGGCCATCAGGGCCGGCATCTCCTCGGACCACGCCAAGCGGCTGAACAAGTTCATCAAGGACCTGGGCCTCAAGGGTGTGTCCTCCCAGACCCAGGGTGATCAGCTCCGGGTCTCCGCCAAGAAGCGCGACGATCTCCAGGAGGTCATCGCGAAGTGCAAGGCCGAGGACTTCGGGATCCCGCTGCAGTTCAACAACTTCAGGGACTGATCCCGGGGCTGCCCTCGTCGGCCCCTCAGCGAGGCGTCGTGTGGGACGCCTCCTCCTCTTCCTCCTCCTCACGCGTCAGGTGCTCGTCGAACTCCTCCAGCTCGGTGCGGAAGAGGCGGTTGAAGATCAGCAGCTTCGCCACCCAGAACACGGCGAAAGACCCAACGTTGGCGAGAAGGAGGAGAACCGTCGTCTCGAAGTGGTCCAGGTTGTACTTGATGGCGACGTGGCGGGCCAGGGCCGCGGCGACGATGGAGAAGGCGATGCCGAGCCCCGCCAATGTCCAGAAGGGCACGACCTCCTTGAGGAAGTGCGACCGACCGTGCTTGCCCCAGGCCCATTTCCGGTTGAGCCAGTAGGAGGGGAACGTCGCGACCGCGTTGCCGAAAATGGTGCTCGGCACCTCGCTCCACAGGTGCAACGCGCCGTAGACAATGGCGATGACGACGAGCGAGACACAGGTCGAAACGACCGAGACCATTGAGTAGCGCAGGATCTTCCGGCCTTCGTGGGTGTGCAGCCAGTCGTAGAGCGTTTGAAGCCGGGAGAGCACTGCTTCACCCTAGCCTGGCGCTCAATTCACCCCCTGTACGCCCGCTATGCCCCCGCTGTGGTCAACCGGCGGGAGCGGGCGACCTCGCCGAACCAGTGGGCGCTCGGTTTGGGCCGGCGCTCGAAGGTGCCCGGGGCCACCCCCACCAGACCGAATTTCGGCCCGTAGCCCAGGTGCCACTCGAAGTTGTCGAGCAGGCTCCAGACGAAGTAGCCCCGCAGGTCGATGCCCTCGGCGAGGCAGCGGTGGGCGCTGCGCAGTGCATCGGCCAGGAAGGCGATCCGCTCTGTGTCGTCCGCCGTTGCGATGCCGTTCTCGGTGACCACGACCGGACGCCCGCTCACCGCCGCCGCCCGCCGCACGGTGTGCTCAACCGCCTGGGGCCACCGCTCGTCGCCCATCTGGGTCACCGGCACGGCAGGGTCGTTGGGCAGGAGGCCCTCGGGCCCGAAGTGCATGCGCGTGTAGCACTGCACACCGACGAAGTCGTCGCCGCCGGTCGCCCGGAGGAACACGTTCTCGAGCATCTCCTCTGCGGCGTCGCGCAACGCCTCGCCCCCATCCTCCGCGACGATCTCGGCCATGGAGAGCGTGAGCCCGACCGGGAAGTCCCCGGGCCCGGCGCGCAGCGCCTCGACGGCCAGTCGGTGGGCGCGCACCATCGCCTCGTTGACGGCGGCGTAGCGCGCGAAGTCCTCCGAGACGCCCGGCGGGTACTGGCCCTGGAAGTACCCCATGACGGAGACGACGTTTGGCTCGTTGATGGTGCAGGCCCATCCGATGAGGTCGCCGAGGTGGGCCGCGGCACGGGCCACGAAGCGGGCGAAGCACTCGGGCGCATCGGGAGCCTCCCAGCCCCCGCGGGCCGCCAGCCACCGGGGCGTCGTGAAGTGGTGGAACGTGACGACGGGTGTGATCCCGTGCCCCTGGCAGGCCGCGCACATGCGCCGGTAGTGCTCCAGGGCGGCGATCGAGAACTCACCCTCGGCGGGCTCGATGCGGCTCCACTCGAGCGAGAAGCGGTACGCGTCGAGCCCCATGTCGGCCACGATCTGCACGTCCTCGCGCCAGCGGTGGAAGGAGTCACAGGCATCTCCGCTGGGCTCGACGGTCCCGGACTCGGGGTCGTGCTCCCATGCCCACCAGTCGTTGTTGACGTTGCCGCCTTCGATCTGGTGCGCGGCCGTGGCGACACCCCACGTGAACCCCTCGGGGAACGCGAGCTCGCGCTCATCGGCGGGAGGGGACGCGGGTGCCATGACGGCGCAGGGTAGCGGGGGTCGTGGCGGCGTGCTCAACGCAGCATCCGCCTGCGGCCTGCGAACATGGGTGCATGAGCACGTCGTTGAAGCTCCTCGTCGACCTCCTCGACCTCGAACCGATTGAGGTCAACCTCTTCCGCGGCACCCAACCCAACGAGGAACGCCAGCGCGTCTTCGGCGGCCAGGTGGCCGGGCAGGCCCTCATGGCGGCCGGGCGCACGGTCGAGCACGGCCAGGTCCACTCGCTCCACTCGTACTTCCTGCGCCCCGGCGACCCTGCGGTGCCGATCCTCTACGAGGTGGACCGCATCCGAGACGGCAGATCGTTCACCACCCGGCGCGTCGTCGCCGTGCAGCACGGACGGGCGATCTTCAATCTCTCGGCCTCGTTCCACGACCACGAGGAGGGCCTGGACCACCAGTTCCCGATGCCCGAGGTCCCGGACCCCGAGACCCTTCCCCCGCTCTTCGAGCGTCTGGAGCCGTGGAAGGAGGAGTTGGCCGACTGGTTCGATCGGCCCCATCCGATCGACCAGCGTCACATCGGCGATCTCCCCTGGCACCGCCAGGGGAAAGGAGAGCCCTATCAGCGGCTCTGGATCAGGGCCGACGGCGAGCTACCGGACGATCCGCTGCTCCATGCCTGCGTGGCGACCTACGCATCGGACATGTCGCTCTTCGACACCGTCCTCGGACCGCACCCCGTGCGGTGGGACGATGCCCACTTCATGGGCGCCAGCCTGGACCACTGCATGTGGTTCCACCGCCCGTTCCGGGCGGACGACTGGCTGCTCTACGACATGGACTCCCCGGTGGCCGCCGGGGGCCGGGGCCTCGCACGCGGCTTCCTCTTCGACCGCGACGGCCGCCTGTGCGTCTCACTCGCCCAGGAGGGACTGGCCCGGGTGCTGAAGCGGTCGGGTGCCTAGCGGGACTGGATCGGGACGTAGTCCCGGGGCTCGGGCCCGATGTAGAGCTGGCGCGGGCGGGCGATCTTGGAGTCCTGGTCGAGCATCTCCTGCCAGTGGGCGAGCCAGCCCGCCGTGCGAGGGATCGCGAAGAGCACGGGGAACATCTCGAGCGGGAATCCCATGGCCTGATAGATGAGGCCCGAGTAGAAGTCGACATTGGGGTAGAGCCGCCGCGAGGTGAAGTACTCGTCGTTGAGAGCGATCTCCTCGAGCTTGAGCGCGATGTCGAGCAGCGGGTTCTTGCCGGTGACCTCGAAGACCTCGTCCGCGGTCCGCTTGATGATCGTGGCCCGCGGGTCGTAGCTCTTGTAGACCCGGTGCCCGAAGCCCTGGAGGCGTTGCCCGCCCGTCCCTGCCTTGACGGTCGCGATGAAGTCCGGGACGTTCTCGATGCTCCCGATGTCGGTCAGCATGCGGATGACCGCCTCGTTGGCCCCCCCGTGCCGGGGTCCGTACAGGGCGGCCGCGGCGGCGGCGGTGGCCGAGTAGGGGTCCGAGTGCGACGAGCCGACGACGCGCATGGCTGTGGTGGAGCAGTTCTGCTCGTGGTCCGCGTGCAGGATGAAGAGGACGTCGAGCGCCCGCGCCAGCACGGGATCGGCCTCGAAGCGCGGCTCCGCCACCTTCCAGAGCATGGAGAGGAAGTTCGGCGCGAAATCGAGCGAGTTGTCGGGATAGACGAAGGGCATCCCGACACTGAAGCGATGGGCGGCAGCAGCCAGCGTGGGCATCTTGGCGATCAAGCGGATGATCTGCTTGTTCCTCGACTCAGGGTCGAAGATGTCCTTGGCGTCGAGGTAGAAGGTCGACAACGCGGCGACCGCGGAGACGAGCATGCCCATCGGATGGGCGTCGTAGTGGAAGCCCTCGAGAAATCGCTTGCGGACGTTCTCGTGGATGAAGGTGTGATACGTGACGTCGTGACGCCACTCGGAGAACTGGGCCTCGTCGGGCAGCTCGCCGTTCAGCAGGAGGTAGGCGACCTCCAGGTAGGTCGAGTTCTCGGCTAGCTGCTCGATCGGGTAGCCGCGGTAGCGCAGGATCCCCGCGTCGCCGTCCAGGTAGGTGATGGCGCTGTCGCAGGCGGCCGTCGACATGAAACCCGGGTCGAAGAACCAGACGCCGGGCAGGAGCTTTGCCCACTCCTCGGCCGATACCCCGCCGTTGACGATGGGGATCTCCATGGACTCGCCATTGCGATTGTCCGTGATCGTGATGCTCTCGGCCACGTGAAGAGCCTCCAATTCCAGATTTCTGTGCGTTGTTGATCCTATGGCCACCATGCCAGCGGGGTCGACACGTGGCCCGTGGAGGAGCCTCCTCGGATCGACCGCTCAAGTGGCGGGGGAGACCTGCAATGCCTGCTCGACCAGCGTGCCGTCCGTCTCCGACTGCCCCGCAGGCAGGAGGACGGCGACCGTGAGCACGTAGCTGGTCCCGGGCTTGACGCTGAAGACGGCCGTCGGCAGCGTCGCCGAGGCTCCCAGGCCGAGCGCGACCGACTCGACGTGGGTCGCAGTGGCAGCGGACGACTGCTCGGCCAGCGTGAAGCGGACCGAGGCATGGGGCTCGGCGACGGAGCCGTTGTTGGCCACGACGACCGTCACGCCGATGTGTGATGTCGGGCTGAGGACCGAGACTCCGGACGGCACGCCTTGGGGAGCGGGGAGGGCCGGCGGGCTCAGGCGGACGGTGCGCATGGCGACGTAGTGCGTCGCGGCCAGGTCGGACGAGGTGGCCATGAGGTCGACCTGGGCCGCCACCGCGCCGGGCTGCCACAGCTGCCGGTTGGTTACCCAGACGGACTTGGGGAGCCTGGCGTGACCGGCCGCGGACGCGAGGGTGCTCCGCACGGAACGGTAGATGGTGTCCGAGCGAGCCAGGAGCGTGCCGGCCGCCGCGATGCGCTCAGTGGCCTGGGTGGCGGACAGGAGGGTCGCCTGGACGGGAGCGGAAGTGCCGGACGAGACCGCCGCGGGCTCTCCGTCCGGAGGGATGGGCTGCATCCCGAGGAACCCGTCGACGGCGGACCGGAGCTCGACCATGGCCTGGGCCCGGTCGGCAAAGGCGGCGGCGAACCCCGTGGCCACCGACCCGAGCGGGGTCGTGCCGGCGGCAAGATCGGCCCGGGCCGATTCGCCGGCGGTCTGTTGCACGGCGCTGTCCAGCGCGGTCTGGAGGGCTTGGCGGTTCTGTTGCTGCAGGCCGCCGATGATGCGGCGCACGTCCGCTGCGGTCGTGTTCGACTGTCCCGCCACCAGTGCGCCCTGAGCGGCGAGGGACCGATTGGAATTCTCGTCATAGCCCTGCGACTGCCTCGACACCTGCGTCATGCCGCCCACGAGGAGCGCAAGCACGACCACTGCTGCACTCAGCAGGATGATCGGCCGTGCCGGTGATCGACGGCGCGCGCGGCGTCGTGGCCTGCGTGGCGACATCGCCACAGGAAACTACTGCCGAAACCGGTGCGTTATACCGCGAGGAACGACGAGTCCGGAGTCTCACCGGCTGTGGTCAGGGTGCTCGTGCTCGAACGCCACTGGACCGTCGGGGCAATCGCCCGAACGTCGACCCGGTCCCGGTGCCGCTCCACCAAAGAGAGGATGTCGGAAATGACCTCGTCGGTGAGGAGGTGCGGCTGCAGACCCAGGTCGAGCAGCTTCGTGTTGGCGGCGTGGAAGTAGTGCTCCTCGTTCTCGACCCGCGGGTTGGCCAACCCCTCCGCGATGTCCACCCGGTTGGGGCACACGCTTGACCATCTGTGCCATGTCGCGGACGGAGAAGGACTCAGTGAATTGGTTGAAGACCCGGAACTCGCCACGCTCGGCCGGGTTGTCGATGGCCAGGTTGACACAGGCGAGCGTGTCGCGGATGTTGAGCATGCCGCGTGTCTGCCCCCCGGCGCCGTACACGGTCAGCGGATGGCCGGTGACCGCCTGGACGCAGAAGCGGTTCAGCACCGTTCCGAACACGCCGTCGTAGTCGAAGCGTGTGGCCAGCAACGGGTCCAGGTCGCTCTCGTCCGTCGATTGGCCGTACACGATGCCCTGATTGAGGTCGGTGGCGCGGAGTCCCCAGATCCGACAACCGAACATGATGTTGTGGCTGTCGTGCACCTTGGACAGGTGGTAGAAGGATCCGGGCTGCTTCGGGTAGGGCATCACGTCGGTGCGGCCCTTGTGGGTGATCTCGATGAACCCTTCTTCGATGTCGATGTTGGGATAGCCGTACTCCCCCATGGTGCCCAGCTTGACGAGGTGGATGTCCGGATCCGTCTCCTGAATGGCGTACATCACGTTCAGGTTGCCGACGACGTTGTTGACCTGTGTGTAGACGGCGTGCTCGCGGTCGATCATTGAGTAGGGCGCCGAGCGTTGCTCGCCGAAGTGCACGATGGCGTCGGGCTTGGCCTCCGCGATGACGCCGTAGACGAAGGGGGCGTCGGTCAGGTTCCCGATGCGGATGTCGATCGCGTGTCCGGAGACCTGCTCCCAGCGCGTGACCCGATCGAGAAGCGGGGCGATCGGCACCAGGCTGTCCACACCCATTTCGCGGTCGTATTCGCGGCGAACGAGATTGTCGACGACGGTGATCTCGTGTCCCCGGGCGGACAGGTGAAGGGCGGTGGGCCAACCGAGATAGCCGTCTCCTCCGAGAACCAGAATCTTCATCGTCACCTTTGATTTCGCTCAGGGCTCCGCAATTGTTACGGAGTCATGTCAGTCTCATCATGGGTCAGAACCCTGAATTCAACCTGTGTGCGGGCTGCGCATGGCGTGAGACCAGGGATTTTCTCCCGGAAACCAGCCTAGGAAGCGGGAAAAGCGCGCCCGGGGATGCTCTGGCCCGCTGCCCCCCGGGCCCGCCTCAGCCCGTGTCCTCCTCGCCCCAGAGCGCCCGCCCCAGGCCCGAGGCCCGGGTGATCGGCCGCTCGATGGCCGAACGGATCATGTCTTCGGTTCCCACCAGGATCAGCCGCTCCCTGGCTCGGGTAGCGGCGGTGTAGAGCAACTCCCGCGTCAAGATGCGAGAGTCGGCGCTCGGCAGGAGGAACGCCACGACATCGAACTGGGAGCCCTGGCTCTTGTGGACGGTCATGGCGTACACCGTGTCCACGGCGGCGAGGCGGGCGGGGCTGACCTCCGCGATCGCGCCGCCGCGCTCGAAGGCCGCCGCCAGCCGCCCGCCCTCCGCCTCCACGACCACTCCCGTGTCGCCGTTGAAGAGCTGCAGCCCGTAGTCGTTCTCCGTCACGATGAGCGGGCGCCCGGCATACCAGTCGATCCCTGTTGAGAACCCGTCGACGGCAGACCGCAACCACGCCTCGACGTGGTGCATCCACGTAGTGACACCCTCTGGACCCCTGCGATGGGCGCAGAGAAGGCGGAACTGCCCCAGCGCGGCGATGGCCTCACGCGCGTCGACCGGCGCGCGCCGCCTCGATGACTGACGACCGCAGTCGACGGCAGAGCACGTACGGCTTCGACGACCTCAGCCGACGGCGCCTCGCCTGCGTCTTCGGGTATCCAGTGCACGTCGGGGTCGCCCCGCCGGAGCACGCGCAGCGCCTCGTCGGCGTCACCGCGCTGGATCGCTTCGGCGAACAGCGGCGATCGCGCCACCGAAGCGGTGCCCGCGGCGCAGGAGGACGATGCCGTTCCCGATCGTCGAGGACCGGACCGCACCGGCATCGGGAACAGCGTCCCCGGTCACTTGGGCGAGCCGTCTCCTCGCCTCGGTGTCCATACAGAACCGGGCGGCCGCCGGGCCCACGATGTCGCCCAACACCGCCCCGGCCTCGACCGAAGCCAGCTGCTCGGGATCTCCCACCAGAATCAGCCGGGCCTCGGGGCGGATCGCCTCGGTCAGCCGCGCCATCATCGTGAGCGACACCATCGACGTCTCGTCGATCACCACGACGTCGTGGGGGAGATGGTTGATGCGGTCGTGGCGGAACCGGGTGCGGTTGCCCGGATTGAACCCGAGGAGCCGATGGAGCGTGGTGCCCTGGAGCAGCCGCAGGCGGCGCGGACCGCTTCTTCGATCTTCATTCCAGCGCCTCGCGGCGGACGGCTTCCTCCAGCCGCGCCGCCGCCTTGCCGGTCGGTGCCGCCAAGGCGATCTGCGGCGGCCGGGCACCGGCGGCCGCATGCTGTTCGTAGATGAGCGCCAGGACCCGGGCCACGGTCGTGGTCTTGCCGGTGCCCGGCCCACCGGCAATCACCGACACGTTCCGCAACACGGCGGTCGCCGCCGCCATCCGTTGGAGGTCCGGGACCTCGTCGTTGTCGAAGAGCCGGCCCAAACCGACCGGCAACAGCCGCATCGTCGACGCCGTCGGCGGGCGCGGCGGCGCGTCGCCGCAGGTCGGACGCGACGAGGCCCTCGTCGGTCCAGAGCCGGTCAGGTAGAGGTTCGTTCCCTCGAGCTGCAGCGGCCGCTCGTCGCCCAACGGCGGCGGACTCGCGACATCCGCCGCACCCAGTCGGCCGGTTCGGGCCAGGGCAGCAGCGCCGAGATCGACGGGTGAGTCGCTGTCCGTGCTCGCGGTTTCCGGGACGGTGTGCAGGTCGACGCACACGTGGCCCAGGCGCGGCGCGCGGGCGGCGAACGCGACGCCGAGCTGCACGACATCGTCCACCGTGCCGCTCAGAGCGGGCCAGGCGCGTGCGACGTGCACGTCGGAGGTCGCCAGGACCCCGGCCTCGTTGAACACCCGCAGCAGCCCGCCGGCGCTCTGGGCGCAGTCGCGGCGTCGAAGCGGTCGAAGAGATCGACGACCGTCACGTCGTGCGCCCCACGATCGAAGAGGTCGCTGAGCGACTCCACCAAATGCGCCGGGGGCTGCCAGGACCACACGCCACAGGGCCGGTCGTCCACCCGGGCCGGCTCTACTGCGCTCATGCCCCGGACGAAGAGGTAGAGCACGCCGCCGAGGTGCCGCTGCGGCTCGTAGTCGCGGAGCCGCCAGCGAAGGTAGCGGTGCAGGGCCACCGAGTAGAGAAGTGCCTGCAAGGGGTAGTGCGCCGCCTCCATCTCGTCCTGCACGGCCTCGGGCCGGTAGTGCCACGCCGTGAGCGTCTCCTCGGGCGCGCCGAGCCGGTTGGTCTTGTAGTCGGCGAGCACGAAACGTCGTCGGCAGCCGCGGAACACGAGGTCCAGGCTGCCCGTCAGGTAGCCCCGCAGTCACGCCCTTGAGCGCCGGGTCGCGCAACCGGCTCGCGTAGCGGCCGACCGGGTCGTCCGCGGGCAGCTGTGCCTCGCAGGAGGTCGGCCAGGGCGCGCCACGTGCAGCGTCCCGAGGGCATCGTCGCCGCCGACGAGCGGGATCTCGAAACCCAAGTTCGTCGAGGCGGTCAGTCGTGCGACGTCGCGGAGCCGCGCTCGCCGACGAGAGGACCGAGCGGGGACTCGATGGCCGCGCAGAGCCCCGCGACGACGGCGTCTCGACTGCCCAGATCGACGTTGCGCCAGGCCACCTGGCGCTCGAGCGCCGCGGCGACCTCGCGCCTTCGAGGTCGGGCGCGGCGAAGTCGACCATGCTCCAAGATGCCGTGGACCACCGTGCCGACCAGCGCTCCCCCGGGCATGTCGGCCAACCCGAGCCGCGACCGAGCGCAGGCGGTCGAGTCCGGGGTCGGCCGTTGCCCGGAGCGGGCTGGGGCCGCCGCCTCCTCGTCCGTGGTGAGCGGCTGTTCGGGTTCGCTGCCGACCGTGGGCATACTCGTGCAGGGCACGGGTGATGCCCGAATAGGACACCCGGCGCCATCCGACGTCGAGGTCACGGTCGAAGCGGGCCGCGTCGAGCTCCGGGATGGCGCCCGCCTCGTGATGCCACCTGACGTCCGGCGGGCTCAGCGACTGCTCGACCGAGACGTGGTCACCGAGCGCCACGAAGGCCGCCGCCACTTCGGCGTCGGTGTGCCGGTCCCGCGCCGTACGGCGGCAACGAGCCCGGCGGGGTCACGGTCGAACAGGAGCCGCGCCAGGGGTGAATGCTGGCTGTCCTGGACGCCGGCCCACCACAGCACCGCCTGGTGCTGCGCCCGCGTCAGGGCGACGTAGAGGAGCCGGAGATCCTCGCCGCGGCTCTCCTCGAGCTCCATCTTCTGGTGGATGGGGAAGGCCCTCCCGTCGTGCCCGACGTCGATCGTGCGCTTGCCCGTTGACGGGGTCGTGGAAGACCGGGACGTCACTCGAGCTGCGGCCGGCCGTCCCACATGAAGGGGCAGAAGACGACGGGGAACTCGAGGCCCTTGCTCCGGTGGATCGTGATGACCTGCACCGCGTCGGCGTCGGACTCGAGCCGGCGTGCGCGCTCCTCGTTCTCCGCGTCACGGTCGGCGTCGTGGATCCGTCGGCCGAGCCACGTGGCCATGGCGGTCGGGCCCGAGGCCCTCGGAGACACCTGCCTCGTGGAGCAGTTGGGCGATGTGGCGCAGGTCCGTCATGAAGCGCTCCCCCGAGGCCTCGGCCAGCACGCGTGCCGGCACGCCGTGCGGTGCGGCTGACGGTCTCGAGAGCGATGCGATGCCCTGGTCACGCAGCAGGGCGGCCCATCGGTGCAGTGACCAGTGCAGGTCCTCCCACTGGGCTCTCGTCGGCAGCAGCGACGTCGGCGGCGGACCACCCGACGAAACTGGTGAGCGCGGCCAACGAGGCCCGGTCGCGAGCCGTCGGGCGCTCGAGGGCCTCCAGGAGCCGGAGCCACTCGAGCGCGGACGGGTCCCGAACACGGAACCGCTGCCCCCGATGACGGCGGGCACTCCGACCGCGGTGCAGCGCGTCGCGCACGAGCACGGCGTGGCTGTTGACCCGCACGAGCACTGCGATGTGGCCGGGGTGCAGTGGAGTCGCCGACGGGGCGCCCCCATCGCGTCGGCGGGTGATGACTCCGGCTGTGCGTCGAGGAGCTCGACGACCTCGGCGGCGACGTCGCGGGCGATGAACCCGCGGGCCTCACCGGCCTGAGGCAGACCCTTGGACTGCGTGAGGGTGACGAGGCCGTCGTCCGCATGCACGACCCGCACGCGCATCGGCGCCGGATTCGGTGCGCCGACCAGACGGGATGCCGCATTGGGCGGTCGCGGCCTTGACGCTGCGGTAGGCGATGCCGGCGAAGCCCAGCTGCGAGTCGGCGAACAGTGCGTCGTAGGCCTGGAGCAACCCCTCGTCACTGCGCCAGTTCACGTCGAGGGTCCATTCCGACTGCACGACCTCGCTCGCCTCCAGATAGGCGTGCACGTCGGCGCCGCGGAAGGCGTAGATGGCCTGCTTGGGGTCGCCGATCAGGACCAACGTCGCACCGCCGCGACCGAATGCCTCGTGCATGATGTCCCACTGCACCGGATCGGTGTCCTGGAATTCATCGACCAGGACGACGTCGTAGCGCTCGCGCAGCCGGGCACAGGCAGCTCGTCCGCGCTCGGGGTCGACCAAGCGTGTCGCGCAGCCGGATGAGGATGTCGTCGTAGGTCAGGATCTTCAGGTTGCGCTTCCGGCGATCCATCTCCTTGCGGACCGCGTCGGCGAAACGGCGACGGATGGAAGGCGTGTCGAGCACCTCGGACCTCGGCGGCACGATCTCTGCGTCGGGATGGTCGAGCACGTACTTGGCGATCTCCATCGCGTTCGGCGCGGGTGAAGCCGAGGGGATTGGGGCTGGCGGCGAACCGGCGCAGGTAGAGGTCGTCGACGACCTCCTCCATGAGGTCGCGCACGTCCTCGACGAGCGTGACCTCGCGGTCCACGTCACCCGCTGTGCCCAGCCCGTAGAGCACCTGGAGACAGAACCCATGCGTCGTCTCGATGGTGGCCGCGTCGAAGTCGGCGATGGCCTTGCCGAGCCGGTCCCTGCGGGCGCAGACCTCGTCACGCGACGTCTCCGCAAGGAGCTGGACGAGCTCGTCGTCCTCGTGCCCACCGGACCCGTCGAGCACGTCGACGAGCCCGTCGTGGGCGCGGACGAGGCGATCCCGCACGCGCTCGCGCAGTTCGCCGGTGGCCATGCGGGTGAAGGTGATGACGAGCAGCCGGTCGATCGGCAGGATCCCCTCGGCGACGTAGCGGGTCGTCAGCGCGGCAATCGTGAACGTCTTGCCCGTTCCGGCGCTCGCTTGCAGCAAGGTCATCCCGCGCGGGAGGTCGCCCCGCACCACGAAGGGCTGTGGCTCCAGCGGGCCGGCCGCATCGCCGCTCACTGGTCGACCACCTGTTCGTGGGCCAAGAGCCCGTCCCAGAGCCGCGCCGCGTAGCGGCCGAACCGCGAGGGATCGCGGCCGTCCCAGCCATCGCCCGTCTCGTCGGCGCGGGCTGGGCCGGCGAGTTCGAACATGGCGTCGAAGGACAGGTGCCCACTCAGGACGAGCTCGTGCTCGGGGTTCTTGTCCTCGTTGTTCCCACCGAAGCCGGATTCCCAGGTCCGGGCGGCTGGTCGGCGTGGGTCCCTCCCCAGCGCGACCGCTTCCGCCCAGGCGGCCGACGTCTTGCAATACAGCGGCAGCGGCTCGCGCATGCCGCGGTCGAACAGATCGACCAGGCGGCGCAGGTGGCGCTCCGCTTCGGCCTTCCGGCTCGCCGGATCCGGCCCCAGCGGTTCGATGGTGGCCGTCGAGATGGTGTGGCGACGTGCTGCGGGCGCGCCCGATCGTGCGTGCTTCGAAAGGGCGGTCGGGCCACGACGCCGTGAGGGCGAGCAGGCGCATCCACGCGATGAGTCGTGCCGCGGGGCCCAACTTCGAGTAGGTCACGGTGAGGACCGTGTCCCCATGGACGCCAGGCACCGTGCCGACGACGCTCGGCGCACCAGGGAGTTCGACGTAGGCGTCGAGCGGACGCTGGAACCACCGGCGTGCGCCCGGCGTCGACGAGGTCCGCGAGCGGCCCCGTGATCGTCGACAGGATGTCGCCGGCCAGCATGTCCGGGGGGAGGGCGCCGCGGGCGCTCTCGGCGGCCAGGCACGACGCCTCGTCGGACCCACCGAGCATGGCGGTGAGCACCCTGTCCGCGATCTGCCACTGTTCGAGCGCGTTGAGATCGATCGGGATGGAGTCCTCGAAGTCGCGGGTCTTTTCGCGCGAGCGAGATGCCGAGGTGCTCGCGCAGGAAGGCCCGGACCGGGTGCCGCAGGAACCGCTCCAGCTGGTCGACCCCGATGGCGTCGAGCGGCAGGGCCGGCAGGGGCTCGGTGAGGAACGGGGGGGCGTCGCGGCGGGCGTGCGAGGCCGGCCCGTGCACCCGCCAGATGCAGGGTGTCGAAGCTCCACGGACCATCACGCCCGAGTCCCCGTTCTCGTAGTTCCGGGCGTCGAACGGTTGCAGCGGATGGGCGACGACGATGGCGTCGCGCGCGGCCGCTCTCGGTCGCGCACCGAGTGATCGACGACGTCGAGCAGCTCCCCGACCGGGACCGCCGGCGGGCGGTGCAGGTTGGAGCGCTCGTCGCGACCCGAGTAGGTGATGACGAGGTGATCCCGGGCGGCCAGCACGCGCGTCGAGGAGGAGCTGGCGGTCCTCGCTCCGGACGTCGCGGTCGCCCACCCGCGGCTGTGCGCGGTGAGATCGTCGCCGTCCCGTTCTCTGTGACGAGGGAAGCTGCCGTCGTCCAATCCGAGCAGGCAGACCACCCGGTGCGGGATCGACCGCATGGGCACCAGCGTGCAGACCGTCAGGTGGCCGGTGCAGAAGTTTGCACGCGTCGGCTGGCCCCTAGTCGGTCGGTGAGGATCGACCGGATGTCGTCGCAGGCGAGCTCAACCGGGCTCACCGCATCGGCGCGTCGTGGCCTCGGCGACGAGGTCGTCGAGCAGCGTGGTCAGCTGCGCCCGCTGCCAGGCGTCGGCGGGTGACGTCGCCGTCAAGGAGTCCGAGATGCGGGCGAGGGTGCCCGCCCAGACGTCCACGGTGCGGCTGCCCTCGAGCGCATCGACGCGCCGTCTGGAGCCGGTCCACGAACTCGGCCAGTCGGCCCGCCAGCTCGATGTCGGCGCTGTCGACGTCGTCGAGAGGGAGCGTGCCACAGAAGAGCCGCTGATCGCTCGTCGGCCATGGCGACGCCGAGAAGGATCCGATCGAGGCCGGAGCTGCCAGGTGTTGGCTCTGCGATCCCTTCGAGCTGGAAGGCCCGCCGGTGCTCGGCGTCGAAGCCCCACCGGACGACGCCTCTGGCGCACCCATTCCTCCAGCCGGAACAGGTCCTCGTCGCCGAATTGGAAGCGTCGGCGCACCGGCTCGCGCCCGGCGAGGTCGAGCACCTCGGTCGCGCTGACCCGCGCCGTCGCAAGCTCGAGCACCTCGGCCAGCACGCCCATCACGGGGTTGGTCTGGCGGAGGGAGCGGTCGGCCAGGCGGATCTCGAGCGTGCCGCGCCGGGTGCGTCCGGCTCCGTCGCGAGGTCGTGTCGCGCCGAAGGTCGCCTGGATCAGGGGCGCGAAGTTCTCGATGTCGGGACACATGACGATGATGTCGCGGGGCTCGAGGGTCGGGATCGTCCTCCAGCAGGTGCAGAACGGCGTCGCGGAGGACCTCGACCTGCCGGCCCCGCCCGTGGCAGGAGTGGATCCGGATGCTGTCGTCCTCGGGATCGAGGAGCGGGCGGGCGTCGCCGTGGTCGCGCCGATGCCGCCCGGCGCGCGGTCGGCTCGAACGTCGTCCTGGATCCTGCTGCAACAGGGTCGCGCTGACCTGCGGGCACCTCGGCAGCGGCGGCTCATCGCCGTGCGACGCGCCGCCCAGCACGAGCTGCATCTCGCGGGCGTCCCGCCCCCAGGACGCGAGCAGCGGGTTGTTCGGCGCCGCCGCCGTGGGGTCCTCGCCGCCGCAGGACGGCGCGCGAGGTCGCCCGACGGAGGGCTCGCAGGCGGTCCCAGAGGGCGGGCGACGGGTGCAGGAGGAAGAGGTGGACGTCGCGGCCGGCGCCGATCGCCTCCAGCACGTCGAGGTAGCTGGCGGGCAGCCGGGTCAGGCCGAACAGCGAGAGCCGCGGGGGCAGGTCCAGCAGCGTCGGCTCCTCGCGCAGCCGTGTGCAGGCGTCGACGAGTCGATCGGCCGGGCTGGGGCGTCCGATGCGCTCGCGCAGCAGGCGCCAGAGATCGACCTGCCAGGACGACTCTTCGAGTTGCGGGGACCCCGCCGCCCAGCGCTGCAGCATGTCGGGGCGGTGCACCGCGTAGCGGTCGAAGAGGTCGGCCATGTGGCGGATGCTCGAGAAGCGACGCGAACCCTCGGCGGTCGCCGAGTTGCTCATGTGCTCGGCCAGTGGCGCCAACCAGGGCTCGTCGAAGTGCTCCTCGACCACCTCGATCAGCGGCCATACGGCCCGTTGCGGGGCCCAGGGGTCCGCCTCGGGATCGGCGTCCGTCGGCCAGCGCCAGCGCGCCGCCCACCAGCGATCCCGGGAAACGGGAAGTCGATGTTGGCGCAGACACCGTCGTGCGCGTCCCTCGCTGGCTCCGAGCTGCGCCGACAGCCGCTGCGTCAGCCACCTCTCGATGCCGCGGGTCGGCACCGAGATCACTTCGGGCATCATCGGGTCCGGGAGCGGGTCCGCGACGAGGTCACCGAGCATCGACACCAGGACGTCGGTGCGATCGGAGCGGTGGACGTGCAGCACCCCCGCAGAGTAGGTCGCGGCTGTTCCGGCCCCTCAGGCCGGGGTGCCGGTGCTGGCCCCGCCCTCGGGCAGTGCCAGGAGGGTGCCCTCGGCGTACTCCTCGTCGTCGTCGACCTCGACGGCCTGCAGGTGCCGCGGCGCGGTCTCGATGGGTGCCAGCTCGCCGATCTCTGCCGCCTCGCCGCTCATGACCCCGAGGCTCGGGAACCGTCGCGCGGAGACGAGCACCGCGGGACTCGAACGAACCCACGGCCTTGTTGTAGGCCTCCACGCTCGACGTGAGGCTGCGCTGCAGCGTCTGCATGTGGCCGGTCATCACCCGCAGCCGGTCGTAGAGCTCGGCGCCGAGCTTCTGCACCTCGCGTGCGTTCTCGGCCAGGGTCTCCTGCTGCCATCCGAAGGCCACGGTCCGCAGCAGGGCGATCAGCATGGTCGGCGTGGTGAGCAGCACGCCGTTGGCCATGGCGTACTCCTGGAGCGTCGGGTCGGACTCGTAGGCCGCCGACAGCAGCTGGTCGCCGGGGATGAACGCCACCACCTGTTGGGGCGACTCGAACTGCCTCCAGTACTCCTTCTTGGCCAGCTGGTCGACGTGGCTCCGCAGCTGCTTGGCGTGCTGCACGGCGAAGAGGGTCGCGCGACTGGTCGTCGTCGGCATCGATGAGCTTGAGGAAGGCGTCCAGCGGCACCTTGGCGTCGACCACCATGTCCCGGCCACCCGGCATGTGCACGATCATGTCCGGGCGGAGGCGACCGTCCTCGGTGGTCGTCGACACCTGCTCGTCGAAGTCGCAGTGCTCGAGCATGCCCGCCATCTCGACGACGCGGCGGAGCTGGATCTCCCCCCAGCGACCGCGCGTCTGGGGCGAGCGCAGGGCGGTGACCAGGTTGCGCGTCTCGCTTCTGGAGCTGCTCGTGTCCCAGGTGGAGCTGGGCCAGCTTCTCGCTCAGCCCCTCGTAGGCGCCCTTCCGATCCAGCTCGATCTGCCGCAGCCCGAGCTCGTAGCGCGCCAGCGTCTCGCTCAGCGGGTCGAGCAGCTGCGCGATGGCCTGCTGGCGCTGGGTGAGGTCGCCCTGGGCCGCCGTGCGGGCCTCGTTGAATTTCGTGTCGGCCAGGGCCAGGAACTGCTCGTTGTTGCGGGCCAGGGCCTCGGCCGACAGCTCGGCGAAGGTGCCGGCCAGGCGGACCCGCTCCTCCTCTGCCCGCGCCGTCGGCCTCGCCGGCGGACTTCCGCATCAGCTCGAGCTCGCTGGCGGCCACGGCACGCGACCGTTCGGCCTCGGCCGCCGCGGCCGTCGCCGCCCTCAGCTCCGCCGCGTGCTCGGCGGCGGCGGACTGCGCGTCGGCCAGGCGGCTCTCCGCGAGGCGCGCCGTGCCGGACAGGCGCGCCGTTCGGGCGAGGTGCCATGCAACGCCGATGGCCAGTCCCACGGCGACGCCGAGTGCCACTCCGATCACCACGAGGCCAATGTAACGATGGGGTGTCTCAACTTCGGGGATCGCTCCCCACCTGCTGGGGACACGATGGGCCCAGGTTGGGGGTCGTCAGGACGCGGAGGACCCGGTAGCGTGACCAGGATGCCGTTCAGACTGGGTGGCAGCACGAGAACCGCTTCCGACCTCGAACGAGTTGAGGACGGCCAGGCACGGATCGGGCCACTGGCCATGGAGCAGCCGCTGTGGCCGCGGACGCTGCCCGAGCCCCACGAGGTCGACCGGCTGTTCGCGCAGGTCTTCGCTCTCGTCGGCGAGGGCATCGCCGGCGCCACGCACGCCCTGCTGGCGGGCGACCGTGACGCCGCCAAGGAACTGGTCAAGCGCGACGAGGTCATCGACAAGCTGATCAGGCAGATCTCGAACACGGTGCAGCAACAGCTGGTCCACGGCGAGACCTCCCCCGACGAGCGCCGTGAGTTCGTCGCGATCCTGCGGATGCTGCCCGACATGGAGCGCAACGGCGACCTGGCCGAGCACATCGCCCGCCGGGCCGCCCGTGGGCTCGGCGCCGAGATGTCGGCCCGAAGCCGGGGCCTGGTCGAGCGGATGGGCGAGGTGGCCACCACCATCTGGCGCGAGACGGCCGACGCCTTCGCGGAGCGGTCCGCCGAGGCGGCCGCGTCGATCGACGACCTCGACGACGAGCTCGACGACCTCCACGTCACCCTGACCGCAGAGCTGGTGGCGGGCACCATGCCACTGCCGGTCGCGATCGAGCTGGCGATGGTGGCGCGCTTCTACGAGCGCTTCGGCGACCACGCCGTCAACCTGGCGCGCCGCATGGTGACCCTCGTCGTCGGTGGTCCCGAGCCGGTGTCTGCCGGAGCCGACTGAGCCCGTCGCCTCAACCCCGGAGGGCGACCAACTCCTCGGCGATCTGCACCACGTTCAGTGCGGCCCCCTTGCGGAGGTTGTCGCCGGAGACGAACAAAGCCAGGGCGTTCGGAGCACCGTGGGCCCGCCGGATGCGGCCGACATAGGAGACATCGCGGCCGGCCGCCATCAGCGGCGTGGGGATCTCCGCCAGCTCGACCCCCGGTGCGGTGCGCAACACCTCGGTGGCGCGCTCGGGGGTGATGGGCCGCTCGAACTCGCAGACGATGGCCGCCGAATGGCCGGTGAAGACGGGCACCCGCACGCAGGTGGTGGTGACGGCCAGGTCGGGGACGCCGAGGATCTTGCGGGCCTCGTTGGTGTACTTCTGCTCCTCGTCCGTCTCCAGCGAGCCGTCGTCGACGATCCTGAACTGCAACGGGATCACGTTGTGGGCGATGGGCGCGGGGTACACGCTGCGGGGCGGGTAGTCGACGGCCGAACCGTCGAAGGTGAGGTCCGCCGCGCGGTCGGCCGTCTTCGACAGCTGCTCCGCCAGCTCGCGCACCGCGTCCACGCCACCGCCCGACACGGCCTGGTACGTCGAGACGATCAGCCGGGTGAGGCCCGCCTCGTCGTGCAGCGGCTTGAGGACCGGGATGGCCACCATGGTCGTGCAGTTCGGGTTGGCGACGATCCCCTTGGGGATCGAGCGCAACGCGGCGGCGTTGGCCTCGGGCACCACGAGGGGCACGTCGGGGTCCATGCGCCAGGCCGAGGAGTTGTCGATCACGATCGCGCCGGCGGCGGCCAGCCGGGGCGCCAGGGCGCGTGAGACCGACGAGGGCGCCGAGCACAGCGCCAGGTCGATGCCCGTGAGATCGGCGGTGTCGGCGTCCTCCACCACGACGTCGGCGTCACCCCAGCGCAGCGTCGACCCGGCTGAGCGGGCGGAGGCCAGGTAGCGCATGGAGTCCACCGGGAAGCGGCGCTCGGCCAGGATGGAGCGCAGGACGACGCCCACCTGCCCTGTCGCTCCGAGGATGGCGATCCGCATCGGGCAATTCTACGGGACCCCGGGGAGAGCCCAGGCCCGCCGGCTCAGACCTCCAGGGGGCGTCGCCCTTCGAGGGCCCGCCCGAGCGTCAGCTCATCGGCATATTCGAGGTCACCGCCGACCGGCAGCCCGCTGGCCAGCCGCGAGACCGTCACCCCGAGGGGGTTGAGCTCGCCGGGCCACGCAGCATGGCGGTCGCCTCGCCTTCGATGGTGGGGTTCGTGCACACGATGGCCTCGCGGATCACGCCCAGTTTGACGCGGTCGAGGAGCTCGCCCAGGCGGAGCTGCTCGCGGCCGACGCCATCGAGCGGGCTGAGCGCTCCCCCGAGCACGTGGTACCGGCCCTTGAAGCCGGTGCGCTCCACGGCGACGATGTCGCGGGGGTCCTCGACGACGCAGATGACCTCCGCGTCGCGCCGGTCGTCGCTGCACACGGCGCACAGCGCGCCGGACTCGGCCACGTTGAAGCAGATCTCGCACAGCGTGGTCCGCTCCTTCACCGCGATGACGGCGTCGGCCAGCCGGCGCGCGTCCTCCCCCGGCACCTTCAAGATGTGGAAGGCGATGCGCTGGGCCGACTTCGGCCCGATGCCCGGGAGCCGGCCGAGCTCCTCGATCAGGGAGCGGAGGGGGCCGGTGTACATCTAGTCCGCGACCTCGCTGGCACCGGGGAACGCCTCGAGCAAGCGCGCTTCGGCCGCCGAAGCCTGGTCGGTGGCGGGACCGGCGGCATCGTCCATCAGTTCGGCCGGGTCGACGTCCTCGGCGTCATGGACGCCCGTCGCGCCAGCGGCGTCGCCGCTCCTCCGGGGCGACGCGGGCCCGCTGCCGGGGGCGGGTGGTGGACCGGCGTCGTCCACGTCGAGAACGAGCGTCACCGGCGTCCCGAAGTGTGCCGCGAGCGCCGCCTCGACCGTCGGGACCAGGTCCGTGCAACGGTCGCGATGGGCCAGGTTGGGCAGCGCGAAGTGGGCGCCCTGCTCGTCGACGGCGACGAAGCGGCCGGCGCTGTAGAGCGCCTTGGCCCGGGCGGGTAGGGCGCGCAGGATGCCGTCGCCCCAGGCCTCGGTCAGGCTGTCACGGTCGACGAGGCCGGCCGCCGGGGAGCCGGCGGTGCCGGGCGCCGCGGGCGGGGTGACGGGCTCGGGTGCCACCGCCGGATCCGGCTCACGGGGCGGAGGGGCCGGAGTCTGCTCGGCGGCGGCGGACTGCTGGCTCCGTCGCAGGGCACCGATGGAGGGGCGGCTGCGCACGTCCCCAGCGGGCGGTGGCGATGCGGCACTCTCAGGGGGTGCGGGAGTCGCGGGGGCTGCGGGCGCCGCGGGAGATGCGTCCGCGCCGCGGTCTGACGCGGCGGCCGGGCGGGGAAAGGCCGAGGCACCCGACAGGGAGCGCTCCAGGACGCTGACCCGCTCCGACAGACCCTCCATGCCCGAATCGAGGTCGGGCCGCACCGCGCGCACCGCTGCGATCTCGAGCACGACCTGCGCGTCGGGCGCCTCGCGCATGTCGACGAGCGACTGCCCGAGGACCTCCATGCTGCGGACCACCCGGGGCAGCCCCATCGTTTCGGCCAGCGACGTGAAGCGCGCCAGGGACGATCCCGACACCGCACACAGCTCCGGCGCGAGCGCGGCGAGGAACACCTGGCGCAAGTCGTCGATCAGCTCGGTGGCCAGCTGCTGAGGGCCCCAGCCGCCGGCCAGCAGCGCGCTCGAGGGCGACCAGGACGCTGTTGACCTCACCGTCGGCCAGGGCGTCGAGCACCGCGGCCAGCTCGGGCCGCGGCGGCGTCGGCGGAACCCGAGGCCACCACCTGGTCCAGGGCCGAGAGCGCGTCCCGGGCCGAACCGCGCCCCCGGCGGACCGCCGCCTCGAGCGCTCCCTCGCCGAGATTGAGCCCGGCCTCCGCGTTGACCGACTCGAGCAGGTTGTGCAGCGTCTCGGCGCCGAGGAGCCGGAACTCCAGGTGCTGGGTGCGGCTGCGGATCGTGGGTGGGACCTTCTGCGGATCGGTGGTGGCGAGGACGAAGACGACATGGCTCGGAGGCTCCTCGAGCGTCTTCAGCAGTGCGTTGGCCGCCGCGGTCGAGAGCATGTGGACCTCGTCGACGATGTAGACCTTCCAGCGCCCGGGGGTCCCGAGGCCTGCGTGCGCCACCAGGTCGCGCATGGCGTCGACACCGTTGTTCGAGGCCGCATCGAGCTCGTGCACGTTGAGCGAGCTTCCCTGGGTGATCTCGATGCACGAGGCGCAGACACCACACGGCTCACCGTCGACGGCGGCCTCGCAGTTGAGCGCCTTGGCCAGGATGCGCGCCGACGACGTCTTGCCGGTGCCGCGGGGCCCGCTGAACAAGTAGGCGTGCGACACCCGATCGTCGCGGACCGCGCTGCGCAGCGCCCGGACGACGTGGTCCTGGCCCCTGATCTCGTCGAAGCGCCCCGGCCGGAAGCGACGGTAGAGCGAGACGAAGGGGGTGTCGGCCATGCCGGCCGAGCCTACCCACGCGTGCAGACACGCCGACCCGGGTCGCCCCGGCGCTGGGTGCGGTGGCCAGGTTGGCTACGGCACCCGGCCAAACCCGCTGAGAGCTGCTGCCTTCCGACCCTGACTCGATTCACGAGCGGCCGTTGCGCAGGACCCGGCCACCGCACCCAGCGACGGGACGGTGCAAGGGCCAGGCTAGCGGGTCGGTTCGGCGCGGTTCCCTACACCACCAGGACGGCGCAGGCCGCCCTGTCCATCACGGCCTTCGGCACGCTGGAGAGCTGTCGAGCGCCGCGGGCCGCCTTGGACCCGACCACGATGAGGTCGGCATCCTCCTCGTCGTGGGCCACGCTTTCTCTCCACCTCGACAATTCTGCTCTCCGCGGCGCCCCTCGTCCTCGTGTGTGCTCTCTGATCCGACGACAATGGGGGCCGAAAAACGGACGCCATACATGGATTGTTAGCCTGACCAGGCTGCAATCCCGGAGGAGTGCGAGAGCGGCCGAATCGGCACGACTGGAAATCGTGTGTTGGGCAACCAACCGTGGGTTCAAATCCCACCTCCTCCGCTCCAGAGAAGGCTCAATTCCTCAGGGCTCCCTTCCGATAGTCAGTAGTGGACTCCACGAGGCCGGGCGGCCCCCCGCCGCCCTCGAGCGACGACGTGACCGCGACCGTCGTCCGCGCCGGGACGACCCGGCCGTGACGACCGACGTGTTCGACGAGTCGGGGCCTGAGGCCGACGACGCCGATTTCGCGTGGGACGCCTTCGAGTCGGACGGCTCCGGAGAAGTCTCGGCGGACGGGACGAACCTCGAATTCGACGACCCTGAGCCCGACGACTCCGAGTTCCAGTGGGACCGCTTCGCGCTGGACGAGGACCAGCCGGAAGAGGAGGAAGACCGGGGTCCCGGGTCCATGTCAGGTACCCGCGTCGAGACCGCGTTCGGACGGATGGAGGAGACGGTCCGGCTGTCCGTCGCGACCCCGGCGCCATCGGAGGCGCCGACCGAGCTTCCGGAGTCCACGACCACGCCTCCGCCTCCGGCCTCACGGCCGTCTGCCCCGGCCCACGCCCGCCAGCGGAACCGCATCGTGCAGTTCCTCACCGCGACGGCGGCGGCCGCCTGCATCCTCCTGGCGGTGATCCTCGCGGCCGCCGTCATGCGTTCGGCGCAGCAGCGGCCGGCACCGGCGAGCGGGTCGCCCGCGGCCAGCGCCCCCGCCACGCCGCGCTCGTCGTCCGACCCCACCCGGATCCTCGTGGCCACCGACGAGATCGACTCGGCCACCACGGCCGCACAGGCCGGGTTCGCCACGCTGCCGGGCTTCCCCACGCCCACCAACGTGACCAACGTCGTCACCCCGTACCTGTCGTCGCTGCGCCTGTACGAGACCTTCATGTCGGTGACCTCCGTGCCGGAGCCGGCCCAGGCGGCGGCGCAGCACGCGCTGACCGAGGTGCGCCAAGACGCCGCATTCCTCGCCACGATCGAGGGACTGCCCCCGGATCAGCTCGGGGCCTTCCTCCGTCAGTCCTCCACCGACACCGCACAGATGCAGGTCACTTTCGCGACGCTCGAGCGGGACCTGCAGACCAAGCCGGCGCGCTGAGTCAGGGCGCCTGAGGGCCGGGCTACCTCCTGGACCCCGTCAGCTCGCATACTGGGGTGATCGCGCCCGCCCCGACACCCCTGAACGACGAGGACGCCATGGATCTCGCCCTGGCCGAGGCGCGTGCCGCGGCCCAGCAGGGCGAGGTGCCCGTCGGCGCCGTCACGATCGTGGGCGGGCTCGTCGTGGCGTCACGCCACAACGAGCGTGAACGCACCTCCGATCCGACCGCCCATGCCGAGATGCTCGCCCTGCGTGACACTGCGGCCGCCCTCGGGAGTTGGCGCCTCTCCGACGTCACCGTCGTCGTCACCCTCGAACCGTGCCCGATGTGTGCCGGCGCCCTGGTCGCGGCCCGGGTCGCCCGGCTGGTCTACGGCGCCAGCGACCCCCGCGCCGGGGCCTGCGGCACGCTCTACAACCTCTGCGCCGACCCCCGGCTCAACCACGAGCTGACCGTTGCCGGCGGCGTCGCGGGCCGACGACTGCGGCGCGCTCCTGACATCGTTCTTCTCCGGGCGGCGGGCCGAGACCACGACCTGATGGCCGTTCGCGGTTGGCCTCCGTCAGGCCGGCCCGCAACACCGGTAGGCCGCCCGTGCGTCACCACCGGGCCCGTCCGATGGCAACCGGGGGACGGTCGGCGGTCGCACCGTCCTGACCTCCGTCTTCGCGCCGCGTTGTGGCCGTGAGGGGCCCTCGCGGGCCAACGCAGCAGGTCAGAGCGACTAGGATTGCGCCCGGAGGAGTGCGAGAGCGGCCGAATCGGACGGTCTCGAAAACCGTTGTGCCTCATGGGTACCGTGGGTTCAAATCCCACCTCCTCCGCTCGGGCCGCGAGGGCCCGTCGCATGGGCGAATGCGACAGAGACAACGGCAGGGCGGGCGCCTTGCCGGCAGCACCTGGTCGCCCCCCGGCGGCCGGAAAGGAGTGAACCGTGGCACGCGCACGTTCGACATTCGGAAAATTGCAGCGCGACCAGGCCAAGAAGGACAGGGCCAAGGCGAAGATGGACGACCGCTCTCGCGGCGCGAGGACAAGGCAGCGGCGAGCGATCAGGAACCCGATGGCCCCTCGGCCGAAGAGGTCGATCAGACGCAGCTGCTCGAGCAGTTCGCCGCTCTCCACGAGGACCTGGCCGAGGGCAGGATCTCCCTCGACGACTTCGAGGTGCGCCAAGAGGAGCTCCGGGCCAAGCTCGTCGTCTAGAGGACGGGCCGGGCGGCGCCTTCTACGGCGCGGCCTCGTCGCGGCCCTCGAGCCAGCGGCGGAACCCCGCTGCGTTCGAGTGGACGCCGTTCATGATGTCGAGCTTCTCCTTGTGGGCGGCGTCGATGTCGCCGAGCAGCGGGTCGAAGCGGGCCGCCAGGGCATCGGCGATGTCGGCGCCTTCGCGGTAGGCCTTCTCGGCCGTCTCGGCCCACAGACGTAACGTCTCCTCGGCCTCGGCGAGGAGCTCCTCGGGCGCCTCCAGCAGCCCGTAGTGGGCCAGCGCGATGCCCGACGGCCGGCGCGCCGCGAACTTGCCGAGCGAGGTCAGCGCCTGGTCGAGGTCGAAGTCCGGGGGTGGGGTCGAGGGCCGCAACACGCCGCCATCGGGCAGCTTCACACCGACCGCGTCGCCGGCGAAGAGCACCCCGCTCAAGGAGTCGTGCAGGCCGACATGGTGCTTGGCGTGTCCCGGCGAGTCGACGGCGACGAGGGTGCGCCCGGGCTCGATCGCGATCTCCTCGCCGTCCCCGAGCACGTGCAGGCGCTCGGGAGGGGTGGGGTCGATGCGACCGTAGAGCGAGTCGAGCAGCGGTCCGTAGACGCGCGCCGCGGAGTCGACCAGGCGCGTGGGGTCGGCCAGGTGACGCGCCCCCTTCTCGTGCACGTAGACCGTGGCGGAGGGGAAGGCCCGGGCCACGTCGCCGACGCCGCCCGCGTGGTCGAGATGGATGTGGGTGACCGCGACCCCGGCCAGCTCTGCGGGACCCACCCCGATCTGGCCCAGTGCGGCCAGCAGTACGGGCACCGAGCTCTGGCTGCCGGTCTCGATCAACACCGGCGCCGATCCCTCGATGAGGTAGCCGGCGGTGACGCGTTCCCAGCCTCCGAGCATGGTGTCGATCTCGAGCACGCCGGCCGCGATCCGGCGGGGCGGCGGGACGGCCGGCACGGCGTCTCCGCTCTCGGGGTCGTGCACGTGCAGTCCCGCGTCCGCGTGGCGGTGTGCCTGCCCGCCGTGCGAGTGCGACCCGCTCACCGCTGCCTCCCGGCCTGGCGCCGCATGGCGATGCGGCCGAGGCCGCTTGATCCGCTGCGCCTCGGGCATGGACCGGGCGCCGTCGATGACGACCGGGGAGCCCTGACTCGTGCGAGAACAAGGGGGTCGCTCCCGCTCAGGCGGAAGGCGGAGTTGATCAAGGAGACGTGGGAGAAAGCCTGAGGGAAGTTGCCCACCTGCCTGCCCGCCAGCGCGTCGTACTCCTCGGCGAGCAGGCCGAGGTCGTTGCGCAGGGCGAGGAGCCGCTCGAAGATCTCGACGGCCGCCTCCTCCCGGCCGATCATGTGCAGGCAGTCGACCAGCCAGAACGAGCAGGCGAGAAAGGCACCCTCGCGGCCCGTGAGCCCGTCGACGGCGCCGTCGTCGTTGGTGCGGTAGCGCAGCACGAACCCGTGGTCCATCAGCTCCCGCTGAATCGCCTCCACCGTGCTGACCACCCGCGGGTCGCTCGCCGGGAGGAACCCGACGAGCGGGATCATGAGGACGCTCGCATCGAGCTGGTCGGAGCCGTAGTACTGGGTGAAGGCACCGACGTCCTGGTTGTACCCCTTCTCGCAGACCTCGGTGAAGATGTCGTTGCGCAGCGTGCGCCACTTCTCCAGCGGCCCCTTGAGGTCGGGCCACTCCTCCAGCGTGCGGACGGCCCGGTCGACGGCCACCCAGGCCATCACCTTGGAGTGGGTGAAGTGCCGGCGCGGGCCGCGCACCTCCCAGATGCCGTCGTCGGGTTCCAGCCACCCCTTCTCAATGAACCGGATCATCTGCACCTGCAGGCTCCACGTCGCCCGGCTGTGCACGCCCTCGGTACGCGCCGATGCGTACAGCGCCGACATCACCTCGCCGTAGACGTCGAGCTGGTACTGCTCGGAGGCCGCGTTCCCGACCCGGACCGGGACGGAACCCTCGTAGCCCGGCAGCCAGGCCGCCTCCCACTCGTCGAGCCGCCGTTCGCCGGCGGGCCCGTACATGATCTGCAATTTCGAGACGTCGCCGGCGACGGCGCGCAACAACCAGTCGCGCCAGGCCATGGCCTCGGTGTAGTAGCCGCCGCGCATCAGCGACTCGAGCGTGAGCGTGGCGTCCCGCAGCCAGCAGTAGCGGTAGTCCCAGTTGCGGTTCCCGCCCAGCGCTTCGGGCAGCGACGTCGTGGGGGCCGCCACGATGCCTCCGGTGGGCTCGTAGGTCAACGCCTTCAGCGTGATGAGCGAGCGCACGACCGCGTCACGGTAGGGCCCCACGTAGCAGCACTGGGTCGCCCACTCGGTCCAGTAGGCCTCCGTGAGGTGCACCGCGTAGTAGCTGTCGAGCGGCGGCGGCGGCTGCTCGTGCGAGGGGTACCACACGAGCGTGAAGGGATAGCGCTGCCGCTCCGTGACCGTGAAGTCGGACACCGTCATCAGGTCCTTGCCCTCGGTCTCGACCCGGTGCCACAACGCGACGGAGTCGGGCCCGGCGGTAAACCTCGTCAGGCCCTCGCTCGAGGTGGCCCAGGGGACGACCTCGCCGTAGTCGAAGCGGAGCACGAGCTCCATGCGCATCTCGACGGTGCCGGTGACGCCCTCGACGGCGCGCACCAGGTGCGGGTGGCTGTCGCGCACGGGCATGCAGTCGGTGATGCGCACGGTGCCCGTCGCCGTGTCGTACTCCGTCTCCAGCACGAGCGAGTCCGGCCGGTACCAGCGGCGGGTGGCCAGGATCGCCTCGGGCCCCCCGGCGGGGGCGATCTGCCAGAAGCCGTGCGACTCGTGGCCGAGCAGCCGGGAGAAGCACGACGGCGAGTCGAAGTGCGGGAGGCACAGCCAGTCGACCGAGCCGTCGATCCCGACCAGGGCGGCGGTGTGCAGGTCGCCGATGAGGGCGTAGTCCTCGATCCGCTGACTCATGTCCTCATTCTTACGTGCCGGGCCCGATTCTCACGTGCCCGGCCGCATTGTTCCGTGCTCAGCCGCTGATGCACGGTCCCGTGTTCACCCCTGCGTGGTGCCGTTCGGCCGCCTGCACACGGAGGAGGACACCCGGCGAGGTCAGGGCGTACCCGACGTTCTGGTAGACGGTGGACCGGGAGAACACGACCCCGATGACCTGGCCCCCGGGCCCCATCAGCGGTCCCCCCGAATTGCCGGGCTCGACGTTGGCCTGCAGCGCGTACACGCCGCGGGTGACCGACCCGCTGTTGTAGATGTCCTTCCCGATGGCGGTCACCTCCTCGGTGACGCCGGCCGGGCCGGGGGTCAGTGGCCCGTTCTCGGGATACCCGAGGATCGCCCCCGGCGTCCCCCGTGCCACGGTGCCCGGGTCGATGGTCAGGGCGGGGCCGAGGGGTGCGTCGGTGCGCAGGACCGCCAAGTCGAACGACGGGTCGAAGAACACCGGCGTCGCGCCGTACGCAGCGTTCCCGATGAGCACCTGCGTGTCGCCGGACCCCTCGCCGGCGACGACGTGCGCGTTGGTGGCGACGAGGCCGGGACCGACCACGAACCCCGAGCCCTCCTGCTCGTTGCTGCACGCCGTGCCGAGGATCTTGACGGTCGAAAAGATCGCCGGGTCCGCCAGTGCCCGCGTCTGGGCACTCGTCGGGGTCGAGACCGGCGGCGTGGACGGAGGGGTGAGCGTCGAGAAGACCTGGGGGAACCCCTGGGTGTTCAAGAAGGTCTGCAGGTCGTTGAAGATGGAGGGCGGGTTGGGCAGGACCCGGTCGATGGAGTGGAGGATGTTGGAGCGGGCGACCGCGGCGTCCAGCGAGGAGAAGCGGCTGTTGGGGGACGAGACCACTGCCGCCACCAGCCAGACGGAGATCAGGACGGCGAGCACTGCGACCCCGACCCCGAAGACGGAGTCGACATTGCCCAGGTGGTGACGGCGCAGGGTGACGTTGCTCCAGGTACCCAGGACGCGGCCGATGGCCCCGAGCGCGCACGCCGTCAGCAGGACCAGCGACACCACCACGACCGACCGGGTCGCGCTCTCGTGGCCGGTGCTGAGCAGGGGCACCCACACCAGTGTTCCGAGCAGGAAGCCGATGAAGAAGCCGCCGAAGGTGAAGAGTTGGACCAGCGCGCCGAGGCGCAACCCGTGGACGGCCGCCAGCAGCATCAGCCCGACGATGAGCAGGTCCACCCAATCCACCGTGGGAGGGTACCCAACGGTGCCCCGGTATTTGCGGCCCCCACCACTATTCTCGTCGTGCCGTGCCTCCACCCGCCGTGCCTCGACACCGGCGTGCCCCGCGACGCGGCGGCCTCTCGCTCCTTCTCGCTGCAATGGCCGTGGTGGCGTCGGGCTGTGGACTCGCCGGGCACCATCCCTCATCGCCCCCGTCGGCCCGGGTCCTCGGCGAGCCCAGAGGCACGCCCCTGGTGATCGGGCAGCCGGCCCCGGCCGGCACCGGTGCGCTGGCCGCCGTGTCGTGCGCGACCGCGACCCGGTGCTGGGCCGTCGGGGTGGCGGGGGCCGGCAGCGCGGCCGGGACCGGAACGGTGATCGTCGCCACGGCCAACGGCGGGGTCTCGTGGAAGGCCCAACACGTTGCCGGCGGCAGCACGCCGGAGCTCAGCTCGGTGTCCTGCCCGACCCGCACCGACTGCATGGCGGTCGGCTCGAACGGCGCCTCGCTCCCCGGCAGCGGCGTGGTGGTGGTGACCCGCGACGCGGGCAGCACCTGGGCGCCCGCGACGGCACCGGCGAACGCACTCACCTTGATCGGCTCCCATTGTGAGAGCCCGACCGACTGCACCGCGATCGTCAGTGACGGCGCCGTGACCCGCTCCGCTCACAGCAGCGACTTCGGGCAGAGCTGGCAGCAGGAGGGAGCGCTCCCGCCGAGTTTCATCCCCGGCGACGACCTGGCGTGCACCCCGAACGGCCCGTGTCTGGTTGCGGGCTACGTGCCCACCAGCAACGGCCACGGTCAGGGCGCGGTGGCGGTGAGCGGTGACGGTGGGCAGACGTGGACATCCGCCACGATCCCCGCCGGACTCGGCGTGCTCCAGAGCGCCGCCTGCCTGACCGCGTCTGTGTGCCTCGCCGCGGGGACGACGACGACGACGGTGAGCGACGTCGTTCCGGCCAAGGGGGAGCTGCTCGACAGCGCCGACGGCGGGCACACCTGGGCGCCCGCCACCCGCCCCTTGCCGGTCGACGACGTCTACGGCATCGCGTGCCCGTCGACCCGGCTGTGCGCAATGGTGGGCACCCGCTGGGCGGGCCTTCCCCCCGTCGGCACCGGCGCGGTGGCCCAGAGCGTCGACGGCGGGCTCACCTTCCTCAGATCGTCCTCGGCGTACGTGCCCATCACGCTGACCGCGCTCTCCTGTCCGACGGTGGTGCGGTGCATCGCGGTGGGCGGGAACACGCTGGCCCGCCTGACGCTGCTCGTGCCCAAGCCGAGGCACCGGCCGGCCCGAACAAGTGGCAGTTAGGGCGCTCGACTGAGCACGAAGGCGCCGTGAGCGACACGGTCGAGCAAGGTCGAAAGCCCGAATATCCCTGGGCAAACGGGCCGCACACCCCTAGAATCTGACCTGCCGGACCGAAACACAGTGAAGCGTGCGGGAGTGCGCCGCCTCCCGTCGCCCGAACGATGGAGGACCGCCGTGCCGCAGACCTGTGGACAATGTCAGAGCGAAGCCCCCGACGACGCCACCGCGTGTCCGAGTTGCGGCGCAGCCTTGGGCGACCGCGACCGCCACCCAGCCGCCCCCGGCGGCTGCCGTGGACGCACCAACGGCACCCGCCCCCGCTGCCGCACCCGCTGCGGCCGCGGCACCCGCCGCCGCGTCCGGCGGGTCGTCCCTCCCGGCCTTCAAGTTCGACGCGGCCCGGTGGTCGCTCGCGGACAGGATCGCCGGCGTGGCCACGGTCGTGCTGTTCATTTCGCTGTTCCTGTCCTGGTACACCTACAGCGTCGCCGGGTTCAGCTTCACGGCGGACGGGCTGTGGCACGGCTGGATGTACATCTCGTTGATCCTGTGCATCGCGATCGTGGCCTATCTCGTGCTGCGCGCCGGCTGGGGCGAGCTTCCGACCGGCACCAAAATCCCGCACCTGACCGCGATGATGGCGGCGACCATCGTCAACCTCGTGCTGGTGATCATCGCCTTCCTCGACAAGCCCGGTGGCGGGGGCGTTGGCTGGGGATTCGGGGCGTTCCTCGGGCTCATCGCCGCCGTCGTCGCCGCGGCGCCCTACGCCGTCCCCCAACTACGGGCGCGCACAGGAGCGACGAACTAGCTCAATCAGCGCCGCATCGCAGAGAGCAAGAGCCCCGGGATCCGGGCGGCCGACGGCTCCGCCTCGAACGCGACGAACCGGCGCATCACGTCGTACGAATCCGGTGCGGTGGCGAACCACGGAGGCTTGGGCCGGGAGCGGAACGGGCCTCTCACGACCGACTTCTGCGGGCGGTCGAACATCGCGGCGTTGCCGACGACGCCCGTGCCGGACTGGATGTCGCGGCGCGTGTGCCCCGGGTAGGCCCCCCAGGACGTGGAGCCCATGGCGAAGGACAGGCCGTGCCAGACGTTGACGCCGATGGATCCGTAGCGCAGGTCCGCCACGGCGCGCTCGACGGCCTCGGCCACGGTGCGGTCCTTCAGCGAGTTCGGGCTCACGATCAGGGTCGCACCCAGCGTGCCCCACACCACGTCGTTGCAGAACGTGGTGGCGGCGTCCACGAAGGCCGCCACCGAGGGAGCGGTGAGCGCCGTCTCCGCCAGCTCGCCGCAGAATGACTCCACGTTGAAGCAGATGTCATCGGTCCGCCCCGGGGGCACACCGGGGATGAAGGTCCACGGGAGCGCGTCGCCCGGGCCCTTGCCGAACTCCTCGGCCTCGGGATGCGCGGCAACGAAGGCGTCGCGGCGGTCGCCGGCGCCGGGGTAATAGGCGCGCCGGGTGGCGATCCGCGACAGGGTCTGGGTCAGCGCTCCGAGGAAGGCGTCGCGCTGGGGCCAGGACGCGTGGGTTACGACGACCCGGGCCGAGATGCAGTTGAAGCCGGCGTTGTTCACCAGCATCGTCGCGATGTGCTCGGCCTGATAGCGCAGCTCGGGGATCGACCACCGGCCCGGCACCACGATCACGGGGGACACGTTGCCCAACTCCGCGGTGACCGGCTTGTCCAGGACGGGCTCGTCGGCCGCCTTGCGCCGTACCCCCTCGGGGCCGGTGCCGAACACGACGGCGTCGTACGTCTTGTCCGAACCGGTGATGTGCACCTCGTCGATCAGCGGGTGCCTGGTGAGGAACTGCCCGACGGTGGCATCGCCGTCGACGATGCGCAGCACGCCGGCGGCGACGAGCGACGCCAGGGCGGCGCCCCAGTGGGGGACGAGGTAGTCGTTGACCGGGTTGGCCTTCATCACGACGACCTTGCCCTCGACGAAGAGCTTGGACAGCACGTCGCGGGGACCGAGTGACGCCACGTTGCCGGCGGCCAGCACCAGCGCCGTGCCGGCGTGGGCGACGGGATCGGCATAGGCGGGTGCCTGGCCGAGGGTGAGCGACTCCCGGGTCACGCCGGGCTGCATCCACACCTCGGCGGTGGTCTGCGGGAACGTGATCCGGTCGAAGGGCCCGTCGGGGAAGACCTGGACGCGCAACCGGCCGTCCGGCGCCTCCCGCACCGGCCCCGCGAACGAGGGCCGGCCGTCCTTGGCGATGTCGCGCAGCGCGTCGCGCAAGAGGCGTGCCATGCGCACGAAGGTCCCGACGCCGGCGAAGAGCTCCTCGCCCGCCTCGGTCGAGCCCGGCTCCAATCCCTTGGCCGCGCAGGCCGCGGCCAGCCAGCCGTCCTGGGCGGCCAACGTGTCGGTGATGACCTGCTGCAGGAGGTCGGCCCGGGTCGCGGCATCCGTCTTGGCCCATGACGTGGCGTGGGCGGCGACCTCGTTGACCAGCGCGTCGAGCGTCGACGTGTCCGCTGCGGTGACCGCGCCGGCCCCGCCGCCCGACCCGGCACCGGTCGGCGCCACCGCCCCTCTGCTCGTGATCGTCATGTGTCGTCCTTCCCTGTCGTCGTCTTCGTCCGCTCGCAGGCCCGTCTAGGAGACCTGGGGCAGCACCTCTGTCGCCAGCAGCTCGATGTGCTCGAGGTCGTCGAGGTCGAGCACCTGGAGGTAGATGGTCTCGGCCCCGATGGCGGCGTACGCCTTGAGCCGGGCCGCCACCTCGTCGGGCGTGCCGGCTGCCCCGTTGGCGCGGAGCTCGTCGGGTTTGCGGCCGATGTTCGCGGCGCGGCGCTACGACCTCGGCCTCGTCGGCGCCGCAGCACACCACCTGGGCGGCCGAGAGTCGCAGGGACGACGGATCGCGCCCGCGGTCTTCGCAGGCGGCGCGCACCCGGGCGTACTGGGCCTCGGTGTCGGCGAGCGGGGAGAACGGGAGGTTGAATTCGTCGGCGTAGGTGGCGGCGAGGCGGGGCGTCCGCCTGGCCCCTCCTCCCCCGACGATGAGCGGCGGCCGGGGTCGTTGGGCCGGCTTGGGCAGCGCTGGGCTGTCTTTCAGGTGGTAATGGCGCCCGTCGAAGCTGAAGGTCTCGCCGACCGGCGTGCCCCACAGACCGGTCAGGATCGCGAACTGCTCCTCCAGGCGCTCGAAGCGCTCGCCCAGCGGCGGGAACGGGATCCCGTAGGCCTGGTGTTCGGCGTCGTACCAGCCGGCGCCGAGGCCGAGCTCGACGCGCCCGCCGCTCATGGCGTCGACTTGGGCCACCTCGACGGCGAGCACGCCCGGGTGCCGGAACGTGGACGACGTGACGAGCGTCCCGAGGCGGATGCGCTCGGTCTCCCGCGCGATCCCACCCAGGGTGACCCAGGCGTCGGTGGGGCCCGGCAGCCCGTCCCCGCCCATGGCGAGGAAGTGGTCGGAGCGGAAGAAGGCGTCGAATCCGTGCGCCTCGGCCGCCTGCGCCATCCGCACCAGCTGGTCGTAGGACGCGCCCTGCTGGGGTTCGGTGAAGATGCGCACCTTCATCGCCACCACGCTAACCGGACCGCCCCCGGCGAGGGCCGGCCCGGCACCGGGCCCCCGGAGCAGGGCAGACTGCCCCATGGACATCGGCGTGATCTTCCCCCAGACCGAGGTGGGCGGCGACCGCGGTGCGGTGCGCGCCATCGGGCAGGCCGCCTCGGACCTGGGTTACACCCACCTGGCGGCGTACGACCACGTGCTCGGGGCCGACACCACCGTGCACGGCGAGCTCGGTGGGCCCTACACGATCGACGACACCTTCCGCGAGCCGTTGACGATGTTCGCCTACCTGGCCGGCTGCACGGACCTCGCGTTCGCCACCTCCATCCTGATCGGGCCCCAACGCCAGACCGTGCTGCTCGCGAAGCAGGCGGCCGAGGTCGACCTGCTCTGCGGCGGGCGCTTCCGCCTGGGCCTCGGGATCGGCTGGAACAAGGTGGAGTACGACGCGCTCGGCGTGCCGTTCGACAAGCGCGCCGCCATCCTTGAGGAGCAGGTCGCCGTGCTGCGTGCGCTGTGGACCACCAAGAGCGTCACCGTCGACGGCCGCTTCCACCACATTGAGGCGGCCGGTCTGGCTCCGCCCCCGGTGCAGCGTCCCATCCCGATCTGGATCGGTGGCTACGCCCCCGCCGCGCTGCGCCGCGTGGGCCGGGTCGCCGACGGCTGGTTCCCCATGGCGCGCCCGGGTGGAGGCCTGGAGCAGGCGCTCGAGCTCATCCGCGAGGGCGCGGCGGAGGCGGGCCGCGACATGTCCCGCTTCGAGTTCGAGGGCCGGATCGAGTACGGCACCCGTGACCTCGACAAGATGGCCGAGCACGCGCGCCGCTGGCGCGAGGCGGGTGCGAGCCACCTGTCGGTCAACACCATGCACGCGGGGCTCGTGGGCGTCGATGCCCACATTGCCGCGCTGGCGGAGGTGGCACCGGTCCTCCAGCCGTACCGCTGACGGCGACGACGTCGGCGGGGCCCATGCCAACATGAGGCATGCCGGACGAGCCGGAGGTGCCGGAGGAGCCGGACGAGCCGGTTGAGCCGGCACCGGACGCACGTCCGGACGTCGCGCTGGGCACCATCGCCAGGCAGTGGGGCCGCATCGGTTGCACCGGCTTCGGAGGGCCGCCCACCCACATCGCCATGCTGCGCGCGCTCGTCGTCGAGCGCGAGGGGTGGATGGAGGAGACGGAGTTCGAGGATGCCATCGCGGCGACGAACCTGATCCCCGGCCCGGCCTCGACACAGCTGGCGATCTTTTGCGCCTGGCGGCTGCGCGGCATACGCGGCGCACTGGTCGGCGGTGCGTGCTTCAGGGGGCGTGTTCATCTGCCCGGGCCTGGCCGCCATCATCGCCCTGGCCGCGCTGTTCCTGGCCTCCAACCCACCCACCTGGGTGAAGGGCGCCGCGCTCGGCGCCGGCGCAGCCGTCGCGGCCGTTGCGCTCAACGCCGCCCTGGGGCTGATCCCGGCCAGTTGGCGGCGCGCCGGAACAGCCCGGGCCCGGCGCGTGCGCTGGGTCGTCTACGCGCTCGCCGGCGGCGCCGCCGCGGCGACGCTCGGGGCCTACCTCGTGCTCGTGCTGCTGGGCTGCGGCCTGGTGGAGGTCGCCTGCTCCGGTGGCCTGCGGCCACCCCGGAGCTTGCACGGCTTCGTCGTTGCGCCGCTCGGGGTCGTCGTGACCGGTGGTCTGGGCGCGCTGACCTGGGTCGCGCTCAAGGTGGGGGCGCTGTCGTTCGGGGGTGGGTTCGTCATCATCCCGCTGATGCAGGCCGACGCCGTGCACCGCTACCACTGGATGACGGACGCGCAATTCCTCAACGCCGTCGCGCTCGGGCAGATCACCCCGGGGCCGGTCGTGCAGACGGTCGCCGTCGTCGGCTACGCCGCGGCGGGCCGGTGTCGGTGGGGCGCTGCTGGCGGCGCTCGTCGCGTTCTCGCCGTCGTTCGTCTTCATTGCGCTGGGAGCGCGCCATTTCGGCGCGCTCCGCACCAACCGCGTGGCCCAGTCCTTCCTCGGGGGCGCGGGGCCGGCGGCCATCGGTGCCATCGCCGGCGCCGCCATCCCACTCGCGCTCGCCATCTCGCACGTGTGGCAGGTGGCCGTCCTCGCCGCCGCATTGGTGGTGATCGTCGGGCTGCGTCGCAGCGTGGTGCTGACGCTCGTCGCGGCGGGGGTGATCGGTGCGCTGGGCGCCGTCCTGGGCCTGCCCGTGGGCGGCTGAGCCGGTCCGGCTCGGCCTCCGGCGCGGCGAAATACGCTTGGCGAGGGTGGCCGGCAGCCCGTCGTGCCAGTCGGGATGCGCAGGCGCCCACCCGAGCTCGCCCCGCGCCCGCGCGTTGGAGACGGCGGGTTGCTCGCACATCAGGTAGGCGAGGAACCGTCCCGCTCCCACCCGGGCGACCACTTCGGGCACGCGATGCGGTGGCTTGGCCCCGAGCAGCCGGGCCACGAGCGGCATCCACTCCGATGCCCGGGCCGGCACGTCATCGACGACGTTGAAGATGCCGGTCGGGCCCTCGAGTGCCGCGACGGTGGCGGACGCGGCGTCGTCGATGTGCACGAGGCCGAACAGGCCGCCGCCATCACCGGGGATGGGCAGCCGGCGCTTGGCGATCATGGACGCGTACAGGCCGGCGGGGGCGAAGTAGGTGCCCGGGCCGTAGAAGGAGCCGTAACGCAGGACAACGCCGTCGATGGCGGGATCCCCGAGCGTGGCCGACTCCAGTGCGGCCAGTGAGCCGGTGAGCTTGCCGATCTGTCCCATCGCGTCGGTCCACAGCGGGTCGGACTCGATGCGCACGCCCGGCCCCGGCCGGTAGGCGAACGAGATGCTCTGGGCCACGACCCGGCGGGCGCCCGCGGCGCGGGCCGCGGCGACGAGCGCGGCCGAGACCTCGCTGCGCAGGCGGCTGGTCGCGTCGAAACCGCGCTTGACCGCCAGGGGATTGGCCGTCTGGGCCAGGCTGGTCAGCTGGTTGACGACGACCTCGGGCTCGGCCGCCTGCACCGCGCGGGCCAGGGCGCCGGGGTCGAAGGCGTCGCCGACCGCCGGGACGACTCCGGGCACACCCAGGGCGGTCACCCGCCCTTCGCTGCGGGAGAACACGGTGACGTGATGTCCCGCGGCAACCAGTGCGGAGACCAGCGGGCGCCCGATGGCGCCCGTGCCCCCCGCCACGAAGATGCGCATCGGCCGAGGCTACGCGCCGGCGTGCGCCCACGCCTTTGGCAGGATGTGGGGGTGAGCGAGAGCGGCGGCTATCCCGGAGCACCCCCGGGGTGGTACCCGGACCCGGCGGGCGGACCGGGCCAACGCTGGTGGGACGGCTACGCCTGGACCGAGGCCACGGTGCTGCCGCAGCACCCGCCGCCACCGCCGTGGGCCGGTGCCGGCCCACCCCAGGGTCCCCCGACCGAGGTCGCCCCGTGGGCGGTGGCGTCGCAGCGGCTGACGGACTTCAACGCGACCGGTTTGGTCAACGACGAGATGTGGATGGTGCCGGTGGCGCGCGTCGCCGTGGTCATGCCCGCCGTCTACTACCTCGTCACCCTGGTGCTGCAGCGCGTCAACGCGGATCAGTTGCGCGCCGCCGGCCACCAGTTCCGGGTGGACTTCCACGACGCCCAGAACGGCATCACGCCCCCGCCGTACCACGGCTCCAGCGGGTTCAGCCCTATCAACGTCATCGTGGGACTGCTCGCTGTGGTCGCGGTGATCGTGGCGTGCATCTGGCAGCACCGCGCCGCGTCGGCCGCCCGTGCGCTGGGCGTCCCCTCGCGCCGCTCACCGGGCTGGGGCGTGGGTGCGTGGTTCGTGCCGGTGGTCAACCTCTGGGTCCCCTACTCGGCCATCCGCGACTGCCTCCCGCCGGACGACCCGCACCGGCCGCGGGTGCTGCACTGGTGGATCGCCTGGCTGGTGGCGGCCTGGCTCAGCGCCGCAGCCGGCATCTGCGCGTTCTTCTCCACCGGGACCGCACTGGTCTTGTCCATCCCCGCTGCGCTGGCCTGCCTGGCCGTCATCGCGTGGGCACCGGGGATCGTGACGGCGATCGCCGCCTCCCATCGGGAGTTGGTGGCCCGGCAGGGCCAGGCGTCCGGGACCGAGGTGCTGCGGGGCTGATGGGCGACGGCCCGTGTGGGCTGCGACAAGACCCAAGAGTTCGCGGACTGTTCGCGTAACGTTCACTCTTGGATGGTCCGCGGTTCACCCGTGGCGGCGAGAGTAGGACATGCTCTCGTGGGAGACCGAGGACGAGCTTGGGGAAGCGCTCGCCCCGCTGGACGGGCCGGCCGTACTGGCCCCGGGGGCGTCGGTCACGGACCTCCTGAACGAGGCGCCGACGAGCCGGTTCCACCGGCGAACGGTGATCATCTCCGGCGTCGGGTTCTTCACCGACGCCTACGACCTCTTCGTGATCGGCACCGCGGCGGCACTCGTGTCGGCGCAGTGGCACCTCAGCACAACCCAGACCAGTTGGGTCACGGGTGCGGCCATTCTGGGGGCCTTCGTCGGGGCTTTCACTTTCGGTCGTCTCGCAGACGTGATCGGCCGCAAGAAGGTGTACGTCACCGTGGCAATCGTCATGGTGTTCGGGGCGATCGCCTCAGCCTTCGCCCCCGGATTCGTCTTCCTCGTGATCGCCCGCCTGGTGCTGGGCCTCGGCATCGGGGGGGATTACCCCGTCTCCGCGGTGTTCATGAGCGAGTACTCGAACCGCCACGACCGCGGGCGCCTCGTCGGTTTGGTCTTCTCCATGCAGGCGCTGGGCCTCATTGTCGGGCCTCTCGTCGCCCTGGTGCTGTTGTCGTCGGGCATCGGCGACAATCTGACCTGGCGCATCCTTCTCGGCCTCGGTGCCGTTCCGGCCGCCGCCGTGGTCTACCTGCGTTCGAAGATGCCCGAGTCGCCGCGCTACCTCGCGCAGGTCCACGGCGACTCCGCCCGGGCCGCCGGGGACCTGGAGCGCTTCTCCGAAGGGGTCATCTCCGACGCGGCTCGGACCGGCGCCGCAACAGGGCGGCTCAAGATCGGTGAATTCCTGTCCGATCGACGCATGCTCAAGCTCTTGCTGGGCACGGCGGGAGCGTGGTTCTTGCTCGACTACGCCTACTACGGCAACACCCTCTCGTTGCCCGCCATCTTGAAGGAAGTAGACGCCACGGCCTCGCTGGAGACAAAGCTGCTGTGGTCGCTCGGCATGTTCGTCCTCTTCGCCGTGCCCGGCTACCTACTCGCCGTGAACAAGATGGACCGCATCGGGCACCGGCGACTGCAGTTCATCGGCTTCTCCGTCATGGCGGCGAGCTTCCTGATCCTCGCCATCGTGCCGAGCCTGACCCAGTACGTCGCACCCTTTCTCGCCATCCTCGGGTTGAGCTACTTCTTCGTGCAGTTCGGTCCCAACATGACGACCTTCGTCCTGCCCTCGGAGGTGTTCCCGGTCAGCGTGCGCACGACGGGACACGGTGTCGCGGCAGGGATCGGCAAGTTGGGAGCGTTCGTCGGGGTGTTCCTCGTCCCCGTCCTCCAGGACCACATCGGGTTGCGCGGCCTCCTCGCGGTGGCCGGCGTCTCGGCGGTACTCGGGTTCGCGGTGACCGGGCTCCTTCCCGAGCCTTCGGGACGAACGCTCGAAGACGTGGCTGAGAACGGGCACCGGGACATGCCGGTTCCCATTCCCTCCGGGAATGGTTCGATCGTTGCCTTCGAGCCGGAGATGAACACCACGTAGCCCCGGACAACCGGCTTCTCCGGGGCGGCCGGGCGGTCGCGTCGAACGGAATACATCTGACGTAGGTCCAGTTCGCTTTGTTTCGCCAAGTGTTCACCCTGGGGTTGCGCTCCCGTCGCCAAGCGTTCATTTCGCCTGGCTACGTTCCTGGTAGTGGCTCAAAGTGAACCCGCCGAGACCCGTAACGATCCCGTGACGACCAAGGTTCGATCGGGTATCGACGAGGCCCTCAAGTCCCTCGACCCAGACGCGTCGCGGCCGGAGCACGTGATGTGTGCGCACCAACTGACGCTCGGGTTCTCGGGACGGACCATCCTCTCCGGCATCGACGTGGCGCTCCAGCGCGGGTCGATCACGGCGCTCATCGGGCCCACCGGCTCGGGCAAGTCCACCTTCCTGCGCACGCTGAACCGGATGAACGACCGGGTCCCTGGTTTCACCCGCCGGGGCGATGTCACGCTCGACGAGGAGAGCCTGTGGGGGCAGAACGTCGACCTCCTGACGTTGCGCCGTCGCGTCGGCATGCTCTTCCAGCGTCCCAACCCCTTCCCGATGTCGATCCGAGACAACGTGGTGGCGGGCGTGAAGGCCCACCGGATTGCCAAGGGCAAGCAGCTCGACGTCGTCTGCGAGCGTCGGCTGACCGAGGTCGGTTTGTGGGACGCGGTCAAGGACCGCCTCAACGACTCGCCGTTCCGCCTCTCCGGCGGACAGCAGCAGCTGCTCTGCCTCGCCCGCGCGCTGGCCGTCGGGCCCGAGGTGCTCCTACTCGACGAGCCCACCTCGTCCCTGGACCCGCTGACGACGGAGGCGATCGAGGCGCTCCTGAAGACGCTCGCCCCTGCGCTCACGTTGATCGTTGTGACCCACAATCTCGGCCAGGCGATGCGCGTCTCGCACCAGACGATGTTCTTCTATCAGGGCGCGTTGGTCGAACACGGGCTCACCGACGATCTCTTCAACAAGCCGTCGCACCCCGACACCGAGCGCTACGTCACGGGCCGCATGGGGTAGGACGCAACGTCCGACGCCGGGCGACGGACGACTGGGGGCCCACGGCAGCCGCCAGATCAACCGGACCAATCAGAGCAGCACCAACCCAACCACCTCACAAGGAGAGAAACCTGTGTCCAGATTGAAGAGCGCGTCCCGATTCAGGCGGAATGTCATCGCCGCAGCTGTGTCGGGGCTCGCGCTGAGCTCGGTCGTCCTCAGTGCGGCCGCCTCGGCGACTCCGAAGCTGCCCTCCGGCGGCGTGGAGAAGCCGGCCGGCGGCACGGTGTCCGAAACGGGGAGCACCCTGCTGTACCCGCTCTTCAACCTGTGGGCGAGCGGTTACAGCGAGAAGTACACCAACACCACCATCCAGACGGCGGGCACCGGCTCGGGCACCGGGATCTCCGAGGCAGAGAGCGGCACGATCAACATCGGCGCGTCCGACGCCTACCTGGCCCCCAGCGTGACGCAGTCGAGCCCGCACCTGAGGAACATCCCGCTGGCCATCTCGGCCCAGCTGGTCGCCTACAACGTGCCCGGGGTCACCGCTCACATCAAGCTCAGCGGCAAGGTGCTCTCCGCCATCTACCAGGGCCAGATCACCAAGTGGAACGCCTCGCAGATCGCCAGCCTGAACCCAGAGCGTGACGCTGCCCGCCACGCCGATCGTGACGCTGCACCGCTCCGACAGCAGCGGTGACACCTTCCTCTTCACGTCCTTCCTGTCCAAGACGGACCCGTCGGGCTGGGGACAGAAGATCAGCTTCAACACGACCGTCCCGTGGCCGGCGGCGCCGGGCGCGCTCGGTGAAACGGGGAACTCGGGCATGGTGTCGGGCTGCAAGGCCACGCCGGGTTGTGTCGCCTACATCGGCATCAGCTACCAGACGCAGGCCCTGCAGGCCGCGCTCAACTACGCCGAGCTGCAAAACGCCAAGGGTCAGTTCGTCCTGCCCAACGCCGCGGCGATCCAGGCTGAAGCGGCGTACTTCGTCAAGACGACGCCGGCCAACGGCACGATCTCGATGATCTACGGCCCGGCCAAGGGTGGCTACCCGATCATCAACTACGAGTACGCCATCGTGTCGACCGACCAGCAGTCCTCCTCGACCGCCAAGAACATCCGCTCCACGCTGGAGTGGGCCATCAACCCGAAGCAGGGCTCGGCGTCGTCGTACCTCTCGCAGGTCGCCTTCCAGCCACTCCCGGCCAAGGTCGTGGCGCAGTCGGTGAAGCAGATCCTGGGCATCAAGTAGTGGCCACCGTCGGCGGCGTGGCGGGGACCATCCCCGCCACGCCGAACCCGACGGCACTGCGCAAGCCGCCCTGGCACCGGCGCGCCGCTGACGGCTTCCGCCGTCACGAGGAGACCGGCTGGCGGACCGTGGGTTGGGTGGCGGTGCTGCTGCCCCTGGCCGCGCTGGTCTTCGCGGTCACAGTGTTGGCCTTCAAGGCCTGGCCGGCGGTGCGGCTCAACGGGTGGTACTTCTTCTACGGCCGGACCTTCACCGACGGCGCCGGTGCCTATGCGGCGCCCGTCACCACCAATGGCGTGCAGCACCTGCAAGGGGCCAAGTTCGGCGCCTGGGCGATCATCTGGGGCACGCTGGCCTCGTCCATCATCGCCATCGTCATCGCGGTGCCGCTGTCGATCGGGGCGGCCTTCGCCCTCACCGAGCGCATGCCGACCTGGATCTCGCGGCCGCTGGGCTTCACGGTCGAGATCCTGGCCGGCATCCCGAGCGTGGTCATCGGGCTCTGGGGCATCCTGACCTTCGGCCCCTGGCTCGCCCACTACGTCTATACGCCCATCGCCAACGCCATGCCCGACGTCCCGGTGTTGCGCTACTTCGGGAACCCGCACGGCGGCGGCGAGGGCCTCATGACGGCCGGCATCGTGCTCGCGCTCATGATCGTCCCGATCATCGCCTCGACGACACGCGACCTGTTCTCCCAGGTGCCCCCGCTCCCTAAGGAGGGGGCATCCGCCCTCGGCATGACCGACTGGGAGGTGGCCAACCGGGTCACGCTGCCGTGGGTGCGCTCGGGCATCATCGGCGCCACGGTGCTCGGGCTCGGACGGGCCCTGGGCGAGACGATCGCCGTGGTGATGATCGGCGGGCGCCATCCTGCAGATCCCCAAGACCATCTACCAGCCCATGACGACGGTGGCCGCCACGATCCTGACCCAGCTCGACGGGGCCCAGGCCGACGGGACCGGGTTCTACGTGGCCACCCTGGCCGAGCTGGCCCTCGTCCTCGCCGTCATCTCGGTGCGCGGTCAACCTGGTGGCGCGGCTCATCGTGAACAGGACCGGGCGGGTGACCGCCCCCGTCGGCGGGGCCTGATGACTTCGCTCGCCGCCGCCCCGTCGACGAGGCGCCGCCGCGTCGCCACCCAGACCTGGCGCGCCCTGACCTACCTCGCGCTCATCCTCATCATGGCGCCGGCCGCCTGGCTGCTCCTCGGCGTGGTGGCGCGGGCGTGGCCGCACTGGCAGTGGAGCGTCCTGTGGACCCCGCTCACGCCGACCGGCGGCGGCCTGCGCGACCAGATCCTCGGAACGCTCCTCCTCATGGTGGCCGTCTTCCTGGTGGCCGGGACGGTGGGGGTGATGGCGGGCATCCACCTGGCCGAGTTCACGCGACGGGGCAAGCTGAGCGGGCGGCTGGGCGGGCCACTGCGGACGGCCTCGGACGTCCTGTCGGGCTTCCCCTCCATTGTGCTGGGCTACGTCGGCTTCATCGCCCTGGTGGTCGGCCTCGGCTGGAGCCTCTCGTTCGCGCCCGCCGTGATCATCCTCTCCATCATGGTCGTCCCCTACATCGCCAAGACGACGGAGAACTCGTTGCGCCAGGTGCCCACGGGCTATCGCGAGGGTGCGGAGGCCCTCGGCATGTCAGGCGGCTACGCCCTGCGCAAGGTGGTCCTGAAGAGCGCACTGCCGGGCATCGTGACCGGCCTGCTCCTCGCCTTGGCCATCGCGTGCGGCGAGACGGCGCCACTGCTCTACACGGCCGGGTTCTCCAACACCCTGCCCCACGCCCTGACCGGACAGGGCGCGCAGTTCCCCTACCTCACCTATGTGGTCTTCACGTTCTACAACGACCCCTCCGTCCAGAAGCACTACCTGGCCTACGACGCAGCGCTGATCCTGGTGGTGATCGTGCTCCTCCTGCTGGTCTCCAGCCGCATCATCGTGGCGCGGACCCAGCGCCACTCCGAGAGCGCCCGCGGCACGCAGCGACGTATCTTCGGCCGGTTCCGCAACGACCCCACCCGGGCTCCCGTCCCCGGGCCCATCGATCCGGGTCCCGACGTCGGGCCCGGGATGGACAACCTGCCGACCACCTAAGGTGGCGCCGACGAGAGCGTCGGACGAGAAGGGACGGACGATTGAGCGCAGGACCTGAATGGGGGCCGCTGGCCCGACTGGCCGGGATCTGGGAGGGCGAGAAGGGCGAGGACGTCGCCTACGCCAACGAGACGGCGACGGTCGGCCTCACCCCCTACCGCGAGCACATCGACTTCAAGCCCTTCGGCCCCGTCGAGAACGGGAGCCAGGTGCTCTACGGCCTGGACTACCGGATGGCGGCCTGGCGGGGGACGGAGGAGAACCCCTTCCACACCGAGGTCGGGTACTGGCTGTGGGACGCCCGCGACAGCGAGGTGGTCCGCTGCTTCATCATCCCGCGTGGCTCGGCCGTCGTCGCCGGCGCCACGGTCGGGGCCGACGAGACGAAATTCACCCTGCACGCCAGCGTGGGCAGCCAGACCTACGGCATCCTCGCCAACAACTGGCTGGACAAGAACGCGCAATCGGTCCGCTACGAGGTGACGATCGACACCAGCGTCGACGGCGAGTTCTCCTACTCGGAGACGACCGTGATCCACCACGCCCGGATGCCCGAGCAGGTCGTCCACACCGACGTCAACACCCTGAAGCGGATCGCCGAGGCCTGAGGCGGGCCTGTAGGGTCCACCCTGCGGGGGCCCCGACGGGGCCGCAGGGAGGCACGCCATGTACGAGTGGTCCGAGGAGCAGTTGGCGATCCGCGACGCGGTGCGCCGCTTCGTCGAAGAAGAGATCAAGCCCAACGTCGAGGAGCTCGAGCACGGCGACACACCTCCCTACGAGGTGATCCGCAAGCTGTACCGGACCTTCGGGCTCGACGTCATGGCGCGGGAATCGGCCAAGAAGGCGATCGAGCGCAAGGCGAATCCGGGGGCGGCCCCGGAGAGGGGTGAGGGCGGCGGGGGCGGCGGTGGCGGGGCGGCCATGACCATGATCCCGATCATCGAGCTGTGCCACTACTGCCCGGGGATCGTGACCGCGCTCGGGGTGAGCACCGGCCTGGCCGGGGGCACCATCATGAAGAGCGGCACCCCGGCCCAGATGGAACGCTGGGGCCTCGACCTGATGACGATGGACAAGGTCGGCGCCTGGGCCATCACCGAGCCAGACTCCGGCTCCGACGCGTTAGGCGGCATGAAGTCGACGGCGGCGCGCGACGGCGACGAGTACGTGCTCAACGGCAACAAGACCTTCATCACGAACGGCCCCTACGCGGACACCATCGTCTTCTACGCCAAGCTCGACGACGGAAGCGACACGCCGCTGCGCCAGCGCCCGGTGCTGACGTTCATTCTCGACCGGGGCATGCCGGGGCTGGAGCAGTCCAAGCCCTTCCGCAAGATGGGCCTGCACTCGTCGCCCACCGGCGAGCTGTTCCTGAGCGACGTGCGGGTGGGCAAGGACCGGCTACTCGGAGAGACGGAGGGGACACCGGGCGGCAGCGAGGGCCGCGAGAGCGCCAAAGGCAACTTCGTCACCGAGCGGGCCGGCGTGGCCGCCATGTCCCTCGGGCTCATTGAGGAGTGCCTCAAGCTCTCGGTGCAGTACGCCAAGGACCGGCTCCTGTGGGAGCGCCCCATCGCCGAGTTCCAGCTCATCCAGCTGAAGCTGGCCCGCATGGAGATCGCCCGCCTCAACGTGGAGAACCTGGTGTTCCGGCACATCGAGATGAGCGCCGCCGGCAAGAGCCTGACCCTGGCCGAGGCCTCGGCCATGAAGCTCTACTCCGCCCAGGCCGCTTCCGAGGTGGCCATGGAGGCGGTGCAGCTCTTCGGGGGCAACGGCTACATGTCCGAGTTCAGGGTGGAGCAGCTGGCCCGCGACGCCAAGGTCTTCCAGATCTACGCCGGCACGGACGAGATCCAGGTGACACACATCGCGCGGGACCTCCTGGGGCGCTGAGTGCGCGGGCGTGCCAGGGGTGTGACGTGAGCGGCCCTCGGGGGCATGTGTCCCGGAACTCTAAACGGCCTCTTGCATCGAGGCAGCGTGGCTGACGTGAGCGATCTGTTCGGGCCGGCCCCCGCCGACGCCGTCTTCGACGACATGGTCGACATGCGGCGCACCCTGCATCGCCGGCCCGAGCTGGCCTTCGCCGAGCACGAGACGACTGCGCTGATCCGCGACCACATGGCGTCGCTCGGAATTGAGGAGTCGCTGCGCACGACGGAGACCGGGGGCATCTTCGCCCTGGCGGGCGGCCGACCGGGGCGCAGCGTCGTGCTGCGGGGCGACATCGACGCGCTGCCCGTCCAGGAGGACGAGGCACGAGCCGTCCACTCGGAGGTCGAGGGCGTCATGCACGCGTGCGGGCACGACGTCCACGTGGCCTCGCTGCTGGGCGCGGCCTCGCTGCTGGCGGCGCGGCGCGAAGACCTGCCGGGCCGCTACGTCTTCCTCTTCCAGCCCGCCGAGGAGGCGCTGTGCGGGGCCAAGGCCATGCTGGAGCGGGGGGCCCTGACCACCATGGAGGGCTCGCGCCTCGTCGGGTTCCACGTCACGTCACAGGCGCCGTCGGGCTTCGTCGGCGTGCGGTCCGGCATCGCCATGTCGGAGGCGAATTCTCTACGCATCACACTGAGCGGGCCGGGCGGCCACGGGGCCATGCCCTCGGCCGAGGGCGACGTCATCCGGGCCACGGCCGAGCTCGTCCGCCGGCTCGGTGAGGTGGCCAGCGGGCTGCGCTACGAGGAGACCGACTGCGTGTGCAGCGCCGGCACGATCCACGCCGGCACCGCGGTCAACGTGGTGCCGACCTCGGCCCGGGTCACGGGCACCCTGCGCACCTTCACCGAGTCCCAGCACCACGATGCCCTGGCCCGCCTGCAAGACCTGTGCGACCGGGTGGGCGAGGACCAGGGCGTCCACGTGGAGCTGGAGGTGCCCGAGCACACGCCGGCCGTGGTGAACGACGCCGGGGCCACCGCGGTCGTGGAGGCGGAGGCCAGCGCCATGATCGGCCCGGACAAGGTCCTCCGCATGCCCCCCGTCGCGCCCAGCGACGACGTGAGCGAGTTCCTGCGCCACCTGCCGGGGTGCTACTTCTTCGTCGGCGGCGGCGCGGCCGACGGCTCGAGCGGCATGCACCACAGTCCGACCTTCTCGGTGGAGGACGCCTCGCTGCGCGTGGGGGCCGGCGTCATGGTGCGCAGCGCAGTCTCGCTGGCGGCGCCGTAACGGCGCCGGGGAGCGGTCGCCCACCCGTGCCACCCGGCGGGGACCGGCCCCGCGACAGGAAGGCGGCGGTCCTCGCCCCCTTGCTCTGCCTGGTCGTGCTCGCCGCGGCATGCGGCGGGGGCGCGGCGCGCCGGTCCACCTCGTCGACGTCGCGCCCACGACCGGCGGCGACGACGACGACGACCCGGCCTCCGGCCACGTCGACCACCACGACGAGCCCTCCGGCGCTGCAGCCCCTGCCGAGCCCCGCGGCGCTGGCACCCTTCGCACCCGGGCCGACTAACGAGGGCACCTGGGCCCCGGCAGGACGACCGGTGGGCGGCGTCCGCGCCGTCTACGAGACCACGCTGTTGCCTCCGGGCGGCGCCCAGCCGGCCGGCATTGCGTGGATGGACACCCGCCTCCTCGGGGCGCGGCTCTACTCGGGCTCCAAGAGCCCGGGCGGAGGCCCGTACCTGTTGACGGCGCCGGTCGCGGCGGCGCAGGCGGCGACGCTGGTGGCCGCCTTCAACGGCGGCTTCCTCATGAACGCGGCGGGCGGCGGCTACTACACGGAGGGCCGCGTCATCGTCCCGCTCGTCGCCGGATCGGCCTCGCTCGTGATCCGCGCCGACGGGTCGGTGACCGTCGGGGCGTGGGACAGCGACGTCTCCATGACGCCCGACGTCGTGGCCGTCCGCCAGAACCTCGTCCCGCTCGTCGCCGGCGGCCAACCCAGCGCGCTGGCGATGAGCTCCGACTGGCAGGCCTGGGGCAACACGTGCGGAGCCACCTCGTGCGCCTCGACGGTCCCGGGCATTGAGAACCAGTGGCGGTCGGGTGCGGGCGTCACCGCCGACGGCGCACTCGTGTACGCCGCGGGGCCGGACCTCGCTCCGCTCCAGCTGGCCCAGCTCCTGGTCCGCGCGGGTGTCGTCCGCGGGATGGAGCTCGACATCAACCCGAACTGGCCCGTCTTCGTCACCTACGACCCGCCGCTTCCCGACGGCGCGGCGGCCCCCTCGAACGGGGCTGGCCTGCAGCCGAGCAGCGTGCAGGGCCCGTCCACCTTCTTCAATCCCGCCTGGGCCCGCGACTTCATCACGCTGTCGGCCCGGAGCCCGGCCGGCGCGTTCTGAGGTGCCCCGAACGCGGAGATGGGCCACAATGGCCGCATGAGCGCAGCGGACCTCTTCAGCATCGCGGGCAAGACCGCACTCGTCACCGGGGGCAGCCGAGGTATCGGCAAGATGATCGCCGAGGGTTTCGTCGAGGCGGGGGCGTCGGTCACCATCTCGTCGCGCAAGGCGGACGTGTGCGCCGAGGTGGCGGCGGAGCTGTCGCAGAAGGGCACCTGCGACGCCATCCCGGCGGACCTGTCCCGCGAGGACGAGTGCCGGCGTCTGGCCGACGAGATGGCGGCACGGGTGGACTCACTCGACATCCTGGTCAACAACGCGGGCGCCACCTGGGGCGCGCCACTGGCCGACTTCGACGAGGCGGCCTTCGAGCGCGTGCTGGCGCTGAACGTCAAGGGCGTCTTCCACGTGACGAAGTTCCTCGTGCCGCTGCTGGAGAAGGCGGGGACCCAGGAGGAGCCCGCACGCGTCATCAACATCGGGTCGATCGACGGGATCGGGGTCCCCGCGCTGGAGACCTACTCGTACTCAGCGTCCAAGGCGGCGGTGCACCAGCTGACCCGCCACCTGGCCAAGCGCCTCGCTCCCACCATCACCGTCAACGCCATCGCACCGGGCCCGTTCGAGTCCAAGATGATGGCCGCCACGCTCGACGCCTTCAGGTCCCAGATTGAGGCGGGCGCACCGTTGAAGCGGATCGGCCGTCCCGACGACATGGCCGGCACGGCCATCTTCCTGGCATCGAGGGCGGGCGCCTACCTGACCGGCGCGATCATCCCCGTCGACGGGGGCATCGCCACCACCCGCTAGAGACCATCGCCACCAACCACGAGAGAAAGACGACAGGGGGAACACCGTGCTGCTGCTCCATGAAGTGCACCGGGTCGCCGGGGCCCAGGAAGAAGCCTTCGATGCGGCCTACCGCGACGAGCTGGTGCCCGCACTGGCCACGACGGACGGCAGCCGCTTGCTGTGGTTCCTGCGGATCGCCCACGGGAGCGGCCCCGCCTACACCGTGGTCACCATCACCGGCTGCCGGGACGCGGCGGCGTGGGCCGAGATGGCCGAACGTGTGCGGCGGGGCGACCTGGCGGAGTGGTCGTCGAGGGTCGATGCCATGCGCCACGCCTGCGAGGCGAAGATCCTCACCCCGGTCTCGTGGTCACCCCTGCAGCAGATCGACTTGGCGACCGTCCCGACCTCGGGGGCCTCCCACGGCCTGAGCCTGTTCATGGAGGACACGGCCTGGCCCTACCCCGGCGGGCTCGACGCCTACCTGGGCAAGGCGGGAACCCTCTACGACGAGACGCTGATCACCTCGAAGGAGAAGGGGCAGGGCATCATTGAGCTCGAAGCCGCCTTCCAGCCCGTCTACGGGTCCCACCGCACCAACGAGGTGATCCTCTGGCAGCGGGTGACCAATCACAAGGCGCTGCTCTACCTGCTGGCCAACGACCTGCCCGCCTCGGCCACGGCGCCGGGGACCTGGATGCACGACGCCCTGGCCGTGCGGGACCGCTGGGAGAGCCGGATCCTGCGCAGCGCGGAGTGGTCGCCGCTCTATTGAGTCATCGGTCGTCGCTCGCCTGACCGACGGCGTCAGCGCACGGGTGCCAGGTCGTGCGGTCCCTGCGGCGGGTAGCTGCCGGCATCGCGGCAGGGCGCGTCCCCACGGCTTCAGCGCGTCGAGCAGACTCGTCGAACCGGTCGCCGAGCGCGTCGACCATCACCCCACACTGGGCGTCGGTCGCGACCTCGACCGACTCCCGCAGCGCCCGGCCGGGGCCCGTGAGCGCCCCGTCGGCGACGAGGCCGCGCTCGACCAGGCGCGCCTCCGCCTCGTCGAGCTGGCGGTCCGTCCAGGCGCGGGTGCGGACGTAACTCCGCATGGGCAGGCCCCAGTACAGCTCGGTCAGTAGCCCGATCTCCGTGGCGTCGAGACCGGCCGAGGTCCACGCCGCCGTGTGGGCGTCGCCCCGGTACTCGCGGAGCATGTCGGCGAGGCGCCACATGTCGCCCATGGGGTCACCCGGCAACCCGAGGCTGAGGAGCCCGGCGAAGAGTGGCTTGCCCTCCGGTCGCAGTGGCTCCACGGCGTCGGCCAGCAGCCCGGTGACCCGCCCGAGCCCCTCCGGCTCGGCTCCGATGACGCGCTCGAGCTGGGCCACCGCGCCTTGAGTGCGGGCGGTGCAGATGGTGGGGGCGTCGACTCTGGCCCACCCGGACTCGACCGAGGGCACGACCGCCTCGGGGTTGAATACTGCGAACGCGGCAGCCACCACTTCACCGGGCACCTGGCCGAGCAACGAGCCGCGGCTCGTGAAGTAGGCCGGACCGTCCGGCAGCTGCACCTTGCCGCCCAGCGTGCCGGGGCTGGGCGAGAACCCGAGCCCGGCGTAGGCCGCGTGGCACTCGGGCGAGAAGTACACCTGGCCGGCCACGGGCTCGAGGGCCATGGCGAGCCGCCTTGTCTCCGCACCACGCAACGCAGCCACAATTGCCACCCTAGGCGGCTATTCCCGCCATAACGTCGTGGCCATGACCGCGGCCGACGAAGACGATTGGCTCCGCCCCTCGCCCGGCCTGTGGCGGATGCGCCGGGCCGAGCTGGTGAGCTTCACCGCGGTCGGTTGCGCGATCTTCGGCCTCATCTTCCTCGCCGCACTGGGCCCGCTCGCCGGCGCGATCGCCCTCGCCGCCGTGCTGCTCCTCGGCGGCACGCTCTCGTGGTTCGTGCGCCGCCGCTACGGGGCATGGCGCTACCAGGAACGCCACGAGGACCTGATCGTCGCCCGCGGCGTCATGGTCCAGCGCTTGTCGGTCGTTCCCTACGGGAGGATGCAATTCGTCGAGGTGACCGCCGGACCCATTGAGCGACTCTTCCATCTTTCGACCGTCAAGCTGCACACTGCCGCCGCGGCCAGCGACGCGCGCATCCCCGGGCTCGAGACGGCCGAGGCGGCCCGGCTGCGGGACCGCCTCACGGAGCTGGGCGAGTCGATGGCGGCGGGAATGTGACGGCGGATTCGCCAGAGCGGGTGTTTCCCGGTGAGGAATGGCGCCGTCTCCATCCCTTGTCGCCGGTCGCCCGCGTCGGCCGGCTCGTGCCCGCCCTTCTCCTGTTGGCCGTCGTCTCCACAGTCCACTCCAAGGCGGAGAACGGCACGGCGGAGACCGACTACCTGATCGTGATCACGCTTCTCTCGGGCCTCTACGGCTACATCCACTGGATGGTCACCCGCTGGCGATTCGAGGGCGAGACGCTGCGGATCGAGACGGGTCTCATCCGGAAGGACTCGCGCCGACTCCCGCTGAACAGGATCCAGGCCGTCGACATCGTGCGCCCGCTCCTTGCCCGCATGCTCGGTGTGTCCGAGCTGCGCGTCCGGCTGGCCGGCTCCGGATCCACCGACGGCAAGCTGGCGTACCTCGGCGCGACCGAGGCCGCTGAGCTGCGGCTACTCCTGCTCGCCCGCCACCGCCAGGACGACGTCGTGGTGTCGAGCAACACAGGCCTGCCGATGGCGACCGTGACGACGGGTCGGCTCGTCGGCTCGGTCCTGCTCTCGATGGTGACCATCGTCCTGGTGAGCACCGTCGCGACGCTCGCTGTACTGGACGAGCTGGAACCTCGGACCGCGAAGACAGTGGCCGGGTTCCTCGCCGTGTACCTGTTCAGCTTCGCTGGCATCGTGTGGCGGCGGCTCTCTGGGCAGTACGCCTTCGTCGCCGTCGAAGGACCCGAAGGAGTGCGCATCCGGCGCGGTCTCCTCCAGACGATCTCCGAGACCGTCCCCTACGGCCGGATCCAGGCGGTCCGCCAGGTGGAACCGCTCTTGTGGCGGCCCTTTGGCTGGTGCCGTCTGGAGGTGGACGTCGCCGGCGCCACAGCACGCAACCAGCGCGGCGAGGGCACCAGCGTGGTGCGTAAGGCCCTGCTGCCGGTAGGTTCCCAACAGGACTCCTGGCACTTGCTGGCCCGCCTCCTCGGCGCACCGGACCCGGTCCGGACACCGCCGCCGCGCCGCGCCCGGTGGAAGGCGCCACTGAGCTTCCATTTTCTCTCCGCCGGGTACGACGGCACCCACGCGGTGTGCGTGACCGGCAGGATCAATCGGGCGACGACGTGGGTCCCCCTGGAGAAGTCACAGAGCATCCGCCGCGTGCAGGGCCCGCTCCAGCGGCCACTCGGCCTGGCCACGGTCCACGTCGACGTGGCCGGGAGGCGCAGGAGGGCCGAGTTCAGGGACCGGGAGGTGGCGGAGGCGGACCGTCTCGTCGACGAACTGTCGGAGCTGAGCCGATCGGCCCGCATGCAGCACGGGTCAACTCCCACCGTGGCGGGCGGCGTCGATGCCCCGCCCTCCGGGTGGTACGCCGACCCGTCGGGGCGACACGAGCAGCGCTACTGGCACGACGGACGCTGGACAGAGCATGTCGCCAACGGCGGTCGGCGTAGCTCCGAGCCGGCTGCTACGCCGATGCGGTGAACCGCATCGGGAAGTGCTCAATGGAGCGGATGCCCGCCGTGTAGACCAACGTGTGATCGGGGGCAACCTCGTAATCGGGTATCCGCTTGTGCCACTCCCGCAGCGCGACCCGGAGCTCGAGCCGGGCGAGGTTCGAACCCAGGCAGCGGTGAATGCCGCCGCCAAAGGCGATGTGACGGTTCACTTCGCGGTCGAACCGGACCTCGTCGGCGTCGGGGAATTCCGCCTCGTCGGTGTTGGCCGAACCGATCATGATCATGATCTGGTCTCCTGCATGCACCGGACACCCTGCCAGCTCTGTGTCCTCTACCGCGACCCGGGCCACGCCCATGACGGGCGTCTCCCAGCGCAGAAGCTCCTCGATGGCGTTGGGGATCAGTCCGGGGTCCTCGACGAGCTGGCGCCGCTGCTCGGGATGCTGGGCCAGGAAAGAGAACATGCAGTCCAGGGTGGCGGTCACAGTGTCGAGCCCGGCAATCAGGAAGAGGAAGCAGATGTCAAGGATGTCCTCGCGGCTGAGACGGTCACCCTCGACCTCCGCATCGAGGAAGTGCGACAGCAGGTCGCTGCGCCGTTCCACCTCGCGCTCGTCGAGGATCTCGTTGAAGTAGTCGTAGACGGAATCGGCCGTCTTCTGCTGGTAGTCGCGAGCCTCTTGAGAGCCATACCGCTTTCCCGTCACGTGGTCGGGGCGGATGATCCCGTCCTTCATGGTGAGGAACCGGTCGAGCTCGTCGAGCGGGAGACCCAACAGCGTCAGGAACACCTGGGACGGGAAGGGAACGGAGAACTCCTTGGCGAAGTCCACCTCGCCCCGGTCGATGAAGCCGTCAATGAGCTGGTTGACCAGCGCCGACACCTCGTCGTCCATCGGCGCCATCTTGTGCGGGGAGAAGAGCGGGTCGAGCAGCTTGCGGAACTTCTTGTGCTCCGGTGGATCGATCTGCAGCGGGATCATGGGCCGCTTGTTCTTGAGGTCCACGGCATCCATGTTGGAGGAGAAGATCTCTGGGTGGCGCAGGGCCTGGTCGATCTCCTCCTTGCGCGTCAGCAGCACGCCGCGGCCCGTTGGCAGGTCGATGGCCATCACGGGCGTGTCGTCGCGCAGCAGCTTGAAGACCGGCTGGGGGTTCGCCGCCATCTCCGGATCCATAGCGGAGAACGGGTTGTCGTCAGCGGCGGACGAGTCGGTCTCGGTCTCAGTCTCAGTTTCCATGTCACTCTCCATATGTCACCTGGGCGCGCTGTGGTTCTCGGACGTGATCTGCAAGATGCGATTGACGGACTGGACGAGCCGGGCGTCGTCGGACTCGGGGATGATCCAGCTCGCGACGAAGAGGCGGACGATCACGTCGACCAGCTGCTCGCGGTCGAGCGCGCCGGCCGCCACCGCGGGGACCGCGTCCAGGGCATCGCCGAGGCGCAGCACGAGCTCCGCCCGGAGGGATGGCAGGTGGTCGAGGAGGTAGCTCATGACGAAGCCGGACTCAGACTCGAAGAGAGGCCGGCACGGGTGTGTCCGGATGAACTCGAATGCGTAGGCCATGAACGCGCCGATCCGTTCTTCCGGCGACGAGGCAAGCGCCAGTACCGCGTCCAGTCCGACGCTGAAGCGACGCTCGTCGTAGTCGGCGGCGCCCATGAGGACATGGTCCTTGCTCGGGAAGTAGCGGTAGAGGGTGCCCCGCGACACGCCGGCTGCGTCCGCGATCTCCTGCATTCCGAGCCGCCGGACACCGCGCCGACCGATGAGGTCGAGAGCGGCCTTGAGGATCCGGTCCTCGGTGGCGTTGAAGGGCCGTTCGAAGCGGCGCCCGCCGTCAGGTCGGGCGACGGCCTCCTCCAGCCCCGACTGGAGTGATACGCCCATGACAGAACACATTAGACAATTTTCGTCAGTTTGTCCTATGGAGTCCGGACGACGACCGGCGGGCCAGGTCAGCGGCGCGTCGGACTCGCATGGCCGTTGCCAATGAACGGCGTCAAGGTCACACCCCCGGCCTGACCCTCCTTCGCCGGACCGCCGGCACCACGAACATCACGACCAACGCCACCAGCCCGATCAGGGTGGCCAGCAGTCCCAGGTTTCCTGACGCGGAGCTCCCGTAGTTCAGCGTCACGTCGTGACGAGGTCGGCACCACGACCATCAGGTTGGGTGTGACCCGCCAGGGTCCGTCGGCGCCGTTGGCGTGCCAGTTGGGGAAGTACGACACCTTGACCAGGACGGGTGTGCCCACCTTCGAGACGTGGAAGCTGATGGAGGAGTCCGTCTGGGAGACCGCGGTCACTCGGGTCGTGGCGACGTGCTTGACGGGCGGGTTGATGTCGCCCACCGAGGTGCGGGCCCACGAGGAGGGACCGCTCTGGGCGAGCTCCACGTTCCAGCGCTCCGGGTGGGTGTACCAGGCCAGCGACGGTGCGAGCCAGCTGGACGGCGCCGGCGTGACGCCGGAGAGGACGACGGGTTCGTTGCGCAGCGGCGTGACGAGGGGGGAATCCTTGACGACGTAGATGTCCCACGTCGTGCTGGTGAGGGCTCCGCTGTCGGCCGACTTCCACGGGCCCGACTTGGCGACCAGCTTCAGGGCAGGGTCGGCGTTCGCCTCCTGCTCCACCTGCGCGGTCTCGGCCATGAAGTACTTCACCCCGAGCAGCTGCAGGTGCTGCACGCCGAGGGTCACGTCGAGTGGTCCGTAGGGAAGGTCGACCTCCGGATCGGAAGGTGCTGCGGACAGCTCGGCCTGGTCGATGAAGTGGTACGGGCGTCGTCGTCGACGACTCGAAGAGCAGTCCCTCCATCGAGTCGATGCAACCGCTCGTCCAATAGGGCAGGAGCATCAGCGACTCGGGCGTGCCGAACCGGTTCTCGCTCGCGCTGTACTCCCACATGGCGCGCCCGCAGCCGTACCGCTTGCTGACCGCCTCCATGGTCGTGATCACGGAGCGGTACTCCGGATAGGACGGCTGGCCCTCGTACCCCTGGTAGTTGAGGTTGGACCAGTTCGTGACCTCGTTCGGTCCCGTGTGCACCAGCGACGACGGCTGGAAGACGAAGGGCGGCGTGACGATCGCCATCACCACGAGCAGCCCGAGCACGGCACCGCCGACCGCCGCGGGGGCCCAGTACGGGGAACGGATGCGCTCCGGTGTCGCCTTCGGGGCCGCGCCGGGCCCGAACCCGGCGGAGGCCCGTGGCTCCTCCCACAGCCCGTGCCGCGGTGGGTCGATGGCCCACGGCGCCCGCTCGTAGGCGTCCCACCGTCGGGCTTGGGACCGCCGCCACGCCTGGGCGACGAGAATGCAGGCCGTCCCGAAGGTCCAGGCCGCCATCAGGTAGACGGAGATGAACCAGAGCGGCAGCAGCCGCACGTTGTAGAGGCTGCCCTGGGGGTCGAGCGCGGTGGCCAGTGCCGACGCGACGCCCAACACGGTGACGGTGATGCCGAACCGGCTGCGCACGAGGATGGCCATGATCACGCCGATCCCGGCCACGATGAGCGCCCAGGCATCCGCCTCACGGAAGTACAGCGCCCACCCCTCCACGTTGGTGTAGCCCATGGACGTCGTGTACGCGTGCTCCAGCCCGAAGGGCACCAGCCACCAGGCCGAGAGGAGCAGGCCGATGCCGACCGTGGAGCCGGCCCACCACAGCGTGCGCCGCCGCGGGACGAGCTCCACCGGTTCGCTGTTGCGCCACAGCCGCAGGCTCGAATCGGCGATGCCCCAGCGGGCGGGCAGCAGCTCGATGACCGTGAGGAGGACAGCGCCCGCCAGTGCGTACATGGCCGGCACGATGTGTGACAGGACGCAGGCGGCGAGCACGACCGCCGTCCATCCCCGGTACTTGCCCTCGCGCACCGCGCAGGCGAACAGCCCCAGGAACAGCACGGCCATGGAGAGGCTGAAGGAGAACGAGTACTCGCCGGCCAGCGTCGAGAAGAGGTTGCCGCCGTAAATGGTGAACGTGTACTCGAAGAGGAACGGCAGCGTGGCCGCCGCCAGGATCGTCGGGATCGGGGGCCGCAGGCGGAAGAAGCGGCCGCAGGCCCAGGCACAGACGGGGAGCAGCACCGAACCGAGGATCGTCCCCAGCTTGAACGCGACGTCGTAGGGGATGACCCAGCCGCCGATGGCGATGAAGAGGTCCGGGATCGTGAAGTAGAAGGTGTAGAGGGGGAAGCCGTCGTACCATCCGGGATCCCAGCCCGTGAGGTGGCCGTGGCTCAGCAGCGTCTCGAGGTACTTGGGCATCGCGATGTGGGCGCCCGTGTCACCGCCGGTGGTCGTGGTGTTCGTCAACAGCATGCCGGGATGCAGCTGCGACAGGGTCACCACGATGACGCTGGCGATCGTGATCACCGTGATGGCTCCCGGCACCCACCACCAGCGGGAACGGGAAGGCGGCACTTCCTCCACCGCGGCCGCCGGTGCCGCCATCGGGGCGGGGGGCGCCTCTGCCACGCTCACTCCGGGACCCGGGTGGTCAGGGGCGCCCGGGTAGTCAGGGTCACGCAGGCCGGTGCGGTCCAGCCCGCTGGAATCGCCCCCGAGACCGGTGTCGTCGTCCGGGCGCATCCGGTTTACGTTACCGGCACGACCTCGGATCGTGGACTCGGGTCATCCGGGCTGACGAGCCCGAACGGGCGGAAAGAGGCAGCCTGACCTGGGCCGTCCGGAGGGACGGGAGCAGAGTTAACGGGCCGCCGACGTGACGCGCTCGGGCGGGCGAGACCCGGATTCGGGGAGACGGAAACCCCGCAGCATCGGGTCGAAGACCGGTGGCGGGTCCTCGACTTCGGACGTCAACCTCGAGTCGATGGTGCGGGCTGTCCGCCGCAGCGATTGCTGCAGCCGCATGCGCCTCGCTCCACCGCTCTCCGGGTCGAAGTAGTACGCCACTCCGAAGCCGAGGGCAGAGACCAGGATCCTCCCCGTGGTCCTGCGTGCCCGCCGAGCCCGCCTGTTCGCTGAACTGAAGAGTTCCTGCCGGTTCATGTGCATCAAGCTCCCTCGCCTTGTGCACTACCCCGAATTCGGCCGGAACAACCCTCCGCCATCGGGGCAACCCCAATTGAGGGAGGTCGGAGGAGGCCTCCCGGCGTCAGGACATTTCGGCGAGGATCTTGGCCTTCTGGTCGTTGAACTCGGCCTCGGTGAGGATGCCCTGGTCCTTCAGGTTGGCCAGCTCCTTGAGCTTGTTGATCAACTCGTCGGAGTCGGGCGCGGCGGCGGCCGGTGCCGGTGCCATCTCCTGCGGGGGTGGGGCCGCAGCTTGTTGCGCCGCCTGCTGCTCGGCGGCCTTCTTCTCCTGGTGTCCCCTGACCCCGCCGGCCACCACGGTCGCCGTCCCGGCGACCACGGCGGTCCTTGCCACTGTCCGCATCACCGGACGACGTCGCATCATCGGCATGTCGTGCTCCTTCTCTCTTCGGTCTTTTCGACTTTCAGCTCTTGAGGGCCTCGGCCAGCTCCGCGAACGCGGCCTCCATGAGGTCGGCCGGGATGCGGGCGCTGTCGACGAGCACGCCACCGGAGTCGCGCAGGGCCTCGGCCAGCGGCTTCGCCCACAGGTCCTCCCACAAGAGGATCAGGGCGGAGTTGCCCTCCGGCAGGTTGGAGGCCACGTGCTCGAGGTCCTCCATGTTGACCAGTCCGCCGACCTCGCCGTCGATGTCGCCGAAGGCCGCCAGCTCTTCCATCTGGTCGAACTCGAGGCTGACGGTGTCACCCTTCTCGTCCTTCATGACGAACACCAGGTCGAGGATCCTGACCACGTCGTTGACCACGAGCTTCTCGATCTCGGGGATGATGTGCCCGTTGAACTTGTTGCCCGGGAAAGCGATCACCGTGTAACTCACGGGTCCAAGGGTCATGGCCACTCCTCTTGTGTTCGGTCGATTCGTTCTGGTGCGGCTTCAATCGTAAGCCCGAAGGCGGCTCAGCTGGCCAGGATCTTCGACTTCTGCGCGTCGAACTCGGCGTCGGTGAGCACGCCCTGCGACTTGAGGTCGGCCAACTTGGCGAGCTGGTCGGCCGTCGTGTCGGCGGTGCCGGCCGCCTCCTTGACGTACGCGTCGAACTGCTTCTGCTGCTCGGCCGCCTGCTTCGCCGCCCGCTCGTGCATCTTGCCGCCCCGGGCGATCAGGTACACGAAGACGCCCAGGAAGGGCAGGACGATCACGAAGATGACCCACAGGGCCTTGGCGAAGCCGCCCATGTCATGGCTGCGGAAGATGTCGACGAACACCGTGATCAGGAGCCAGATCCAGATGATGAAGAGGAAGAAGTACAGCATGGTCAGGAAGAAGTCGAGGATCGGGTACTGGTAGCTCGCGGCAAGCATGTGACGCTCCTTGTTCGGTTAGGTGCAATGGCCCCAGCGCTCCGCCAGGTGTCCTACAACCCCGCCACCCTCCCACGTCCGTCTGGCTGGGCGACAGAGTCAAAGGTCATAATCGCACAGGCCGTTCCGTGACGCTTGCGAGGCGGCAAATGGCGTAATCCGGCCATCGGCCGCGGGATCTCCACAGGATTCCTGCATGATGGGAACCGGGGGTGGCCGCCGCCCCGGTCCGCTCCGGGACGACGCGGCGGGCTCCCGGAAATTCGGCTCAGATCCCTTCCTCGGCGTGCAGCCGGCCGCTCCGGCAGGCGGCGGCGAAGGCCTCATAGTCCCGCTCGTTCTGGTCGGCATAGGCCTCGGCGAAGCGGGCCAGCGCCTTCTCGAAGGTGGGGTTGGCGCCGAGATACGAGGCCATGGCGATCCGGTCCCCCGAGCGGGCGTGGGCGCGGGCCAGGGTGTGGGCGCACAGCTCGCCGTAGAGCTTCATGCCCTGCGGGATGGCGTTGTCGGTGTCGACCGATCCCTTCCAGTCCTGGAGCTGTCGGATGTAGTAGTCGCGGGGCACGCCGTCGATGCCCTCGGTGCGGTGCCAGCCCAGCAGGATGTCGCTGCTGGCCTGCATCAAGCGCTGGCCGGCCACCACCCGGGCCCCGTGGTTGGAGTAGGCGCTCTTCTTGGTGAAGCGCTCCAGGACCGACGCCTCGGCCTCCTTCGCCTGCAGGAAGAGGACGTCCCCGTGCCGGGGGCCGTGCATCAGGACGATCCAGACCCGGGTGCCCACGCTGCCCACGCCGACCACCTTGCGCGCCATCTGGCTGAAGCGGTACTGGCCGAGCAGGTGCTGGCGGTCGGTCGGCAGGCTCTGGCGGTACTTGCGGATGACGCCGTGGAAGAGCTCGACGGTGGCCTCGCTCAGCGCCTCGGGGAAGAGCTCCTCGACCGGCACGATCAGCGGCGGATCGCTGATGATCCGTCGCTCGCCGTCGACCACGTAGGTCAGCTTGTCGAGCGCCTTCATGGAGTCCTTGGTGTGGGCCTTCGTGGTCACTTTCGAGGCGGTTGCCGCGATGCGCGCCTGGGCCTTGGAGCCGGTCGCGGCCGCCCGCTGCTCCAGCAGGGCGACCATGCCCTCGATCTCGACCCGGCTGTACCAGACCTCCAGGTTCGTCATGGCCGCCATCTGCCGCATCGCCTCCCGGTAGACCTGGCCCAGGCCGACGACCGCCTCCGTCCGCACGCTCTTGGCGAAGCCGAGGTGACGGCCGGCGACGACGATGCTCGCGGCGAGCCGCTTGACGTCCCACTCCCAGGGACCGGGAAGGGTCTCGTCGAAGTCGTTGCAATCGAAGACGAGCTGGCGCTCGGGTGAGCCGAACACGCCGAAGTTGGAGAGGTGGGCGTCACCGCAGATCTGGGCCGAGAGCCTGGAGCGGGGCGTGGTCGAGAGGTCGGACGCCATGATCAGCGCCGCTCCCCGGAAGAAGGTGAAGGGGGTCGCCAGCATCCGGCCGTAGCGGATGGGGACGAGGTCCGGCACCCGCGTCCTGGCCTGCTGCTCCAGCAGTGCGACGGGATCGGGACGGCCGGGCGCCGGCTCGAAGTCGCCGTGGCTGTCCCGGGGCACCTTGGACCGGCACTCCTTCCCCTTGGCCTTGCTCTCGGCCTCGTCCAGGTGCGTCATGGCCATGGGCACGGGGTTGTCCGCCAGCCGGATCCCTTCGTCGGTCGCCATCGCTCACCCACCTCCCCCGACGCGCCACGGCGTCGTCGAACCGGGCGCGAGGCTACGCAATACCGGGGTAGGGCAGGACGGTGTCGTTCGGCCCTTTCACCGCGGCCCGCCCGGGACGACAATGATGAGGGTTGAGACCTGGGCCGGCGATGGCGAGGAACGACCAGTGACGGTGGACCACGAGGATCGGAGCGCAACCGGCGACGACGCCGCGGCGTTGTCTGGTCCGGCCGCGTCCCCGTCTGACTCGCCGCCTGAGACTGCGGCTCCAGGCACGCGGCGAGAACGCATCGGAGCGGGCATCTCACGCCTGGTCGACGCCATCAACCGCAGCGACGACGCCGCCGTGGAACGGGCCGTCCTCCAGCTGAGCAGTCGCAGTCGCTGGCTCGCCCCTCTGGCTCTCATCGTGGGTGCCTTCCTCATGCTCTTCGGGGGCCTGAAGCTGCTGGTCACCAACTGGCGCCTGACACTGGTGCAGATCGTGCCCGCCATGTGGATCTGGGCGGCGATGCTCGACATCAAGATCCACCTCATGCACGGCAAGCAGTTCCACGTCCTTCGGGGCCCCATCCTCATCCCGTGCGTGCTGGCCGTGATGGCCATCACGGCGGCCAGCTTCTACCTCAACGGCGTCTTCGCTTTCGCGATCTCCAAGCCGGGCAAGCCCGAGATCCGGCCGGCATTCAGCCAGGCGAACCAGCATCTCCGGACGATCCTGCCCTGGGGCCTCCTCATCGGCTTCGCCCTCGCCTTCTCCTCCCTCATCGTGACCCGTTGGGGCCACTGGGCGTTCGCGATCAGCCAGGGCATCGTCGTCGGCCTCATGATGGTGCTCTACGTCGCCGTTCCGGCTCGCATCGTCGGGATTGAGAAGTCGAAGAACACGCCGGGACAAGCTCGCCGCCACCGCGGTCGGTGGTGCTGTCGGTGCGGTCGTGTGCTCGCCGCCTTACATAATCGGCCGGCTCGGCATCCTCATGTTGGGCTGGCACTACCTCTTCTGGGTGGGCATCATCCTGATCATCATCGGTGCCACCCTGCAGACGGCTGCCACGAGTGCTGTGAAGGCCGTGAAGTTCTCCGCCAAGTTGGTGGGCAACCCGGCCGCGGTGGCGCCGCCCCAGGCCGGGACCTGAGCCGCAGGCGTCAGACCCGGACCGCGGGCCGGTTCAAGAGGCCGGCGTCGCCCTCTGCCGCCGCGCCGGCCGCTCGCCAGGTGCGATACCCGCCGTCCAGATTGCGCGCTGGAAAGCCCAGCTCGTGCAGGAGCATCGTCGCCGTGTGGCCGCGCTGGCCGACCTCGCAGTACACCACGAAGGGTCCGGGACCGAGCGAGCCCACCGACTCCCGCAGCACATCGAGCGGCACGTTGCGGCTCCCCGGAATTGCCTCAGCCGCGTGCTCGTCGGCCGTCCGCACGTCGATCAGGGCCCACCCGGCCTGGACCAGGCCGACGAGCTCTTCGGGCTCCACGCTGTCGCACTCGCCCGACATCAGGTTCTCGGCCATGTAGCCGAGCATGTTGACGGGGTCCTTGGCCGAGGAGAAGGGCGGCGCGTACGCGAGTTCCAAATCGGCCAACGCATCGGCGGGCAGCCCTGCCGTCATGGCCGTCGCTAGGACGTCAATCCGCTTGTCGACACCCGAACCGCCGACTGCCTGCGCGCCGAGGATGGCTCCGTCGTCGGGGTCGAAGAGTAGCTTGAGCGCCATCGGCTCGGCTCCCGGGTAGTAGCCGGCGTGGCTCATCGGGTGCGAGTGGATCACGCTGTACCGCCGTCCCGCCGCCCGGAGCCTCCGCTCGCTCCACCCGGTCATGGCCGCCGTCACGCCGAACACCTTGAGGATGGCCGTGCCCTGGGACGAGGCCCGGCGGACGGCCAGCCCGCAGATTGTGTCGGCCACCCGGCGTCCTTGCCGGTTGGCGATGTTGGCCAGGGCGATGAGCGACGACCCGCCACCGACCGAGTCGCTCTTCTCGACTGCGTCGCCCACGGCGTAGACGTCTGCCACGCTGGTGCGGCCGTCGGCGTCGACGGCGATGCCGCCGTTTGGCCCGAGCGTGAGCCCGGCCATCTGCGCCAGGTTGATATCGGGGCGAACTCCGATGGCGGCCACCACGAGGTCGCCCGCGATCTCCCGTCCGTCGGCCAGCACGACGCCGTGGTCGCTTACCTCGGCCACCGCGACTCCGGTCTCGACCGCCACGCCCTGCGCCACCAGCTCCGCCGCCACGAGCACGGCCATCTCGGGGTCGAGCGGCGTCAGCACCTGGTCGGCGGCCTCGACGACGGTGGTGGAGATGCCGCGGTGGGCCAGGTTCTCTGCGGTCTCCAGGCCGACGAACCCGGCTCCGATCACGACCGCCGTCTGTCGGGTGCTCGCGGCGCCTGGTCCGTCAGGAGCTCGGCGTCCTCGACGGTGCGCAGCACGCGCACGCGGTCGAATCCGGGCAGCGGGGGTCTGACTGGTGCCGCGCCCGGGCTGAGGATCAGCGCGTCGTAGGGCAGCTCCGTCGTCGCGCCGCCTTCCGTCGCCCGCACCGCGACCGTGTGGTGCGCCGGATGGATACCGACGACCTCCGACCCGACGCGGACGTCGAGGCGGAACCGGTCGAAAAGGCGTTCGGGTGTCTGGAGCAGGAGGTCGTCCTCGTCCTCGATCACGCCCCCGACGAAATACGGCAGCCCGCAGTTGGCGTAGGACACGTGCCCCGAGCGCTCGAGCACGATGATCGACGCCTCTTCGTCGAGACGCCGTAGCCGCGTGGCGGCGGACATCCCACCGGCGACCCCACCCACGATCACGATCCTGCGCGCACCCATCGTCAGGCCAGCTTCATGAACATGCGCTGGACCTCTTCGAGTGCGTAGCCGTCGTCCTCGGCCTGCTCGGGGTGGGCCAGGCAATAGGTCAGGCCGGCCGCCACGAGCTTGAAGCCTGCCTGCTCCAGCGCCTTCGTCGCCGCCGAGATCTGCGTGACGACGTCGCGGCACTCCCGGCCGGAGTCGAGCATGCGCTCAACCCCGTCGATCTGGCCCGCGACCCGGTGCAGACGCCTTCGGAGGTCCTCGATCACGTCCTCGGGTAGCTGCATCTCGCACCTCGGTCAATCCGCCCGCCACTGCGGCGGGCTCCTGAACAGCCTATACCCCTGGGGGTATCTACGGTGGTCCCGCCCAAGCTGGTCTCTCGCTGTCGCGGGACGGCCGCACCGGCGTGGTCACGGCCGGCGCAGCCTCCGACCCCAATGCAATGGTCACGGCGGCGGGCTCGCTCTCCGGCCCGCTGCAGCGCTCTCGCGCCGGGCATCTCGGTCACCCTCGACCGGCGACAGCGCGCTGTGGGCCAACTTCAACGACGCCAACAAGTCGGCCATGCTCCGCTCCGAGATGCTGTCGTGGCCCGTCACGATCGCCATCCTCGTGATCGTCTTCGGGAGCCTCGTCGCCGCCGGCCTGCCCCTCCTGCTGACCATGGTCGGTTTGATGATCGCCGCCGGCGCCCTGGTCCTCGCGACCGAGCTCACGCCCGTCTCCATCTGGGCCCTCAACTTCGCACTGATGTTCGCCCTGGCTCTCGGCATCGACTACGCGCTGTTCTTCGTCGTCCGTTTCCGGTCCGCTTGGAACGCCGGGGAGCGCAGCCCGGCGACCACGAGGCGATCGTGGCGGCCGTCGCCGAGACCCTCGATACGGCGGGCAAGGCGGTCGCCTTCAGCGCCTGACCGTGCTCGCGTGCGCTCGCCGCGATTCATGATCGTGCCGAGCCCTGCGTTCCGCAGCATGGCGCTCGGGATCATGCTCGCCGGTCGTGGCGGTGCTCGCTGCCACGCTGACCCTGCTGCCCGGCCGTGCTCGGGAAGCCTCGGCGACGCACATCAACGCGGGCACGCATCCGGTTGCACCGAGGCCCGTCGCCCATCGGGAGGGCGAAGGACGGCTCGACCGGGCGCCTGCACTCGATGGGGCAGCTTCTTCTGGCGGCACCCGTTCTCGGAGCGGTCGTGGCAGCTCTCGGTCGTTCTGCTGATGGCTGCCGCTGCCGATGATCGGGATGCGCACCAACATGCCCTCGATAACCATCGTGCCCGCCAGCGGCCAACGGCAGCGTCGGCTACGACCAGGTCGATCAGCATTCGTTCGGCCCGGGCGCACCGGGCACGCTGCAGGTACTCGTCCCGAACCAGGCGCAGCACGCCGTGCCCGTCGCGACCCTCAGCCCACGACGTCGGGGCGTCGCCGGCATGTGGTGCCCGGCCAGACCGAGGCGGAGGCTGGACTCTCGACCAGGTGGTGCCGAGAGACCGGACCGTCGACCGCTACGACCGGGGCCACCATCGACCGCCTCCGCACAGGAGCTCCCGCCCGGGTCAATGATCGGAGGCGCTGCAGCGGAGAACCACGATCTCCAGCAGACACTGGCACGCGCTACGACGCCGCTGGTGCTCGCCATCTTGCTCGTCCATCGGGCTTCGTCCTCCTGCTGATCGCCCTCGGGCGCACCCGCTGATCGCCGCGGCTCGGTGTCGCGATCACCGCGCTCGTCGGTGGCAGGCGCGTTCGGCATCGGCGGGCCTCATCTTCCAGAACGGCGTACCTCGTCCGGATCGCTCAACTTCCACCCGCAGGGCTTCGTGGACGCCTGGGCCCGCTCTTCTTCGGCGCCATGGTCTTCGGCGTCGCGATGGACTACACGCTGTTCATGCTCTCGGCGGCGAAGGACACTCCCCGGAGGAAGGCACGTCGGGGTCCGGGGCGCTACGAGCCGGCGACGAGCCCGTCGGTCAGCCCGTGGATCCCCTCGAGGGGCGTCACCAGCTCGGCGGGGAGGCCGTAGCGGGCCGTCAGGACGGACGGGTCGGTGTAGCTGACCTTGGTCTCCCCCTGCGCATTGGCCCACACGAGGACCTTGAGGGGGAGGTCGAGCGCGACCAGCGGTACCGCATCCATCACACGGGTGCCCGCCGCCGGGTTCCCGAAGACCACCAACGTCGTCTCTCGCAGGTCGAGACCCGCCGCCCGTGCCTCGGCCCTCTGGTCGATCACCGCGAAGACCTTCAGTCCTTTGGACCCCAGCACGTCCGTGAACCGGGCCACGGTGTCGGCGACCGAGCGGGGGCTCGACTTGGTGATGACGCCGGCGCCGCCCGTGGCGGCACGCGCCAGTTCGGAGGCACCCGGGTCATCCGACGCACGCGAGTCAGAGGTCATGACCCGGCACGGAGGTGGACCGAGGATCTCGCCCTACGAGGCCGCGGCCCGCACGGGCCGCGCCGCGTGGTTGTCGCGGAGTCGCTCGGCCGTGTCTCGGTCCTGCAGCGGCATCCCGATGCCGATCGGCACGGTTGACCCGAGTCGTTGCGGCACTGGGCACACTCGACGACCCAGGTCCGGTCGGCCTGTTGGGCGATTCTTGGATGGTGGTTCTGCAACCTCGGACTCCTGAGCGCGGCCTTGGGGCGGCGTCACCATACCGACCTTCACGCCGGACGGAAAAATGCGCTCCGGATGCGGACCCATCGAACGTTGGGCCTCGGCCGCGCCGAACGCGGCCCGAGGGTCAGGTCGCGAGCGCCGCGTCCGCGGGACGGGCGATGATGTAGATCAGGGCCCCGAAGAAGGGGATGAGGAGGATCACGATCGTCCACATCGCCTTCGCGAATCCGTGGTGGTCACGGCGGCGGAAGTTGTCGACGAAACACCAGATGATGAAGAAGAGAAGCAGGAAGACCCCTGCGAACATCAGGAACGTCCAGAACAGGCTCAACAACGGCCAGGTGTAGGCGAGCATCGGGCATGACCTCCGTGTGGTTCAGGTTGCCCCGAAGCGTTGCTCCCCCGGGGCGCCGCGCCTAGGGCCGAAGGTCACGAGAGTCCCATCCCGGAACCGGCTCTCGTGCCTAACCGGCGCTCACCAGCTCGTAGATGCTCTTGGCCATGAGGTAGAGACCCAGGCCCAGGGACAGGAAGACGATCGCCTGGTCCTTGTGCGTGTTGATCCATTCGAGCAGCGCGTTCAGCTTTGTCTTGACCTCCTCCGGCCGAATGGCGGCGTAGATCTCCATCACGAGATAGCTCGCCGTGCACCAGAGGCAGAAGGCGAAGACGGCGAAGTACTCCTCGCCGTTCGTGAGCTTGGCCTGGGTGATGGTGCTGACGCCTGCGGCCACCAGGACCCACGGCTGGAGCAGGAAGCCGAGCCCTGCGGCGGCCACCGGGTTGATGCGGTCGATGCCGGTCATCCACCGGGGCTGCTTCTTGGGCTCGCTCGATGTCGGCTTGCCCCAGCGCCGGTAGCCGGTGAAGACGAGCACGATTCCGATGGCGAGTTTCAGGGTCAGCGAAGCCGTCGACGGGGCGCTCTGGGGGATCAACGGCTTGCCGCCGGTGACGAGCACCGTGAGCGCGACGATCCCGACCAGGGTGGCCAGCCAGCCGAGCGTGAACCCCAGCCCCTTCAAAATTCCCCGCTCGGCCGCCAGCAGCAGGATCATCGCGGTGAGCGGGATCGGTTCCAGGGTGACCACGAGCCCGATGAGGAACAGGTCAAGCAGCATTCGCTCTCCTCTGGTTCGCCAAGCAGCGCCGACCGTAGTTCCTGCCGATGACGATCACGTGGTTGCTGGCATCCGTCCCAACCGGGCCCGTACCTCTGTGCCGAGGTCCAGCACGGTGACGGCGGACAGGGGGAACTGCTCGGGCAGGGTCACCGTGAGCTCGCCACCTTCGACGGAGAACTCGAGCAGCTCGTCCGCGCCGACCAGGCGTACCCGACGCACGCGTGCGCCGTCGATCGCCGGGATCGTCACCCGCCGCCCGGCCGGCCTCCCCATCACCAACACGTACACACCGTCACCGCTCTTGGTGAAGCGCAGGGGGATCCCCTCCGTCGTCACCGACTCGGTGATCACCCAGGGGCGGCTCCCGTAGATTGCCTCGCCGTTGGCGGCCAGCCAGCTGCCCAGCCCGCGCAGCGGTGCTTGTTGGGTCTCGGGAATGGTCCCGTCCGGCCTCGGGCCCACACCGATGAGAAGGTTGCCGTTCTTCGACACCACGTCGCAGAACATCTCGATCAGCTCCGTGTCGGTGACGATGTCCTCGGGTCGTTCGTGCCGGTTGGCCCCGAACGAGTGGCCGACCCCCCGCGCCAACTCCCACTTGCGTTCCGAGACGGTGTGCACGACGTCGTATTCCGGCGTCCGGAAGTCGCTGTGCCGCGCGTTGGGGAAGGTCAGGCGCTTGCGGCGTTCCGGGATGAAGCGCCAGAGCATCTGCATGATGGCGCCCGCACCTCGGACGAGCGCCACGGTGAGGAGGTTGCGGGGCAGGTTCGGCTGGACCCAGCGGTCGTTGACGACCCCTTCGTCGACCGTGTTGTAGTAGTACGCGAAGAGCTCGGCGAGGTTGCTCCCGCTCGGCCACGAGATGTCGTTCCAGAGCACCGACGGGTGGTATCGATCGATCAGCTCGCGTACGTGCGCCGTCACATAGTCCACGTAGTGCGGTCCGTGAGGAGCGGCAAGCACCACGTCGGCCGCCTTGGAGAGGATCGCCTCGTTGTAGGGCCAGTCGTAGCCGCCCGAGTAGTAGAGACCCATGCGCATCCTCTTGGCGCGGACGGCTTCGCAGAGACCCCCGACCAGATCTCGGCTGGCGTGGTACTCGCCCTTCACCGGATGCGGGACAGCGGAGGGCCAGAGTGCGAACCCCTCGTGGTGCTTGGTCGTCAACACCACATAGCGTGCGCCCGCCGCCTGGCACACGTCGGCGACGGCGTCGAGGTCCGCCTCGGCCGAGGCGTCGTTGAACGTGCTGACGAAATTCTCGTAGGGGTAGTCGTCCCCGTAGGTCAGGGCGTGATGGCGCTGGGTCGGGCTGCCCTTGATCCGCATGGAGTTGCGGTACCACTCGGCGTAGGGATTCTCCCGCAGCATCCGCGCCGGTCCGCTCTTGACCAGCAGCTCCTGAATATCGGGCACACGCGGCGCCCAGCCGGGGACCGAGTAGAGGCCCCAGTGGAGGAACACACCCAACTTGGCGTCGTCGTACCAGACCGGTACCCCGTGGGTGCCGACCGACTCCCATGTCCCCTCATACACGGCGGCCTGTTCCTCGCATGTCTCCGTCCCCACCCGCGCTGTGGCTGCGTGCCATGTAAGCACGCCGCTGCAATGCCGATGGCACGAAGGGCGCCGGGCTACCGCTGCTGAGCTGGTCGAACGGGGACCATGCCCCAGATGGGCCGCCGCCTTCTAGCTGGCCAGGATCTTCGACTTCTGCGCGTCGAACTCGGCGTCGGTGAGCACGCCCTGCGACTTGAGGTCGGCCAGCTTGGAGAGCTGGTCGGCCGTGGTGTCGGCGGTGCCGGCGGTCTGCTTCACGTAGGCGTCGAACTGCTTCTGCTGCTCGGCCGCCTGCTGCGCCTCGCGCTCGTGCATCTTGCCGCCCCGCGCGATCAGGTAGATGAACACGCCCAGGAACGGCATCACGATGATGAAGATCACCCACAGGGCCTTGGCCATGCCGCCCAGGTCATGGCTGCGGAAGACGTCCATGAACACCATGATCAGCAGCCAGATCCAGATGACGAAGAGGAAGAAGTACAGCATCGTCAGGAATGCATCGAGAATCGGGTAGTTCGTTGCAAGCATCAAAGAGCTCCTTGTAGTCCGTCACCGTGGTCGTCGTCGGCGAGATCCCGACCGGCATAGTTCTAGCCCGCCAACCTCGGCGGGCGCTGGGATGGGTGGCACAATCGGGCCAGGGAGAACGGCACCGCACCATGACACCTGACCTGAACATCACCTCGCTGGCCGTCGTCTCGGCCTGCGTCCTCATCTGGGGTCTGGTGTCAGCCCGGCTCCAGCGCTGGGACATCTCGGCTCCGATCGCCTTCGTCGCGCTCGGTGCCGCCGTGACCCACGGCCCGACCGCCATCATCCACGTCAACCTGCACTCCTCGACGGTGCGATCGCTGGCCGAGGTGACCCTTGCCCTGGTCCTCTTCGCCGACGCCTCCCGGGTCAACGTGCGGGCACTCCGAGTCGACGCCGCGCTGCCGGCCCGCCTGTTGAGCATCGGGCTGCCGCTCACCATCGGGGCCGGTGCCGCCACCGCCGCCCTGCTCTTCGGCGGCAGCGGGCTATGGGTCGCCGCCGCCATCGGCGCCATCGTGGCCCCGACCGACGCCGCGCTGGGCGCATCCATCATGGGCGACGAGCGCGTGCCCTCGGGAGTGCGCCGGCTGCTCAACGTGGAGAGCGGGTTGAACGATGGCATCGCCACGCCCTTCGTCAACCTCTTCATCGCCGGGGCGGTGACGACCGAGGCCGTCTCCGGCACCCACCTGAGCAGCGCGGTGATCCAGCTCGTCGGCGGGGCCGCCCTGGGCATCGCGGTCGGCGTCGTCGGTGCGGTCCTCCTGGCGCTGGCGCGCCGGCAGGGCTGGAGCTCGCCGGACATCCGGCCGCTCGCCATCCTGGCGCTGGCGCTGTTCGCCTATTCGACCTCCGTCGTCGCCGGCACGAACGGCTTCATCGCGGCCTTCGTGGGCGGCATGGCCTTCGGCACCATGGACCACCACAACGAGGCCGCCCTGCGCTACACCGAAGAGACGGGCACGCTCTTGTCCCTGCTGGTCTGGTTCAGCTTCGGCGCCGTCATGCTCGTGCCCGGGCTGCGGGCCGCCAGCTGGCGAGATGCCCTCTTCGCCCTTCTGGCCCTCACCGTCCTCCGCATGGTCCCCGTCGCCATCGCCCTGACGGGCACCGGGCTGGACCGCGCCACGGTGGCCTTCGTGGGGTGGTTCGGGCCGCGTGGCCTGGCATCGGTGGTCTTCGGCCTGATCGCGGTCGACTCCCTCGAGCCCGCCCAGTCACAGGTCGTCCTCGCCGCGGTCACGCTCACGGTCGCGCTGAGCGTGCTGCTCCACGGCGTCAGCGCCTCGCCGCTCGCCGCTCGCTACGGGGCCTACGCCACGCGGCTCCATCCCGAAAGGCCTGAGCACACCGAGGCCGTGCCGATCCCGGCCCGGCACCTGCACCGGGCCTACCCGCGCCACGACCGGGACGCGCCGGGCGAGATCTCCGGTCCGTCCTGATCCCGCGGCGCGCCCTCCGTCGCGCCCCGGAGGTACCGCTACCCTGACTGGAATGGCTGGGGCACAGCCCGCGGCGAGCTTCGGCCGACGGATCGAGGCGTTCGGCCTGACGCTCCTGCTGATCGTCGTGACGCTGGTGGTCGGATGGCTCGTCTGGAGCGTCGTCGAATGGCGCCACGGCCGAACGGCCAGCTACCGGCTCTCGGGCTTGCGCGTCGTACGGCGCGACGGGACCCCGGTCCGGCTCGGCCGATCCGTGCTGCGCAACGGCATCCTGTGCACGCTGCTGGTGGTCCCGACCATCGCGGCGTGTGTCATCGCGGGCATCACCTTCGCATTCGGCGCGTCACCGCCTGACGGCCTGTTCCGTGAGCCACGCGCCGCGCCCTGGGATCGCCTGACGGGCACCACGGTGGTCGACGAACGGGCTATGGCTCACGCCGGAGCCGCCCGGCGCCGTCGGGCCGAGTCCCAACGGCAAGTCTCGGCTGGCCGCGCCCCGCTCGACGGAGTAGGCACATCGGGCACCCCTCACCGGTCGACCCGCGACCCAGCTGCCGGCCCGCTACCCGCCTGCGGGCAGGTCGCCCCCCAACGCCTTCACCAGCAACCGGCGGAACGTCACGCGCTCCGCCGCGCTCAGCGGAGTGAGGATCTCGTCCTCGATACTCCCCTGCGCCACCTCCGCGCGCTCCAGCGCCTCCAGACCGGCGTCGGTGATGTCGACGATGTGGCGCCGGCGGTCCGCGGGATCGCGGCGACGCTCCACGTACTCGAGGTCCTCGAGGTCGTTCAGCACCAGCACGCCCGTGTTGGAGTCCATGGACAGCCGCTCGGTCATGACCTGCTGGGCGGCGCTCGGGTGGTCCCGCAGGTAGGCCAGCACGACCATGTTCCGGAGGTTCATGCCCACGAGGTCGACCGAGCTGCGCAGGTAGACGGCCCGGGCCAGCCGGGTCAGGAGGACGATCGTGCCTGTGGCGGGCCGGGCGGCCGCTCGGGCGCTCACGAGCGCACGCCCCAGCCCGCCTGTGCCGACGTATCGATCATGCCCCTATGATAGTCCCGAAATCATGACTATCCCCGCGTTAGGGACCATTCCCGAGCTCACGCCTGCCGGCGACCGCCGGCGCTGGATCGCGCTCGTCGTGGTCTGCCTGGCCATGTTCATGAACGCGCTCGACGGCTCCATCGTCAACGTGGCGCTCCCGGACATCCAAAAGAGCCTGGACTTCACCCAGTCCGGCCTCACCTGGGTGGTCGACGCCTACCTCATCTCCTTCGGCAGCTTCCTCCTCATGGCCGGCCGCCTGGGTGACCTCGTCGGGCGCAAGAAGGTGTTCCTGGCCGGAGTGACGCTGTTCACGCTCGCCTCCATCGCCTGCGGATCAGCCGACAGCCAGGCCATGCTCGTGGGGGCGCGCTTCGTGCAGGGCATCGGCGGGGCCCTCTCGTCGTCGGTGATCGTGGCCATCATCGTGACGGAGTTCCCCAGCCCGATGGAGCGGGGGAAGGCGATGAGCGCCTACGTCTTCGTCGCCGTCGGCGGTGGCTCCATCGGGCTCCTCGCCGGCGGGGTGCTGACGCAGGCACTGAGTTGGCACTGGATCTTCTTCGTGAATGTGCCTATCGGCATCGCCACGCTGATCCTGGGCCGCATCCTGGTGGTGGAGAACGTCGGCCTGGGCATCAAACAGGGCGTCGACGTGGTCGGGTCCGTGCTGGTGACGTTGTCCCTGATGGTGGGCATCTACGGCATCGTGACCGCATCGAGCGACGGCTGGGTCTCGGCGCACACGCTCGGCATCCTCGGCGTCGCCGTCCTCCTCTTCGTCTCCTTCATCGTCCTCGAGTCGAGGCTGGCCAACCCCATCATGCCGCTGCGGATCCTCAAGTTGCGCACGCTGACCGGGTCGAGCGCCATCCGGGGGCTGCTGGCCACGGGCATGTTCTCGACCTTCTTCATCGGCGCGCTCTACCTCGAGCACGTGCTCGGGTACAGCCCGATCAAGACCGGCCTGGCCTTCATGCCGGCGACCGCGGGCATGGCCATCATGTCGGCCGGCCTCACGGCGCGCCTCGTCAACCGGTTCGGCAACAAGGTGATGTACCCCGCCATGCTCCTGGCCGCGAGCGGCCTCATCCTGCTTGCCTCTGCGGGCCAGGATGCGGCCTACTTCCCGAAGATCTTCTTCGCCTTCCTCATGCTGGGCGTGGGTGCGGGCGCCTCGTTCATGCCGCTGCTGCAGATCGGGATGTCCGAGATCCCCACTGCCGACGCGGGACTGGGCTCGGGCATCGTGAACGTGTCCCAGCAGATGTCGGCGGCCGTGGGCCTGGCCGTGCTGAGCACGATCGCCACCAATCGAACCCGCTCCCTCGTCGCCAGCGGCCACGAGCTGGTCTACGCCGCGACGCGGGGCTACCAGCTGGCGCTGCTCATCGCCGCCGGCTGCGTCCTGTTGGGCCTCGCCCTGGCGCCGATCCTCCTGCGCACCAACGAGTCACCCGAGGAGGAGGCGGCCCGGGTGGCGGAGAACATGCAGAACCCCGAGACCTACGAGCACCTCGTTCTGTGATCGCTCGGCGTCTCAGCTCACGTCCGACACCGAGCTGAACGCCTTCTCGAGGCGGGAGACGAGCTCGCCGAAGGGCCGCCCCCTCGCAGTGATCATCTCGAGGTGCGTCACCCCGGGCAGCGGGACGTACTCGGCCGCGTCTCCCCGCGACCGGGCCGTGTCCACATAGTCGGCACTGAGCGATGGCGGGACCGACCTGTCGTCCAGGCCGTGCAGGAGCAGCTGGGGCGTGCCCATCGGCAACAGCGACGCCGGGGAGCCCAGCGCGTACCGGTCGGGGACGGCGTCGGGGCCGCCCCCCATGAGGTCGCTGACCGCCGTGCCCCCGACCACGTCCCGGGCCGCCGCGACGAGATCGACCACCCCGGCGAGAGAGACGGCGGCGCACAGCCCGACTGCCGTCGGTGCAGCGACGCGGCGTCCCCGTGACGCGGGATGATCCCGCCCAGAGGGCCAGGTGACCACCCGCCGAGTGCCCGCACGTCGCCACCCGGCGCAGATCCGCCCCCTCCACGCCGGACAGCGCGTCAATGGCCACCGCCACGTCGTCGAACGTCTCGGGCCATCCGCCGTGCCCCCACGGGCCGATCCTCCGGTACTCGATGTTGTAGGCGATCCACCCGTGGGTCACCAGTGCCCGTGCCATCCGGCGCATGAGCCGCTTGGTGTACATCTGCCGCCAGAAGCCTCCGTGGATGAGCACCACGACGGGCAACGCGCCGTCTCGGTCGCGTGGCCGCCAGACCTCGGCCACCTGCGCCCGGTCGGGCCCGTAGCGCAGGGTCGCGTGCGTCATGACGCCACGAGGGCCTCGTCGGCGTACGCCACGACGGCCTTGCGGTGCACCAGCACGGAGTCGATCACGTCCCGGCGCTGCCTGACGGTGCGGTAGCCGTCCACGAGCCCACCGACGCCCTTGACGCGTTCGGTGAGCCACACCGTGATGTAGCCGCACAGCGGGGCGGCGATGGCCACGACGACACCGACCCACGGTCCGTACGCCCGACCCGCGAGGACGCCCAGCACCGCGTAGACCAGGACGAACGACGCGAAGCATCCGAGCAGCTTCACCGTCGCCTTGATCCCCTCGTTGGTCGGCTTCTTGGCCAGCTGCTTGACGATTTCATACGGGATGATGTGCACGACCACTCCGAGCGCGGCGAAGGGAACGGCGATGGCCACCTTCAGCGCGGACCAGGCCACCGCGAGCCGCAGCCGGTTGCGTCGGTACCCGGCGACGACCTGGGAGTCGTCCAGTCCGAGGAGGTCCAGGTCGCGCTCGTACGTCTCGAAGGAGGTGAAGAGCTCCTGCAGCGAGGCGGGCGGGGCGGCCGCGAGGCGTGTGGCCACGCCCACCTGCTCGGTCATCTCGGACGTCCGACGGCAGTCCTTCTCCCGGAGCGCGCACCACCACCTCCGCGATGCGGGAGAGGACCTCCGCCTGCGCCCACGAGGCGTACGTCGGGCTCACCGTCGAGATCTGCGCGGCCAGGTCGTCGGTGAGCGCACGCACGGCCGCGTGGCTGTCCGCCCGGTAGGGGTCTGCCCACTGCTCGATCCCGACGGGCTCGGCCAGTCGGACGAGCGCACGCGAGCGGAACCGAGCCTTGGCGTCGTAGACGAGACCCACGGCAATCGTCGACACCCCTGCAACCCCGCCGTCCACCCCGGCCTCGAGCGCGATCCGGGCCGCACCGGTCTTCAAGGGCTGGAGGGAGGGCTCGTTGTGGCTGATGCCCTCCGGGAACAATGCCACCACTCCACCGCGGCGCAGAAGGTCCCGGCTCTGGGCGAAGGCCGATGCGTTGTGATCGCCCGCCACCGCGTCCACCGTTCGATAGACCGGGATGACGCCGGCCAGCTTGAGGAACGGCCACAGCGGCAGGATCTTGAAGAGGGTCGACTTCCCGAGGAAGCGCGGATACCGCGGGAGCGTCGCCATCAGGAGCAGGCCGTCCACCAGGCCGTTGATGTGGTTGGCCACGACGACGACGGGCCCCGACTCCGGAAGGTGCTCCCCGCCCTCCAACTCGACCCTGCGGAAGAAGACATGGATGAGGATGCGCGCGAACCTCGCCATGACCCAGTCGGCCGGACGTCGCATGGCGCGATCGTAAGCTCACCCGGCCCGCAGAGGCCGAGCATCGGACCAGTCGAGCCACGAGCCTCCGTCCATGTCGCCAGCCCTGCAAGAGATTCGAGCGGCAAGGTTGGTAGGGTGCGCGTGATCGGGAACCTCTTCCGGCTTCCGATGGAAAGTCGGGATGCGGGCCGAAGCGGGTCCGGATCACAGACGGGGGGTTCCGTCATGGCAAGGATCACCGGGATGCGAGCGGTGGGGATCACCCTCCTGCTCACCACGCTGACCGCGTCAGGGGTGCTGATCGCCCCATCGTTCACCGCTGCCGCATCGGCGACCTCCTCTCCGACGTTCGGCACGCTCCCCTCCCCCTGCGGGAAGGGGCACGCCACCGGTGCCACCGACCAGGGCGTCACCAACTCGACCATCAACATCGCCTACGGCGACGACCGCGGCTTCTCGGGGAGCCCCGGACTCGACCAGGAGATGGGTGACGCGGTCAAGGCCATGGTCGCCTGGTGCAACGCCCAGGGTGGCATCAACGGGCGCAAGATCGTCGGTGACTACTACGACTCCGCGGTCACCAACGTCGGGAGCGTGATGACGCAGGCCTGCAAGACCGACTTCATGCTGGTCGGCGAGGGCTTCGCCCTCGACGGTCTGGCCGAGCAGACCCGCCTCGGCTGCAACCTTGCCGCCGTCCCCGGCTTCACCGTCTCCCCCGTCGTGGCCAACGCCTACGAGATGTACCAGGCGTCGCCGAACCCGGCGAACCACAGCCCGGTCGCGATTGCCTACGAGGCCGAGAAGCTCTTCGGCAAGAAGACACAGCACGTGGGCCAGTACGACTCCACCCTGTCGACCCAGCAACAGTCGATGGCCAAGGACGTGCAGGGATACACGGAGGCTGGCTGGAAATTCCTCAACTGCCCGTTCCTGGTCAATTACAACGGGGAAGCCAACTACACGCCGTTCATGCAGAAGCTCCAGAGCTGCGGGGCGCAGATCGTCTTCGACAACGCAACTCCGGGCCCGACCCTCTACGGCGCCCTCCAGGCCCAGAACCAGATCGGCTACAACCCGGTCTGGGTGATGGACGCGGCCGAGTACACGGAGGGCTTCGCCAAGTGGAACACCGCCGGTCTGGGCAACAACGTCTACGTCCGCATCGGCTACGAGCCGCTCGAGGCGGCCAAGGTCGTGCCGGCCGTCGCCCAGTACCTCTCCATCCACAAGAAGTACGGCGGCCTCACTTCGGCACTGGGAGAGCAGTCCACCTCGTCGTTCCTGCTCTGGGCCACCGAGGCCAAGGCGTGCGGCTCGATGCTGACGCGCCAGTGCATGATCAACCATCTCGCCAAGGTGACGAACTGGACGGGCGGCGGCCTCAACGCGCCGTCCGACCCCGCCAAGAACCTCCCACCGTCCTGCGGGCTCATGATGAAGCTCTCCAACACCAAGTGGGTCCAGGCCTACCCGAAGAAGCTCGGGACCTTCGACTGCTCGCCGAAGTACGTCGTTCCGAACTCGGGCTCCGTCATCGGCACGACCCTGAACGCCCAGGGCTACGCGACCCAGTACGCCACCTCGACGGTCATCAAACCCCAGGGATAGGAGCCAGGCCAGACCCTGTCGCAAGGGTTCCGGGTGCCGTCAGCTCGCCAAGGGTGAGTGTTGGTAGGGCGTCGGCGGACACTGACGAACGAACCGACCGGCACCAGATGCAGAGGTGGTGCGACGACCCGCAACCCGATGGCAACCGCGTGGGGCAACCAACCAGCCGACATAGAGACTGGGTGTGCGGAGAGGGGAGCCCCACAAGGTGGTTGAGCGGTCTCGGCGCAGGGCAGGTGGGGTCACCGAACCCCTGGCTCCGCCGCGGCGCCGCACAAGGGGGCGGCCGCACCAGAGCCCCGGTTCTTCGTCTGACGAGCGAGGTGCCATGGCCGACGCCTTCGAGAACCTCCCGGACGCGATCGTCATCGTCGACGGAAGCGGGAACATCGTCTGGGCGAACGGCTCGGCCGAGCGGGTGTTCGAGCGCCGGTTGGACGACTGGAGGGGCCAGTCCGGTCTCGACCTCGTCCACCCCGACGACCGTGAGTTGGCCCTGCGTTCGCTTTCCACTGTCGGGGGCAAAGAGGTGGGCGTGCCCATTGAGATCCGGATCCATGCGACTTCGGGGTGGCGCCTCGTCGAAATGGTCGGCACCGCGACAGAGTGGTTGGGCGAGGACGTGGTCCTGCTGTGCGTGCGCGACCTGACCGAGCGCCGACGCTTCGAGTTGGCCGGCGGCCGTGAGGACCGACTCCGATCGGTCGTGCACAACGCCGGATCCGTCATCATGCTGGTGTCGCCCGACGGCGTCGTCGAATCGGTCTCGGGCGCCATCACGCGGCTCCTGGGACATGACCCCGAGATGCTGCAGGGACGGCCCTTGTCCGAACATCGTCGCCGAGTGCGACCGCCCGAAGTTGGACGCTCGACTGGCCTCGGCGTGTCGCGGGGCACCGTCGGCCCGTCCGGTCACCACCAGGATCGGCCTGCTCCGTCACGACCGTGCCGTTGCCGTGCCCTTCGACCTCAGCATCGTGAACCTGCTGGACGACCCGACGGTCGAGGGACTCGTCATCTCGGGCCACGACGCCACCGCCCAGATGGCCGTCGAGCACGACCTGAGCGAGGCGCTCTCTCGCCTGACCGCCACCTTGGACTCAACCGCGGACGGGATCCTGGTGGTCGACACCGTGGGCAAGATCACCGACTTCAACCGACGCTTCGCCGAAATCTGGGGATTGCCCCACAACGCCGTCGTCCGGCAGGGCGACCTCACCACGCTCGCCTTCGCCCTCGACCAATTGACCGACCCCGGCGCCTTCACGGCCAGGCTGAAGGAGCTCGACCTCGCGCCGGGCAACGAGAGCTTCGACCTCATCGAATTCAAAGATGGCCGCGTGGTCGAGCGGTACTCGACGGCCCCAACGCGTCGACGGCGAGGTCGTGGGACGGGTCTACAGCTTTCGGGACGTCACCGACCGCAAACTCCTGGAAGACGAGCTCTCCTACTGGGCCTTTCCATGACCCGCTGACCAGGCTCGCCAACAAGACGCTCTTTCAGGACCGACTCGATCACGCCCTGGCTCGCAGCGCCCGCGCCGGCTCCCACCTGGCCGTGCTCTTCATCGACCTCGACAACTTCAAGACGGTGAACGACACCCTCGGCCACGGCGAAGGGGACCAGCTCTTGAGGAGAGTCGCGAAGACCATCAGCGACATGCTGCGGACCTCGGACACGGCGGCTCGCCTGGGTGGGGACGAGTTTGCGGTTCTCATCGAAGACGTGCGCTCCACAGACGCTGTCACCGACCTGGCACTGCGCATCCTCGAGTCCCTGCGGCCGCCCGTACGCCTCGGGACCAAATCGGTCAGCGCGGCCAGCAGCATCGGCATCGCCTTCGACGAGGAGGGCATCACCACCGAACAGCTGCTCCGCAACGCCGACATCGCGATGTACCAGGCGAAGAAGCTGGGCAAGGACAGGTTCGAGGTCTACCGCGACGAGATGCACGCCCTCGTGTTGGCCCGTGTCGAACTGGAGGAGGAGCTGAAGGCGGCGATCTTCAACGGAGACCTGATCGCGCACTACCAGCCCATGATGAACCTGGAGACCTACGAGGTCGCAGGGTTCGAAGTGCTGGTGCGCTGGCCCCACCCGGAACGGGGTCTCGTCAACCCCGCTGATTTCGTGCCCTTCGCCCAGGAAATCGGTCTCATCGGCGAGATCGATGCGTTCGTGATGCGTACGGCATGCCGGCAGGTCCGGCAGTGGCAAAAGGCAGGTTTGTGCGGGCTCGACCTGGACGTCGGCGTCAACCTTTCCGCCGGCCAGCTCGCCGATCCGGCGCTCTCGGAGCGGATCGCGGCGCAGATCGAAGAGTGCGAGTTCGACCCGCGGTCACTCGTCCTCGAGATCACCGAGAGTGAGGTGATCACCAACAACGAAACCACGTTGCACAACCTCGCTGCGCTTCGTGAACTCGGCGTGCGCATCGCACTCGATGACTTCGGCACCGGCTACTCGACCTTCTCGCATCTCGACCGCCTCCCGATCGACATCGTCAAGATCGACCGGTCCTTCGTCGAGACGTTGGGATCGGGGGACGACTCTCGGAGCATGGCGGCAGCCCTGGTGCAGCTGGCCCGGACCCTGGGCTACGAAACGATCGCCGAGGGCGTCGAGACCGCAGCGCAGGAGGAGAGCTTGCGCACCTTGGGCTGCATCCTCGCCCAGGGCTACCACCTCAGCCGGCCGCTCGACGCCGACGCGGCGCGGTGGCTCCTCGCCGCCCACGCCACGTCCGAGCCCGTCAAAGCAGAGTGTGGATCAGCGAAGAGGCCGAGGGCCTTCTCGCTGGAATTGCTCGACGCGCTCGGAGCGATTCGAACCCCCAACCTTCTAGCTGATCCCGTAGAGCGACTCCGATCGTCGAGCCCATTCGGCTGAGTCCACTCGTCCGGCTCATGTCTGGGTGTGACGACCAGCTCGTGCCACCCGGTATCGATCAGTGGCGCTGACCCGAGCAGCGGCCCAGAGCAGGAACTCTTCGTCCCGAATGCGGCCATGCATCACCAGTGGCGCCGTCGCTCTGCCCACCCGACGGGGCCACGGACCAAATTACTCTAAATCCGATCGGATTAGTAATATATACTCGACTCAGGTAGGGACAGGCCAAGAGACGAGGTGACCGACGTGACCGACAATCCGACACAGGTGGTTGCACCCGTGAACTCGCAGGCGCTTCTCGACATGGCCTCTGGCCTGGCCCTGGTGGCGGACGCCTGGACTCACGGCCTCGACAGACACCCCGACGCTCGAACGGGTCTGCGAATTTCTGTCCACCGAGAGTTACGACGTCTGGCTTCTGCACTGGCCGGCCGGCACTGGCGTCAGCCCTCATCATCACGGTGACTCAGACGGTGCCTTTGTGGTCTCGTCTGGCACCCTCAAGGAAACGCGCTGGCATGACGGGCGCCGGGAGGAACGACTGCTCACCCGCGGACAAGGCGCTGCGGTCGAGCGGGGCGTCGTCCACGACGTCGGGGCCCAAGAGGAGGCACTGAGCGTGCACGTCTACTCCCCTCCCCTGGCCAGCATGGCGTTCTTCGATGACCGAGCCGAGAAGGTTCTGCTCGAGGAGCGAGTGGATCCACGTCGCCATGCGGTCGTCGTAGGCGGATCCTCTACCGTTGACCCTTCTGGTGGACTCGAGACGATCCTCGAAGAGGCCCGGGAGCGGATCTCCCCGAGGATCGAACCGAGCGGTCTCGCCGCTGCGGTCGATCTCGGAGCGCTCGTGGTCGACACTCGTCCTGCCTATCTTCGACAGCGGGACGGAGAACTCGCAGGAGCCGTGGTCATCGAACGCAACGTGCTGGAGTGGCGACTCGACCCGCACGGCTCGCACCGGATCCAAGAGGCCTCGGACGCCAATCGACCGGTCATCGTGGTGTGTGACGAGGGCTACGCATCGAGCCTGGCGGCGGTGAGTTTGCTCGATCTCGGGCGACGGAACGTCACCGACCTCAAGGGCGGCTTCCAAGCCTGGACACGCTTCACGAGGGGTCAGGAAGCAGCCGATTCGAGGGCCGCTGAGGGCCGTTCGCAACGCGCGGGACCTGCGGCGATGCGCGTCGAGGACCTGATCTTCCTCGATGACCTCCGGGCGCTGGGCCTCCCCTGGATCGACAGACTCGTCGATCGATGCACCACACGGGCGGACGTGGAGAGGGTCTGGAACCTCATCCGCATGTGGGGTCCGGACTACCAGGATGTCAAGGACATGCTCCGGCTCTCAGCCCAACTGCCACAGATGCACCAGGAGGTCGGCAAGATGCTGGACATCATCCGGCTCTGCGAGAACTACATCAGGTGAAGTCGGCGGTGAAGTGAGGGCTTCGCTCTCGGCGATCTCGCCAAGACGCTCGCGAATTTCATAACGCTGCTCTTCGAAACGGGTTCAGGGCGTTCGGCGCCGCTATCCCTTCCCGCCCGTCCCGAACGCAGTCAGGATCAGGTCCACGGTCTGTTCAGCAATCTCAGGACCGAGCCATTCGCCGCGCACAACCGAACGCGTGAAGAGGGGACCGATCAACAGGTCGTAGATCAGCACCAGGTCGGCGTCGGCCCGGAGCTCGCCGCGTTCGATACCCCGCTGCAGCGCCTCGCGCACCGACTCCTGGCGCAAGCCTACGTAGTCGCCGAGGTAGGTCTCGGCCAGTTCAGGGTCGGCCACGAGATCGGCCACGAGGCCAGCGGTAATGCGACGCGATTCGGGCCTGTCCATCGCCTCTACCTGATCGCGTTGGAAGGCGAGCAGGTCGTCTCGCAGCACACCGGTATCGGGGGCCAATGACAGGCGTGGGGATTGGGTGAGGGCAGCAATGACGAGAGCCGGCTTGGACCGCCACCGCCGGTAGATCGTCGGTCGGCCCACACCCGTCCTGGCCGCGACGCCATCGATGGTCAACCCGGCGTAGCCCTTTTCATTGAGTATTTGGTGCGTGGCATCGAGGATGACCTTGTCGTAGCCAGGGTCGCGGGGTCGTCCCGGGCCTCGGTGCGCACCGTCCCCTTCGTCGCCTCCGTCCTCGCCCCCCTGCCCGCCGATGTTGCTCTGGGTCATCAATCTCCTCCTCGCCTGTGCCCGGTTGGACAGAATTAGTTTACATCCCCTTGCGTAATGGATCGGGCGGGTTTATAGTCACCGAGTAACGATACTCGCTGTCTGAAATAGAGGACCCGATGCCCCCCACAACCCAAAGGGCGACCTCGCCGCGCCCCCTGTCGGATGATGGCCCCTCCGACGAGGCTCTGCTGTTCGGACTTGGCCGAGGGGAGCCGGGCGCCGCCACCGCGTTCGTGCGCCGCTATCAGGCCCGCGTGTACGGGCTGGCGCGAACCATCGTGGCCGACCCGAACCAAGCCGAGGAGATCGCCCAGGAAGCGCTGATCCGAGCGTGGCGTCATGCCGGCTCCTTCGACCCTCGCCGCGGCTCCGTGTCCACCTGGGTGCTCACGATGACTCGCAACCTGGCCGTAGACACCCTCAGACGGAAGCGCGCGCTGCCCGCCGACCCAACAACCCCGATCTTCTTGGACCAACCGTCGCGCGGATCCACGCCCGAAGAGGCGGCGACCGTCGCCGACGAGACCGACCGAGTGAGAACGGCGCTTTCCCGTCTGCCCGACGAGCAGCGACGGGCTCTTGTCCTCGCCGCCTTCTATGGGTTCACGGCCCGAGAGATCAGCGAGACCGAGGCGATCCCCTTGGGCACTGCGAAATCACGCGTCCGATCGGGGCTCTTGAAGGTGCGGTCGCTCCTGGGTGACGACGAGACGCGGCGTGAACCGAAATTCGAACGATCGCATCGGACGGCTCAGCCGTATGTATTCCCGAACATACGCAATCAATGAAGGGAACACACTCATGACTGACAAGCCATCCAACCGACGAGGAGTCGTCAAACGGTCAATCAAGCCGTGGCATGCACTGCCTGTCCTTGCTGCTGCAGTGCTCAGCGTGCTGCTCGGCTCATCCGCCGCGTTCGCGGCGCCCGGTGACACGCACTTCCATTTCACTGCGCCGAACATCTCGGGTGGCTCGGGTGCTGTCGCTCTGATGGGCGGAGGCGAATTCAACGCCACCTCGGGCGTTGTCCACGCCGACGGCGGCTTCAGATGCACCGCGTCGGTGAGCGGTGGCCCCCTTACCGGCTGTCTCGCAGGACAGGGCGGTCACTGGGGAGTCGCAAATGCGTTGCGAAGCACGCCGTTCAAGTGCACCGCCACCGATCCCGCGGGCGTCAAGACGGCGACGATCAGCCCGGACACCGCAGTGCTGCGGGTCAACTTCTTCCGGGCGGGCGACCGGAGCACTGCGTCATTCACCGCCAACGTGATCGTTTCGACCAACGACATCGCGCCCGATGTCCCGGGAACCCAGAATGCATGGATCCAAGGGGTGGGCTGCGGGTCCGCACAGGTCGCACTTCAGCCGCTGAGGGTCCCCCCCGTTCAGCGTGCTCGTCTGCAGCTCCCGCCATCGATGTGTGATGGCGGGAGCTGTGGCGGTTGTCGGCAGCGGGGAACCGGCTGATCCACTGCCGCTCTCGACTTGCGTGCCGCTCTCGACCACACGCCCTGTCGACTTCAAGCGAGTTCAGTTGACGCGGAGACGCTCTCTGTGGGGCGCGCTCAGAAATCGACCGTACGTCCAGGCCACTCGGCGCGCTCGGAGGGATTCGAACCCCCAACCTTCTGATCCGTAGTCAGATGCTCTAGTCCGTTGAGCTACGAGCGCTGGGTGAGTCAGCCAGTGTACCGGACGCGCTGTGGGGATCCGAGGGCGTCCCCGGCGGCGCCGTCAGACCAGGATGGGCAGTTTCGTGTAGCCGCGCACCGTGCTGGTGAAGAGGGGCACCGCCCGGGCGCGGTCGACGGACCACTCCGGGAACCGCTTGAAGGTCTCCTCGAGCGCGATCCGGCCCTCCGTGCGGGCCAGGGCCGCCCCGAGGCAGAAGTGGATCCCGTACCCGAAGGACAGGTGGTGGTCCATGTTGCGGTGGATGTCGAATCGGTCGGCGTCGGGGAACGCCCGCTCGTCGCGTCCCGCCGACCCGGTGATCATCACGACCTTCGAGCCGGCAGGGATCGTCTGCCCGTGGATCTCGACGTCGGCGAGGCACCAGCGGCTCTGCACCGGTGACGGCGCCTCGTAACGGAGCAGCTCCTCGACCGCGTTGGGGATCAGGGCGGGGTCGGCGGCCAGCTCGGCCCGCTGGTCCGGGTTGTCGTCCAGGGTGAGGGCCGCCCACCCGAGGAGCCGGGCCACCGTCTCGGTGCCGGCGCTGCCGATGAGGTTGGCGAAGTTCACCGCCTGTTCCACGGTGAGCCGGCGCAGCTCGCCGTCCTCCTCCACGAGCTCGGCGTTCAGGAGATCGGTGAACATGTCGTCGCGGGGGTTCTTCTGGCGATCGGCGAGCGTCGCCGCCATGTAGTCGTGCAACTTGGCCATTGCCGCGAAGGACACGTCGTTGTACATGCCCTTCTCGGGATCGAGGTGGAACGTCTCGTCGATGAGGCCCCGGAACATGTCGCGGTCCTCCTCCGGCACGCCCAGCAGCGCGGCGATCACGTAGGCCGGCACCCGGGCACCGAAGTCCTGCACGTAGTCGAACGAGCCCTGGCCCACCAAAGAGTCGAGGAGGCGGGCGCAGAGGCCGCGGATGTCCTCCTCGAGGGCCTTCATGCGCCTCGGCGTGAAGGCCTTGGACACCAGCCGCCGGTAGCGGGTGTGCTCCGGCGGGTCCATGAAGATCATGATCTCCATTTCGGCCGGATCGGGGCCGAGCATCTCGAGCACCGTCCCGTGCGAGGAGCAGAAGGTCTTCGGGTCGCGGCTGAAGGCGTCGACGTCGGCGAAGCGGCTCACCGCGTAGAAGTCGAGCTCGTCGTTGTAATAGAGGGGCGCCTCGTCGCGCAGCCGCTTCCAGATGGAGTGCGGGTCGGCCTTGTACTTCTCGTTCAGCGGGTCCCAGGCCAGTGGCGATGTGTCGATGGAGGTCATCGTGCGATGTCCCCCTCCATAGCGGCGATGTGCTGTGGTTCCCAGAGTTTGATCCCGCCGAGGATCCCGGCCGAGTTGTCGACCACCGTGATGCGCTCGAGCACCTCGCCCAGGTCGCGCCGGTTGACCCGCTGCGCGTTGCCGCCGCCGATGTAGAGGTGGTCGAAGAAGGTCAGCGACGTCCAGGTAGGCGATCGCCTTCCGCACCCGCTTGTTCCAGCGCTTGTCGCCGATCTTCTTGCGGGCCGGTTCGCCGAGCTGCTCGTTGAAGGTCTCGCCCTTGCGGAACTCGCTGGTGGGCGAGCTCGATGTGGGGGAGCAGCCGGCCGTCCATGAAGAAGGCGGTGCCGAAACCGGTGCCGAGCGTGATGACGGCCTCGAAGCCCTGGCCCGCGACGGCGGCCAGCGCCCTGGACGTCGGCGTCGTTGGCCACCCGGCAGGGCACGCCGATGGAGGTGGACAGGGCGGAGGCCAGGTCGAAGTCCGACCAGGCTTTGACCAGCTCGGGGACGATGCGGTGCCCGGGCCCTTGCTGGTCACGAAGTGCGGCGCGCTGAGCACGTGGCCCCTGCGCACCATGCCGGGGAAGCCGCACGAGACGCGGTCGGCCGCCGGCAGCTTCTTGGCCAGCCCGGTCGAGCTTCTCCACCATCAGGTCGGGCGGCAGGGGATAGGTGGTCGGGATCTTGACCCGGTCGGCGACCATGTCGCCGCCGGCGCCGAGCACGTTGGCCTTGAGCCCGGTGCCCCCGATGTCGATGGACAGGGTGTAGGGGTGCTCGTGCGCTCGGTATCGGCGCTCGGTGCCCGTCCCGGTGGGGACTGTCAGCCAACGTCGGTGCGTAGGGCCGGGTGGTCCGGCGGAACCGATCCCGTCATCCTCGCAGGACGTCCCGGATGCATCTCGCGGAGCAGCCCACCCATTTCGGCGTCCGACGCGTCGGCGAACGCGTCGCCGGCAGGAGGAGCCCGAGAAGATGACGCCGAAGGAGGCCGCCATCTTGACCCGGTCGCGCAGCGCCACCCGGGGTCGGCCAGGAGCCGGCGGAACTGCGGCCTGGATGTCGTCGTGCTCGGCGTCGTGGTCCTCGCGGTGCAGCTTCTCCAGGGCGGCCTGGTTGCGCTCGTGCATGAGGAAGATCTTGCGCTGGGCCAGCATCTGGTCGACGAGCCTGATCGAGGATCTCGGCCCATGCGCTCGAGGGTGACCGGCTCGTCACCCATCTGCATGAGCGTGCCTCGCCGAACTCGTGCAGGCGCATGTGCAGCGCCATGAGGATGTCGTCTTTGCGAGGCGAAGTGGTAGTAGAGGGCCGCCTTGGTGACGCCCAGCCGCTCGGCGATCTCCCGCAGGCTGGTGCCGTCGTAGCCCTGCTCGATGAAGAGGTCGAGCGCCACATCGAGAATGCGCTCCGGTCCCGGGTGTCGACGGCGCCGCCTCGGGGGTGGGGCGTCGACCTCGGGCTCGTCGTCCGGATTGACGCGGTGGTCGGGAGGTCCTCGGAGGCAGCGGGGGCGATCTGGGTCATCTGCCGTCGACTCGGTGATCTACTTGACGGCCGGTAAGTTCGCTCCGTACTCATGAGGCTGCTGCACGTATTTTACTTACCGACCGGTAAGGAAGCTCAATATGGCGACCGAGCTGATGATCGAGGCCGAAGGACTGCAAAAGCGCTACGGCGAGACCCAGGCCCTGGCCGGCGTCGACTTCGCCGTGCCGGCGGGGACGATCCTCGGGCTGCTGGGGCCGAACGGCGCCGGGAAGACGACCGCCGTGCGGATCCTGACCACGCTCGCCGTGCCCGACGCCGGGCCGGGCGACGGTGGCCGGGATCGACGTGGTGCAGCACCCCGGCGAGGTGCGGCGCCACATCGGCGTGGCCGCGCAGGACGCGACGCTCGACCCGCTGCTGACCGGGCGCCAGAACCTGGCCCTGGTCGGGGAGCTCTCCGACATGGGCCGGGCGGCGTCGCAGGACCCGGGCGGCCGAGCTGCTCGAGCCCAGTTCGAGCTGACCGACGCGGCCGACCGGGTGCTCAAGGGCTACTCGGGCGGGATGCGGCGGCGCCTGGACCTGGCGGCGTCGATGATGACCCGGCCGCCGGTGCTCTTCCTGGACGAGCCGACGACGGGGCTGGACCCGACCAGCCGCCAGCGGGTGTGGGACGCCATCCGGGAGCTGCTCGGCGAGGGCGTGACCGTGCTGTTGACGACGCAGTACCTCGAAGAGGCGGACGAGCTGGCCGCACCGGATCGTCGTCGTGGACCACGGGCGGGTCATCGCCGACGGCACGCCGCTCGAGCTGAAGGAGGCGAGCCGGGGCGCCCACCTCGAGGTGACTGCTGTCGGCGCCGCATGCCGATGCGGTGCGGCGCCCTGGCGCCGCTGGTGGCGGGCGAGGTCGAGCGTGAGCGACGACGGACGGCGGCTGAGCGGCCGGCGTGGACACGACGCCGGGGTTGGCGACCGCCGTGGTGCGGGCGCTCGATGCGGCCGGGGTGCTGGTCGACAACATCGAGGTGCGCCAGCCCTCACTCGACGACGTGTTCTTCTCCCTGACCGGCGGGCACATCGAAGAGGGTGCGCGGACGCCGAGGGTGCCGAAGGAAGCGAGGCCGGGGCGGCGGGGGCCAGGCAGGGAGCGGGGCGGGCGCGGCGCCTGGTGTGCGGGCGGCCCCAGCCGGTGCGGCCGGACCGAACTGGAAGGGGCGAACGCGCTGATGACGACGACCACGCTTTCGACGACGGCGACCGGCGTCGATCGCCCCGCACCGTCCGGGCAGGCTGCTCGGCCCGGTGGCCGACATATGGGCGATGACCCGGCGCAACCTGGTCCACATCTCGCGGGAGCCGATGCAGCTCTCGGACGTGACCATCCAGCCCGTGCTCTTCACCTTGCTGTTCGTCTTCATCTTCGGCGGCGCCATCCCGATCCCCGGCGGCGGGAGCTACAAGGACTTCCTCCTGGCGGGCATCCTGGCCCTGAACCTCGTCACCTCGACGATGGGCACCGCGGTGGGGCTCAGCACGGACCTGCACGAAGGCATGATCGACCGCTTCCGCGCGCTGCCCATGTGGCGCTCGGCCGTGCTGGTCGGGCGATCGGTGGCCGACCTCCTGACCTCTTTCCTGTGCGCGCTCATCGTGGCGCTGACCGGTCTCGCCATCGGCTGGCGGCCGGGGGCCAACGCGATCTCCGTCGTCGGCGGCTTCGCGGTGCTCCTGTTCTTCGCCTACGCCGTGTCGTGGGTCGCGGCGTGCGTCGGGATGAACTCCAAGAGCCCCGAGTCGGCCGCCTCCTTCGGTTTCATCGTGCTGTTCCCCCTCGCCTTCGTCTCCAATGCCATGGTGCCGACCCAGCACATGCCGGGCTGGCTCCAGGCCATCGCCAACTGGAACCCGGTCAGCGCCGTGGTGGCCGGCACCCGGGACCTGTGGGGCAACCCGAACCCGTCGGGAACGTTCCACGTCTGGCCCATGCAGCACCCGATTGAGGCGGCGCTCATCTGGTCGCTGCTGATCCTGGCCGTGGCCGCCCCGCTGGCCGCGCACTTCTTAACAAGCGCTGCACGGAGTAGCTGCGGGAATCCGTGCCCGCTCGAGGGTCGCCGACCAGGGGCCGGGTTTCCCGGCTCGGTTCCCTGGTCGGCCTTGTTCTCGGGGAGTGCAGACGTCGGCGTGGACTTCGGTAGTTCCTCACCCGTGACGAAAAACCTTGGCTCCTTGACGCATGCTCGCTGGTCGATGCCTTCCGGGCGGGGACGCTCTCCCCGACCGAGGCGCTCGAGGGGTCGCTGGACGCGATCGCCTCGTCGAATCTGAACGCCGTCTGCTTCGTCGACGAGGAGCAGGCCCGGGAGTCGGCCGAAGCGGCCGACGTGCACCTGCCCTTCGGCGGGGTGCCCATCGGCGTCAAGGAGCTCGACCCGGTGCAGGGCTGGCCGCTGACCGAGGCCTCGCTGGTCTACAAGGACCGCATCTCCGACTACGACGGGACCATGACGGCCCGGCTGCGCGGGGCCGGGCGCGGTGCTGGTCGGCCAGACCACGGCCTCCGAGTTCGGCGGGATCAACCTGACCTACACGCGGCTGCACGGCGCGACCTCCAATCCCTACGACCTCGAACGGTCACCGGGCGGGTCCTCGGGCGGTTCGGCGGCCTCGGTGGCGGGCGGGGTGTTCCCCATCTGCACGGGCGGCGACGGAGGGGGCTCGATCCGGATCCCGGCCGGCTTCACCGGGCTGTTCGGTCTGAAGGCGACCTTCGGGAGGATCCCCAAGGGTCCCCACACCGAGATCGAGCCGCTGACCGCCGTCATCGGCTGCCTCTCCCGCTCCGTGCGGGACACGGCCCGCTGGTTCGACGTCTGCAACGGGTACGACGAGTACGACCCGTTCTCCCTGCCCCGGGTGTAGGGCTGGGAGGCGGCGCTCGGACAGCACGACCTCGCGCGGCAAGCGCGTGGTCGTGTCGACCGACCTGGGCGCCGCCGTCGTCGCGTCCGCCGTGCGCGAGAAGGTGGAGGAAGCCGCCGACCTGCTCATCAGGGACGCCGGCCTCGAGCCGGGTCGACGTCCGATGTCGCGCTGCCCCGGGGTGGGCTGGAGTGGGCGTTGGCGGGGACGGCGAGCCTGCTCGTCGGCCTCGGCGATCTCTACCCGGCATGTGAGTCCGATCTGACGCCCGAGATCATGCTGGCGGCGAACATCGCGACCAATCACTTCGCCGTGGACACGGCCAAGAACATCGAGACCTTCCGCCGGACGATCATCGTCGCAGATGGCGCAGATCTTCGAGGAGGTCGACTTCGTCATCTGCGCCACGAACCCCGACGTCGCCTTCGGCGCCCAGGGACCCATGCCGACGACGATCGACGGGGTCGACCTGATCGCGGAGCTCGGATTCGAGGCCGCCATGGGCAACAACGGGGCGCTGACGATCCCGGCCAACACGACCGGCCATCCGGCGGCGGCGATCCCCGTCGGTCTGGTGGACGGCCTGCCCGTCTCCATGCAGATCATCGGTCGGCGGCACGCGGAACAGCTCCTGCTGGACCTGGCCCGGATCGTCGAAATGGAGCGGCCCTGGCCGCTCGTGGCCCCGGGGGCGCCCGCCTGACGCCTCGGGCGGCCCGTCTGACCCCCCGGGGCACCCGTCCAGCCGCGGACCGGGGGCGGCGGCGGGCGATGCAGGAAATTAGGCGTGCGACGGCGGCCGGGATGGAAGATCCCCTGGTCTGAGCACCAGTTTTGGGGATCCGTTGACATGATCTGTGACTTTCGGTTCCTGCCTTCAACGACCGTTTGCCGTATCTTGAATCGATAGATGGCGGAAGAAATGCTCTTTACCGTGGCCGGGTCGGTTGCGATGCCGGCTCAGATGATCTCGCTCGAGGACGCGGGCCTGGCCGAGCGCGCCGATCTCCAGGAGTGGGTGCTTTCGAATCCGGCCATCCTGGGCCCCGCCGTGAAGGTGATCACCTTCGACTTCGACGGCCTCCCGATCGCGGCGGCGTCCAGCCTGGATCGCATTTCGGTCCTCGGGCTCGGCGCGGACGCCCGGCTGGTGGTGGCCGAGCTCAAGAGCGGCCGGACGCCTGACAGCGAGGTCTCGGCGATCAAGTACGCCGCCATGGCCAGCCGCATCCTCCCCGAGTCCCTGGCGGACCACTACGCCCGTTTTCAATCCCGGCGGCAGTCGCCGATGACCGCGGACGAGGCGCTGGCCGAGCTGCAGTCCCACGCACCCGATCTCTCCCAGGAGACGTTGCGGCGTCCCCGCATCGTCCTCATGGCCCGAGACTTCTCACCACTCGTGACCGCGAGCGTCGTCTGGCTCAGCGAAATGGGCCTCGATATTTCACTGGTGCAGATCAGCGCGTTCCGCTCCTACGTCTACGGGCAGGCCGGCAGCGGCAACGTCCCGATGATCTCCGTGAGCCAGCTCTACCCGCTGCGTGAGGTCGAGGAGTTCACGATCAGTCCGGAACGCCAGCTCGCCAAGGAGATGGCCGATTCGAAGCGCCGGGTGCAGGATGCCAGCACGGTGCGACGCCTCGTCACTGCCGAATCCGTGGCGGACGGGACGATCTTCAACTTCTCACCTCGCAACGACATCAGCTTCGAACTGCGGACGCAGCTCGAAGAGTGGCTGCACACCGACCCGGCCCGCCGGACCGCCCACTGGCAGAACAACCTGAGCGCGCCCATGGTGTGGGATGCCGACAAGGGGTCGTACACGCCCGCGGGGCTCGTCCGCCACATCGTCGAGCTGGCCAGCGGCGTCAGCCGCGACTTCTTCGGGACCCAGTGGTGGCGCGATCCCTCCGGCTGGACACTGGCGGAGCTGGCGGGGCCGCTCGGCGGCGGCAAGGGTGCGCTCTACCGCGAGTTCTGGTCCCGCTGGCTGGACAAGGTCCGGGTCGCGCACGGCGACTGGACGCAGATGTCCACCCTGCCCGCGCAGAACTTCATCACGTTGCCGTCCCCCATGAAGGGCACCCACTACGGGCTCGGCTTCGCGGCGGGCGGCCGGTTGCGCTCGGACCTCTTCATCGACCTCGGCACGCCGGAGGCGAGCACGGCGCAGTTCGAGATGATCCAGGCGCAGAGAGAGCGGGTCGAGTCGATCTACGGAGCGCCCCTGTCGTGGGAGCGGCTCCCCGACCGCAACGCCTACCGGATCGCCGACTACAGCGAGGGAGAGGTCATGTCCGTCGAGGACCATGCCTTCTACGTCGACTGGATGATCGACGCGCAGGAGCGGCTCCGCCAGGCCATCGACGGCGTCATGCGCAACGACGAGCCGTTCGCCGACGACTTCGACCGCCGCTGAGGCGCGCCGGCCCCGACATGGGCGCCGGTTCCGGCCCGCCCGTCACGACTTCTTCAGCTTCCACACCGCCAGCGGGGCGAAGAGGGCGATGAGCCCCACCGACCACAGCAGCGAGGGCCACAGGTAGTACGACACGGGATGGCCGAGGAGCGCCCGGGCCGCCGGGCCGCCGGTCAGCAGCCGCACCGTGTTCACCATCGGCGTCATCGGCTGGTAGGTGGCGAAGCCCTGCATCCAGCCCGGCATGGTCGACACCGGCACATACGCCGCGGAGACGAAGCTGAGCGGGAAGACCAGGAACGAGAGCCCCTGCGCCGCCTGCGGGCTGCCCGCGGAGAGGCCCATGAAGATGAACATCCACACGAAGGCGAAGCCGAACAGGATGGTCAGACCCAGGGCCGCCAACGCGTCGACGGTGCTCCCGCCGATGCGGAAGCCGACCGCGAAACCGACGAGCGTCATGACGAGCACGCCCCAGGCGACCAGGGTCGAGTCGGCCGTCACCCGGCCGGTGATGATGGAGAGCACCCGGATGGGCAGGCTGCGCAACCGGTCGAAGAGCCCGCCCTCCAGGTCGTCGGCCACGCCGCTCGCCGCGCCCATGCCCTGGAAGAGCACGCCGGTCACGACGAAGCCGGGCACGAGGAAGTCGACGTAGGTCAGGTTGCCCGTGTGGGCCACCGCGCCGCCGAAGACGTAGCGGAAGATGAGCAGGAACAGGACGCCCTGCGCGGTCCCCGCCACGATGAGGGCCGGCGTGCGCACGAACTTCTTGAGCGTCCGGCCCGCCACCTGGCCCGAGGCGACGAGATAGGTCGCTCCCTCGTTGGCCGTCCCCACCGGGCGCGCCTGGCGCGGCGGGTCGAGTGTGATGTCCATCGTCATGCTGCGTCCTCCTTCGGGCTCGTGGGGTTCGTGTCGGTCGGTCGGTGTCGGTGGTCGGTGTGTCGTCGGCGGTGGTGCGCCCGGTCAGCGCGAGGAAGACCTCGTCGAGGGTGGGCCGGCGCAGTGTGATGTCCTCCACCGGCACCGCCGCGTCGTCCAGCGCCCGCACGACGACGGGCAGCAGGCGCGACCCGCCCGGTGCCGCCAGCGAGCAGCGCCGCGTGGCGGGGTCGGTGGCCGGCTCGGCCAGGCCGAGCGAGCCGAGCACCCCGGCCGCCCGCTCCATGGTCGCCACGTCGACGGTGTGCAACTCGACCATGTCGGAGCCCACACGTGACTTGAGCTCGTCCGGCGTGCCCTGGGCGATGACCCGGCCGCCGTCGATGATGACGATGTAGGCCGCGAGGTGGTCGGCCTCATCGAGATACTGCGTCGTCAGCACGATGTCGGTCCCGGCCCAACTCATCTCACGGATGCCGTCCCACACCTCGTTGCGGCTCCCGGGGTCGAGGCCCGTCGTCGGCTCGTCGAGCAGCAGCAGCCGCGGACTGCCCACCAGGCTGGCGCCGAGGTCGAGGCGGCGGCGCATGCCGCCCGAGTACGTCTTGACCAACCGGTCGGCCGCGTCGACGAGGTCCATCTGCTCGAGGATCCGCTCTGCCGAGGCCACCGCCTCCGCCCGGCCCTGGCCGTACAGGCGGGCCACCATCACCAGGTTCTCCCGGCCGCTCATCATCTCCTCGACGGCGGCCGACTGGCCGGCCAGGCCGATCATGCGGCGGACCGCCATGGGCTCGCGCACCACGTCGTGGCCGCCGACCTCCAGCGTGCCGCGATCGGGCTGGATCAGCGTGGCCACCATGCGGATGAACGTCGTCTTGCCGGCCCCGTTGGGCCCGAGGATGGCCACCGGCTGCCCGGCGGGCAGCGTGAGGGTCAGCTCGGTGAGGGCCTGGACCTTCCCGAACTTCTTGGACAGGCCGTCGGCCCGTATCAGGGCGTGGTCGTTGGCGTGGGCGTGCATGGGCGCGCCTCCTTTCGTGTGGGTCTGTTGTGTGCAGCCCGCTCGGGCTGCTCGGGGGGAACCCACCCGCAGAGGTCGCCTACGCTTCTGAGTGCTGCCTCGAGCGAAGGTCCCTCGTGGATCGGGTTCGTGGTTGTGTGGGCCCGGGGCCGCGTGCTGCAACACGCGGCCCCGGGTCATTCAGTGGTGTCGAAGGTGAATTGCACCTCCTCGGGATTGAAGCCCTCCGTGTGGAAGAGCCGCCAGATGTCGAGGCCCTCGAGCGTCCCCGCCGCCATCTCCTCCACCAGGCCGTTGACGAACTTCAGCTCGGCGGCGAGCTGCTGCAGCTCGTACTCGGTCTCCAGCTCGAAGATCCGCGGCAGGCCCGAAGCCGTGGCTGCCTTCATGGCACCCCGCATGCCGGCCAGCTTGACCTTGAGCGCCTCGGCCCGGCCCCGCAACGCGGCGAGGGCGTCGTCGGGGTGCAGCGAGGGGAGGAAGGAGAGACCGGCCATGAACGCCGGGTACTCCTTGGCGGGCACGCCGATGAGCTCGGTCATCCAGTCGTCCATCTCCCGCGACCCGTCGTCGGTGATCTGGTAGACGGTCCTCTCGGGGCGCTTGCCCTCGCGCACCGTGCCGGTCGCCTTGATGAAGCCCCGCTTCTCCAGGGCTTCGACCACCGCGTACAGGGAGCCGTAATTGAGACGGACGCTCTCCTGCTTGGCCCGTTGCCGCAGCGTCTGGGCCACCTCGTAGGGGTGCATCGGCCGCTCGTAGAGGCAGACCAGCACCGCCAGGGCGAGGGGGTTGGATCGTGACCATCTCGGCACACGAGTCATAGTATTCTATTCAGAGTAATCTGTAAAGAGTGCTCTAACTCGTGCCCGCCACGAGGACTGACCCGGGTCCATGGCCTGGCCGGAACCTGCGGTGGGCCGGCGTGGTGACCTGCGGTCGGGCCTAACCTGCGGGTGGTGGCGCCCACGGTCCTCCACGTCGCTCCGCACCCCGACGACGAGGCCGTCGGCTGCCCCGGCTCGCTCCTCCACCTGCGTGACCGGGGGTGGACGGTGGTGAGCGTCATCGCCAGCCTGGGCTTCGAGGAGCAGTGGAGCCGGCGGCGGGCCGAGGCCGAGGAGGCCTCCCGGCGGGCCGGATTCGTCCCGGTGTTCCTCGACCCCCCGCTGAACCTCGACCTCGACGGGGACCTGGACGCGGCGGTCCACCGACTGGCCAGCGAGCTCCCCGCCATCGTGCAGCAGCACGACGCCTCCATCGTCGTGTCCCCGTCGCCGCACGACGTGCACCACGGCCACGAGGCGGTGGGCCGGGGCGTCCAGCGCGCGCTGGCGGTCCTGCCGCCGACCGTGCGCTGGTGGCTGTGGGGCGTGTGGGGGGACCTGCCCGCGCCCAACGTGTTCTACGCCTTCGGCGAGAACGTGATGCAGCAGGCGGCCGACATCCTCGAGGCCTATTCGGGTGAGCTCGAGCGCAACGACTACCGGCGCCTGCTCACCGGACGCGCCGCCGCCAACGCCGTGCTGGGCTCCGAGCGCGTCTTCGGCTTCGGCTCCCCCGCCGTCAGCACGCTGCCCTATGCGGAGGTCCTCACCGAGGTGCGCCTGCTGGACGGCCGCTTCATGGCCTCCAAGCCGCACACCCTCGACGAGGGACCGTTCCCCGACTCGGGCTTCGAGACCGACCTGACGCCGTGGCTCGACTCGCCGAGCGTGCACGAGCTGGTGGGCTACATCCGAGAGGTGCACGGGGACCGCACGCCGTGACGACGCTCGGAACGCTCACGCCGAGCCTGGTCGAGCGCTTCCGAGACGGACGGCTTCGTCGTGGTGCCCGCTCTGCTCGGTCCCGACGAGCTCGCCCGCTTCGGGGCGGCGGTCGACGACGGCGTGGCCCGGCGCAGCGCCTGCGACTCGCGGACGCTGGCCGAGAAGTCGCGCTACGAGCAGAGCTTCGTGCAGTGCCAGAACCTCTGGGAGGACTGCCCCGAGGTGCGGCCCCTGACGTTCCACCCGCTGATCGCCGAGACCGCGGCCCGGCTCCTCGGTGCCGACGCCGTGCGGCTCTGGCACGACCAGGCGCTCTACAAGGAGGTCGGGGGCCGGGAGACCGACCCGCACCAGGACCAGCCCTACTGGCCGATCGCCGAGACCGACACCGTCACCGCGTGGATCCCCTTCGACGGCTCGACGTTGGCCAACGGCGCCATGGGCTACCTGCCGGGCAGCCACCGGCTCGGCCTGCGCGAGTTCGTGGACATCTTCACCGGCGACCGGAGAGGACCCGTTGGCCCGACGCGAGCTCGACGGGCTGGAGCCGGTGTGGGTGGAGGTGCCGCCGGGGTCGGTGGCCTTCCACCACGGCCTGACCTTCCACTTGGCCAGGCCAAACATCAGCGGTACGGTCCGTCGGGTGCACACGGCCATCTACTTCGCCGACGGTTCGCACGCGGGGCCGGGCGCTTCCCGCATCCCTCCGTCGAGCGGGCCGGGATCGCGATGGGCGCGGTGATCGCCAGTGACGTGACGCCGATCGCGTGGCCGCGCCCCGCCGGCGACCTGCCCGACGCGCACCGGCGTCGCCCTCGTGACCACGGCGGCCTGACGGTGCTGAAGTTCGACGCCATGTTGCCGGCGCAGCCGTTGCGCCAGGTGGGCGAGCTCGGTCGCCGCGCCGCCGAAGCCGGGCTGTCGGGGCTGGTGGTCACCGAGGCGGGCCGGACGGCGTACCTGACCTGTGGCGCGCTGGCGGTGGCGGCCGACATCGACGTCCTGACCGGGATCGCGGTCGCCTTCCCCCGCAGCCCGATGGTGACCGCCGCGACGGCGTGGGAGCTGGCCGAGGCCAGCGGAGGCCGGTTCCGTCTGGGGCTGGGCGCCCAGGTGCGCGCCCACATCATGCGGCGCTACGGATCCGAGTTCGACCCGCCGGGCCCGCGGCTGCGCGAGTACGTCGTCGCGGTCAAGCAGATCTTCGAGTCCTTCCGGACCCGGGAGCCCCTCGCGATCGAAGGCGAGTTCTACGCCCTTTCGCTGCTCCCGCCGATGTGGTCACCGGGCCCGATCGACGTCGCCGACCCGCCCATCGACGTGGCCGCGGTCAACCCCTGGATGCTGCGCATGGCCGGCCAGGTCGCCGACGGGGTCCACGTGCACCCGCTCAACACGACGACCTACCTGCGCGAGACGGTGCTGCCGGAGCTGGCTGCGGGTGCGGCACGGGCCGGCCGGAGCGTGGACGAGCTCGAGGTGATCGTGCCGGCCTTCCTCTGTGTCGGCGACACCGAGGAGGAGCGCCACGCCTGGCGGGAGATGGCGCGGGTGCAGATCGCCTTCTACGGGTCGACACCGAACTACGCCTTCATCTTCGAGCAACTCGACCGCGAGGGCACCACCGAACGCATCCGGGAGCGGCAACGGGCCGGCGACGTCCCGGGCATGGCGGCGGTGATCGACGACGACCTGCTGGAGCAGTTCACGACGACCGGCACCTGGGCCGACATGGCCGACCAGATCGTGGCGAAGTACGGCGGGATGGCCACCAGGGTCGTGAGCTACTTCACCGGGTCCGATGTCGTGCGCGACCCGGGGGCCTTCGAACGCTGGGGGGCGCTGGCGCGCCAGGTCACTGCCGTTCAGTAGTCAGGACGGCACCAGCGCCGGCGCTCGGCGCGCCGGCGCTCGCGTTAGACCTTGCGGCGGAAGAGCCCCCGCTTGACCTTGTCGGGCTCGTCGGGCTCCTCGTCGGCCAGGGCCGCATCGAGCTCGGCGAAGGGATCGCCCTCGTTCTCCTCCCCCGCGGACGGGTCGGCGAACTCCATGTGGATGGGCTCGACGTCATGGAGCGGGTCGTCGCGTCGCGCCTCGGTCAACGTGCTTTCCATGGCACCGTTGGTGTTGCTGTCGTGGTCACCGTCGGTGTCGATATGACCGTCAGTGTCGATGGACCGTCGGTGTCGATGTGACTGTCGAGTGTCGATGTCAGCCGTCGAGGTCGACGTGACTGTCGATGTCGCCTTCGCCGCCGGCGTCAACCTCACTGTCGCGGTCGACACGGACGGTCCGCTCGCGGGCGGGTGGGGCCGACGAGCCGGCCCGATCACCCGAGCGATCGAACAGGACGGAGAGCCGTGCCTCCACCTCGTCGATGTCGGCCGTGGCGGCGGCGAGGGCCCGCTGCAGCTCGGGGACGTGCTCGGGGAGATGCAGGGAATTGGACGTCGTGGCGGGGCGCACCCGGTCGGTCCATTGCGACCCGCTCCAGAAGCGTTCCTGCTCCGCGTCCTCGGGGTCGGGCATCCATCCCGGTCCCTCGTCCATCCTCTTCCTCCGATCCACGAGGGATCCCCCCGTCTGGCAGTTTCTCACGTCCCATGACCTCCCTTTATGCGGGGTCCCCTCGCCCGGCGGTAGAAAGGGACGCACGCCGGAGCAATGAGGGTGGAACTGGGTCGGCGAACAGTATCCTGAATGCCCCTAAGCGGAGGGTCGGGGGAGAAGCCAACCGAGACCGACCAACGCCCGTTGGGGGACGACGGACGACCGAGAGCGGAAGCGAGAAAGGAACGCGGTGGCGATCCAATTGAAGGCAGGAATCAGGCTGCGCAGCGCAACCGATGCCTGCGAGGTCGTGGTGGTCCGGGCGCCCGGAGAACCCGTCGACCTGCGGTGCGGAGGCCACGCCTTCCTGGCCATTGACGCCGACGTCACCCCGCAGAGCATCGAGGCCGGGTTCGACCAAGGGACGCAGCTCGGAAAGCGCTACAGCGACGACGAACTCGGGCTCGAGCTGCTGTGCACCAAGGCCGGGGAGGGGTCGATCTCGGTGGGCGAGACCGTCCTGGCCGTCAAGGGGGCCAAGCCGCTCCCCGCCTCGGACTGACGGGAGCCGTCCCTCGTGCACATCGCCATGCTGCTGGAGATGGCGGCCGAGGGCGACCCCGAACGCACCGTCCTCGGCTCTCATGACGGCGGCATCAGCGCCGCCGAGCTCCTCGAACGCTCGAGGCGGGCTGCGGTCTACTTCGAGAAGAGCGGAGCCGGGGTCGTCGGCTACTTCGGGCTGAACTCCGACGCGCTGCCCGTGGCGCTGTTCGGTGCCGCCCTGGCCGGTGTCCCGTTCGCGCCGATCAACTACCGGGCCCCCGACGAGCAGCTCGCGGGCATCCTCGGCCGCATCGAGGGCGGCCTCATGATCGCCGACGGCAACGAGGTCGAGCGGCTTCGAGCCTGCGGGGCGGAGCAGATTTTGACGAAGGACGAGTTCGCCTCGGCCATCGCTCAGCCGGTGACCGGGGAACACCCCTTCGTCGACCCCGAGGAGATCGCCGTGCTGCTCTTCACCAGCGGCACGACCGCGGAGCCGAAGGCGGCGGTCTTGCGCCACCGTCACCTCGGCTCCTACATCATCTCGAGCGTCGAGTTCATGGGCTCGCGAGCCGACGGAGGCACAGCTGATCTGCGTGCCGCCGTACCACATCGCCGGCATCGCGGCCGTGCTGAGCTCGCGTCTATGCGCGGGCGGCGCATCGTGTACCTCCCGACGTTCGACGCCGAGGCCTGGGTGCGCCTGGCGACGGACGAGCGGATCACCCATGCCATGGTGGTGCCGACGATGCTGGGGCGGATCCTCGAGGCCGTCGAGGACGCGCGGCGCCGAGCCTCCCGCCCTGCGCCATCTCTCCTACGGCGGCGGGCGGATGCCGCTGCGAACTGATCGAGCGCGCGCTGCGCGACCTGCCCCATGTCGATTCGTCAACGCCTACGGCCTGACCGAGACGAGCTCGACGATCGCGATGCTGACCCCCGACGAACACCGCGAGGCGCTTCGCCAGCGACGACCCGGCGGTCCGGGCGCGGCTGGGGTCGGTGGGCCGCCCGCTGCCCTCGATCGAGGTCGAGGTCCGCGGCAGCGACGGCGAGTCGCTGCCGCCGGGCGAGAAGGGTGAGATCTGGGTGCGCGGCGAACAGGTCGCCGGGCGAGTACGTGGGGCGCTCCATGCTCGCCGAGGACGGGGTGGTTCCGCCACCCGCGACGCGCGGCTGGTTCGACGCGGACGGCTTCCTGTTCATCGACGGCCGGCTCGACGACGTGATCGTGCGCGGCGGCGAGAACATCTCGCCGGGCGAGATCGAGGAGGTGCTCATGGCCCACCCGGCCGTCGCCGAGGCCGCGGTCATCGGCGTGCCCGACGAGGAGTGGGGGGAGGCCGTGGCGGCCGTGGTCGTCTTGCACAAGGGCGCCGCGGCGACCGAGGCCGAGCTGCAGGACTGGGTCCGGACGCGCCTGCGCTCCACCAAGATGCCCTGCGTCGTCGACTTCCGCGACGAGCTGCCGTATTCGCCGACCGGGAAGCTCTTGCGCCGCGTCCTGCGAGACGAGTTGGCCGAGGGGGTGCGGGGGGCTCCCTAGTAGCCGGGTCGCGTCGCCGGGCCCGGCCAGGCGGGCGCCTCGACGGCCGGGGGTGACCCGGTGTCCTCGGCCTCGGACGCGGCGGAGTCGGCGGCGGTCCACCCGGCCAGGGTCTTCACGTCGAAGAGCACGATCTCGGCGAACTCGGCGCCCCGGTACTGGGCGTACTTCTCCCGCAGCTCGCGTTCGCAGTCCTGGAGCAACTGGTCACTCACGTCGTGACCCGAGCGACGAACGAGGTGCGCCTTGACCCACCACAGTCGGGACCAGTCGTCGAGGTCCCAGTGCTCGGCGAGCAGGGTCGCGGTGGCGTCCCGGCCGAGGTTCTTCAAGCGCCCGAGGTCGGTCGTGCCCTTCGGCTTGACCAGATCGATCGGAGTGGCGAGCGCCTTCCCAACGACGACGAAGCACACCGGTACGGCATCGATGGCCCCCCGTGCGCCGGTCGTGCACAGGACCCCGTGCTCCCCGGCGCGCAGGTGGCTCCAGCACTCGTCGCTCGTGAGGCGCATGCCGGTGAGTATTCCAGGTCCCCGCCTGGTCACAGGACCGCCCCGGGCAGCAATCAGTCCCGCAGCTCCTTCCCGGTGAGGCTCAAGAACACGTCCTCCAGGTTGGGCGAGCGCACCTCGACGCCGGTGAGCTCCACGCCGTGCCGGGACGCCACGCCCACCACGGCCGAGAGGACCGCCGGGCCGTGGTCGGTGCTCAACTCCAAGTTGCCGTCCACCTCGTGCACATCGTGGATGTTGGCGAGCTCGCGGCAGGCGGCGGCGAGCTCGTCCAGCTGGGACGCGGCGCAGGAGAGGTGCACCTTGTCGCGCCCGCCGTACGCACCGATCAGGGCTTCGGCCGTGCCTTCTGCGATGAGACGGCCGTCATCGATGATGCCGATGCGGTCGCACAGCTTGGCCGCCTCCTCCATGTAGTGCGTCGTGTAGAGCACGGCGATGCCGAGCTGCCCGACCGTCTCGAGGATCGCGTTGCGGCTCTGGGGATCCACCCCGACGGTTGGCTCGTCGAGCACCAGGAGCTTGGGCCGGTGCAGCAGGCCCGCCGCCATGTTGGCCCGTCGCTTCATGCCGCCCGAGTACGTGCCGATGCGGTCCTTCCCGCGGTCCGCCAGCCCCACGAGCTCCAGCGTCTCGTCGATGCGCGCCTGGAGTTCGCTGCCGCTCAGGCCGTAGAGCTGGCCGAAGAAGGTCAGGTTCTCCTGGGCCGAGAGGTCGGGGTAGAGCGCCAGGTCCTGGGGGACGTAGCCGATGGCCGCCTTGGCCTCGAGCGTGCCACCGCCGAAGCCGTCGACGGATATCTCGCCCTCGTCGCAGACGGTCAGGCCGCACAGCATGGAGATCGTCGTCGTCTTCCCCGCACCGTTGGGCCCGAGGAGGCCGTAGCACTCGCGCTCCCCGATGGAGAACGACACCCCGTCGACGGCGAGCCGCTCCCCGTAGCTTTTGCGCAGGCCCACACAACGCAGCATCGTCTGGGGCCCTGCGTCCACGGTCATCCCCCCGCGACCACCAAGGGATACGAGGCGGCGGCGAATTCGAGGATCTCCGCCCGGTCCGCGCCCAGGAGGAAGCCCGCGGCGATGGTGGCGTCGAGGGAGGCCTCGAACTTCTGCAGGTACTCCGCCTTTCCGCCCGGGTAGAGCGCAGAGAGCGTGGCGTCGTCGAACGGCTCCGTGCGCCCGAAGAGCATGGCGAACGTCTCCCCCGTCTGGCCGAGGCCCGAGAGCACGGCCGTCGGCACGTCGACCCACGGGGTGCGGATCCCGCCGACCGCAATGCCGTGCGCATTCAGCGTGAAGCCGGTCCCCGTCGCATCGACCTGGAGCCTTGGTGCCGCCGGAGGCATGTCGCCGTCGGTCACCCAGCGGATCAGCTGCGCCAGCGCCGCCTGGCCGACGTAGTGCTGTTGGGGACCCGCGTTGATCGGCGACCCGGTCTTGCCGATGATCAGGTCGGAGGTCGGGCGCATGAGCTCGGCCGAGCCGCGCACCGGACGTCACCCCGTCGTCGTGGCGCCCGGCGCTCACGATGTAGGTGTCGGCATGGGCCGCGCCGGCCAGCTCCCAGACGCGGACGTGGTCCCCGTCGCGCTGGTCGGCCTTCCCACCCCCGAGGATGATGACGTCCGTCTCGCTCTGGAAGACCAGGACCGGGACGGGCACGTCGTCGCGGATGCGCTCGCCCCGTTCCGCGATCGCCCGGGCGACCTCGTTCAACTCCAGGGACCTCGCCGAGGGCACGAACACGCCGTCGATGGTCACGCCGGCGCCCGGCCTTCCGTGCACGAAGAAGCCGTCGAAGACGCGGGCCCCCGGATCGATCGCGTTGATGTAGGTCACCAGGCAGGCGGCCGACTGCGACTCACCCATGGCGATGACGTGCCGTGGCTCCAGCCCACCAAGAGGGTTCTCCCCCGCCGGGCGGCGCAGCACGCTGCCGACCTGGCTGAACATGTCGAAGGACCACGCGTCGCCCGGGTGCACCAGGGTCCCGTAGCGGTCCGGGGCCAGGAGCTTCAGCTCGATGCCCGCGACGAACCCGCCCCCGTCGACGCCCACCTTCTGCGCCGTGACCCCGACCCAGCGCGTGGCCCTGCGCGGTGATGTGCCGGTGGAACATGCCCCAGTCGGGCGATCCGTCGATGCCGGCCGACACGTTGTTCCACTCCACCACGACGGTGCCGCTGAACCGGCTCGGGTCCGTCGGGCGTCGCACCAGGAACCGGGTGCGGAAATCCGCCTCGGCGGCGGGGACGACCTCCCACCTTCCGTCCTCGCCCCGCTCCCCCTGGAGCTCGAACGATCCGGCGCGACCGGCGAAGAGGAACTCGGTCTCCTCGTAGCCGAGCACGGCGACATCGAACTCGGTCATGAGGTCCGGCGCCGTGCCGGGGATCACCTCGAATGTTGCCTCGGTTGCGCGCATCGTCACCCTTCCCGGTCGGGCGTGCGAACGCGCTCCGACCGAATCCACGACCTTGCCGCCGGGTCCCACTAGCGGTACTGGGTCTTCTTGTCGAGCGGAGCCGGTTGCGCCGAAGGAAAGTTGCCGATCTGGGTGTAGGACAACCCGTTGTGGAGCGCGGTCGACCGCGGCATCTCCATGGACTCCCAGATGGCCCGGATGGTTCCCTGAATCGCCTTGGGGTTTCGCCGGGCGATCGACTGCGCGATCTCCTGTCCCCGCTCGCGCAACTGGTCGCGGGGAACGACCTCGGTCACCAGGCCCAGCCGCAGCGCGGTCTCGGCCGTGATGCGCTCCTCGTTCCCCATGAGGGCCCAGCGCAACACGTCGCCGAGCGGCACGCCGCGCTGCAACATGCCCATCGGCTCGAGCGACGACACGATCCCGACGTTGGCGTGCGGATCGAAGAACACGGCGTCGTCCGAGCAGATGATGATGTCGGACTCGTTGAGGAAGTACTGCCCACCGCCGGCACACATGCCGTGGACTGCGGTCACTACTGGCTTCCACACCCGATGGTGCGTCTTGGGGGCGAGCGTGAGACCGGGGTCGAAGCTGTTCCACTCGTTGTCCTTCATGAACCACGGGTCGCCCGCCCCTTGAGGTCGAGCCCCGTGCAGAAGGCCCGCTCGCCGTTGGCCTGGAGGACGACGCAGTGGATGTCGTCGCTGTCGCGGACCGTCTCCCAGGCCCAGGTCATGTCGGCGGCCATGGCGTCGTTGAAGGAGTTCAACGTGTCGGGCCGGTTGAGCGTGATGGTCGCCACGTTGTCGGCGAGGTCGAACAAGATGGTTTCGCGTTCCATGGTCCTCCCTGCGGGCCCGATGCCGTGTGGAAACGGCGCACTCTTTCCCCACCCCACAGACCGGCCTGGCGGAGGCGTCCGAGATCCTGCCAGAGTAACGAGTCAACAGAAAAGGCGAAGGACGAGAGGACCACACGTGGAGATCATGGGCAAGAAGGCCGTCGTCGTCGGAGGCGCGTCCGGCATGGCCAAGGCAGCAGCGGAGCTGCTCCGTCAGAAGGGCGCCGACGTGGCGATCCTGGACCTCCCGACATCGGCCGGGGCCGAGGTGGCCAAGGAGCTCGGCGGGACCTTCCACGAGGTCGACGTCATGGACGAGCTCCAGACCGAGTCGGCGTTGGCCGACGCCGTCTCTGCTCTCGGGGGCCTGCACATCGCGGTGAACACCGCCGGCGGTGGCACCGCCAAGCGGACGCTGACCAAGGAGGGACCGCACCCGCTCGGCGAGTTCCGCCGCCAGATTGAGCTGAACCTGATCGGGACCTTCAACCTGAACCGGTTGCAGGCGTTCCACATGTCCACCAACGAGCCCGAGGACGGCGAGCGTGGCGTCATCATCGACACCGCCTCCATCGCCGCCTTCGAGGGCCAGATCGGGCAGGTGGCCTACACGGCGGCCAAGGCGGGCATCGCCGGCATGACCCTCACGATGGCGCGCGACCTCGGGAGCCTGGGCATCCGGGTGCTCGCCATTGCGCCGAGCCTCTTCAGCACGGGACTCACCGAGGGCATCCCCGACGAGTTCGCCGCGGTGCTGACCAAGGACGCCGCCTTCCCGAAGCGCATGGGCCGGCCGGAGGAGTACGGCAAGCTGGCCGTCGCCATCGTCGAGAACCCGATGCTGAACGGCTGCTGCATCCGCCTCGACGCCGGGCAACGCTTCGCCCCGAAGTAAGGCGGCGGCGCAGGTGGACGACCTCGACCTCGCCGAGGACCTGCCCTCCCTGTTGAACCTCGAGCGGGTCGACCGCGACCTGTTCCGCGGCCGCAACGCCAACTTCGGGCCGCGTCAGACCCTCTACGGCGGGCAGGTGGCGGCCCAGTGCCTGCTGGCCGCGGCGGCCACCGTCGAGCCGGATCGCCTCCCGCACTCGCTGCACGGGTACTTCCTCCGGGCCGGGCGCTGCGACCTGCCGGTCATCCTGGAGGTCGACCGCGACCGGGACGGGCGCTCCTTCTCCGCCCGCCACGTCGTGGCGGTCCAAGAGGGCGAGGTGATCTTCTCCATGATCACCTCCTTCCATGCCGAGAGCGAGGGCGGCGTCTTCGACGATGCCCCCCGGCGCGCTGCGCCGGAGCCCGAGGAGACCGCGAGGAGCGGGTGGAACACGCTGCTCGAGGTGCGGGAGGTGACGCCGACCGACTTCCTCACCGGTGTCTTCACCGACTGCGTCTGGGTGCGCTCGGCCTCCCCGCTCGGCGACGACCCGCTCCTGCACCGGGCCGGGCTGACCTACCTGTCCGACCTCGGCACCGGATTCGGGCAGCAGGACTCGTCGCTCATCGGCCGTGGCGGCCCGAGCATCGACCACTCCATGTGGTTCCAGGAGAACATCCGGGCCGACGACTGGGTGCTGGTCGACCTGCGGCCGGTCAAGGCGCGCAGCGCCCGCGGTTCGTACCACGGCTCGTTGCGGGACCGGCACGGTGTCCTCGGTGCGACCATCTACCAGGAGCACCTGCTCCTCCCCGGGTCGACCACCGAGCTGGTCGAGGAGATCGTGCGGGCCGAGGCCGCGGCCGCGGCACGGGAAGGGCGCGAGCCGCGCGACTTCGACGCGCTGCGGGCCGCCCGGGGGCAGCACCCGGCCGGGCACTGACCCGATCCCTGGGCTGAACGGGGCCCGACCCGGGTGTGCGCACCGCCCGCACCCGCACGTACCCTCTCGGGGCCGGGGGCACCGTGTCCCCACCAGACAGAAGGACCCATTTGGCATGTCGATCGCGATCACCGAAGACCACCGCAGCCTGGGGCAGACGGCCTCGGACTTCCTCGCCAAGCGTGATTCCCGAGGAGCGGCCCGCGCCCTCCTCGAGTCCGAAACCGAGTCCGTGCCCGATTTCTGGGGTGACCTGGTCTCCCTCGGGTGGCTCGGCATCCATCTCCCCGAGGCCGTGGGCGGGTCCGGCTACGGCCTGCCCGAGCTCGTGGTCGTGGTCGAGGAGCTCGGGCGCGCCATGGCGCCGGGGCCCTTCGTGCCCACCGTGATCGCCAGCGCCGTGCTCGACGCCGCGGCCACGGACCCCGACGGCGCGGCGGTGCGCCTGCTGCCCGGACTGGCCGACGGATCGGTCCTGGGCGGCGTCGCGCTCGCGTCCGACATCACGGTGTCCGGTCGGGTCGCCGCCGGCACGGCTCCGGCGGTCCTGGGCGGCGGCCTGGCCCAGGTGCTCGTCCTCTCGGCCGGCGACGATGCGATCGTGGTCGATGCCGCGGCGGGCGGGGTCACGGTCTCGGTGCCGGCCAACCTCGACCCCACGCGCCGGAGCGCCGCGTGTGACGCTGGACGGCGCGCCGTGCGAGGTCATCCCCGGCGGGCGTCGACTTCTGGTCGACCTGGCCCGGCTCATCGTGGCCGCCGAGGCGACCGGGATCGCCACCGAGTGCACCGAGCAGGCGGCGGCGTACGCCAAGGTGCGGGTGCAGTTCGGCCGGCCCATCGCGACCTTCCAGGCGGTCAAGCACCACTGCGCCAACATGCTGGTGGCGTCCGAGATGGCCACCGCGGCCGTGTGGGACGCGGCCCGGGCGGCCGAGGAGGGCGGCGACCAGCTCTCGCTCGCCACGGCGATGGCCGCAACCCTCGCCCTGTCGGCCGCGGACGAGTGTGCGCAGCTCAACATCCAGGTGCACGGCGGCATCGGCTTCACCTGGGAGCACGACGCCCACCTGTATCTCCGCCGGGCCACCGCGCTCGAAGCGCTCGTCGACGCGGAGGCGGCGGCGCGCGAGGTCACCGACCTGGTGCGGGACGGCGCCCGACGCGTGCGCACCGTCGACCTGCCGCCCGAGGCCGAGCCCATGCGCGACGAGGTGCGGGCGTTCGCCGAGCGGGTCAAGGGCCTGGACGCCGCGGCCCAGCGCGACGCCATGATCGAGACGGGCTACGTCATGCCGCACTGGCCCAAGCCCTGGGGCCGTGACGCCGGCGCGGTGGAGCAGCTCGTCATTGAGCAGGAGTTCCGCGCGGCCGGCGTGTCCCGCCCCCAGTACTCCATCACCGGATGGGTCATCCTCACCCTCATTCAGCACGCCACCGAGGATCAGGTGGCGCGGTGGGTCATGCCGGCGCTGCGCCAGGACGTCATCTGGTGCCAGCTCTTCAGCGAGCCCGACGCCGGCAGCGACGCCGCCGGTGTCAAGACCCGGGCCACCCGGGTCGACGGAGGTTGGCTCGTCAACGGCCAGAAGGTGTGGACGAGCGGTGCGCACCTGGCCGCCTTCGGGCTGGCCACCATCCGCACCGACCCCGACGCGCCCAAGCACAAGGGCATCACCACCATGGTCATCGACATGCACACCGAGGGGGTCGAGGTCCGCCCGCTGCGGATGGTCACGGGCCACTCCGAGTTCAACGAGGTCTTCTTCAACGACGTCTTCGTCCCCGACGACGACGTGGTGGGGCCGGTCAACGGCGGCTGGACGGTCGCCCGGGCGACGCTCGGCAACGAGAGCGTGTCCATCGGCGGGGGGCAGGGCGGTGGCGCCATGCCGTCCGACATGGTCATCGCACCCTTCGACGCCGCCCCCGAACGGTTGGGCGGCGGGGCCGGAAGGGTCGGCCGCTTCGTCGCGTTGAGCGAGGCGATCGCCGTGCTCAACATGCGCAGCGCCCACCGCGCCGTGATCGGTGGCGGTCCCGGGCCCGAGGGCAACGTCACGAAGCTGGTGCTCTCGGAGATCGGGCACGAGGCGGCGGCGATCATGGCCGCCGTGGGCGGGCCGGCGACGGCCTACGCCGACGGTGAGGGTGCCATGGCCGCCATGATGGTGCTGATGCATCGAGGCATGTCGATCGCCGGGGGGACCTCGGAGATCAAGCGCAACCAGATCGGCGAGCGCATCCTCGGCCTGCCCCGGGACCCGCTCATCAACTGAGGGACGCCGGCGTCCGGCGGCCCCTCACCGCTGCGCGGGGATCCCCACGAACGTCGACTCGGGGGAGTGCCAGTCCACCGAGACGAAGCGGTGGGCGATGAGCCAGCGCTCGCCCACCGGGACCAGGCGGTCCCGGTACCGGCCCATGTGGTCGAGGCCGATCTCGGTGAAGACGGTGAAGTAGCTCGCCACCGTCGCCTCGGTGGGCGTCACGGCCTCGAACCAGACGTTGGTGACGTTGTGGCGGACGAGCCGCCTGACTCCGGGCGGTGCCGCCTTCGCCTCTTGGCGCGCCTGCAGCGCTGCGGTCCCCCCGCCGAAGCGCTCCATGATCGCCGGGCGTCCCTGAATGGAGGCGCTGCCGCGGATCTCGAGGATGCCGTCCTCGCAGAAGGCGGCCGCGAACTCCTCGAGCAAATAGCGGTCGCCCGAATGGGTGTACTGCGCCAGCGTGTCCCGGCACGACTCCCGGGCGACCAGCTCCCATAGCTCCATCGGCTCAGACCCGCCGCTGCTGTCGTTCAGCGTTGCGAGACGGCACGCGCGGCGTTGGCACGGACTCAGCCGGGGCGTCTGCGGCCATGGCAGATCCTAAGCCCGGCGTTCACCCTCGGGCGCCCGAGCGTCCTCGTGTCTCAGCGACCCTTCCAGACCGGGTCGCGCTTCTCGATGAACACGCTCGCACCTTCCTTGGCGTCGTCGGACCCGAAGACCTTGGGCTGCCACTCGGCTGCCAACGCCCGCGCCTTCTGAAGGTCCGTCGAGGCCGTCCGGACCATCTCCTTGGTGGCCCGCACCGCGAGCGGCCCGTTGCGCGCAATGCGCTCGGCCAGGGCGACGGCGGCATTGAGGACGTCCCCCGGGGGCACGACCTGGTTGATCAAACCCAGCGAGAGCGCCGTCCGGCGTCAATGAAATCGCCCGTCAACGTCAGCTCCAACGCCACCGCCAGCGGGATCCGCGTGCTCAAGAACACGCCGCCGCCTGCGGCGAACAGACCGCGCTTGACTTCTGGCAGGCCGAACGAGGCCGCGTCGGAGGCGACGACCACGTCGCAGCCGAGCAGGAGCTCGAAGCCACCGGCCACCGCGGTCGCGTTGGCGGCGCCGACGATGGGGACACCGATCTCCCCGCTCGTGAAGCGGGCAAAGCCCTTCATGCCCTCCGGACTGCCCCCGAGCGACCCGCCCTCCGCGAAGGCGCGCAGGTCCATGCCGGCGCAGAACGCCTTCTCGCCGGTTCCGGTGAGCACGACGGCGCGCACGTCGGGATCGTCTTCGGCCTCCACCATGCCTAGTCCGATCGCCGTCAGCAGCTCGGGGTTCAACGAGTTGCGCGCCTCGGGGCGGTTGAGCCGCAGGATGACGACCGATCCCCTCCGCTCGGTGACCAGCACCGGTTCCGACGTGGTGTCCGTGTCTGCCATCAGCCCTCGACCTTCGCTCGGGTCCGCGACCAGGTGGCCGGGAGGCCGACAGTACCGAAGGAATTCCGGGCCGGCGAAGTCCGCCCGTGCGGCCGGCGTGTCCTACCGGGCGGCGGGAATGCTGCCGGATGGCGGCTGGGCCTGGGCATGGACCTGGACCTGCGAGTGCAGCGCAGTGGAGGCAGACGCCAGTGCGCCGCCCCAGAGGCCGACCGTTGCGGCCAGGGAGAAGAGGACGCCGATGGCGGCCGTCCGGGCGATTCGATCCTTCATGGGACAACACTCGCCGCCAAATGTTGGGAGAGACCGAGGAGGGCGTAAGAAGACGCGAAGAATTCGCGGCCCGGGGTTCCGGCGGGCAGCGCCCGGTGACGTCGATCTGCCCCTGAGTGGCGACGACCGGAACGGGAGAGGCGGTCGGGGTCGCATACGCTCAACACATGGGTTTGATCAAGGGGCCGCTGTGGCCTCGCCGCTGACCGCACCACCCTCGGATCCCGTCGCGGCACCGCCGGCCCGCCGGCCGGGTTCCGTGCGCCGCACGTCCACCGTTCTCATGTTCTGGCCGGACGGGTTGACGAAGGACCTCCACCTCAAGGGCAGAGCCCGTGACCTGATGACCCCGGGACGAGGTCAGGCGAGCGTCGTCAGCCGATCGGACCTCTACGCCGTGACCGGGCGCCGAGCGCGACATCCGTCACATCGAGGCCGAGCCCGCACCGGCCGGGCTAGCCGGGCTGGTGGGGTGCAGGGCCGGTGCCAACTTGCGCTCGGCCATCGCGCAGGAGCTCCCCGGCGAAGTTGCTGCCGGGACGCCGCTCTATCTCCTGCTCGACGACCTGGCCGGCTCCACCCTCATTTCCGGATTCGCCTTCCTGCGTTGGGCCGACCGCACGCCCGAGATCAAGGCCCGTCTCGACCAGGCACCCCGTCGCGTCATGCGCGACGTCTGCTCGGGCTTCCGCGACGGGGCCAGCTCGCTGTTGAGCGACGGCTCCATTTCGCCGCTGCGGCAGAACACGGCACGTCCCGGACCATTGGCCGATCCCCAAGACCCTGTGGGGTGGCACGAGCTCGACGACCCTCCTGAGATCGCCATGCGCAGGGCCCGCAGGATCGATGTGTGGGAAGAGGACGGGCTGCTCTGTGTCGACGCCATGTTCCGCGACAGCTGCTGGGACCCCGATGGCGCCGAGGTCGTGATCCACGAGTACCAGATCAACGCCACGGCCGAGCGCTCGACAGGCACGCTCTTGACGGTCGACGCCGTGCCGCGGCGTCCTGCCCTACGTTGAGTGTCCCGGAGCAGCGCCCAACGCGTCATGGATGGCCGGGACGCCGCTGCGGGAGATGCGCACCGCGGTGCTCCAGCGGCTGCGCGCCACCGACTGTTGCACGCATCTCAACGACGGCCTCCGCTCGCTGGCGGAGGCCCCGGTGCTCGCCGCTGCGCTGGGCGCGTGACCACGACCAGGACCGCGTAAGTCGCTTCGCTAGGGCGCGACGGCCTCCGTCAGCGACCACAGCTCGGGCTCGCCGTCCTCGACCTGGACGATGCCGTCGAGGACGAGCACCCGCAGGTGCGACACAGTCTCGCCGACCGCGGCACGGCGCATGAAACCGGCGATGTCGTCCCACGGCCTCGACCACTTCATGTGGGCCGCGATGTCCCAGGCCGTGTGCGGCCCTTCGCGCAGGAGCGCGATCACCTCGGCGAAGCGGTCGCGGTGATGCTGGCGTAGCTCCTCCAAGCGGGTCCGCAGGTCGTCGAAGCGGTATTCGTGCGCCGGGAGGACCTCGCCGACCTCGTAGGGCTCGAGCTTGTCGAGCGACTTGAGGTAGTCGCCCAGCGGGTTCGCCCCGGCTTGCGGGTGGAACGGGATGTTCGGCGTGATCCGCGGCAGCACGTGGTCGCCCGAGAGCATGAGCTGCCGGCGCGACTCGTAGAAGCAGAGATGCCCCGGGGAGTGCCCGGGTGTCCAGATGGCCTCGAGGTCCCAGCCGGGGACCTCAGGATGCGCCCCGTCTTCGAGCAGGATGTCGGGCACGACGGGGTCGACCAGGGACCGCACCGGCATCGCCGCGTTGCGCAGCGGCTCGAGCTCCTCCGCCGGCGCGCCCATGCGGCGCAACGCGGTCGCGACACGGTCGAGCAGGTCGTCGGGCTCGTCGTAGCGGTCGTGGATGAGCTCCGCATCCGCAGGGTGCAAGGAGATCCAGGCCCCGGACGCCTCCCTGATGCGGCCGGCCAGCCCGTAGTGGTCCGGGTGGATGTGGGTGACCATGACGCCTTGGACGTCGCCGATGGCGCAGCCTGCCTCTTCCATGCCGCTCTGCAGTGCGCCGAAGGCGTCGTCAGTGTTCCAGCCGGCGTCGACGAGGTACGGCCCGCGGTCGGTCTCGAAGAGGTACACGAGGACGTAGCGCAGCGAGTTGTTGGGCAGGGGGACGGGGATGCTCCACAGTCCGGGGCGGACCTTCTCGACCCCCGGGAACGGGTCGTTGGCCGCCGCGGCGCCGCGGGCCCGCTCCGCGTGCGGCGGGTGCGGGTGTGCGTGACGAGACGTCGAGGTCACGACGGGCCTCGCCACTCTACGGACAGTCCCGAGCGATGCTCGGTGGTCAGGCGGCGCATGATCTCGTTCGATCCTCCTGCAACGGTCAGCCACGAGCGTAAAGGAAATGCACCGGCCAGCGCGCATTCCCAGGGTCACCGGACCCTCGGGATCGGCAGGCCGTCGCGTGCCACTGGATCGGGGGACCCTACGGTTCGAGTTGGTCCACGAGGCCCCAGGAGTGGGCGGTCGCGGCGTCGATCGTGCATCCCGAGAAGGCCAGCCAGGCGGTACGGAGCCGCCCGATGCGCCGGGTCAGGCTGACGGTTCCGCCCGCGCCGGGCACCAGTCCGATGCCGATCTCGGGCAGCGAGATCTTCGTGTCGCGCGCCGCCACGATGGTGTCGCAAAAAGCGGCAAGCTCGATGCCCGAGCCGATGCAGGCGCCATGGACATGGGCCACGGTCCGCTTGTCGAGGCCGAAGAGCGCACGGGCGATGCTGCGTTGGAGGCGGATCAGGTGGGCCGTCGCCGGGTCCGCTCGCGTGCCGAACTCGTCGAGATCTCCGCCGGCGCTGAATGCGCTGCCCTCACCGCGCAATTCGACCCGGGAGATGCTCGGGTCGACCGTGGCCAGCGTGAGTGCCTCGACGAGTTCGTCGCGCATCTGTCGATCCAGCGCATTGAGGCGAGCCGGCCGGGTCAGGATGATGTCCAACGTGCCGCCCGCACGCTCGACCCGCACCCGCGGTCCCTCGTCCCTGTCGGCACGTGGTGGATGTGCGGCGCGCCAGGCCGCGAATTCGGGCCCCGACTGCAGGACCGAGTAGGCGCTGGACTCCGCCACGAGACCCTCACCGACGGAACGCGTGTGTTGCGATCGGAGCAGCAGAGCCAAGGTGGCCGCCGTGATCGGGTGATCCGAAAGGTTCTGGTCGACCTGCGCCAGGGCCGGGTCCCCTTTCTGGATCACCACGTCGCACAGGCGCATCCACGCCTCGTCCGGATCGCTGGGCGTCACCCCGACCACGACGAAGGGCAAGCTCGAGAGGCGGTCATCCGGGAAGTCCGGGGGTGGCTCCTCGTCGAGGAGGACATGCACGGGGTCACGGCGCTCGGGTGCGACGTCACTGCGGAGCTCGTCGAGGAAATCCCTGGTGCTGAGGAGTTCGAGGATGGCGAGACGTTACCCTGCGCTCGTGGACGCAACCGCGGTCGAGCGCTGGGCGGCGAGCGGTGCCATGGCGCTGACCGGCCTCCCCGACGAACCGCTCGGACCGCCGGGCGGACTCGTCGAAGGAGTCGAGAGGATCTCCCGGCCGTTCGCCGATCTCGACGGGTTGGCGCTGCTGGGCGAGCGCGCCGCGTTGATGGGTCTCTGGCGCCGCGGCGCCACCAGCTGTGGCGGCAGTTGTCGCCTGTTGCGCAGCGCAGGGGGTTGGGTGGCGGTGTCCTTGCCGCGTCGCGAGGACATGGAGCTCGTGCCCGCCTGGCTGGAGCTCGATACCACTCCCGAGACGACGACGCGGACGTGGGACGTCGTGACCGAGACGCTCGCCCAACGGGATCCGGAGGAGCTGATGGCGCGCGCCGAGCTCCTCGGACTCCCTGTGGCGCGTGTCGGCGAGGCGGTGGGAGCCCGAGCCGTCGCACGCTGTCCCGCTCGGACCGGCGCCGGCTCGAACACCGGCCGACTGCCTGATCGTGGACCTGTCCGCCCTGTGGGCCGGGCCCCTCTGCGGCGACCTGCTGGCGAGCGTCGGAGCGGACGTGGTCAAGGTCGAGTCGACGGCACGTCCCGATGGTGCGCGGCGCGGCCCGCGCACCTTCTTCGACCTGCTGAACGGCCGGAAGCGATCCGTCGCGCTCGACTTCCAGAGCCCCGAGGGCATTCGAGCGCTGCACACCCTGGTACGTCGAGCGGACATCGTCATAGAGGCGAGCAGGCCTCGCGCCCTCGAGCAACTCGGCATCCGCGCCGCCGACGTCGTGCGCGACGGAGGGCCGCAGGTGTGGATCGCCATCGCTGGGCACGGCCGCGGTCGCGACGGCGCCCACCGTGTCGCCTTCGGTGACGATGCCGCCGCGGCGGGCGGCCTCGTGGTGTGGCACGAGCAGAGCGCCGATGTTCTGCGCCGACGCCGTCGCCGACCCCCTGACCGGTCTGACGGCCGCGAGCGTGTGCCTCGACGCATTGAACGAGGGCGGTCGTTGGCTTCTGGAGGTCTCGATGGCGGGGGTCTGCGCCGAACTGGCGGGACCGACGCTGCCGGTGCCGCCCGGCCTGGCCGTCGCCAGCCCCGGGGCGCGGGCGCCGGCGGGTGTCGCTCCCGAACTCGGAGCCGACACAGCCCAGGTCCTGGCCGGCCTGGACACCGCGTCCTGAAGCCGGCGGACACATCGCCGACAACCCGATCCGTCTGCTTGAATCAACACGCCGAGCTCAGGTCACGTCGTCCCACGTGCCCAAGAACGAAAGGTCGTCACGTTGTCAGACATCATGGAAGGTGTTCGCATCCTCGAGGTGGCCGAGCACACGTTCGTCCCCGCCGCGTCGGCCATCCTGGCCGACTGGGGTGCCGAGGTCATCAAGATCGAGCATCCCGAGCGAGGGGACGCGATGCGGGGCCTCGCCTCGAGCGGCGTCATGCCGTCGATGGGCGCGGTGCACGTCCTCCTGGAGCACTCCAACCGCGGCAAGAAGAGCATCGGCATCGACGTGAGCAGCCCGGACGGCCTCGACCTGATCTACCGGCTCGCCGCCACGTGTGACGTCTTCTTGACCAACAAGCTGCCCGGCGTCAGGAAGAAACTGCGCATCGAACTCGATGACATCCGGGCGCACAACCCGAACATCATCTACGTCGCGGGCACCGGGTCCGGCGAGCGGGGACCGGAGGCCGACCGCGGGGGCTACGACTTCTTGAGCTACTGGTGCCGGGCCGGGAGCGCGATGGGGACGACACCGACGGACGTCGACTACCTCGCCGGACAGCCGGGACCCGGATACGGGGACTCCATCGGCGGCATGACCATCGCCGGCGGGATCCTCGGCGCGCTCTTCCACCGCGAACGCACCGGCGAGGCCCTGCCGCTCGACGTCTCGCTCCTCGGCGTGGGCATGTGGGCGATGAGCCCGGCCATCGCCCTGTCGCTCCAGCTCGACATGCCCTGGCGTCCCGGCCCGAGCAAAGGCGGCGGAGCGGGACCGGCCAACCCGCTCGTCGGCACCTACCGCACCGAGGACGGCAAGTTCCTGGCCTTCTCCTGCCTCCAGGGCTTCCGCTACTGGCCCGGGGCATGCCGAGCGCTCGGCCGCGAGGACCTGATCGACGACGCCCGGTTCTCCTCGCACGAGCAGCTCGCCGCCAACGCGGGCGAGGCACGCGGGATCCTGACCGAGATCTTCCGGTCGGCTCCGTTGCAGCGCGTGGAAGGAGCGACTGGACTCCTTCGAGGGCCAGTGGTCGGTCGCGCAGGACACCCTGGAGGTCGTCGCCGATCCCCAGGTCGCGGCCAACGGCTACCTCGGGGACACGGCAACGAGCGAAGGCGTGGCCTTCCAGCTCGTGACGACGCCCGTCCAATTCGCCGGGGTGCCCGCCCCACCGAAGCGGGCGCCCGAATTCAACGAGCACTGCGACGAGATCCTGGCCGGCATCGACTGCGGCGAAGACGAGATCATTGCGCTCAAGGTCGCCGGGGTGGTGGCGTGACGGGGAGTGCGTCGACCCGACCCGGCGACGCCCGCGTCCGTCCGGCACCCTGCCTCGTGTGAGCGATCCCGACACCACGGCGCTGCTGTTCAACGAGTGCCAGCGCGGCGTGGTGGGCGACCTGTCGGTGCTCCCCGCTCTGGCCGAGGCTGCCCGTCCGGCTCTGACCGCCATGGGCCGGCTCGCCGCCGGAGCGCGCCGGGCCGGCGTCGTCGTGGCCCACCTGACCTACGTGCCGCTGGCCGGCGGGCGGTCGGCCAGCCGCCGATCCCCCCTGATGCGGGCCACCGCGGCCACGGCGGAATGGAGCCCCTCGCACCCTGCCCTCGAGATCGTCCCCGAGATCGGGGTCGGACCCGACGACCTGGTGCTGCCCCGGCACCAGGGCATTTCACCGGTGCATCGCACCGAGGTGTTGTCCGTGCTGCGCAACATGGGGATCACCGACGTCGTCGTGGCCGGCGTGTCGACCAACCTGGCCATCCCGCTCGCCGCCGTGGGCGCGGCCGACGAGGACTTCGCGGTGACCGTCCCTACGGACGCCTGCGTCGGCACGCCTCCGGAGCACCACGACTCCATGCTGCGGCACAGCCTGGCCTTCGTGGCGCGTCTGGCCACCGTGGACGAGATCCTGGCGGAGTGGTCGGCCTGAGCTGAGCGGTCCCGAGCCCTCCGGCCCGGGACGTCAACGAGTCAGGTGATGGGCCAGGCGATGGCCTTGGTCTCGAGGTACTGCTCCAGGCCCTCGATCCCGCACTGGCGCCCGAGACCGCTCTCCTTGTAGCCGCCGTAAGGGGAGTCCGCGCCGTACCAGAGGCCGCCGTTGACGCTCATGGACCCGGTGCGGATGCGCCGGGCGAGCGCGTTGGCCCGATCCTCGGAGCCCGAGTAGACGCCACCCGAGAGCCCGTATTTGCTCTCGTTGGCGATCCGCACCGCGTCGTCGTCGTCCTCGTAGGGGATCACGGTGAGCACCGGCCCGAAGATCTCCTCCTGGGCGATCGTCATGGAGTTGTCGACGTCGACGAACAGTGTGGGCTCGACGAACCAGCCCTTGGGAAGGTGGGCCGGGCGGCCACCGCCGGTGACCAGGGTCGCCCCCTCCTCCTTGCCGCGCTCGATGTAGCCGAGCACGCGGTCGCGCTGCCGTGCGCTGACCAGTGGGCCCATCATCACGGCGTCGCTGCTCGGGTCACCGTAGGGAAACCCGGCCATGGCGGCACTGATCAGCTCGACGCCCTCGTCGTAGCGCGAGCGGGGCAGGAGCATCCGCGTCTGCATGGCGCAACCCTGGCCGCCGTGGATGCACACCATGGAGCCGCCGGGGACGACGCTGGCAAAGTCCGCGTCGTCGCAGACGATCATGGCCGACTTGCCGCCGAGCTCCAGGAAGACACCCTTCAGCGTCGGGGCACCCTTCTCCATGATCCTCGTGCCCGTCGCCGTCGACCCGGTGAACGAGATCATGTCCACCAAGGGTGAGACCGTCAGCTCCTCGCCGACAAGGTGGTCCGACGACGTCACGACGTTGACGACGCCGGGCGGGATGTCGGTGTGCTCGGCGATCAAGCGGCCCAGGCGCGTCGCGTTCCACGGGGTGTCGGGCGCCGGCTTGAGGATCATGGTGTTGCCGGTGGCGAGAATCGGCCCCAGCTTGTTCAGCGTGACCTCGAGCGGGTAGTTCCAGGGCACGATGGCGCCGATGACGCCGATCGGCTCCTTCCACACGGCGCGCCGGCTCGTCATGCCCATCATGTTCCCGTCGGGAAGCGCCCTCTCCCATTGGAACTCGTCGATCATCTTGGCGGGCCAACGAAGCGCCTCTTCGAGCGGCCAGTCGAGTTGCGCGGCGAAGGTCATCATGCGCGGGGTGCCGACCTCGGCAATGAGCTCCTCGCGGTACTCCTCGCGCTCGGACTCGAGCGCCACCTGGAGCTGCTCCAGGCAGCGCTTGCGCAGGGCCCGGTTGGTCGACCAGTCGGACTCGTCGAAGGCCTGGCGCGCCGCGACGATCGCCTGCTGCATGTCCTCCGCGGAGGCGTCGGCGACCTCGCCCAGCACCTCTTCGGTCGCCGGATTGATGTTCTCGAACCGCTTGCCCGAGGCCGCCTCGACGAGCTTGCCCCCGATCAGCATGCGCGTCTCGCCTGCACTGCCCTGGTTTGTCATGCGTGCGACCTTCCTCTCGACCCCTGGCTACCGCAGGCGACACTACGAAGCCCCACCTCGACCGGTCAAGGTCGCCCCCGTTGCCTCGACCCCGGGCTGCGGAGGGCGCGGCGGCCCCGGTGAGGCCGTCCGGAAAGAATTCTCGTTGGCGTGTCGATTCCTCGACGGCCCGTTCGACGCTCTGCCAGAGTGAGGCGAAGAGGCGCCTCAGAGAGAAGAAAGGAAACACCATCATGCGATTCCTGGGATACACCCTGGCCAGCGAGTCGGACCTGCCGACCGAGCCCCCTCGCCCCGAGCTCTACGAGGAGATGGGCAAGTTCGTGGAGGGCGCCGTCAACGCCGGCGTCATCGTCGCCACCGGCGGCATCGCCCCCACCTCGGAGGGAACCAAGATCACCCTCAAGGACGGCGAGTTCACCGTGGTCGACGGGCCCTTCGCCGAGGCCAAGGAGATCGTGGGGGGCTGGGCCATCATGGAGTGCCGCGACATGGACGAGGCCGTCGAGTGGTCCAAGCGCTTCGTCAGCGTGCTGGGCGAGGGCGAGGTGCGCGTCCGCCCCGTCATCTGAGCGGAGCGACCTTGTGGGCCCGGGCGCGGTGGTTGAATCGGTGGCGTGCCGGCCGCCGATTCAACCGCCGCCGTCGAGACGGTCTTCCGGATGGAGTTCCCCCGGGTCGTCGCCGCGCTGGCGGCCTTCGTCGGTGACATCGGGCTGGCCGAGGAGCTCGCGCAAGATGCGCTCGTCGACGCCCTACGCCAGTGGCCCCGCCAGGGGACGCCGCGCAACCCCGGGGCCTGGCTCACGACGGTGGGCAAGCGCAAGGCCGTCGACCTGTTCCGCCGCAACCGCAGCCTGGCCGCCAAGTACACCCAGCTGAGCCACGAGCTGGCCTCCGCGGTGCCGGCTCACGACGACACCGTCGTGGAGGACGCGGTGACGGAAGAGGACATCGGCGACGATCGCCTGCGCCTGATCTTCGTGGCCTGCCATCCCGTCCTCGCCGTTCCCGCCCGCGTGGCGCTCACGCTGCGCCTCGTCGGCGGACTCACCGTGCCCGAGATCGCCCGGGCCTACGTCGTCCCCGAGCCCACCGTCGCGCAGCGCATCGTGCGCGCCAAGAAGACCATCGCCAAGGCCGCCGTCCCCTTCGAGGTCCCCACCGGCGAGGAACGCGCCGCCCGCCTGGGCGCGGTACTCGAGGTCATCTACCTGATCTTCAACGAGGGCTACTCGGCCACCGCCGGCGAGGAGTGGCTGCGGCCGGAGCTGTGCGCCGAGGCCCTCCGGCTCGGCCGCGTGCTGGCGGGTCTGGCGCCCGACGAGCCCGAGGTGCACGGGCTGGTCGCGCTGATGGAGTTCCAGTCGTCCCGCCTGCACGCCCGCACGGGGCCATCGGGCGAGCCCGTCCTCTTACTGGACCAGGATCGCCGCACCTGGGACCGCCTGCACATCAACCAGGGGGAGGCCGCGCTCGCCCGCGCCGATGCCCTGAGCGGGGCCCGCGGGCCTTACGCCCTGCAGGCGGCGATCGCCGCCTGCCATGCCCGCTGCTTCCGCCCCGAGGACACGGATTGGGACGAGCTCGTCGCGCTCTACGGCGAGCTGGCCCGGACCACTCCGTCGCCCATCGTCGAGCTCAACCGCGCCGTCGCGATCTCGAGGGCCTCGGGGCCCGACGCCGCGCTGGCGCTGGTGGACCAGCTCGTCGAGACCGGGACCTTGGAGCGCTACCACCTGCTCTACAGCGTCCGCGGCGACCTGTTGGACCGGCTCGGCCGCCACGACGAGGCGGCGTCGGAGTTCGACCGGGCCGCCGCGCTGGCCACCAATGGCCAGGAACGAGCGCTCTCCGCCGAGCGCGCCCGTGCCAGTCGGGACCTCGCCGGTACCCCGGACGGACCGGCGGTCACCACGGCCGGGCCCGCCTGAGCCCCGAGGTCCCTCGTCCCGACCACCACGGCCGGAGCTGGAGCTTCGCCGGCGGCAGGGTGCCGTAGACGAGCACGGCCCGGCCCCGCGGCAGGCAGCGGAGCTCCTCGGGCGGCAGCAGCCGGCGCGGCCCGGTCGTCGACGTCGTGGAGCGCCGGCCCGTCGGGTCGCGGGTGACCGAGGGGAGCGAGACCTCCTCGTCCCCGATCAGCCGGCTGGCGTACTCGAGGGTGTCCGGGTCGGCGATCCCGGGCAGGAACAGCTTGGCCCGGTGGTTGTTCAGCACCGTCGGGGCCCGCGCGCCGTAACGCCCCTTCACCTGCGCCAGGTCCTGCCAGACCGTCACGATCTGGATCCCGTGCGATGCGCACGTCGCGGCGAGGCCGTCGAGCTCCGCGAGCGGCGCGATGTGTGCCGCCTCGTCGAGCACGACGAGGAGCGCAGGATCGAGCGGGCGGCCTGCTCTGGTCGCGCGCTCGAACGCAAGGGTGAGCACCTGCTGGGCCAGGGCCGTGAAGTAACCCCGCAGCCGGCGCTGGTCGTGGGCGGGCGCGCTGAGGAACAAGGTGTGCGGGCCGCCGAAGAGGAGGCGCGGCTCGAACGTCGCGGCGGCCGGCCGGACCGCCTCGTCGGCCGCAAAGGGGGCGAGCACGGTCTCCGCCGTCGTGGAGACGGAGCTGCGCGTCCGCTCGTCCCGGCACCACGTCGCCCGCGCCGCGTCGAGTGCCTCGGGCGGCGCGGCGCCCTCCAGGATGTCGGCCACCTCCCCCACTTCCTGGGTGTCGACCCAGCGCACCACGTCGGCCATGGTGCGTCCGTCGAGCGCAGCCGCCAGGAGGAGCGGAGCGAGCAGCTTGGCCGCGGTGGCGTACCAGAACTCCCCGTCGGCGGTCGTCCCTTCGGCCTTGGCCGACTCACACAGATCCGCCGCGACCCGGCACGCTCGGCGCCACTCGGAGCAGCCGGTGAGCGGCGACCACACGTCGGCGGGCACGCCGCTGCAGCCCGTCGGATCGATGCACCACACACGGCCCCGGCGGGCCCGCGCCTCGAGTGTGTGGCGGATGAGGTCGCTCTTCACGCTCGCCGCCAGGACCGGACCACGCCAGCCGAGGATCGCCGGCACGGCCAGGCTCGTCGTCTTGCCGCTCTGGGTCGGGCCGACCACGACGAGCGACTGCGCGGGCTCCGCGGCGACACCGGAACGCCGCGCCACACCCGGGAGCACGCCCAGCAGGAGCCGGCTCGCCGGGACCGGATCCACCCGCACCAGGAGCGCACGCAGGTCGCGCCGGGTGGCCCAGCGGGCGCCCCGCCGCGACCCTCGACGACCGGGCCCGACCGCGCCCCGCCCCGCCCGGGCCCCGCCCGACCAGGAGATCGCGGCCACCAACGCCCCGCCGAGCACCACGGGGGCCACGTCGGAGACGATGCCGGTCACGTCCTAGCCGGCGGTCATGGCGGCGTCGGTGTCGACGATGCTCCGTTCGGTCGCGCTCAGGCGGTGCTGCACCAGGAACGAGCGCTGCCCCACCTTCCACAGCGCGATGCCCCGCCGGAGCTGTGGGAGCAGTTCGGCTTCGGTCCCCGATAGCGAGAGCAGCTCGGCGGCCGCTTCGAGCTCGCCCGGCGACTGCGCATAGACGACCCTGGTCTCGGAGTCGGCCAGCAGACCTTGGGCGAGCGCCACCTGCTCGGAGTCCGACGCTCCGACCGAGCGCAGGTCCGACACCCGGTGCAGCACCGCCACGTTGGACACCCCGAACGCGCGGGAGAGCTTCCACGACGACTGCAGCCAGCGCGCCACGCCCAGGTTGGACAGGATCGCCCAGGCCTCGTCGACCACGAGGAAGAAGCGGCCCCGCCCCGGCGCCGTTGCGGCTCCGGCCACCGCCGTCCGGGCCAGCGCGGCCTGCAGCCAGGCCGTCGCGCAGGCCATCAGCACGCCCAACGCGGTAGAGGTGTAGAGCGCCGAGAGGTCGAGCACGACCAGCGGGGCCGAGAGATCCAGGCCTGCCGTCGTGGGGCCGTCGAACATGCCGCAGAGGTCGCCGTGCACCAGGCGGCGCAACTCGAGCGCGACATCGCGCCCGTCCTCGAGCAGGTCGCGGAATTCGGTGCGCAGCGAGCGGGCGGCGTCCATGCCCGGCGCCAGCAGTGCCTCGACCACCATGGGCACGGTCGGCACGACCTCGGTCCGCGTCACCTCGGCCAGGGCCGCCCCCAGCGCGGCGCGCTCGCGGGGCGACAGGCTCCGCCCCAGGCAGGCACTGGCGAGCGAGGAGAGGAGCTCCATCCTCCGCCGGCCGGTGGCGTCGGGCAGGGCGGCGTCGTGGCCGTCGTGCGCCACGTCGGTGAGGTCGGGCCCCGGGTCCAGCGGGTTCAGGCGGATGGACCCGCCCGGCCGCAGGGCCACGGGGCGGACGCCCCACGCCGCAGCCAGATCGCCGTACTCACCTTTCGGATCGACCACCCAGGCCCGGCGCCCGAAGACGGCCTGTCGCCACAGGAAGCTCTTGACGAAGGCGCTCTTGCCGCGACCGATCTGGCCGAACACCACCATGTTCGGGTTGGACACGACGCCCGCCGCATAGAGCTCGAAGGGATCGAAGACGAAGGATCCGCCCAACAGGTCGTCGCCGATCACCACGCCGCGCCGGCCGAGGCCGGCCTCCGCGATGAAGGGGTAGGCCGCACCGAGGTTCCGCGTCGTCACCTGGTGGGCCGGGACCCGTGGCATCCGCTCCCGCATCACGAGGGAACGGTCGGCCAATTGCGCCACTGCCTCCGTTACCTTGGCGGGGCCGGGACCGCCACCTGGTCGCGGGGAAGGTGGAGCGCACATGAGCGAGCCCGATCGTCCGCCACAGCCCCTCGTCGTCACGCTGGCCGCCCTCACCGTCGTGAGCGGCTTCCTCGATGCCGTGAGCTTCCTCGGCCTCGGGCACGTCTTCATCGCCAACATGACCGGCAACGTCGTCCTGGTCGGGTTCGCCGCCGCCGGCGCACCGGGCTTCTCGGTGGCGGCCAGCCTCTGCGCGCTCGGCTTCTTCCTGGGCGGCGCGGTCGTAGGGGGTCGCATCGCCCAACGGGTGCAGCCCCATCGCACTCTGCTGCTGGTCGTCATGGTGGTGGAGGCCACGTTCACGGCGGCCGCGGCGGTCGTGGCGGGCACCGTGCCCGCCATCGCGACGGGGTGGCCCCGCTTCACGGTGATCGCACTGCTGGCGTTCAGCGTGGGGACCCGCAACGCGGCCGTGCGCCGCATCGGGGTCCGCGACATGTCGACGACGGTGCTCACCACGACCCTGACCGGGCTGGCATCGGAGTCGTCGCTGGCCGGCGGTGCCAATCCATGGGCGCCCTACCGCCTGACGTCGGTCGTGTCCCAGTTCGGCGGTGCGCTGGTCGGCGCCCTCCTCGTGCTCCATGTCGGCGCCACCTGGGCGCTCGGCGTCGCTGCCGGCATTGTCGTCTGCGCGGCCGCCTACTACTACCGGGAAGCCCCCGTGGAGCTCGGGCTGGCGTGAGCGAGAGCGGGCGCGGCGGTATCCGCATGCGAGCGGCCGTCGAGCGGTGTCAGCGCGGCCGACCGTCCTCCAGGTAGACCCACCCGTCCGGCGCCGCCAGCGCCGCGCCCACGCGACGCCGCAGTGGGCCGCTCAACAACTCGAGCGCGCGCTCGGGTTCCAGGAGGCGGTGCTCGGAGAGCTCTTCCTCCTGGAGGGAGATGGCCGCCAGCACCGCGGCGGGCAGCGCGCCGCAGTCGAAGAGGAAGCGCATCCCGCCCGCCTTCGAGGGCTTCGGGCGCAAGAAGTCGACCGCCACGAGACGGCCGCGCTCGACGTGCAGCCCGACCTCTTCGAGCACCTCGCGCCGGCACGCCTCCCAGGGCGTCTCGCCGTCGGCCTCCATGATCCCGCCGGGGATGGTCCAGTGCGCCTTGTAGGTGGGGTTGACGATGAGGAGCCGGCCGTCCTCGTCGAAGATCAGCGCGCCGGCCGAGGCCGGGATGCGCGGCAGGACGAAGGGTGCTTCGTCTGCGTCGGCGGCCACCGGCTCATGGTACGGCGCCCGACGCCGAGGTCGACTCCAAACGGGCCGGCGCGCGGCCGGGGCCTCTCAGTGCAGCCCCCGGCACAGCGGCAACGTGCACGCATAGGCCGACGCCTGGTCGCCGTAGAGCCGCCGCAGAGCCAGACGGCTCTGTCCCGCCGCGTGCTGCACGGCGTCGCACGCCGCCACCAACTCGTCCTCGCTCGGCGCGGAGACGGTGAGGAAGCCGGCGTATCGGAAGGAGGCATGACCCTCGGCCAGCTCCGCCTCACGGCGCGCCAGCACTTCGGACTCGCGGGCGTGGCGGGCCGTCGAGACGAAGCCGCCTCGGCGGCGCAGCTCCGAATCGGCCAGGTCTGCCGTGCGCGAAGCCTCCACCTTGCGGATCGCCGCGTCGGGCCCGAGGGGCTCCATCACCACCGAGAAGGTCGAGCGGGTCGAGCCGAGCAGGAGCGGAGCCAAGAAGTCGCTGCGCACCTCCACGCGCGGCCACTCCGCCACCCAGAACGTGGCGTGCACCATGCCGTCGACGCGCACAGTGGACCACTCCTCCTCCATCGCCATCGGCCAGTGGTCGAGGACCGGAGGGTGTGCCGCATCGGTGATGGCGACCCTGGGCTCGTAGGTCCGCAGCAGCTGGAGCGCCAGATCGTCGGCGCTCAGCACCGACTCCACCTGCACGTCGGCATCGGAGAGGAGGCGCACGAGCGTCCCGACCTCGCGGGCCAGCGCGGCACACCCGACCTCGACCGAGCGGGTCAACCGAACCTGCACGGCCAGCACGACCTCGTGCGCGCAGGTGTGCGAGTCCATGTCGGTCAGCAGCGCGTCGTAGGACGCCGTGCACGCGGAGGCCGCGTCCGGGGCGGCCTCGGCGGCGAGATACGCCCTGACGCCCTCCCCGTCGTCGGGGAAGGACGAGGCGACCCATTGCACCCGGAGCACGGGGGAGCCTTCGCGAGCGAACGAGGCCAGCACCGAGGCCCATGACCCCACCCGGCGGTCCTGCTCGTCCGCGCCGAGCAGGGCGAAGCTCCGGCCCCGCAGCGAGAGGGCCGCGGTGAGCGTGCGCGCGGCGCGGTCGTGCACCACGCCCATGTCGTGCCAGTCGGCGCGGAGCAGCCGGAGACCACGGAGGGCGCCCATCCGCCCGGCGCGGCCAGGCCTCGTCCGGCGGGCTCCCCAACACACCGCCACCGGAAGCCACTCGTCACCCGTGCGGCCCGCCACGGGCACCGTCGCCAGCGCGCCGTAGAGGAGGAGGACGCCGATGGCCGCCCCCACGCCCATCGCGTTGGGCTCCGAGCGCAACACGAGCACGGCGAAGACGAGCCCGACCGCGACGGTGAGGACCTGGCCGGCCCGCCATCCCGCGAGCACGCCGCCGCGCTCGCGGGGGCCGAAGCGGTACCGGGTGCCCTGCTCGCCGCTCACCCGGTGTCCCTCTCGGAGGGCGGCCACGCCGGCGGCAGCCACTTGATGCACGGGCCGTGCCCGTCGTCGCCCATGTAGTGACGCAGCTTGCCCGGCTCGACCGGGCCGATGAGGCTGCGACCGGGCGGCACGCCCTCCCACTTCCACGCGTCTTCGGGAGTGGCCGGGCCGGTCCGCGCCGAATGGTAGGGGCGGCCTCGCCACCCCGGCACACCGCCGGACACGGCCTCCGCGACGCCCGCCGGTGCAGCGTCGGAAGGGGCTGCGGCCTCTGCCCCCGCCTCTGGTCCGCCCGGTGCCGCTTGACCGAGGACCGGCTTGGGGCCCTTCGGTCCCGGGCGCTCACCCCGCGCGACAGCAGCCTCGAAGATCCGCTCGGACTCTGGTTCGCCCTCGCCGAGGGTCACCGCCCCTTGAGCCCCTTGGGCGTCGCGCCCGTCGGAACCGGCGCCCAGGGCCGCCCCGCTGGCGGAGGCACCCCCGGCGGCCGCGGCGGTCTGCGCCATCAGCCGCGCGTCGCCGACCGCCTCCAGACCCATGTTGAGCGCGTGGCTCGCCGCCGTCCGCGGGACACGCGTCATCGCCGCCGTCCCCCGCTGGTGCAGACCTTCGAGATGCCCGACCGCCCCGGCCTCGACGGCGGGGATCATGCGCAGGATGGCGAAGGGGACGAAGGTGGCCATCACGAGGAGTGCGCCCCCGGCCAGGACCGCGGAGAACCCCGAGCCGTGCGTGCCGGTGCCGGCGGTGCCCGACGAGATCGCACCCGCCGCCAGGCTCAGCGTCGCGACGATGACGAACTTGGACAGGATGAGCGCCGCCAGCGTCTCCACCAGGCGCCGGCACCAGTGCGAGATCGCGGGCCAGACGAGGGTGGCGAGGGCCAACGGCAGGAAGAGGACGGCGACGTAGACCGCGGCCGCACGGATGAGCAGCTCGAGCCAGAGGACGAAGGCGGCGACCGCGATGAGCAGGGCGATCAAGCAGGAGCACGAAGCTGGCGATGGTCGGGTCGGCCGCGGCGGCCACCAGGCCCGTGGTCACGCCGGACAGGAGCGACGTCACGTCGGCGCCGGTGCCGCCGGCCACCGCGTCGCTCATGGCGTCGGTGGCGGAGAGGCTCAGGATGACGATCTGAATGGCCACGACGCCCAGCAGGAGGGCCAGCGGAAGTTGCACCAGGAAGGTGCGGACGAGCTGGCCCGGGTTCTGACGCACCACCGCCTGCAAGGTCGAGGCGAGGAGCAGAGGAAGGATGACGACGCCGGCCAGCGCCGTCATCTGCCCGTAGTGGGTGCGGAACCAGGTCGCACCGACGTCCACCGTCGTGGTGGAGACGAGGACGTCGCCGATCTGGCCGAGCAGCCACTCGGCGCCGCTCGCCACCCATTGGCTGATTCCGCTGAGGACCGACTCGAAGCCCGAGGCCGCGATGGAGCCGCCGATGCTGCCGATCTGGCAGACGGGGTTGACGACGTCGAGACCGGTGCAGCCGGGGTCGAGCATGGCGGTGGCAGTGGCGCGAGCGGTGGTGGCAGTGCGGGTGGCGCGACGCGGTCAGTGCAGGGCCGTGCCGGTGTGGAAGAAGAAGTTCACGATGGGGGGCGCGGCACCGATGAGCAGCGCCGCCAGCCCCGACACCAGGACGGCGCGCCGCCCCACCAGAGACTGCTGATAGTTCTGCGCGTGCACGCCGAGCGCCCACGCGGCGGCGCCGACGAGCAGGCCGGCCAGCGCCGCGATCAACGCCCACGCCCCGAGGCCGTTGGTGAGCTCCTGCAGCGTCCCGCCGCCGGGCAATGCGTTGACACTCGGGTTGAGCGAGACGTCGGCCAGGTGCCACACGACCATCGGGACCCTCCGTGGGTGAGTGCGGGCGCCGGGATCTCCGGAGCCTCGGTTCGCCGGGTGAACGGTTCTCCGGCCGGTGCGGGTGCGCCGCACTTCCACCGCACCGTGTGGCCCGGCCGCCCTCGGGTTGCCTCCCGGGCTGACCGGCCGCCGCCGGGAGCGCGGCCCCGGCGTCGCCAACCTCCCTAAACAGTTCTGCTTACGGTTCGCGAAACAATCGCCGGCGCTCGCTCGTGATTCGCCGTGCGCACCAGGCCCCCTGCTCGGGGCCCCGGAGGGGCTGTTCGCCCCCAGCGCTCCAGCCCTGTCATATTGGGGACGTGCCGCTACGTGGGATGGGGGAGGTCAATCTGAGCCAGAACGAGGCCATCTTGATCCTCGCGGGTGTGGTCGTGGTCTGCGTGCTGGTCGGCTTCGTGGCGGCCCTGCTGGGTCGGCGATCGGGACGGCGGGCCATCTCGCAGCGCCTGGCCTCACTGGGCACCCGTCTCGGCCTCAACCCGCCCCAGGACGAGAACAACATCGAGACCTCTCTCGCCTACCTGGAGCAGGTCACCGGCGGCGCCGCCCAGGCGGTGACCGAGTCCAGCTCGGACGCCATCCGCCTGCGGCGCTCGCTCGACACCTTGACCCAGGGCGTCGTCCTCTGCGACGAGAACGGCACCGTGATCTACCGCAATGGCCGCGCCAACGCCCTGATGGTCAGCCGCCACGGTGACGCCCTGGCCGCCCAGGCGGTGACCGAGATGCTCGAGGACGCCTGGCACGAGGGCTCGGCCGAGCGCACGCTCGACCTCTACGGGCCCCCCCGGCGCACCCTGCAGGTCCGGGCGCGCCAGATCGACGACGGCCGGAGGCCGCTCGGCGTCATCGCGCTCATCGAGGACGTGTCCGAGCGCCGCCGGCTCGAGGAGATCCGCCGCGACTTCGTGGCCAACGTGAGCCACGAGCTCAAGACGCCGATGGGCGCCCTCGGGCTCCTGGCCGAGACCCTGGTCTCGGAGCCCGACCCCGACGTGGCGCAGCGCCTGGCCGGCCGCATCCACAACGAGGCGTTCCGGGTGAGCCGCATCATCGACGACCTGCTCGACCTCTCCCGCATCGAGTCCGAGGAGGCGCCCCCGCGCGAGCCCGTCCTCGTCAACCTCGTCATGGCCGACGCCATCGAACGGGTGCGCTCCACGGCGGACCAGCGCGGCATTGAGATCGTGCTGCACGAGCCGTCGCCGCCGGTCGCGGTGATGGGAGACCGGCGCCAGCTCGTCTCGGCCATGCACGCGCTGCTGGAGAACGCCATCACCTACTCCTACGACAACTCCAAGGTCGTCGTGACCGGCACGGTGCAGCGGGCCAGCTTCTCCCACCCCTCCCTGCCGGGCTCCCACGGCAACGAGAACCAGGGCGGCGAGGGCTCGGGGGGCGACGACGGCGCCGGCGTCGACACCGGGGAGACCCTCTTCGTGGCCGGCGCCGAAGGGGAGACCGAGGAAGAGGGCCCCGTCGAGCCCGTCTTCCTCCCCGGGCTCCTGGCCCAGCAGCCCCCGGTGGACGAGACGGACAGATCCGAGATGTCCGAGTCCGGCGAGTCCGACGAGGCCGACCGCTCCGCCCCCGCGCCGGCCGACGACGCGACGTTCATGGCCACGGTCGGCTCGGCCGGCTCGGCCGGCACGGCCGCCACGGGCACGACCGCGCCGGTCGCTTTCGGGGCGGCAGAGGGCGACGCCGCCGGTACCGGTCCGGCGGACCCCGCCGCGGCGGCCGCCCCGAATTGGCGCATCGAGGAGCGCGACAACGTGCGGCTGTCGGTGCAGGACCACGGCATCGGCATCCCGGCCCGCGACCTCGACCGCATCTTCGAGCGCTTCTACCGGGTGGACCACGGTCGCAGCCGCGTGACGGGCGGCACCGGTCTCGGCCTCTCCATCGTCCGCCATGTCGCCAACAACCACCAGGGCTGGGTCGACGTCGAGTCACGCGAGGGAGAGGGTTCGACCTTCACCCTCGTGCTGCCGATCCAGGCGGAGCGTGTCGCGTGAGCAAACCGGTCTCGGGGAAGGCCACCGAGAAGAGGGCACCACGCACGACATCGAGCGACGGCCCGGTCAAGGTCCTGCTGGCCGAGGACGAGGAGTCGTTCATCGAGGCGCTGGTGATCGGGTTGACCAACGAGGGGTTCCGGGTGACCGTGGCCCGCGACGGCATGGAGGCCCTGCAGCTCTACGAGGAGGTCGGGCCCGACATCCTGCTGCTGGACCTGATGCTGCCCAAGATGTCGGGCATCGACGTCTGCCGGACCATCCGGGCCCGCTCGTCGGTGCCCATCATCATGGTGACGGCCAAGGGCACCGAGATCGACACCGTGGTCGCGCTCGAGGTGGGCGCGGACGACTACGTGACCAAGCCCTACCGGCTGCGCGAGCTGGTCGCCCGCATGCGGGCCGTCCTGCGGCGCGCCCCGGGGGGCCCGAGGCCACGGACCACGCGGGGACCATCGAGTTCGGCAACGACGGCATCTGGGAGTCCAACGGGATCAAGGTGGACTTCGACCAGCGGCGCGTGTTCGTGCGCGGCGAGGAGGTGCACCTGCGCCGCAAGGAGTTCGAGCTGCTGCGCCTGCTCGTCGAGAACTCGGGCCGGGTGCTCACCCGCGACGTCCTCATCGACCGCGTGTGGGGCACCGACTACATCGGGGACACCAAGACGCTCGATGTGCACATCAAGCGGTTGCGGTCCCGCATCGAGGCCGACCCGTCCACGCCGATCCTCATCACCACCGTGCGCGGCGTCGGCTACCGCTTCGCAGCGGCCGGGGCGTAGTCGGCGTACGTCGGCGTCGGCGTCGTCGCGGGGTCGCGACGGGCGTCCCACCTCGTTAGCCTTCCGTTGGTGGCCGATGCTCCCGATGTCCGCTACGCCACGACGACCGATGGCCTCAGCATCGGGTATCTGGTCGAGGGCGGCGGGCCCCTCACCACTCATCGAGCTGACCAACGGCACGAACTTCTCTGTCGACGCTGCGGCCGAGCAGCCCCGCTGGCAGGCCTACGTGGACAGGCTGGCGTCCTTCTCCCGGCTCATCCGCTTCGACCTGCGGGGCATCGGCCTGTCGGACCCGTTGGCGTCGTCCGATCCCCCGACGGTCGAACAGTGGGCCGGGACGCGCTGGCCGTCCTCGACGACCTCGGCGTCGAGCGCGCCGCGGTCCTCGGGGTCCACTTCGGCGGGCTGGCCGCGCCTCCTGCTGGCCGCCACGCATCCGGAGCGGGTGCAGGCGCTCGTGGTGGTGAACGGCTACGCCCGCCTCACCCGGAGCGACGACTATCCCTTCGGGGTGCCCGTGCCCGTGCTGGAGCGGTTCAGGGACACCCTCATCGAACCGGGACCGACCGGCGGGGACGACCTTCCCGTCATGGCCCCGAGCATGGTCTCCGACGCCAGCTTCGCCGCGTGGTGGCGCCGCGCCGGACGCCGCGGGGCGAGCCCGGCGACGGCGCGGGCGGTGTGGCGGGCGGCGGAGACGGACGTGCGGCCCATCCTCGGTGGCCTCCGCGTGCCGACGCTCGTGCTCCACGCCCGTGACAACCAGTTCTGCCGGGCCGGCAACGGGCGCTGGCTCGCCGAGCACATCGAGGGAGCTCGCTACGTGGAGCTCGACTCCGCCGACCACGTCCCGTGGACCGGCATGCGGACATCCCCGGGGAGATCGAGGAATTCCTGACCGGGACGCGGCACATGGCCCCCAGCGACCGCCTTCTCGCCACTGTCCTCTTCTCCGACATCGTGGGCTCGACGGAGCAGGCCACCGCGCTCGGCGACCGGGCCTGGACGGCCCGCCTGGAGCAACACGACCAGGCCATCGACCGGCAGCTGGCCCGCTTCGGCGGGCGTCTGGTCAAGCGGACGGGCGACGGCGTGCTGGCCACCTTCGACGGCCCGGCCCGGGCCGTGCAGTGCGCGGTCGCCATCCGCGACGCGCTGCGCCAGCTCGGCATCGAGATCCGCGTGGGCGTGCACACGGGGGAGATCGAGCGGCGGGGCGACGACGTGGCGGGCGTCGCCGTGCATCTCGCCCAGCGGGTGCAGTCCAGGGCCCAGCCCGGGGAGGTGCTGGTGTCACGTACCGTGGTCGACCTCGTCGTCGGGTCGGACCTGCGCTTCGTGGACCGGGGCGAGTACGAGCTCAAGGGGCTGCCGGGCCAGTGGCGCGTGTTCGCCGTCGGCGACTGAGGGCGCGGGCTGCCAGCGCCGGGCCGCGGGCCCGGAGCGCCGGGTCCTAGACCAACAGCCGCTCGAAGTCGGCCGGGATGGTCACCCCGGGCATGGACGCCGTGTCCACCTGCTCGCCGAGATGCGTCAGCACGAGGTGCACCGCGGGGTGGGCCGCCTGCAGTTCCCGGATGGACGCCTCGTTCATGTGGGTGCGCGGGCCCTCGTGGCTCCCGTTGCACTCGACGACCAGGACGTCGGACTCGCGGGCCAGCTCGCTGAGCCCGGGGCACGGCGTGGTGTCGCCCGAGTAGGCCACCACCTGGCCGGGCCGCTCGAAGAGGAAGCCGTAGCAGCGCAGGTAGGGCACGTGCTCCACCTCGACGGCGCGGAAGCGCAGCGGGCCCGCCTCCTGCCATTCCCCGTCGACCTCGATGAAGTGCATGTCGAGACGCTCGTGGGCGAGCTTGTGCACGTTGGCCACGAACCCGACCTCGCTCATCTGGCGCAGGTGCGCCTCCACGCCCGGCGGGCCGACGACGTGCAGGGGGCGGCCGGTGCCCGCTTCGGCGGCGGCCAGGAGGAGGAAGGGCCAGCCGAAGCAGTGGTCGGCGTGGAAGTGCGAGATCACCACCACCTCGATGTCGGCGACCCCGAACCCGCAGCGGCTCAGGTGGGGCAGCGCGGTCGGGCAGGGCTCGACCAGGACCGTGCCGTCCATCACGAAGCTGTTCCAGTAGCGCCCGGGCGGGGCCAAGAAGTTGCCCGTCCCGAGGAAGGTGAGCTCGCTCACGAGGTGTCGGCCAGGGACAGCAGGGAGGCGACGAGCATCGGATCGCCCTCCACGCAGGCGTCGGGGACGGGCAGGCGCCGGTAGAGCATCAGCACCAGCTCGGAGGCGGAGGCCCGCAGCTCCGACTCGCGCTGGCGCCGGCTGCCCGAGCGAGAGCCGGCGACGCGCCAGCTCTCCCCCGTGTCCGTGGCCGTCAGAATCACGGCTCCGCCCAGCACCTCCGCGTCGGGCCCGATCATGATCTCAATGAACTCGGGCACCCCGTCCTGCGCGACATCCGTCGCCAGCGGGGCCGACACGCCCGCGGAGCCCTCGGCGTCCCAGGTGTGCACCGCCGCCTCCTGCACCTGGTGCCGGGCCACCGCTCCCGTCGTTGCCGGCGCCCCCCACCAGGTCCAGCACGGTGCGCCCGGCCCGGCCGCTGCCAGCGCTTCGCCCAGCGACGCCGTGGACTCCTGGAGCCACTCGACGAGACCGTCGTCCGCGGGCAGGGCAACCTCCCCACGCCAGGGCGTGGCAGGGTCGCCAGCCCGCACGTTCTCGGCCCAGGACCGCTGGACCTCGCCGAGGTGGTGCGCCAGGTCGCGCAGGGTCCACAAGGGTGTGGTGGGCACCACCGCATTGAGCCCGTCGGACCCGCTGCGCCCGACCACGCCCGCGAAACGCCCGCTCGCCTCCCCGATGGCCTCGAGCGCCCACGACAGGCGGCGGCGGCCTGCGCCGGTCCCACCGCCGGCTCCACCCCCTGCCCCTCTACCCGCCCCGCCGCGCCCCCCGTTCACGGCGCCTTGATCAACAGCTCGCCGCCGAGATACGGCGCCAGGCACTCGGGCAGCATCACCGTCCCATCCTCCTGGCGGCCGTTCTCCACCAGGGCCGCCCAGATGCGCGGCCAGGCCAGCGCCGAGCCGTTCACCGTGTGCACCAGCTGCAGCGCGCCGCCGCCGGCCGGGCGGTAGCGCACGTTGGCCCGGCGCGCCTGGTAGTCGCGGAACCAGCTCACCGAGCTCACCTCGAGCCAGCGGTCGACGCCCGGCGCGTAGGCCTCGAGGTCGAACGTGCGCGCCGAGGAGCCGCCGAGGTCGCCGGTGCACAGGTCCAACACCCGGTAGGGCAGCTCGAGCTCCTGGAGCATCGACTCGGCCCGGACGAGGATGTCGGCCTGGGCGTCGGGCGCGCCCTCCGGCGTGCAGTAGGCGAAGAGCTCGACCTTGTCGAACTCGTGCACCCGCAGCAGCCCGCGGGTGTCGCGCCCGGCCGAGCCCGCCTCGCGCCGGTAGCACGCCGTCGAGGCGGTGAAGCGCAGCGGCAGCTGCGACTCCTCCAGGATCTCGCCCCGGTGCATGGAGGTCAGCGGCACCTCGGCCGTGGGGATCAGCCAGAGGTCGTCGCGCTCGATGTGGTACGCGTCGTCCGCGAATTTGGGCAGGTGCCCGGTCGAGGTCATGGTGTCGGTGAGGACGACGGTCGGCGGGCGGATCTCCTCGTAGGCCGGCGAGTGGCGGTCGATGGCGAACGCGGTCAGCGCCCGCAGCAGCCGCGCCCCCGGTCCCCGGTAGAGCGGGAACATGGAGCCGGCCAGGCGCGCCCCGCGCTCCATGTCGAGGATCTGCAGCGACTCCCCGATCTCCCAGTGCGGCACACGTTGATGGGCGAGCCCTTCGGGCTCCGGCCGCCCGAGGTCCTGGCCCGGCCACCACCGGCGGACCTCCACGTTGTCGCCCTCGCCCGCCCCGTCCGGCGCGTCCTCGGCCGGGATGTTGGGCAGGTAGAGCAGCCCGGTGCGCACGGCCTCCCCCAGCGCGTCGGCCTCGGCCGCCGCGGCGCGCTCGGACTCGCCGAGCTGGCGGCTCCGCGCGCTGAGCTCGTCGGCCGCCGCCCCGTCCCCCGCTTTCTTGGCCTGCCCGACCTGGCGCGAGAGCTCCTTGACCTCGGCCCGCATCGCCTCCGCCCCCGCCAGCCGGGCCCGGTGGGCCACGTCGGCCTCGATCACGGCGTCCACCTCGGCCGCCTCCACGCCGCGCCGCGCCAGCGCGGCCTTGACCCCGTCGGGATCCTCACGCAGCGCCCGGATATCGATCACTCCTGCTCAAAGTAGTCTGCGACGCCGTGCCAGCCGTCAGCGTCGCCGGCCTCACCGTGCGCTACGGCCCCCCCGGGACGCCCCCCGCGGTCGACGACGTGCGCCTGCATGCGGACCTCGGGGAGGTGCTCGTCGTCCTCGGCCCCAACGGCGCGGGCAAGACCTCGACCGTCGAGACGCTCGAGGGCTACCGGCGGCCGGCCGGCGGCGAGGTGCGGGTCCTCGGCCTGGACCCCGTCGCCGACCACGCGGCGCTCACCAACCGCATCGGCGTCATGCTCCAGCGCGGCGGCGTGTACCCCATGCTCGGGCCGCGCCGGGTCCTCGACCTCTTCGCCGGCTACTACCCCGACCCCGTGCCGACGGCCGAGCTGCTCGACCTCGTGAGCCTGGCCGCCGTGGCCGGCACCCCCTGGCGCCATCTCTCGGGCGGCGAGCAGCAGCGCCTGTCGCTCGCGCTGGCGCTGATCGGGCGCCCCGAGGTGGCCTTCTTGGACGAGCCCACCGCCGGCGTCGACCCCGAGGGGCGCATCGCCGTGCGGGCCGTCGTGGCCGACCTGCGCGCGAAGGGCGCCTGCGTCCTGCTCACCACGCACGAGCTCGGCGAGGCCGAGCGGATGGCCGACCGCATTGTGATCCTGTCGTCGGGTCGCGTGGTGCTCGAGGGCACGCCGCGCGCGCTCCTGGCGACCGGCGGCAGCGCGGCGCCGGTGATCACGTTCGGCGCGCCGCCGGGGCTCGACACCGCCTCGCTGGCCGAGGCGGTGGGGCCGGGCACCGCGGTGACCGAGACCGCCCCCGGTCGCTACCGGGTCGAGGGCGCGGCCGTGGCCGGCCCGGCCGCGACCGCCGCGGTCGCCACCTGGCTGGCCGGGCGTGGCGCGGCGCTGACCGATCTCACCGCGGGGCGCACGCTCGAAGACGTCTACTTCGAGGCGGTCGGCGCGGCCGCCGCGGCCGCCGCCGAGGCGGAACCCCCGGGCGACGACCCGGCGGGCGCGGGCTCCCGGCGTCGGCGCGGGCAGGGGCGCGGGCAGGAGCAGGGGCGCCGACCATGAGCACCACCGCCTCCACTGCCACCACCACCTCCGCCATGCGCCCCCTGGTCGCGCAGACCCGCGCCGAGGTCTACATGACGCTGCGCCGGGGCGAGACCCTGCTGCTCACCTTGGGCATCCCCGTCGTCTTCCTGCTCTTCTTCTCCAAGGTGTCGGTGGTGACCACGCCCACGGCCACGCCGGCCGACTTCTTCGTGCCCGGCATCCTGTCCCTGGCCGTCATGTCCACCGCGATGGTCTCGCTCGGCATCGCGACGGGTTTCGAGCGCGGCTATGGCGTGCTGAAGCGCCTGGGATCGACGCCGCTCGGCCGCCCCCGCCTGCTCGGGGCCAAGATCGTGACGATCGTCGCCGTCGAGCTGGTCCAGGCCGCCATCCTGCTCCCGGTGGGCCTCGCCCTGGGCTGGAACCCGGGCGGGAGCGGCGCCGCCGAGGTGCCGGCCGCGGTGGGGGCCATCCTGCTCGGCTCGGCCGCCTTCGCCGGCATCGGCCTCTTCATGGCCGGGACGCTGCGGGCCGAGGTGAACCTGGCGGCGGCCAACGGCCTCTACCTCATCCTCCTGTTGCTGGGCGGCATGATCGTGCCCATCGGCAAGCTCCCGAGCGGGCTGGCCGACTTCGCCAAGCTCCTGCCCGCCGAGGCGCTCTCGGCCGCGCTGCACGCCACCCTCGGCAGCGGCACGGCCGTGCCGGCGGAGTCGTGGGCCGTGCTCGCCGTGTGGGCCGTCGCCGCGCCGGTGGCGGCGGCGCTCACGTTCCGCTGGGAATGAGCGCCCGCTCGTCGGCGGTGAACGCGGCGGCGCTCAGCTGCGCGCCGATGACGATCTTGGCGATGGTGCCGTCGCCCCGCACGAAGACGGTGTAGGGGTCGCCCTTGAAGTAGAAGAGGCCGCTCGTGATGGCGGCGTCGGGGTCCGACGCCACGGGGAACCGCACCCCCTCCGTCTTCATGAACGACTTGGCGGTGGAGGTCCCGTCGAAGCTGTCGACCCCGATCACCCGGATGCGCGCCAGCGCCCCGCCGGCCTGCTGCTGCCGCTGCACCGCCGCCGTCAATGGGGGCAGCTCCTGGCGGCAGCTCGTGCACCAGGCACCGAAGAACAGCAGCACCGCGGGCGTGCCGTTGCCGCCGCCGTCCGCCGGCACGGACACGCTGGACGGCCCGACGGGGCCGATGTTGGACGCCGTGAACGACGGCAGCGACCCGCCCTCGTGCGGCGCGCCGTTGCTGTTCTGGCTCGTGCCCACGCTGGTGAAGAGGAAGACCCCGAGCACGACGGCCAGGACGACGCCGACCAGGAGGAAGACCTTGCGGGGCTTGCGGGGGGCCGGGCCCGATCCTTCGGCCGGCGCCGGCACGGCCGCGTCCGGCGGGGCCGGTGGTGCTGCCTCGGTCATTGCGCGGGGACGTTAGTGAACGTGGTTGGTGATGAGTACGTCGCCCGCCATGGCCACGAAGAGCACGGTCAGGTAGGTGATGGAGTACCCGAAGACCTTCATCGCGTCGCGGCCCGTGACCTGGCCGTTCTGGGCCAGACCCCACAACCGGGTCACGAGGTAGAGGAACCCCGCCCCGAGCACGGCGGCGGTGACCATGTAGACCCACCCCAGGTGGGCCACGGGCCCGAGGAGGAAGGAGACGGCCACGAGCGCCACCGTGTAGTACACGATCTCGGTCGTCGTGCGCTTCATGGAGGCGACCACCGGCAGCATCGGCACGTCCGCCGCCGCGTAGTCCTCCTTGTAGCGCACCGCCAGGGACCAGAAGTGCGGCGGCGTCCAGATGAAGATGATGGCGAAGAGGACGACCGGGGCCCACGCCAGGCTGTCGGTGACGGCGGCCCACCCGACGAGGACCGGCACCGCGCCGGCGGCGCCCCCGATCACGATGTTCTGCGACGAGCGGCGCTTCAGCCACAGCGTGTACACGAAGACGTAGAAGAGGGTCGCCGAGATGGCCAGGACGGCCGAGAGCAGGTTGACGGCGAGCCAGAGCTCCACGAAGGCGGCCACCTCGAGGCACAGGGCGAAGACCAGCGCCGCCCTCGGCGTCATGGCCCCGGTCACCAGCGGGCGGTTCTTGGTCCGCTTCATCAGGCGGTCGATGTCGCGGTCGACCACCATGTTGATGGCGTTGGCCCCTCCGGCCGCCAGCGCGCCGCCGGCCAGGGTGGCGGCCATCAGCCAGAGCGGCGGCAGGCCGCGCTGCGCCACCACCATGGTGGGGAGCGTCGTGACCAGCAGGAGCTCGATGATCCGTGGCTTGGTCAGGGCGACGTAGGCCCCGATCGTCTGCCACGACCATCTGGCTCGCCGGGCCTGGAGGGCGGGGGCCTCAATGGACATGCAGGCGCAGCCTAGGACGGGGGCTCGCTCCGGGACCAGGCGAGGGCGCCGGTACTCTTGGCCCGAGTGTCGCGGCGCCCGATCCCCACCGTCTCGCCCTCGCTGAGCCGCCGGCTGGACGTGATCGCCCTGGTCCTGACTGCGCTCATCGTGGTGACCGGCGGAGCGGTGCGCCTGACCGGGTCAGGGCTGGGCTGTAGCGACTGGCCGTCCTGCTCGGCCGGGCACCTGACGCCGGCGCTCCAGTTCCACGGCCTGGTGGAGTTCGGCAACCGCCTGGTCACCATCGTCCTCGTCGTCGCCGTCCTGGCCGCCTTCGCCGGTTCGCTGCTGCGGGCCCCGCGCCGGCGCGACCTCGTCTGGCTGAGCGGGGGCCTCGTGGCCGGCGTCGTGGCCCAGGCCGTCCTGGGGGGGATCGTCGTCTACACGAAGCTGAACCCCTACGTCGTCATGGTGCACTTCGTGGCCACCATGCTCCTGCTGGTCGACGCCGTGGTCCTGGTCCACCGGTCCAGCCGCGACTACGGGCCGGGGTCGGCCCGCCTCCTGGTGCCCCGGCCGCTCATCCGGCTCTTCTACGGGCTGCTCGCGCTGCTGGGGGTGGTGATCGCCGCCGGCACCGCCGTGACCGGCGCCGGGCCCCACGCGGGCGACGCCACGGGTCAGCACATCGCCAAGCGGATCCCGATCGCGCTGCGCGACATGGCCGAGCTGCACTCGAGCCTGGCCCTGCTGCTGATCGGCGTCACCCTCGGCCTCGTCGTGGCGCTGCACATGGGCGACGTGCCCGAGCGGGTCCGCCGCTCGGGCCGCATCCTGATGGCGGTGATGGTGGCGCAGGCCGCGGTCGGGTACACCCAGTACTTCACCCACCTGCCCGCCCTGCTCGTGGAGGTGCACCTCCTCGGCGCCACGGCGCTGGTGATCGGCGCCGTGCAGACCTTTCTCGTCTGCACGTACCACGCGCCGGAGGCGCTGCCCGTCCCGCGCGTCCACGACACGTCGGCACCCGGCGTCCCCGTCGGCGCCCGTTAGGCTGGTCATTCGTGCCCGTGGCACGGTCCCGCCCCCATCGTCTAGCGGCCTAGGACACCGCCCTTTCACGGCGGCAGCACCGGTTCGAATCCGGTTGGGGGTGCTGCGTTGGGGCTTGACCCCCGTTTCAAGGTCAAGCGTCAAGCGTCATGAGAATTTGGTCGTGAGCGACTCGGAGGTGGTCCATCCGATCGCAATCGAGCGGTCAGGGGACTCGGGCTTTGACGATTGAGATAGGGGTCGGAGTGGGCACGACACCGTCGTAGAGGAGCCCGGCGCCTTCGAAGAGGGCCTTCATTTCTGTGTTGGTTCGTTCCCGGCCATTGAGCATGCCGAGCATGGTGAGGTCGATCATCTTCGACATATGTGGCTGATCGCCTGCCGGCATGACGAGCTCGAAGGCGAGGACTTCGGCACCCGGGGCGGCATTGTCTCGGATGTTGGCGAGCAGGCGGGTGGCGTCGCGATCGTTCCAGTCATGGAGCACCATCGACAGCAGGTAGACATCGGCGGCGGCGGGGACCGCATCGAAGAAGTCACCGCCAGCGGAGGTCAGCCGATCGCCCAGGCCGTAGCTCTTCAGGGTGGGCGCGGCTTCGGTGATCACATGGGGGAGGTCGAACACAATCCCGTTGGAGTTCTCCGTTGTTTGGAGCACCTTGGCGAGAAGGGCGCCGTCGGCGCCGCCGACGTCGACGATGGTGGCGGAGTCGGGAAAGGTGTAGCTGGCGATGGCGCCGGCTTTGATGCCGTCGGTGAGGTTGGCCATGGCCCGGCTGAACCGGTCGACCTGGTCGGGGTCATCGGCCAGCCACGCAAAGAAGGGTTGCCCGTAGTGAGTAGTGGCCGCGCACTGTCCACTCCGAACGGTGCCGAGCAGGCCGGCGAAGGGCTCGTAGTGGGTCTCCATCCACATCAGGGCCAGATCACGCATGGATCCTTCACGTCCGCTGACCAGGGTGGCGCCCAGATCGGTGAGCCCGTAACCGGTATCCGTCTCGGCAAAGACACCGAGCGACGCAAGTGTCCGCAAAAGCCGCGACAGGGCGAGGGGATCGCAGTCGAGATCGCTCGCGAGCTGTTCGACGGGCAGCGGGCCGTCGATGAGTCGATCGGCGACGCCGATCTTTGCTGCGACGTACAGCGCCTGGGAGACCTGGAACCCCGCCAGCAACTGCACCATCTGAACGGGAGGAGGTGGATGACCTTCCATGGCGGTGACCCCTTTCGTCGTTGCCGTCGTGTGCCGGCTCCCTGCTCACCCTAAACCGAAACTAGCTAGAAGTCTAGTGATTAGTTTTCTAGCTAGTCTGGCGGCATGGTTGAGTCCAATCCCGTCCGGGTACCCGCAGGCTTCGAGCAGGAGTTCCCAGGTGCCAGCCAATCCGGGGCGGAGGTCGCCGCCAATTTGGTGCGGGCGTCGGACGCATTCCTGGCCGAATTGCACCGACGGCGACGAGAGATCGCCGACCTGTCACCAAGCGCGTTCCAGGCCCTCGCCATCCTCGAGGGAGCAGGCGAGCCGCTCGCCGGGCACGTGATCGCCGATCGGCTGCTGGTGAGCAGCGCCAGCATGACCTCACTGCTTGACACTCTCCAGCGCCGAGGTCTCATCGAGCGCCACCCCCATCCCACGGATCGCCGAAAGAGCCTGATCTACCTCACTGACGAGGCCCGCACGATCGTCGACGAGATGCTGCCCGTCGTCCATGCCACAGCCACCGAAGCCCTCGCCGACCTCACCGAGTCAGAACGAGAACAGCTCATCACCTCCTTAGCGACCATCCGGGCTCGCCTGGCCGCAATGTCCACTCAACCCTCGCCGAGCCCCAACCCGCGCCGCAATCGACCGTTCGAATAAGCGTCCCCTTGGGGTGCTCGCTGCGGTTCTTCCTCACTTCAGCTCGCCGACGTCCTTCTCGAGTGCCCAGTGCCAATTGGAATGCCAATCCTCGACCCCGAGGACCCGGAGTTCTCGCTTTGCGATGCGCCAGCCTTCCGAAGTTCGAGCGACCGAGTCGTGGTAGTAACCCCACAGCCTCGGCGTCGTTCCGTCATTCCGCTCGTGCCAGGCATACACCGACGTGAGGACCGTGGCATTGTCGTCATCGCCAAACGTCACCAGGACATTGGCGTTGTGATGGCTGGTGGCCTTGAACCCCGCTTCGGGATGTCCCAACAACTGCCGAAGAGCAACTCGGGAGCGCACTGGAGGGTTGCCGGGGCCGTAGTCGACGATGCAGTCTTCTGTGAACAGCTCCACGACGTCGTCGTAGCGTCGGTGATCGACGCAATAGGAGTAACGATGGACGAGGTCGATGATCTTGTCCTTGTCCACAAGTCTCCGAAGCGCAGTCAGCTCGTCAGTGGTCATCAATCCTCCGAGATGTCTGACGTCCCACCGAGGTGGCGGAGAGGGATATCCAGTGCCGGCGTAGTCGTGGTCGAAGATAGCGTCCCGTCGGGGGCGCTCACGAGCGCATCGGGCATCCTCTGGCCCCGATGCCATGGACCGCGCGGCGCGCCGGGGACTGCCCATGTGCCGGACCCGATCTTCGGCCAGTATGGGCACCCGGACACCGAGGAAAGGGGCGGCAATGCGCTTCAACCACATGGAGATGACGTTCCCGGTCGGCACCCTCACCAAGCAATTCCGGGAGGAGATCGACGCCTTCTATTCCTCGGTCTTCGGGTGGACCGCACTCGACACCGACGTGGTCGGACAGTCGTGCCATCTGCTGCTGCCCGACGCGGACCAGTTCATCCTCCTGGCCGAGAGCTCCAAGCCGATGAGCTCGCCCGGCTACGACCACCTCGGACTGCTCCAGGACACCCGCGCGGAGGTGGACGACCTGCTCGTGGCGTGCGAGCGCTATGCCGAGAAGGACGACCGGGTCACCATCCAGCGCTACGAGGACCTCGTCTATCCGCAACTCACGGTCCATGCCTTCTACGTCAAGTACCTCTTGCCGATCTACTTCGACGTGCAGAGCATGGAGCGTCAGACGGCCGCGATCTGACGCGTCTCGTACGCGAAGGAGTGAACCAGAACAAAGTGTGGTCGCAGCGTCTGTCACGCCGGTCGGTCCTCGGCGGCGCCCTCGCGGCAGGCCTCGCAGCGACCGGCCTGGAAGCGACGGTGGGCAGCGCGGCCTACGCCGCAGCGACGAGGGCGAAGGGTCTCGGGCCCGGCGGGTCGCTCCTGCGCCCGGGCTCGCTCCCGCATCCGCACCTCCCGGCGGGCACCGACACCCTCCCCCGGATTGAGCACATCGTGGTGCTCATGATGGAGAACCACTCCTTCGACGACCACCTCGGCACGCTGGGCCGCGGCGACGGCCTCACACTCGATTCGTCCGGGAAGCCGCTCAACTACAACCCCGATCCCGCCGGCGGCTACGTCCGCTCGTTCCACAATCCCAACACGTGCGGCGAGACCAACTCGGGCCGCTCGCAATCCTGGAACGCCTCGCACGCGTCATGGGACGGCGGCACCAACATGGGGTTCGTCAAGGCATGCGGCGGCGCGTCCATGGGCTACTGGGAGCCCGACGACCTTCCCTTCTACCACTCAATGGCGAGCGTGTTCCCCATCGGCGACCGCTACTTCGCGTCGGTGATGGCGCAGACCTATCCGAACCGCCGCTTTCTGATCGCGGGCACCGCGCTCGGGAACCTGAGAACCGATGGCTCGGGGATCTCGAAGGTCGATGCCCCCAACGGGACGATCTTCGACCGGCTGAACGCACACGGGATCTCGTGGAAGGACTACTACACGGACCTCCCCACCTGCGCGCTCTTCGAGCCGGTCTTCCTCAACAACCCGACCAAGGCGGTCCACGTCAGCCAATTCTTCGCCGACGCCGCTTCGGGGAACCTGCCCGCCTTCAGCCTGGTGGACCCCTATGCCGACTACTCCGAAGAGGACGGGGACATCACCGTCGGCGAGGGCTACGCCGCCCTCTTCGTCGACGCCGTGTTGCGGGGCCCGGCCTGGGACAAGACCGCGCTGATCTGGGTCTACGACGAGCACGGAGGATGGTACGACCACGTCCCGCCCCAACCGGCCGTCAAGCCGGACGATGTGCCACCCGCCCTCGAACCCGGCGACGTCCCCGGTGCCTACGACTCCACCGGGTTCCGGGTCCCCTGTTGCGTGGTCTCCGCCTGGTCGAAGAAGGACTACGTGTCACATCACGTCTTCGACCACACGTCGATCCTGAAGCTGGTCGAGACCAAATGGAACCTGCCGGCCCTGACCTACCGCGACGCGAACGCCCACGACATGCTGGACTTCTTCGATCTGAAGGCGAAGCGACCGCCCTTCGCAGAGCCCCCTGTCCTCAAGGCACCCAAGAACCCCTTTTCCAGCCCGAGCGCACTCCCGCCCGGCTCGCTGCGGACGGAGGACAAAGCGATGTTCCACCCCATCTGCACCGAGCTGCCCGAGGGCTCGCTTCCTCCCGCCTCGGCCAAGCTCTCCGCGGTGCCGCCCCACGCCAAGGCGCTCATCGCCGCCCAGCAGAGGCGTATCAGCAGGGAGATGCGCCAGCAGGGGATCTGACCCGGACGGCGAGCGCCGGACCCATCAGGAGGACGGGCAGGCTCCCGCGGTCACCGAGATCGAGACCTGCAGCGGGTGTCCGGATGTCTGAACAGTGAGATGCGTCGCACCCGGGCTGGAAGTGATCTGTCCACCGAACCGCCGCACGAACCTTCGGGTAGTGCTGCGACACGGCGATGGCAACGCTCGTGACGCCTTGGGCCGCAGAGGCTGGGCGTGTAGATCATTGCGAAGGCGGACGTGAAAGGGTTGAAGACGATGGACGTGGGGACGCCGGCCACTTCCTGCGGGTAGGTCCGGGACAGCACCGAGACGATCGGGGTGTAGCTCCCGTCTGGCTGCACGAGCCCCTCGGCTGACGAGCCCGTGGGGTCGTCGTAGTACTTCCAGGCCCAATAGGCCCACCCGACTGGTTCAGCCCGGCGCATTCGGTGTCGAACCCGGCCAGCGCCGGGCTCGTCGTCGCGCCGAACTCGCTGATGAAGATGGCCGGAGAGCCGTTCGCTTGGCACTGCAGAGACGGGTGACGTCCTGCTACGGAGTGCCGCGGTCTCCTCGTCCTGAGATGCAGCGCAACGAGATTGGTCGGGTTGCCGGTGACCGGGCTGCGGTCGCCGCAGTAGTCGTGGAAATTGAAGACGATGACGCTGGAAGGGCATGGGGCCGAGCTGCGAGGGGATGTTGCCCCCGGTGACCCAGTAGATGTCGGGCTCGGTGAAGATCAGGTGACGGTGGTCGACCGCCTGGATCGCGGCACCACGCCGTTGTCGGCACGCCGGGTGGGCACAAGCGGACGTGGCCCCGTTGGCGAAGAGAAGCCGGTGTGCGCCTTGCCGGTGTAGAAGCACTGAGGTGGCGCGGTGAACGTGGACTGGGCGGCAGTCTGGGTCTCGGTCAGGAGAAGGGTTCGTTGTACGGGTCGTAGCCGAGCACCCACGGGTCGTTGCTGAAGTACTTCGCCACGGTCGCCCAGACCAGGTCGAACTGGCCCTGAAGGTTGCCCACGACGTCGTTGGTCCAGAAGTGGAGCACGCCGTGTTGAGCGTCGAGGTTCGAGTAGTAGTTCGACCGCCGACCGGCCTTCGGCACGATGGGCATGGCCGTTGGTGCACACCGCCGAATCGGGCGCCCCTTCGCTGCGGAAGCTGCGGTTGTAGACGTCTGGTGCATGTCCAGGAGCGTGTAGATCCGTAGCGGCTGAGCAGCTTCAGGGTCGCGGCCACGTGGGCGAGGTACTGCGAGCAGATTCGCCGCATTGAACTCGTGAGGATCGGTGGGAGCGCCCGGCGCGCAGATCTTGGGCTGGTTGGGGCCCCCCGAGCCCGGTTCCAACGCCTGCCACTCGATGCCGAGGCGGACGACGTTGAAGCCGAGGCTGCGCATCCTGGCCGTGTCCGTGTGTCGAAGTTCCAGGGCTGGCCCGGGTCGGGATAGGCGATGTATGGGCTGTCGTTGTAGACGACGTTGGTGCCGTGGAGCAGCACGATGCGATTGTTCGCGTCGTAGATGTACGGCCCTCCCGGGGAGGTATGAAGCTGGGGACGCCGCTGCCGAGCCTGGGAAGAGGAGCCGAGCTGTGCTGATACTGCACACCGCTTCCCTTGAGTGCGTCGACGTGGGGCGTTAACACGTTTAGATTCGGCTGGTTCACAACGTGTTGCCGCTCGTCGGTGGGGGTGGCCGGAGTGGTGGTGGTCGTGGTCGTCGTGGTCGTGGTGGATGCGGCCGATGCGCCGAGTGTCGAGGAGGAGCATCGCCGCAGGCCCCGGCTGACGCGGCTACGTCGACACCGGAGGAACGGTTTACGGAGAGCCCGACCGCACCCTTCCGCTCGATGTGCCGCGCCTATGACCGACCGAGATTCGCCGGTCGAGGGTGTCCAGGCGCAAGCGAAACGTGGCTGCCAGCTGAAGGCCCGCTGACGTACTGGGAGTCAGATGAGGATCCCTCCGTGTCTCCGCGTGACGAAGAGATTCGCCGAGGCAAGCAGGTCCTGCTGCATCTGGCTCTGGTCCTCGAGGAGCTCGTCCGCCCAGAGCATCTGCAGCGTCGTCTGCACCCGGTCCGCGCGTCGCTGGGCCCGGACGTCGTCGAACGCCGCCCGCAGGACCTCGTGCAGCACCTCGCGGTGCGGCAGCGGCAGGTCGAGGGAACCGCGCCGGTCGGCGAGCAGGTCGGCGAACTCCTGATACCACCGGTGGCTCGACGCGTACGAGTCCCGGAGGACCGCCTCGGCGACTTCGACGGCCTCGACCTCGGGCAGCCCTGCGTCGGGCGGTTGCACCGGGAGGGAGGCCAGGGTGTACGCCGCGAGCCGGAGGCGGTTCGATCCCGTGAAGAGGCGCGAGACCGTCTCGACCGAGACCACCTTGGCGCCGCGCTCGGCGAAGAACTGGCGAAACACGTCGTCGAGCAGGAGGTAGGCGCGGTGCGACGCCTGCTGGCCCGGTGCGGTCTCGACGTGGCGCGAGGTCGAGGTCAGCCTGTCGACTGCATCGGCCAGGTAGCCGGAACTGGCGACGAACGCATCGGACAGGGCCCGCCCGAGCGCCGCCGTGGCGCCCCGCGGCCAGAACAGGAGCCCGACGACGAGGCTCACGGCGCATCCGATTGCCACGTCCTCGATCCTGGTCAGGCCGACCTTCCAGCCGGCGGGATCGATGATGTTGAACAGGATGATCACGACGAGGGTGAACGCCGCCTGACCGGCGACGAAGGAGATCATCGCCGGGGCGACCCCGGAGAGGAGCACCGCCAAGCGGCAGGAGCACCCAGAGCAGGACCGAGTGGTCCGCCACGCCGATCATGATGAGCGAGCCGGCGATGACGCCCAGCGCGGTCCCCCCGACGGCGCGCAGGGCGGTCGCACCGGTGCCCAGGGCGCTGGATCGAAGGACCGACAGGGTGCCCAGGACCACCCAGAATCCGTGCTGCACGTCGGTGACCTCGATCACGGTGACCGCGAGCGCCAGCCCGACAGCCCCGCGCAGGGCGTTGCGGAACCAGACCGAGCGAAACGAGAGATGAGACAGGAGCCTCTGTACCAACGTGTGCTGCTCGGACGGGCCCGACAGGCCCGGTCGGGTCTCGACCGGTTCGGCTCCCGCCGCCTCGAGCGCCGCCTCGGCCACCATCTCGGTGGCGATGCCGAGCGCCCGGGCATGGAAGCCCGGGTCCAGGGTCGCCGCGATGCTCCCGTCCTCGACCGTGGTGGGTCCCGGCGTGTCCGGGCCCGCGCCCCCGCCCGACGGGCCCGACTCGGCATCGGTGACCGCGGCCACGTCGGCAGCCAGCTCGGTGCTGATCAGGTCGTCGAGGCTACGGATGGCGTCCTGCACCGCGCCGATGCGCGTCGGGTCATGGACCGGGTGCGCGTTGGCGTCGCAGATCAGCGTCGCGGCGCGCTGCAGCGTCTCCACCACCTGGTGGGTGATCGCCCGGGCGGGCGCCGCGTCACTCGACGTGAGCTCGTCACCCATCACCGCGGTGTTTCCCGCGACCCACTCGACCCGGCCCACCAGCTTGGAGAGCGCGACGGCGCCCGCCGCCGCGCCCGTCGGCGGGTACGGCGTGCCGGAGAACTGCTGGCGCAGGAGTGCCATCTCGGCGCTCACGTCGGCCTGTGCGTCGGGGGAGCTCTCGCCGCGGACCTGCGCGTCGGCCAGGCGGGCGACGGCCGCGATCGCCGCTGCGAGCCGGCGGCGCAGGTTGTCGTGCCACGGCGCGGGCCACACCAGCACGCAGGCGGCGACGGAGAAGGCTGCGGCCAGCGTCCACCCCAGGAGCCGGGGGCCGATGGCGGAGGCCGGCTGTGCCACCGAGACCGGGAGGACGAACGTCAAGAGGGCGGCCGTGGAGGCCGTTGCTGCCGGCGGCGCCACGACGCCGGCGAAGAGCACGACGAAGCCGACGAGGGCCATGGCCACCACGGCGGCCACCTTGTGGGTGGAGACCAGTGTGCCGAGCGCGATGAAGCAGCTGCCGGCGACGTAAAGACCCAGGAAGGAGGTGAGGCGGGCGCGGATAGGGCCCGTGAACTCGACCAGCAGGAGGAGTGTGAACGAGCCCAACGCCGCGAAGAGGGCGACCTGCGGGTTCGAGAAGGCCGCGTGGGCGATCGCGAACACCGTCGGCATCACGACCGCCGCCCTGACCGAGCGCTTCACGACGAGCAGTTCCGGGTCTTTCGACCTCAGCCAGGCGACGGGTCCCCGTTGGACGTCGGTGGGTGGGGGTCCCGATGCGGCGGCGACGTTGGTCATGACGGCCGGCGCCGGATCCGGCCTACCGCTTGGCCGGCAACGTGCGGGCGAAGGTGGTGCCGAGCTCGACCCACTTGGCCAGCTGACGCTGCGTCCGCACGTCGTCGGAGCCGACGCGCAACCAGCCGGTCATCGGCCGGCCCCGCATCACGGCCACCGTCGCCTTGGTGCTGGCGACGAGCGTGTCCGACCGTGCGGGGTCGACCCTGACCAGGATGCCGCCCTGACCGCTGGCGGCGATGGCCATGTGGCCGCCCACCAGGAAGGCGAGACCGCCGAACATCTTCTTCTCGCTCAATCCTCGCTGCGTGGCGACGAGCGCCCTGATGCGGTCGGCCAGCTCCTCGTCGTAGGCCACGGCGCCAAGCGTAGACAGCGCCGGCCCGTGGCCACTGCGCCGAACGCGCCTACGTGCCCTCGTAGGCGGCCCTCGCCGGGGTCAGGTCGAAGTACTCCCGCCAGGCCCTGATCCGCCCGCCCTCCATCTCGAAGACACCGCAGATCGGCAGGGTCACCCGCCTGCCGTTGATGCTGATGGAGTCCGTCCGCTCGTTCATCACGACGTCGCCCGATGCCACCTGATGGAGGATCTCCAACCGCCCCGGCGGCACCTCGGTGAAGCCCTGCACCCACGCCGTGATGGCGGCCTTCCCGACGATGGGCGTCAGCGGCACGCTGTGGTACACGGCGTCCTCGGTGAAGCAGCTCAGGATGAACTCGGTGTCCCGACGCTCCCATGCCGCCATGAAGTCGCGCACCAGCGTGTCGTTGGACTCGGCCCTGCCGTCGGAAGTCACCAGACGCAGAACTTAGCGAACCGGGGCCGTCACTCGAGCTCGCTCAGGAGCTCGCGGCAGCGGCCGGCGTCGTTGAGGAGCTTGGCCCGGAACCCCTCCATCCGGGCCAGCTTGGCGCTGATCTGCTCGGCCAGGGACTCGTTGAGCACCAGGGCCTCCTGCAACGTCGCCTTCTGCTGCGCCATCGCCTTCTTGCTCGTCGCACCCTTCGAGGCGCGATAGGAGGCGCGGAGCTCGTCCAGCCTGGTCTCCAGCGAGAGGAACTCCCGTATCTCGTCGAGGTTCATGCCGAGCACCTCGCGCAGCTCCAGGATCCGCTCCAGGTGGGCCAGGTCGTCGAGCGTGTACCGGCGTTCGCCCCCCGCGGTGTACAGCGACGGCGTGAGCAGTCCGAGCTCCTCGTAGTAGCGCAGGGTCCGCGCCGACACGCCGACCCGGGTCGCGGCGTCGGTGATGCGGATGCCCGGTTCGGCGGCGTCGCCGCCGCCCGTCGCGGCGGGGTCCTTGTGCGGGGTCGACACGGCCATCTCAGTCCACCAGCAATGGTTCGGTCTCGGCCACCGCTTCTTGGGCCGGCACCCAGTCGGCGCGGGAGCCCGCCGACTCGTCGTAGTGGTACTTGCCACCTCGCAGGAGTGAGGCCACGGCGCCGAGCAGGCAGACCGCGGCAGCGAACGAGAAGGCCTCCGTCAACCCCTTCGAGAAGGCCGACGAGATGAGGTGCGGGAAGAACTGGCGGCTGGTCAGGTAGCTCGCGGTGGCCGGAGGGAGGTGCGCCAGCTCGGCGTGCCCGAGGAGGACCTGCATCGGGTTGTAGCCGAGGAAGGCGGCAAAGAGGCTCCCTACCGGCGGGAGGTGCGACACCCTCGTCGCCACCGCCGGGCTCACGCCCTGGGTGACGAGGCCGTGGTACAGCGACGACGGCAGGGTGGAGGCCAGGCCGAGGATCATCAGGGTGAAGAAGATGCCGATGGAGAGCACCTGGGCCGAGGCGTTGAACGTGCCCGCCATGCCGGCGCCCGCGCCGCGTTGGTCGGCCGGGAGACTGTTCATGATGCCGGTCTGGTTGGGCGCGATGAACATCCCCATCCCGACCGAGTTCAAGAAGATGAGCGCGGCGAACCCGCCGTAGGAGAAATTGACCGGCAACTGGACGAGCGCAATGAACGTGAGCGCGACCAGGACCAGCCCTCCGGTCGCGAAGGGGCGGGCGCCGTAGCGGTCGGCGAGCGCTCCGCTGATGGGGCCGGCGGCCAGGAACCCGACCGTCAACGGGATCATGTAGATGCCCGCCCAGAGCGGTGTCTGGGCGAAGCTGTAGCCGTGCAGCGGGAGCCAGATCCCCTGCAGCCAGATGATGAGCATGAACATCAACCCACCCCGGCTCAACGAGGCCATGAAGCTCGCGACGTTGCCCGCCGAAAAGGCGCGGATGCGGAAGAGGGACAAGTGGAACATCGGCTGGGGCACCCTCGTCTCGATGACCCCGAACAGGATCAGGATCGCGATGCCGCCGAAGATCTCGGCCATGACGACCGGGCTCGTCCAGCCCATCGTGTGCCCGCCGTAGGGCAGGAGCCCGTAGGTGATCCCGACCAGGATGAGGATCAAGCCGACGGCGAACGTGATGTTGCCGAGCCAGTCGATCTTCGCCGGCGTGCGCACGCCACGTTCCTCGAGCTTCACGTAGGCCCACGCCGTGCCGAAGAGGCCGAAGGGAACCGAGATCAGGAACACGAGGTGCCACTGCACCGGGGCCAGCAGGCCGCCCAGGACGAGCCCGATGAACGAGCCGGCGATCGCCGCCACGTTGTTGATCCCGAGGCCCAGCCCGCGCTGTTGGGCCGGGAAGGCGTCGGTGATGATGGCAGAGGAATTGGCGAAGAGCATCGCCCCGCCCACGCCCTGGCCCACCCGCATGGTGATGAGCCACAGCGCGGCCGGCGTCCCGGTCATCCAGGTGACGGCGAGGAGGATGGAGAACGCGGTGAAGACGGCGAAGCCGAGATTGAAGATCTTCACCCGGCCGAACATGTCCCCGACCCGCCCGAGCGTGACGACCAGGACGGCCAGCACCACCATGAAGCCCATCAGCATCCACAGCAAGTAGCCCGTGTTGCCCGGAGTGAGTGGGTTGAGATCGATCCCGCGGAAGATGGCGGGCAGCGCGATGAGGACGATGGACTGGTTGATGAAGACCATCAAGGTGCCCAGGGTCACCGTCGAGAGCGCGATCCACCGGTAACGGGACCGGTCCGCCAGCGCCGCCGGGACCGGCGCGCTCCCGTTCCGCTCAGGCAGGGTCGCAGTGCTCACTTCTAGAAGTTTAACGTTAACGTCAGAGTAATGAAACGGGCCCGGCCGATCGGGCCCTGACCTCGGCCGACGGCGCCGTGCTCCGGGTGATCAGCCCCGGCCCGGGCCGGATGTGCCCCTCGGCGCGGTCAACGCGGCCTCGAACACCGCGGCGACGTCCTGGGAGTGGGCCACTGCAGCCTGGCTCCCGAGCTGGGTCACCGACATGAGAACCGCGAGCATGAGGGAGACGATCCCGTTGGCAACGGCGTTGGGATCGATATCGGGGCGCACCGTCCCGGTCGCCTGGCCCGTCCGGAGGAGCTCGGTGCAGGCCTTGCGCAGCTCGGTCAGGGCGGGGATCTCGAGCACGCGGACGGTGACTTCCGGCTCCAGGCCGGCGAGAAGGCGCCGGGCCAGCGGGTGGCGCCCCACCGCGTCGACCAGCGTGAAGATCAGGCTGTCATGCCAGCGCCGGACGTCGGCCACGTCCAGGACGGTCGCCAGTCCCTCTTGGATCACCCCTGCCGCGTCCTCGTCCACCGCTGCCAGGAAAAGGGCCTCCTTGCTGGGGAAGTAGGCGTAGGCCACCGTCCCACCGACCGCGGCGTCCCGGGCGATGTCGGCCACCGACGTGGAGCGGAACCCGTCCCGCCCGAACCGGGCGATCGCCGCCTGGAGGATGGCCCGGCGGGTCTGGGCGCCCTTGGTCTCCGGTGCCTGGTCAGCATTCGGATCCACGCTCACCACCCAAATAATAGAGGAATTGAAGGAAACTCTCAGATAGTCTACCATGACCGCCATCGGCCTAGCGGGAGGCGATGCAGAGATGACCCAGACAGCCACGGTCAGCCAGACCAGCAATTCGGACCGGAAGGTCCCCACCAGGCGGATGTCCTTCGAGGAGTCCATGCGCGGGCTCCCACGCCACTTTGCCGGTGACGGCGACCTCATCGCCGGTCACATCATCGCGGCGTTGTCCTCCGTCTTCCCCGACGGAGAGGACTACTTCGTCCGGTCGGTGCGCCACTTCCGGGATCAGGTCACGGACCCGGCCCTCAAGCGGCAGGTGGCGGGGTTCATCGGCCAGGAGGCGGTGCACGGGCGCGAGCACCGTGTCTTCAACGACCGCCTGGCCGAGTTGGGTTACCCGACGAAGCGGTACGAGGCCTTCACCCGGGTCGGCCTACGCGTGCGGGAGCGCATCGCTCCGGCCAAGGCCAACCTGGCCGCCACCGCGGCGCTCGAGCACTTCACGGCCACCCTGGCCGAGCTGGTCCTGACCAACGAAGAGATCCGGGACCAGATGGGTGCGGACGCAGTGCGTGACCTGTTCGTGTGGCACGCGCTCGAGGAGTCCGAGCACAAGGCCGTCGCCTTCGACGTCTACAAGGCGGTCGGCGGGGGCGAGCGCCTCCGGGTGTGGACGATGAACTTCTTCCGCTTCGGGTTCGTCTTCGGCATGGGGCTGGCCGTCGTGCTCTCGCTACTGGGCGACCGGGCGACCTATCGCCGAGGCAACCTGCGCCAGAGTTGGCGACGGGTCAAGCGCTCCCCGATCGTGGATCCCGCCATCTGGGCCCAACTCAAGGACTACAACCGGCGCGACTTCCACCCCGACGACAGCGACACGACCGAATTGGTGGAAACGTGGAGGGCCGAGCTCTTCGGAGCGCACGGCACCCTGAACGACAAGCTGATCGGAGCTGCAGCCTGATGGCACCCCCCGCGGCAAGCCACCCCACACACCTCGACGTCCTGATCGTGGGTGCGGGTCTCTCGGGTGTCGGCGCCGGCCACTACCTCCAGACCGAGTGCCCCTGGGCGAGCTACGCCATTTACGAGGCGCGCGACGCGATCGGCGGCACGTGGGACCTGTTCCGCTACCCGGGCATCCGCTCCGACTCGGACATGCACACGCTGGGGTACTCGTTCCGGCCCTGGGACGGAGAGAAGTCCATCGCGGACGGCGACTCCATCCTCCAGTACATCAAGGAGACCGCGGCGGAGTCCGGGGTCGACACCCACATCCACTTCAACCATCGGATCACCGGGGCCGACTGGTCGACCAAGGACTCCCTGTGGCACGTCACCGCCGAGCGTTCCGACACCAACGAGACCGTCCACCTGACCGCGGGATTCCTCTTCGCCTGCAGCGGCTACTACCGCTACGACCACGGCTACCTGCCCGACTTCGAGGGCATGGTGGATTTTGCGGGCACCATCGTGCACCCCCAGCACTGGCCCGACGACCTGGACGTCGCCGGAAAGAGGGTCGTCGTCGTCGGGAGTGGGGCGACGGCGGTCACGCTCGTCCCGGCGCTGGCGCGCTCGGCCGCCCACGTGACCATGCTGCAACGCTCGCCGACCTACATCGCCTCGCTCCCCGAGAAGAGCCCGGTCGCCGCGCTGTTCCGCCGACTGCTCCCGGCGAAGCAGGCAGGCGCCGCCACCAAGTGGTTCCACGCCCTGTTGACCCAGGCCTTCTACCAGGTCAGCCGCCGCTACCCGGCGCTGGTCCGCCGCATGTTGTTGAAGGGCCTGGAGCGCCAGCTCCCCGCGGGCTACGACATCGGGACCCACTTCACGCCCCGGTACAACCCCTGGGACCAACGCTTCTGCGCGGTCCCCAACGGCGACCTGTTCAAGTCCATCTCCGACGGGACGTCGTCCATCGTCACCGATCACATCGAACGCTTCACGGAGAAGGGCATCCTGCTCTCTTCGGGCGAAGAACTCCCAGCAGATGTCATCGTCACCGCAACGGGCTTGGAGCTGCTGTTCCTGGGCGGGATGGCTCTGCGCGTGGACGGCGAGACCGTCGATCCGGCGACGCGCCTCACCTACAAGGGCATGATGATCGAGGGCGTGCCCAACCTGGCCATCGCCATCGGGTACACGAACGCGTCGTGGACCCTGAAATGCGACCTCACCTGTGACTACGTGTGCCGGCTGCTGAACCACATGCACGAGCACGGCCTGACGCAGTGCGTGGCACGGGACCACGATTCCGCCGTCGCCTCGGGGCCGATGCTCGGGCTCACCTCGGGCTACATCCAGCGCTCCGCCCACCTGCTTCCGAAGCAGGGGGCGACCTACCCCTGGAAGGTCCACCAGAGCTACCTGCGCGACTACCGGGCCCTGAAGATGAGCGACATCGAGGACTCCATCATGGAGTTCTCGGCGCCGGCGGTCGTCGCCGGCGAGCCCGCCACGCTGGCATCGTGAACCGCCGAGGGCGAGGAGAGGGAACATGAAGGACTTCCGGGGTCGGGTCGCAGCGATCACCGGGGCGGGTTCGGGCATCGGGCGGGCCCTCGCCAACGATTTGGCGCGGCGCGGCGCCCACCTCGCCCTGTCCGACATCAACGACGAGGGGCTGGCCGCGACGGTGGCGGAGTGCGAGGGCTTCGGCGTCAAGATCACCTCACAACACCTCGACGTCGCAGAGCGGGACGCGGTCTACGCCTGGGCCGACCGTGTGGTCGCCGATCACGGCAAGGTGAACCTGATCATCAACAACGCCGGCGTCGCACTGGGCGCCACGATCGAGGCCATGACCTACGAGGACTTCGAATGGCTGATGAACATCAACTTCTGGGGTGTCGTCTACGGGACCAAGGCCTTCCTCCCATACCTCAAACAGTCCGGTGAGGGCCATATCGTGAACGTGTCGAGCGTCTTCGGGCTCATCAGTGTCCCGTCGCAGTCCGCGTACAACGCGGCCAAGTTCGCCGTCCGGGGCTTCTCGGACACGCTGCGCATGGAACTCGACATCGACGGTGCCAACGTCTCGGTGACGACCATCCACCCCGGAGGGATCAAGACCAACATCGCCCGTAACGCGCGCATGGACGCCAGCGTGTCGAACGTCGCCGGCGACCCCGAGAAGGCGATCCGCGACTTCGAGCGCGCGTTCATCACCAGCCCCGACAAAGCGGCGCGCCAGATCCTCAGGGCTGTCCAACGTGACCGCCGCCGGGCGCTCATCGGCCCGGACGCCAAGGTCATCGACCTGATCTCTCGGATGCCGGCCGCCCTGTACCAGTCCGTCCTGACCCGCGGCGCCTCCGCCCTCAGGCGGTAGCCCGGTCCGATCAACAGCGCCGGCCCTAACTCCGTTGCGCGCCGAACCCGTTCAGCAGCGTCCCGATGGCGAGCCGCCAACGGCGCTCCACCGATTCGGTCGATGTCCCGAGTCGACCCGCCGCCTCGGCGAAGGCCATGCCTTGCACCAGCGCGACGAACACGTGCGCCACGTCGGTCTCGTCGCCGCGCAGACGGCCCGCTTCAATGCAGCGCCGCACACGGCCGACGATCAGGACCCGCACCGAACCGGTGGCGGCGAGCTCCTCGGGGCCGGGCGAGAAGTCGGTGAACGGTCGGGAGAACATGACTTCGGCCAGCTCCCGGTGCACCCGTACGAACCGGCGGTACGCCGTTGCGAGCGACCAGAGGTCGGCGAGCGGGTCGTCGGTCTCCGCCGTCGCCGTCAGGTCTGCCAGGAGCCTGCGGAAGCCTTCGAAGTAGACCTCGCGCACGACGCCCGACTTGTCCCCGAACAGTTCGTAGAGGGCCGGCGCGGAGGTCTCCGCCCGCGCCGCCAGCGACCTCGCCGTGAGTCCCGCCGCGCCCTGTTCGGCCAGCAGGTCCACGGCGGCGGCGAGCACGTGGTCCCGCAGCTCGGGCGTGCGCTCCTTGGCGCGCGGCATCAGCCGGTCCCGTCCGGACGCTCTTGACGGAGAGCACCCTTTATTTGAAACAGTGTTTCGAAACATCGTTAAACAATACCGCCCCGGGACGGGAGGGAATCCATGACTGACCTCGTGACCTACCAGCGCAGCGACCTCGTCAGCACCGTCACGATGGACGACGGCAAGGTCAACGTGTTCTCGATCCCGATGCTGCGCTCGCTCCACGAGGCCTTCGACCAGGCCGAACGCGACGGGACGGTGGTCCTCCTGACCGGGAGGCCGGGCTACTTCTCGGCGGGGTTCGACCTCGCCACGATCAACGGGCCGCCCGAGGACGTCCTGGTCATGCTCCGGCTCGGTGCGACGCTGGCGGAGCGGATCTTGTCCTTTCCGGCGCCGGTCGCCGTCGCCTGCCCGGGGCACGCCTTCCCGGCCGGCGCCTTCCTCCTCATGGCGGCGGACACCCGGATCGGGACGGACGGTCCCTTCAAGCTGGGCCTGAACGAAGTGAGGATCGGCCTCACACTGCCGTGGTTCGCCATCGTGCTGGCGCGGCACCGCCTCACCCCGGCGCACTTCGACCACGCAGTGGTAACCGGCACCATGTTCGACCCGCAGGGAGCCAGGGAGGCGGGCCTCCTCGACGCCGTGGTCGGTCCCGACGAGCTCGCCGCGTCCGCGGAACGTGGCCGCCGCGGACCTGGCGACGCTGGACCGGGCGGCACACGCAGCCACCAAGCTCCGGGCCCGCCAGAGAGTCCTCGACGAGCTGCGCGCAGCAATCGAGTCGGAGCTGGGATGACCCAGCAGCGCCTGGGTGGCTGGACACCAGCCGCTCGACGGCCCATGATCGGACTGGTGGAAGAGACCTCCCTGCTCCAGACGGTGATCGGCCTCCCCGAGACGCTGCTGCGCCTGCCGGCCTCGACGTTGCGCGCACTCGATGCGGTTGGCGACCTCTCGGAGAAGTTGGACCGCCTGATGCCTCTGCTCGAGCGCATCGACGGTGGGATGAACCGGGCGAACAGTGGCATCGAGCTTGCCGCACTCGGAATCTCCACCGCCGTCAGCGGTCTCGAAACGACCGTGGCCACCCTTGATGGCTCGCTTCCGTCGCTCTCGGAGTCGGCGTCCGCGCTGCGCAATCTGGCGGAGGGTCTCGGCTCAGTGGCGTTCGAGTTGGCGGCCGAACTCCCGAAGGCGACCAGGTCGCTGCAGGACGTGTCTCCCGAGCTCGGCGCCGTCGTAGGCATCCTCGACCAACGCTTTGAGCACCTCGACGTCGTCGTGACCGAACTGGCCGGCCTGATGGAGGCGGTCGTGGGCACGATTCCAGGCATGCGGCGCGTCCTGCGCGTGACCTCGACGAGCACGACTCCCTGACATTCGCCACTCCCGAGGAGGACTCATGAGCACCACCGATGAGCAGGCCGCGCTCGCCGTCGTCAAGACGACCTACGACCCGATTCATGACATCGGCACCGCCATCTACCTGAGCCCCGACGTCATGGGGTGGGCGGCCGAGTGGGGGTGGTCGAACCCCTTCGCCTTCTACTTCGCCGGACGCGGTGGCATGCTCGGCGACGTCGGGTCGGACGTGGTGACGTCCGCCTTCGGGTGGTTCGAGCCCAACGCCGTGAATGCCATGTACACCGAAGGCGTCGCAGTCGCGGGTGCGCCGGAAGCGGCTGCGCGGATGGCCGAGGCCCACTCGAAGTGGGGGCGGAAGCACTATGCCGAGTCGAAGGTCTCGAGGAGATCGTGGCCGTGACCGAGGAGATGGTCGACGGCCTCGAAGGCTCGGCCATCCCGCTCTTCGTCGGATGGCGAGACGCCGCCCGGTGCGAATCCGCGGCGGGACGGGCGGCGCAACTCATGCAGATCCTCCGGGAGTGGCGGGGCGGGCTTCACCTCGTGGCGACCACGGCGGTGGGCCTCTCCCCCTCGAGGCGATCCTCACCAACGAGGGCCCCGGTCAGGCCAGCTTCTTCGGCTGGTCCGAGCCTTTCCCCGACTGCGCCGCCATCAAGGCGAAGCACGACCAGGCCGAGGAGATGACGGACCGGCTGTGCGCGTCGGCGCTGGCCCAGGCACTCGACTCCGCCAAGTTCGCCTCCTTCGAGGCTGGGGTCCTGGCGCTGCGCGCCGCCACTCCGTAGTCCCTCCCTCGTCGAACCCGGAGGTGGGCCCGAACCGGGGACCGGCTACAGTGAAGGGCTGCTCAACGGGAGGAACTGAACCACCCGGGGGGCACAACGGCCATCGTTGCCACGGACCTGTGGTGCAGCTCGGAGTGCACGCCGCCCTGTCAAGGCGGAGGTCGCGGGTTCAAATCCCGTCAGGTCCGCTGCCACGTTCCGACCCGTCTCGTGCGGGGGAAGGTGGTTACCCGGTCGGGTAGCTCAGTTGGTAGAGCGCGCGCCTGAAAAGCGTGAGGTCACCGGATCGACGCCGGTCCCGACCACTTGCCGTGCCGTGACCAGTGCTGGCGCACGCGAGGTCGCCTGCCTCCACTCAGCGCCCTGATTTCGTGGTGGACGAATTCTCAGACCTGTGACTCGCCTGCGACGGGAACGGCGGTCGTCTCGGTAGAAGTTGCTTCGCGAGCGGGGGAAAGAGTCAGCGTCGCTATATAGGCGACGACGACAGCCACGATGATGAGCGGTCCGGTCGCCAGTCCGGCTTGGGAGACAACCAAGGCGATGATGATTGATGACAACGGGAGCCTTAACACGGACACCGTCGAGGCGCCCATGAGGGCGGCCACGGCCGGTGTCTCGGCGAAGCCCGGCAAGTGCCCTGCCAGAAGGCCAGCCACGATGCCCAAGAACATGGCCGGGAATGTCGGGCCTCCCCGACCACTGCCAAGGGATACACCCCACGCCGCCCCTTTGAACACGATCAGCAGGGCGAGAGTGCCCAGGGAAACGGTGGCGGATTGCCTAACCACCGAGCCCATCGTGTCCTGGCCGGAGAACAGCACAAGCGTGTCGGCCTTTCCGGTTATCTGGGCGAAGCCAATAGCCAGTCCTGCCACGGCGAGGGCCGCGATAGGGATGACGACGAACGGGTGCTTTGAGGCGGCGGACCCCACGCGTCTCCCGATCTGGACGATCACCAGGACAATCACGGCGGCCGTAAGTGAGAGCACGATGGTCCATGCAAAAGCCGCCACGTTGGGCCGGGGATAGGCGGGGAGCGTCAGCGGGGCGACGGCGTAGGCGCTGGTGCTGAGCCCGGTGAGGGAGCCCATCCCGATGAACACCAAGGACCCGATCCCGCCGGCCAGCAGACCGGGAAGCAAGATCACCGGCAGAATCGGTCCACCCAATCCCGTCGCCTCGATGATGATCACCGCCCCAACCACGGGTGACCCGAACAACGATGAGATGGCGGCGAAGGCTGCTGCCGCCGATATGAGGGCCCGGGCCTGATCGGGCGCATCCCTTTTGACAAGCCGGACAGCAAGCAGACCCAAACCCGTTCCCAGCCCAATGAGTGGTGCCTCAGGGCCGAGCACCAACCCGAGCCCAACGGAGGCGAGCGCCGCGAGGATGAGGCCTGGTAGCTCGATCGGCGTCGTGGGCGGTCCAGTCTTCAGGCCCTCGGAGGGCAGATGCCCACCGCGCCCTGGCAGTCGGACGATGGCGACCGCAATGATCACGCCGGCGATGCCCAGCACCGGCAAGGGCCACCAGGGGGGAGCGCCATTAAATCCCAGGCCATTGGGCAGGTCCTTGTACACCCATTGCTGCATCTGATGAACGAGCTCGAGGAAACCCCAAGACGCCAACGAGACGAGCACACCGATGACGGCAGCCAGGACGAGCAGGCGTCGATAGTCGCTGGTCCGTATCAGCGCTCCCGGGTCGGCTGGCACTGCCGCTGGTTCAGCCACACGTGATCCTTCCGCGGGTTGTGCACGGTGTGCTCCGTCGATCTACCGGCAAGCTCGATTGACTGCGATTCGACCCCGGCGGAGCGATTCGAGACCCACATCCCAAGACCCGTGCCGTCATTACGACACCAGCAGATACACGCTGTTCCCGACAAGCCAGAGCCCGAGCCCCAACGACACGATGACGATTACCTGATCCGTGTGGGTGTCCATCCAGTTTCTGAGACGAGCGAGGAGCGCTTGACCTTGGTCCGGCCGGAATGCGACATAGAGCTCCATGACGATGTACGCGGCGGTCGCGATGAGGCAGAAGCCAATGATCGCGACATAGTCCTGCCAGGACGCAAGCTTTGCCTCCGTGATGGTGGCCACGCCGGCGGCTACCAGACCCCAGGGCTGTGTCAAGGGGGCAAGACCCATGGCGTACCACGGAGACATGTTGTCGATGCCGGTCTGCCACTTTGGGGTTTTCTTGGGCGGCTTGGGAGTTCCAATACTTCGCCATTTGCGGGCCGCTATGACAACCAGGACGACGCCGATGGCGATCTTCACGGCTAGCGACGCCAGCGACGGCGCCGTGTTGGACTTCGGCGGGTTGTTACCGGTCGCCAGGATCGTGACGGCGACGATGACGGCGAGAGAGACCAGCCAGCCGAAGATGAAGCCTGCCCCCTTCCTCGTCCCGTTCTTCGACGCGAGGACGAGGATGAAGGCTGTGAGTGGAATCGGTTCGAGGGTAATCGCCAATCCGATGAGGATGAGATTAAGAACCATTGGCCGCTCCTAGATAGCCACCCGTCGGTGCAAGGGTTCGTCGCATGATCGCGCTCGATGGCGTCGTCGACTCAAGGGGTGTGTATGTGTTTCGTCAGGAGTTAAGTCGCCAGGTTTGCGTCCGCCGGGCGGGCGATGATGTAGATCAGCGCGCCGATGACGGGGATGAGAAGGATGACGATCGTCCACGTCGCCTTGGCCAAACCATGATGATCACGGCGGCGAAAGTTGTCGATGAAACACCAGATGATGAAGAAGAGCATCAGGAACACCCCTGCGAACATCAGGAACGTCCAAAACAGGCTCAACAGGGGCCAGGTGTAGGCGAGCATGGAATTACCTCCATATCCATCGACCCTCGGGAGCGTAGCTCTCGTGACCGATTTCTTCCACGGAGTTGTGGCCGAGCATCGAAGCGTGGGTCATTTGTGCCGGTCGATCAACACTCGCGAGTCATCGGCGGGAGGCGCCAACCGGACCGCATTCGGGTAGCTCGATAGCTACCGCTTCCGACTTGTTGGGGTCGGTCGTATCCGCAGCCCATCTTCTCTCCGTCGATGGTCGCGGCGGCTCGACTCAGATGCGAGGGTCAGACGCCTTCGATGGCCTCGAGCCGACCGGAGCGGATTGCCCCGGTGAAGTCTTCATAGTCTCGCTCGTTTTGATCTGCGTAGCGAACCGAGAAGTCGGTGATGGCCCGCTCAAACTTGTCGCTCTTGCCCAGGTAGGCGGCGAGTGCCACCGCGTCCCCCGACCGGGCGTGGGCCCGAGCCAGGGTCCAGCCGCAGAGGCCGGCGTAGAAGGTGAGCATGACCGGGCTCATCTGTTCGACGAGCGCTGAGCCTTTCATGTCGCGGAGTTGGCGCCAGTACAGAAACCGGTCCGCCTCGCCCCCCTTGGTCCAGCCTAGATAGATGTCGCTTGCCGCCTGCATGAGACGCTGCCCTTGGACCACGCGGTTCTCCGGGTTGACGGAACTTGGACTTCGGCAGGTGGTCCTCGAGCACCGACGTCGTGGCCTCCTTCACCTGAAGGAAAAGAGGATCGTGTTCGTCACGGCCTTGGAGCAAGACGATGAACGCTCGGGTGCCGACGCTGCCCACTCCCACCACCTTGCGCGCCATGTCGACCATTTCGAAACTCTCCAGGAGTTGGCGGCGGTCCTCTTGCAGAGTGGACCGGTTAGGCGCGGAATAGTCGGTGGAAGATCTCCAGCAACTCGTCGGCCGAGTACCCGTACCGAGACGGGAACTCGCGGACAGGCACCACCACCGGTGGTTGACTGACGATCTGGTACCGACCCTCGACAACCTCATGTGAGCTTCGATAGGGCCTGGAGGCTGTCGCGTGTGTGTCTTCTCCAGGTTCTTCTTGGCGCGCTTCTCATCCATCTTCACCTGGGCCGCCTCGTCCTTTGTGCGGACCCCTTTGGTCATTGTCTCGAAGGCATTCAGAACCTCCTGTTCGGTCAGGCGCGCGTACCAGACGTCCATGTTGCCCATTTGGGCGAACTCGGCCATGGCCTCGCGGTATGCGTTCACAGATGCGAGCGTCACTCCAGTGGCCTCGGCCTTCGGGAACCCGTTGTGACGGGCCACGATGGTGAAGCTCGCCGCCATGCGCTTCACGTCGTACTCAAAGGGGCCCGGCAATGTCTCGTCGAAGTCATTGAGGTCAAAGACCAGCGTCCGCTCCGGTGACGCGAAACCACCGAAGTTCGAGAGGTGTGCGTCTCCACATAACTGAACTTTCAGGCCAGCGGTGGACGTATCCTTGAGGTCCGTCGCCATGAGCTTGGCCGCTCCCCGGTAAAAGGTGAAAGGCGAGATCATCATTCGACCGTGTCGAACCGGTACAAGGTCCGGCTCCCGGGTGAGGTTTTGTGACTCAAGGAGGCTCACGGGATCGGGACGGTCAGTGGCAAGTGCCCACTCGCCATGACTTACCAGTGGCGAGCGCTGGCGGGCGGCCTTGCCAGCTGCCCTACGGTCTTCGACGCTTGGATGTGCAACTTTCGTCACAGTCATGGTCCCATCTCCTCCGACTGCTCCGTGCGATGGGTTGGTGATTCGTCCATCCGTCCAGATGTTGCGCCCTCGACGATACGACCAATCCCCTCGGCACGCCCGTTCCCTTTGGCGACTGAGTTCGACAGCACCTGTAACAGTCCGCCGGGGAGCCACCGGGAGGCTCTTACGTTTTATCCGTCGGCGGGTGCTCGGGCTGGTACTTGTGATCTACGGAATCGGGCAGCTTGTCGAGTGAGCGTCGAGTCGCAGCGACGAAAACGCCGGTCGCCAGCCACCAGATCCTCGTTCTCGACCATGTTCCTTAACCTGTCGCGTTGCCAGAGCTCTCCGCAGAGTGGATCCCCGGGTCGGTGCGCGGAGGGTGGCAGCGTTCTCCAGTGCCCGCTCGTGGGGACTACTTGCGCTCATTCCGACAAGGCGTGCGCTGCCTGACCGTGGTGATGAGCAGTGTGAATGTCAAGCTCGTCCTGCTCGGTGACGTGCGGCGTGATGTCGAAGACAACCTTCTTGATCGTCCCCGTAAACGGGAAAGGCTTCTTGTCCTCGTAGGCAAGATCCACCACTCCACCGTTGTCACGTCCGATGTCCATACCCGCATAGCCCGAGAAACGGATCGGCACGGTAAAGTCCATCCTCCCTTTGCCGATCTGTCGATCATTGACGCGCAAGGTCACATCCCCACCCGTCGCCGGCTTTGCCTCGTCCGCCAAAAATTCCATCCGCACCGTGATTTCGCCGGCGGGCAGGTCCTCTTCGGCGACTTGTGTATAGACGAAGACACCCATCATCGAATACGTATGCGTGAGTTTGCCGTCGGCTACGTAAAGTGTGAATCCCCCGAGGTGATCGGCCTCCGCAACAATGACACCTTCGGCTCCAGATCTCCGGTACAACCAGGTCTGCGCTGATCGTGTACGAACGGTTGTAGATCCTCGGAATCATGCCCGGAAGGACGTTCTGGACGTCACCTCGGAACTCGAAGGTCGTATCCTGCGCAATGGGAGGCACCATGCCGAAGAACGCCGAGAGCGCCGCGAGCAGCGGCAACACCTTGTAGCGTTCGGCTTCCTCCCAGAACAGATCCTTCAGCTCCTGCACCTTCTCGGGATGCTCGGCGGCGAGGTCATTCGCCTGTGAGAAATCGTCAGGCAGGAAGTAGAGCTCCGCTGGGCCTGCATCGGGATCCCAAACGCCCGGCGCATACGGAGCGAGGGCGTCGGGCGTGAGCTCCCACGGGATCCGCTCGGTCTTCATGGCCAGCCACCAGCCGTCCTTGTACATGGCCCGGTTGCCCACAGTCTCGAAGTACTGCTGGGTGCGGTGCTCGGGTGCCGCGCCGTCGGTGAACGACGCTCGGAACGAGGAACCATGCATCGGCACTTGCTCGATTCCGTCGACCGTTGCGGGCTCGGGGATGCCCGGCACGTCGAGAATGGTGGGAGCCACGTCGATGACGTGGGTGAACTGCGTACGGAGGGCGCCGGCGTCGCCTGATGTGAGCTGGCCAACGTATGACCAAGGGATTGCGGGTCCCACCGAGGTGGGAACCCACCTGCTTGCCCCACTGGAATGGCGTGGCCCCGGCCCAGGCCCATGCGGCCGAGTAGTGGGGATCCATGATGGCGGAGCCCCACTGGTCCAGCCCGCCGTAGCGCTCCGAAAGCTGGAGCTGCATCTCGTCGGTCAGGGGGATCCCGTTCTGCGTCGTCAGCTCGTTGAACGAACCGGTGATCGTGCCCTCCATGCTGGCCCCGTTGTCGCCCCAGATCCACAAAACGAGCGTGTTGTCGAGCTCTCCGAGCTCCTCGATGGCGTCAATGACGCGGCCCGACGTTGTAGTCGGCGTTTTCCGAGAAGCCGGAATAGACCTCCATCTGGCGGGCGTAGAAGGCCTTCAGATTGTCGGGAACCCCGTCCCAGGCCGGGAACGCCGCTTCGCGCGGAGTCAGCTGCGCGTCGGCAGGGATCACCCCGAGGTCCTTCTGACGAGCGAACGTCTCCTCGCGGAGCTTGTCCCAGCCCTGGTCGAACTGGCCCTTGTACTTGTCGGCCCACGAGTTGGCCACGTGATGGGGCGCATGGCTACAACCCGTGGAGAAGTACAAGAAGAACGGCTTGGTGGCGTCCTGGGCGCGGACGCCATGGAGCCACTCGATCGAGCGATCCGCCATGGCGTCTGGGAAGTAGTACGGGTCGTCCTTGTCGTAGAAGGCGTCCGGAGTCCCGATGATCTTCTGGTTCTCGGCCAAGCAGGGATCCCACTGGCTCGCCCCTCCGCCCAGGAACCCGTAGAAGTAGTCGAAGCCCCAGCCGTTCGGCCAGCGGTCGAACGGGCCGGCGGGGCCCTGTTGCCCGTCGGGCGTGAGGTGCCATTTTCCGAATGACCGCGGTGCTGTACCCGTTGTCCCTGCAGGATCCGAGGAAGCGGCGCACAGTCGTGTGGCAGTGTCGCCGAGTACCCGGGGAAGCCACCGGCGAATTCGCCGATGGAGCCGAAACCCACCGAGTGATTGTTGCGTCCGGTCAGCAACGACGGCCCGGGTCGGGGAGCACAACGCGGTCACGTGGAAGCGGTTGTAGCGAAGACCGCCACCGGCGACGCGGGTCAGGTTGGGCGTCTGTATCGGTCCGCCGAAGGTGCTCGGGTTCCCGAAGCCGGCGTCGTCGATCAGGACGAGCAGGACGTTGGGAGCGCCCGCAGGGGGTATCGGATGGCCGATCAGGTTCCAGTCCGGTTGCGATCCGTCCAACGTCTTTCGGACGGTCCCCGAGAAAGGTTGGCCGGCGGATCGGGAGATGGCTGCGATCGATATCGGTCATGGTCTTGCTCCTCCGTCTACGAGGCATTCGCACTTAATTCGCGACAAGGTCCTGGAAACCAGGGCCGCCGAGATCACGAATACACCAACCACTGACATGGTGCCGCGTTTCCTCTGTTCGTGCTCAAGAGCTCTACATCGCCCTTCCCAATACTTGAATCATTCAAGTTTCGTGCCCACAGCATGCCCACACACGAACGCCAAACAGAACGAAGCACAGCGGGCGAGCGAGGACCACCGCATGGTCAAATCTTAAGGATTAATCCGGACTTTTGCTTGATTTGGCCTGCATGGCGTCCGGGACGATCTTCCGGCATTCCGACCTGAAAAGCGTGAGGTCACCGGATCGACGCCGGTCCCGACCACCGGAAAGCCCCCAGTTCAGAAGGTACTTCGATGGGCGGTCGGTTTTGAAGCCGAGATTTCGTGCCCTCCAGGAATTGTAACGAGTGCCATTTCCAACTATTCGCCCCTCCAATTCCACGGCCCGGTAAGTCAAGGGGAAGCCGCGGGCTTCGCGAGGACAAGGAGCAGAGCGCACGTCCGAAACCCACGTCGATCGCAGCCGCAAGCCGAGCTATCTCGATCTCGTGATGATGCGAGAGCAAGCTTTCGTTGGCTTCGGACGCTTCACCCCGTCTACATGGCTTCGAGGTGCGACGGACACCTCGAATAAGGAGGCCCTCGGTTACTCGGCGACATTCCGCACGTTGTTTGCTACGCCGTGGTTCAATGGCCCGGGTGGCTCGATCGATCGAGCGGATCCGAACCCGGGCGACGGCAGGTGGAGATTAGATATGCGCAGGTCGATAAGGCACAGCAAGAGGCGGGTCTGTGGGTCGCGAGGGACGAAGGTGGTGCTCGCGACACTCGTGGTGCTGGCGTCAGCGCAAGCCGGCATGCTGGCGGCGGCTGGCGCCCAGGAGAGTGCCCACAACGCCGATGCCCCGAACAAAGCTGGGAGAATTGCGGAACCCAGACCGTTCCAGAGAGCGTCCCTCCGATTGGACTGGCGATCAACACCCTCTCGGTCCCTGGCGCCGGCAAAGGCCGTATCGGCCAGATCGAAATTAACGGCAACCACTTGCCCGACACGGCCGATACAAACGGGATCCACATCACGGTGATCCGCCGGTTGGCGAGCGGCACGTCCAAGAGGGGAGAGATCGTCCAGTGCGGCACTGCGCCACGAACAGTGGACGGGGTGAAGAGACTCAAAAGCATCGTCAGCGACTGGCAACGGGTCGCTCCTGACGGTTTCCTCACCCTCATAAGTGGCACACAGGGCGTCGACGGGAGCGCCGCGGTGGACGAGCTGAGCCAACTTGCCACCATGCTCGGCCTCTCGAGGTTCACAACCGCCAACCGCCAATGGCTCCAGGGTTCACACCCGTTCTCGTTTGTGGGTGCAGCTGGCTGGGACGCCGGTGCGGGCTATTCGAACCTCGGTGCTACCGGCGCCCTCGTCGGCTACCTGCAACCCAATCCAGCGACCACGGCTTTGGGTTTCGCCTTAGGCGACTACTCCACTTTCAACACCAGAGCTACTGGAGGCCCGCTGACCAATACGATGCTTCTCAACAACAAGAGCCTCACCGCAACGCTGCCAGCAACCGTCTCGGGGGATGCAGTGACCGCTGGTTTTCAGGTCGTGGTCGTCGACCGCCGCACACTCGGCGTTGTCGTCAACCGCGGCTTCCCGACCAATTGTGTCCAAGCTCCCTCACACTTCTGCCCCGATATCTCCTTGCAGTATGCGCTGTACACATTTCTTGCGGGAGAGCGCACCAAGTCAGACGATCTCGTGATGGTCCAAAGCATCGGACATCCCCATCCCACGACGCCTAACTGGAATGGAATCGCCAACGACGTCGTCGACCTTGGGGAACTCGCGGGATCATCAATACGCTCAACAGCGACTCGAGTAGCTACGCGCTCGTCGCCTTGCCAAGCATTCAGGGCTCGGCAGCGTTGTCCTTCGTTCCAGGCTCGGCCGTGGAATCGGTGACCGACACGGTGACGCAAGAAGACGGTAGCGCCAGTGGCCTACTGGCACGCGATCACGAGGACGGCTTTGTGCCATCACTTGTCGACGCGAACCCAGCCGAGGCTGGCGGTCAGCTCCTACAACTCGCCTACCAGCCGGCTAGCGCATGGCCTCTCCGGGACACGGCCGCACATCGAGCCGTCATCGCCTACATCGCCAAGGCGATCGGCCTTACGGTCGCCGACCCGAACGAGCGATACACCAACCTCTCCCAACCGTTCGGTGGTGCGCTATACAACAAGCTGGCAGGATTGACATCCGATGCCACTGACTTCGCCCTGATCAAGGACGAGCTCAAAGATGAGTTCGACTCGGTGGAAAAAGTCCGGGGCTATTTCGCCCAAATCAGGACCATTCTCACAGAATCGGTGATCTTGAACCGGGGCGAGCTCGACAAGTTCACGGGCGAGGTTGGCATCGGAATTCCCGTCCCAGGGGACCCGTCTGTCAAGGTGAACGCGTTCACCATCTATGCCGATCTCTTCAACGTGGCGAAGGGCCTCGGGGTGCCAGGGGCAGGGGTGATCGCTGGGGCAATCAAGGTGGCGGGTGCTCTCACCAATAAGAAAGGCCAGGACATCCTCGGGGACTTTACGAGCGCCTTCAACCAGCTGGGTCAGGACCTCGTGTTGCGCTACAAGGAATCCCTGTCGGCAGTGGCGCTGACGCAAGACATCGTTCTCACCGATTACGGCAAGCTGCGGGCGGCCGACGCGAACATCACAGCCGAGCGCCCGGGTTGGATGTGGACGGGCACCACCATCGCGCAGACCAGGCTGGCCCTGGCCTTCTCCGCTCGTCGGCTGTTCGCTGAGGCCCTTCTCCCGACGGCGTACACCACATACCGGCTCCCTGGCGACTTCCAGGACGCCAAGAGCTGCCGAATCGTAAATGGCGAGCCGGACAGTGCATGGGTCCCGCACGTGAACAGCGTCGAATGGAACCGGGATCACACTGGTGTCGATCCTCAGACGCAGGCCTATGCAATTGGCAAGACCAGCATCGACGATCGGACCGGAGAATCAAAGGCGAACGCTTCTCTCACGGACCCGCTGTTCCAACGGGTGTCCGTCGACCATCCAGACCAACTCGGCTTGTCGAAGATCGCCTTCATTGAGAAGGTACTGCCACAAAAGAGCCTCTCATCTATCTACTGTCATCGAAAATAGAAGCTCCCGTGGATGGGCCAGGATGACGGCTCTTTATCTGGCCTGGGCTGGAGCATTCGTGCATTTGCCGTGCTCGGCCAACCGTATCGAGGCTGCTTCGATTGGCCATCCGGGCCATCCCTGTGAGCGTGATCCTTCGACTCACTGAGATCTCGAGTCCTCAGGTGACCGGGCTCAACTGATCAAATGCCTCGACACACCGAACAAGTTGGCGTTGCAATCCGACGCGCTACTGGTTGGCTGACGAGCCCCCAATTTGTTGGCGGATCAGCCTCAATTCCTCGTTTATCGCCTGCAGTTGAGATTCCTCGTTCTCCTGTTCAGGATTGGCTCCCGCAGACTGATCGGCCCGAGTGCGAGCCGCCTGGTCGATGAAGGAAGAAGAGATGTGGGCAGTGACGGTGGCCAACACGGCGAATCCGACAAACATCAACACGGCTGCCGCCGTGCGTCCTTGCGGGGTCACGGGCGTGTAGTCGCCGTAGCCGACCGTGGTGAGTGTCACTACTGCCCACCACAGAGCGTTCCCGACGGACTTGATATTGCTATGTGCTGCGTGCCGTTCGTACAAGTAGACGACGGCCGTGAGGTTCAAAAACATGAGACTTGCGACGAGGACGAAACGATCGATATTGCCGCGCTGGAAGACAGACCTGAGCAATCGAAGGCTCAATACGACCCGCAACGTAGGTATTGCAACTGTGGCCAGTGAGGGCAAATTGTGTTGAACGTAGTACCAGTGGTGCGGTGCCAGCCGGCTCCTGACGATGAGGTCGACGCCATAGATTGCTGAGAGTGCGAGCCGTAATCCGATCAGCGCCTCATACACGTCGTGGTTAGTCGCAGTCACCCCGGGTGGGACCACGACTAACCAGATCGTCAGGAGTGAGAGAAGGTCGAGTGGGGCTTGCCAACGAGCCTGATATGCCTCGACCCTGCTGGAGTCGTCACCTGGCTTGAAACCCTTTCCTCCGAAGAGCGCGCGAAGGCGATGCTCGGAAGAACTGCTGTCTCCTTTCGGTCCGCTACTCGCTATCAGGGGCATGTCCGCCATGGTCAATTACACCGACGCGCTGAACTTCTGATCATCCTGCCGGTAGGAACCAGACATGGCCGAAAGGCTAGAGGACTGCGCGTAATTTTCCTTGGATCTCCGGGACTGCGTCGGCGAGATTGCGCTGTTGCACCGCGTGCCGCGCACCGCTTCGGTGCGCGCCGAGGTGGACACCGCGCTGTACTCGCTCGGGCGTGAGGCCTTCCTTCTCTCGATCACTGGTACTCCAGCCGCGCTGACCGAAGCGCACCGCGTTGCGTCGAAGCGCCTCGCCGAACACGACGACCTCAGACCGCCCCCGACCGACGAGCGATCGTGACGAGGGCTCAGGTCAGCGGCGCCAGACCGGCCAAGGCGCGCGCTGAGTCGCCTGGCCGCTCCGACGAGGACGCGCAGATGATCTCGATGACTTAGGTCGATGCGGGGGCCGGTGGAGCGGCAGCGTCCTTCGGTTGCGGGTTCGGGTTGAGCCTGACGGCTGCGACAAACGCCACCACCACGGCCACGATCACGATCGGCATCAGCGCAACGGCGTCCGATATGAAGAGAAGGCTCGGAAGCAGCACCGCCGTCATCGGCATCTTCAGGGCTCCCGCCGTCATGGCCCCGACCCCCATGGCCGCACCGGCGATCATGGGGAGTCCGCCAATGTGGGAGACGGCGATCCCGCCGGCAGCTCCGATGAACATGCTCGGGAAGATGGGACCGCCACGGAAGCTGCTCAGCGAGATCGCGTAGGCCAGTGTCTTGCACACGACAAGAAGCACCAGCGCACCGACCGTCCAGGTCGCGGCGTGTTGGACCAACGTCGGGAGCTCGCTCTGCCCGGAGAACAGCACATCGGATGAGCTCCGACCGGTGCCTTCGGCGAAAGCGATGGCCAGTCCGCCGACCGCCAGGCCCATGACCGGTGTCACCAGCAATCTCCGTCGCTCGGTGATGGGCCGGAGCGCCCGGGCCATTCTGAAGATGCCGCCGGCGACCACGGCGGCAGCCAGACCGATGGCGATGGCCCATAGGAACTCGATCGCCGTGGGTGACCCGACATGGGGGATGGAGGAGATGGTCAGTGAGAACGACCCGAATCCCGTGAGGTTGTTCAGGCCCACGAAGATCAACGAGCCCACGCCGGCGGCGAGGAGGCCGGGGACCAGCACGACCTCCATCGTGGGACCCCCCAGTCCGATCATCTCCATGAGCAAGAAGGCGCCCACCAGGGGCGAGCCCAGCAAGGTGGCGATGGCGGCAAAGCTCCCGGCGGCCCCGATGACGACCGCCGTCATGGGTGGTGCGTCGCTCTTGACGAGGTGCACGGCCAGGACGCCCAGCCCGCTCCCGATGGCGATCAATGGGGCCTCGGGCCCGAGCACGACCCCGAGGCTGAGTGTGGCGAAAGCGGCCGCAACGACGCCGAAGAGCTCGATCGGTTGCACGGGCGCGCCGGACTTGAAACCCTCGGATGGCTCGTGGCCGCCGGTTCCGGGCAGGTAGCGAATGGCCAGTGCCACCAGCACTCCACTGAGCGCCAGCCAGGGCAGCGGCCACCAGATCGGCTCGGAGTCAAAGCCGAGGGTCGTGGGGAGATCCGTGAAGATCTCCGTCTGGACCTTGGCCACCGCTTCCAAGAAGAAGTAGGCCACGGTCGCGACTGGCACGCCGATGATTGCTCCGAGCGCCAGGAGTACCAAGAAACTCTTGGATTTGAGGATCGCCGCGGGATCAGGAGGTGTCGGCGCTTGTCCGGATGTAGTGGCGGAGTCCGTCATGTTCTCTCCCGACGCCTTTGGTCTGAGATGCAGTCGTCGCGAGCACTGCGCAACCCTGTCGCCACATCGGACACGGTGATCCGATCAGGGTGCCGGAACTCCTGGCCAACTCGAAGCGGACTATACCGCCGACGCTCCAGTACGCACGTGGAAGGAATGGGCAAGCATCAGGGGGACGGGGACGACTCGGCACTCGAGTTCCCGGCCGGAACTGACGGCTCCAGCGGGTCGAAGTTCGCCTCGGGCGTGAACTCAATGTGGATCTCGACCTCGCTCCGACGGACCTCCATGAGTGCCAGGCGCTCGAAGACGGCCCGGTCCGCAGCAGTGAGCGGGGGTTGGGTAATGGAGCGTGGCCAGAGGCGGTAGCGCTTGACCACGTTGATCTCCGCCGCCAGGAGGAACAGCTGGGCCCCGAGGTAGATCCAGGCCAACAACACAATGACGATCCCGAAGAATCCGTAGGTCTCGGTCGCGTGCTGGAGCTCACGACCCACGTACCAGCTCCCGATGAGCTGCAATACCTGCCAGAACACCGTGGCCAGCACCGCGCCGAGAAGCACGTCTCGCCACGTCAAGCTCTCGGCAGTCATGACCATGAACACGACCAGGATGAGACCGAAATTCAGGACGAGCGAGCCGGCGAGCAAGAGGCCGGTGGAGATGTCTCCGTGTTCCGCCAGGGTCGCGAACCCGGTGAGCAGGGTCAATCCGATTGTGGAGAGGGCGAGCAGGAAGAGGACGGCCAACCCTCGGAGATAGCGCATGCCAATTGGCGGCCAGTGGACGTAGGGGATGTTCCACACCTTGTTCATCGCGCTCTGGGTCGCCAGTCCCAATCCGATGGCGCCGTACAGGAGGAGGATGCTCCCGATGCCCACGGCAAACGCACTCCCGGTCAGGCCGTGGATCTGCGACTGCAACTGAGGGCCGATGATCGGAAAGCTCCCAAGAGCGCTGTCGACGAGGTTCTTCCGGAGCTGGTCGTTGTTGTGCAGGACGTATCCGAGCACGGTGGTGAGCAGCATCAACAGGGGGAACAGGGCGAAGAGGCCGTAATACGCAATGAGCGTCGCCTTTCCGCCGGCCTGATCGTTGCCGAACTTCTGGAGAACTCCGAACGGAAACCCGAACACGGTGTGGCGCTGTTGGAACTTGTCGATCCTACGGACCACGACTTCCAGGGCACCGGGTCGAGGCTTCCCATCGTCGTCCGTGGTTGTGTCGAGATCCTGTTCCTGCGGACGAGGCTGCGGATCTTCTGGAACGGTCACCGACCTCACGATAGGTCGACCGTCCCGAAACAGGCTGCCGCTTCTTGTGTCAATGCGGTCCGTTGCGGTGTGAGACCGCGCGCGCCGAGATCACCGGGGCGTGGCTGGTCCGGATCACCGATGACTGCCGGTCCAGCGCTGCGACGGGCGGTGATTCCTCCGACGCGTGCCGGCGCTACCCATTTGGGCATGGTGCGACAGCGAGACCGAACCCGATGAGATCCGCAATCGCGGGCGGCTGCCATGACACGGGACGGCACCGCATACTGCGTCGCCAAGGGCGGGAACCGGAACGGTGAACCGGTCAGCGTTGCCGGTTCGCTCGATCCCGACGAACCCCGTGAGAGACCGAACCTCTCCTGCCTCCCCGCACTCGGCGGCCAACGTCAGTGGCGATCCCCGCCACCGACCATCCGGCGGTAAAGCGCACCCCGGGTTGAACCCCTTCGGTCGGGTCGCTGGCTGAGACACCACTTTTCGGTGACCTGACCACCGGCACCGGCACCGGCGCACGATCTGCCCGGGCCTCACCCCGGCAGACGCCCATGGTACCCGTTCCGTGACAGAACGGTTGCCTTTCCGCGAACGCAAGATGAACTGGCAGCTCCAACCTGGCTATGTTCGGGGCCCGTGGCGCCCCCGATGGAGCAATCCGTGCTGAATCTCTTCGCCCTGGTGCGGGAGGCCATGGCCCGGGCCACATGGGCCCTCCTGAACGGCGACATGCAGCTGGGACAGGAGGTGGTCGACGGAGACCAGGAGATCGACGAGCTGACCGCGGAGCTGGAGCTCGAGGTCTGGTCGCACATCGAGGAGCAGACCCCCGACCCCGTCACCTTGCGGCAGCTGGTCGGGATCCTCCTCATCGTCCCCGAGCTGGAGCGCAGTGCCGACCTGGCCGAGCACATCGCGCAGCGGGCGCTGATGAACCTCGGCGCCGAGATGACACCGGTCGCCCGTGGCATCGTGCAGAGGATGTCGGAGGTGGCCGCAGAGATGTGGCAGTCCACCGCCGCGGCCTACGTCGGCAACGAGGCCGACTCCGTTGTCCTCCACGAGGCGGACGAGGAGTTGGACATCCTGCACGACCGCCTGACCGCCGAGATCAGCAGGGGCGAGATGCCGACGACGGTGACCGCCCAGGTAACCCTGATCTCGCGCTTCTATGAGCGCCTCGGCGACCACGCGGTGAACCTGGGTCGCCGCATCGCGGCGCTGCAGGGATAACCACGCGAAGGCCAGGGAGCTGGGTCCCGCCGCTGACATCACTCGGCGCGCAGCAACACCGCCGTCCGCGTATGCGCCGCGACGCGCGGCAGGCACGGCGGCAACGACATTCGCCAGCACGACCGCACCGACGGCGATGATGGCGACGTAGGCCGGCGAGATGGTCGACACCGGAACGGCGTAGATCGCGTCGGCGAAGCCGGTCCACAGGACATGGCCGAGGATCAGTCCCAGAGGGACACCGATGATCGTGCCGACGCCGACCGTGATGCTCGCCTGCCACGCCACGATTCCTCCGAGCTGGCGACCGGAGAGTCCCAGCGTCTTCAGGACAGCCAGGTCATGGCGCCGGCGGCGGACCGACGCCACGAGGGTCGTGCCCAGAGCGAGCGACGCCCCGATCGCCAGGCTGGCCCCGAGCACGGCGGGGATCGCCACGATGGAGTGGGAGTCCACGATCTCCTCGGGCCGCAGGGCTGCGATCACACCGCCGGCCGAACCGGGGCTTGGCGAGCTGGGACTGTTGATCGTGTTCGAGATCGCGTCGAGTGATCGCAGTGCTTGGGACGGTGATCCCCTGGTCCGGATGAAGTACGCGTTGGGCCCGGGCACCGCACTGCCCTGTGTGTTGCGAACTGCCGGGGGGATCAAGCGGTAGTCGATGATGGCGCCGACGCCCATTCCCGGTCCGACGAGCGCCGGGAGGGTCGCGAGGCCGACGATCGTCAGGCGCCTGGACCTCCCGTGGCCGCCACTCAGGTTCACCGTGTCCCCGACGCGCTTGCCGAGTCTGGCCGCCGTCTCCCCACCCAGGACGATCTGGTTCGGCGCCTGCAACCCGTGGCCGCTCAGCAGCGGCGGCGCGACAGGAGCATGCGGGCTGGCTCCGATGATCGGGAAGCTCTTGCCGTCGAGGCTGGCCTTGGAGAAATAGACGCCCGACGCGGCACTGACGTAGCGATCGTGGGCGAGGAGGGTTGCACTCTGGTGCGCCGGCAGGTCTTCGTCGCCTGAGAAACCGGAAAGCAGCGTGTAGTTCCAGTTCCATCCGTACAGGTTCGGATGCGTGACCAGGTTGTTCAGGCTGGTGCTGAACACGACGGTCGCGATCACCACGACAACGGCAAGCGTCGCGCCCAACATGGCCGATCGCACGGGGACCGGGTCGCGGTCCCCCGGATCGACGGCGAAGCGGACACCGGTGACCGCCGAAACCGGGAGTCCGGATCCTGCCGCCAGGCGGGTTCCGGCGGAAGGCCGGCGGGCGACCCGGCCGAGACTGCTGCGGAGGCGCAGATCCTGTCGATACGCCTCGAAGAGCGCGATGCCCGACAACACGATGACGAGCGCAGCGAACCCGAGACCGATCACCGTCGCATCGACGGAGACGCCCACCGGGTAGACCGGCCGCACGGGTCCGAGCGGAAACAGCGGCGACATGGCGATGGAGACCAGGGCGGCCACGACGCAACCGATGAACACGGCGCCGATGATGCCGGCGACACCGTCGGCCATCGTCATCGCCCGGCCGGCGCCGAGGGCGCGGAGCAGGGTCGTCTCGTCGGAGCGCCGGCGCAACTGCCGGCCGGTCACCTGCAGGGCCACGAAGAGCAACGACAGGGCGGCCAACCCTCCGAACACGGCAAGCGCAACCGACACCGGCCTGATGGCGCGATTGGCGGCGTCGATGGCCGGCGCCCAGGTCTGGAAACCTCCCACTTGCGGCAGGTCGCTCAGTCGGTTGAGTTCGGAGTCCACCGAGCTGAGATGGGCGCGGCCGCCCACGAGCTTCAGCGCGCCGTTCGAGTAGTAGGCGCTGCACGTGTCGATCTGGCGGGTCGCCGCGGGCGACAAGAACACCTCGGCCGAACCGAGACTGCTGTAGTCGTTCTCGTCGACGTCCTGGGGGAAGACGACGATGCCAACGATCTTGACCTTCAGTACCTTCGCTGGCGGCAGGCTCGATGGCCCATTGGGCGCGCTCATGGCGATCTCCTGGTCGTCGGAGTTGAGGCCGATCCGAGCGACCGATCCGAGATGCAGCCCCATCTCCTTCGCCGCCTGCCCGTTCATGATCGCTTCGTGCGGATTGCCCGGATGAGCCAACCTCCCGGCCACGAGGTGCGCCGTGTCCTGTGTCGTGAATTCACCATCGGTGGAGCCTTCGAGGACCGGCGGCTTCTCGCCCGGCAGGATGTGCGAATGGATGCCCCGAACGAAGTCGAGGTTGCCGTCGAACCCGACGATCGTGTCCATGCTGTGTACGAAGGGCAGCCGGACGATCTTGGCGTTCGTCGCGGCGTCGTAACCGACGGTCCCCCCGACGGAGGGGTTCGCGAACGCAGTGAAGATCTGGAGATCGGAGGGATGGATGGTTCCCAGATAGGCCACGTAGGACGACTGCGTCCGGCGGGCACCGGCGATCGCCCCGAGTGCGACCCCGCCGAGAAGGCCGATCAGCACGATGAGCGTGAGGTAGCCACCCCACCGCTGTCTGAAGGTGGCGCGGAACCGGTATGCCGCGGCCCGCAAGGCCGAGGGAGTCACGTTCCTCCTGCCCGTGGTCGGTGTTCGCTCAAGGTCTCACCTTCACCGCCATCCCTCCGGATCCTCCGCTGCAGTGTGCCCGTTCGCCGTACCGTGACCAAGGTGGTTACCCCCTGACCAGGCTTGGTGCTAGTACCCAGGACCGTGCACGAGGTGGCGAAAGGCGCCGTCGACGGCCGGCGACAACGAGAGTCCTCCCCGTCCACAGCAGCGCACTTGGGGGAAGATGGCCCCGTGCCGACCGGGACCGAGCCCCGTCGCGACGAGCAGAGGGCCCACCAGGGCGAGCCCCGGTGGCCGATGGCGCTCGCCGTCATCTCCACCGGCGTGTTGCGGGCCACGTTGCCCCACCAGCTGCGCAACGGGGACGCCGCCTGGCTGTTCCTGCTGGTCCTGGCGATCCTTCTCGGCGCACTGATCATCGGCGACCCCGGCCGGATCGACCGGGACCGCCCCTGGCTGCACAACCTGACCAGCGGACTGATCGGGCTGATCACCCTCGTCAATGCCGACGCGGCCGTGCGCCTCGTGGTCGGCATCGTCGACGTGTCCAGCTTCACGCAGAACGCCAAGACCCTGCTGGCCGCCGGCGGCGCCATCTGGCTGACCAACATCATCGCCTTCGCACTCTGGTACTGGAACCTGGACCGGGGCGGGCCGGCGGCCCGTGCGGCCGGCACCGGGGGAAGCCCGGCACTCGTCTTCCCCGAGATGGTCCACACCGAGCACGTCGCCGAGGACTGGTACCCGTCCTTCGTCGACTACTTCCACCTCGCCTTCGTCACCGCCACGGCATTCAGCCCGACCGACGTGTCCGCGGTCAAGACCTGGATGAAGCTCTTGATGATGGCCGAGGAGGCCATCTCCCTCGTCGTCGCGATCCTCGTCGTCGCCCGTGCCGTCAACATCCTGAAGTGAGCCTGTGAGCACTCGGGTCCGGCTCGTTGCCTTTGGAGCCTTCGTGCTCTCGGCCGCGTTCGTCCTCTCGTCCTGCGGCAGCTCCCCGCCCGCCAATCACAAGGCGGCGGCGCGTAGCACGACCACCACGACCGCGGCACCCACGACGACCTCGACGTCGGCCACCACCACGACCCGGCCCGGTGTGACCGTGCCGAATGTGATCGGCCTCAAGATCGTCGCCGCGCGCAGTGCCCTCCACGCGGCGGGACTGCTCCCGGTCGCCCTCAATCAGACCTGCAACAAGGGCACACTCGCCAGCCAGAGCGTCGTGTCGTCGCTCTCTGTCGCGGGTCCGCCGCCAACGCCGAACGTCGGCGCCACACCGCTCGAGCCCGGCGCCACCGTGCCGCCCCACACCCGGGTGGGCGTCACCTGGTCGGGCTGCTTCGGTGACCAATCCGTCGTGCCGAACGTGGTGGGCCTGACCTTCCCTGCCGCCCGGCACGCGCTGCGCAGCGCCGGGCTCGCCTGGGCCTGCTTCTCCTCGGGCGCGGCCACCACGACGACGACGTCCACGACCTCGACGACCTCCCCGCCCGCGTCCACGACCCCAACGGTCCCCCCGTCTACGACCACCACCGTGAAGCCGCCGGCCCTCGTGCTCAGCCAGGCCGTGCCCGCGGGGACCGTGCTCAAGCCCGGCACCCCCGTCGACTTCACGATGCACCGGTGCCCGCAGTGAGCGACCGACCGGGCCCCGGCGGAGCGGTGCCCTCGGGTGCGGCGGCGGAGCCGCTCGCGCTCTCGAGCGGACGGGGGCGCTGGGTGATCGCGGCAACGGTCCTCGGCTCGGGAATGGCCTTTCTCGATGCGACCGTCGTCGGCATCGCGCTGCCCTCCATCGGCCGGGACTTCCACGGGGGCGTCGGCACGCTGCAGTGGGTGGTGACCGGCTATGGGCTCACGCTGTCGGCCTTCCTCCTGCTCGGTGGCGCGCTGGGCGATCGCTACGGCCGCAAGCGCATCTTCTCCCTCGGGATCGTCTGGTTCACCCTGGCGTCGGCGGTATGCGGCCTCGCCCCCGGCGCCGGATGGCTCATCGCAGCCCGCCTGCTCCAGGGCGTCGGCGGCGCCCTCCTCGCCCCGGCGAGCTTGGCCATCATCCAGGCGTCGTTCCGCTCCGAGGACAGGGCCCGCGCCATCGGCGCCTGGTCGGGGCTGGGCGGTGTGGCCGGCGCCGCCGGCCCCCTCGTCGGCGGCTACCTGATCTCCGTCGGATCGTGGCGCTGGGTCTTCTTCATCAACCTCCCCGTGGCGGCCGTGGTGCTGGTCGTCACCGCCCGCCATGTGCCCGAGACCCGGGACCCGTCGGCGGTCGGGCGCGTCGACGGCGTTGGCGCCGCGCTGGGCGTGCTCTTCCTGGCCGGATTGACCTACGGGCTCATCGAGGGCCCGACCAAGGGGTGGTCGAGCCCGGTCGTGGTGGCCAGCCTCCTCATCGCCGCCCTGGCCGCGCCCGCCTTCCTCGTCGTCGAGCACCTCCGCGCCCACCCCATGCTGCCGCTCGACCTCTTCCGCTCCCGCCAATTCAGCGGGGCCAACGCCGTCACCTTCGCGGTCTACGGCGCCCTCGGCGGCGCCCTCTTCCTGCTCCCCGTCGAGCTGCAGCTGGTGGCGGGCTACAGCCCGCTCGCATCGGGGCTGGCCCTGCTGCCGGTGACGCTCGTCATGCTCGTGCTGTCGGCCCGTTCGGGCCAGATCTCGGCCCGCATCGGCCCCCGCCTCCAGATGACGGTGGGCCCGTTCATCGTCGCCGGCGGGCTCGCCCTGCTGACCCGGGCCACGGACACCGGCAGCTACTGGACCCAGGTCTTCCCCGCCGTCCTCCTCTTCGCCTTCGGCCTGGCCGTCACCGTGGCCCCGCTCACCTCGACGGCGATGGGGGCGGCGCCGGCCGAGCACTCGGGCATCGCCTCGGCGGTGAACAACGTCGTGGCGCGGGCGGCGGGTCTGCTGGCGGTGGCCATACTCCCGCTGCTCTCCGGGCTCACCGGGGTCGCCGCGCTCAGCGTCACGGAGCTGGCGGCCGGGTTCCGCACCGCGGTGCTCATTTCCGCCGGCCTCTGCGCCTTCGGCGGCCTCGTCGCTGCGCTGACCATCCGCAACCCCGCCCGCCGGCCGGTCCCCGCCGCCGAGCACGAGCCGGTCTGGTCCTGTGGCGTCAACGGCCCGCCGGCGGGGGCGGCACTGGCGGCGGAGGCGGAAGCGGCGTGAAGCCGAAGTGCAGCGCACGGCGCGGTCGGCAAAGGTAGGCCCGTGCCACGCCCCGCTCGCGCCGCCGCTCCCCAGGTCTTTGCGCCGGCCGCCCTCGGCCCCCTCACGTTGCGCAACCGCATCATCAAGGCGGCCACCTTCGAGGGCGTGATGCCCGGCGGCGCCGTCAGCGACGAGCTCGTCGAGTTCCACCGGCGGGTGGCGGCGGGTGGCGCGGCCATGTCCACCGTGGCCTACCTCGCCGTCTCGCCCGAGGGGCGCACCGACCGCCACTGCCTGCTCCTCAGCGAGGACACGGTGCCGGGGCTGCGGCGGGTGACCGACGCCGTGCACGCCGAGGGCGCCGCGGCGGCGGCGCAGATCGGCCACGCGGGGCCCGTCGCCAACGCCCGCTCCAACCGGGCGCCCGCCCTCTCCCCCTCGGGCGGCCTCACGCCGATGGGCTCGCGCCTGCGCGCCGTGGACCTGGCCGGCATCGAGCGCATCACCGAGGACTACCGGCGCGCCGCGACACTGGCGGTGGAGGCGGGCTTCGATTCCATAGAGGTCCACGTCGGCCACAACTACCTTCTCAGCGCGTTCTTGAGCCCCAAGCTCAACCGCCGCGACGACCAGTACGGCGGTTCGGTGGAGAACCGCGCCCGTTTCGCCGCGCACCGTCCTGCGCACCGTGCGCGACGCCGTCGGCCCGGACGTGGCGGTCACGGCGAAGCTCAACATGGCCGACGGGGTGGACGGCGGCCTGTGGCTCGATGAGAGCGTCCAGATCGCCGCGCTCTTCGAGGCCGACGGCGCGCTCGACGCGCTGGAGCTCACCGGGGGCAGCTCGCTCGCCAATCCCATGTACCTGTTCCGCGGTGACGCGCCCCTGCGGGAGTTCGGCGCCACGCTGCCGCCGGCCGTCCGGCTCGGCTTCCGTGTCATCGGGCACCGCTTCCTGCGGGCCTATCCCTACGAGGAGGCCTACTTCCTGCCCTTCGCGCGCCAGTTCCAGCGCGCGCTGACCACCCCGATCATCCTGCTCGGTGGGATCACCGAGCTGGCGACGATCGAGTCGGCACTCGCCGAGGGCTTCGCCTTCGTCGCCATGGCCCGCGCCCTGCTGCGCGAGCCCGACCTGCCGAACCGCATGCAGGCGGGCTCGTCGAGCTCGTCGCTGTGCATCCATTGCAACAAGTGCATGCCCACCATCTACTCGGGCACGCGCTGCGTCCTCGTGGCCGAACCTCCGGGGTAGCCGGCCGCCCGGGTTCCGCCTAGGCCGAGACCGGCGGCCGGCGCGCCGCCCACGGAGCCGCCTCCTCGAGTTGACCGGCCAGCGAGAGCAGCGTCTCCTCGTCGCCGAAGCGGCCGACGAACTGCACGCCGATCGGCAACGCGCTCGGCAGGCCGGCGTCGTCCCAGTGCAGGGGCAGCGAGATGGCCGGTTGGCCCGTGACGTTGAACGGCGGCGTGAAGGGCACGTAGTCCGCGGCGCGGAAGAGCCCCGCCAGCGGCTCGCCCGGAGGCGAGTCGAAGGTGCCCAGAGGCGCCGGGGGCTCAGCGAGCGTCGGGGTGAGCAGGACGTCGATCCCCTCGAAGTACGCCGCGATCTGCCGGGTGATCACCTGGAGCTCTTGGACCGAGCGCAGGTACTGCGCCCCGTTGATCGACCGTCCCAGCTCGGTGAGCGCCCAGGTCAGTGGCTCCACGTCCGCCTCGGTCACCGGCCGGCCGATCCGCGCCTCCCAGTCGAGGAGGGCCCAGGCGTTGCCGCAGGCCCACTGGTTGATGAAGTGGGCGACGAAGGCGTCGCCGTCAACGTCGAGTGTGGCGCCCTCGACCTGGTGCCCGAGCGACTCGCAGAGGTTGGCCGCCTCCCCGACTGCGGCCACACAGGCCCGGTCGACCTTGCCCCCCGTCGGCGACTCCGTCAGGACCGCGATGCGCAGCCGGGGCGGCGCGCTGGCCGCCGCGGCGGCGAAAGAGGGCCCGCGCCGCGGCGGCGCCCAGTAGGGGTCGCCGGGAACGGGGCCGGCGGTCGCGTCGAGGATGGCCGCCGAGTCGCGGACCGAGCGCGTCACCACGTGCTCGACGACCAGCCCGCCCATCACGTCGCCGTAGTGAGGCGCCATGGGGTTGCGCCCCCGGGTGGGCTTCAGCCCCACGAGGCCGCAGCACGACGCCGGGATCCGGATGGACCCGCCACCGTCGTCCGCCGTGGGCGGCGGGGACCATGCCCGATGCCACCGCGGCTGCCGAGCCGCCGGAGGACCCGCCCGTCGAGTAGTTGGTGTCCCACGGGTTCCGCGACGGGCCGAAGCGTCGGGGCTCGGCCGTCGGCAAAATGCCGAGCTCGGGCGTGTTCGTCTTTCCGCAGATGACGAAGCCGGCGTCGATGTAGCGCTGCGTCAGCTCCTGGGTCACCGTCGAGTGGTAGTCAGCCGCGAAGTCCATGCCCTCGCAGAAGGGCGTCCCCGCCAACTCGGCGACGAGGTCCTTCAACAAAAAGGGCACACCGCGGAACGGGCCGGCGGGCAGGTCGCCCGACGCCTCGGCCCGGGCCCGCTCGAAGAGCTCGTGGATCACCGCGTTGAGTTGCGGGTTCAGCTTCTCGATCCGGGTGATCGCCGCACCCACCAGCTCGGCGGGTGACACCTCCTTGGTGCGGACCAGCTCCGCCTGTCCCGTTGCGTCCAGCCATGCCGTCTCGTCGCTCATGGTCTGCACGGTAGCGATGCCGCCGCCGGCGCTGCCCTGGGGACCCTCAGGCCCGAGCTGGCTCCGGCCGGCGGGCACCCGTGCGGATGGCCACGGCCTCGGTCACCGTGACGTCGGCCCCGCAGGCCAGGCAGCGCCGGCGGTCGTCGAGCTCGCCGCCGCAGTCCCGGTGTTGCAGGAGCATCGGCCGCTCACCTTCGAGCCCGTAGCGGTCCCCCCACTGCAGCAGCGGAGACGAGCACCGGCCACAGGTCGGCCCCCTTCTCGGTGAGGCGGTACTCGCAGCGCAACGGGCGCTCCTGGTACGGACGCTTCACGAGGATCCCCTCCTCCACCAGGCGCTCCAGCCGGGCCTGCAGGATGTTGCGCGCCACGCCCAGGTCGCGCTGGAGGTCCTCGAAGCGACGGATGCCCAGGAAGACGTCGCGGATGATCAGGAGGGTCCACCGTTCACCCACCACCTCGAGCGTCGAGGCGACCGGGCAGTACTGGCTGGGGTAGTCGCGCTTGAGCATCCCCCCAGCATAGCCAACAATTCGAGTTAGTACGTTGTTTTATGCAACTTTCTTCTATACAGTGCGTTTTATGACACAACTCATTAGCCCGACCCCGGTGGCTCCGCGGCGCGCCCGCCCCGCCCTCACCGCCCTGATCGTCCTGACGGGGGTGTTCCTGTCCTCCCTGGACCTCTTCATCGTCAACATCGCCTTCCCGAGCATCTCGTCGACCTTCCACGGGCAGAGCCTCAGCTCGCTGTCCTGGGTGCTGAGCGCCTACACGATCGTCTTCGCAGCCGCCCTCGTCCCTGCCGGCCGGTGGGCCGACCGGGCGGGGCGCAAGAAGGCCTTCCTCATCGGCCTGGCCATCTTCACCGCCTCCTCGGCCCTGTGCGCGGTGGCGCCGTCGCTCGGCTTCCTCGTCGGCGCCCGCGTCCTGCAGGCGACCGGCGGCGCCTTGATGCTCCCGACCTCCCTCGGACTGCTCCTGCCCGCCTTCGGCCCCGAGCGCAAGGGCGCCGCCATCGGGCTGTGGTCCGCGGTGGGCGGTGCCGCCGCGGCGTTCGGTCCCCCGATCGGCGGCCTGCTGGTGCAGGTCAGCTGGCGCTGGGTGTTCCTGGTCAACCTGCCCGTGAGCGCGCTGGCGCTCTTCTTCGGGGTCCGCCTCCTCACCGAGGTGCGCGACCCCGAGGCGCACAAGGCGGACCTGCTCGGCGCCGCGCTGCTCTCCGTGGCGGTGGCCAGCCTCGTGGCCGGCATCGTCGAGGGACCCGACTGGGGCTGGCTGAGCGTCCGCACCGTCGGCGCTTTCGCCATCGCCGCCGCCTCGGGTGCGTGGCTCGTGGTGCGCTCGCTCCGTCACCCCAACCCGATCATTGAGCCGGCGGTGATCCGCCACCGCGCCGTGGCCCTGGCCGACGTCAGCTCGCTGGCGTTCTTCAGCGGCTTCGGGGCTCTGGTGCTCGGCGGAGTCCTGTTCCTGACCGGGGTGTGGCACGAGTCGATCCTGCGGGCGGGATTCATGATCGCCCCGGGCCCGCTGCTGGCCGGCCTGACGGCGTTCCCCGGCGGCCTGCTCGGCGCCCGCTTCGGGCACCGGGCCGTCGGCACGGTCGGTTCGCTGCTCTTCGCGGCCGGCGGCCTGTGGTGGATCACCCACGCCGGCAGCGTGCCGGACTACGTCGGGGACTACCTCCCGGGCAGCCTCCTCGGCGGCATGGGCGTGGGGCTCATGCTGCCCTCGCTCGGCGGCGCCGCCACGGCCCCGCTCCCGCCGCAGCGCTTCGCCACGGGCTCCGCCCTCTACGCCATGACGCGCCAGATCGGCATCGCCCTCGGAGTCGCCTGCCTGGTCGCCATCCTCGGCGTCGGCCACCGGCCCGGCCGCCGTGCCCGCCTTCCACCACGCGTGGATCTTCATGATGGGCTGCAGCCTGTTGTCGGGCGCCCTCCTGCAGGGCATCGGCTCCCGCGCCGGCGAGACGGCCGACGCCGGCGCCGTCTCTCTCAACGAGTCCGTCCCGCTCAGTGAGTCGGTGCCCCTCGACGAAACGCCGCCGGTTGGCGTCACCGGCCCGGTCGACGCGCCCGGCGCCTACGCCTTGGCAACCGGCAAGTAGGCCGGGTTCGCCACCAGCAGCTGGTCCCGCGCCGACGAGGCGAGGGCCGAGGCGACCGTCTCCCAGCCGTCGTCGAAGTCACCCGACCGGATGGCCGTCGCCAGCGCTGCGTCGTCGGCGATACCCAGGTCGCGCAGCCGCTGGGCGTGGGCGGCGGCGACGTCGGCGCCCAAGAGGAGCTCCCGCTCCGCGATGGCCAACGCGTTGCGCGCCACCCGCGCCTCGAAGTGCGCCCTGCCCTCGCTGGCCTCCATGACTCCGGTCTCGAGGTACTCGCGCACGGCCTCCACCAGCTCGGCCGCCGTCGGCCGGCCGAAGGGGGCGACCGGCCGGCCCTTGGCCACCGGCTCGGGGGCCGGGTCGCCCGGTGCAGTGCCGAGCAGCGCGAAGAGGTCCCACTCGCTCTCGCAGACCCGTCGTCCGATGGCAGCGAGCTCGACGGAGCGGGTGGCCCCGCTCAGGTGGGCCGACGCCTGCAGCGAGCAGATGACGGCCCATTTCACCGTGGCCTGCACCTGCCACCAGTGGACGCGGGCACGGTCCATCGTCTCCCCGCCGGCGGCCGCGTACGAAGACAGAAGGTCATCCAGCGCGCCGAAGCCGCCGACCTCGGGGAGCCCGCCGAAGCGCCAGGCCGGCGCGCAGAGCCAGCCGATGTCCTCGGCCGGGTCGCCCGCGTGCGCCAACTCCCAGTCGAGCACGCCGCGCAGCCCGTCGGCGTCGACGAGCAGGTTGCCGAAGCGGAAGTCACCGTGCACCGTCACCCGCGTGCCCGCCAGCGGTCGGTGCCGCTCCAGCCAGCGCACGCCGAGCTCGAGCGCCGGGCGCGCCTCGCCGAGTGCGTCCAGGAAGGACAACGGGTCGCCCAGGGGATCGGCCGGCGGGAGGCGCTCGATCGCGCCGGGCTCGATCGTGTGGATGGCGGCCAGCGCGGCTCCGCACTCCGCGGTCAGCGCACGCCGGGCTGCGGCCCATTCGTCGTCGCGCAGGATCTTCCGCGGGATGGTCTCGCCCTCCAGCCGCTCGACCACGAGCCAGTCGGCGCCCAGGTCGTCGCCCACGCCCATGGCCACCACCTCGGGCACCGGGACGCCGGCGGCCCGGGCCGCCTGGAGCAGCGCGCGCTCCATCTGCACCTTTCCGCTCTGGCTCCCGCCGTCACCCCGGACCATCTGGAGGATGAGCGGCCGCGTGCGCGCCCCGCGCACCTCGAGCTCGAAGGCGCTGGTCACCCGCGAGGCGCCGCCCGAGAGCCGGCGCAGGTCGTGGACGGTCCCGCCGAGGCTGCGCGCCGAGCGCCGCCGCCAGCGCGTCCGTCTTCTGCCGTGGCGCCATCGCCGTTCGCTAGGAGACGGGGACGACAGGCCTCCCGCTGTCGTCGAGCTGGTGCAGGTACTCGCAGATGCCGTACCCGGTGTGCGCCCCGCCGTCGGGGTCGGTGTAGGTCCAGCGGGCCAGCCCCTCGTTGACCATGGTGCCGCCGGCACGGCCGATGTCGGCCACCCGCAACACGTCGCCCCGCAGCGGGTAGGTGCGGCCCTCCTTGTCCACGACGTCGAGGTGCACGACCCGGTGCGTCACGCCGTCGTCGGCCAGCTCGGTGCGCACGCGCCACTCCGCGACGGAGACGGCCCGGCGGCCGTCCCAGACCCAGCCGCGGTGCAGGTCGCCCGCGTCGGTGCCCAGCCGGATGCCCCCGAAGTGCATGTCCTCCCCGACATTGATGGAGAACCAGCGCCACATCTTGGGGCCTCCCCAACGCCGCGGGCCCCACGAGCGGTCACGGTTGCCGTGCGCGCCGAGCCACTCGTGACGCACGCCGTCGACCGTGAGCGAGCCCGTCCAGCGGCCGGCCTGCTCCAGGTGGCCCTTGCCCACCGTGCCCGCTGCCGCGGCGGCCTCGGCCGACTTCGGCCCGCCGCTCGGCTGCCCGTCGGTGCCGACGGCGGGCGTGATGGCGTCGAAGCGAACATCGAGGGCCACCGGCACCTCCCGCGTCGCGGTCGCCCCGCGCACGCACGGGCGCGCCTGCACCTCGCCTTCCATCGTCAGGCGCCACGACTGCCCGGCCTCGAGCATCTCGTAGCGGACGGCACCGACCTCCAGGAGCGTGTCGACCATCTCGCGCTGCTCCTTGACCCAGTGATAGGTGCCGAGCTCGCCGCCGGGGAGCCACAGCGACATGCCGACGTCCATCGTCCCCTCGTTCGGGCGGACGCCGATACGGGAGAAGAGCCCCGAATCGGTCCCGGGGTCGTAGGCGTTGAAGTAGTACGACTCGCTCCAGGCGCTGTCGCCTTCGACGGGATGGGCGAGGTCGTGTCGGGCATCGAGGATCGGCATCGCTACACCATTGTCTGTCCGGCGCTCACGTTCAACGCCTCGCCCGTGACACCCAGCGCCGACTCGGAGAGCAGCCAGCAGATGGCCGCCGCGATCTCCTCGGGGCTCTGCAGCCGACCGAGGGGGATCTCGCGCGCGATGTAGGCCGCCAGACCCTCGGGGCCGCCCATGAGGTTCTCGAACATGGAGTCCTTGTTCATGAGGTCGGTGTCGACGGTGCCGGGGCACACGGCGTTCACGGCGATCCCGGCCGAGCCCGAGCTCGAGCGCCATGGTCTGGGTCAGCAGGATCACCCCGGCCTTGGCGGCGCAGTAGGGGCCGAGGAAGGGGAAGGCGCGCTTGCCGGCCTGGCTGGAGACGTTGCAGATGCGCCCGCCCACACCCGCCGCCACCATCCGCGTCGCGCAGGCCTTCGACACCAGCCAGGTGCCGACCACGTTCACGTCGAGCACGCGGCGGAACTCGGCGGCCGGGACACCGAGCAACGGCCCCAACCCGAACCCCGGGCCGCTGCCCCCGGCCACGTTGGCCACCAAGGTGACGGTCCCGAGCTCCTCGCTGGCCCGGGCCACCGCGCGCCTCCACGGCGTCCTCGTCGGAGACGTCGGCCTCGACGGGCAGCGCCCGCACGCCGAGCGCCGTGATCTCGGCCGCCAGCGAGGCCAGGTCGTCGCCGCTGGCGGTGCCGTGGGCCGGGGCGTCGTCGTAGGGCCGGGCGATGTCCAGGCAGGCGACGTCCGCGCCGCCCCGGGCCAGCTCGAGCGCCGTGGCCCGCCCGATCCCCCGCGGTCGGGCCGCTCCCGTCACCAGCGCGACCCGCCCTTCGAACGGGCGCGATCCGGGTCCGTGTGTGAAACTCACCCGGCAAACGTAGCGACGAATGCGGACGGTCGCGCCGTCCGGGGGGTGGCTCTGCCATGCGTGCGGCGGTGACGAGAGGTGGACGGCTGGTCGTCGGCGAGGTGGCCGACCCCACGCCGTCCTCGGGCCACGTCGTCGTCCGCTCGCTCGCCGCCGGCATCTGCGGGTCCGACCTGCACGCCCTGGCCGACTTCCCCCACTTCACCGGGCTGATGGACTCGGTGGGGGTGCCCGCCCTGGACGCGGCGGCCGACTGCGTGTTCGGCCACGAGTTCTGCGCCGAGGTGGTGGAGCACGGGCCCGACACGGCGGGCACCCTGCCCGTGGGGACCCGGGTCTGCTCGGTGCCCATCATCGTGGGCCCGACCGGCGTGGAGCAGATCGGCTACTCCAACGCGTACCCGGGCGCGCTGGCCGAGCACATGGTGCTCCAGGAGCTCCTGTGCCTCCCGGTGCCCGACGCGCTCTCCACCGACCTCGCCGCGCTGACCGAGCCGCTCGCCGTGGGCGAGCACGCGGTGGGGCTGGCCGGGCTCACCGAGGGCCAGCCCTGCCTCGTCGTCGGCTGTGGCCCCGTCGGGCTGGCCGTGATCGCCGCGCTCAAAGGACGCGGCCATGGCCCGGTGCTCGCCGCCGACTTCTCCCCGACGCGCCGGCGCCTCGCCGAGGCGTTCGGGGCCGACGAGGTCCTCGACCCGGCGAGGGCTCGCCGCACGACCGCTGGCCGGACTTCGGCATCGCTCGGACGGTCATGGAGCGCATGGGGGCGGCGATGCTGGGGGCCGCCGTGAAGGACCCGGTCATCTTCGAGGCGGTCGGCGTGCCCGGCATGCTCCAGTCCCTGCTCGCCGAGGCCCCGCCGCACAGCCGCATCGTGGTGGTGGGGGTCTGCATGCACGCCGACACCATTGAGCCCTTCCTGGCCGTGGCCAAGGAGCTCGAACTGCGCTTCTCCTTCGGCTACACCCCCGACGAGTTCGCCGCCACCCTGCAGCGCCTGGCCGCCGGGGTCCCCGGCGCCGACCTCCTGGTCACCTCCACCGTCGATCTGGCCGGCGCGCCCGGCGCCTTCGAGACGCTGCGCACGCCCGGGGAGCACGGCAAGATCCTGGTGACACCCTGACGGCCACCGACCCAGCACCCAACCGGAGAGAAACGAGACATGACGACCATTGACGCCGACGGCCACCTCGGGTTCGGGATCTTCCTGGCCCCGTTCCACCCCGTCGGCCAGAACCCGACCCTGGCGCTCGAACGCGACCTGCAGCTGATCGAGCATCTCGACGAGCTCGGCTTCGACGAGGCGTGGTTCGGCGAGCACCACTCGGCCGGGTACGAGATCATCGCCTCGCCCGAGGTCTTCATCGCCGCCGCGGCGCAGCGCACGCGCCACATCCGCCTGGGCACCGGCGTCTCCTCGCTGCCCTACCACCACCCGTTCATGCTGGCCGACCGCATGGTGCTCCTCGACCACCTGACCCGGGGCCGCGTCGATGCTCGGCGTGGGCCCCGGGGCGCTCCCCTCCGACGCGTTCATGATGGGCATCGACCCCGCCAAGCAGCGCGACATGATGGAGGAGTCCCTCGAGGCCATCCTGGCGCTGCTGGCCGGCGAGACGGTCTCCATGGAGACGGACTGGTTCAAGCTGGTCAAGGCCCGCCTGCAGATGCGGCCCTACCAGCGCCCGTTCCCCGAGGTGGCCGTGGCGGCGCAGGTGTCGCCGGCCGGGCCGCGGGCCGCCGGGCGCTTCGGCTGCAGCCTGCTCTCCATCGGCGCCACCTCGGCCGGCGGGTTCGACGTGCTGGGGACCCACTGGGACGTCATGGAGGAGCGGTCCGAGGAGTTCTCCACCACCGTCGACCGCAACGGCTGGCGCCTGGTCGGCCCCATGCACATCGCCGACACCAAGGAGCAGGCCATCGCCGACGTGGCCTTCGGGCTGGAGGAGTGGGTCGACTACTTCGCGCGGGTGGCCGCGCTGCCGCTCGCCCCCAACACCGAGAACTTCGAGTCGCTGGTCGACGCGCTCAACGCCTCGGGCTTCGCCGTCATCGGCACGGTCGACGACGCCATCGCCCAGATCGACCGCCTGCAGACGCAGTCGGGGGGCTTCGGCACCTTCCTGCTCATGGGCCACGAGTGGGCCGACACCGCGGCCACGCTGCACTCCTACGAGCTGATCGCCCGCTACGTGGCGCCCCGGTTCCAGGCCTCGTCGGACTCGCTGACATCGAGCCGGGACTGGGCCGCCGAGAACCGCCCCGAGTTCATCGGCGCCGCCGGCAACGCGGTCATGTCGGCGATCCAGAAGCACCACGAGGAGAAGGCGGCCAAGGCGAGCCAATGTCTGAGGTGACCCATGTCTGAGGTGACGCACGAACAGATCCCGGCCAACGGGATCGAGCTGCACGTCGCGGCGGCCGGACCGGCCGACGGCCCGCCGGTCGTGCTGGTCCACGGCTTCCCCGAGCTCTGGTACTCCTGGCGCCACCAGCTCGACGGCACTGGGCGACGCCGGCTACCGCGCCCTGGCCCTCGACCTGCGCGGCTACGGCGACAGCTCGCACCCGACCGAGGTGGCCGACTACGGGTCGGACAAGCTGACCGGCGACCTGTGCGGCCTGCTCGACCACTACGGCTACGAGACGGCCGCCTTCTCCGGCCACGACTGGGGCGCCATGGTGGTCTGGGAGATGGGCCGGCTGCACCCCGAGCGCGTGTCGTCCCTCTACAACATGAGCGTCCCCTACACGAACGCGCCGGCCCCGCCAACGGAGATCTTCGAGGTGATCTTCGAGGGGAAGTTCTTCTACATGCTCTACTTCCAGGAGGTCGGGCCGGCGGAGGCGGAGTTCGAGGCCGACCCGCGCCGCTTCTTGCGCACCATGCTCTACTCGGCCGGCGGCGAGGGCATGGCCAACGCCGACCGCTGTTGTCGGACGCGCCGCGGGAGGGCACGCGCTTCATGGACATCATGACGCCGGCGCCCGACGGTGCTCCCGGCCTGGCTCACCGAGGCACGACGTCGACGTCTACGCCGAGGCCTTCGAGAAGGGCGGCTTCTTCGGCCCGGTCAGCTTCTACCGCAACATGGACGCCAACTGGGAGCGGTCCAAGGACTCCCGGCCTCGCTCTACACCATGCCCACCGGGTTCCTCACGGGCTCGCTCGACCCCGTGAGCCTCATGATGCCCGGTGCCGCCGAGGAGATGGCCGCCGCGTTGCCCGACTTCCGCGGCGCCACCATGGTGGAGGGTGCCGGGCACTGGGTCCAGCAGGAGAAGCCGGCGGAGACCAACGCCGCCCTGTTGGAGTTCCTCGCCTCGACGCGGTGAGCGGCCTCGTCGCGCTCCCGCCCCAGCCGGACGGCGTGCCCTGGCCGACCGAGGACTGGCCGACGGCGACGCTGCCGCCGGGCGTCGACCTGGCGCCGCTGCTCGACCAGGTGTTCGACGACGACGGGCCGCTCGCCACCAGCTTCGCCGTCCTCGTCGTCCAGGGTGGCCGGGTCGTGGCCGAGCGCTACGCCGGGCGCCCTGGAGCACTTCGACCGCCCGCCCACCCCGGTGACGGAGACGACCCCGCTGCTGAGCTGGTCGATGGCCAAGTCGATGCTGCACGCGGTCGTCGGCCTGCTGGTCGGCGACGGCCGGCTCGACCTCGACGCCCCCGCCGACGTCCCCGAGTGGTCGGACCCGGGCGACCCCCGCCACGCCATCACGCTGCGCCAGCTGCTCGCCATGCGCGACGGGCTGGACTGGGTGGAGGACTACGTCGACGACCGCGTCTCCGACGTGATCCAGATGCTCTTCGGCGACGGGCAGGCCGACATGGCGCACTTCGCCGCCGACCGCCCGCTGGCCGCGCCGCCCGGCACCCGCTTCAACTACTCGTCGGGGACCTCGAACATCATTTCGGGCGTCGTCGCCCGGACCGTCGGGCCCGGGCGAGCCCTACGCCCGCTTCCTGCACGAGCCGCCTCTTCGGCCCGATCGGCATGACGCAGTGCCGACCCCGAGTTCGACGAGGCGGGCACCTGGGTGGCGTCGTCCTACGTGCGGACCACCGCCCGCGACTACGCGCGCTTCGGCCTGCTCTACCTGCGCGACGGGATGTGGGACGGCATCCGGATCCTGCCGCCCGGCTGGGTGGATTACGCCCGCACCATGGTCTCGATCGACGACCCCGACGACCCCAGCCCCTACGGCGCGCACTGGTGGGGCATGGCCGGGGACACGCTGGACGACCTCGACCCTCTGGGCACCTTCCGCGCCTCGGGCTACGAGGGGCAGTCGATCACCATCTGTCCCGCCCTCGACCTCATCGTCATCCGCCTGGGCAAGACGCCGCTGGCGCGCGAACCCGAGCTCGTACCCTGGCGCGCCGCCATGGTGCCGCGTTCGACGCCGCCCGCTGAAGCCAGGAGCTCAGGCCCCCTTGGGGGTGGCGACGAAGACGGGGATCTGGCGGTCCGTCTTCTCCTGGTACTCGGCGTAGGGCGGGTAGGCCGCCACCGCGCGCTCCCACCAGGTCGCCTTCTCGTCCCCGTCTACCTGGCGCACCGTCACGGCGAACGGGCGCCGGCCCGTCCTGGACGAGCACCTCGTCGGGATGGGCCACCAGGTTGTAGAACCACACCGGGTTGCTCGGGCGCGCCGCCCATGGAGGCCACCAGCGCGTACTCGCCGTCGTGCTCGACCCGCATGAGCGGCGGTCTTGCGGACCTTCCCGCTCTTGGCCCCCCGGGTCGTCACCACGATGACGGGCATGCCGGTATCGAGCAGGGTGTTGGCCCGCTGCCCCCCGGACGCCTCGTACTCGGCGACCTGGTCGCGCACCCATTCCCACGGGCTCGGTTCGTATTCTCCTTGGAGTGTCGTCATGGCGACGATGGTATGGGCACGGCGCTACTGTCCGACCGTGCCCCCCGACCCCATGGCCACCGACGAGGTCCTGGCCCTGCACCAGACGCTGTCCAACTGGGGCCGCTGGGGGGCCGACGACCAGCTCGGCGCGCTGAACCTGATCACCCCGGAGGTGACCGCCGCCGCGGCGGCGACGGTGCGCACCGGGCGGACCGTGTCGTGCGCCCGGCAGCCTCGACACCGTGCCCTCGGTCGACAACCCCGCGCCCGGTGGCCCACCACATGATCGGCACGGTGACCGAGGGCGGCGGCGCCGACTACATCGCCCTCGCGCCCGCACGGCTTCGCCACCAGCCACATCGATGCGCTGTGCCACATCTTCCACGAGGGCAAGATCTACAACGGCTACCCGGCCGAGACGGTCACCGCCCACGGGGCCACCCGGCTCGGGATCCACCACCTCGCCGGCGGCATCGTCACGCGGGGCGTGCTCCTCGACATCCCCGCGCTGCGCGGCGTCGACGCCCTGGAGCCGGGCGAGCCCATCTTCCCCGAGGACCTGGAGGCGGCCGAGGCGCGGGCCGGCCTGCGAGGTCCGCGCCGGCGACGCCCTGCTCGTCCGCACCGGGCGCTGGCGCTGGCGGGCCGAGCACGGGCCGTGGAACGCCGGCTGCCTGGCGGCCGGGCTGGACGCCTCCTGCCTGGCCTGGCTGCGCGACCGGGACGTGGCGACGCTGGGCAGCGACGGCGTCTCCGACGTGCTGCCCTCCCGCGTCGAGGGTGTCGGCCATGCCCATCCACACCGTCGTGATCGTGGCCATGGGCGTGCACCTCATGGACAACCTCGACCTCGACGCGCTGGCCGACGCCTGCGCCGAGGAGCGCCGCTGGGAGTTCCTCTTCACCGTGGCGCCGCTCGTGCTGCGGCGCGGCACGGCGTCGCCGGTCAACCCGATCGCGCTCTTCTGAGAGCCGCTGGGCGGGCCTCCCGGTCAGCTGGCGCGCCGCCCACGATCGGGTGCGTTCGAGGACGAGGCGATCCCGGCCGAGCCGTAGAAGCCGGTGTCGCCGTAGCTGAAGATGCCGCCGTCGGAGGCGACCAGCCAGTAGCCGGCGCCGTCGAAGGTGCTCATCATGCCGACGATCGGCTTGTTGAGGGTGATGTGAGCCCGACGAGCCGTAGGAAGCCGGCGTCGCCGTAGCTGAAGATGCCGCCGTCGGAGGCAACGAGCCAGTAGCCCAGGCCTCGAGGCGCTCGGCCGCCATGCCGACGATCGGCTTGTTCAGGGGCTGGCCGCCGCGGGAGCCGAAGAAGCCGGCGTCGCCGTAGCTGAAGATGCCGCCGTCGGAGGCCACCAGCCAGTAGCCGTGCCCGTCGGGCGTGGCCGCCATGCCCACGATGGGCTTGTTGAGGTGGATCGACGCCGGCCGAGCCGTAGAAGCCGGCATCGCCGTAGTTGAAGATGCCGCCGTCGGAGGCGACCAGCCAGTAGCCGCCGCCGTCGGGGGTGGCGGCCATGCCGACGACGGGCTGTTGAGGCGGAGGCTCGCCCGTCGAGCCGTGGAAGGGGGCGTTGCCGTAGCTGAAGATGCCGCCGTCAGAAGCCACCTCCCAGTACCCGCCGCCGCCCGGGGTCGCCGCCATGCCGACCATCGGGGCGTTGAGGCGGCAGGCCGCCGGTCGAGCCGTGGAAGGCCGCGGTCGGCCGTAGTTGAAGATGCCGCCGTCGGAGGCCACGGACCAATAGCCCTCAGGCGGGGCGTACGACTCGAGCAAGCCGAAGCCGTTCGCGCCGTGTCGGCGTATTGCCCGCGGTCTCGCATGCGCCACGGGACCGGTGCAGCTGACCGAGCTGAGAGGTGCGAGACTGGCGTTGGCGCCCGCCCCGGCGCTGGCCGGCATGGCGATCGTCGGAGCGCTCCAGGTCCCGTCGGCTCGCGAGTCGATGAGGGCCGATGTTCTCGTCCGAGTTCGCTGTTGTTGCGATAGTAGCCGACGGTCGCGCAGTCTGTGCCGCGACAGGCACGAGACCGCGTTCAGCGTGCCGGCGCTGCCGGCGCCGGTGGCCGTGTCGTGCCGGCTGCGGACCTTCGGTGCCGGTGACGGTCGGCGCCGTTCAGACCGTGTCGATCAGCGGCATGGTCCCGCCACCGTCCTGGTCGTTGTAGCTCCCGGCGGCAGTGCAGATGCCGTCGAAGGTGCACGAGACACCGTTGAGACGGCAGCGTCCCCTTCGGTCCCGGCATTCGAGGGCTGGGGCGCCGCCGAGCGGGATCCATGCGCCGGCCGCGAGCTGTTCGAGCAGCCCGACGAACGCCGGCGGTGTCGTGATACTCGACCTGTCCGGCAGCCGCACAGACCGTGGCACACGAGACGGTCGAGGGCTTCGCTGTTGCCTCGTTGCCGGTCCCGAGTCCGAAGGAAGCGGCGCGTCCTCGGCCGACCACGACCCCGCCGCGGACTGCTGGAGCAGGGACTGCGACCTGAGTGTCGTCGGAGAATCTGGTAGTCCCGCCGCGAAACTGCCGGTGGCGGCGCACAGGCCGAGCGCCGAGCACGACACGTTCGACAACAGCGCCTGTTGATCCGGTGCGGCATCCGGGGGCTGCGGGGCCGCCTGTGCGCTCCAGCTCCCCGTTCGGTGTCGATGAGGCCGAACTGGCCGATGCCACCGCCGCCCGTTGGCGTCGTAGATGCCGACGGCCATGCAGGCCTGCGCCGTCTGGCAGTCGATCGACGACAACGTCGTGCTCGACGGTCGAGAGCGGTCGCGCCGTCCGGCGGAACCGGCGCATCCAGGGGCGTCCAGGAACCGTCCGACAGCGTCTCGACGAGACCATGCTGGGTGAACCCGCCCGATGTTGACGCTGTAGGAGCCGACGGCCACGCACACACCGACCGCGGCGCAAGAGACGGAGGCCAGGCTCGCCCCCTCGTCTGGTCCGGCGTTGGACGGAAGCGGTGCCTCCTCGGTCGTCCACGTCCCGTCACGCTCCATGCCGAGGAGCGGAAGCTCCGAGGAGGTCCCCGAGTACGACCCGGCCCCGACGCAGAAGACGGCCGACGACACAGGAGACAGAGGACCAGATGGCGTCGGGGGTTGGCGCCCGGTGTGTCAGGGCCCGTCGGCGTCGATGTCGCGGTGGCGGTCCAGCCCGGCGTCGGCGCGGCGGCCGACGCCGGCGCGATGCCGGCGAAGAGCCCGCCGAGCGCACCCGTTCCGAACGCCAGCACGCCGGCGAGTGCATCACGGCTGGCGCCGCGCGGCGCTCGACCCGGTCGTCGGCTCCGTGCGCGTCGCCGTGTCGACCCTGCCGATTGCCCCCTCACCATGCGTGCCTCCCCGGTTCGCTACGTCGCAATCTAGGGAAGATCAAGCGAGCAACGACCCCTTCGAACGGCGCCGTCCAGGCGAACGTCAAGGGACTCTCAGGCCCCCTCGAAGGGGAAGCCGAGGTCGGGCGCGGTGAGGATGGCGCGGAAGGGAATGCCCTCCGCGGCAGCCATCGCCTCGACCGTGCCGCCACGGTCGACCACCGCGACCAGGAGCACGACCTCGGCGCCCGCCTCCTGCACGGCGTGCGCGGCCTCGAGCAGCGACGTGCCCCGGGTGACGGTGTCCTCGGTGACCACGACCTTGTCGCCCGGGTCGAGCGCGCCGGCGATGCGGCCGCCGCCGCCGTGATCCTTGGCCTCCTTGCGCACGCTGAAGGCCTTGAGCGGACGGCCCCGGGTCGCCGCCACGCCGGCGGTCACGAACGCGACCGGGTCGGCGCCCATGGTGAGCCCGCCGATCGCCGTGGCCTCGGGCGGGACCACCGAGAGCACGGCGTCGGCCACGAGCACCATGGCCTCGGGCCGGCACACCGTCTGCTTGGAGTCGATGAACCAGCTGCTCTTGCGCCCGGACTTGAGGGTGAAGTCGCCCGTCTTGACCGAGTGGGCCAGCAGATGGGCCCGCAATTCGTCGAAGTCGTCGGCCCCGCTCATCGGCTCACCGGCTCACGGCCACCGGCTCCCGTTCGCCACGACCTCGCCGATGACCGACGGCGGGCTGGCCCGCCTGCTCGAGCGCGGCAAGCGCGGCGCGGCGGATCCGGCATGGAGCACCAGCGCCATGCCCATGCCGCGGTTGAAGACCCGGTCCATCTCGTCCTCGGCCACCGAGCCCAGCCGCTGGATCTCGGCGAAGACCCGCGGCTCGTCCCAGGCGGCCCGGTCGAGGCACCGCGCCCAGGTCGTCGGGCAGGGCGCGCGGGAGGTTGCCGACGATGCCGCCGCCCGTGATGTGGGCGCAGGCGTGGAAGGCGTCGCCCAGCGCGGCGCGCAGCGCCAGCACGGCCGGCGTGTAGATCGACCGAGGGCCGCAGCAGCTCGTCGGCCACGCTGTGCGTCGGCGCCCGTCCAGGCCGGATCGCCGAGGTCGAGGCCGGCGCGCTCGAGCAGCACGTGGCGGGCCAGCGTGTAGCCGTTGGAGCGCAGCCCGGGCGAGGGCAGCCCCACGATGGCGTCGCCGGCACGCACCCGCTCGGGGCCGAGCTGGGTGCCGTCCTCCACCACGCCGACGGCGAACCCGGCCAGGTCGAGCTCGTCGGCGGGCCATGACGCCGGCGTGTTCGGCCGTCTCGCCGCCGATCAGCGCGCAGCCGGCCTGGCGACAGCCCTCGTGCACCCCGGCGACGACGGTGGCGATGCGGTCAGGGTCGACCTTGCCGGTGGCGATGTAGTCGAGCATGAACAGCGGCTCGGCGCCGACGCACACCAGGTCGTCGACGCACATGGCGACCAGGTCGATGCCGACGGTGTCGTAGCGGCCGGTGGCGCGGGCGACCACCATTTTGGTGCCCACCCCGTCGGTCGAGGCGACCAGGACCGGGCGCGCGAAGCGCTCGATATCGAGGGGGAACTGGCCGCCGAAGCCGCCGATGCCGCCGCACCATGGCCGCGCATGCGCTCGACGGCGGCGTCGCCGGCCGCAATGTCCACTCCGGCGCCGGCGTAGGTGGCGCCGCCCTCTCCCACGATGGTCAGACCCCGGGGAACGCGCCCTGGTAGGGCGAGTGACCGCTGACCGGCTCGGGCCGCCCGAGCGAGACCGGCACCGAGGAGGCGTGCGGGACGGGCGTCGGGTAGTCGCCCGTGAAGCAGGCGTCGCAGAACCCCCCGTCGGCGCCGATGGCCTCCTTCAGGTTCTCGATGCTGATGTAGGCCAGCGAGTCGGCGCCGAGAATCCGGGCCATGTCCTCGACGGAGTGGTCGGTCGCCAGCAGCTCCTCGTGGGAGGGGGTGTCGATGCCGTAGAAGCAGGGCCAGCGCCACGGCGGCGAGGAGATGCGCAGGTGCACCTCGGCCGCGCCGGCCTCGCGCAGCATGCGGATCACCGAGCGCTGCGTCGTGCCGCGCACGATGGAGTCGTCCACCACGACCAGCCGCTTGCCGGCGATGGCGTCGGGCAGCGGGTTGAGCTTGCGCCGCACCGCGTCGGCCCGCTCCGGCCTGGTCGGGCGCAATGAAGGTGCGGCCGATGTAGCGGTTCTTCACCAGGCCCTGGCCGTAGGGGATGCCGCTGGCCCGGGCGAAGCCCTCGGCGGCGGGCACCCCGGAGTCGGGCACCCCCATCACCATGTCGGCCTCGGCCGGTGCCTGCACGGCGAGCAGCTCGCCCATGCGGCAGCGCGGTCTCGTGCACCTCATGGCCGTAGAGGCGGCTGTCGGGCCGGGCGATGTAGGCGAACTCGAAGATGCACAGCCGCGGCGCCGACCTCGCGCAGCCAGGGGATCTCCATGCTCGTGGGCCCGTCGGCGTCGATCACGACCATCTCGCCCGGCGCGACCTCGCGCACGAAGGTGGCGCCGATGACGTTGAGGGCCGGCGTCTCCGAGGCCAGCACCCAGCCCTCCGGGGCCTCGGCGGGGCCGAGCCGGCCGAGGCACAGCGGGCGGAAGCCGTAGGGGTCGCGCACGCCGAAGAGGCGCTCGGAGCTCATGAGGACGAAGGAGAAGGCGCCCTCCAGAATGGGGAGGACCGCCTGCAGCGCGGTGGACAGGTCCTCGGTCTCGGGGAAGGAGCGGGCCAGCAGCTCGGCGACGACGTCGCTGTCGGTGGCGATCGACCCGGGCAGCATGCCGACCTTCTCGGCCAGCGCCATCGTGTTGGTGAGGTTGCCGTTGTGGCCGAGCGCGAAGCCGGCGCGCCCCACCGGCCGGTAGACGGGCTGGGCCCCGGCCCAGTCCGAGGACCCGTGGGTCGAGTAGCGGGTGTGGCCGATGGCCAGGTCGCCCGACAGGCCGGAGAGCGTGCGCTCGTCGAAGACGGTGGCGACGAGGCCCATGTCCTTGACGACCATGACGGTGTCGCCGTCGCTCACCGCCATGCCGGCCGACTCCTGGCCCCGGTGCTGCAGGGCGAAGAGGCCGTCGAAGGTGAGGTTGGCCACCCGCTTCCCGGGGCGTAGACCCCGAAGACACCGCAGGCTTCCCTCACGCGCCACCCATTCTCGCACAGGCCTGCGCCGTCACGGGTCGCCCAGGGCCCCGGCCAGGTTGCGCTCGTGCCGCCTCGCCCAGGGCGGCCACGGGCAGGTCGACCAGGCCCTCGAGGACGAAGCGGTCGCCCCCGGCCCGGCCGAGCACGGCGTCGGGATGCCGAGGGCGTCGGCCCGGGCCCGCAGCTCGTCGGGGCGGGCGGTGGCCAGCACGAAGCGCGACGGCAGCTCGGTGAAGAGCTCGGCCGGGTCGGTCGGCTCGACGGACGCACCCGGTACCGGCGGCGGCCGCCATCTCGGCCAGGGCCACGGCCAGGCCGCCCCCCGAGACGTCGTGCACGGCGCCGACGAGCGGGGCGCCCGCGACAGCGCCGCACCGGCGCCGGCGACCTGCTCGGCCACGAGCCCGGCGACGAAGGCGCACAGCGCGGCGTGGGCGGCGAAGTCCACCGCGGGCACGCTGCCGGTGCGGTGGTCGCGCCGCTCGGTGGCCCAGCGCGTCCCCTCCAGCGGGAAGCGACCCGTCGGCCGCGGCACGCGCGCCCAGCAGCAGCACCGTGTCGCCGGCGGACCACGCCGCGCCCGGCGGCGGCGCGCGCAGGTCGTCGACGAGGCCGAGCACCCCGAGCACCGGCGTGGGGTCGATGTCGGCGCCGCCGCTCTCGTTGTAGAGGCTGACGTTGCCGCCGATCACGGGCAGCGACGAGCGCGCGGCAGGCCTCGGCCATGCCGTCGATGCACTCCGAGAGCTGCCACATGACCTCGGGTGCTCGGGGTTCCCGAAGTTCAGGCAGTTGACGACCGCGACCGGCGTCGCCCCGACGCAGGCCAGGTTGGCCACGCCCTCGGCGAGGACCAGCGCGGTGCCCGCCCGCGGGTCGAGCGCGCAGGCCCGCGGGTTGGAGTCGGTGGTGAGGGCCACGCCGCGCGACGAGTGCGGCAGCCCGGGGCCGGCCAGCCGGAGCAGCGCGGCGTCGCCGCCGGGCCCGACCACCGTGTTCAAGAAGAGCTGGTGGTCGTACTGGCGGTAGACCCAGCGCGGCCGAGCGCAGCAGTGCGAGCAGGTCGCCGGCGCAGTCGGTGGGCGGCGCCGGCGGCGGCCGCCGCGGCACGGCGCCGGCGCCCGGCGCGGCCGGTCGTAGAGCGGCGCGTCGTCGGACAGCGACGCGGCGGGCACGTCGGCCAGCACCGGGCCGTCCATGCCGTCGCGGATGCGCAGGCGCCCGCCGCCGTCGGGACCGGGCTCGGTCACGGTGCCGATGACGCTGGCCCGCACCTCCCACTTGGCGCAGATGGCGGCCACGGCCGGCCACGACTCGGGGGTGACGATGGCCAGCATGCGCTCCTGGCTCTCGCTCGTCATCACCTCCCAGGGCTCCATGCCCTCCTCGCGCCGCGGCACCGCGGTCACGTCGACGTCCATGCCGACGCCGCCGCGCCCGGCCGTCTCGCTGGTGGCGCAGGCCAGGCCGGCGCCGCCGAGGTCCTGGATGCCGACCACGAGCTTGGTGTCGAGCAGCTCGAGGCAGGCCTCGATGAGGCGCTTCTCCTCGAAGGGGTCGCCCACCTGGACGCTGGGCCTCTTGGTGTCGTCCGCCGCCCCTTCTGCTCCCCGCTGAATCCGGCGGAGGCCAGGACGCTCACCCCGCCGATGCCGTCGCGCCCGGTGCTCGAGCCCAGCAGCACGGCCAGGTTGCCCGGGCCCGACGCGATGCCGAGGACCAGCCGCTCGACGGGGAGCGCGCCCATGCAGAGCACGTTGACGAGCGGGTTCTCCGCGTAGCAGGGGTCGAAGGTCAGCTCGCCGCCGACGGTGGGCACCCCGACCGAGTTGCCGTAGCTGGAGATCCCGCCGACGACGCCCTCGATCAGCCAGCGCTGCCGGGCGTCCTCGGGCAGGCCGAAGAAGAGGGGGTCCATGACCGCGAGCGGCCGGGCGCCCATGGTGAAGATGTCGCGCAGAATGCCCGCCCACGCCCGTGGCCGCCCCCTGGTGGGGCTCGATCGCCGAGGGGTGGTTGTGGCTCTCGATCCGGATGGCCACCGCGATGCCGTCCCCGGCGTCGATCACCCCCGCGTTCTCGCCCGGGCCGACGAGCACCTTGGGGCCCTCGGTGGGGAGGCGGCGCAGGTGCAGGCGCGACGACTTGTAGGAGCAGTGCTCGCTCCACATCACCGCGTAGAGGGCGAGCTCCAGGTGGTTGGGCGGGCGGCCGAGGATCTTGCCGACGGCCTCGAACTCGTCGTCGGTCAGCCCGAGCGCCCGGTGCAGGGACTCCTCAGCGGGTGGCTGGTCGGGCTCCTGCGCCCCGGCCTGAGGAGTCATGATGCCCTCCACGATAGAGGCCGCGGCGAGGCTCTCCGGCATCGGCGCAACGGACCGGCGCCGGTCGGACTGGGTACGCTTCGCACCTGCATCACCGGGCGAAAACGGGGAGGCAGCCATGAGCGATTCCGGTGCCGGGCATTCCGCATCGACCTCGACAGAATCGACCTCGGCGGACATCGCCGTCGACCCCGGGGCGCCCTACGGGTACACGCGTGCGGCGGGCTGCAGGAGCAGTTCGAGCAGGCCGCCGCGGCGTTGCTCGCCGCCGACGGGTGGAGCGGCGACGGGACCAAGCGGCTCGTGGCCGACCTGGCCCTCGAGGGTGGCGGCGTCAAGGGCATCGGCATCGTCGGGGCGGTCTCGGTCTTGGCCGAGGCGGGCTACCACTTCCCGCGGGTCGCCGGCACCAGCGCGGGCGCCATCGCGGCGTCGCTCATCGCGGCGATCGCCAAGAAGGGTGCCCCCATGACCGCCTTAAGGGGATATCTGGCCGATCTCACGTTCACCAAGTTCATGCCGCAGGGACCGCTGCACAAGTTCTTGGACCACACCTTCGGCACTGCGGGCGAGATCCTCACGTCGGCCGAGATCTTGACCCACAAGATGGGGGTCTACCCCGGCGACTACCTGTTCACCTGGCTGGAACCGATCATGCACGACCTCGGTGTCCACACCTTCGCCGACCTCAAGATCACCCCCGAAGAGGATCCCGGCATGAGCCTCCCCGAGAGCCACCGCTACCGGCTCGTGGTGCACGTGTCCGACATCACCCGCGGCCAGCTCGTCCACCTTCCGTGGGACTACAACTTCTACGGGCAGGACCGCGACGAACAGGACGTCGTCCAGGCGATCCGTGCGTCCATGTCGATCCCGTTCTTCTTCGAACCGGTGACCTTCACCGCGCTCCCCGCCGATGTCGACGTGCCCGGTCCGGGCGGGGGCGCCGTCCGCACCCACTACGAGGGGGGCACCGTCACGTGGGTCGACGGGGGAATGCTGCGCAACTTCCCCATCAACGCCTTCGACCGCGCGGACGGTGCACCGGCGCGCTGGCCGACCATCGGCATCAAGCTGTCGTCGCTGCAGACGGACTTCCCGCCCACCAAGTCGGAGGTGACGGCGTTCGGCGAGGCGCGCGGGTGCCTGCACACCATGATGAACGAGTGGGACGCGTACGGCATCGACGCCGCCACGGCCGGCCGCACCATCTTCGTCGACAACGCCGGGATCGGGTCCACGCAATTCGAGCTGACCACCGAGCAGCAGGACGAGCTCTTCTTGAACGGCGTGCGCGCCGCCACCGCGTTCATCATCGAGATGGGCGGCCGGGGCCGCGTGCCGCGCTCCGAAGGCGAGGGACGCCAGCTCATGCAGGAACGCAAGCAATCCGCTGCCGTGGCGGACTGACGGTCACGCGGGCCGGTCGGCCGTCGAGAGGAGGGCGTCGCGGCGGACCCAGGCCCAGCGCAGCACGAAGAGCGACAGCCCGAGGGTCACCAGGTTGATGGCCAGCTCGACCAGCCCGTTGCCGCCCTTGCCCCACACGCCGTGCTGCAGGTCGTAGAGCACGTCCATCGCGAAGAGATACAGACCCGCTCCTCCCCCGGCCAGGAGCCAGAACAGGGCCGCCCGCCGCTCCGTCAGGAGGCAGAATGCCGCGGCGAGCAGGGACAAGGCCAGCCAGGCATCGGCCAGCGGGAAGGCGTCCTCGAACTGGGTGTACGCGACGCCGGTCTCGGAGGCGACGAGGGAGCGGTGGGCCAGCCAGGCGATCCAGTAGGCCGCGATGAGGGCCGCCACCCCGATCAGCACGCCGGCCATCACCCGGCGCTCCCGGACATCCACCGTTGTCACGCCCTGCGTCGTGGCCACGGGGTCAGGGTAACCCCTGTCCGTAAGGGGAAATGGGTCCGGCACGGCGATGTAATGACGGCGTTGACAAGCGCCGGAATTGCGGGGTTGCCGATCGGCAATTGGCAGATGGGCTCCCGACAACTGATCCGAAAATGAGCGGCGCGAAAACAGGCCCGATTGATGCATATGGCCGCGCTCGGCACGCCACAATGGGTGAATGGCAACCAAAGGAAAGACCTCGGCTCCTCGCAAGCCCATGAGCACCGGCCACAAGGCCGCGCTGGCCCGTGGGCGGTCCGAGAGTGCGAGCGTGCGGCACTATCTAGAGGCGCTCGAGACGTCCAAGCCCAAACGGGGCCGCAAGCGCACCCCGGCCTCCATGGACCGCCGGCTGGCCGCCATTGAGTCCCAGCTCGCCGCCGCCGACGCGCTGACCCGGCTCCATCTGCTCCAGGAGCAGAAGGACCTGCTCGACGAGCGCTCCCGGGTGGACCAGGTCAAGGACCTCAGCGCGCTGGAGAAGCAGTTCATCAAGGTGGCCAAGGCCTACGGCGAGCGCAAGGGCATCACCTACGGCACCTGGCGGGCGGCCGGCGTGAGCGCCGCGGTGCTCCAGAAGGCGGAGATCCCCCGCTCGCGCACCTGAGGTCGCGGCGGTCAGGCGGCGGCGGAGGTGGTGGCGGCCTCGACGAGGGAGCGCAGCAGCACCAGCCCGTCCTCGGAGCCGAGCAGCGCGGCGCTGGCCCGCTCGGGGTGGGGCATGAGGCCCACCACGTTGCCGGCCTCGTTCGCGATGCCGGCGATGGCGTCGCGCGAGCCGTTGGGGTTGTCGGCGTAGCGCAGCACGATGCGGCCCTCGGCCTGCAGGCGCTGCAGCGTCTCGTCGTCGCAGGTGTAGTTCCCCGAGAAGTGGTTGATGGGGATGACGAGCTCGTCGCCCACCGCGCAGCCCGACGGTGAGCACCGACGACGTCGAGGTGACGACCAGCTGCGCCGGCTCGCACAGGAACCGCAGGCGTCCGTTCTTCTGCAGCGCCCCCGGCAGCAGTCCCGCCTCGGTCAGCACCTGGAAGCCGTTGCAGATCCCGACCACCGGGCCGCCGGACCGGGCGAAGTCGGCCACCGCGTCCATCACCGGCGAGAAGCGGGCCAGCGCGCCCGGGCGCAGGTAGTCGCCGTGCGCGAAGCCGCCCGGGAGCACGACGGCATCGACGCTGCCCAGGCTGGTGTCGCCGTGCCAGAGGAGCGACGCCGTCGGCGCCCACCGCCTCGACGGCCTGCACCACGTCGTGCTCGCAGTTGGTCCCGGGGAAGACGACGACCCCGAACCGCGGCGCCATGGCTCAGATCGCCTCGAGCTCGAGCCGGCTCTGCTCAATGACCGGGTTGGCCAGCAGGCGGTCGGCCAGCTCGGTCGCCGTCGTCCGCGCCGCGCCCTCGTCGGCGGCGTCGACCTCGAAGCTGAAGGAGCGGCCGGCCCGCACGTGTTCCACGCCGTCGAAGCCGAGCGCGGGCAGCGCCCGCTCGATCGTCGCGCCCTCGGGGTCGGCGATCCCGGGCCGCAGCTGCACCTCGACGCGCGCCCGGAACCTCATGGCGTCGCACCGTACCAGTCGTCCAGGGAGCGTCCGCTGACCCTCTCGTAGGCCGCGACGTAGCGCTGCGACAGCGCCGTCGTGACCTCCGGCGGCAGCGGCGGCGGGGGCGGCGTGCGGTCCCAGGGCTGCGCGGCGAGCCAGTCGCGCAACGGCTGCTTGTCGAAGGCGGGCGGGGTCGTCCCGGGCACGACCTGGTCGGCCGGCCACAGCCGCGACGAGTCGGGCGTGCACACCTCGTCGCACAGGCTGAGCACGCCGTCGACGTAGCCCAGCTCGAACTTGGTGTCGGCCAGCACGAAGCCGGCGTCGGCCGCCCGCGCCGCGGCCCGCCGGTACAGCTCGAGGCTCACGGCCTGGGCCTGCAGCGCCGCCTCGGCGCCGACCAGGTCGACGGCCGCGTCGAAGTCGATGTTGAGGTCGTGCCCCTCGGCCGCCTTCGTCGAGGGGGTGAAGATGCGGCTCGCTCCAGCTTGCTGGCCAGCAGGAGCCCCTCGGGCATGCGCCATCCCGTGCACCGTGCCCGACTTCTCGTACTCCTCCCAGGCCTGCCCGGCCAGGTAGCCCCGCACGATGCACTCGATGGGGAGCATCTCGGCCCGGCGCACCAGGACGGCCCGGCCGGCCCAGTCGCCGGGGATCGCCATGCCCCCGAGCGCCTCTCGATCTCGGCGGGGTCCGCCGCCAGCGGCGTGCCGGGCACCACGTCGGCCATCTCCTCGCACCAGAAGCAGGTCATCGCCGTGAGCACCCGGCCCTTGTCGGCGATGGGCTCGGCCATGATCACGTCGAACGCGCTGACCCGGTCCGAGGCGACCATGAGGAGGCGGTCCTCGTCCGGCGTCGTAGAGCTCGCGCACCTTGCCCGAGTGGACCCGGGGCAGGTCCACCGTCACAGGTCGTCCGCCGCCAGCGCGTCGGCGAAGCGGTCGACGTGGCGCAGCGTGCGCGTCGAGGTCGAAGGCGGCGTCGAGCTCCGCGGCGTCGAGGCGCACGTCGGGGTCGGCCTCGAGGACGGCGCGGAAGGGGTCGCCGCTCCGACCAGGCCGCCCGGGCGTCGCGCTGCACGATCCGGTAGGCCTCGTCGCGGGTCAGGCCGGCGGAGACGAGGGCGAGCAGCACGGACTGGGAGAACACCAGCCCGAGGGTGCCCTCGGTCAGGTTGGCCAGCGCGCGCTCGGGGTGGATCACGAGGCCCTCGGCCAGCCCCGTGGCCTTGCGCAGCATGTAGGCGGCGAGCATGGCGGCGTCGGGCAGCACGACGCGCTCGACCGAGCTGTGCGAGATGTCCCGCTCGTGCCACAGCGCCACATCCTCCAGGCCCGCACCGAGGTAGCCGCGCAGCAGCCGCGCCAGGCCGCACGAGCCGCTCCGAGAGGATCGGGTTGCGCTTGTGCGGCATGGCCGAGCTACCCTTCTGCCCGGCGCCGAAGGGCTCCTCCGCCTCGCCGAGCTCGCTGCGGGCGAGATGCCGGATCTCCGTGCACATCAGCTCGATCGTGGCGCCGACGGACGGCGCAGGCGTAGAAGAACTCGGCGTGGCGGTCCCGGGCGATCACCTGCGTGGCGGGCACCGGCGTCAGGCCGAGCGCGGCGCAGACGCGGGCCTCCACCTCGGGGTCGATGTTGGAGTAGGTGCCGACCGCCCCCGACAGCTTGCCGACGGCGACGGCGTCGCGGGCCGCCCGCATGCGGCGCGCGGTCGCGGTCGGCCTGCAGGGCCCACAGCGCGAACTTGGCGCCGAAGGTCGTCGGCTCGGCGTGCATGCCGTGCGTGCGCCCGGTGACGGGCACGTGCAGCAGCTCGAGCGCCCGTGCCTTGAGCGCGGCGACGAACGCATCGAGGTCGACCAGCAGGAGGTCCGCCGCTCTGGTGAGCGTGGCGCACAGCGCCGTGTCGACGACGTCGGAGGAGGTCAGGCCGTAGTGGATGTGCGAGCCCGCCGGCGCGCCGATGCGCTCCTGCACGACGTCGACGAACGCGGCCACGTCGTGGTCCGTCACCTTCTCGCGCTCGAGCACGTCGGCCACGAAGACGTCGTCGACGGTCGGCGCCTTGGCCCGGCAGGTGGCCGCCTCGTCCTGCGGCACGACGCCCACGGCGGCCTGCGCCTCGGTCGCCAGGAGCTCGACCTCCAGCCACATGGAGAAGCGGGCGGCGTCGCTGAACAGCGCGGCCATGTCCGGGCGGCGAGTAGCGGGGGATCACCCGGCCCCCTCCGCGCCGCCGTCGCGCCGGCTGCGCCGGCCGCGGCCGCGGCGATGTCGTGGCGCATCTGCATCCCCTCCCATTCAATCGGCGCGGCGGCGGCATAGGCGCGGTCGCGCGCCTCGGCCAGCGTCGGCGCCGACCGCGGTGACGCCGAGCACGCGACCGCCCGCGGTGTGGAAGGGCCCGTCGGGGGAGTGCCGTCCCGTGCCGGCGTGGAAGACGGTGGCCCCGGCGACGGCCGCGACGGACTGGCCCGTGTCGTCGAGACCCTCGATGGTGTCGCCGGTGTGCGGGTGCTCCGGGTAGCCCTGCGAGGCCATGACGACGCACACCGCGGCGTCGCCCGAGAAGGCGGGCGCCGGCGCGCCGTCCAGGTCGCCGTTGGCGACGGCGAGGAACAGCTCGGCGGGGTCCCCGGCCAGCAGGGGGAGCACGACCTGGGCCTCGGGGTCGCCGAAGCGCACGTTGTACTCAATGACCTTGGGACCCTCGGGGGTCAGCATCAGCCCGGCGTAGAGCACGCCCCGGTAGTCGATGCCGCGCCGGCGCAGCTCGTCGACGAGCGGGAGCACGGCGGAGTCCATCAGGCGCCGCAGCGCGTCGGCCTCGATACCGGGCATCGGTGCGTAGGCGCCCATGCCGCCGGTGTTGGGACCCACGTCGCCGTCGCCGATCCGCTTGAAGTCCTGCGCCGGCACCAGGGACACGGCGTGCGTCCCGTCGCAGAGGACGAGCAGCGAGCACTCCTCGCCCAGCAGCCCCTCCTCGATCACGATGTTGCGCCCGGCGTCGCCGAACGAGGTGCCCGAGAGCTTGGCCGTGACGTCGTCGCGGGCCTCGTCGATGGTCCGGGCCACCAGGACGCCCTTGCCGGCGGCGAGGCCGTCGGTCTTGATCACCCAGGGCCCGGGCAGGGTCTCGAGGTAGTCCAGTGCGTCGCGGGTCTCCATGGCGTCGAAGGCGGCGAAGCGCGCCGTCGGGACGCCCGCCGTGCTCAGGATCTCCTTCATGTAGGCCTTGGAGCCCTCCAGGAGTGCACCGTCGGCGCCGGGGCCCATCACGGCCTTGCCCGCGCTGCGCAGCTGGTCGGCCAGCCCCTCCACGAGGGGGGCCTCGGGGCCGATCACGTACAGGTCGGCCTCCACCTCCTCGACCGGCACGTCGGTGACGGTGATCGGCGGCGCCATGCCCGGGTTGCCCCGCGTCACGACGACGTCGGACGTGCGCGCCAGCACATGGGCGAGCGCGTGCTCGCGGCCTCCGCTGCCGACGACGCAGACCCTCACGCGGTGGCGAAGGAGACGGTTTGCTCGCGACCGGGCCCGACCCCGACGAGGCGGACGGGGACGCCGATCTGCTCCGAGAGGAACGCGACGTAGTCGCGGGCCGCCGCCGGCATGTCGCCCGGCGCGGTCGCGTTGGAGAGGTCGGTGCGCCAGCCCGGCAGCTCCTCGTAGACCGGCACCGCCTTGTGGAAGGTCGACTGGTGGTAGGGCAGGTGCGTGTAGCGGATGCCGTCGGCCTCGTAGGCGACGCACACCTTGACGGTCTCGAACGTGTCGAGGACGTCGAGCTTGGTGAGCGCCACCTCGGTCAGCGAGTTGAGGCGCACCGCCTGGCGCAGCATGACGGCGTCGAACCAGCCGCAGCGACGCCGGCGCCCGGTGTTGGTGCCGAACTCGTGGCCCCGCTCGACGAGCAGCTCGCCGACGTCGTTGTCCTGCTCGGTCGGGAACGGTCCGGCGCCCACCCGCGTCACGTACGCCTTGGCGATGCCGATCACCTGCTCGATGTCGCGCGGCCCGAGCCCCGAGCCCGTGCAGGCCCCGCCGGCCACCGGGTTGGAGGAGGTGACGAAGGGGTAGGTGCCGTGGTCGAGGTCGAGGAAGGTGGCCTGCGCCCCCTCGAGCAGCACCTCGCGGCCGTTGTCGAGGGCGTCGTGGACCATGCCGACGGTGTCGCCCACCATGGGCTCGATCCGGGGGGCGTACTCGCCCAGGTAGTGGTCGGCGATCTCGTTCGGCCGAGAGGGGCAGGCGGTTGTAGACCTTGGCCAGGACGGCGTTCTTCTCCTTGAGGGCCACGTCGAGCTTCTGGCGGAAGATCTTGGGGTCGAAGAGGTCCTGGACGCGGAGGCCGACGCGGGTCGCCTTGTCCGCGTAGGCCGGCCCGATGCCGCGCTTGGTCGTCCCCAGCGCGTTCTTGCCGAGGAAGCGCTCGGTCACCCGGTCCAGCTCTTGGTGGTACGGCATGATCAGGTGGGCGTTGCCGCTGACCACCAGGCGACTCGTGTCGATCCCCTTGGCCGCCAGGCTGTCGAGCTCGGCGAGCAGCACGGCCGGGTCGACGACGACGCCGTTGCCGATGATGGGCGTGATGTGGTCGTAGAGGATGCCGCTCGGCACGAGCTGGAGGGCGAAGGCCTCGCCGTTGACCACGATGCGGTGGCCGGCGTTGTGGCCGCCCTGGTAGCGCACCACCATGTGCATCTCGCGGGCGAGGTGGTCGGTGAGCTTGCCCTTCCCCTCGTCGCCCCACTGGGTCCCGACCACGACGGTTGCGGGCACGCGTCTCTCCGTTCGCTCAGTCGCCGGATTACGCACCAGTGTACCCCTCCCCCATTTGGGGGTCCGAATGTGCGGCGGTTTCGCACCCTGGGCGCTGGGTATCAGCCGCGAAGAGGCGCGGAGAGGCGAGGGGGGGCTCCTCGGGGATCGTTGGGCCGCTCCTCTGGGAAGGAGCGCATGGTGGCGCAGTGGATGCAGGACGTGCGGGTGGCCTTCGTCGTGGCCAACGAGGGGATCGAGGAGGCCGAGCTGCTCCGGCCCTGGCATGCCGTCGTCGACGCCGGGGGCAAGCCGGAGCTGGTGGCCACCCGGCCGGGCATGGCCGAGACCATCCGGCATCTCGACCGGTCCGGCCGCTTCCCCGTCGACCGGGTGACTGACGAGGCTCATGCGAGCGACTTCGACGCCGTGGTCCTCCCCGGAGGGGTGGCCAACCCCGACCAGCTCCGGACCGACGCCGCCGCCGTCGACTTCCTGATGGCGATGTTCGAGGCGGGCAAGCCGGTCGGCGCCATCTGCCACGGACCCTGGACCCTCATTGAGGGCGACCTCGTGGCCGGCCGAACGGTCACCTCGTGGCCGAGCCTGCAGACCGACCTGCGCAACGCCGGCGCCTACTGGGTCGACCGCGACGTCGTGGTGTGCCGCAACGGCATCAACACGCTGGTGACCAGCCGCAAGCCCGAGGACCTCGGCGCCTTCTGCCGGAAGCTCACGGACGCCTTCGCACCGGCCGAAGCGGTGGCCTGAGGGGGCCGAGCCCCGCCGATTGGCCCGGCCTGAAGAACCGCGCCGATCTGGCCCGGCCGGGAGAACCCCGGCGGTTGTTCTCTGAACTATAAACGTAATTACGTATAGTTCCCAGAACCATCCCCGGCAGCGGACAGCAACCCGGCCCTAGCCCCTAGCGCAGCACGATCTTGTCGTCGTCGACGTCCACCGTGACCGTCGAGCCCTCCAGGTACCGGCCCTCCAACAGAGCCAGCGCCAGCGGGTCCTCGATCGCCCGCTGCAGCACCCGCCGCAGCGGACGGGCCCCGTAGTCGGGGTCGTAGCCCGTCCGGGTCAGCCACTGCTCCGCCGCCGGCGTCACCACCAGCGACAGCCGCCGCTCGGCCAGCCGAGCACGCAACCGGCCCAGCTGGATCCCGACGATCACCGCCAGGTCGTCCTCGCTCAGCGGCCGGAAGCGCACGATCTCGTCGATCCGGTTGATGAACTCCGGCTTGAAGTAGTCCGAGGGCTCACCCTTGAGGTTCGAGGTCATGATCAGCACCGTGTTGGTGAAGTCGACCGTCCGGCCCTGCCCGTCGGTCAGGCGCCCGTCCTCGAGCACCTGCAGCAAGATGTTGAACACGTCCGGGTTGGCCTTCTCCAGCTCGTCGAGCAGCACGACCGAATAGGGCCGCCGCCGCACCGCCTCGGTCAGCTGGCCGCCCTCGTCGTAGCCGACGTACCCCGGCGGCGCGCCCACCAGGCGCGACACGGTGTGCTTCTCCTGGTACTCGCTCATGTCGATGCGGACCATCGCCCGCTCGTCGTCGAAGAGGTACTCGGCCAGCGCCCGGGCCAGCTCGGTCTTGCCCACGCCGGTCGGCCCCAGGAAGAGGAACGACCCGATGGGACGGTTGGGGTCGCTCAGCCCGGCCCGGCTGCGGCGGATGGCGTTGGAGACGGCGGAGACCGCCTCGTCCTGCCCCACCACGCGCTCATGGAGGGTGGACTCCAACCGGACCAGCTTCTCGATCTCGCCCTCCATCAGCCGCGACACCGGGACGCCGGTCCAGCGGCTGACCACCTCGGCGATGTCCTCGGCGTCGACCTCCTCCTTCAGGAAGCGGGTCCCCGCCTGCAGCTTGGCCAGGTCCTCGTTGGCCTCGGCGATGCGCCGGTCGAGTTCGGGCAGCTCGCCGTAGCGGATGGCCGAGGCGCCGGCCAGGTCGCCGTCGCGCTCGTAGCGCGCCGCCTCCTCCTCCTTGAGGGTCTTCTCCTCTTGCAGCGCGCTCACGGTGTCGAGGCAGTTCTTCTCCTGCTGCCAGTGCGCCGCCATGGAGTCGCGCTGCTCGCCGAGCTCGGCCAGCTCGCGCTCCAGCCGCTCCAGGCGCTCCGCCGACGCCTCGTCGCTCTCCTTCTCCAGCGCCAGCTTCTCGATCTCCAGCTGGCGGATGCGCCGGGAGATCTGGTCCAGCTCGGTCGGCATGGAGTCGATCTCAATGCGCAGCTTCGACGCCGCCTCGTCAATGAGGTCGATGGCCTTGTCGGGCAGGAAGCGCCCGGTGACGTAGCGGTCGGACAGCACCGCCGCCGCCACCAGCGCCGCGTCCTGAATGCGGACCTTGTGGTGCGCCATGTAGCGCTCCGACAGGCCGCGCAGAATCGCGATGGTGTCCTCCACCGACGGCTCGCCCACGAACACCGGCTGGAAGCGCCGCTCCAGCGCAGCGTCCTTCTCAATGGACTTGCGGTACTCGTCGAGCGTGGTGGCCCCGATGAGGCGGAGCTCGCCCCGGGCCAGCATGGGCTTGATCATCTGCCCGGCGTCCATCGCGCCCTCGGCCGCGCCGGCGCCCACGATCGTGTGCAGCTCGTCGATGAAGGTGATGATCTCGCCCTCGGCGTCGGTGATCTCCTTGAGCACCGCCTTCAGGCGCTCCTCGAACTCGCCGCGGTACTTGGCCCCGGCCACCATCGACCCCAGGTCCAGCGCGACGACGCGCTTGCCCTTCAGGCCCTCGGGCACGTCGCCCTCGATGATCCGGTTGGCCAGCCCCTCGACGATGGCCGTCTTGCCGACGCCGGGCTCGCCGATCAGCACGGGATTGTTCTTGGTGCGGCGCGACAGCACCTGGATCACCCGGCGGATCTCCTCGTCGCGCCCGATGACCGGGTCGAGCTTGCCCTCGCGGGCCGCTTCGGTGAGGTCGCGCCCGTACTTGGCCAGGGCCTGGTACGTCTGCTCGGGGTCGGCCGTGGTCACGCGGTGGTTGCCCCGCACGGCGCGCAGCGCCGTCAACAGCGCGTCCTTGGTGACGCCGATCTGGTCGGCCAGCGCCAGCACCAGGTGCTCGACGGAGACGTAGTCGTCGCCCATGTCGCGCCGGTTCTGGTCGGCCGTCCTCGAGCACCGCCCGGGCGTCGCGCGACAGCCCCGGCTCGGCCCCGCCGGACGCCTGCGGCAGGCGGATCAGCTGGTCGTGCACCTTTCCCGCCAGCGCGTCGGGATCGATCCCGACCTGGGTCAGGAGCGGGCGCGTCATGGTGTCCTGCTGCTGCAGCAGCGCGTCGAGCAGGTGGGCCGGCGTCAGCTCCGGGTGGTTGGAGGACGCCGCGTGCCCCGTCGCCGCGCTGAAGGCGGCCTTCGTGTTGTTCGTCCAGCGTTCGGGGTCTATCGGCATCGGCGGCTCCCTCTCTTCTCGTCTTCTTCGCTTATCTCGTTCGTCGTCGTCTCAATTCCCCGCTGCCCCACGCCGGTAGGGCACCGTCGCCTGGCGCAGCGGCACCAGGTCGCGCCGGTACTGGCGGTGCGTCGCCTTCACGGCCTCGAGGGCCTGGACCCGCACCTCGGCCAGCTCGGCGCGCAACCGGGCCAGCTCGGACTCGAGCTGGAGCACCCGTCGCACGCCTTCGAGGTTGAGCCCCGTCGACGTCAGCTCCTGGATGTGGCGCAGCCGCTCCAGGTCGCGCTCGGAGAAACGCCGGCTCCCGCCGCTGGTGCGCGACGGGTCGAGCAGGCCCTTGCGCTCGTAGATGCGCAGCGTCTGCGGGTGCATCCCGGTCAGCTCGGCAGCCACCGAGATCACGTAGACGGCCTGGTCGGAGTGGCGATCAGCCATCGCGCCACCACCACCGCGCCACCGCCATCACCCGTCCACCGCGATCCGCGGCGCCGGCTCGGTCACCTCGGCCAGGGACTCCACGGCGGCCCGCTGCTCGTCGGTGAGTTCCGCGGGCACCACGACCTCGACCTTGACCAGCAGGTCACCCGGCCTTGGCGCCGTTGCGTCCCGACCCGGCCGGGACGCCCCGGCCGCGCACGCGCAGCACCTTGCCCGACGGCGTGCCCGCCGGCACCTTGAGCGTCACCTTGCCGTCGAGGGTCGGCACCGTGATCGTCGTGCCGAGCACCGCCTCTGGATACGTGATCGGCACCGTGATGGTCAGGTTGCGCCCGCTGCGCCCGAAGACCGGGTGACGCGAGCACGTGGACGACGACATAGAGGTCGCCGGCCGGCGCCATCCCCTGCCCGGGCGCGCCGCGCCCCTTGACCCTGATGCGCTGCCCGCTCTCGACCCCGGGCGGGATGCGCACCTTGACCGAGCGCACCTTCTGCTCGGTGCCGGTGCCGTGGCACACCGGGCACGGCGTGTCGAACAAGGTCCCCCGCCCCACGCAGTCCGGGCAGACCGTGCTCAGGGAGAAGAGGCCCTGGTTGTCGTTGAGGCTCCCCGTCCCGCCACAGCGCGGGCAGGTGTGCGTCGAGGTGCCCGGCGCCGCCCCGCTGCCGCGGCAGTTCGAGCAGCGCACCTCCTGGGGCACGTTGACCGAGGTCGTGACCCCGTGCACGGCGTCCTCGAAGGACAGGTGCAGCTGCGCCTCCATGTCGGCGCCGCGCTGGGGCCCGCGCTGCTGGGGCCGGGTCCGGCCGCCGCCACCGCCGAAGAGGCCCCCGAAGAGGTCGCTCAGGTCCCCCATGTCCTCCATGCGGAACGTCCCGCCGCCGGGCGCTCCGAACCCACCGCCCACCGGGCCGTGCCGGCGGACCTCGTCGTACTCCTTGCGCTTCTCGGCGTCGCCCAGGACGTCGTAGGCCGCGCTGATCTCCTTGAAGCGCTCCTCCGAGCCGGGGTTGGCGTCGGGATGGTGCTCCTTGGCCAGCTTGCGGTAGGCGCGCGTGATCTCCTTGTCGGTCGCCGTCGAGACGACGCCGAGCACCTTGTAGTAGTCCTTCTCGAACCATTCACGTTGGGCGGCCATGGGTCAGCTCACCCCCTGACGCGGACCATGGCGGCGCGGAGCACCTGCCCCTTCCAGCGGTAGCCCGAGCGCAGGACCTCCTCCACCACCGTCTCGCCGCTGTCGCCGCTCCTCGGCCTCCGAGTGCGCCACGGCGTCGTGGATCGACGGGTCGAAGGGCACCTCGCGCTGGTCGACCCGCTCGAGCCCCTCCTTGGCCAGGATGTCCATCAGCATCGCCCGCGAGGCGCGCAGCGCCTTGCCGTCCTCGGTCAGGTCGAGCGACTCGTTCAGGTGGGCCTCGGCCAGGTCGAGCGTGTCGAGCACGGGCAGCAGCTTGGCGACGAGGTCGCCGGAGGCCCGGGCCGCCTGCTCCTCTTGCAGGCGCGCGATGCGCTTGCGGTAGTTCTCGAAGTCGGCTTGGGTGCGCTGAAGCGCGAGCAGGTACTCGTCCCGCTCGCGCGCCAGCACTTCCCGTGGGTCGGCCTCCTCGGCCAGCGCGGTGCCGTGGGTCTCCCCACCGCTCCCGTCGCCGTTGCCGTTGGACGCCGATCCAGATCTCTTCGTGGCGCCCCGGACGACACCGGAGGCGTCGCCGCCTCGTCGGCCTCCTCCTCCGCCAACTCGGCCTCAGAGTAGGCAGGCTCCTCCTCGGGCCCGGCCTCGTCGCCGAAGCTCATGGCTCATCGACGATCTCGGCGTCGACGACGTCGTCGTCCGAGCCGCCCTCGGCCGCACCACCGGCACCGGCACCCGAGCCGTCACCGGCGGCACCGTCGGCGCCCCCGGTCGACTGCGAGGCCGACGCCTGCTCGTACAGGCGCTGGCTGAAGCTCTGCGACACGCCGACCAGCTTCTCGGTGGCGTCCTTGATCGCCTCGAGAGACGTCCCGGCCAGGGCGTCCTTCACGCCCTTCAATGCGGCCTCGACGTCGTCCTTCTCGGAGCCCTCGAACTTCTCGCCCTGGTCCTTGAGCAGCTTCTCGGTCTGGTAGACCAGCGTGTCGGCGTTGTTGCGGACCTCGGCCTCCTCGCGGCGCTGGCGGTCGTCCTCGGCGTGGGCCTCGGCGTCGCGGACCATGCGCTCGATGTCGTCCTTGGCCAGCGAGGACTGGCCGGTGATCGTCATCGACTGCTCCTTGCCCGTCGCCTTGTCCTGCGCGTGCACGTGCACGATGCCGTTGGCGTCGATGTCGAACGTGACCTCGATCTGGGGCACGCCCCGCGGCGCCGGCGGCAGGTCGACCAGCTGGAACTTGCCCAGCGTCTTGTTGTACATCGCCATCTCGCGCTCACCCTGGAGCACGTGGATCTCGACCGACGGCTGGTTGTCCTCGGCCGTGGTGAAGATCTCCGACCGCTTGGTCGGGATGGTGGTGTTGCGCTCGATCAGCCGGTGCATGACCTGGCCCTTGGTCTCGATGCCCGAGCGACAGCGGCGTCACGTCCAGCAGCAGGACGTCCTTGACCTCGCCCTTCAGCACGCCGGCCTGGACGGCGGCGCCGATGGCCACGACCTCGTCGGGGTTCACGCCCTTGTGGGGCTCCTTGCCCGTCAGCGACTGCACGAGCTCCTGCACGGCCGGGATCCGGGTGGAGCCGCCGACCAGCACGACGTGGTCGATGTCGGAGGTCTTCAGGCCGGCGTCCTTGATGGCCGCGTCGAACGGCCCGCTGCACGCCTCGACCAGGTCGGCGGTCAGCTCGTTGAACTTGGCCCGCGTCAGCTTGAGGTCGAGGTGCTTGGGACCCTCGCTCGTGGCGGTGATGAAGGGCAGGTTGATCTGGGTCTCCTGCACGGTCGACAGCTCGATCTTGGCCTTCTCGGCCGCCTCCTTGAGGCGCTGCAGGGCCATCTTGTCCTGCGACAGGTCGACGCCCTCGGTGTTCTTGAACTCGGTCACCAGCCACTCGATGACCTTGTCGTCCCAGTCGTCGCCGCCGAGCTTGGTGTTGCCCGAGGTCGACTTCACCTCGAAGACGCCCTCGCCGATGTCGAGCACCGAGACGTCGAACGTCCCGCCGCCGAGGTCGAAGACCAGGACCGTGCGGTCGGTGTCCTCCTTGTCGAGGCCGTAGGCCAGCGCGGCGGCCGTCGGCTCGTTGATGATGCGCAGGACCTCGAGCCCGGCGATCGACCCGGCCTCCTTGGTGGCCGTGCGCTGCGCGTCGTCGAAGTACGCCGGCACGGTGATGACCGCCTGGGTCACGGTGTCGCCGAGATACGCCTCGGCGTCCCTCTTGAGCTTGCCCAAGATGCGGGCCGAGATCTCCTGGGCCGTGTAGGCCTTGCCGTCGATGTCGACGGTCCAGCCGGTGCCCATGTGGCGCTTCACCGAGCGGATGGTGCGGTCGGGGTTGGTGATGGCCTGACGCTTGGCCACCTCGCCGACGAGCACCTCGCCGGTCTTGGAGAAGCCCACGACCGAGGGGGTCGTGCGGCCACCTTCGGCATTGGGGATCACGACGGGCTCGCCCGCCTCCAACACGCTGACCACCGAGTTGGTGGTTCCCAGGTCGATTCCTACGGCCTTGGCCATGTTCTGCAGTCCTTCCGATCGTCAATCTGCCCCAGTGGCAGATAGCACCGTTTGTTACGTGCATGATTGTACCAAAGTTGAGTCGCCTCTTGTCAAGATTTTTGACATGGTAGCCAACCACGGTTGCCCAACCCCAGGTCACAGCCGTGGCCTCCCAACTTACCGCCGGGCCGATCCAGGCCGATCAGGGCCACCGATCGGGACCAGGCCACTCTGACCCCGCCACGGCACCGCCTACCGTCCTGGTGCTCTGCCACGGCATCTAGTGCCCGGGCCTGCTCGGCCGGCCGTTTGAGCGATTGCCGTAGCAAACGTGCCGGAGCGGGGGCTCTGCGCAGACCATTTTTTTCCCGGCTGGAGAAGGGTCCATGACGATCGAACCTCTGCGGACGACGGCACCCTCCCGGCTCGGGAAACGCCGAGGGACTGCGTCACCTGCCGACGTGGCTGGCTCTGACATCTTCCAGCTTAACGGCCGTTCAGGCGTTTCTGTACGTCGACGGTGTCGGCTAGTCCGACGTGGCGCTTCTGGACCTGCACGGTGGCGAGCTTCGTATTTGTCTGCCTCAACCTAGGTCGCGTCTGACTGGGCCTTGGCGAGATTGCGGCTGGTGCTTGAGTCCGCTGGGACACGAATGCTGTTGATTTGCCGATCATCGGCGCCTTGATGACAGTTGGCGGCATCTGGGGCACGTTCGACATCATTTGCTGAGATGAGTGGCGAGGCCGATGATCTGCATGTGGGCCGCTGCCCGGCGCGACCATGGCCTCCTGTTCCAGACGTTCTCCTGCGTGGCGACTGCAGCGCCTGCTCGTTGCGTCCATGAAGCCCAAAAGGTTGCGCAACGTTGGCAACCGTATCACTACTCCATAGGTAAAACTACAAAGTCTAGATTTCAGGTCGAGAATCGGTTCGGGTGCACAAAGCAAGCTCCTGGGCCGTGGTCGGGAATAGCAGTCAGGGTCGTGTCGGTGGACGTGCTCAAGCTGGTCCTCCTCCGCCACGGCCAGTCCACCTGGAACGCCGAGAACCTGTTCACGGGCTGGGTCGACGTGGACCTGACCCCGGCCGGGGAGGCCGAGGCCACCGCCGGCGGCGAGCTCCTGGCCGCCACCGAGGGCCTGGACCTGCGGGTGCTCCACACCTCGGTGCTCACCCGGGCCATCCGCACCGCCGAGCTGGCCCTGGCCGCCGCCGGCCGCAGCTGGCTCCCCGTGCGCCGGCACTGGCGCCTCAACGAGCGCCACTACGGCGACCTGCAGGGGAAGAACAAGGCCCAGACCAAGCAGGAGTTCGGCGAGGAGCAGCTCCTGTTGTGGCGGCGCAGCTACGACACCCCGCCCCCGCCGCTCTCGGCCGACAACCCCTACGACGTGGCGGCCGACCCTCGCTACGACGACGTCGACCCGGCCGACATCCCGCGCGCCGAGTGCCTGGCCGACGTCGTGCGCCGCACCGTGCCCTACTGGGAGTCGGCCATCGTGCCCGACCTGCGCGCCACCGCCGAGCGCGGCGGCGCCGTGCTGGTCGTCGCCCACGGCAACTCCATCCGCGCCCTGCGCAAGCACCTGCAGGGCATCTCGGACGACGAGATCACCGGCCTGGAGATCCCGACCGGCATCCCCTACCGCATGCAGCTCGACGACGACCTCACCGTGCGCGCGGCCGACTACCTGGGCGACCCCGAGGCGGCCGCCGCTGCGGCCGCGGCCGTGGCCCGCCAGGCCGACCAGCCCGTCGGCTGAGTCCTCCCGTGGTGGCGCTCGTCCTCCGCCCGCCCGGTCCCGGCGACGAGGCCGCCTGCGTGGCCGCGGCAGCAGGAGTTCGAGGGGTGGCCATTCCTGCTGCTCTGGGAGCCCGGCCTGGAGTGGTCGAACTACCTCGACGTCCTCGACGCCGTGCGCGATCTGGCCCGCGTGCCCGAGGGGCTCGTCCGCTCGGACTTCCTCCTGGCCGAGGTGGGCGGCGCGCTCGTGGGCCGGGTCTCCGTGCGCTTCGCGCTGAACGACTACCTCGCCGCCCAGGGCGGCCACATCGGCTACGGGGTGCGGCCGGCGTTCCGGGGCCGCGGCTACGCCACCGAGATCCTGCGCCAGGCCATCGCCCTGGCCCGCACCGAGGGCGTCGAGCGCATCCTCGTGGTGTGCGACGACGACAACGCCGCCTCCAGCCGTGTGATCGAGCGCAACGGCGGGGTCCTCGAGTCGGTCGTCACGCCGACCGACGCGCGCGTTCCCATCCGGCGCTACTGGATCGGTTGAGCCAGCGCGAGCAGCGCTTCGCCGGCGTCGGCCAGGCGGTCGCGGGCGGCATGCTGGTCGGGCCGCGCCATCCCTTCGCGTCGAGCGAGTGCTCGCAGCGGGCCGTGTAGGCCAGGACCCAGGCCGCCGACCGACCGGCGGCGCGCCACTGCGTCTCGTCGAGCCGGTGACCCGCGGCCTGCTCGTAATCGGCGACGAAGCCCACGATGTCCGGCAGCGTCGGGAACTCGGTCCCGCCGGGGTCTGCCGTCACCGACCAGGTCACCGCCGCCTGCCCGACCGCGGTGCTCTCGGGCACCAGAGCCACGCTGTCCCAGTCGTAGACGGCAAGGAGCCCGTCATCGTTGAGCCGCACGTTGCGCGCTCGCCCAGTCCATGTGCGCGACGACCGGTGCCCGCTCGTCGGCGTCGCGCACGGCCGGGCACGCATCGCCAGCGCGTCGATCCATTCCGCTCCCGCCGCGGTGGCCTCGAAGTCGAACAACGGGCTGTGCGGCTCGTTGTAGAGACCCGCGACCGGGGCGCGCAGCGGGTGATCGGCCAGCTCGGGCAGCCCGGCAATTCCCGGCAGACGGCGATCTGGGGGCCAGGCCGGCGGCGGAGACCGGCGCTCGGCCGCCGACGGTACGGCCGCAGGCCCGGGTCCGGCAGATACGACTCGACGATGGCCTGGTTCGGACGTCCCGGCACGAGAGAGGACGGACCCCGCAGTGGCGCGGCGCACGGGATGCCGTGGCGGGCCGCGTGGGCCTGCACCGTCTGCACCGCACGGAGGAACGGCGCCCGCCAGCGCTCCTGGTACGCCTTGATGACGACCTGCGCCCCGTCGGCCAGGCGGACGCCGAGGACACAGCCGGCGGAGGCGCCGTAGAAGAGGCCTTCCTCGATACCGGCGCCGAGCTGGTCGACGCAGAAGCGGTCGACGATCGCCGCGATCGCCGCCGGGTCACCGGTGCCGAACACCTCGACGTCGACGGCGTCGGTGTCCCACTTGGCCTGCTGGGCCCCGATCACCGCCTCCACGGACTGCTCCTGGTCCACGCCATCATCGTCGCACCGACGGCGAGTGACCCCAGAGCATTTGCGCGGGGGTGATCGGAACCTGCCCCAAGACGGCGGCAGGCCGGGGCGCCTCGCCGCGCCCCGGCCTTACCGACCGTTACAGAACCGCTCGCGTCTACAACGCGTCGGCCCCGCGTTCTCCGGTGCGCACGCGGACCACGGCCTCGACCGGGATGACCCAGACCTTGCCGTCACCGATCTTGCCCGGTGGAGGCCGAGGTCACGATGGCGTCCACCACGTCGTCGGCCTGGGCGTCGTCGACGAGCACCTCGACGCGGATCTTGGGGACGAAGTCCACCTCGTACTCCGCACCGCGGTACACCTCGGTGTGGCCCCGTTGGCGCCCGAAGCCCTGGGCCTCGGTGAGGGTCATGCCCTGGACCCCGAGGGTCTTGAGGGCCTCCTTCACGTCGTCGAGCTTGAACGGCTTGAGGACTGCCACGATCAGCTTCATTGTTGAGTTCCTTTCGTCGTTCTGTCTCGGGCCTAGGAGCCGCCGCCGGTATCGGTGCCGGGGACCGGATAATCCTCTGCGAGGTTCCGGTGAGCTCCCGCCCCTGTCGATGCCGGCCATGGCGAAGGCACCGTCGCTGCGGGTGGCGAGCGGCTCCTCGGGGAACGCCTCCTCGCCGTGGATGGCGAGGTCGCCGACCTCGAGGATCTCGTCCTTGTAGCGGGCGCCACGGAGGACCCAGCCGATGAGCTTCATGAGGATGAAGGTGATCAGCGGCCGACCAGATGATGACGAAGATGGCCGCTCGGAACTGTTCCCACAGCTGGTGCGCGGAGCCCGTGTACATCAGGCCGTTCACACCGAAGGGCACGCAGGTCCCCTTCGCCGAGAGGTACGTCGCCTGCGACGTGGCGATGACCTGCCCGCTGGCGGTCAGGTGACCGCAGCCGTACTCGATCATGTTCGGGTCGCCGAAGATGCCGAGCAGCAGGCCGCCCATGAGGCCGGCGATGCCGTGGGTGTAGATGACACCGAGGGCGTCGTCGACCTTGGAGAACGGCCGGACCTTGGAGAGGTAGTTCCAGGCGACCCAGACGACGGCCGTAGCAGATGGCGCCGACGTAGATGGCACCCAGGCCGTTGACCCAGCCGGCGCACGGCGTGATGCCGACCAGGCCGCAGATCATGCCGTTGACGCCGCCCAGGAAGGTGGGCTTCTTCTCCTTGGAGAGCCAGGCGTCCATGGCGATCCAGACCAGGACACCGGTGGCCGTGGCCAGGTTCGTGTTGACGACCGCCGCCGCCGCATTGGCGCCGGCGTAGTACGGGTCGCCACCGTTGAAGCCGTTCCAGCCCAGCCACAGGATGCCGGCACCGACCGCCGCCATCACGAGGTTGTTGGGCAAGGCGTGCTGCCGATCTCGCAGGAGCCGTGGTCCGAGGACCCAGGCCGCGACGAAGCCGGAGACACCGGCCGACATGTGGATGACGTACCCACCGGAGAAGTCGAGCGCACCCTCCTGGGCGAAGTAGCCGCCGCCCCAGAGCAGGAAGGCGTCCACGCAGTAGACGCAGGTCGACCACAGCGGCACCAGGAGGCACCAGGCGCTGAACTTGATCCGTCCGAGCACGCTGCCGAGGAACAGCAGCGGGGTGATCGCCGCGAAGACGAACTGGAAGTAGGCCAGCGTCGAGGTCGGGAAGTGGAACGGGATGATCGTGTTGGCCGCCGAGCTCGCCTGCGCCTGCTCGCCGTAACTGCTGGTGATCGGGCCCGGCTTGCCCGAGGAAGTTCTCGAAGAAGTGCGTGAAGGTCCCGGTCGTCCCCGCGTTCTGGGTCTGGGTGACCACCCCGTTGACGAATGGACGCCGCCCCCGATGGACGTGTCGCCGAAGCCCAGCTTGTACTCCCAGAGGAACCAGGCGACGAGCACCAGCGAGAACCCGGCGAACATCATGGCGAGCACGTTGACCGCCCACTTCTTGGGGACGAGCGACGCGTAGAGCACGGCCAGGCCGGGGAGGCTCATCAGGCCGACGAACGTGGCCGCAGTTATCTGCCACGTGTTGTCAGCCGGATTGAGCCAACTCGGGATACGGAACGTACGAAGTCGCTCCTATCAGATGGATCACTCAAGCTCTCCTAACTGTCATGTGTCCCGGCGCTCTCCGCACAGCGGGACGTCCGAGAGCACCGGGTACGGCAAGGTCACTGCAGACGGTTCGCCCCGTCCGGGACACAATGCAGGGAAGTGGTTTCCGCATCGTCACCGCTGTGTTTCGAGCGCGTTAATCCACCCCGGAGCGCACATCCCTCCTGGGTGTGGACCGGTCGAGGAGTCGGGCGGGCGAGCGGGAGGCGTCGCCAGCCGCCACTACGCTCTCCCGGTCGTGCGACCTCTCCCTCCACCCTCGTGACGTCCGGGGAGCCCGCGCCCGAGGTCCGCGTGAACGGCCACGCGCCACCCGTTCCCGAGCCGGCGCCCGGGGGCGACGGCCGGATCGGGACGTTACGCGGCGCGGGGGTCCAGATCGATGGCCGACGCGTGGCCCGCGTCCTGGTGGCCGTCGTCGTTGCCACACTGGCCGTCCTGGTGGTGGTGTTCACCGTCGTCGGCATCCACAAGAACGACCAGATCGACGAGCTGCACAACCGGGGCGTGCCGGTCACCTTCACCGTCTCGGGGTGCCTGGGGCTCCTCGGCGGCAGCGGCAGCAACGCGGCGGGCTACTCCTGCAAGGGCGCCTACGTGTTGCACGGCCATCGCTACGCCGAGCCGCTCCCGGGCTCGGTGTTCCACAAGCCGGGCACGACAGGTGGCGGCCCTCGCGGTTCCCGGCGACCCGGCGCTCGTCTCCCCGCGCTACATCATCGACACCCAGCACTCGTCGAGCAGTGTCTTCATCCTCCCCGCGATGCTGCTCGTCATCCTCGTGGTGCTCGTCGCCGTGGTGCTGCTGCGCCGGCGCGGCGCGGGTGGTGGCCCGGCCGATGGTGTTCCGGAGGGAACGGCAGCGTCAACAGGGAGCTGACCGCGGGCGGTGGCGCGCGGCGAGTCGGCGACGGGCGTCAGGTAGGAGGCGTGTAGCGCTTGTTGCGGCCGGGGCCGTGAGCCGGCGGGCCGGCCCGAGTCGCGGCGGGGCGGCGGGGCATCGCTGGCCTGCGCCCGCTTGAGCTCCTGCTGCAGGCGGTAGGCGCGAATCAGGTACCAGGCGCCGACCAGGACGAAGGGGAAGGCGAACCCGATGTAGTTGGCCTTCAGCTGGAAGATGGCCACGGCGAAGAGCGCGATGGTGATCCCCTGGAAGAGGCGCTTGCGCAGCATCGAGCTCAGCAGGATCAGGAGGGCCAGCGCCAGCAGCACGTAGGTCAACTTGTCGTAGACGGCCGTGCTCTGGTTGTGGGTCTTGGCGTAGTTGATGGAGGCCGAGCTGATGACCAGCCCGACGACCGCAGCGACCGGTGCGACCACGAGGCCGATGGCCCGCTCCTTGTCGTTGGAGCGGCGGATGTCCTCCTCGATCTCCTCGACCGAGCGGACCTCGCTTTGCGCCTTCTCGGACGGGTCGTCGTCGGGCCGCACCATGGAGTAGCGCAGCCGCTGCCAGAGCGTCATCCGCGGCGCGTCGTCCTCCCCGGGGTTGCCGGTGTCCTCGTCCGCGGGCACCGGGGAAGGCTAGCGCCGTCCCGACAAGGGCCATTTTCCGGGGCGGGAATCGGGTTTTGCGGGGCGGGAATGGGGCCGGCCGCCGGCAGCTGGGTGACGCCTGGGACGGGCGGCGGGCCATCTGGGTAGCGTGCTCGGTGAGGGCGTGCGTGCCCGGCCCATCGTGAGGAGCGGATTGATGAAGCTCGTGGTAGCCGTCGTGAAGCCGTTCAAGCTGGACGACGTCAAGAACATCCTGAAGAACATGGGTGTCGCCGGCATGACGATCACCGAGGCGCAGGGGTTCGGGCGCCAGCGTGGGCACACCGAGAACTACCGGGGGGCCGAGTACCAGGTCGACTTCGTGCCCAAGCTCCGCATGGAGGTGCTCGTCGACGACGACCGGGCCGAGGCCGTCGTGGACGCCATCGTGTCGTCGGCGGCCACCGGCAAGATCGGCGACGGCAAGGTGTGGGTCGTGCCGGCCGAGACGGTCGTGCGCGTGCGCACGGGCGAGCGGGGGCACGACGCCATCTGAGCGTGGGCGGCTGAGGATGGGCGGCTGAGGGTCGGCGCACCCCCAAGGCAGGGCGCCCACGAACCGGCACCTCGGGAGGGGTAGGGGCTACTGTTTGCGCCCATGGCGGCTGAACTCGACCTCTCCAAGATCTGGCTCTTCTCCACCTCGTCCGCCAAGGACCTGCGTACGATCAGGCGCGCGCTCGAGGAGGTGGTCGTGCCGCCCGGTCGCATGCTCACCGAGCAGGGCACCATCGGGCGCGAGTTCTTCCTCATCGTCAAGGGCAACGCGTCGGTGAAGCGCAACAACCGCAAGGTGGCCACCCTCGGGCCGGGCCAGTACTTCGGCGAGATGGCGCTGCTCGACCGGCGCCCCCGCTCGGCCACGGTGATCTCCGACACCGAGATGACGCTGCTCGTGCTGGGCCAGCGCCAGTTCAACGGCGTGCTCGACGCCGTGCCCGCCCTCGCCCGCAAGATGCTGGCCGCCATGGCCACCCGGCTGCGGGACGCGGACGAACGGGCGATGGCCGCTATCTAGCAAACGTTCGGGGTCGCGCGCCGGGTGGCGCACGACCCGCTGAGCTGGGGCCTGCCCGGTTGCATCCGCGTCTGCGGTGCGCTGCGCTGGTAAAACTGCCTGTGTCCATTCCCCTCGCCTGGACACAGGAGGTTCCATCATGTTGCTGGCCAGAAAGCTCGGGGCAGAATTCCTGGGCACCATGATCCTGGTGGTCGTCGCGGTCGGTGTCGCCACGGAGTCCTTCGGGTTCCACCTCTTCGGCCTGAGCTACTCGGCCGGCGTGGCGGCCACGGCACTGGCGTTCGGCCTGGTGCTCGTCGCGCTCGTGTACTCCATCGGGCCCATCTCGGGCTGCCACGTGAACCCGGCGGTCACGCTCGGCTTCATCTCGTCGGGGCGCATGAAGCTCGTCGAGGGCGTCGAGTACCTGGTGGCCCAGTTCGCCGGCGGGATCGTCGGCGCCTACCTGTTGTATTGGATGTTCACCACCTCCCCGATCTACTCGAAGAGCCGGATTGGTCTGGGCACCGACGGCTACGGCCAGCAGTCACACCTGTTGGTGAGCCAGTGGGGCGCGTTCCTCATCGAGATCGTCCTCACGGCGATCTTCGTGCTGGTCGTGCTGTTCTCGACCCACAAGGCGGCCATTCAGGGCGCGGCGGGCGTGGCCATCGGCTTCGGGCTGGTGATGGTGCACCTCATCGGGATCCCGCTGACGGGGACGTCGGTGAACCCGGCCCGGAGCCTCGGGCCGGCCCTGGTGGTCGGCGGCACGGCGCTCAGCCAGGTGTGGCTCTTCATCGTGGCCCCGCTCATCGGCGCCATCGTGGCCGCCCTCATCCACCTGGCGCTGACGTACGGCTCTGAGGAGGACGTGCCGGCGGTGGCCGAGGCCGCGACCTAGACCGCTACGGTCGGATTCATGGATCTGACCGAGGCACTCACATTCGCCAGGAACCGCAAGCAGGGGGTCCTGGCCACCATCCGCGCCAACGGGCGGCCGCAGCTGTCCAACATCATGTACGTGCCCGACGAGGGCGACACGTTCCTGATCTCCATCACGGACAGCCGGGCCAAGACGGCCAACCTGCGCCGTGACCCGCGGGCCTCGCTCTACGTGCTGGGCGACAACTTCTGGCAGTACGTCGTGATCGAGGCGACGGCCGAGCTGTCGCCGGTGGCGGCCGAGCCGAACGACGCCACGGTGGAGGCGCTGATCCGCTACTACGAGGCGGGCTCGGGCGCGCACCCGAACTGGGACGAGTATCGAGCAGCGATGATCGCCGACAAGCGGATCGCCCTCACGCTGCGGCCCGAGCGGGCCTACGGGTTGGTGGGGCCGGGCTGAGGCCCGGATCCTCGGCGTTCACTTTCCGCCTGCCAAACCAACAGGTGCGAATGGACCCGAAGATTGCAGGGACACCACCAATCCATCGAGCGGGATCTGCCCGTTGGGCGAAGCGTCACCCCAGAACCGTTACGGGATACCCGTTCTAGAGCGCCGGGACAAAAGATACGCCAATCAGTCGCACACTATGTGGAGTCGACTGAGCCGTCGTCATTCAACACCTCTTCGTCACCTGCCGGGTCGGCTGGGCTGGTGTGAGGCTCTAGGACAGGGCCGGTGTCGATCGCGGTGGCGGCGGATGACGAAGCATCCCTATCGGCGTCCTCCACGTCGTCGTCCTCGAGACTGGCGATTACTGAAGCAATTTCAGGTTCGTTGGATAGATCAATCGGGATGAATTCGTTCTTGGTACGGCCACCAAGCGTGTAGCGCTTGTTAATCGCCGACGTGTCGAAGACCAATCCGCCGCTATCCGACCAGGGACTAGCCAGGAAGGACTTGCGCTCGAAAGTCCCCTCTATCAGAACAGCGGTTCCCAGAGTCTGCTGGCGCCGAATCACCACCGCCCTAATTGTCATGATGCTCGGGAGCACTGCAAAGGCTTCTTTGACGCTTACCAAGAGTGAGTTGACGATGTAAGAGCAGTAGTAATCCCGGCCGCGCCTTGGCCGAAAGGGGCCGGATCGACACATTGCCCGCTTCGGTCCTGACTCCGTGGCGCTCCGGAATGAAGTCGATGGGACGTACGGCAACCAGCATCGACAGGTGGTCGCCGTCGACGTCGATCACTGCCGCCGGGGCGTCATTGTCGGAAAAAGCCGCCTGCGCGGTCAGCATCACTGTGTCGGGATCATTCGCGACCAGTGCGCTCCATTGTCGGTCAAGATCCTCCTGGACAAGGTTCCGCTCGTTCTGGGCTGCACTCTCCTGCGCCGCGATGGCAACTTTGGCCGCCTCCGCCGCCTGTGCTTTGGCCTGGACACGCCGCTGGTGATGCATCACCCCAATGCCGGACAGCGCCTCTTCCTCGCAGCCTGCCCGTATCGCATCGGCATCGACTTGAGCTGGCGGTGGCGCAATCGGAGGTTGGGCTGGAACGAACTCGGCTAGATGCATCCGTTGGAGGGCGATGAGCTCTGCGTTGAGGGCCGATGCATCGTTGAGCTTCTGCTGGCGTCGGAGTGTGGCTTCTTGGTTCCGCAACGATGAGGTCGATGATCCGCGGGAGCCACCCGACCGGCGTCGGGGCGGCCCGATCGACTGGTAGAGAGTCAGGGGACCGGCGCCGGTCGAGACGCCAGGACGCCCAGCACCCACGTGCACGCGCGCGCTTCGGGGACCGATACTCGTCCGCACACCCCGGCTCGACAGCTTCACTCGTACGCCGGGAGCCACCTTGAACGAGAGAAACCTCACACCGGTCAACCTATCTTCGAGATCATGGTCCTGCCGGGTGACACCATTCGGCCCAGCTAGACGCGAATTGTGGTCCGGGGTGCCCCATACCTCAAGTCAAAGACGGGATGCCATGAATTCCGATCCGTCGCTCCGACGGTGACTGAAGTAACTCGCAGTTGGCGACGTAATCGATTGGGAGTACCTTCTGGTGGTCATGTGGCGGAGATTCTTCATCGGAGTTCTGGTGTTAGGCAGCGTTGTTCCTGCAACGCTCGCGACCAGTGCGGCTAGTGCCACACCTTCCAAGGCATCCCAAACGGCCCATTGTGTCGGCGGTGTTGTGAAGAACGCGAAGGTGAGCAAATCGGCGATCCACGTGTGTGAGGCCTCTTCAGTGAAGGTCACACACCCCTGTCCGAAAGGTTCGAGCACGATCTTCGTCGTCGTCCAAAAGCGAACCTATGCACTTCGGCCAGGCCACAAGCCACAGCGCTTATCTAAGTCATATGGCAGAGCAGCCATCAAGACCGCATGCGGACAATCGACCACCGTCGTCGCTGCCCCGACGACTAATACGACCTCGTCCCCTCCCACAACCACGACGACGACGACCCCGCCTCCGCCACCCATACCACGACGCAACCACCTCCGCCTCCGCCTCCGCCTCCCACCACTGCAGCTCCCGTGGGCTGTCATCCGCTGACGAATGGCGGCAACTGCTACGAACCCGGTGAGTACTGCCGCAACTCAGATCACGGTGTGACAGGCGTAGCGGGAGATGGTGCGACTATCACGTGTGAAGACAACAATGGTTGGCGCTGGGAGCCAACCTGACTGACGGGAAGGCCAACTCCGGTCGTTGCGCTCTCGATCGCATGACACTCTCCAACTCAATTCGGCGCCGGCAGATATCGGCATAAACCTTGGTTCTCCGGAATCGGTGGGAGTGACTCCGGTAGGCGCGGATCGGGCGGCGAAGGCGCAGAGTGGGTATCCACGATCACCACGGGTCAATCAGAAACCTGCGATGTACTTCGCGATTCGGCGGTCCCAGTTCAGGAAGCCTCAGCCTCTGGTTCCGCTAGGTTGAGAGTTCGAGTCTCTCCCCCGGAGCTTTCATCTTCGTTTTCGCTGGTCGGCGGTGGTAGCATCCCGCACCTCACCCTCCACCTCACCTCGTCGTCGCGCGCTACGTCCGCGATCTCCTTGAGCAGTCCGTCGAGCGGCACAAGTTGCGGCCTCGTGATAGGGATTGAGTGCCTCGTGCGAGCAGCGCGTCCCGCTCCTCGGAGGCGTGCTCGTAGCGCACCACCATGGCAACGGACTTCCAGCCGCCACGACTCATGATTTCCTTGGTGCTGCCGCCGGTCGAGGCGAACATGGTGGCGGCGAAGTGCCGAAGATCGTGGAAGCGCACCCATTTGAGCCCGGCTTGCCCGCGTGCGGCTCCCAGATGACGCCGAAGTTGCTGGGACGCAGGCGCTCGCCGGTCGCGCCGACGAACAGGGGAGCGTCGCCCTCGGGGCCGACGAAGCGTCGCAGATGGTCCTCCAGCGCCGGCATGACGGAGCTGGGCAGGTAGACCATGCGGGGGTCCCCGTTCTTGGTCGGACCGATGTCGAGTGAGCCGTCATGAAACTCGTGCAGGGCCCGCTCCACCCTGACCGAACCGGCCACGAGATCGACGTCCTGGCGCTCAAGACCAAGGACCTCGCCACGACGCAAGGTGCCCCAGGCGGCAACGATCACGGCGGCCCGATACTGCTCGGGCATGGCCTGGGTCAGGGCTGGCCACCTGGTTGACGTCGGGGATGCGCCGGTCGGTGACGTCCGTGCCGCCGCCCTTCACCCGGCACGGGTTCTTCATGATCAGGTCGTCGGAGATGGCGGTGTTGAAGATGGCCTTAGGACGCGGTAGGCGGAGCGGGCGACGCCGGGGTCTGCGAGGTCGGCGTACCAAGTCGCACCTGGACCGGCGTGACCTTCGCCATTCGCGGTGTCCGAAGTGCGGGGATGAGACGATTGGTGATCAGCCAGCCGTAGTACTCCTTGGTGCGGGCCCGGATATCGGTGCGTGGGCCAGCCAGAGCCGGGCGTAGCGGCCGAATGTAATCTCCCGAAGCTCCGGGTCGATCCAGTCGTTGCGGCCGATGGAGGCCGAGACGGTATCGAGAAGGCGTGGGCGTCGGCCTTCTGGTGGAAGGTCTTCGGGAGCGGTGTGCCGAGGCCCTCGTACCAGTAGCTGGCCTGGTAGTAGCCGCTGGGAAGGCGCCGCACGCTTCCGAAGTGTCGACGGCTCGGTGTCATTGCTGAGTCTCCTGATGTCCGGACCATTCGAGCTGGCAGGCGAAGGTCGATGGAGTCCCCTTGGTCCAAGGACTCCAGGCCACCTTGCGTCGCGGTCCAGGCTACCAACGGGTGCGCGGGAACCTGTGTCGAGCGTTGACCTCGACCCGCTGCTGGTCCAGCCAGACGTCGAGAGCCCCCGGGTCGAAGCGAACGAACCTGCCGACCTTCAGGAACGGTATCCGGCGCTCGGCGACCAACCGTCCGGACATGGCAAGGCGTGATCCCGAGCCACGTTCGCCACATCGTCGGTGTCCAGAAGCGGTCCGCCGGTCATCGATGAGGCCGGCGTTAGTGCAGCGTTGCCCACATCCCTCATCGCACTCCTCTGTAAGCATGTGCATGACGTTCCTACCCATATATGGTCTGGAAATTCGTGGGCTCCCAGGGGACAACATGCAGGTGGGAACAGTCTCTGCTCGCATGCCAGTCGAGTACAGGACAATTCGAGAACGAGACAGATGACGGGCGGTCTCGCCGGTGGCTGCAACAGCCTCTCTACTTCTTCAAGCCAGCGTCTCGCCGACGGCTTCGCCGTCGGCGGGAATCGGCCGGATCGCTTGGCTGGACTGCACGTTGGGATGATTGTCTTACTACCGCAATTTGTTTGACGTTGCCGTCAAAACAGGTATCGTCGAGTTTCACGCCCCCGTTCATCGCCAAAGCCTCAGGACAACCATGATCACTCGAATGCTATGAAGAACTCAAGGCCTTCGCTGACTGCGAGATTGAAACTCGAAAATTGACGATTCTCCTGGGGGAGAACAACTCGGGTAAGTCATCTCTGCTAGCTGCGCTTCGGCTATTAGCGCAGACGGTGCAGGGCCAAGACCAGACGATTCCGCTTGCCCTGAAATTCGGGATTTGGTGATTTTGGCTCGTATCGAGATCTTGTGTATGGGAATCACCGCGGGTCGCGCCATCTTTCTTGACATTGATTTCACGGACCCGAGTCCTCGGCGTAAGGGGAACGAGTACTACTTTTCAACTGAATTCGAGTACCGGACTCAACTCCGTCAGACGATCCTTCGTTGGGCTGAACTCGGCACCCTCGAGACGGAGGAGTATGAACCTCTTCTAAGCGTTGCTGCTTCGACGGATTCCAGTCGTCTGCTAGTTGAATCGATCTTCGGACAGGAAGTTCCGGAAACGAGCACGCGACCTACCGTCTCCAGAGCGCTTCGAATGTATAACTTCCTACCCAGAGTCTTCGAATTATCGCTGGCGCGAAGCAGATCCAAAGATGTCACGGAAGCCCAGGATCTGATCCGAAGTCGACAACAAGAGATTCGTGATGCTTTCAACGCAGCAGTACGAACGCTGCAAAGTGTCGAGTACCTAGGAGCGATGAGAAGACCGCCTGAGCGAACTTACGTCAATACAGGAGTCGCTGGAACGAAGATCGGCGCAGATGGTGGAGGCTGGCCAAGCATTCTTGCCTTGGAGAGCTCATCGCGTCGTCGTGGCTCACAGTTGGATATCACTCCATGGATGAAAGATGCGGGGATCGCGGCGTCTGTCTCTATATCTTGGCTCACAGATCGTCACTACGAAATCGTAGTGACCAATCCGAGCACCGGCGAGAGTGAGAACATCGCAGACGTAGGCCAAGGTACAAGTCAGGTACTACCCGTGATTGTCGCGGGTCTACGACTCAAGAGCGACGACATTTTTATTGTGGAGGAGCCGGAAATGCACCTACATCCAAAAGCCCAAGCTGCACTTGGTGACTTTTTCTACGATTTGGTACGCCGGGATGTTCAGTGCTTTGTTGAGACCCACAGCGAATATCTCATACTGCGAAATTCAGCAGAAGGTTGCATCTGGCGACCTAGATCCTGACGATGTCATCTTTTACTACGTTGGTAATGACGAGAAGTCAAAGGTAGTTACGAAGCTCACGCTCGACAAGACGGCCTCATTTCGGGACCAGCTGCCGGGTGGATTCTTTCCTGAAAGGCTACGAGAGGCGACGGAGCTAGCTCGTGCACGTGGCAAGAACCTGAATCAGTAGTCCTGTGGAGACTCTTGCCTCAGTGGTCGATGGGAACGTCTTGAATGGGTTAATGGCACAAGATAAGGGGAGGAATCATTCTCTGTCTGCTCCGCCCGACGAACTCTTTCAATTGCTGGTCGCGTCCACGGTGTTGGTGTGCCTCGACGAGCGTGGCGGAATGATGACCGAATGGAAGGAATGTTGTGATCCAGATTGGGTGGAAAACTGGTTTACCTCCTTCGTTCAGGTGGCTCGTGTCGCGCAGCTAGAGACTGAGCCGAACAGAAATCTGATCAAGCGTCTGAACCAGGACTGCGGGTTTCCGAACTCGCGTGATAGGACCTTGGTTTTGACAAGTATCGCAGCGAAGAAACAAGCGGAGGACTGTCTCCTCATCACAGAGGACATGGACTTCTATGAGCCGTCCGAGAAAACCGCCGGACCCCAGAGGCGAAATCGATACCTTGACGGCCGACTGACCGGTCGAGTGAAAAGGCACTTGCGCCGGAGAGAAGGAATTTCGGTTCTTTCAGTTCAGCTGAGCACAGAAGCTCTCCAGGAAGTTGAGACCGAGGAAGAAGACGAAGACAAGTCCTGATCGGGTAGGGGCAGCAGCCTGAAATCGTTCAAGGTAATCTTGTCCTATCGAGCAAGGTGAAGCATTTGGCTGAGGTACTGAGCTAAGAGCGTGCCTCCGCCTGAGGTTCCTACGGCCAGCAGACGCGTCCCGGAGGACCATCCAACGACTTCGTTCGTCCGACGATTCTTCACGCTGAATTCGCGTGTCGATGAGACGAAGTAACTCAGAATAGAGATCGTCGGAAGGCCACTGGCCAACAGCGCACGTCTTCCCTTCTCTGTCAGGTTCGACGCACCGAAAAGCATCTTGTGTCCAGCTCCGCTAACGGAGACCCGAGCTTCCAAATAGCCAGCCTCGGAAAGAGCAATCAGGACGTTATTGATCTCCGCTGGCGGGACATTCAGAGTCTGGTGCGCTGTGGCAACGGGATCGAGGTTCTCGATCTCAGCTCGTCGAAAGGCAGCTAGCAGTGGAAGCTCGATGCTCTGCCATGTGCTTTCAGTGGTCACGACATTCCGAGCCTTTGGATTTGACGATGCCGCCATTTGTCTACCAGGTCGGCCGCAAGCGGCCAACCTGTCTCCACTATGGGTCGATGGAAGGATCGACACGTCAACGGCCGCTGCGGGACGCGGCTTGGCTTCGTGTCCTTGCTCGCCTTCGGCGCCCTTGACGTGTCGGGTGCCAGCGGCGCTGTTCGAATAGCAAAGGTCGAGCGCGAGCGACGCAGTTTCGTCCGCGATCCGTGAGCGAGCAAACAGAAAATAGGGGTCATGAGCGGTCGCTGCCGGTAACACCACAGCATGATTAGCTGGGGCTATCGAGTTGACGCTGTTCAGAATCCTCGTCCGGGGCTGCCGTTAGGTTGCGAGACTGACGACCCTCTGAGCTGGTGACGCTGGTGACGGAGTCGGGCCAACCCGTCACCAGCAGGAGCACCAGGCCTTATCCCCAGATACCGAGATTGCGGCCACGCTGCACGAACTGCTGTCCAGCAGCCACAAGCCCTATGGCACTGAGCACGAAGAGTGCTACTTCAATCAACATAACGATCACCTCCTTCGAGCTCATGATGGACGTGGAAACTCCAGGTCCGACTTCCAAGACGGGTACGACGTCTGTGCGTACCCGTTTTGGCCCCGATCTTGTGACATCGGGGTCGTACCCTTAAGCAATGGGGAGGAATTCGGTCCTGGCAAAGAGGGTCACGGCGGCCCTGACGAAGCGGGGATTCCGTGGGGTCAACGGTCGACGTTTGGAGCGTTGGTGCGCTGATGGCTTGGGGCCGCACGAGAACTCTGAGTTTCCACAACTCCTAGCGCACTTTGCCGAGTTGTCCACGATTTCGACCTCCGGGCAGGATTCCGAGGTCTGCGCTCGGCGACTCGCTTCTCGCGGATTCCTCTGCCGAAGGCTGCGGGGTTCACTACTTCGAGAAATCGGCCTGGACGAGGAACCCGAGTCCGGACGGCCGCAGCTGATCTCCGTAGATGGGGAAATGAGCGACGCCGCCTTCGCTGAGTTGGAAGTAATGGCTCGAGAGGTTGCGGTCAATACGCAGGGCCTGCCTCCATTGATGATCCGGGTCGTCAACGCTCTTCGTCGAAACGCCCAGCGACGGGCTCGGGAACTCGGAGAGCCCGAAGATGACTTGTTCCAGCGGTTCGTGCTAAACGGACTCTGCTACCTGATGGGGGCCGACATCTACGATGCCACGGCGGTGGAAGCGGCCTTGAATCTCAAGCAGGATGAAGTAACGCCGGATGTATTGGACGCAGTCAATGCGGTGACGCGGATCTCGCCTTCCGAATTGTCTGGCGCTTACCGATCCGTTCCCATTGCCCTGGTCGTGCAGATGGCCCAGAGGATCACTTCTGTGGGTCCGGCTGTGCTCGATTACCTCGGAGTATCCGGAACCCTTGCTGAAATCGAGGATCTTGCTGCGATCTTGGCTCCTGGAGTCGCGTATTACGTGAACCTTGTGAGAGTCGCGTTGGAGGGCGCGGTTCCCGAGGTCTTTCAACTGGACGAATTGGAGTTGCCAGCGCTCACCTCGGCGGCGGGTTAGCAATCGCAACCGTGATCGAACGGACGATCAAGATCCGCGGGATCTCCAGGTTCCCTCTGGCATTACAGTTGATGAGGGACGAAAGACCTGGGTGGGCGCACGGGTACAGGCCGAACGAGTCCTCCTTCTGCGCTGCCAGGACCGCCATGCTGGATGAGGGCAGCGCGGCCAACCTTCAGGCTCGCTGCAAATGAGTGTGGCCCTCGACATCCTCCGTATCCTCCGGTCGAGTTCTACGTGGCCAGGACCGGGGGACGTACTAAGGCAGACCACCATTCCAGATCAGCGGTGGTCGTCCGAAATGATTCCAACGTTGAACCGTCGTGGTAACGCCAGTCGAGTGGTAACGGCGCTCCTTACCCAGCACGCACGGGGGCTGGACCGAACCGCCGTCATGGCGATCGGGCATCCGTTCGAGCGACTGGTAGGAGCGCTGATGTGGGGGTACGGCAAGTCTGATCTGAGATACCCGAACCGCCGCCGAGAGGTCTGTTCCATGTTGGACGACCCATGCCTCGTGACACAACTCAATGCCGCGGAGACTGAGGTTAGGACTGGGAACTTCGATGCGGCGCTGGAGTCGGTCACTGGCCATCGCGGCGTGGGTGTCGCCTACATGACCAAGCATCTGTACTTCACAGGTAGACACCACGGGGTTGATCCTTATCCGATCATCTTGGATACCAAGGTGTCTCTGGCGCTCACCGGGCTGTCGGGCTACCGGTTCTTCGTTAGGCCTGAGAGAGATTCTACCGACCAATGAACGGTCAGGACTACTACGGGCGCCTGTGCCGCACCGTCAGGCAATGGGCAGGGCAACTCGGCACAACTGCTGAAGACATCGAGTTCGTCCTCTGGAATCAGAAGCCTCCATTTTGGGATGTGTGCGAGCAGCAGCACGACTTAGCCCTGCCATAGCGATGCCGGCGACGCAATCCTCCTACAATCCTGCTCCGGTGCTCTACCGGAGGGCGCGCGCAGCGGCGGCTGGGTGACGCAATCGCTGGAGCGAGTGGAGTGCAGCGTGTCTTCGACACGAGCTGGGTCGATCCAGGGGAGTTGTGACCGCTTGGGGACTCGCCGAAGCACGGTGAATCCCCGCCAAGATTCCTCGAAACGACTCTCACGGTGCTTGTCGGCAGAAACACTCTTGACCCCAAGAGCGACCAATGGGCTGACAACCCGGCCTGTGGCCGGCCTTGGCCATTGTGGTCCAGGGACGGCGACCGACTCGTCAAGAGTCGCTGCGGGACTTCGCTTCCGCTCCGTGTCCTCGCTCGCCTTCGGCGCCCCTTGACGAGTCTGGCCGGTAGTGAGGTCGAGGTGGCAAGTTGAGTGCGAGCGACTCAATTTCGTCCACGATCCGTGCGCGAGTGAGCGGGAAAATAGGGGTCATGATCGGTCATCGGCGGATAGACCACACCAGCATCTAGCTGGGGTTATTCCAATTGGTGCCGTTCAGAATCTTCCTCCGGGGCTGCCGCTGGGTGGAAAGTTCGAGTCTCTCCTCCCGAAGCTTTCTGCGTCGTTCTCGCTGGGTCAGCGGCGGTAGGTCCAGCATCTCGCCCTCCATTACACCTTTGTCGCGCGCGCCACGTCGGTAGCTCGAAGAAAAGGTCGGCAGAATCCCAGCCGTTATGGCCCGGAACAAAACGGAGAAAGCCGTAGCCAGCGCACGATCTTGATCTACCTGACTGATGAAGATGCCACCCGGCGGACGTTCAGCCTCCGCCAGCGGTAGATCGCTTACGATGTTCGCGTCAGAAGTCGTCGTCATTTCCGAATCCTAGAAATCAGGCTCGGAGGCGCCGATTAGGGGCTGCTCGGAGGAAGGTCAGCCCGTGGTGAGACCCGGCGCACCGCCACCGCAAGAGGGGCACCGACGCTGGTGAATGTCGGAACCGTTCGACCCAGATTCAGCACCGCATCGGCCGCAGCCCAGGACGTAGACGTACTGAAGATGGTCATTGCCGGGTAGGTCGGTCGCCCGAAGCACCTTCTGATCGTTCCGGTTTACGTATCCGCTGGTCGTCGTTCGACCAGGCATTCGGGGGCGAAGGGGCCCCAGCTACCTCCCCCCGGTCGGCCTGTTGATTGTCCTGCGAGCCGTCTTGCGGCGTCGGTTGGATCGCACGGTTTCGCTGACCATCGCCAAACGGACACCACCAGTTTCCGGGTCGTACATGTACGCCCCGTTCGGCCCCCAGCACAGAACTTCTGTCCGTTCATTCCGCCATTTTGCGACCACGGGCGGGTCAATGCCAGCCACAGCCCCGACGAGGGACGAAGGGGGACGACCGCTGCGGTGCCCTGACCGCGGAAGAACTTGAAGGCATCGAGGTTTCGAAGCGATGCTGTCGAAGGGAACCAGCACTATCACTTTGACGTCACTTCTGACCTGAATACAAGAGGACACCGACAGCATGACTCCAGAACAAGTATCTACCGTGAAATGCGGCCGCACTTAGAGGTTGCCGTTAATCGTTTCAACGATTCCAGCGAGCACCAAGACCGAGGCGCCTAACAAGAAATAGCGGTCCGAGCGACGTGGCAAAGGCCGGAATCGTAAGGGACGCGAGCTGTCGCCGGCCGATGCTTGACTGTCGGTCATGAGCGCATTTCTGAACGGTGCCTACGTGGGCACGATGCTGACCGGACTGTCGGCATTGATTGCTGCCTTCGTCTGGACCCGCAAACAGATGGAAGATCGGCGTGCAGCCAAGGTGGCCCGTGCCATCGGTTCTGGAACGGCTACCTCCTCATGGGCCAGTTCCTGTGTTTCGTCCGGTTGGTGCCCGATGCCGATGCCCCGCCTCAGCGTGTGCCGGTTGATGACATCAACCGCGACGGCACACCAAATGAGGCGATGGCGCACGGGCTGAAGCAGATCGTTCAGGGCGACGGGATGATCAGCCGCTCACCGTCGATCGAACAGCAGGCGTTCCTCGAGGATCTACGACAGAACAGGTTCAGCTCTCCGAATGGTGGATACCCGATCAACTAACCATTCGAACAAATCCCACTACTCAGTCGATCGCTTGGCGACGTCGTCGGCCGAGTGAGTTTGACCTTGTCAACTTTGATCGACGTTTAACCGTCCTGCCGATGGCACAGAGGGGATTGTGCCTTCAAGCCCATGGCACCACCTCGTGCGCCTTTTGAACAGTCGTGTCCGGGGGCGTCCATCCAAGGGTCGGAGCCAGGGCAAGTAGGCAGGCCGGATCCGGCCGGGCGTCCTCATTGTGCACCCATTTGATAGCTCCGACTGGTCAAGGGCCACTGCGGGACTCCGCTGCGTTCCCGTGTCCTCATTAGGCCTGCGGCCTTCCCTTGACCCAACCTGGAAGTCCAAATCGCGCCCCTTGTGGAATCCGAAGAACCGTAGGCCGTCCTCACTCCCGTTGCCACTGCCACAGATTTCTTGTGTCACATACGTATCGTTTGGCAGGCGAGAGCACTCGACAGCGGTTGCTTCGTCACCATGCGCCGTCGGGACGACTGTGCCGAAAATCCTGAACGGACTGAGCGTCGCCAGTCGGTATCTCCATTGGCCCCCTACTCAATGGTCGTCAGCAAATACGACTGCAAGGTCATATCAGCGGTCGGACGAGCGAAAAATCGGACGGCCGCTCATTCGAGAGCATGAGAATGACGGTTCCGTTACTCTTATGAAGCCCGAAATTGAAGGGGGGCTCGGTGATCGAACAATGAGGATCGATGACAGGGCACAAGTAGCGAGATTGACGAGCGAATCTCTTGAGCTTCTGCAACTGGACGACATCTGGACTGCGGCAGTTCAACAGATATCGCATCCCACAGACGATGTTTCCTTCACCGCTGACGAGATCATCAGTGTTGTTGAGCAAATGCTGACCCTGCTCCAAAGTATCGGCGAGCAGAGCGATTTCCTACACCAACTAGGCGAAAATGTAGATGAAAGCGATGAAGACGTCCTCAATTCGCTCTTGTGGGGTGATGAACTTGGTGCGCAGGAGCAATCCGACCTTCGATGGATGATTGCCAGGCAGTTTGGTCTATCAGGATTGATCCATACAGCAGCTGATGGCTTGGCCGACTACGAAGTTGAAATCAGTAATCTACGTCGAGATCTGCTGTCGTTTGGTCAGGGCGAAACGGTCGAGGGAGATAGTCCGAGCGCAACAGTCGAGGGAGACCTGAGCAGGAAGTTCCGGTGCAATCTCGGCCTAACCCTCATTGGAGGTGGCATCTTGTCAATGCCTGCGACGGCTACGGGAGCGACGGCCGCGGGTGTCGCATTGGGCGCCACGGTTGGAGGTGCTGTCTTGGTGGGAGCGACTGGTGGAATTGCCGGACTTGCAGTGATCGTTGCGGGTATCTTCTTCATTCGAAAGTCAAAGTGCTAGGACGCCTCAACCGCGACACTTGATTTGGACTCTTTGGTCCGGGGATATATCGCCCCTCATCATGGACCGGTGCTTGCGCTCGAGGGCGGGGAGCTCGGGTCGTCGGTGTGAGCGTGGCGGCAGCCGATGTATTCGCGGATGGCGCGGGCCACGTCGGCGTGGCTGGTCCGAGTTGGCGATCGCGAACTCGCACAGCGAACAACAATGTACCTCGATGGGGTTAGCTGACGAGTCGTAGGTGGGAGTGAAGGCCAGTCCGACTTCGTTTCCGGCGCACGGATCAGCGGTTGTTTGTGATGTTCAAGTTGTCCAAGATCACGTAGATCATCTGGCCGTCGGGCACCGAGCCCCGGCTGGTGACGGCGGCCACGCAGAGGCCTTCGGCGTCTTCGCCAACGTCGCCTTGGTCGACGACATCGGGAGGAACCTCTCGCTCTGCCCGGTTTGTCGAGGGGAGTGTCGCTTGGTCCCCCCCTGCATTCGGTACAACAAGGGGTCTAACATTCAGAACAATGCCTGAAGACCGACCCCAATCAACACCGCCTCCAGCACCGTCGCCCCCTGTACCACCGCCGCCTGACCCGCCTCGTCGGGACGATGGAGATCGTGTTCAAAAGGACGAGCGGCCGGGCGGGCGGGGCTGATATTTATGGCCGAGGAACCGAAGCCGCCCCCGCCCCCGCCCCCGCCATCGCCATCGCCCCCGCCCCCGCCCCCGCGGGATGATGGGGAACACGTGCCGTTCACCAGGAGGGATCGATGACATTCGTTGCAGACGAGGAAGCCCCACCACCTCCACCACCTCCGCCACCTCCACCACCTCCTCCACCTCCTCCACCTCCGGATGATGGTGATCCTGGCTTCCGGGAAACGCTGCCAAACCATGAGCACAGATAAATGGGAGACGAGAAGGAGCCGCCGCCCCCGCCGCCCACTCCCACGCGAGATGCGGGCGAGCGTCGCTATGAGTCGACTCCACAAGAGCCCAAGCGCGACTAGCTAGCTTCCTCTCCGGTCGCGCCTGCGCTCTCGCCAATTTCCTCCGTGGTCCTAGACTCCGCACTCGGCTTGGGCGGCGCCATACGGCTCCTACGCTCCACGATGAACATGGTGACAGCGACCGCGGCGATAACGGCGAGAGCTGGCCAGATGTAGCCGGGGCCGTGACCAATCGATCCAGCCCAACAGATGATTTGAACCATGACGCCGGCGAACGCAATACCGACGCACAGGTGAACGGCGTCCAAAAGGGGACCGTTCTTTGCGTACCACGTGTTCATACTCTCTACCATCGCCACGGCCAGCTGAGCCACGCCGAGATCGCCGGATGCCTCTGGATGACGGGTCTGTTGGTCCAGGTTGCCTCGAACGAAAGCATCGTGCTTTGCGGCAAAATCGATCCACTCACCGGCCTTGGGACTCAGGGTCATCCGGTGCGGCAGCAAGATCCAGACCGCCGGAAACACGCTCACCACAAAGGCAGCGATGGCGGCCACACCCCAGTTTCCGATGGGCTCCTTTAGGTGCTGGGCGAACAAGCCTGCGATCACGCCGGAGGCGGAGACCGCTACCCCTGCTCTCGTGCGAGCGCTCTCGAGCGTAGCCAACTGGCCATCGAGCTTGTCCCGTATTTCGTCCACGAGGAGTTCAGCTGGAGAGGTCACTTCGCTATCCTGCCTCGGGGTGTGTGCTCGCCGCACGCCTCTGGGTGTCGGCGGGACCCAATTGGTTCCCGCCAGACGCCCGTCTCACCTTCGCCGCCCAATCCGGTTCACAAATGTCCCGCATTGGGCCTGAATCATTTGGTAGGAGTCAAGCGTCGTGCGCTTCCCGTCCGCGAGTGAGCGGAAAGTAAGTCGTAAGCGGTCATCGGCGGTTACTCCGCACCAACATCCAACTGGGTTCATTCCAAATCGTGCTGTTCACAGAAACCTCGTCTGGGGCGGCCGCTAGGTTGACAGTTCAGCGCCTGCCTGGGGAATGGAATCACGAGAGCGATTCGGCTGGCGCCGGGGTCGACCCGCCATTCAGCGACTCCTCCACCAGTTGGGACAGGTCGAGCACACGCACGTCGTCCTGCTTGTCGTTGGCTCGGACGGCGTCGTCGAGCATGATCATGCAGTAGGGGCAGGCGGTCGAGACGACGTCGGCTCCCGTGCCGAGCGCCTCATCCATGCGCTCCATGTTGACCCGCTTGCCGATGTTCTCCTCCAGCCACATGCGCGCGCCGCCGGCGCCGCAGCAGAAGCCCCGCTCCTTGCAGCGGCTGCATCTCGATCTGCTCGACGCCGGGGATGGCGCTGAGCACCGAGCGCGGCTCCTCGATGATCCGGTTGTGCCGGCCGAGGTAGCAGGGGTCGTGGTAGGTCACCTTGCCCGAGTAGCCCGAGCCCGGCGTGAGCTTGCCCGGACTTCACCAGGTGCTCGAGCAGCTCGGCGTGGTGGATGACCTCGTAGTTGCCGCCCAGCGAGGGGTACTCGTTCTTGATCGTGTTGAAGCAGTGCGGGCAGCTGGCGATGATCTTCTTCGCCCCGGCCTCGTCCAGGGTGGCGATGTTCATCTTCGTCTGCTCCTGGTAGAGGTACTCGTTGCCCAGGCGGCGCACCGGGTCGCCGGTGCAGGACTCCTTGGGCCCGAGGATCCCGAAGGTGACGCCGGCCCGGTGCAGCATGCGCGCCGTGGCCTGCACGCCCTTGCGGGCCCGCTCGTCGAGGGCGCCGGCGCAGCCGACCCAGTAGAGGTACTCGATGTCGTCGGGGATGGTGCCGGTGATGACCGGGATCTCGAAGTCGAGGCTCTGCGTCCACTCGGTGCGCTTGTTCTGGCCGAGGCCCCAGGGGTCGCCCTGGTTCTCGACGTTGCGCAGCATGAGCCCGGCCTCGGAAGGGAACTCGGACTCCATCAGCACCTGGTAGCGCCGCATGTCGACGATGGCGTCGATGTGCTCGATGTCGACCGGGCACTCCTCCACGCAGGCGCCGCAGGTGGTGCAGGACCACAGCACGTCGGGGTCGATCACGTTGGGCACGAGGGCGGTCTGCTCGCCCTCGCCGGTCATCAGCGGAGTGGCCGAGGCGAACATGTTGTCCCGCAGGCCCATGATGAGGAGCTTGGGGGAGAGGGGCTTGTCGGTGTTCCAGGCCGGGCAGGCCGACTGGCAGCGCCCGCACTCGGTGCAGGTGGCGAAGTCGAGCATCTGCTTCCAGGTGAAGTGGCCGACCTCGCCCACGCCGAACACGGTGTCCTCGTCGACGTTCTCCATGTCCATGTCGGGCGTGCTGTAGAGCGCGCCGAGCGCCCGGGGGCGCCGGGAGAAGGCCACGTTGATGGGGGCCATGAAGATGTGCAGGTGCTTGGAGTAGGAGACGAAGACGATGAAGCCCGAGATGATGGCCACGTTGAGGATGCAGGAACGTGGTGGCCAGGTCGGCGTTGGTGCCGGCGCCGAGCGGGGCCAGCCAGGCCGAGATGCCACGCGAGGCGAAGGCGCTCCAGCCGCTGTAGGGGAACTGGCTGGGGACGGTGTTGATCTGGGCGGCCCGGTAGAGGAGCAGGGTGATCATGACGCCGGCGATCATGAGGAGCACGAGCCAGGCCGCCCCGGTGTGCGAGCCGTAGAAGCGGGACTTGCGCTCCAGGCGGCCCGGGGCGTTCTTCAGGCGGATGATGGCGAAGACGACGAGGGCGACGAGCACCGCCACGGCGAAGAAGTCCTCGACGAAGCCGACCCAGTCCCAGGTCCCGATGAGCGGGATGTGGAAGTCCGTGTCGAAGAGGTCGCCGTAGGCCTCGATGATCGTGAGCAGCAGGATCGTGAAGCCCCACATGGTGAAGAAGTGGGCCAGGCCGGGCACCGTCCACTGCAGGAGCTTGCGCTGGCCGGCCACCTCGACGGTCTCGGCCTCCACCTTGGGCCGGATGCTGCCCCGGGTCCGGTTCGGGTCCTTCTTCCCGGAGCGGATGAGCTTCGAGAGCCAGTGGAACCGGAACCCGGCGATCCCGAAGCCGATGAGAGTCACGGCAATGCCCAAACCAATTCTGACCGGCACGGATGCTCCTCGCCTTCGGTTACTTCTGGGTATCTAGGGACTGGGGAGGTGGCGGAGTGCGAGCGCCACCTGGGATTTCAGTGCGGCCCAGAGGATAGTGGGGCATCCCCGGGGGGGCCTAGTTGGGGGGCCTGGCCGCCGGTTCCCTGCGCCGGCGACGCCCGTTGGATTCCCGTGGCGGGCCGCCTCGAAACTTGGCCGTTCAGCCCTTCCGGAGGGCCTCATCGGCGGTCCGCCGAACCGGCATTTTCAGCGGTCGTGCCACAGCGTGCAACAGGCTCCGCGTGCCACTTTCGTGCCACACCGCGGCGAACTTTTCGGCCGAACTGGCGGTTTTCGGTCAGAGGGAATTCGCGTTTACCCAGCGTGTAGTGTGTGCGCGTTCTCGCGGGCGTAGTTCAGAGGCAGAACATCAGCTTCCCAAGCTGAGAACGCGAGTTCGATTCTCGTCGCCCGCTCTCACTCGAAGTCGCAGGTCAGTGCGTCGCAGGTCAGTTCAACGTGCCGCGCACGTCGGCACGTCTGGAAACTCGTGACCAGCCACTCTTCGGCGCGGGCAGCCTCACACACACGTGCGGCCACGTCAACAAACTCCAATTGTCCAGGTCAAGGACATAGCAGCTCGGTCTGCTTGCCCCGCCGCGTCGCCACTACCACTACCCCGCCTGGAAGTATCAGTGCTGCTGATATCGCGAGATTACGAAGGCGGCTGCTGTTCTATGGGTGAGGCACAGATCAGGTATCGAACAAACACCGGATAGAGGTCGCAGCGATCAATGGTCCGGTCCCCTAGGTTTCACCTGGATAGGGTGCTCCAGGCAGCTCCCCTGACGTTCTCACCACTCCTCGCCGGAACACCGGGCGCTTGTACCCTGTCCACTCGTGGCGGATCGCCGAATCGAGAACCCGATCATCAACTCCCCCTACCGGGTCCCCAACCGCCATTTCCAGTTCGATAACGAGGGCATCACTGACCAAGTCGTCGATGGCCGTCGTCCATCCGCCTATTTCATGCCGATACCGGCATCCAAGAAGAAGGGTGGCAGCCAGCCCGAGCTGCCCTTCCACGAGTGGACCCTCGACCGGATCAAAGAAACCGACTTCGTCAACCAGCTCCGCGAGCGCGTGGAGGTGTGGCGACAGAAGAACTACCCCCACGTCACGGGCACCACCAGGCGACTTCTTGAATACTGGGCTGATCCGGAGCGGGAACGGAAGCTGTTTTTCTGCCAGCTAGAAGCACTCGAAACGGCAATCTTCCTTGCAGAGGCTGCGAGCAAGGAGCCCCAAGGCTCCTACTTTACAAACGAACTCAGGAACTTCGCCGACGACGCCAACCCCGGCCTATTGCGACAGGCGACGAAGATGGCGACCGGGACGGGCAAGACCGTCGTCATGGCAATGCTCATCGCTTGGCAGACTCTTAATAAGGCGGTCAATCCACAGGACGGACGATTCTCGGATGCCTTTCTGGTGGTCTGTCCTGGGATCACTATCCGAGATCGCCTGCGGGTGCTGCTGCCTTCGGATCCGAATGACTACTACCGGAACGCGATCTCGTTCCTCCTGAGCTTCATGATCGACTCGGCCGCGCTCGTGTGGTGATCGCCAACTTCCATCAGTTGAAGCCCCGAACGAAAATCAGTGCGCCGAAGGTCTCTCGGGCAGTTCTCGGGCCGAAGGCCGAAGAGGCTGGGCTCTTCACCGAGACGCCCGATCAGATGGTGCGACGGGTTTGCCGTGAACTTGGAACCAAGCGCAACATCGTCGTTTTGAATGACGAGGCGCACCACTGCTATCGACGCCGAGCCGTCGAAGGCGGGATCGCCGTCGAAGACTTGAAGGGCGATGAACGAAGTGAGGCAGCTCGCCGCGATGAAGACGCCAGGGTATGGGCGTCGGGCCTGGAGGCGATCCACGCCAAGGTCGGAATCCGCAGCGTCTACGACCTCTCCGCTACCCCGTTCTTTTTGAAGGGGTCCGGCTACGCCGAAGGGACGCTCTTTCCTTGGGTAGTCTCCGACTTCGCCTTGATCGATGCAATCGAGGCGGGACTGGTGAAGATTCCGCGTGTCCCGATCGATGACGATGCAGCCAATCCGGACGACCTACCTACATACCGGAACCTGTGGCTTCGGATCCGAAATGACCTGCCAAAAGGCAATCGGAGGTCGGTAATCGCTGATGGGACCGAACCGGTTCTTCCAGTGCCGCTCCAAGGAGCGCTGCACAGCTTGTACTCGAACTACGAGAAGGATTTTGCTCGGTGGGAGGCGTCCCGTGCCGAAGGGGCAGGGTCGACGCCACCGGTGTTCATTGTGGTCTGCAACAACACGAGCGTCTCCAAGATCGTCTTTGACTACATCGCCGGCTGGTTGAAGCCCCAGACCGATCATTCCGAAGTCTGGGTCCCTGGGAACTTGCCATTGTTTTCAAACATCCAGGACGGGCGAGCCGGCGGTCGAGCCAAGACCATCCTGATTGATTCCTCGCAGCTCGAATCAGGCGAGGGAATGAGCCCCGAGTTCAAGAAGCTGGCAGCACCCGAGATTGCCGAGTTCAAACAGGAGTACACAACTCGGTTCCCGGGCCGTGACGCTGACGACCTGACCGACGAGGACCTCCTCCGCGAGGTTATGAACACAGTTGGCAAACCTGGCAAGCTTGGTGAGCACGTTCGCTGCGTAGTTTCCGTGTCAATGCTGACCGAAGGGTGGGACGCCAACACGGTCACGCACATTCTCGGTATCCGAGCCTTCGGGACTCAGCTCCTCTGCGAGCAGGTCGTCGGGCGCGGGTTGAGGCGTCGTTCCTACGCCCTCAACGACGAAACCGGACACTTTGAACCGGAATATGCCGAGGTCTACGGGGTCCCGTTTTCGTTCATCCCAGCATCGGGAGCGACCCCTGATCCCAAGCAACCAAAGCCAACACATCGGGTTCGCGCCCTTCCAGAACGTGCGGACAAAGAAATTACTTTCCCGATCGTTTCTGGCTACCGCTGGGAGATCCCTGAGCGCATGCGCTTCGCGAGTTTCAGCCCAGAGTCGGCCATGGCGCTCCACACCCGCCACGTCCCGAGTTCGACAGACATGGCAGGCGTCGTGGGTGAAACGCAGATCCACACCCTGGATGACCTAAAGGCTCAGCGCACCTAGCGAGTCGCCTTCAGACTGACCAAGCGACTACTGGACCGCTACTTCAGAGACGAACCCGACGAAACAGGCATTTCCGTTGAGCGTCCCTGGCTATTCCCATCCCTCCTCGAAATCGTGAACGAATGGATGGCAGATCCAACCCAGTTGCAACTAAAGGACAACGCCTTTCCACAGCTGCTCCTCTTCGATGAACCGGCCTCCGAGGCTGTTGACAGGATCTTTCGCGGCATTGCCAGTTCCGATCCAGGATTTAAGCGGCTGAAGGTAATTCTTCGACCGTGGGAAGCGACGGGTTCCACAAAGGTTGTTGACTTTGACACGACGAAGACAGTCTGGACTACCAGCGCGGATAAGTGTCACGTCTCCCACGTCGTCGCAGACAGCGGATGGGAGGTGGAAGTTGCTCATCGTTTGGAGGACATGCCAGAGGTTGTCTCCTACGTCAAGAACCAGAGTCTCGGCTTCGTCATCCCGTACACGATCGACGGACGTCAACATTCATACTTGCCTGATTTCATCGTCCGCATTGACGACGGGCACACCTCCGAGAACCCGCTTAACGTTATCGTCGAGGTGAGCGGCGAACGTAGGCGGGACAAGGAGGCTCGCGTCGCGGCGGCCAAGGATCTGTGGGTTCCCTCTGTCAACAATCACAGCGGATTCGGTCGATGGGCATTCGTGGAAATCACAGATCCGGGGAACGTGTACGCGACGCTTCGCCGGGCCGTCAGCCGCCTAGCGGAGCCAGGGGGGCGTGTCGATGCCACCACGTAAACGAATGACGCAACCAACGCCAGTCGAATCTATCCACCACGACGATAAGCGAACGAACATTCCTACGGGAGAATTGTCGTACATGGTGGACCAAGCTCAGACCGTTCCCTCTGCGGTGCTCTACCCACGTGACCCAGGCCTCGATCCTCAACTGGTCTGGAGAGGCAAGGACGAACAGGATACGTCAGACCTTGCCGTCCCGGCGGTACCCATCTACATCCAAGAGAAGATCGATCCGCGTGCCCTCATCGAGAATCTGAGGAGGACAGCCGTACGACCGGAGGACGAACCCGAGCTTCGCCTCTTCGATGACTTCGATGGATTGGACCCCCTCGCCTCAGTTGAGTTCTATGAACATCAGGGCAATTGGTCCAACCGCATGATCCTTGGCGATTCACTTCTAGCAATGACGAGTTTGGCCGAGAAGGAAGCTCTGCGAGGCAGAGTTCAGGTGATCTACATGGATCCGCCATACGGCATCAAGTTCGGATCCAATTGGCAGGTTTCAACGCGCCGCCGGGATGTACACGATGGCAAGGTCGAAGACGCAGCGCGCGAACCAGAAGTTGTAAGAGCATTTCGTGACACTTGGGAACTTGGGATCAACAGTTATCTGGCGTACCTTCGAGACCGTCTGACGGCAGCCAGGGAACTGTTGACGGATTCCGGATCGTTCTTTGTTCAGATTGGTGACGAGAACGTTCACCATGTGCGCGAGCTCTTGGACGAGGTATTCGGATCTGAAAACTTCGTCAGTCTGATTACTTTCAAGACGACTTCTGGCGCTGGCAGCTTTGCAGGTGGAACCAATGTCATTCCATCGATTACAAACTACATCCTGTGGTATGCGAAGGAATTGACGGAAGTGAAGTATCGGCAACTCTTCCGGCAAAAGGAAATTCTGGGAGCAGGCGGGGGCGCTTATACAAGAGTTGAAGAACCAAATGGCACACGCCGTCGGGCTACAAAGGAAGAACTTGAATCGGGGAGTTCTGAGGGTCGCTTCTTCCGTTTAGACAACTTGACTTCTCAGACTACGCGAGAGGCACAGACAACGGTCTTCCCCGTAGACCTTGCCGGCCGTGCATATCACCCCAATAAGGGTGGATGGAAGACAAACAGGTCAGGAATGGAACGACTGAAAGCGGCTGGAGAGGCTTGGCCGCGTCGGGTAACACGCTTGGATTCATTCGATACCTCGATGACTTTCCAGCCTTTCCTCTCACGAACCTCTGGGACGACACGACTACCGCTGGAGTTCGGCGACCCAAAGGTCTACGTAGTTCAAACCAATACCAAGGTGGTCGAGAGATGCCTCCTCATGGCGTCTGACCCTGGCGACCTCGTGCTGGACCCGACGTGTGGATCAGGCACATCGGCGTACGTCGCCGAGCTGTGGGGGCGACGGTGGATCACAATCGATACGTCCCGAGTCGCTCTTGCTCTAGCTAGAACAAGACTCATGACCGCTCGACTCCCGTATTACATCCTCGCTGATTCGCCCGAGGGCGAACACAAAGAGACCGAGTTGACTGGCAGAAGCTCCGGCGGTAGCAGTTTTAAACTCGACGTACGGAAAGGGTTTGTTTGTAAACGAAAATCCTCACGTCACCTTGAAGTCGATCGCGCAGAACCAGGCGATCACTGAGGGTATCGCCCGTGAGGAGGCCTCGCGAGCCATTGCAGAAACCGCAGAGACTGAGCCTCTACTTGATCAAGCCGTACGTCGACTCCAAACGAGTTCGTGTGTCAGGTCGGTTCACTGTAGAGAGTCTTTCACCCCATCGCATAATGAATGAAACGGCTTCCGAGGTAGTAGAAGATCCTCAGCTCGTGCAATTCGAAACGCTTATCCTCGACAATCTGCGAAAAGCTTCGGCGTGCAGAACACCTTCAAGGGTGAGCGGTTGAGTTTTTGACGCCCTAGAACCGTATGCGGGTCAGTGGATTAATGCCACTGGCAGCTACGACGACACCCAGGGAAAACCCCGCACGGTTGCAGTTTCGATCGGCCCAGAGTTCGGCACGGTAGGCCCCGATCAGATTCGTGACGCGGCCATCGAGTCGGCGAGGGCGGTTCCACCGTTTGATGTATTGGTGGTCGTAGGGTTCGCGTTCGATCCGCAAGCTTGGCAAACGTCTAAGGAGTTGAACTCAGACACGGCAGAGCGCAAGGTCGGTCGCCAACGAGTACTCCTCACACGCGCTAACCCCGACCTAAGCATGGGCGATGAACTTCTCAAGAAGACGGGGGCTGGGAACCTGTTCACCGTCTTCGGGGAACCTGACGTGGAGATTCGTGAAACCGATGGTGTTGTAGTCGTGGAGATACGCGGTCTCGATGTCTACGACCCAACCAACGGCGAGGTTCGAGATCTTCGACAACAAACGACATCGGCAGCGTGGTTCATCGACACCGACTACGACGGGCGGTCGTTCTTCGTACGACAAGCCTATTTCACCGGAGGACAGACACCCTACGAGTCGCTTCAGAGGGCGCTTCGGACGGAGATCGATCCGGATGCGTGGGAGAGTCTGTACTCAACTACCGTCGGCCATTCGCCAAGCCTGAAACTGGAAGGATCGCCGTCAAAGTGATCAACCACTACGGCGATGAGGTACTGCAGGTGTACGAGGTCTGATGGGCACGCTCATTGTCAAGAGGTGGGCCGGGGGATAGCTCGGCTGGATCAATGTTCAGGTAGAGAACTCGCGGCATGCCGGATCTGTACAACCGAGCCGAAGGACAGCGCATTGAGCAGCAGTAAAGGGCTACGGGAGGTCTGCGAAGCGAACCCGTGACTGCTGGGACAATGTCCTCCGCCTAGTTCGACAATGGGAGCAGCTCGGCCACCTCACTCGTAAAGGGGACGAGCCCAATCGGACCTCTGGGTTTCTATCTCTTACGCCGACCAAGGACATTGCAGTAGTAACAAGAACCGGATCGTTCATCAACGCGGAAGGTGATCGTTCCTAGATCTCCTCGATACGTGAGATGACCTCTTGGTGGCCTAAGACCAGATACCCAGACCGAAAACTCAGTGACGCCAAGGCTGGCCACTACACCGTTGATCGAAACCACCATCGGTCCGGAGCCACCGAGCGCATCGCTAGGCACGCCGTAGATTGCGTCATGCTGGGACCGTTGCTCTGCTGTCATGGAGGCTGCGGCTAGTTCCTCTTGGTCGAGTTCCTGAGCGCATGAAAGACAACGATCGCCGTCCAGCGAGCAGAAGACGCGGCCGCCGAACCAGACCCCGTCGTTCGTCTGACCCGTATCCGTAGCGAGATCGAAATATCGGAAATTGGTAAAGGCTAGTGAGCTCGGTGAGACGGAGCCGGGCCATATCGTTGTCAACGCAGCCAAAGACGCATCCCGTTTCGCTGATTGCCTGATATGCCGCCTCGTCGTCGAGTGAACAAGGAATGGTGGTAACGACCGCACCTGGAGAAATCGCTTTTATCATGCGCCTCGCCGTTTCGACTTTGCGATCGCCGACATCGTCTGGATAAGCCCCGATTAAGCGGTTGAGGTTGGAGCGTTCCACCAGATCAGGGTCGATCAGGATAAACCGTAGTGTTCCAAGGTACGCAAGTTGCTGGACGACGTGGCTTCCGAGGCCGCCCAGGCCAACCACTGAGACGCCGATCTGCTGCAGGCGACGCTGGCCATCGATCCCAAACAGACCGATGTTCCGAGCGTAGAGATCCTCGTCAACTTCAGACATCGGCTGTCCACCGACGAATCGATCGCCCTGTTGCTTTTACCATCCTGGCGCCTAAATAGATCCGCGTGACGGGGGCAAGCCCGTTGTCACCGAGCCAGGCAAGCCCATCATAAGACTGGGCGGCGAACACCAACGCCGCGTAGGGACGGTTACTGAGCCGCCAACGGACATACGGCACCCATTCAGCGAGTCCTTCGATGTCAATGTGCGAGAAAGTCGCTGGATCACCGCGGCCGTGTGAGTGCGCTTCGATAAGGATGTCCCCAGATTGCGCCGCCCAGGCGAACATACGTTGGCGATCGGTATCTGTGAGGCCGTGATGTGAGCGATGGTCAAGGCCCTCGTCGACCACGGGAAGTAAGTGCGTCACGACGTAAGTCTCGCGACGGAGGCGAGATCGCCGGCCCTTGAGAAACACCATAAGTTCTGGGGCAGTTTGGAGTTGGCTGCAAAGTCGCTGGCCTAGGTCCCTAGAGAACCGAAGACGGACGACCATTAGGATCCCTGTCGGAAGCGCTCTGCGATCGAGCGAGCGAAGTCCAGGGTGTTCGAACCATCGTGCGCCGCGCGCCGGGAGTCCAGACCTCAAGTTGCCAGGAGAACGTCCCCCATCCGTCGCCCCACGGATTACTGGTGGGATACGTGTAGTTGCTAGGAGCTGCGCCGGTGCCGACAAGGGTCACGCCGGGGCGGACCTGAAAGGCGTACGGCGCCTGGGCTGGCAGACCCTCCGGCATCTGGAAGGCGACCTCGACAAGTGCGGGAGACCACAGCGTGGGCTCAAGACAATACGCATCAATCTTGATCCAGTGCCCCTGTGCGCAGTACTGAAGACGCTGGCCAAACCAGGTTCGGAGAAGTTCGAGCTCCTCGTCGATCCTCGGATTCATGCGGCGTCACCCCCTCTTGAAGGTGACTTTGCGACCGAAACCCTTCCCGGGGCGGAGTTCGACGGGCGTATTCTCTTCGAGGGTTCGTTCCTCGTTGGTCTTCAGATCCACCTCGATCACGGGCAGGTCCGAGGGCAGATGTCCGAGGGTTCGGATCTCGGCAACGGTAATCGTCTTCTGGTCCCAGAAGTAGATGGTGCCCTCGATGTTGACCTCATACTTGGGTCCATCGTGCGGAGCGTCATCCGCCATGGTCCACCTCCTTCCATGGTGGTATACATTGAGCGTTCACTATAACGAACGATACAGTCCACGGCGGGCGCTGTCAAGTATCGGAGACCATTTCGTTTACAATTGCAGACATACCTGGTAGAGTGACCGGATGAGGACGACAGTATTCGGCCAGCGACTAAGAGAGCGGCGAGAGGCAGAGGGGATCTCCCTCTCGGAAGTCGCCCGGCGTGCCCAGGTGTCGAAGGCCTATGTCTCCCAACTCGAGCGAGGAGGGAGCACTCAGCCGAGCTACTCGGTCGTCGCTCGGCTCTCAACTGCCCTCGGGACCACGATGGAGGATCTCACAGGGCAACCTGTCGTGTGGGATCCGACAGAGCACGAGCCGATTCCCGCGTCCTTGCGAACGTTCGCACAGCAGTCCGGTGTTCCGGATGTGGACGTCACCATGTTGGCCAAGATCCACTTCCGAGGAAAACGACCGCGGGACCCCGAGGACTGGGCGCACCTGTACGAGACCATTAAGCGGACGATTCGATAGGAGGTATGACGATGCTTGACCGCCACGGAGTAGAGGCGGCCACCAGCGCCGCCTCTTTGGGGATGCTTGCTGATGATGCCTTGATGGCACTCGTGCACTATCAAAAGGGGGCCGAGCTCTCGGCACGTGATCGACAAGCCCTCGAACGGGCGTCGGACGTGTTTGGGGCCATTAAGGACCTCGGTAACCGCCAAGTGGTCGTCCGATCGATCCTTCGAGACATGGCTCCTGTGGGTGTACTCGATGAGACTTTTCAGTCGTTCGCACCGCGCGCGATACCGAAGCGAGGGAGGACTTGGCTTCAGGCTTGCGCCGCTTCCAAGAAACGATCCGGGGTGTGATGGAGGGAAACGCGTCATCGGAGAGCGCAACGGACCTACGGGCGTTCTTAGATCGTCTGGGCGCCATCACGCTGGCACGATCAGAGGACCTGTCACGACCGGGGCCGGAACAGCGAGGGAGATGGATAAGGGAAGCTTGGGCTCGTAGTCGGTCTCCTCAACGATCGGATCGCAGCAATCCGACGTGTCGCGCCGCGCACGAAATCTGGTCGAGGTGAACAACACCTGGTCCTTGTGGCTGCGATTCTCGACGGGATTGAGGTGGAGCGCGACCGAATCGCAGCTCAATTTGAGATACCGGCCGAAGAGGAGGAAAGGGTTGTTCTAGGGCGCACGATCCTGCGCTTGCTGAGTCACGCTCGAGGAATGGCGATGCTCACGCCCTACCTCGAGGATGTAGGTCGAGTCGATCTTCCTATGGGCCTCATCCAGGCAGTCGACATTCTGATTGAGGCACTTCTGCCAACCGGTGCCGATCCGGTAATCCATCTGGACGAACACGATATGTACTCGGCGCTGAATCTCATGCCGGCGACCGCATCCGTTCGAACGGCGCTCGGAGTCACCGAGAACCCGACACTTCCGCCGATCGTCCTCTTCCTGCCAAGCATGGATCCATTTAACGCGCTTCTGCTCCCAATCCTCGGGCATGAAGTAGGCCACCCGGCGATCGAGGAGCACGGGCTTGTTTCCACAGCGTTGGCGAACTCCGATGTGGATGCCCTCAATACATTGCTCGACGAGTGCATGACAGCGGCCAATGAAACCGATGCGACATCATGGCAAGTTCAACTGTTCGGATGGTTGGAAACTGATGTGCGATGTCCTCGCAACGGTATTGACCGGCCCAAGTCTTCTCTTCGCATCAGCTCTATTTCTGCCCGCTCCGGATCACGGAGTCCTTGGCACACACCCATTTCCATGCGACCGGACTCGAATGACACTGCGCCTCCTCGATGAGCTGGGATGGCGAGACGTCCTCTCAAGCCACACGCCTGGGATTACCTTGTGGCTGGAGGGCTTGGACCGATCAATCGACGCGACCACACCCCGTGAGCGGTTCTTGCGAGAGGAGATCCGACTCTTGGAGCCGGGCCTCTTTGCGCTTGCTCGTGAACGGGTATCGAATCCATTGTCCCCTCGCGACTTTGGCAATGTGCACAGCTTCTTGGAGCAGCTGCTCCGCGGGGATACCTCCTGCCGAGATCAGTGGGGAGCCAGTAGATCCGTGGGCGGCGGTTCTCGCTGGTTGGCTTCATGAAATTCGTGAGCGAGGTGACGAGCCGTCGACCCTCGCTACTGCGGCATCCGACCGTGAGTTCAATGGTTCGATTTTGAAAGCGATCGAAATGTCGCGAATCCTGCAAATGTGGAAAGCGCCGTGACGGTCCTTCCTCATCAAGATCGGTGCGAGCATTCCGCGCTGAGCCTGTCAAGGACCGTCTGGTGGTAACGCCGCTCCTTGACGAGGGACAGATTGGCCCTGCTTCGATCGATCTGCGTCTCGGAACGCATTTTCTCGAGGTCCATCGACTCGAACAAGGTGTGCTCGATCCGGTAGCAGATGAGGCCGCTGTCGACGTGCGCCGTGAGGAGCCGGTAGTGGTGCCGCTGGGTCAGCACCTGTGGCTGCATCCGGGGCATTTCGTTCTGGGTTCGACTCTTGAGTTCATACGGATGCCGAACCACCTGATCGGACAAGTCTTAGGTCGATCATCGTGGGCCAGGCTGGGACTAGTCGTCGCCACCGCTGTCGTAGTCCAACCAGGGTGGCCTGGCGTTCTCACGCTGGAACTGACCAACATTGGCGATGTCCCGCTTCGGGTGTTCCCCGGTGAGCGCATCGCCCAACTCATGGTCTGGAATTTGTCTGCGGAGACGGACAAGCCCTACGACAAGGGAGCAAAGTACGTGGCGCCGATTGGTCCAGAAGAGTCCCGATTGGGTCTCGAAGCTGACGATCGGCAGCGTCGTCGTGAGATCGGAGCGAGGCTGCGACACGGTCATTCGGAGACGCCTACGAGTCCCTAAGAACCGTGCATCGAATGACCGCTCCGGAAGTCGATCAATACTTCGGTCGATGCTCGGAAAATAGCCGCTACGGACGCCGGAAGGCCGATGGCCCGATAAATTGGCCCGTTCATATAGCAATTCTCCGAGCCCACGAATCAGTTCCTGTTGAATCGTCCCGCCGGCAGTGAACAGCTCCGACATCAACTGGCATGCGCCGACTGATTAGACATAAGGGCGACGACCACCTCGTCACGAGGTCGGGGCGGTCGAGGAACTGGGCCTTCGAGTTTGCCTTGCCCCGGCCTGATGCTCAGTGAATGGCTCAACCGCTCGATGATTTCCGAGAGCCTGGCGATCTTCGGGACAGCTCGCTTCGAAAACCAGCAGCCCTTATTCCCTGCCGTCCCGGCTCGTCGCCAGTGCCAAGTTCAGCTCGAGGGTGTCTCCGGCATTTTGGCGAATCTGGCGCAATGCCACCTCGGAGAGATCTATGGGCTGGTCGAGCTGCTCGGGCCTAATTCACCACGAATGGATCGTTGCTTGGGCTTTGGCATGATCGTGTGACTCATGGTGCAACGGCGGGCTGGTACACGGACAAGTCGATCGGGCAGGAAGAAGGTCTGGCGGGGGGTCCTGATGCCGCAACTCTGGGGCATCATCGGGTTCGTCCTGATCCTCCAGGCCGCTCTCATATTGGGCACCGTTGCGTTGATGCGACACGCTGGAGCCAACTGGTATGGCACCTATGCAACGGTGATTCTCTTCGGTGATAGGCACCTTGACCGTGTGTGCGCTGGTAGGTCTCGCCATTGTGTTCTCGGGCGGCGTTTCGTGGCTGGTTGGCGCTCAAGCTGAACGCTGGACCGGCGAGGCCCTACAAAGTTTGGGTCCCGAATGGCGCTTCGCTCACAATCTCGAATTTGCTGTCGGAACTCCCCCCATACCTTCCCGGTGGATGTCGATCACGTTGCCGTGGGGCCAAGTGGGGTTCTGGTTATCGAGTCGAAGTATTCGTCTGAGCAGGTTGACCTCGACGCCGAGCGGCCGGACAAGAAAGTACGAGACGCTGCGGAGCAAGCGCGTCGAAACGCGAAGCGCATTCGAGCTCTATTCGCCACGATGCCAGTTGCTCCCCAGGTGACTCCCGTCGTTATCTACTGGGGATTTCACCGCCGATTCTGCCGAAGGAGCCAATCCTCCATCTGGGTAGGACGCTCGTGGTCATGGGCCCCGATGTCGACCGATGGATTGGTGCTCTCCAGCAGAGAACGGTTGATCCGCAACTAATCGACGAGGCGTGGGGGCACATCGAGCAATTACCAATTTGCTTCAATGCACGTCGACTAACGCGACAGCTAGATGTCTATGGATTGGCCGACCGCAGTTGGTGAGCCGACCAGCGCATTGCTCTAGAGCGTCGAAATGGGAAGATTGCCCGTCAGAAAATCTACAAATAGCGGCACCGTGAAGTCGACCTGACCTCGCCGGGGCTCCAGATCAGACCCTTCTGGATCAGCGACTCCCGATGCACCGAGACCCTGCGCTGGTCGTTGACTCCGAATGCCCGGGCGACGGCGGCCACCGGGTACGGGCCGTGCCCGAGCGACGCCATGGCGGAGAGGTAGCGCTGCTCGGTGTCGGTGGCCATCTCGAAGCGGGTCCCGAAGAAGTTGCGGGCCAGGCTGTCCTTGACGATCACCCGGGCCGCATCGAGGTCGGCGGTCGTGATCGGTGTCGACTCGGCGTAGTTCCACAGCTCTCGCCCGTACTCCTGGATGAAGTAGGGGAAGCCGGCCGCCTCGGACACGATCTGGCGGGCTGCCGCTTCGTCGTAACCGACGCCGGCCGCCGCAGCCGGGCCGATCAGCGCGGACCGGGCGGCCACCTCCGAGAGGCGGCCGAGCTCCGCGTAGGAGAACAGGCGGTCGGCGTAGGGCTTGGCCGCCAGCAGGCGGACCTTGAGGTCGGGCAGCCCGGCGCCGACCATCGCCACCGGCAGCCCGGCTCGGCTGATGGCCTGGAAGGCCATGCAGATCGCCGAGAGCGACTCGGCGTTGAGGTTCTGCATTTCGTCGATCAAGAAGAGCGCCCCCATGCGGTTGGCCCGCGCCACCTCGCCGATCTCGCGGAAGAGGTCGGCCAGGTCCTGCTCGGGATCGCCCGAGTCGGCGACGCCCGAGGCCGCCTCCACGTCGAGCTTGAGCTCAACCGCCCCGGGGATGGCGATGCTGAAGGCCTTCACCACCGCGAGCGCCCGCTCGATCCGCTGCTTGGCCCGGTGCCGGCGGCTCATGTTGACCAGCAGCCGGGCGGCCATGCGGGCGAAGGTGGACCGGAAGTCGGGCTTCGGGCCCACCTCCTGCACGTCGGTGGTGGCCCACCCGGCCTCGGTGGCCAGGACGTCGAACTCCATGAGGAGGACCGTCTTCCCCACCCCCCGGAGCCCGGTGTAGATGAGGCTGCGCTCGTAGGTCCCCGCATCGAGCCGCTCGACCAGGGACTGGAAGGACTCGAGGTCCTGGTCGCGCCCGGCCAGGGTTCGCGGCTTGCTCCCCGCTCCCGGGGTGTAGGGGTTGTCCCGTTTTGTTCATGTCTTCCCTGCTAACCGGCTTGCCTGGATTCTAAATATAGCCTTAGAAGACGTTAGAAGATGGTTATGTCATCCCGACTCGCTTTCTAACATTCCCCTTAGAGATCGGCAGAAACGCCCAGGAGTGGGCAGCCGGCCTCTCCGTCCCGAGCCTCCTCATCGCACCCGAGTCCGACACCGGCCTGTTGCCGGGCGAGCTCGATGCCGTCGAGGAGTTCCTCCGCCTGCACGGCCCTGAGTCCACCTCCGCTGACACAGGCACCCCGTAGCCTTCGTCCCATGTCGAGTCCTCTGCCGGACGTTGTTGTGAGCGAGGTGCCCCCACAGGGCGCCTACACGGCCATGCGCTGTCCCGAGGCGGTGCAGCTCGACATCCTGCGTCCGTGCGAGCCGCTGCCCACTTCGGCGTTCTATTCGATGCTGCGGGGGGAGGGGCGAGACTTCGAGGCCGACGTCTTCGAGCTGCTGGCAACCTCGATTCCTGACGCCGTTGTCGTCGACCGAGACCTTCCGCCCACGCGCCCGGGAGGCCGCGACCCTCGCTGCGCTGGCGCGCGGCGTCCCGCTCGTGATCGGTGGCCGGTTGCCCGTCGATCGGTTGGGACTCCGGGTCGGCGAGCCCGACCTGCTCCTCCGCGCCGACGCCTTCACGCCGGGGACCCTGGACCGCGGCTATCTGCCGCTCGACGTGAAGCACCACAAGACGCTCGATCCCAAGGCCAAGGACGACGCGGAGGGTGCCATCACCTCGGCGCTCGGGTCGCTCTTCGACCGGTCCCGCCGACCCGGACACCGAGCTGCAGGCCAGGTGGCGCTGGCCCGATCTCCTCCAGCTGGCCCACTACCAGCGCCTGCTCGAGGCGTGCGGCCATGCCTCCGCGCTGGGCCGTTGGGCCGCAATCGTGGGCCGGGAGGAGCGGGTCGTCTGGTACGACCTCGACCTGCCCCTGTGGCGACCCTCCGAGTGGATCGACGACCCGCCGCCGCAGGCACTGTCGACCATGGAGGTCTACGACCTCGAGTTCGCCCACCGCCTCGTCGGTGATCGACGCCTCAGTGGTGCACCTGTCGGATCCCACGGCACCGCTCCTGGCCGAGCCGATCGCCGTGTCCGAGTGTGACGGGTGTGGCTGGCAGGAGTGGTGCTTCGAACAGATGGAGGCGTCGGGTGACATCAGCGTCCTGCCGGGGATGACGATCGGAAAGCGGCGCAAGTACCACGCCCGAGGGGTCACCACCTTGGAGCAGCTGGCGGCGCTGGACTCCGCCACGGCCCGGCTCATCGCGGCGGGGGTGGACCTGCAGCACCTCGAGGACAAGGCACGCACGGCGGATCCGTCGACTCCCGTGACGGACCTGCTGGCCGGGCGACCGAAGCAGGCGGAGCGGCTGGTGGCCGAGGGCATCTGCACCGTCGCCGATGCTCGCCCGCCTCGACCCGCTCACGGCCAGCTTCAGCGACGCCGGCCTCGGCGATCTCCCCCAGCAGATCGACAACGCGCGGGCCCTGATCAGCCACCACCCGGCCCACCGCCGGCGAGGGGTCGACCAGGTCGTCGTGCCCCGGGCCGACATCGAGGTCGACGTCGACATGGAGAGCGTGAACGACGGCTGCTACCTCTGGGGCGCGCTGCTCAACGTGCGTGACCCGTCCGGCGCCGTGACGTCCGAGTACAACCCTTCGTCTCGTGGAACCCCGACATCACGGCCGGGGAGATCGAGGCGTTCCTGGCATTCTGGGAGTGGTTCACGGAGCTCCGGACCGAGGCGGAACGAAACGGAGCCTCGTTCCACGCCTACTGCTACAGCCAGGGCGCCGAGAACGGACAGCTGCGCCGCCTCGCAGCACGCTGCGGGCGTCGAGGACGAGGTCGATGACTTCATCCGATCCGAGCAATGGGTCGACCTGCTCCCGGTCGTCAAGAGATCAGCTCATCACCGGACTCCCGAGCAATGGTCTCAAGACGATCGCCCCGCTGGCCGGGTTCGCCTGGCGCGGCGATGACGTCGGCGGCGATCTGGCCATGGTCCGCTACCTCGAGGCCACATCCGATGAGGACGAGGCCGTTCGCGCCGCGGCCCGACGATGGATCCTCGACTACAACGAGGACGACGTCCGCGCCACCGCCCACCTTCGGGAGTGGCTCGATTCGAAGGCGAACTCATTCCCCTCCATCGTCGAAGCCGAGCCGTCAAACGGCTGAGGGATCGCGCGGTACAGCCGGCACTGAAGCAGATCGGGGATGTTCTTGGCCATCACAGCTCACGCTCGAAGAGCGAGAGCTGCACGGCCTCATCGTTCCGGTCTCCATACGCCGAGGTTGCGGAGATGGGATGGTTCCGCTGTTCGGCGAGCACCGCTTCCGCCTCAGCAAGCCACACGTCGAGGGACACGAGTGTCTTCGACACCATGGTGGTCTCCTTATCGATCCTGGCCTTGCCACCGTGCCTTGCGGCCGGTTGGTGAGCGTCGTCGACCCAGGTGTCTCAGCTCGTCTGGATAAGTGCGCTCCATCATAGAGGTACGGCGCAGACACCGAAACGGCTTGTTAAAGACCGGCTGC